>NZ_BBYK01000075.1:0-35288 GCF_001570365.1 Microtetraspora fusca | reverse complement strand
CCCCCCCCCCCCCCCCCCCCGGGGCGGGAGCCGTACCACTTTCGGGTGAAACGTTTCGGCCCGGCACCGATCTCCGTACGGGAGGTCCGGATCTTCCCGGATCTTCCCGGAACACATCGAGCCGCTCGTGCCGGAGTTCCGCTACCACCGGGGCGCGCACGTGCCCTGGCGGCTCGGCGCCTGCCCGGATGACCTGGACAGATACCACCGTCTGCTACTCTATGATGCTAATTGATTACTGTAAGTAACAACGGGGGTTATTGTGAAGATCGCCTGCGTCGGCGGCGGACCCGCCAGCCTGTACTTCTCGATCCTGATGAAACGGGTGGACCCATCCCACGACATCACCGTCCACGAGCGGAACCCGGCCGGTTCGACATACGGCTGGGGCGTGACCTACTGGGGTGAACTACTCAACTACCTCCACGGTGCCGACCCCGAATCCGCACGCACCATCAAGGAGAACTCAGTCCACTGGGACAGATGGGAGATGCACGTCCACGACCGGGCCACGGTGGCGACGGTGACAGGGGAAGACTGGGGCGAAGGCTTCGGCATCGGCCGGCATCAACTGCTCGACATCCTCACCGAACGCGCCCGCTCCCTCGGCGTGCACATCGAGTTCGAACACAAGATCACCGACAAGGAGGAACTCGCCGGCGCCGACCTCGTCGTCGCCGGCGACGGCGTCAACAGCCTGTTGCGCCAACGCCACATCGACCACTTCGGCTCCGAGATCACGGTCGGACGCAACGTCTACGCCTGGCTCGGCACCACCAAGGTCTTCCGCTCCTTCACCTTCACCTTCGTGGAGACCGCGCACGGCTGGATCTGGTGCTACGGCTACGGATTCAGCAAGGACCACAGCACCTGCGTCATCGAATGCTCCCCCACCACCTGGGAAGGACTCGGACTCCACGAGGCGAACGAAGCCGACAGCCTGGCCCTCCTGGAGAAACTCTTCGCCGACACCCTGGACGGACACCCGCTGATCGCCCAGGCGCACACCGAAGACGGCGCACACTGGCTGAACTTCCGCACTCTGACCAACCGGAAGTGGTACCACGACAACCTCGTCCTGCTCGGAGACGCCGCGCACACCACCCATTACTCCATCGGCGCCGGCACCGCCCTCGCACTGGAAGACGCCGCCTACCTGGTCAACGCACTACACGCGGAGACACAACTCCAGACTGCCCTCGCCCGCTACGACCGGGAACGCCAAGCCGCGATCCGCCTCTCCCTGAGAGCGGCCCGCTACAGCGCCCGATGGTACGAGAACCTCCCGCGCTACGTCGGCCTGCCGCCGGAGCAACTGTTCGAACTGCTCGGCCAGCGGCGCTCCCCGCTCCTCCCGCACGTCCCACCACGGCTGTACTACCGGCTCGGCCAGGCGGCCGACCAGTTGTACTACCTGCTCGACCAGGCGGCCGAGCGGTTCAGGTCGCTACGCAACCGCGGACGCCGGCCGGACCCCGGACCACACGAACCGAACACGCCGGGACAACCGGACGACATGATCACGCACTGACCCGCCCCGGGATGAAAACGCGACCACCGGCGCCGCCGCACCACGCACGCCGAGGCGGAGCCACCGCCGCGCACCGCGTTATCGCCACTGATCGTGGAGGACGTGGCGGACGAGGGGCGAGTGGATCCAGGTGCGGGCGCGCAGCCCGGACAGGCCGGTCGCCTGTCCGGGTTGCGGCCGCTTGAGCGCAGATCACTTCGTCTCGCGCCAAACTCCTCCAGTTCCTCCCGCACGAGGCGAGCTGGTCGCGGCGGGTGTTATCCCAGCACCGACCGAGAACGAACGAGGCAGGCGAAAGTACGTCACGACGCGGCAGCAGGGCACGCACCAGCGTCGCCACTACTTCGCCAGCGTCACCTTGGCTGCCGCTCTGCGGCCACGCCACCCCTCCGGCCTGCGAAGTTATTACCTCACCGGCAGGCCGGTGACGGAGCGGCCAATGATCAGGCGCTGGATCTCGCTCGTGCCTTCGAAGATCGTGTAGATCTTGGCGTCGCGGTGGAAGCGCTCCACGGGGTGCTCGCGGGTGTAGCCGGCGCCGCCGAGGATCTGGATGGCCTGCTCGGTCACCCAGACCGCCGCCTCACTGGCGACGAGCTTGCTCATCGAGCCCTCGGCCTGTTCCATCGGGCGGCCGTGACGGGCCATCCAGGCGGCGCGCCACGTCATAAGCCGCGCGACATCCACCCGGGTCGCCATGTCGGCCAGCAGGAACGCGACCGCCTGGTTCTCCCCGATCTTGCGGCCGAACTGCTCGCGCTCGCGCGCGTAGTCCCTGGCGTACTCGTACGCGGCGCGGGCCGTGCCGACGGCCATCGCGGCCACCAGCGGTCGGGTGGACTCGAACGTCCGCATCGCGGCCTGCTCGCCGGTGCGGGCGCCCGAGCGTACGCGGGCGAGCCGGGCGTCGAGCTTCTCCTTGCCGCCGAGCAGGCAGGAGCCGGGGACCCGCACGTTGTCGAGGACGACCTCGGCGGTGTGCGAGGCGCGGATGCCGTGCTTGCGGAACTTCTGCCCCTGGGACAGGCCGGGCGTTCCGGGCGGGATGATGAAGGACGCCTGGCCGCGCGTCCCCAGTTCGGGGTCCACGGAGGCGACGACGATGTGCACGTTGGCGATGCCGCCGTTGGTCGCCCAGGTCTTCACGCCGTTGAGGACCCAGTCGCCGTCGTCGTACACGGCGCGGGTGCGGATCGCCCCCACGTCGCTGCCGGCGTCCGGCTCGGAGGCGCAGAACGCGGCGACCTTGACGTCGTCGGGGGTGCCGAACATCTGGGGCAGCCACTCCCCCACCTGCTCGGGCGTGCCGCCGGTGGCGAGGGCGGCGGCCGCCAGTCCGGTCCCGACGATGGACAGGCCGATGCCGGCGTCGCCCCAGAAGAGCTCCTCGAAGGCCACGTGCAGCCCGAGGCCGGACTCCTCGAACCACTGCTGGGCGAAGAAGTCCATGGAGTACAGCCCGATCTTGGCCGCCTCCTGGATGATCGGCCAGGGCGTCTCCTCGCGCTCGTCCCACTCCGCGCCCGCCGGGCGGACGACGTCGCGGGCGAACTGGCGCACCCAGTCCCGCACCTCTCGCAGATCGTCGTTCAGTTCGGGGCAGAAGCCTGTCGCGCCGTCGCTCATCGCACTTCTCCGTCAGGGGCCGAGCCGTGGGGATCGCCGGGACGAAACACCGGACGGCGCGCAAACTTACCGGTCGGTAGCATTTTCCCGCAACCAGCCCGGGCGGCCCGCTACCGTCCGCGTGCGGCGTAGTGCGGAACGGTCACCATGGGTGGGCGCTCGGCGACCGCGACGTCCCGCACGGTCGGCTCGTGGATGAGCGCGCCTCCGGACACCCCGCGCCGGAACTGGGTGAGCTGAGGAGAGGGCGCGTGCAGCGACACGATGCGGTCCTGGCGCTCCAGCCGCGACCACGCCGTGTACATGATCTGCCCGGCCATGCCGCCCAGCGCCTCGGTGGACTGGTGGGAGTGGACCCGCCGCCCGAGGTCCACCTGCGCGAGCGCGTCCAGCCCGGCCAGGTCGAGCAGGTCGATCAGCAGCCCGAGCTCCACGCCGTACCCGGTGACGAAGGGCACCCGCTCCAGGGCGCTGCGCCGCCCGGCGTACTCGCCCGCGAGCGGCTGGACGAACCCGGCCAGCAGCGGCCAGTGCAGGTTGAGGAGCGGGCGGGCCACCAACTCGGTCACCCGGCCGCCGCCACCTTGCAGCTCCGACAGCGGCCGGTCGTAGCACCCCTTGACGTACACGATCGACGGGTCGGCCAGCAGCGGGCCGAGCAGCCCGGTCACGAACGACGTGCGGAACTCGCGCAGGTCGGCGTCGACGAAGACGACGAGGTCGCCGGTGGTCACGGCGAGCGACTTCCACAGCGCCTCGCCCTTGCCGTCGAGCGGGTGCAGGTCGCACAGGATCTCGTCCTGGGCGAAGACCTTCGCCCCCGCCTGCAGCGCCTGGGCCGCGGTCTCGTCGGTGGACCGAGAGTCGATGACGACGAGCTCGTCGACCAGCGGCACCGCCTCGACGAGGTCATGCCGGATCGCCGAGACGATCTCGCCGACGGTCTCGGCCTCGTTCCGGGCCGGCAGCACGACGCTGATCCTCGTGGCGCCCTTGGCGTCCATCAGGGCCCTTACGGGCCAGTCGGCCGAGGATGACGTACGGCCGCGCAGCCAGGCTTCCACCTCAGGCAGCACGCACGATCCTCATTTCTCCGCCGCAGTCCACAGTTATCACCTTATGGTGTCCGATCGCGCTCGGCGTCGGGGTGCGCGCCACCGACCGGCGTCACCGCGACCGTACGGCGGCGGCGAGCAGGATGAGCGCGGCCCCGGCGACGAGGGCCGCGGCGACGGCGCCCACCAGCACGGTGAAGCCGTGCGCCGCGAGCGCGGAGGCGGCCTGCGGCCCGAGGCTCGCGCCGACGAACAGGACGAATGTGAAGAGGGAGACCGCGGTGCCGCGCGCCCGCCCGGCGAGGCCGCCGACCGTCTCGATCACGCTCGGCGCGGCCACGCCGACGGCGAAGGCGAAGACGGCCAGCAGCACCGCCAGCCAGACCAGGCCGGGATCGGTCACCGCGACGGCGGCGGCGCTCGCGGCGGCCAGCACCATGGCCAGCCCGGCCCGCCGGGCGGGAGCGATCGCGGCCAGCCGCGGCGTGACGAAGGGGATGACCGCGAACGCGGGCAGCGCCGTGGAGCGCAGCGCCAGCAGAGCGGCCGGGTTCCCGGCGATCTCGGCGGGCCCCTCGAGCTGGAGCGCGGTGTAGACGGCGACGAACGCGCCGAGGATCACCAGCGTGGCGGTATAGACGAGCACGAGCCGGGGGTCGCGGAGCAGGGCGGGGACGGCGGCGTAGGGGTTGGCGACCGCGCCGCCGGGCGCGTCCGGGAGCATCACCCGGGCGAGCACCAGCGCCATGACGGCGAAGGCGGCGCCGCCGGCGAGGAACACCGCCCGCCATCCGGCGAGGTCGGCGAGGGCCTTGGCGGCGAGCTGCCCGACGACCGCCGAGGCCAGGAACGCGGAGGTCACGGAGGTCATGGTGACGCCGCGACGGCGGGGTTCGACGCGCTCGGCGACATAGGCGAGCGCGACGGGCGCGAAGGCGGCCGTGGCGACGCCCTCGGCGAAGCGCAGGGCGACGGCCGCGCCCACCCCGCCGCTCAGGGCCACCGCCGCCGTCGCGATCGCGGTCGCCGCCATGCCGTACGTGATCACGCGGCGCCTTCCGTACCGGTCCGAGAGCGGGCCGAAGACCAGGAAGCCGCCGGCGTAGCCGAAGCCGAACGCGCTGACGAGCCAGGTGAGGGTGGCGGGCGAGGCGCCCCAGTCGCTCGACATGGCGCCGATGAGCGGGATGACGGCGTAGAGGTGGCCGGTGGCGAGCAGGCCGGTCAGCACGAACGCGAGCAGGGTGCGCCCGAAGGGCGCCCAGGCCGGTGCGGGCGCGGCGGGAAGCCGGCGAGCGGGGCTGGAGGACGGGGGAATGACGGTCGTGGTCATGCCGGGGACGGTAGCCAACCAACCAGTTGGATGTCAACCAACCAGTTGGTAGCACCCGGACTGATCGGGGCCTATCCTGGAGCCCGGCACGTCAGCACCATCGGAAGCACCGTCGTAAGCACCGTCGAAAGAGGCCCTCGGATGTCACCCAAGGATTCGACCGCCGCGACCAGGGCGGCCCTCCTCGAGGCGGCCCGCGTCGAGTTCGCCGCGAAGGGCGTCGCCGGGGCGCGCGTCGACACCATCGCCGAGCGCGCCGGGGTGAACAAGGAGCGCATCTACGGGCACTTCGGCAGCAAGGAGAAGCTGTTCGACGCCGTCGTCGTCACCGCGCTCGACCAGGTCACCGAGGCCGTGTCGATGCCCGGGAAGAACGCGGCCGACTACGTGGGCCGGCTGTACGACTACTACCGCGAGCATCCGGACCTGGTCCGGCTGCTGATGTGGGAGGCGCTGCACTACGGGGGCGAGAAGCCGCTGCCCGGGCAGGAGCGGCGGGTGGAGAAGTGCGGCCGCAAGACCGTGTCCCTGGCCGAGGGCCTGGGCCGCGAGCCGTCGCCGCAGGTCGCGCGCACCATGCTCATGCTCATCGGCATGGCCATGTGGCCCACGGCGATGCCCCAGTTGAACCGGATCTTCCTGGGTGAGGACGGGGCCGCCGACCACGACGCGATGCGCGACAGCGTCGTGGAGTTCGTACGGGCCGCCCTGGACTGATGAGTCCGCGCCCGGGGTCCTGAGCCGGCGGGCCCGGCCGGGGCGCCGGATCGGCGGGGTGCGCGGGCCCCGGCCGGGCGATCCGTGAGCGCGGACCCCGGCGGTCAGGACGAGGCGTGCCGCTCCAGGAACGCGTACACGTCGGCCTCGTCCACGCCGGGGAACGAGCCCGGAGGCAGTGCGGCGAGGACGTGCGAGTTCGCCCGCGCCGAGGGCCACGCGTAGCCCTCCCAGCGCTGGGCCAGCTCCGCGGGCGGGCGGCGGCAGCACTCGCCGTTCGGGCAGTTGGACCTGGTCCGGTTCGTGGTCTCCCGGCCCCTGAACCAGCGCGACTCGCGGAACGGCACGCCGAGCGTGATCGCGTAGTCCTTCCCCTGGGACGGGTCCACATGGGCGACGCAGAAGTACGTCCCGGTCGGCGAGTCGGAGTACTGGTAGTACACCGAGAACCGGTCCGGCGACAGGAACACCTGGCGGCCCGACCACTGCACGCACATCCGCTGGCCCTCGATCGCGCCCTGCTCGTCCGCCGGGAAGACGATGCCGTCGTTCTCGTACGCCTTGTAGATGGTCCCGCCGGCGTCGTTGCGGACGAAGTGGCAGACCAGGTCCAGGTGGCGGGTGGCCAGGTTGGTGAACCGGTGCGCCGCCATCTCGTACGACACCGCGAAGACGTCGCGCAGGTCCTCCACCGACAGCGCCCGGTCCTGCTTAGCCTCCCGCAGGTACGGCGCGGCCGCCGCCTCCGGCACGAGCACGGCGGCGGCGAAGTAGTTGGCCTCCACCCGCTGGCGGAGGAAGTCGGCGAAGTCGCGCGGCTTGTGGTGCTGGAGCGCGAAGTGGCCCAGGGTCTGCAGGAGCACGGTGCGCGGCGTGTGCATGCCGAGCTGCTCACGCTTGAGGTAGATGCGCCGGTTGCGCAGGTCGGTCACGGAACGGGCCGAACGCGGCAGGTCCGGCGTGGTGTGCACGGTGAACCCGAAGTGCGACACGACCGCCTGCACGGTGCTCTCCGACAGCGCGCCGGCGCGGTAGCCGACGGCGGCCAGCGCCTCGGCCGCGGCCTTCTCGATCTCCTCGAAGTAGTTGCCCAGCTCGCGCTGCTTGCGGCGCAGCTCGGCGTTGGCCGCGCGCGCCTCCTCCGGCGTCGCTGTCCCCTTGGCCTGGCGGGCCTTGAGCTCCTCGTACAGGCCGAGGATGTGCTCCAGGACGTCGTTGGTTACGCGGGCGGAGACCTTCAGCTTGCTCAGCCCGAGGCTCGCGTAGAGCGGGTCCCGCTGGGCCTCCTCCAGCGCGATCTCGAGCTGCGCCCTCCGATTGGGGGCCTGGCGGCGCAGCAGCTCCTCCACGGGGACGTTCAGCGCGGCGGCCAGGGACTTCAGCAGCGACAGTTTCGGCTCCCGCTTGCCGTTCTCCAGCAGCGAGAGCTGGCTCGGGGCGCGGCCGACGCGTTCGCCCAGCTCCGAGAGGGTGAGGCCGCGCTGCTTGCGCAGGTGCTTGAGCCGCTGCCCGAAGGCCAGCAGATCGAGCTCCTGCGTCAAAGACAGCGGTTCTTCACCGAGCACGGAAGGCATACCCGGATCATATGCGAAATTTCGCCGTTTCTTCCAGCTTGGGGGCATCCGCGACGCCGCGCCACGGCCGCCCGCCTGCGGCGTCCTCCGAACCCGGTACCGACGGCCCCCGCGGCGGCCGCGAGCGGTCGACATTGGTCTAGGCCATAGAGAAAAGTCAGCGTTTCTTCTCTGCTGAATACCCGCGAGTCTTGACTTAGACAGAAATTTCGGCAGATTTCATGTCGATCTCGGGTTGCTGGATCTCCCTGCCGCGCCGGAAACTCGAACCAAGCACCCAGGTGACGACAAAGCGCCTCAAACGGGGCAAATGCCCTGTAGCGAGCGGCAGCAACAAGGGAGTGACGGACAATGTCGGACCGGTTCACGGAGGCCGCGCGGCGGCTCCAGGACGACTGGGACACCAACCCCCGCTGGAAGGACGTCGAGCGCACCTACACCGCCGAAGACGTCGTGCGGCTCCGCGGCTCCGTCCAGGAGGAGCACACGCTGGCCCGGCTCGGCGCGGAGCGGCTGTGGCACCTCCTGCAGACCGAGGACTACGTGAACTCGCTGGGCGCGCTCACCGGGAACCAGGCGGTGCAGCAGGTCAAGGCCGGCCTGAAGGCCATCTACCTGTCCGGCTGGCAGGTCGCCGCCGACGCCAACCTGGGCGCGCAGACCTACCCGGACCAGAGCCTCTACCCCGCCAACTCGGTGCCCGCCGTCGTGCGGCGCATCAACAACGCGCTGCTACGCGCCGACCAGATCACCTGGGCCGAGGGCGACGAGAACGCGCCTCACTGGCTGGCGCCGATCGTGGCCGACGCCGAGGCCGGCTTCGGCGGCGTGCTCAACGCCTTCGAGCTGATGAAGGGCATGATCGCGGCCGGCGCCGCGGGCGTGCACTGGGAGGACCAGCTCGCCTCGGAGAAGAAGTGCGGCCACCTGGGCGGCAAGGTGCTCATCCCGACCGCACAGCACATCAAGACGCTCAACGCGGCCCGGCTCGCCGCCGACGTCGCCGGAGTCCCCTCACTGATCATCGCGCGGACCGACGCCCAGGCCGCGACCCTGCTGACCAGCGACGTCGACCCCCGCGACCAGGCGTTCTGCACCGGGGACCGCACCGCGGAGGGCTTCTACCGGGTGCGCAACGGCGTGGACGCCTGCATCGCCCGCGGTCTGGCGTACGCTCCGCACTCCGACCTGCTGTGGATGGAGACCTCAACACCCGATCTCGACGTCGCCCGTACGTTCGCGGAGGCGATCAAGGCGCAGTACCCGGACCAGATGCTCGCCTACAACTGCTCGCCGTCGTTCAACTGGAAGCAGCACCTGGACGACTCCACGATCGCCAAGTTCCAGCGGGAGCTGGGGCACATGGGGTACAAGTTCCAGTTCATCACGCTGGCCGGCTTCCACTCGCTCAACTACTCGATGTTCGACCTCGCCCGCGGCTACGCCGAGGAGGGCATGTCGGCGTACGTCGAGCTACAGGAGCGGGAGTTCGCGGCCGAGTCCCGCGGCTACACCGCCACCCGCCACCAGCGCGAGGTCGGCACCGGATACTTCGACCTGGTCAGCACGGCCATCGCGCCGGACTCCTCGACGACGGCCCTGAGGGGCTCGACCGAGGAGGAGCAGTTCACGCAGGCTCACTGACCAGCGGGATCGGGTGACGTCCTCTCCCCTTCGGATCGCACCCCGGCCAGGTCGAGGCCGAAGGCCCCGCCGGCACGCCGCAGGTCACCCTCCGGGACCTGACGGCGGCCGGCGGGGCCTTCCCCGCTCCCCGGGGAGGCCCTGGGGAGCGCGGGATCAGAGCCGCACGGCGCGGGCGTACCAGCGTCCGTCCACCGGGTGGATGATCAGCCGCCGGCCGAAGCAGTCCGAGAGGTTCGCGTCCGTCAGCACCTCGCCGACGGGACCGCCGACGACGACGCGGGTGTCGCGCATCAGCAGGGCGTGCGTGGTGCTCGCGGGCACCTCCTCCAGGTGATGGGTCACCAGGACGGTGGTCAGGTCGGAGCGGGCGGCCGCCAGGGTCTCCAGCGCCTCGATCAGGTCCTCGCGGGCCGGCAGGTCGAGCCCGGAGAACGGCTCGTCCAGCAGCAGGATCGCCGGGTCGGCCATCAGCGCCCTGGCCACCCGCACCCGCGCCTTCTCGCCCTGCGAGCAGACCCCGAACGGCCGGTCCCCCAGATCCTTGCAGCCGAGGTCGGCCAGCAGGCGGTGCGCCCGCTCCCGCTCGGTGTCGCCGTACTTGTCCCAGAGGGGGGCGCTCGTACCGGTGTGACCGGTGAGCACCACCGTGAGGGCGGTGGCGCCCTCCTCCTCCAGCAGCGCCTCGTCGACCAGCCGCTGGCTCGCCGCGACCAGGCCGATGTGCCGCCGCAGCTCCCGCAGGTCCGTCCGGCCGAGCCGCCGGCCCAGCACCTCGGCCGTCCCCGACGTCGGATGCCGTACGGCGGCGGCGACGGAGAGCATCGTGGTCTTCCCGGCGCCGTTGGGGCCGAGCACGACCCAGTGCTGGCCGTACTCCACGCGCCAGTCGATGTCGGCCACGAGGGTGCGGCCGGCGGCGCGGACGGTGACGTCGTTCAGTTCGAGGGCTGGTCCATCGGTTCGCATGGGTTCAAGAATGCAGCAGCGGCCGCCGCTCTCGTGGCAGTCGTCCGAGGGGTGGACTCAGGCGGCGGCGGTGTCGGAGCCGCCGGCCCGCTCCTCGACCGCGCGTAGGAAACGGGCCACGTGGCGGAAGAAGATCCGCGCCTCGGGCACCACGTCGGCCAGGATCGGGAACACGTGCGGCATCCGGCGCCACTCCTCGTACGTCACCGGCACGCCGTTCTCCCTGGCGCTCAGCGCGACTCTCCGGCCCTCGTTGCGAAGTATCTCGGTCGAGCCGGTCACGATCATGAGCGGCGGGATCCCCGTGTAGTCGCCGTACACCGGGGAGACCAGCGGGTCGCGGCAGTCGAGGCCGGCCGTCCACTGGCGGGCGAGCCAGTCGACCCGGCCCGCCGGGAGCATCGGGTCCAGCCACCGGTTGTCCCTGCGGCAGCCGTCGCTCAGATCGGTCCACGGGGACAGGCAGATGGCGGCGGAGGGCAGCGGCAGCCCGCGGTCCCGCAGCGCCAGCAGCGTGGCCAGGGTGAGGTGCCCGCCGGCCGAATCACCGGCCAGCAGCACGTCCTTCGCCGCGAACCCCCGGTCGAGCAGGCACTCGTACGCGCCCAGGGCGTCGCTGAGGGACTCGGAGAGGGAGTGGACCGGCCCCTGCCGGTAGTCCAGCGCGATCACCGGCCGCCGCGCGGCGGCCGACAGCCGCCAGGTGATCGGCCGGTGGGTGGCCGGGGAGCATATGAAATATGCGCCGCCGTGGAAGTAGAGCAGCACCTTGGTCTCGTCCAGTCCGGCGCCGCCCCGCACCCACTCGCCCGAGCAGCCGTTCAAACGGGCGCGGACGGTGGACGCCTCCGGCGGCAGCCGTCCCGGCACCCACTGTCCGAGGCCGATCAGCCTGCTGGCCAGGGCCATTCCGGCCGTGTGCCGCAGGAGGACGGCGGAGAGCGGGCGCGCGGTACCGCGGAGGATGCCGTTGAAGGCGGCGGCCTGCCAGCTCACGGGGTAACCGGGATGGATGTCGACATCGATCTCCGACTTCACGCTGACCTCCACTCCCGTCTCCTGAGAGCTCCGTCTCCTGAAGCCCCTCTCCCGAGAGCATCGCCATGGACCGTCGCTCTTGCCGCTGGATACCGGATAGGCCGGAAACACTTCACTATATGTCGCTATATGCGGAAACCCCTCTGCCCTGAAAATCCATGGTCAGACCTGCGCGTCTATTCCCGATCGACGCCAGATCGGACGGGACAGGAGGGGCTTCCGGGGCATCCGGGGCACGAGGGACGGCCGCCGTTTCGACCTGCCCATAAATCCATTGCGACCGCCCGGCGCGGACGGCTAGGTTCCGTCTTTCGTGCCGACACTTCATCGGAGGTTCCTCACTCAACCACCCCTCTTATCCCTTTATGCCCAACTTGTCCGGTACGGCTTCCGCAAGCACGCGACTTATTGGGGAGCGGCCGCGGCGGGGGCGTTCACCAACACCGTCTTCGGCGTCCTGCGGGCGTACGTGCTGATCGCCCTGTGGCGGGCCCGCCCCGGCCTCGGCGGGTACGACATCACCGACGCGGTCACCTTCTGCTTCCTGACCCAGGCGTACATCGGGCCGATGCAGGTCTTCGGCGGCGGGCTGGAGGTCACCCAGCGCATCCGGACCGGCGACATCGCCCTCGACCTGGTGCGCCCGGCCCCGCTCCTCCTCTGGAGCCTCGCGCAGGACCTCGGCCGGGCCGGCTACCTCTTCCTCGCGCGCAGCCTCCCGCCGACCGTCGCCGGGGCACTGCTGTTCGGGATCGTCCTCCCCGGCGACGCCGCGGTGTGGGCGGCGTTCGCCGCGAGCTTCGCGCTGGGCATCGTGATCAGCTTCGGCTGGCGCTACATCGTCGCCCTGGCGACCTGCTGGCTCCGCGACGACCGGGGCCTCGCGGTCATGTCCCTGGTCCTGACCATGTTCTTCAGCGGCATGATGCTGCCGCTGGTGATCTTTCCCGAGCCGCTCGGGACCGTCGCCCGCGCCCTCCCCTGGGCCGCGATGGTCCAGGTGCCCGCCGACGTCTACCTCGGCAGGGCCGACGTCCCCGGCGCGCTCGCGTTCCAGGCGGTGTGGGCCGCCGTCCTGCTGTCCCTGGGCGCCCTCCTCACCCGGGCGGCGCGGCGAAAGGTGGTCATCGATGGCGGGTGAGTGCTGATGCGCGTCTATCTCCTGCTCATCTGGACGTGGACCAGGGCCGCCGCGCGCTACCCCGCCTCGTTCGCGCTGATGACCGTCGCCGGGACGGTCACCGCCGCGCTGGAAGTCGCCGTCATCTGGGTCGTGTTCAGCAACACGACGACGCTCGGCGGCTTCGACCTCTCCGAGGTCATGTTCCTGTACGGCACGTCGGGCCTGGCGTTCGCCGCCGCCGACCTGCTCTTCAGCAACACCGACCGGATCAGCCAGCACATCAAGGCCGGCACGCTCGACGCCATGCTGATCCGGCCGGTCGGCACGTTCGTCCAGGTCGCCGCCGACAGGTTCACGCCGAACCGCGCCGGCCGCGCGCTCCAGGCCGCGATCGTCCTCGGGGTCGCCCTCGCCCGGCTGGACGTGCCCGCGTCGCGGGCCTGGATGATCCCCGTCATGGTCGTCTGCGGCATCGTGATCTTCACCTCGATCTGGGCTCTCAGCGGCGCGCTCCAGTTCCTGCTCACCGACGCGCCCGAGGTCGCCAACGCCTTCACGTACGGCGGGGCCACGCTCACCCAGTACCCGCTCACCGTCTACGGCGCCGACCTGGTGCGGGGCGTCACCTACGTCCTGCCGCTGGCGTTCGTCAACTGGCAGCCGGGCCTGTACGTCCTGGGCCGCGCGGACCCCATGGGCCTGCCGTACGCGCTGCGTTTCCTCTCTCCGGTCGCGGCGGCGACGCTGGCGGTCGTCGCCGTGTTCGCCTGGCGTGCCGGAGTCCGCCGCTACCGATCGACAGGGAGCTAGACCACATGATCGACGCAGACCGCATCGGCCGGTCGTTCCGGATCCGCGGCACCACCGTGCACGCCGTACGCGACCTGTCCTTCCACGTGGCGGCAGGCGAGTTCGTCGGCTGCCTCGGCCCGAACGGCGCGGGCAAGTCCACCACCATCAAGATGCTCACCGGCATCCTCGCGCCCACCTCCGGCCGGGTCACCGTGGCCGGCCTGGACCCGACCAGGCGCCGTACGGCGGTCGCCCGCGAGATCGGCGTGGTGTTCGGACAGCGGACGACGCTGTGGTGGGACCTCCCGCTGCGGGACAGCTTCGAACTGGTCCGGCTCCTTTACAAGGTAGATCGCGTACAGTTCCGGGAGCGGCTCGGCGAGCTGACCGAACGGCTCGGGCTGGGCGGTTTCCTCGCGACCCCGGTCCGCCAGCTCAGCCTCGGACAGCGCATGCGCGGCGACATCGCCGCCGCGCTGCTGCACGACCCGTCGCTGCTGGTGCTCGACGAGCCCACGATCGGGCTCGACGTCGTGAGCAAGGCCGAGGTCCGCGCGTTCCTGCGCGACCTGAACACCGAGCGCGGGACCACCGTCGTGCTGACCACCCACGACGTGGGCGACGTCGAACGGCTGTGCCGCAGGGTGATCCTGATCGACCACGGGCGGCTGGCCTTCGACGGCACCGTGGACGAGCTACGCGCCACGGTGCCGGGCGAGACGTCGATCGAGGACGTCGTCGCCCATCTCTATCTCAATAGCTCTGCTCTTCGAACTCGTCCTCCTCGTCCCGGGGAGGACTCGCCCACCGCGACGGCATGAGCACCGGCAGGAACAGGGTGACGCCCAGCGCGCCGTACACGCCGGTGGAGAGAAGGGTGATCATGCCTTTGCCCGCCTGGACGACCTCCGCGTGGAGGGAGCTCGCGGTCGGGGCCAGGTCGGCCGCCCGCGCGACGTCCAGGGCGTAGACGACCGTCCAGGCCAGCAGCACCATCGACGGGACGAAGGCGGCGAGCGGCGAGGTCCGGCGCACGAGCACCAGCCCGAGCAGCAGACCCACGACGGCGACCATGCCCAGGGCGACCAGCATCCGGGTGTCCCCCGAGGGGGTCACGTTGTCCACTGCGCCACGGACCAGTTCCTGCGCGGCCCACCCGCCGCCGAAGAGGAGGACCGCCGCGAGAAGCGCGCCGACGAGTAACCCGAAGAAGTGCCGCATGACTACCACCTCGTCTGGGAGCGCCCTGATGAGGGGGGTGCGGGCGCCCCGCGATTGGGCGCCACGATAGCGACAAATCCGATCTAAAGGCACACCTCTCAACGAGAGCCATCAGGACGTGACATCGCGGGAGGTGAAGCGGGCCCAGGCGAACGCCCCGGACACCACGGCGTATCCCGCGAAGACCAGCAGCCCCGTGCCCATGCGCCCGGTGTCCATCGGCGCCCGCAGCACGCCGTCGAACGCGTTCCACCACGAGGTCAGCAAGAACGGCCGGAGCGCCGACAACTGCGGGATCACCGCGAGCACCTGCGAGACGACCACCAGCACCACGCTCGCGGCGATCGCGCCGACGGGGTTCTCGGTCAGCGTCGAGAACGCCAGCGCCAGCGCGCCGAGCGCCGCCATCCCCGCCGCCGCGTACAGCACCGCCAGGCCCGCGCGCAGCAGGCCCTCGACGTACGGCACGGTCGTGCCCGACAGGAGCGTGACCGGGCCGGTCGGGAACAGCGCCAGCCCGGCGACCAGCGCGGACACCGCGACCAGCGCGCACGCGGCCAGGCAGAAGACCAGGACGTTCGCGTACTTGAGCGCGAGCAGCCGGCCACGGCCCGCCGGGGCGGTGAGCAGGTACCTGAGCGTGCCCTGGCTCGCCTCGCCCGCCACCGCGTCCCCCGCCACCACCGAGACGGCCAGCGGCAGGATCAGCGGCAGCATGGCGGACAACGAGGCGAAGGCGAGGACGAGCCCGTTGCCCGCGACCCGCGCGATGATCGGTCCGGCGTCGCCGTCCGCGCCCGCGATCCGCACCGCCACGCCGATCAGCACCGGCACGACGGCGAGCACCGCCAGCATGGCGAGGTGCCGCGGCCTGCGGAAGGTCAGCGCCGTCTCGGACGCGAGCAGCCGCGCCGCCGCGCGGGCCGGCCCGGCCGCCCGGAGCGGCGCGGCGTGGGCGAACGTCTCATGACTCGACATCGAAACCCTCCCCCGTGAGGCGGACGTACACGTCTTCCAGGCTGGGCCGCACCACGGCGAAGCCGCGGACGGCGACGCCGTCCCCGACGAGCGCGGCGCAGATCCGCTCGGGCGGCGTGTCGCCCAGTTCGGCGGTGGCCACACCATCCGCGTAGCTCACGGCCGTCAGGCCCAGCCCGACGAGCACGGCCGCCGCCGCGCCCGCTTCCGGGGTCTCCACCCGGACCGAGGCGGCCACGCCCGCACGCAGCTCGGCGATCGGCCCCTGGGCGACCAGCCGCCCGGCGCGCATGACACCGACGTGGGTGCACATCTGCTCCACCTCCGACAGCAGGTGGGAGGAGACGAACACCGTCGTGCCGTCCGCGGCCACCTCCTTGATCAGCGCGCGTACCTCCCTCGTGCCCTGGGGGTCCAGGCCGTTGGTCGGCTCGTCGAGGACGAGCAGCTCCCTGGGGCCGAGCAGGGTGGCCGCGATCGCCAGCCGGTGGCGCATCCCCAGGGAGTAGGCACGGTAGCGCTTGCCCGCCGCGTTCCCGAGCCCCACCCGGTCGAGCGCCTCGCCGATGCGGCGGGCCGCCGTCCGCGGGTCGGACAGGGGGTCGGCCGCGTCGAGGCGGCGCAGGTTGGCCTCGCCCGACATGTACGGATAGAAGGCCGGGCCCTCGACGAGGGCGCCGACCCTCGGCAGCGCCCTGGAGACGCCGTCCGGCATGGGCTCGCCGAGCACGGAACAGCGGCCGGACGTCGGCGTGACCAGCCCGAGCAGCATCCGGATGGTGGTCGTCTTCCCCGAGCCGTTCGGCCCGAGGAAGCCGAAGACCGATCCGCGCGGCACGGCCAGGTGCAGGTCGTCCACGGCCACGTGGCCGCCGCGGAACCGCTTGGTCAGCCCGGCCGTGACGATCGCGTGCCCGGCGTCGCCCGCGGTGGCCCGCTCCGCGCCGACGCCGGGCCCGTACGCGGTCTCGTGGTCGGCGGGGTGGGGCGGGGCCGCCGCGCCGGACGGCCCCGCCTTCGTCGCCCCGCTCATGGGGCCGCCCGCCGCACCCGGCTCACTTCGCCGCCGCCGCGGCGTACAGGACCTCGGGGGTGACGGCGCCCGCGAGCAGCCGGCCGTCGTCGGTGAGCAGCGCCGTGACGAGCTTCGTCCGGATCAGTCGCCCGCTCCCCCACTCCCCGCTGACCGGGGTGGCCGCGTTCAGCATGCCGTTCGCGAGGGAGGCGACGCCGTCCCCGTCCCGTCCTCCCTTCGCCCGGTCCGCCGCCCCGGCCACGTCACCCTCGAAGCGCTTCGGGACGGACACGACGACCACCCGGTCCCAGCCGTCCCCGACGACGCGCGGCGCGGCGCCGTCGTGCCCGTCCAGGCCGACCTCACCGTCCTTGCCGTGCGGTACGCGGGCGATCGGCGGCGCCGTCGACTCCTCGACCTTCGCCCCGGGCGGGGGTGTGAAGGCGAAGTTCTCCGGCGCGGGCGGGGTGAACGTCACCGAGTCGAAGCCGACCTCGAACGCCGGCTCCGCCGTCCCCTTCGCGTAGAGCTGGACGCGCAGCGGGACGAGGGTCTCGCCGTCGATCGCCAGCCGCACCTCCTTGACCAGCGATCCAGCGTTCTTGGGCGTGAGCACGACCTGGTACGCCGCGCGGCCGGCGACACTCGCGTCCTCGCCGACGGCGATCTCGGTGTCCGCGCCCGCCGCCCGCAGCGCCTCCTCGGCCGCCTGCCGCGGGGTGACCGTCCCCGCGTACGGCACGGCGTCCGGCCGCCCGGCGCCGTCCGGCGCGCCCTTGATCCGGGTGGCCGTGTTGGCGGCGCTGTCCCACCACCACACCTGGTCGCCGTTCACGACGAGGTCGCTCTCGCTCATCTCGTCGGGCACCATGAGGCGGAGCCGGTCGGGCCCGCCGTACCAGACCTTGGCCTGGTGGGAGCCGGACAGCAGGCCCAGCGGCGAGGTCGCGCCGCCGGCGGCCGGCAGGGCGGGCAGGCCGAGGGACGCGGTCTCGACGATGGTGCCCGACATCTGCGGCAGCCGTCCCGACTGCCACCTCTCGGCGGCGTCGGCGAGCAGCTCGGCGGCGGTGCGGCGGGGAAGGGACGGCTCCCCCTGGGCCGCCGCGATCACCGGCCCGGCCGCGGCGATGCCGGCGACCACCGCCACGGCGGCGACGGGCACGCCCCACCTCACGGCGCGTGTTCCAATGCGCATGTCATGCCTCCACTGTGCTGAATCACCCGGTTTCCCGCGCGAAAGGGAACGAAAGCCATCGGATCCGGTCGATCCGACGTTCCGTAGCCTGCGCGCCCGAACCTGAGCCGACGCTGAGACGACCTGAGAGGGCTCTCAGCCGGATCTCAGGAGAAACCCGCCAAGATGGGGCAATGCGGGTGCTCGTGGTCGAAGACGAACGAAGGATGGCGGCGGCCCTGAAGAGGGGCCTGCAGGCGGAGGGGTTCGCGGTCGATCTCGCCCACGACGGCGAGGACGGCCTGCACTGCGCCCGCACGGGCGAGTACGACGTCGTGGTGCTCGACATCATGCTGCCCAAGCTGTCCGGCTACAACGTGTGCAAGCGGCTGCGCGCCGAGGAGAACTGGGTGCCGATCCTGATGCTGTCGGCCAAGGACGGCGAGTACGACATGGCCGACGGGCTCGACCTCGGCGCCGACGACTACCTCGCGAAGCCGTTCTCGTACGTGGTGCTGGTGGCCCGGCTGCGCGCGCTGCTGCGGCGCGGCGGCACCCGGCGGCCCGCCGTGCTGCGGGCCGGAGACCTGTCCCTCGACCCCGCCCGCCGCCTGGTCGCGCGCGGGGAGACGCCCGTCGAGCTGACGCCCCGCGAGTTCTCGCTGCTGGAGTTCCTGATGCGACGGCACGACGAGGTGGTCTCGAAGTCCGAGATCCTCGAACACGTGTGGGACACCTACGACACCGACCCCAACGTGGTCGAGGTGTACGTCGGCTACCTCCGCCGCAAGATCGACACGCCGTTCGGACGGAACGCGCTCCAGACTGTGCGCGGCGCCGGATACCGGCTGGTCAGCGATGGAGGCTGAGCCTCCCCGTCACACGCCCGGAAGCGGCCCGGCCGGATGGTGGCGGCGCAGGAGCCTGCGGTTCCGGCTGACCGCGACCGCATCGGCGGTCCTGGCCCTCGCCCTGGCGGTCTCCGCGTACGTGTTCGTCGGCGTCCTCGGCAGGGCACTGGCCGGCACGATCGACGACGAGGTGTACCAGCGCGCCCGCGAGGTGGTCGCGCTGGCCGACGCCGGACGGCTCGGCGACCGGATCGTCACGACGGACAACACGATCGTCCAGGTGCTCGACGCCTCCGGGCGGATCGTCAACGCCACCCCGGGCACCGACCGCCTGGTCCCGCTGCTCGGGGCGGATCGGCGGGAGGGGGCCGTGCGCTCGGGCCGTCCCGTGTTCCTGGACGGCAGGCCGTACGGGATCCCCGGCCCGCTGCGGGCGCGGGTGCTCAGCGCCGACGCCGGGCGCACCGTCATCGCAGCGCGGTCGTTCAAGGAGGTCCAGGGCAGCCTGACGACCACCGGTCACGTGCTGATCGTCGGGACGCCGCTGCTGCTGGTCCTGCTCGCGGCGGCGTCGTGGCTGGTCATCGGCAGGACGCTGCGGCCGATCGCGCTTCTGCGCAGAGGCGCGGCCGAGATCAGCGGGACGGCGCGGACCAGGCGGCTGCCGGTGCCCGAGTCGCGGGACGAGGTGCACTCCCTCGCCACCACGCTGAACGACATGCTGGCCCGGCTGGAGGCGGCCGACGCCCGGCAGCGCGCGCTCATCTCCGACGCGTCGCACGAGCTGCGCAGCCCGCTGGCCAGCATCCGGCTGCAACTGGAGGTCGCGCTCAGTCACCCGGAGGGGCAGGACTGGCGGGAGACCGCCGAGGGCGTGCTCGAGGACACGATGCGGCTGTCCCGGCTGGCCGAGGACCTGCTGGCGCTGGCCCGCCTCGACGAGGGGCGCACCGTCCGCCGGGAGCCGGTCGACCTCGCCGCGCTGGCCGAGCGGGCGGTCGAACGGCACGGCGTCACCGGTGACATCGCCTCCGGCGTCACCGTGGACGGCGACGCCCTCGACCTCGGCCGGGTGCTGACGAACCTGGTCGCCAACGCGGTGCGGCACGCCACGTCCACGGTGGTCGTCGCGCTGCGCGCGGAGCCGCCCGGCACCGGAGCTCCCCTGTCCGGAACGGCTCCCGGCAGGGGCACGGCCGGCGTCGCGGGAGAGGGCGCCACGAGAGCGGACGTCGCGGTCCTGACCGTGACCGACGACGGCCCCGGGATCCCGGCGGAGGACCGGGAACGGGTCTTCGACCGGTTCACCCGGCTGGACAGCGCACGCAGCCGGGACGAGGGCGGCGCCGGGCTCGGCCTGGCGATCGTCCGCGACACCGTGCGCGCCCACGGGGGCACGGTTCACCTGGAGGACGCCGCCCCCGGCCTGCGCGCCGTCGTACGGCTGCCCCTCGCGGCCCCCGAGACGTCCCGGTAGGCGTCACCCGCCGGGGCCGGGACACGGGTAAAGGCTGCGCCTGGGAGGCCGGGCCGCGCGAGTTTCGCCACAGCACGGCATATACGTTGTGTGTCCAGGTCATCACGAACGGTGCGGGAGGTGTGGCTCATGGCCTGCGTACGGGGACGGCTGCGATGGGCCGCGGCGGCGGCGGTCCTGGTCCTGTCCGGCGCCGGTTGCGGCACCGAGCCGGTGCCGCCCGAGTACTACCCGACCACCGAGGGCGCCAACACGCAGGCGGGCCAGATCAAGATCAGGAACGTGTCGATCCTCGGCCCCGCGCCGACCGCGGCCGCCGCCGCGGGCTCCTCCGCCTCCGTCTACTTCTCATTGATCAACGCCGGGAGGGTGGAGGACACCCTGGTCCAGGTGGGCGCCGAGGGGGTGGCCACGTCTGTCTCGATGTCGCAGCCCGAGGTCCGCGTGCCGCCGCTCGGGCTCGTGTGGGTGGGCACCGGTCCGTACACGGTCACCCTGCATGGCCTGGAGCGGCCGCTCACGGTGGGCCAGTACGTCACCCTGCGGATGCGGTTCAAGCAGGCCGGAGAGGTGACGGTGCGCGGCGTCCCGGTGCAGTCGGCCGCCGTCGCCTCCAGCCTGCCGAACCCGTCAGTGTCCGCCCCCTCCCCCTCGCCGAGTCCCACACCCACCGCGTCCCCCACACCGAGCCCCACGCCCTCCTCCGTCCTGAGCCCCTCGCCGACCAGTTGACGCCGATCACTCCCGCTTCCAAGGGGAGCGCCGTGCACAGCGGGGCTGCGTCCGACTCGGAGACGCCGTGCCGGCTCTGCCTGCCCGAAGATCCGCCCGCCGAGCACCTTCTCTAGCATCGGAGTCCTCGGAGCCCCCTCCGCCCCTCCGTCCCCCAAGGAGACCCGATGCTTCCCGAGTACGGCCGCCCGGTCCAGGAGCTGCTCGCCGAGCTGACCGAGCTGAAGGCCGGCGACCTCCCCGTCCGCGGCGGCAAGGTGACCGCGTACGTGTACGACACCGGCCGCCCGGAGATCCACGACGCGGCCCACCGGGCGTACGCCGAGATGCTCGAGGTCAACATGCTCGACCCGACGGCGTTCCCGAGCATGGTGGCGCTGGAGAAGCAGGTGGTCCGCGCGGTCGCGGACCTGCTCGGGGGCGACGCGGCCACTCCGGGGATCTTCACCGGCGGCGGCACGGAGTCGATCATGTTGGCGGTGAAGGCGGCCCGCGACCACTGGCGCGCGACCACGGCCGCCAAAAGCATGGCCGCCGGAAGCACGGTCGCCGACAGCACAGTCGCCGACAGCACAGCCGCCGGAAGCGGCGCGCCGGGCGACGCCGGGGAAGGCGCCGGGCGGGCCCCGCAGCTCGTGCTCCCGGTGACCGCGCATCCGGCGTTCCACAAGGCCGCCCACTATCTCGGGGTCGAGGTCGTGCCCGTGCCGGTGGACCCGGTGACGTTCCGCGTCTCCGTCCCCGCGGTCGAGGCCGCGATCGGCGACCGGACGATCCTCGTCGTGGTCTCCGCGCCGTCCTACCCCCAGGGCGTGATCGACCCGGTGGAGGAGATCGCCGCGCTCGCCGCGTCGCGGGGCGTCCCCTGCCACGTGGACGCCTGCGTCGGCGGATGGCTGCTCCCCTGGCTGCGCGAGGCGGGCGCGGAGATCCCGCCGTTCGATCTGCGCGTGCCCGGCGTCACCTCGATCTCCTGCGACCTGCACAAGTTCGGCTACGCGCCCAAGGGCGCCTCCGTCCTGCTCTTCGCGGACGCGGCGCTGCGCCGCCGCGCCTACTTCGCGTCCGCCGCCTGGCCCGGGTACACGGTCATCAACGCCACCGTGCAGAGCTCGCGCTCGGCCGGTCCGCTCGGCGGGGCGTGGGCCACCCTCCAGTCCCTCGGCCGCGACGGCTACCTGGAGCTGGGCCGTACGACGCTGGAGGCCACGCGCAGGCTGATCGAGGGCGTGTCGGCGATCCCGGGGCTGCGGGTGCTCGGCCGTCCCGAGTCGTCGCTCGTCGCCATCGCGGCCGACCCGGACGCGCCCGGCGGCGCCATCGACGTGTTCGTGCTCGCCGACGAGGCGCGCCGGCACGGCTGGTTCCTCCAGCCGCAGCTCTCGTACGCAGGGATCCCGGCCAATCTGCACGTCACCGTCACCGGCGTCACCCTGCACGGCGTCGAGGCGATGCTCGAAGTGATCGCGAGGTCCGCGGAGGCCGCCCGCCTGGCCGGGCCGGCCGCGGTACCGGACGGACTGCCGGAGCTCATCGCCTCGGTGGACCTGGAGGCCCTCGACGACGCCACCTTCTCCGAGCTCGCCGCCTCGGTCGGCATCGGGCTCGACGGCGGCGGCCCGCAGGAGATGGCCGTCGTGAACGCCGTCCTCGACGCCCTGCCCGCCGAGATCCGGGAGGCGGTGCTGGTCAGGTTCCTGTCGGCGATCTACTCCTGAGCGCCCCTGGCGGGGCCGCGGCTCAGCCGCGCAGGCGCTCGACCACGTCCAGGGCGGCGCGGGCCGCGGCGGCGTCGTGGACGCGGAAGACCCGCGCCCCCTGGAGCGCGGAGACGGCCAGGGTGGCGAGGGTGCCAGCGTGGCGCTCCTCGACCGGGAGGCCGCCGAGCGTCTCGCCGACGAAGTCCTTGTTGGACACGGCCACCAGCACCGGCCACCCGGTGGCCACCATCTCGTCGAGGCGGCGGCTCACCTCCAGCGAGTGCCAGGTGTTCTTGCCGAAGTCGTGCGCCGGGTCGATCAGCACCGCGTCCGGCCGCACGCCGGCGGCGACCGCCCGCTCCGCGAGCGCCGTCGTGTAGCCGATCACGTCCGCCACGACATCGTCGTACGCGATGCGGTGCGGGCGGGTACGCGGCTCGACGCGGCCGGCGTGCGCGCAGACCAGGCCGATGCCGTGGCGCGCGGCGACCCCGGCGAGCCCGGGATCGACGCCGCCCCAGGTGTCGTTGAGCAGGTCGGCTCCGGCCTGGGCGACCACCTCGGCGACCTCGGACCGCCAGGTGTCCACGCTGATGATCACGCCGGGGTGGCGGGCCCGGACCTCGGCGACGAGGTCGGCCACGCGGCGGATCTCCTCCTCCGGATCGACCTCGTCCCCCGGCCCCGCCTTGACGCCGCCGATGTCGACGATGTCGGCTCCCCCGTCGATCGCCCGCGCGACCGCGTCGAGCGCGGCGCCGAACCCGAAGGTCGCTCCCCTGTCGAAGAAGGAGTCGGGCGTGCGGTTGACCACCGCCATGATCGCGTGGTCGCCCGGGCCGAAGGCCCGGCCGCGAAGGCGCAGAGTAGACATCTCGGCCAGCGTACCTCCGCGAGCTGAAGAGACGATCAAAACCGCCGGCCCCCTGGATCGCGGGGGGCTGAAGCTCTCTTTGGAGCGCTCCAAAGCTACGCGGCGGAGCCGCCCTCCGCGATGGCGACGAAATCCTGCGCCATCGGCGGAAGCCGCCGCCGGGCGTGCACCACCGCGATGACCTTCTTGAGCGCCGGGCTCAGCGCGCGCACCTCCAGGCCGGCCCGCGCGGCCTGCTCGGCCATCGCCCGGTACCAGAGCAGGTGCGCGCCGGCGTCCTTCACCACGCCCAGCCATCCGGCCCTGTCGTCGGACTCGACAGCGACCACGGGGCGGACGCCGTACGTCGTGAAGATGTGGTCGAACTCCCTGCGCCGGGGGCTTCCCGGGGTGGGCAGCAGCAGGCGCATGCCGTTCAGCCTGGCGAGCGGCACGGGCTCGGGGAGGCCCGCCCCGGGCGGCGAGATGAGGACGAACTCCTGCCGCTCGACGGGATGGGTGACCAGGTCGGTCGGCACGGGCAGGTCGGTCAGGCCGAGGTCGGCGCGCTGCTCGCGCACGGCGCTGACCACGCTGTCGCGCCCGTCGCAGCGCACGATCTGCACGCGGATGCCGGGATGCTCCGCCGCGTAGGCGGGCAGCAGCCGCCCGGCGAGCCCCGGTTCGAGGCTGGGGGTGGCGGCGATGCGCAACTCCGCACCGGGCGCCTGCGAACCGGCCGCCAGCATCTCGATCTCGCGGACGGCGTCGAGCGCCTCGCGGGCGAGCTTGACCACCCGCCGCCCCTGCGGCGTCACCACGACGCCGCGCCCCGAGCGGGCGAAGAGGGTCAGGCCCAGCTCGCGTTCCAGATCCCGGATCGCGCGGGAAAGTGCGGGTTGCGCGATGTAAAGAGACCGGGCCGCCTCGGTCATGGTGCGGTGCTCCGCAGTCGCGACCACATAACGGAGCTGCTGCAGATTCATGCGAGAAAAGCTAGGGCAGATGGGCCCGGCTATTCCGGAAGATCGCAGAGATCACCTCGGCTGATTACCCTCCGCTCCCACTCGTTGCGACATCCGTTACGCATGTGAAATGAGTATGGTTTTGCCCGATATTTCAGGACAAGGGGGCAAAACTTGGCGCCGCAGTACCCTCCACCGCCGCCACAGGACGGGCATCCGTACCCCGAGCCGACCCCGGGATTCCCGCCTCCACCGCCCGGGGCGCAGGGAGCGGCCTACCCACCTCCACCGCCCGGGGCGCAGGGAGCGGCCTACCCGCCACCGCCGGGCTCTCAGGCGGGCCACTACCCGCCGCCCGCGCCGCCGCAGGGCCCACCGTACGGTCCGACCGGAATGCCGCCGGGGATGCCGCAGGGGACGCCTCCCGGAGCGCCGGGCGGGACGCCGTACGCCATGCCTCCGGGGGGCCCGTACGCCGCACCGCAGGGAGCGCCTCCGGGACCTCCGCACGGGGCTCCGCCGGTCGCGCCCAACGGGATGCCCCCGCAGATGCCGGGGCCGATGCCGCAGGGGACGCCCCAGGGGATGCCGTCTGGGATGCCGCCGGGGATGCCGCGGCCCTCGCCCGGACAGGGGTACGGCCCGGGACCGACGGGCTGGTCGCCCCAGCCGCGGCCTCCGTACCCGCCCGGCCCCCCGCGGCCGGCCGGGCCGTACGGCCCGCCCCGCTACGCGCCACCCGCCTGGCAGCCGAAGAAGAAGTCGAGCGCGGGCGCGATCGTCGGCGGGCTGCTGGGCGTGATGGCACTCGCCTTCGTCGTGCTCGTCGTGGGCGCCGCGCTGCTCAGGGGCTCGGGGAACCAGGACCCGACGACCCCGGTCGCGCTGCCCACGGACACCTACTCCCCTCCGCCGTACGACGAGCCGACGTCCCGGCCGACATCGCAGCCCACGTCGCTGCCGACGTCCCAGCCGACCTCCCAGCCGACCTCTCAGCCGACCTCCCAGCCGACGCGGGAGCCGACGTCACGGCCGGTCAACCGGAGCCTGAAGGCCAACAGCGTCTACCTCGCCGGCGCCCTGCCGACGACGAGGTGCCCGGCGGGGAGCGCCAACATCTACAACCACGCCCAGTTCAAGGCGCTGATCCTGAGGACCGGGCAGTGCATGGGAAGGGCATGGGAGCCGACGCTGGCCCGTGTGGGGATCACCTGGAACCCCCCGAGCTACATGATCGCGCCGCGTAAGGGGCGCGGCGCGTGCGGCGACTACCCGTCCCCCGGGAGCAACGTGCCGTACTACTGCCCGCGCAACAGCACGATCTACGCCTCGACGTCCGCGCTGGTGAAGGAGTACGGCTCGTTTGGGAACTGGCACGGCTACATCATCAGCATGATGGCCCACGAGTACGGCCACCACATCCAGAACATCTCCGGCATCTCGGACGAGTGGTGGCGGCACTACCTCGCCACCTCGTCCAAGAGCGCGCAACTGGCACTGACTCGTCGGCACGAGCTGCAGGCGACGTGCTTCGGCGGCATGTTCATGCGGTCGGTGGAGTCGACCTATCCGATCAACTCGAGCCAGCGCAACTCGCTGCTGTCGGCCTACGGCTACATGGGGGACCAGCCCGGCTACCCGCGCGACCACGGCAGCACCGCCAGCAACTACGGGTGGTTCCGGCAGGGATACGTACGCCAGAAGGCCTACCAGTGCAACACCTGGGCCGTCGGCGCGTCCTCGGTCTCCTGAGTCCTACCTGACAGATCACACCTCCGCGCGCGGCGAGGCGGCGCCTTCCCGCCTCGCCGCGTTCAGGTCGTCTCTGACCCTCCCGAGGGACCGCCGAGCCGCCGACGGCCGGTGTGGCCACGGTCGTCGCCCCCGCTCCGCGAGGCGTGGTTCAGCGCCGTCATCGTCCTTTATTTGGCTTCTGTCAGCCTTGTGGGGATATGGGGCTAGAATCCGTCGTCAATTCTTGCAACTTCGGATACCGGGCATTTGCCTACGAGACGGGAGCGGTTCACCATGCGCCGTGGGGACGCCATGGACGAGGCCGGAGACGGTCCGGAGGACCCGTCACAACCGCGCTCCCGGAGACGTCCGCCCGGGGACGGCCCACAAGGGCCCGAACGGGGCGGCGACACCCCCGAGCGCGGCCCCGGCACTCCCCGCCGTGAAGCCGGGAATCCCGGCCCCGGGAACGGGCCCGAGCCGAACGCGGCGGGCTCAGAAGGGAACCGCGCTCCGGAGCAGGGCCGCGACCCGGCGGGCGGCGGCAGTGAGCAGACCAGGGCGGTGCGCCGGCCGAGATCTCCGCAGCAGGGGCCGGATGCCTCGGATCGCGCGACTTCCCGCCGCGCCACCGGTGGTCCGCAGACGCCGCCCCCGCCACGCGGCGGCGGAGAGCCCCCGCGCTCCGGCGGCCCGGGGCGCGAGGGCCGGGACCGGCGGCGGGACGGCCGCGCGGAGCGGCACGAGAGCACGGCACCCCAGGCAACGGGCCAGGGACCGCGCATCGAGGGGCAGGAGCCCCCGAGGGGGGCCGGCCCCCAGGGAGACCCCCGCGAGCAGCAGGCCAAGAGGTCGGGTCCCCGATACGGGAAGCCCGTGACGACCGCGTCCCTCATCGGCTGGACGGCGCTGTCGGCGATCATCCCCGGCGCGGCCCACCTGCGGGCGGGCAAACGCCGTACCGGATTCATCATGCTGGTCCTCTTCGGCGCGCTCCTGATCGCGGCGGTGGTCTACGGCCTGCAGTTCCTGGAGAACGTCGGCGCGGCGGTCCGGCAGAGCACGCTCACCACCGTCATGATCGGCGCGGGCGCGGGCGCCCTCGCCTGGTTCGCGCTGATCGCGATGTCCTACATGGCGCTCCGCCCGGACCGCCTGCCCCGCAAGGGGCAGATCGTCTCCGGCATCGTCGTCGGCGTGCTGTGCGTCTCGGTGATGGCGCCGTTCGCCCTGACCGCGAGCACCATCAAGACCGCGGGCGACCTGCTCGACGACGTCTTGGCCCCCCAGCCGGGCGGCCCGAGTCCGTCCCCCATCAGGGCCGAGGACCCCTGGAACGGCCGCAAGAGGGTGAACTTCCTCCTCCTCGGCGCGGACGCCGCCGGCAACCGCGACGGCGTGCGCACCGACTCGATGACCGTGGCCAGCGTCAACCTCGCCACCGGCAACACCGTCCTGTTCAGCCTGCCGCGCAACCTGCAGTACGTACGGTTCCCGGCGAGCAGCCCGATGCAGAAGCAGTTCCCCAACGGGTTCAATTTCGAGGGCCAGGGCCTGCTGAACGCCGTCTGGTACTACGCGGACAACAATCCGGAGCTCATGGGCGGCAAGAACCGCGGCCCCGAGGCGCTGAAGGACGCGATCGGCTACACCCTCGGCCTGCACATCGACTACTACGCGATGGTCGACATGTTCGGCTTCGCCCGCCTGGTCGACGCCATCGGCGGGCTCCGCATCCGGGTCGAGCAGGACATCAAGTGGGGCGGCCACTTCGGCACCGCCGGCACCATCAAGGCCGGTTACCGGCAGCTGAACGGAGAAGAGGTCCTCTGGTACGGCCGCTCCCGGGTGGACAGCGACGACTTCTCCCGTATGGCCCGCCAGCGCTGCGTGATCGGCGCGCTCGCCCAGCAGGCCAGCCCGGCCACCGTACTCGCGAACTTCAGCAAGATCGCCGCCGCCGCCCGGCACATGTTCCGCACGGACATCCCGCGCGACCTCCTGGAGCACCTGGTCCCGCTCGGGTTGAAGGTGAAGGACGCCAAGATCACCAGCCTCCAGTTCGTGCCGCCGACCATCTACACCGGCAATCCGGACTGGAGCAAGATCCGCAAGCTCACTCTCAAGGCGATCCGCGAGTCCACGGCGGACAGCCACACCGCCGCCGCGGGTGTCACCGCGAGCCCGAGCGGCGCCGGGACCGGCGGCACGTCGCCCTCCGCCTCACCGACCGCGAGCGCCTCGTCCAGCCCCTCCGCCGGAGTCACGGCGAGCAGGCCCACACGTCCGGTCACTCCGACGCCGAACGACAAGGCCGCGGAGTCGCTCTCGGAGATCTGCGGGTTCTGACAGGACCGGATCGTGCGTCTGGAGTTCGCGTGATCGCGCGCGGCGATGTGGGCCCCAGGCGGGAAGCCAGAAGCCGGACGCGCCGGGCATGACCCATGATGGAGTGGTGAAACCGCCCGTCTGGATCGTGTCCGGCCCTCCCGGGGCGGGGAAGTCGACGGTCTGCTCGGCGCTGCTGCGCCGGCTGGATCCCGTCCCCGCCCTCCTGGACAAGGACACGGTCTACGGGGCCTTCGTCGAGGCCACCCTGGCCGCCTACGGCCGACCCGACGGCGAGCGCGAGGGCCCCTGGTACGACCGGCACATCAAGCGCCACGAATACGACGGCCTGACCGCCACCGCGTACGAGATCCGCTCGCACGGCTGCCCCGTGATGCTCAGCGGGCCGTTCACCTCCCAGGTCCACGACGCCGAACTGTGGCGTCACTGGGTCACCGACCTGGGCGGACCTCCCGTCCGTCTCCTGTGGGTCCGCTCCGACGGCCCCACCCTGCGCGCTCGGCTGGTCGAGCGCGGGCTGCCCAGGGACGGCCAGAAGCTCGAACGGTTCGAGGAGTACCTCCGGGCCATCCGGGTGAACGAGCCGCCCGCCGTGCCGTACGTCGAGGTGGACAACCGCATCGGCGCACCGCCGATCGACGAGCAGCTCCGGCATCTCATCCCCTGGGGAGGCGACCGGAGCCGTCGGTAGTACGGCCGGGAGCGGCGGCCGCGGCAGGCGGGGCCGCGCATCGAAATCTGGGGTCGTGGCCTTCCCGCCCCCGGACGGGAAAGCGATGCGCCCCTCCCGGCGGCCGAGAAGCCGGGAGGGGCGAGGCGGTCGGGCCAGGCCGATCAGTTCAGCCGCTTGAGGTATCCGTTGGCGACCAGCCAGCTCACCGGCAGCTCGACGGGAGTCTGCGGCGCCTCAAGGATGTACTTGCTGAGCAGGTGGTACTGCTTGCCGACCCCTTGCTGCTGGAACGCGGAGGCGGCCGGCCCGGCGTCGACGGCGAACGTCTTGACGACCTCGTACGCGTGATAGTTGCACGGGTGCCCGGGGTCGCCGGAGAACGTGTTCAGGTTGTTCGGCGGGAGGGACCTCCGTACGTACGGCGTGCCGTACGGCGCGAGGAACGACCCGCCCTCACCGCCGAAGCGGTCGA
The DNA here is from genome assembly GCF_001570365.1 of Microtetraspora fusca. Lineage (GTDB taxonomy): Bacteria > Actinomycetota > Actinomycetes > Streptosporangiales > Streptosporangiaceae > Microtetraspora > Microtetraspora fusca. The sequence goes on along the minus strand of NZ_BBYK01000075.1, from coordinate 5,689 downwards.
GTTTCGTCCCGACCGGGAGGACTTCCGGTGCGATGAGCGGCCTGCCGTTGCTGAAGCCCCCGGAATGGGCGAAACCGAAGTCCGGCGGATAGCGCCATCCGTTGACCGGTTCGTTCCAGTAGCGATCGATGAACCCCGTCGGCGTCAGCCCGCCGAACGGCACGTAGCCCCTCAGGATCGTGGCCAGCCATCCGTTTTGCGGAAGGTACAGCGGGCCGAGGTTCGAATTGCCCTGAACATAGGGCGGGCCGCAGACCTGCGCGACGGTTTGCGGCCTCGAAGCGCCGGCGGACACGGGGGTGCTCGGCGTCGAAGCGACGGCGGGCACGGGGGCGGGTGTTCTCTCCGGGGCCGACGACGCAGGCGACCGGGCGCCCGTGGCCGAGAGGGTGGCGTCTGCCTGGGCGGCGCCGCCGCCCAGGAATGCCGCTGCGGCCAGGGCGAGCGCCGCGACCAACGGCGCTCGTCGAGAAAAACCTTGCACGGATTCTCCTGAAAGGACTCGCGTGAACCTTCACCGGACATGTCGGCATCAATACGAAAATCCACGGGGAAACGTACTGACCGTTTCCGTAATCCCCACACGGGTCCCCGACTGATGAACACCAAACAGGTGAGTGCGGCGTCAGTCGGTCACGACCCGAAAGATTTCCATTGAGCGACGGGACCGTGCCTACCCGCCGAAGAATCAGGGCGATCGCAAGAAAATCCCTGGAACGGCAAAAAACCGCGGAGTGTCGATGATGATTGGAGCGCATTACTCCCGGCAAATTCCACCATCACCGGAACCCGCGGTTTGATGCGTTTTCCCTCCACACGCCGACGCCGTTTCCGTCCAGAGTGGGCAGATCCCGGATTTCGCCCGTGTGATGGAGAAATCGGGCGACCCTAGGGAAGACTCGGGCTCAGCACAGCAGCCGCACTTTCCCACAAGAAAACCCGGACTCGTCCCGAAATGAAGACACCCGCCGCCGAGCACGCCGAGGGCGGAGGGCCATGCCGAGCGGTAGGCGTGCGCCGTCCGGGCCGGGTACACCGACTGCCCCGCGCGCAGGAACTGGTACGGACCTGCCGAAGATCCGGAGAGGAACTGGTATTGACCGGTTCCGATTACGGTGCTCTCATATGTGCAATCCGATGCGTATTTATGCGCATTCGGACGGTTATGCGCACTCAAAGGAGACCGCGTGCCCCCCAGCCGTCCCTTAGCCCTGACCCTCGCCGCATCCCTCCTGATCATCGCCCCCGTCAACACCGCCAAGGCCGCCGAAGCCGAGACCTCCCCCATCGCCGTGGCCCCCACGGCTCAGCAGGTGAAAGCCCGTTCCGATGGGTTCCCCGTCAACCCCGTCGTCGGATTGGTCCGTACCAGCGACAGCGACCAGTACGCCGAAGCCCACGTACGGCAGACACTCGCCGACGCGGGCGTGAAGCGGATCGTCGCCACCGACGGCGACGACCCGCACACCCCGGTCACGATCTATCTGGGTGACGGCGACGCCGCCCTCGACGGGCTCGGCGTGAAGAACGCCGACGGCCTGCCGGCCGAGGGATACGTGCTCGCGGCCGGGCACAGCGGCGGGCACAAGGTCATCGTGCTCGACGGTGTGGACGCCGACGGCACCTACTACGCCGCTCTTTCCCTGCGCCAGCTCATCCAGCGCCGTCAGGGCACCGACTGGATGCCGGGCGTGGAGGTACGCGACTGGCCCACGATGCGCTACCGCGGCTCCATCGAGGGCTTCTACGGCACCCCCTGGTCCCAGCAGGACCGCCTGAACCACCTGAGCTACCTCGGCGCGCACAAGATGAACACCTACGAGTACGCGCCGAAGGACGACCCTTACCACCGCGACCGCTGGCGCGATCCGTATCCGCCGGACAAGCTCACTCAGCTCGGCGAGCTGATCACCCGCGCCCGTGAGAACCACGTCGACTTCACCTTCGCCCTGTCACCGGGCCTGTCGATCTGCTACACCAGCCCGCAGGACGTGCAGGCGCTGCTGGCCAAGTTCGAGGCCGTCTACGCGCTCGGCGGTCGCTCGTTCAACATCCCGATGGACGACATCGACGCCGGGCGCTGGAACTGCGAGGGCGACCGGGCCAAGTACGGCAACCCCGGCGGGGCCGGAGCCGGGCGGGCCCAGAGCGAGCTGATCAACGCCGCCCAGGCCTGGGCCACGGCCAAGGGCGACGTTTCGCCACTCCAGATGGTGCCCACCGAGTACTACAACGCCTCCGAATCGCCGTACAAGAAGGCGCTGCGCGAGGTCCTCGACCCGAAGGTCGTCGTGCACTGGACCGGCATGGGCGTCGTCCCCGCGGCGATCACCAAGGCTCAGGCGGCCCAGGCCAGGCAGGTCTTCGGCCACGAGATCCTCGTCTGGGACAACTACCCGGTCAATGACTACAACCCGGGCCGCCTGCACATGGCCGACTACGCCGGGCGCGAGCCCGGCCTGTCCGAGCACCTGGCGGGGATCATCTCCAACCCGATGAACCAGGCCGCGGTCAGCAAGATCGGCCTGTATTCCTTCGCCGACTTCGGATGGAACGACCCCGTCTACGACGCCAAGGCGTCCTGGCTGCGCGCCCTGGACGAGGTGGCCTCCGGTTCGGACAAGGTCGCCTCCGCGCTGCGCGACGTGGCCGACCTGAGCAGCTACGACGGCACCGTCCACCTCAAGCAGGCCCCGGTACTGGCCGCCGCGGTCGAGGAGTTCTGGCCGGCCTGGCGTGCCGGGAAGCCCACCACGCTGCGTGCCTACGCCGAGCGCCTGCTGGCCGCCCCGGCTGCCATCACCGCAGGGGTGAAGGACCAGGCATTCCTGGAGGAGGCCAAGTCCTGGCTGGACGCCACCGAGCTGTGGGCCAAGGCCATGCTCAAGACCCTCGACGTGCTCGACGCGGTCAGGGCGGGCGACGGCGCCGCCGCGGTCAGGGCCCGGCAGGATGCGCTCGACCTCATCGCGGCGGCCAAGGCCATCCGCGACCCGCGGGCCCCGCATTCCACGACGTTCCCCCGCATCGGCGACGGCGTCCTCGACCGCTTCATCACCCAGGCCCTGGGCGAGTTGGACCGCTGGATCGGCGTGCTCGACGACCGGCCGGCCGCCTCCAGCACTCTGGGGACGTATGCCGACAACACCCCCGACCGCATGGTCGACGGCGACCTGAACACCTTCTACTGGAGCGACAAGGCCCCCGGCGCCGGTGACGCGGTGAGCGTCGACCTCGGGGCGATCAAGTCCATCGGCGACGTGGCCGTGCTCATGGGCAAGCCGAGCAGCCCCAACGACTTCATCCACGCCGGAGTCCTGGAGTACTCCATCGACGGCGTCGCCTGGACCATGCTCGCCACCGGCACCACCGCCGAGGTCAAGGCGACGGCCCCGGCCGGGGCGCGCGCCCGCTACGTCCGCTACCGCGCGACCGGCGGCAACGACTACTGGCTCGTGGTACGGGAGTTCCAGGTGGCCACCCTCGGCGACGACGTCACCCGACTCACGGTCAGCGGCGGCCCGGCGGGCACGAACCCGCAGGCGGCGGCCGACGGCAACCTCAGCACCGCCTGGACCGCCTCCGGCACTCCGGCCGCCGGGGACGCCCTGCAGGTGACGCTCTCCAAGCAGCGCCTGATCGACCGGGTGATCGTCCTCGGTACCGGCGAGGCCGAGGTCCAGGTCAGGACCGGAGGCCAGTGGCAGTCGATCGGCAGGCTGGCCGGGCCGTACACCGAACTCGACGCCGCTGACGTGGCCGCCGACGCGATCAGGCTTGCCTGGACGGCCGGGAGCGCCGCGCCGAAGATCGCCGAGATCGTGCCGAGGTACGGCGACGTGCCGGCGGCGGTGCTCTCCGTCGACCCCGCCGCGCTGGACGCGGTGATCGGGAAGGAGGCGACGCTCACGCTCAGCGCCACGAGCCAGCGCGCCGCCGCCGTCACCGGCACGCTGTCGGTCAAGGGCCCGGCAGGATGGAAGCTTCCGGCCGACCGCGAGATGACGCTGCCGCGCGGCGGCGAGCTGATCGTCCCCGTCGCCTTCACCCCCACCGGTTCCGGCACGCTGGAGATCTCCTTCGCCGGGGTGACGACCACGGTCGCCGTCAAGGCCCACCGGGCGGTGGCCGAGGCCAACCTCGCCAAGGGGCGGCCGGTCGCGGCCTCAAGCGTCGAGGGCGGCACCACCTTCGCGGCGGCCAACGCGGTCGACGGCGACCTGGCCACCCGCTGGTCGTCCGGCTACACCGACGCCGAATGGCTGACGATCGACCTCGGCTCCGCCGTGGACGTGGGCAAGGTGGTCCTGCACTGGGAGGCCGCGTACGGCAAGGACTACCGACTGGAGTCGTCGGCCGACGGCGTCACCTGGGCTCCGCTGGCCGAGGTGACCGACGGCGACGGCGGCGTGGACGAGATCTGGATCGACCAGGCCAACTCCACCCGCCACCTGCGCGTGCAGGGCGTCAAACGAGCGCTGACGTGGGGCTACTCACTGTGGGAGGTGGAGGTACACGCAGCCGCCTAGGTCTGTCGACCACGACCGTTGTTGACGGTTCCGCTTGATCAACAAGAGGACCTCCGGTGTGGTGGAGCTGTCTGGGCTCCACCACACCGGAGGTCTTCGCGTCCCACCGCAATGCTTGGGCTGACCGTTCACGGCCGACGACTTCTGGTCCACCGCGTCCTGGGGGCCGGGGTCACGTCCCGCCCAGGCGACCCGTCGCGCACCTGGCGGCAGAGGTGGGCATCTCCCGCACCTACAAACGGATCCGCCGCCGACGTGTTAGCCGCCCCGCGCATCGAGGGCGTCTGGTCACGGCTCAGTCGTGGCACAACGTCCCCGCGACAGCCGTAGCCGTAGCCGACGCCGATGGCACTCAAACGGGGTGCGGATCCTGCCATCAACCTCCGTCCATAATCTCGACATTCAACTCGAGAATCCTTCCCCACAATTGTCACCAGTCACAACAAAGCGGGCGGAATCCGAAGCACTAATGGCACTTTCTTGCCATATCCTGAAAAAGCCAGCCAGCCTGCCACCCACCGCCCAAAAGGGATATATCTAAAATTCCCGCCAAGAAAACCGCTTCTCTGTGCACCAAAAACAGGCTTGCGAACACCCGTTCGGATGTGCAATTATTCGTATACACATTCGATCGGTCATGTGGCAGGGGGGAGGCGGGCGTGCCGGAATTCTTTGGGTCGGTGTTTTTCTCGGCGCCGGATGAGCGCCGCTCTTCTCCTGGTCCATGTGATGCCGACTGGTGGGAGCACATCACCTCAAAAGCGAAATCCTGGGGGTCGGACGGCAGTTCAGCCCTTGCCCCCGACAACGGCTGGGATCTTTTCCCATACGTTCCGGCCGGTGATGTCCCCCTCTTCCCCGGTTCCCGCAGGGAGAGACCGCGCACGGGTGAGCCAAAGAGCTCCACCGGGTCTTCCGCTTCCGTCCCCACTTCCGAGGGAGCGGTCGGCCATGACGGTGCCGTCCGTTCCCGCGAAGATTCCGGTGGAACGTTCCCGGCCGCTGAGGGGCTGGGCGGCGGCCAGGCCGAGGATGGAACACCCAAGCACGAAGAGTCCGCTTCCGACGACAACTCTTCCCACGCGGGTCAGGTGTCGTGGCCGTTGGTGGCGCAGGTCCGCGAGGTCGCGTCGGCGGTTGCGGTGGCGCTGGTGCCGGAC
>NZ_BBYK01000074.1 GCF_001570365.1 Microtetraspora fusca | reverse complement strand
GCGCACGTCTCTACCGCTCATGGCCGGACCCTACGTGGTGGGGCGGCCCGTCTCCATCGACGCGGGTCGGAAACCGGAGCGCCTGGGTTCTACGGGTGTCGAGTCAGAACTTGACGAAGCAGCGGGCATCGGCGGCGCCCGGATCTCATGCGGTGGATAAGAACTCCCGCACCACCGCGGCGATCTGCTCGTCGCTCGCGGCGATCGCCCAGATCTCTCGCAGGTCCGCTCGGCGACGGTTACTGCGCCTGGCCGGGAATGGGGTCGCGGTGCGCGATGTCCATCAGGCGCAGCTGCAGGCCGGCGAGGAACATCTGGTCGGGGTCCGTGTGGTCGAGTCCGGCCACCTCCCGCAGCCGACGCAACCGGTACCGCACCGTGTTGACGTGCACATTGAGACGCCGCGCCGTCTCGGCGACGTCTCCCAGACAACCGAGGTACGCGGCGAGTGTCGCCACCATGTCGGAGTGATGCCGCTGGTCGTATTCCAAGATCGCGGCGACCGCCCCGCTCGGTATCGGTATCTCCTGCTGCACGTAGTACTCCCGCACGTTGAGGAGGGTCGCTCCCAGCACGACCTCCTCGAAGGACCGGGCCGGCTCGGGGTCGCCGGTCGCCCGCATCGACGCGAGGGTCACCTCGGCGTCGCGTCTGGATCGGAGTATCCCCTCCGTCGTGCGAGCGGGACGCCCGACTCCGACGCGCAGACCGGGCAGCCCCATACGGTTGAGGAAGCCGCGCGCGATCCTGAGCGCCGCGGACGTTCCTGGAGCCCCTGGCTGAGTCGGCACCACACCGTAGACGGCGTCATCGATGACCGCGGCCACTGCGAGCTGCTCGGCAGCGCTGAGGTGCAGGTCGAGCGCGCTGGCGAGACGTTGCAGACCGTCGGGGAAGGAGCGTTTCAGCTCATCGACGGCGACCGCGAGGACGACCACCTCACGCGCGGCCAACCCAAGGCGCGCCCGCGCGTCGGGCGCCGCGTGTTGATCGGAGAGCATCGTCGCCATGTGTCCGCTGCGGATCCGTTTCCGGGCGTTGACCTCGGCACGACGTCGCAGCAGCGCGAGCGCCACCACACTGGCGGCCTCCGCGAACGCCGAAACGCGAGCGGCGTCCACAGGCCCCGGCACCGCCGCCCACATCGATCCCAGGATGTCGGTTCCCGAGCGGACGGCCACGGCCAGACGGGACTGGAGCCCGTGACCCAGGGTGATGAGTTCCGGCCCGGCGCTCTCGTAGACCCGTCCGATGGCGTTGACCTCGTCCAGGATGCGGCGATACTCGTCAGGAAGCGACTGCCCCAGGACGGTGGCCGCCCGTGCTCGGTCCACGTCCTCCTGGTGCTGGGAGAAAGCGAGCACCCGGAAGTCCAGATCCTGAATGATCAGCGGTGCCCGGATCAGTGCGCCCACCGCGTTCGCGATCTGGAACAGGTCCTTGTACGACTGGCTCGCGTCCTCGGCGTGGCCCAGCCCCAACGCGCCCATCGAGATGCGCTCACGAACCAGACCCGCGACGTGGAACCAGGAGGCCTGCTGATCCACCGCGAGCAGACCGATCGGCGCTCGCCCTCCCAGATCGCGGAAGCGCTGCTGCATGTCCTGCCCGTCCCGTACGAGCAGTGCGATGACGTCATGCCGGGCCAACCGCTCGACGAATTCCGAGGTCAGGTCGCCGGGCTCCACGCCGACGCCGAGCACGAGCGAGCGCGGAGGCGGCAACTCGCCGTCTTTTCCGCTCTCCAAGATCTCGGCGCTCTCCACGAGCCGTCCTGCGAGGTCGCTCGGGAGCAGCACCCTTGTCAGGATCAGACCGAGGTCGTCAACGATCTGACCGATCCGCGCGCCCGAGGGCTCCATCCGTCGTGTCGGCATGAGCAGCAGAGTAGCTCCGCCCCACTTGTGGAATCGAACCAAGATTCGATCAGGACTTGTGAGGATCGGCTAGCGCCGCGTCCAACGCCGTTCGTAGACCGTTGGGACATGACCACAACGCCTGTGTCCCTCCATGAACTCACCCGTCGTCCACGACGCCGCTTCGGCACGCTCACCAGTGAGGTGCACCCGCTTTCTCGGCTGCAAGCAGCGCTGGCCGACTCTGGGCATCGAGTCCCGAATCTATGGATCAAGCGCGACGACCGCGTAGGACTCGCCGGTGGCGGGAACAAGGCGCGCAAGCTCGAATTCCTCGTCGGCGATGCCCTGGCCCGGGGGGCGACCGCACTCGTCACTAGCGGGGCCGTGCAGTCCAACCATGCCCGTCAGACCGCGGCGGCGGCGGCCGCGAGCGGGCTCGCGTGCACGCTCGTGCTGCAGCGGAAGCTGTCCAGGGATGTCGAGTACGACGCCTGTGGGAACGTCTTCCTCGACGAACTGCTGGGGGCGCGCATCGTCTCCGTCGCGGCGGACGAGGACCTGAGCGACGCGGTGCATCGAGCTGTCGCATCGCTCGAGGAGCAGGGGCATCGACCCTACGTCGTGCCGGTCGGAGGTTCGAACGCGACCGGGTCGCTGGGATACGTCGAGTGCGCCCACGAGATCGTCGCATCGGGAGTACCGGTCGACCGGGTTGTCCTGGCCACCGGCAGCTCCGGCACGCACGCCGGCCTGCTCTCCGGCTTCACCGCGCTCGATTCGGACATCTCCGTGCTCGGCTTCTGCGTCTACCGTGACGCGGAGGCGACCCGCGAGGCGGTGACCGCCCTCAGCGCCGAGACGCTCGCCCAGCTCACCGACCGCCGGATCGATCCCAGCACGGTCGCGGTCGACGATCTCTCGCTCGGTCCCGGCTACGGCGTCCCCACGACGGAGATGCTCGAGGCCGTGCGCCTGGTGGCCCAGACCGAGGGTGTTCTTCTCGACCCGGTCTACACCGGGAAGGCGATGGCCGGACTCCTGCGCTGGATCCGCGAAGGCAGGTTCTCCGAGCAGGAGAACGTCCTGTTCCTGCACACCGGCGGGATCCCCGGCCTGTTCGCCTACCGGACCGCGTTCAGCTGACGAACGTGTTGAGGTGGTCCGGGTCGAGACGGACGTCGACCAGCACCGGAGCGACCCGGCTCCGCACCACGTCCTCGACGCGCTCAAGGTCCGTCAGGGACCGCACGGTCACCCCGTGGCCCCCCAACGCCGTCGCGACGGCGGCCAGATCAGGCCAGGCCATCATCGAGACGTCGACAGGCAGCTCACGGTTGCGCAGCTGGATGTGCTCGGCGCCGTACGAACCGTCGTTGAGCACAACGGCGATCAGGTCGGCGCCCTCACGAACCGCGGTGTGGAACTCGTTGAGCCCACCGAGCATGAATCCGCCGTCACCGGTGACATGCAGCACCGGCCGCTGCGGAGCGGCGAACCATGCTCCGATCGCGTTGGCGAGCCCGATCCCGATCACTCCGAAATTCAGCGAATGCACGTACGCGTTCAGCGGCGGATTGGAGAACCCCGGGACCGCGAGGTAGAGGAACCGGCCGGCGTCCATGGCGAGGGTGCGCTCCTGCGGCACCATCGACTCGATGGCCGACACCGCCGCCGCCCCGTCGAGTACCGAAGCCGTGCCGCGCCGTTTCGCGTCGGGACCGTTCGCCTCTGCCGGAGGTTCGTCGATGAACGTACTCGGTTCGATTTCGGCGTCCTCGAGCAACGCGAGCATCTCCGCGGCGACATCGGCGCTGTCGCCCAGGAGGCTGACGTCGACACTCAGGTGCCGCCCGAAACTCGTCGGGTCGATATCCACCTGCACCACCCGGGCTGAGCCGAACAGGCCCCCGCGCTCCGTCGTCCAGTCGTTCAGGCTCGCGCCGAAGGCCACCACGCAGTCGCTCTTGCTGATCGCCGCCACAGCTTCCGGCGACGCATACCCCCCGCAGACTCCCAGGTCCGCGCGATGTCCGCGGAAGAGGTCCTTGGCCTTCAGGGTCGTCGCCAGCCGCGCCCCCCGACGCTCCGCGAGCCGGATGACGGCCTGCCTGGCACGCGGATTCGCGGCGCCCGACCCGGCGAGCAGAACCGGCCGTCGCGCGGCGGCCAGCAGGCCCAGCGCGTCGTTCAGCTCGCTCTCGGCCACGCCCGGGGACTCGGCGGAGCGCTGGGGCGGGAGGTCGCGCATCTGCTCGACCTGGGACCACTGCAGGTCGGCGGGCAGGTTCAGGACGACCGGACGCCGCTCGTCCAGAGCACGTCGGCAGGCCGCCACCAGCTGGGTCTGAGCCTGCGCGGCGTCGGTGACCTGTACGAGCGTCGCCCCGGTGCCGGCGAGCACGGCCGCCTGGTCGATGTTCTGGACGTTCCTGGAGTCGTCGGCAGCGGTGTCACCCGCGATGAGCACGACCGACGACCGGTTACGGACCGCCTCGACCAGCGCGGTCACGGTGTTGGTGAGGCCGGGCCCGTGCGTCACGGTCGCGACGCCGACCTTTCCGGACACCTGGGCGTATCCGTTCGCCATCAGAACCGCACCCGCTTCGTGTGCGGCCGCGACGTACCGGGCTCCCGGAAGTCCCCGGTAGCTGTCGACCAGGTAGAGGTTCCCTTCGCCGATCACACCGAACAGAGTCGTCGCATCGAGATGGTCACGCAGAGTGCGCGCAATGGCCTGGTGGAGATACACGGCTACTCCCATACGGGTTGTCAGGCGAACAGGACACGGTCACTGCGCCGGTCTTATCCCGCCGACCTTATGGGGTGGATAGGCGGCGAATGTCGTGTGATCCCACAGACTCGGGACACCTGGATTCGTTGGACCGCATGAGGTCCGCGACATCTCGTCCTTCCTAGCGTTGACGCGTTCGCGGCGATCGCGCCGCTCAGAACCGGCCCCTCGGCAGCCAGCGTCCCCTGGAGGATTCGTGAACCGAACGCCCGTGCTGATCACCGGTGCCGTGATCCTCGATGGCGACGGCCGTCCCCCGTTTCCCGCGGACGTCGTGGTGGAGGAGAGCCTGATCGCCGGTGTCGAACCACCCGGGTCTGTGCCACCGGACCCGTTCGAGGTGCTGGACGCCTCCGGAATGGTCGTCGCTCCCGGCTTCATCGACGTGCACTCGCACGCTGACAACGCCCCCTTCCTGGAGGACGCGGACACCTCGAAGATCCTTCAGGGCGTGACCACGGAGGTGGTCGGCAACTGCGGCTTCAGCCTGGGTCCCGCGCTCCCCACCCACCGGGGGGAACTCGCAGAACTCGTCGCCCGCTTCTTTCCGCCGGGCACCCCGAGCAGCCCCTCCTTCACGGACCTCCTCGTCCTTTCCGACGAGCTCGGGTACGTGACCAACGTCGCTCCCTTGGTGGGGCACCACGCGCTCAGGGTGGGCACGGCCGGGCGCGCCGCGCGCCGGCCGGGCGCGCAGGAGCTGGCCGCGATGGGCGACCTGCTCAGGGAGGCTCTCGACGCGGGCGCCTTCGGCCTCTCGTCCGGGTTGATCTACGACCCGGGTATGTTCGCCCCTCCCGCGGAACTGACGGAGTTGGTCGCCCAGCTCCCCGCGGGAGGCGTCTACGCCACCCACGTTCGCGGCGAGGGTCGCCAGCTCCGCCAGAGCGTGGAGGAAGCCCTGGCCGTCGCCAGGCACACCGGTCGCGCCGTGCACATCTCGCACCTGAAGGTGGCCGGCCGCCCTTACTGGGGCGCGATGCCGGAGGTCCTGTCTCGGATCGACGATGCTCGGCGGCAGGGACACGACATCCGCCACGACGTCTACCCGTACACCGCCGGGAGCACCGTCCTCTCCGCACTGTTGCCGCCGTGGGTCCGTGACGGGAGCACGGAGCAGGTCCTGCGTCGACTCCAGGACCCCGACGTGGTGAAGCGCCTACGAGCCGACCTGGCACGGGATGGCGACGACTGGGAGAACCTCGCGTTCGGCTCCGGCTGGGAGAACATCGTCATCGCGTCCTCCTCGCGGGGCGAGCACGACGGCAAGTCCCTGCGGCACATCGCCGACGAGCTGGCGCGAGAGCCCGCCGACACCCTGGTCCACCTGCTGCTGACCGAACATCTGCGGATCAGCATGGTCATCCACTCGATGTGCGAGAGCGATCTGCGGACGGCTCTCGTCCACCCTCAGACGATGATCGGCTCCGACGGCCTCCCACCGGGGGCGCGCGGCCTGCCCCATCCCCGCCAGTTCGGCACGTTCCCCCGCGTGCTGTCACGGTACGTGCGTGAGACAGGACTGCTGACCCTCGAGGACGCGGTACGCCGCATGACATCGCTGCCCGCCGCCGCATTCGGCCTGGTCGATCGAGGATCCGTGCGTCCGGGAATGGTGGCGGACCTCGTCGCCTTCGATCCCGCCACCGTCCAGGACACTGCGACGTACACCGACCCCATACGATCCCCGGAAGGAATCGCCTGGGTGATGCTCGCAGGAAGAGTCGTCGCGCGCGACGGACGCTACCTCGGGGGCCGGCATGGGATGCGCCTCGTTCCCCGACACCCGTGATACCAGCATTATCCAGTTGCAGGACAGGAGTTCGAATTGTCCAGAAAGTCCGACCGGTGGACGAACCTCCACGACGCGCGAGCGGCCGCCCGAGCGGCGCTGCCCCGCATGGTCTTCGACTTCGTCGACGGCGGTGCCGGAGACGAGGTGAGCGCCCGCGCGAACCTGAGCGCGTACGCCGACGTCCGATTCGCGCCCAGGGTACTGGTGGACGTGTCCGCCCTTCGGCTGGAGACGACCGTGCTCGGCACTCCGCTGTCCATCCCCGTCGTGCTGGGTCCCACCGGCATGCCCGCGCTGGTACACCCCAGTGCCGAGCGCGGTGCCGCGGCCGCCGCCTTCGAACACGGCACCGCATTCACCATGAGCACCACCTCGAGCTTCTCCGCGGCGGAGGTGGTGAAGCACACCGAGGGGCCGCTGTGGTTCCAGCTCTACGCCTGGAAGGACCGCGCCCTGACCGAGGAGGTCATCGCCCAGGCACGTGAGGCCGGCGCCCGGGCACTGCTGTTCACCGTCGACACGCCGACCGCCGGCATCCGGGAACGCGACCTGCGCAACGGCATGACCGTCCCGCCGCGGGTGAACATGCGGAACGCCGTGGACGTGCTCAGCCACCTCGGCTGGGGGTGGCGGTTCAGACAGGGGCCCGGCATCCGCCTGGGCACGATCTCCGGGCTCGGCGCGGTGCCGAAGACCGGGGCGCTCGGGGTCGCCGGCTGGTTCGGGCACCTGTTCAACCGGAGCCAGACCTGGGACGACCTCGAGTGGATCCAGGACCAGTGGAGGGGGCCGATCGCGGTCAAGGGCATCATGACGCCGGCGGACGCGCGACGGGCACACGAGCTCGGCGCCGCCGCCGTCGTGGTCTCCAACCACGGTGGCCGCCAGCTCGACGGCGTTCAGGCGACGATCGAGGCCCTCCCGCGCGTCGTCGACGAACTCGTGGGAACCTCCACCGAGGTCCTGATCGACGGCGGCGTACGGCGCGGAGCGGACGTGGTCAAGGCCCTCGCACTCGGGGCACGCGCGGTGCTGATCGGCCGCCCCTGGCTCTACGGTCTCGCCGCGGACGGACGGCATGGCGTCAGTGCGGTACTACGCATGCTCACCCACGAGATCCAGAACACGCTCGAACTCCTGGGCTGCGCCGACGTCAACGACCTCGATCGCCGGTTCCTGGCGCACCCCTGCCGGCCCGGCACCGGCCGCAACCCGGGCTGACCCGCCATCCGTGTCCAGGACGCGCCAGATCAGAGCAGCTCGAGCAGCCGGACGTTGAACCGGACCGCGTCGAGGTAGTCCGCGATGGACAGGTTCTCATTTGGCGCGTGGACCAGGCTGGACATACGAAAGGCGCCGGGCGGGCAGACCACCGGCACCCCGAGCACACCGGCCACGAGCGCGAGCGGGCCGGTGCCCGGGATGATCGGCCGGATCACCGGATCCTTCCCCATCACTTCGCGCGCGGCCTGCTCGACGGCCTCGGCCACCGGGAAGTCGAGTCTGCTCTGGTGTGGCGGGACGAGGCTTATCTCCCGGACGGAGATCTCCCCGTACCCCTGCTTCTCGAGGTGTTCACGCAGCAGCCGGACCACGCGACCGGGCTCCTGGCCCGGGACGATGCGGAAGTCGAGTTTCGCCGTCGCCTCGCTCGCGAGGACGGTCTGCACTCCCGGCTCGGTGAAACCACCGCTGATGCCCGCGATGTTGCAGGTGGGCTCCAGGGCGAACCGGTGACGCAGCTCACGCTCGTCCCCCGGGAGGAGCGGAGGGACGTCCCCGATACTGGCCGCGGAGAGCGCCGGCAGCGGCGCTTCCTCGACCAGTTGGAGCGCCCTCTGCTCCGTGGGCAGGATGCCGTCGTGGAAACCGGCGATCACACATCGTCCGGTCTCGTCGGTCAGGCCGGCCAGCGCGCGTACCATCTCGGCCGTCGCGGACCGGAGGATGGCCGCGAAGGACGAGTGCTGGTCGACGCTCAGGGTGCGCAGCCGCAGCTCGACGTACACCAGACCACGGCATCCGAAGACGAGCTCGGGCTCGCCTTCCTCCCCGCGCAGATATGACTCCCACAGGCATGCGTCGATGCCGAGCCCGGCCAGATGTTCACGGGTAAATTCCCCGAGGCCGGGGCTGCCGATCTCCTCGGCTCCCTCACTCAACCAGACCAGGTCGCACGGGAGTTCGCGGCCGAGCGCCCGCCAGATCTCCAGAGCGTGGATGCGGGCGAGGATGTCCGCCTTGTCGTCGACGACGCCCCGGCCGAAGAGAGAGCCGTCTTCTATCACGCCCTCGAAGGGGTCATGCCGCCACTGATCATCTGGTTCGGTCGGCTGGACATCGTAGTGGGAGTAGAGGAGAACACGCCGGTCCCCTCGCCCCGAGGCGCGCCCCAGCACCGCATCGGGTGCGCCCGGCACCGGGACCAGGGCCACCTGGTCGAGGAGGCCGCCGAGCCGGGCGGCGATCCACCGGGCCATGTCCCGCAGCTGCGGATCACGAGAGGACGAGATCGACCGGATCCGCGCTGCTTCTCTGAGGTCCTCGACCATGCGAGCCGTATCACGCCGGATCAGCTCCTCGACCTCGGGACTGGTTCGCATTCAGGCACTCGCCTCCTCGGAGATGCCGAGCCAGTCCGCGGACAGGCTCGGGGCGGCGGACAGCAGCAGCCGCGTGTACTCATGAGACGGACGATCCAGGACGTCCGCGGTAGGACCACCCTCGACCACCGCGCCGTGCCGCATGACGTACACCCGGTCCGTCACCTGGCGCACCACAGCGAGGTCGTGAGTGATGAAAACGATCGAGATGCCGAGCTCGGACCGCAGCTCGTTGAGCAGGTTGAGGATCTGCGCCTGAACCGAGACGTCGAGCGCGGAAACCGCCTCGTCGCACACCACGAGCTTCGGGTTGACGGCCAGGGCCCGCGCGATGGCGACCCGCTGTCGCTGCCCGCCGGAGAGTGCCCGAGGCTTACGCGTGGCGAGCGTCCGCGGTAGCCCGACCTGATCCATCAGCGCCGCCACGCGATCCGGCACGCCGTCACGTACGCCGCCGGCGCGAACGGCCTCGGCCAGGACCGCCCCGATCGACAACGAGGGGTTGAGCGTGGACTGCGGGTCCTGGAAGACCATCTGCACCGTACGTCGGGCGGTGGCCAGGTCCCGCCGATCCAGGCGGGCGTAGTCGGAGACGTCGACCCCGTCGAGGACGACCGATCCCGCGTCCGCGGTCTCCAGCCCGAGCAGGCACTTCGCGAGCGTGCTCTTGCCGCTGCCGGACTCGCCGACGATGCCGACCGACTCTCCGGCGGAGATGTCGATGTCCACCCCATCGAGCGCGACGACCTGCCTTCGCGCGGAACCGTAGGTCTTGCGGAGCTCGCGCACCCGCACCAGCGACTGCCCCGCAGCCGACTGCTCGACCTCGACCGATGCCGCGTTCTGCATCTGGGTGCGGGCACGTTCCAGCTCGACGGTCAACTCGTCGACGCGCAGGCAGGCCACCGAACGTGTCGGCTCGACAGGCGTCAGCACTGGAAGCTCGGCGCCGCACCGGCTGCTCGCCCAGGCGCACCGCGGCGCGAAGGCACAGTCCTCCGGATGCTCATCGGCTCGGGCCGCCGTACCGGGGATGGCACCGATCCGCACCAGCCGGCGGTCAGCCGGGGGCTCTGAACTGATCAGTCCCATCGTGTACGGATGAATCGGCCGCTCCGCGACATCGCGGGCGTCTCCCACCTCCACGACGGCGCCGGCGTACATCACCGCCAGCCGGTCGCACATCGAGAACGCCAGCCGCAGGTCATGGGTGATCAGGATGAGCCCCATGCCCCGGGAACGCTGGAGCCCGCGCAGCAGACGGAGGATCTCGCGTTGCGTCGTCACGTCCAGGGCCGTCGACGGCTCGTCGGCGATGACGAGGTTCGGGTCGAGCGCCAGCGCCGCGGCGATGCCCACTCTCTGCCGCATGCCCCCGGACAACTCACTGGGGTATGCGTCGGCCACCGAAGCGTCCCGGATGCCCACCTCGCGCAGGCGTCGCTCCACCTCCTCGCGGCGGCGTTCGCGGGTGAGGCGGCGGCCGTTCTCGTCGCGGACCAACTCGACCACCTGGTCGCCGCACGTCATCGTCGGGTTCAGCATGGTGAACGGGTCCTGGAAGATCAGCGAGATCTCCCGGCCGCGCAGCGCGCGCAGCGCCGCTCCCCGGGCACCCACCAGTTCACGTCCCTGGTAGGTGATCGAGCCGTCCATCGACAGTCCGCGAGGAAGCAACTGCACCACGGACCGGGCGAGCATCGACTTTCCGCTGCCGGACTCGCCGACGAGGCCGACCGCCTCGCCCCGGGCGACCGTCAGGTCCACACCGCGCAGCAGCGGCCGCAGTGTCGGGTCACTCCCGACGCCGACGCGCAGACCGGTGACCTCCAGCAGCGACTCGCCCTGGACGCCCACCGGAGCTCGTCCCGAATCCGGCCCCGAACCCGGTATCGCCACAGTCATGACCGCTCCCGATTGCTGATGGTGTCGAACACCCAGTCGCCGACCAGGTTCATGGAGACCGCGAAGAGGACCAGTGCGGCGCCGGGGGCGATGGCCGCCAGGGGTTGGCTCTGCAGCAGTGCGATGTTCTCGGAGAGCATGCGCCCCCAGTCGGCGGCCCCGGGCGGGATGCCCAGGCCCAGGAAGGAGAGGGCCGCGAGCACCACCAGGACGTGCGCGAGGTTCAGGAAGACGTTCGCCACGACCAGGCCCACCACGTTCGGCAGGATGTGCACGAACATCACCCGCCACTTGCCCAGCCCCAGCGTCATCGCGGCGGCGACGTACGCCTTCTGCCGCACCTCCAGTGCGGCGCCTCGCACCACGCGCATGTCGACCGCGATCGTCAACAGGCAGGTGACTGCCACCGCGACCGCGTATCCGCCCCCCAGTGCCCCGGTGAGCACGACGGCGACCAGCAGGGCCGGAAGCGACGAGAGCAGATCGGTGACTCGCATCACCACCGAATCCACGACGCCACCGTGGTAGCCGGCCAGCAGCCCGAAGAGAGTGCCGATCAGAGCCGACACGATCACCACCACGACCGGGCCGAGCACCGCGAGCCTCGCGCCCACCAGCACTCGGGACAGCACGTCCCGCCCGGCATCGTCCGTACCGAGCCAGTAGGTGGACGAGGGGCTCAGGAGTGTGTTCTGGAGACTGTCGGCGTAAGGGTCGTGCGGCGCCAGCACGCTTCCGAAGGCGGCCATGGCGAAGCCGCCCAGCACCACGACGACCGCACCCAGCACCAGCAGTGGGATCCGTCTGCTCCGCGCGCGGCGGCGAGTCTGCGGCTCGATCACGAGCGGAACCTCCGTCGAAGGTCGGGGCTGACAGCGAAGTACGCGAGGTCCACCAGCAGACTGATCAGCACTACGGTCGCGGCGATGAGCAGTGCCATGCCCTGGATCATGGGGATGTCGGTCGACGTCACCGCCTCGACCATCCGCCCGCCCACGCCGGGCAGCGAGAAGGTCTGTTCGATCAACACGCTGCCGGAGAGCATCCCGATCAGGACGAGCCCCAGGGCCGTGATCACCGGAACCAGCGCGTTGCGCAGGCCGTACCTGAGCAACACTCGGCGCGGCGGCACCCCTCGGGCCCGCGCGAAGGTGATGTAGTCCTGGTCGAGCACCGTCAGCAGGGACGAGCGGGTGAACTTCACGATCAGTCCCAGAGCCATGAACGCCAGCGCGACCGCGGGCAGGGTCAGGTGGGCCACCCGGTCCGCGAACCCGTCGCCCGCGGCGTAGATGGGGAACACCGGCCAGCGGACGCCGAACAGGTACAGCAGCACGAGCCCGGTGACGAACGCGGGCGCGCTCACCCCGACCACCGAGACGGTAACGGCCAGGCGGTCCCAGATCGTCCGGGGGCGGGTCGCGGCGAGGACCGCCAGCGGGACTCCCAGCGCCACCGCCAGTACGAAGGCGTAGGCGCTGAGGAACAGGGTGACCCCCATCCGCTCGGTGATCTCCACCAGCACCGACTGCCGGGTCATGATGGACTCACCGAGATCCAGCTGCACGGCGCGGCCCAGCCACGAGAGGTACTGCTCGTGGAACGGGCGGTCCAGGCCGTACTGGGCGGTGAGCGCCGCGGTGACCTCAGGCGTACGGGGGAAGTTCCCCGCGATCGCGTCCAGCGGATCCCCTGGCGCCAGGTAGGTGAGCGAGAAGACGACGAACGACACCACGAGGAGCAGGCCGGCCATCAGCGCGAGCCGAGACACCGCGTAGCCGACGACGGCCTTCACCACGCACCGCCGTCCCGGAGCGTACGACGACTGTTCATCATGCCCGCGGCCTCACGTTGTCCGCCCACTCCTGGTCGTAGTAGAGGGTCGAGTAACCGTCGTAGGAGAAGTCGTCGGAAAGGGCCATCGACGACGCCTCCCACCACAGCGGGATGTACGGCAGATCCTCGTTGACCCGGGCCAGCAGCGTGGCCATGGCGTCGACCCTTCGCTCGCCCTCGACGGCGGCCTGGGCGGCCATCAGTTCGTCGACCTCGGTGCTGCGGTACTCCGCGATGTTGTACTGCCCCTTGGCCGCGGCATTGCTCGGGAGCAGCAGGTTGAGGAAGTCGGCCGGGTCCGGGTAGTTGGGCCGCAGGATCATGATGTTCATCTCATGCTGGTGATCCATCAGCTGCGAGCGCCAGTCCGTCATCGGCGCCTCCTGAACCGTCAGCTGGATCCCGAGGGTGCGGACGGTCTGCGCCAGGCTCACCAGGGCCTTCCCGAGATGCGGGTTGGCATCGGGGAAACGCACGGTGGCCGAGAAGCCGCCAGCGTGCTTGGACTTCGCCAGCTCCGCCTTCGCCTTCGCGAGGTCGAAGTCGTAGGCGGGCAGGGAGTCGTAGACCCGCCGCACCGTCGCCTCGTCCGCCAGGTTCGCCCACTGGGCCGGCGGTGGGACGGCACGCGCCGGTGCTCCGTCTCCGTGCAGGAACGCCTTCACGAAGCCGTCTCGGTCGACCGCGTGGGCGAGGGCGCGCCGGACGTGGATGTCGTCGAACGGAGCGCGGTTGACGTTGAGCGCCAGGAAGGCCGACATCAGCGGCGGAGACGACATGATGCTGGTCTTCGGCAGCCGCCGCCAGTCCTGGATGGCGACGACCGGGACATCCATGGTCCCGGCGACCTTGCCGCTGCGGACGGCGAGTTGACGCGCGTTGGCGTCGGCGACGAAGTCGATGGCGATGGAGCCGTAGCGCGGCTTGGCGCCCCAGTACGACGGGTTCGCCTCGTACTCGATGCCGGCGGCGGAGTCGAACCTCTTGATCAGGTACGGTCCGGTGCCGATGGTCTTCACTTCCGGCCCCGACATGCCGAGCTGGTCACCGAGCCGCTCCGAGTACGCCTTCGGGGTGACCGCGCATCTCGCGGTCAGGTACTTCGCGGCCGGATCGGGGCGCGACAGCGTGATGGTCAGTTCGGTCGGCGAGGTGACCTCCACCGCCTTGTAGTTCGAGAGCAGGGACGCGATCGGCGACCCGACCTTGGGGTCGAGGTGCCGGGTGATCGAGAATGCGATGTCCTCCGCGGTAAGCGGAGTGCCGTCCCAGAACGTGACACCCTGCCGCAGGGAGTACACGAGTTTGGTCGGAGTGGGCTGCTCCCACGACTCCGCGAGGACCGGGACGATGCTCAGGTCCTTGTCCAGCCGCACCAAGGTCTCGTGCGACAGCGCCAGCAGCGGGATGGGAGCGCCCGCCGACTTCGCCACGTCGAGAGTGGGGACGTTCTGCCCGAGCACCCAGCGCAGACGTCCCGGCGCCGATGCGGAACCGGCCGGAGCAGCGGCACCGCCGCATCCGGTGAGCAGTGCGGGCATACCGAGCGCGGCCGTGGTGAGCCCGAGCATGCCGAGCACGGATCTCCGGCTGATCCCCGCACCGGCATGGGGATCGAGTGCTGCACGATCATCAGCACTGAATCGGGTCATCGTGCTACCTCCGACTGCAGGGGGGTTTCACACCTCGTTGGTGAGTGAGAACACAGCGTAGGTCCACGTTTTCCCGCCAGACTTTGGACATCCGCGACAATCGGCATGCGCATGACTTGGACAAAGCAACAGCTCTTCGTCCTTTCCTGACAGCGGTGGTGGATGTCTTCCAACGGCGGCGAGAGACAAGCTCAGCCGCACGGCGCACGCACCGCTGAAAGCGGCTGGGAGACCGTGCTCCATCTACAGGTGCAGCGGTTTCGGTGCGGCGACGACGACTGCGGCAAGAAGACCTTCGCCCCGCAGGTGGCCGGGCTGACCGTCCGTTACGGCGAGCGCGACTTGACCACGCGGCTGACCGTCGTGGCGCGACGCTGACCTCGCCCCCGTGAACGGCGGGCGAGCGGCAGGTAGCCGGCCCGCTGCCGCGGGATGGCTTTACCACATAGAGCCCGGCTGTGCCATAGATGGCTGTACGGCGTTTCAGCCTTGTTAGGCCGGCAGTCATTCCCGGTGTCAAGCATCCCCAGTGGACGTTTCGCCTCGACGCCATCACTGGGGAGCACCATGGATCCCGTCCTCAGCCGTCGCGCCTTCCTACTCACCTCCGGAATGACCGCCGCGGGCCTCGGGCTGGAGATCGCACTCGCCTCCACCCCGGCCACCTCCTCGACCACGACCACGACGACCACAGCCACCACGGTCCACACCGTCGCCAGTCCTCGGGGCGCCGCCGGATACCGGAGGCTGGCCGACGGCCCCGGCTGGCGGCGGGTGACACGCACCGAGCTGGCCGAGGCCAAGAAGGGCAGGGCCGAGCGCCGCACGGCGCTCGCCTGCTTCGTTCAGTTCACCGACCTGCACATCACCGACGTGCAGAGCCCGCAGCGCTATGAGTTCCTGCGCACCGGAGCCGTGAGCGCCTGGCGCCCGCAGGAAGCGCTGACCGCCGCCGGCGCCGTCTCACTGATCGAACAGGTCAACACCTTGCGGTACGGCCCGGCCACCCGGGCGCCCATCGGGTTCGTCATGACCACCGGCGACAACACCGACAACAACTCCCGCATCGAGCTGGAGTGGTTCCTGACCGCGATGACCGGTGGCCGCTTCACCCCCAACTCCGGCGACCCGAGCGCGTATGAGGGCGTGCAGGACTCCGGCCTGGGCCTGTACTGGCAGCCCGGGTCCGGCGTGCGCGACATCGACAAGCGGGCGGGTTTCCCCCGCCTGGACGGCTTCCTGGAGGCGGCCATCCGCGAGGTGAGCAGCCCCGGGCTGGCCGTACCGTGGTACTCCACCATCGGCAACCACGACCAGCTCTTCGGCGGCGCCTACTCCGCCGCCGGCGGCTTCTTCGCCGACCTGGCCACCGGCTCACGCAAGTTGTTCACCCTGCCCGCCTCCGAGGCCGCCGCCGTCTACCGGGCGCTGCGCCAGGGCCCCGACCCCACGGGCGCCCGCCTTCGCGAGGCATGGAAGCGCTACAAGGCCAAGGCCCGCACGGTCACCGCCGACGAACGCCGCGCCCCCTTGAGCCCGCACGACTACATCGCCGCCCACCTCGACCCGGCGTACACCGGCGCGGGCCCCGTCGGCCACGGCTACACCCGCGACAACCTCGACAGCGGCCGGCTGGATTACTCCTTCCGGATCGCCGACGGCGTCGTGGGCATCAGCCTGGACACCACCGACCGCGGCGGCGACTACCGCGGATCGGTCGGCAGCCGGCAGCTCGCCTGGCTGGAGCGGACCCTGAAGACCCACGCCGACGACATCGCGCTGATCTTCAGTCACCACCCGAGCTGGGCCATGACCAACCTCGTCCCCGACCCGGCCCGCCCGCACGACAAGCGCCACAGCGGACAGGAATTGCTGGCCGTGCTGAAGAAGCACCGCAACGTCGCCGCGTGGATCAACGGCCACTCCCACCGCAACAAGATCGTCCCGCATGGCGGCTTCTGGGAGGTCTCCACCGCCTCCCACGTCGACTACCCGCAGCTGGCCAGGGTGATCGAGCTGGCCGACAACCACGATGGAACGCTCTCCCTGTTCACCACGCTGGTGGAGTCGGCCGCGCCGCACCGCACCGACTTGACCGATCTGTCGCAAAACGGGCTGGCGGCGCTCTACCGGGAGCTGTCGTTCAACGCGCCGGGCCTGGAGAGCGCACTGGCGGGCCTGCCGGGCGACCGCAACACCGAGCTCCTGCTGAAGAGGCGCTGACAGCGTTTCGTGCGCGGGGACGGACGCTTCCCCGGAATCGCAGGCGGATTCCGGGGAAGGTCCGCGCGCGTGCCGTCGCCGCGGTGGCCCGCGAGCTCGGTGTGATCGACATGGCCATCCGGCGAGGGAAGCAGCACCCGCCGCCGGGTGGCCGGAAGGACGTGCCGACGCGGATCCGGCGGCGTCAGCGCGTCACGGAGGTGTATGCCTCGGCCAGCTCCTTCCAGATCGTGCCCGCGGGGTCCTCATCGGATCCGTCCCGGTTCGTCACGACCATCAGCGTCACGCCTCGCGCCATGTCGGTCGCTCCCATCGACGTGAAGCCGGCGAAGGCGCCGGGGTGGCCCTGCCAGACCCGCCCGCCGACCAGGGCGCGCTCGGTGCCCATCCCGTAGGTGTCGTTCACCGCCACCGCCTGCGGCGACGATGTGATCATCTTCTTGACGGTGTCGGGCCGCAGGAGCCGGTTCCCGGCGTACAACGCGTCGAGGAACTTGGCGCCGCCGAGCGCGGTGCCGGCGAACAACCCGTCCCCGAACGGCAGGCCGTACAGGTCGGTGGGGATGCCCTTGGCGCCGAAGTCGGTGAAGGTGTCGATCGGTTTGCCGGGGCTCTCGTAGTCGTAGCCGTGGGCGAACCGGGGGAAGGCGCTCGGGGATCGCTCGGCGGTCAGCAGCTCGCTCGTCTCCCCCGCTCGCGTGAGGAAGAGCCGGATGTCGCGCTCGAGCGCCCCGTCTCCACCGGCCGTCCTGCTCAGCACGTGCGCCAGGATGATGTATCCGGTGTTGGAGTAGTCGTACCGCTTGCCGGGGTTGACCGGCTTGCGAATACCTGGCGCCAGCATGGCGAAGGTGTACGGCCGGTTCGGATCGTATTGCGCGCCCCCCGCGAACAGGGGGGCGGTCTTGGGGTCGTCGTACATGTCGGGGTAGCCCGCGGTGTGCGTGAGCAGCATCCGGAGCGTGACCGCGTCCGATCCCGGCACGTCCTTGCCGACATAGGTGGAGATCGGCTTGTCCAGGGCCAGGACTCCGCTCTCGACCTGGCGCAGCGCGTACGCAGACAAGATCATCTTTCCGAAGCTGGCGTAGCCGAACATCGTCGAGTCGGTGACCGGTGAGGACGGGTCCTTGACCGCCTTGCCGGAGTTCGCCGACCAGATCAGCTTGCCGTCGCGCATCACGACCGCCTGGACGCCGGGATCACCGGCCTTCGCGGCCGCCCTGGCAAGCGCCCCGTCGAGAGCGGCCCGCACCGGATCCTTGCTGACCGGGGCCGCCACCGCGGGCGCCGGGGGGATGCCCAGCCCGACCGTGAGGAGGCTGAATGTCAGCACGACTGCTCTGATCATCGCTGTCCTTTTCGTGAGGTTGCGGTTGTTCTCCTTGGGTGGAGCTCGCACCGAGCCCGCAGTACGGCGGCGGGCCCCCGGCGGTGCCGCGGGTCGCCGGTGTCACGGCGATACGCGACAAGCCGGGGAGGTCGCCGCCGATGGTCGGGGCGGGTGGGCACGCCGATCGAGTCGCCCTCCAGGACGAAGGGGCGTGGTGATGTCGCCGGCGTGGTAGCGGGCCGCGCGTCGGGGCGAAGGCTGCTCCGGGAGCCGAAAGCACTCAGCCTGGCCAGGTGGCGGGCGCCGGCGGGGAGAGATCGGCACGCTTCACGCGGCACGCTCCAGGACGTACCACCCGTCGCGGGTGAAGCCGGTGACGCGATAGCCCTCGGCCAGCGCGCCCCCCAGGGCCTCGCGCTGCGCGGCCCGCCAGTACCGCGCCGCGCCGGGCTCCTCAAGGCGCATCCGTTCGATGTCGGCGGGCGTCGCGCACTTCAGTACGGCGCGGCCGCCCGGCGCGGCCACCCGGCCGGAGGAGTCAAGGATCACCCGTGCCTCACCGTCGTCGGACGGTTCGGCCCGCCTTCCGTCCACGTGCCATTCGGCGAACAGCCGGTCCGACACGTCGCCGTCGTTGATCCCGTCGGTCAGCGGGCCGTAGAAGTCGGTCAGGTAGCGCTCGGCCCGCGCGCCCAGCCGGACGAGGTTGAAGTAGGCGTTGCGCCGCACGAGCGGGTCGAACGTCCAGGAGATCGAACGGAGCCCGCGCTCGGCCGCCCACCTGCGCTGGTGCTCCTTGATCGCCCGTCCGATCCCCCGCCCCTGCGCCTCGGGGGCGATGCCGGTCACGTGGGAGTGCAGGCTCTCTCCCGCCGCCAGGAGGCCCACCGCCGCCCCGACGAGTTCCTCGCCCAGGAAGGCTCCGGCGACGTAACCGCCGATGTGGTCCAGGACGCACATGACGTCCAGGGCGACGGGAGGATCCTCACCGTCTCCGGTGTTCCACACGCGACGCAGCAGCTGATCGGCCGTCTGGAGCTGGGGGGCGCCATGCAACGAGGTGACGCGCACCCCGGTGAGGGTTTCGACCATGGCCCCAGCATCCCGCCGCGGACGGGGCTCGGGCGTTGGCGGAAAAGCAGAAGTTCATCCGTCCTCGTTTGTACTCGGGCGCAGCACCGGGCCGAGCCGCAGTTGCAGCGCCAGGACCAGCCGGACGTCGGGGTCGTCCAGGGCGACGAGCTCGCCGATCCTGCGCAGGCGGTAGCGCAGGGTGTTGGGATGCACCGACAGCGCCTCGGCCGCCTTGGACACGTCGTAGTGCGCCGCCGTCCACGCCCGCAGGCTGTGCACCCAGTTGGTGCTGTGCCGGGCGTCGTGCTCGGCCAGCACCGACAGGGGTTCGCCGAGGAGCTCGGGTTTGGCGCGCATGGAGGCCGCCACCTCCTGCAGGAACAGCGTGGCCGACAACTCCTCGTACCCGCCGACCGTGCCGGTGGCGAACGGCCCGCACATCGCCCGCAGCGCCTCCGCGGCCTGGCGGGCGCTGAGCGGCGCCTGGACCACGGAGGGCACGGTCCTCCCCATCCCGGCACGCCACCGGCCGCCCAGTCGTTCCTCGATCTGGCCGAGCGTCCCGGCGGTGATCCTGCGCAGGGCGGGCGCGGTCGAGTCGGCGGCCACGACCGCGTAGGCGCGGCCGTCGACGGCGCCCACCACGCCCCTGATGCGGTAGGCGGCGTAGGCGGTGCGCAGGAGGTCTCCGGCGTGTCCCGCGGCGAAGACGTCGCCGTCGCCCGACCCGATGGCGACGACGACGACCGGCTCGCCGGGGTTGAGGCCGAAGGAGGTGGCCAGCTCGCCGACCGGGCCGACGCCGCGCAGCAGCCAGCCGAGCCACTCGTCCCTGGTCCTCCGCGCCTCGTCGGCGGCCAGGTTGATCCTGGCCAGGTGCGGGGCGGCGTTCCTCGCGGCCTCGGCCAGGATCCGGGGCGCGTCGGGTTCGAGCGGGGTGTCGGCTTCGATGACCCAGATGCTGCCGAGCGCCTCGCCCCCGGCCCGGACCGCGATGCCCAGCCGGGGCAGGTACTCGCGGGGCTCGTAGCTCCACACGGCTTCGTCGGAGCGGAGGACGGCGGCGTACTCCTCGGCGTGGGTCGGGTGCTCGGGGACCCTGCGGCCCAGGATGCCCTCCCTGCGCAGGTCGTCGATCCGCTGCCCGCCGACCGTGGAGTAGGCCAGGACGCGCATGGCCAGGTCCTCGATGGCCACGGCTCCGCCCGCGCGCGCCGCCACCTGGTTGGCCAGGGCGAACAGGTCGGCCGCCGTCGTCTCCCCCAGGTCGGCGGCCGGGGCGACCACGGCCAGGAGGGCGTCGACCAGGGCGTAGAGCTGGCCCCACGCCAGGTCGGGGGCGGCCGCCAGCAGCGCGATGCCCGCCGCGCCGGCGGCCTCCGCCAAGGCCGGGAAACCCCCCGAGACGCCCGCCGTTCCCAGGCTCCGGACCACCACGGCCGCCACCCCGGTGGCGGCGGCCTGCTGGATGTCGGCCGGGTCGGGGCGGCCGGTCACCAGGAGCAGTGCGCCCTCGGCCGCGGCGAGGGGCTCGCCCGCGCCGTGGATGATGGGCGCGCCGACCAGCACCTGCCTGCCGCCGGGGAGGCAGATCGCGGTGACCGCGTCGGGGCCGAGGCTGTCGAGCAGCACGCCGAGCGTGACGCGTCCGTTGGCACTCACCGGCGCAACACCCGCCCGTGTCGGCCGCCGGTGAACACGCCGTCCTCGATCACGGGATGACCGGCCAGGAGCACGTGCGTGACGCCCACCGGGGCCACGTCGGGAACCTCGTAGGTGCCGTCGTGCCTGATGACCTCGGGATCGAAGACGCACACGTCGGCCACGGCCCCCGCTCCGAGCCACCCCCGGTCGGCCAGCCCGAACTGGGCGGCCGCGGCCGAGGTGATCTTGCGGATGGCCTCCGGCATCGGCACGACCCCGCGCTCGCGCACGTAGGTCCCGAGGAAGACGGGGAACGTGCCGAACGTGCGCGGGTGGTCGGGGCCGACCGGCGGCCCGCCGTCGGAGCCGATGGAGACCAGCGGATGCCGCATGATGCGGGTGACGTCGTCATCGTGCATGGTGTGGAAGACGCCGGACCCGTGCGGGTCGTCGATGATCAGGTCGCACAGCGCGTCCCAGGGGTCGCGGCCGTCGAGCACGTCGGACAGCCGCTTGCCGAGGCTCATGAGCTGGACGTCCTCCGGGTGCACCTCGCGCCACAGGCCGACGCCGGTGCCCTGGCCCGGGTCCTCGGCGAGGGCGCGCAGCCTGGCGCGTTCGCCGGGGTCGTGCAACCGCCTGAGCAACTCCTCCTGCCCGCCCTCGCAGGCCACCGGCGGCAGCAACGCCACCAGGTCGGTGCCGAACGCCTGGTACGGATAGACGTCGGCGCGCAGATCGACGCCGCGCGTCCGCGCCTCGGTCAGCACGGCCAGCAGCATCTCCGAGTCCCCGTGCACCGCGCGCCCCGAGGCCTTGCAGTGCGAGACCTGCAGCCGTATGCCCGCCCCCCTGGCCACGGCGACGGCCTCGTCGAGCGCGTCGGCCAGGCCCTCGCTCTCGCTGCGCATGTGGGTGGCGTAGACGAGGTTCCGCCGGCGGGCGACGCGGGCCAGCGCGATCAGCTCCTCGACGCCGGCGTAGGCTCCGGGCACATACTCCAGCCCGCTCGACAGCCCCACCGCGCCCGCCTCGAACGCCTCGGCCGCCAGCCGTTCCATCGTCGTCAGCGCACCGGGCGGCAGGACGGCGTCCATCCCGGCGACGGCCATGCGCAGGGTGTTGTGCCCGACGAGGGCGGCGAGGTTGCCCGTCGTCCCCGCCTGTTCGACGGCGTCGAGGTAGTCGCCGAATGCCGGGAAGATCTGGTCGGTCAGGAGCTCCGGGGCCGGGCTCAGCGGGGTGACCGGCGCGCAGGAGAAGCCGCAGTTGCCGACGATCTCGGTGGTGACGCCCTGCAGCAGCTTGAACGGGTTCTCGCCGTCGAGGAAGGGCACCGTGTCGGAGTGGCTGTGCGGGTCGACGAAGCCGGGCGCGACGATGAGCCCGTCCACGTCGATGACGCGGGCGGCCGGGCCGAGCTCGCGCCCGATCGCGGCGATCCGCCCGCCGCTGACGGCCACGTCGGCGGTACGGCCGGGCGAGCCGAATCCGTCGTGGACCGTGCCCGCACGCAGGATGAGGTCGTGCATGGAAGAAGCCTTCCTGAAGTGAGCCGGGGTCCGCTTCATGCGTTGGTTGGAAATTTCATGGAATGGCCGCGACAAGCCGACGGGTGTAGTCATGCGCGGGGGCGTCCAGGACCGTCGCGGTGTCCCCCTGCTCGACGACCCGCCCCTTGAACAGCACCACGGTCCTGACCGCGATCTGCCGGACCACGGCGAGGTCGTGGGTGATGAAGAGCATCGCGGTGCCCAACTCCCGGCCGAGACCGCGCAGCAGTTCCAGCACGTGGGCCTGGACGGAGACATCGAGCGAGGCCACCGGCTCGTCACAGATGAGCAGCGACGGCCGCACCGCCAGCGCCCTGGCGATGGCCACCCGCTGCCGCTGGCCGCCCGACAGCCCCTTCGGCCGTCGCGTGGCGTAACCGGGAGGAAGGCCCACCAGTTCCAGCAGGTCCCCCGGCGCGAGCCGGTCGGCCGGTTCGGCGCGCGTCGCCGCCTCGGCCAACGTGGCGCCCACGGTCATGGCGGGGTTGAGCGAGGTGCTGGGGTCCTGGAACACGCACTGGACCAGCCGGTGGACCCGGGCTCGCTCCTGCCTGGTCAGGGCCCGGCGGCGGGTGATGTCGAGGCCGTCCAGCTCGATGCGTCCCTGGTCGGGGGTGACCAGTCCGAGGACGGAGCGGGCCAGCGTGGTCTTGCCGGAGCCCGACTCGCCGACCAGCCCGACCGTCTCCCCCGCCGCCACCTGAAGGCTGACACCGCCGAGCGCGGTGTGCGTGCCGTACCGCTTGACGAGGTCGTCCACGACGAGCAGAGGTTCGCCGGAACCGGTGGGGAGCGTGCCCGTCGCGACGTCACGGGCCGTGAGCCGCGGGAGGGTGTCGTGGACGCACGCGGTGAGGCGGCCGTCGCCGATCTCGCGGAGCGGCGGGCGGGAGGCGCGGCATCGGGTGGTCGCGTGGTCGCAGCGTGCGGCGAACGCGCACTCCGACGCCACCTGCGCGGCCGGCGGGACGCTGCCCGGGATGCCGGTGAGGTGTTCGAGCGTGTACTCCACCGAGGGGAGGGCGCGCAGCAGCCCGGCGGTGTACGGATGGGCGGGCGCCTGGGCCAGGGACGTGCCCGGTCCCTGTTCGAGGACGCGTCCGGCGTACATCACCGAGACCCGGTCACAGATGGCGAAGGCCACCCGCAGGTCGTGGGTGATCAGCAGCACGCCCATGCCGCGGTCGGCCTGGACCCTGGCCAGGAGGGCGAGGATCTCGTGCTGGGTGGTGGCGTCCAGGGCGGTGGTGGGCTCGTCGGCGATCAACAGTTCCGGGTCCCCGGCGAGCGCGGCGGCCAGGGCCACGCGCTGCCGCATGCCGCCGGAGAGCTGGAAGGGGTAGCGCCCGGCGACGGACGGGTCGTCGATGCCGACCTCGGCCAGCCTGCGCGCCACCTCCTCGCGGGTCGCCCGGCCGGGCATCGTCTCGGCGATGTGCGCCCCGGCCGTACGCAGTGGGTTGAGCATGGAGAACGGGTCCTGCATCAGCAGCGAGACGCGCCGTCCCCTGAGGCCGCGCAGCACCCGTTCGCCGGCCGTTCCGACGATCTCCACCCCGCCGACCCGGATGGAGCCGGAGGCGCGGAGCCCCTTCGGCAGCAGGCCGATGGCGGCCCGTGCGGTCAGCGACTTACCGCTGCCCGACTCGCCTACCAGCCCGGCCATCTCCCCGGCCGCGACGGTGAGGCCGACGCCGTCGACGATCGTTCCGGCGGGCCCGGCGATCGTCAGTCCGTTGATCTCAAGCAGCATCGGAAAGCCTCTCGAACAGCCGGTCGCCCAGCAGGGTCGCCGCGGTGGCGGCGATGGTGACCAGCGCCGCCGGGATGACGGAGGCCCACGGGTTGAGGTCGAGCAGCGTACGGTTCTCCTCGATCATCAGACCCCAGTCGGGGGTCCCGGCGGGCAGCCCGATCCCGAGGAACGACAACCCGGAGAGCGCGACCAGCCCGGCGACGAAGCTGAGCAGCGCACCGGCGACGACCGTCGGCGCGATGTTGGGCAGCAGGTGCCTGAACATGATCCGCGTCGGCCTGAGCCCGAGCGTGCGGGCGGCCTCCGCGTAGGCCAGCTCGCGCTGGGCCATGGTCAGGCTGCGGACCACGCGGATGTCGCCGGGCGTGAACAGCACGGCCAGCGCCAGCACGGCCCAGCCGATCCCGCCGCCGAGCACGCCGACCAGGACGATGAGGACGAGCATGCCCGGGAGGGCGATGAGCAGGTCGACGACCCGCATCATGATCGCGTCCACCCAGCCGCGCCGGTACCCGGCCAGCAGCCCGAGCGTGGTGCTCATCGCGCACGTGCACAGCGTCACGATCACCGGCCAGAGCAGGGCCGAACGCGCCCCGGCCAGGCAGCGTGAGAGCACGTCGCGGCCGAGGTCGTCGGTGCCCGCCCAGTGCGCCCAGCTCGGCATCGACGCGCCGAGCGCGACGTCCTGCGCGGCCGGGTCGTAGGGGGCGATCCACGTGCCGCCGATCGCGGCCAGCGCCATGAGCGCCAGCACCGCCGCCGACACCACGGTCAGGAACCCCGGCCGGGTACGGCGGAGCCGCGCCACCCGCCCGCCGAACAGGGGCGTACCGGAAACGGCTGTCATGAGGCCACCGCCCCGTGTCTGACCCGCGGGTCCACGGCCAGGTAGGTCAGGTCGATCAGGAGGTTGACCACGACGACCACGGCGCCGCCGAGCAGGACGAGGGCCTGGACCACGGGGATGTCCTTCCGTGCGACGGCGGTCACGAGCAGTTCGCCGAGTCCCGGCAGCCCGAAGGCCCG
Organism: Microtetraspora fusca; assembly: GCF_001570365.1. GTDB lineage: Bacteria > Actinomycetota > Actinomycetes > Streptosporangiales > Streptosporangiaceae > Microtetraspora > Microtetraspora fusca. The sequence continues at coordinate 65,521 of NZ_BBYK01000074.1, read as the reverse complement.
CTCGACGAAGAGCGCCCCGGTGAGGTTGGCGGCCAGCAGCAGCCCGCCGACGGTGAGGACGGGCAGCGCGGTGTTGCGCAGGGCGTAGCTGATCCAGACGCGCGGCAGGCTCAGCCCACGCGCCCTGGCGAAGGTGAGGTAGTCCTGACCCACCAGGTCGAGGGCGGCGGCGCGCATCTGCCGCACCACGACGGCGGCCTCCCCGGCGGCCAGGGCCACCGCGGGCAGCGTGAGGTGGGCGATCCGCTCGGCCGCCGTCTCGCCGGCGCCGAAGACGGGGAACCAGCCGAGCGTGACGGCGAAGCCGTACAGCAGCAGGATGCTCAGCGCGAACGGCGGCACGGCCAGCGCGACCAGCGAGGTCAGCGTGATGCCCTGGTCGAGCCTGCCCCCGCGGCGCATGGCGGCGGCGAGTCCCAGCGGGATCCCGACGCCGATCGTGAGGATGAGCGCGTAGGTGGCCAGGCCCGCGGTGACGGGCAGGCGCTCGGTGATGATGCTCGTGACGGGCTCCCGCGTGTAGACCGAGGTGCCGAAGTCACCGTGGAGGGCCCCGCCGAGCCAGGACAGGTAGCGCTCGTGGATGGGGTCGTCGAGGTGGAACTGCGCCCGGATGGCGGCGCGGGTCTCGGGCGTGGAGGGGCGCGGGCCGAGCAGGAGGTTCTCGGGTTTGCCCGGAGCGGCGGCCAGCAGGACGAAGCTGAGCAGCGACAGCACCCCGAGCAGCAGGACGGCGGCGCCCAGGCGGCGGGCGAGGAAGGCCATCACGCACCGGCCGGGCGCACGGCGCTGAGGATGTCGATCGTCCAGGTGCCGACGTCGGTGGTGAAACGCTTGTTCACCGCGATGGCCGACTCGTTGTGGAACAGCGGCAGGTAGGGCACCTGCTCGGCCACCTCGGCCAGCACCTTCGTGATCGCCTTCCGTCTGGCCTCGCCCTCCAGGCGGCCCACGTCGTCGAGCCCGGCGTCCAGGGCGGCGGTGCCGTACCCGCTGAAGTTGAAGCCCTGCGGCTTCGCGGAGGCGCGGCTGAGCAGGTCGGGCAGGACCTCGCTCGGGTCGGGGGTGCTGTAGTAGAGGTTGGCCATCTGCACCGCCAGGTCCTCGTGGTCCATGCGCTGCGTGATGTACTTCTCGCTCGGCAGCGGCTTGAGCTCCAGCATGATCCCGATCTTGGCCAGGTCGGCCGCGACGGCCTGCATCGCCTTGACGTTCTCGCCGCCGCTGTCGTACGGCGTGGCGAGGGTGAACCCGCGGGGGTAGGCGGACTTGGCCAGTTCCGCCTTGGCCGCCTCGACGTCGTACGCGTAGGTGGGCAGGGCGGGCAAGGCGGCGCCGTACAGGGCGGTGAGCTGCGGCTTGGGCAGGAAGAGGTCGGCCTGGCCGCCGTGTCCGCCGGTCATGAGCTGGACCAGGGCGGCCCTGTCGACGGCGTGCGCGATGGCTCGGCGCACGTGCACGTCCTTGAGCGGGCCCTGATTGACCGCAAGCGACAGGAAGGCGATGTTGTCGGCCGGGTAGAAGGTCGTGGTGACGTCGCGCAGGCTGGTCCACTTGCGCGCCTCGCTGGGCCGCACGTCGGCGGTGCCGTCGGCCTCGCCGGAGGACACGGCCAGCCGGAGGGTCTCGGGGTCGGTGATCGTCCTGAGCTCGATCTTGCGCAGCGCGGGCTTGGGACCCCAGTACAGCGGGTTGCGCTCCAGGGTGACGCCCTCGGTGAGGCTGAACTTGGCGACCTTGAACGGGCCGGTGCCGAGCGTGCCCACCTCGGGTGATCCGAGGTCCGCGGGGTGCGCCTCGGCCAGCTTCTTCGGCACGATCTGCCAGGCGAGCGCGGCCGTGGGCAGGAACGCCTGGTTCGGCCTGGACAGCGTCACCGTGACCGTGCGCGGGCCGGTGGCCTCGACCTTCTTGACCATGGTGACGTAGCTGGCCGCCTGGGAGGCGACCTTGGGATCGACGTGCCGGCTGAGGGAGTAGGCGGCGTCCTCGGCGGTGAGCGGGGAGCCGTCGCTGAACTTCACGCCCTCGCGCAGGGTGAAGACGTACGTGAGGGGGTCGGGGTGGGTCCAGGACTCGGCGACGCCGGGGAGCACCTCCCCCTTCTTCCCGAGGGTGACCATGCAGTCCAGGACGGCGAACTGGACGATGGTGGAGGGGTTGTTGAAGCCATGGGCGATGTCGAGGCTGTTGGGCACCTCACTCAACGCCCAACGTAACGTGTCTGCCCGGTCCTGCCTCGACCCGGCGCAGCCTGCGGACAGCAGGAGGAGCGCGGCCAGCGCGACCCTGGGAAGCGCGGTTGCGGATGTCATGCATTGGCACGGTAGAAGGCGGACGCCCCGCGTTCACTAACTCGTCAGCCAAACTCCTGGCGGCCGCCCTCGTCCTTCTGGCCAACCGGCGTTACTAAAGCCTGTCCCGTAGATCTTGATCACGGATTCCGGTAGACCACTGGCTTGGATGAACGCCTGAATCGTCACGATCTGACTGATGCGGAGTGGCAGCGGCTGGAGCCGCTGCTGCCCTCGGTTGCGCCTAAGCGCTACCTGCGGCGGCGCGGTATCAAGACCGTCAGCGGCACCACGCACTCGCGCGCTGATCATGCCTCAGGGCAGGAGCGGGGGTCATCGGAGTCGGATTCTGGCTCCATCACATTGACCGGCACGGTGTCGGCGTGCCGGTGGGCCCACTGCCCGAGCGCGTAGATCGGGATCAGCAGGTCCCGGCCAGGTCCGGTGAGCTCATACTCCACCCGTGGCGGCGCCTCGGCATAGCGGTGCCGTTCGACCAGGCCGTACCGCTCCATCCGGCGCAGCGTCTGGGTGAGCACCTTCTGGCTGATCCCGCCGACCTCTTGCTGGAGCCGGACCGGACGCATCGGCCCGTTCCGCAGCGCCCACACCAAGACCGGCAACCAAGCGCTGGCGAACAAGTCCACGGCCAGCCGCGCCGGACAGTCGGCCACATAATCGCCATACGGCTCAAAGATCTCCGCTACGGCCCCTTCCGCGCTGTCAGCCACGTCGCCAGTCACCCCAACCCATTACGCACCTTCAGGTGCCTATCGGTTCTCCTACCGTGCTGTCCACGGTAATCGATCACCCACATACGCAGGAGACCAGCATGAATCCCGACATGAACCGGACCGCGATGAAGGCCCTGACGGCCATGCAGTACGGGCCGATCAACACCGTGTCGATCACCGAAGTGCCCCGCCCCGTCCCCGGCCCGGGCCAGGTCCTGGTGCGGGTGGCGGCGGCCGGGCTGAACCCGCTGGATGTCAAGCTGGCGACCGGTGTGATGAAGGACGTCATGCCGGTTGAGCACCCGCTCGTCCTCGGCGTGGACGCTGCCGGGACGATCGAGGCGGTCGGCGAGGGCGTGACCCGCTTCGCCCCTGGCGACCAGGTGGTCGCGTTGACCTACCCGGCCGGTGCGATCGCCGAGTACACCGTGGTCAACGACGGGCCGACCATCGTGCCACGACCCTCCAGCCTGCCCGTCGAGGCCGCCGCCGCGCTGCCGACCCCGCTACTGATGGCCGCCGCGCTCACCACCATCAAGCCGGCAGCAGGCCAGAGCATCCTGCTGCTCGGCGGCGACGGCGCGGTCGCATCGTTCTTCCTCCAGATGGTGGCCCGCAGCGGCGCACGCACCATTGCCACCGCCCAACCCGAGCACGCCCCCCGGGTCGCCGCCCTGGCCTCCGACGTCATCGACTACACCAGCATCGACCCCGTCAAGCAGACCCTTCACCTGGTCCCCGGCGGGGTCGATATGGTCATCGACCTGGTCAACGCCGGACCCGGCCTGGCCACCACCGCGGCAGCAGCCCGCGATGGCGGCCGACTGATCTCCCCGCACGGTGGCCCGCCGACCTTCGACCGCGGCGTCACCGCCACCTACCTCGGCGTCGAAGAAGGCCTCGATCAGTTCGCCGAAAGGGTCAACGAAGTCGCCTCAGGCGAGCTGACCGTCCGGGCCATCACCCGACCCTTCACACAAGCCCGCCAGACCCTCACCGACTTCGCCGCCGGCCGGATCCAAGGCCGCCGGACCGTCCTGACCCTCTAAGGACCAGCGTTCGCAGATCCACGGGACATGCTCTAGACCAGGCCAGGGGGGATGCCCACTGGCCTGCTCCCCTCCGGCTGGGCGGTGAAGCGCATGCGTCGGAAGCCCTCGCCGCTGATCGTCAGGTCGCCGCCCGGCTCCACGCGGAGAGTGAAGGGGCCCGCCCGCCACGCTCCCGCCGGGGCGGGCTCGGTGTCGAGTTCCAGGGTCAGGCCCACGGTGAACGTGCCGTCCTTGATCACGGCCAGCACGCCGTATTCGTCGCTGAGCCACGCGCCGTCCGGGGCCCTGTCCTCGCCGGGGGCACTGCAGGGGGTGAAGATCATGGGAGGCTCGTCCCGAGGGGTGCTTCCCACGACGAGGGCGCCGTCCTCGACGGCCAGCCAGGTGGTGCGCGCCTCGCCCACGCCGTACCAGCGGCCGTCAGTGCCCGGGGCGAACTCGGCCTCCTGCTGCACGATGGCGACCCGGCCCTCCGCGGCCTCGGCGATGGTGATCGGGGTGTCGGTCGCCTCCTCGTACCAGTGCCCCACGACCGGCGCGGGGGCCTGTCCTCGGGCGACGTTTTCGGAGTCTCCCTGTCGGCCGGTGAGCTCAAGGGCCACCCGGCGGCTGAGACCGACCGGGTCCAGGGCGCTCTGGTTGGTCAGCACGGCCACGCCGAGATCGGGCCCCGGCAGGTAGAGGAGGTTGGAGACGTATCCGTGCATGCCGCCCGTGTGGCCGAACGCATCGAGCTCGCCCACCTTCGAATGGAAGATCCCGTACGCGTAGGACAGCACGGTCCCGTCGGCCAGCACCCCCCGCTCCAGCAGCGCGTCACGCAGCCGCGTCCCCAGCACCCGCCCGTCCGCCAGGAACCCGAACCACGGCGCGAGCTGGCTCACGCTGGTCACCAGGCCGCCGTCGCCCACCGCCCCTTCCTCGGTGTCGGCCCTGACCGGCCCGGCCGCGTACCCGAACGCCATCCGCGGCAACGGCACCGAGGCGTCGTCGCGGTAGACGGTGTCGTCCATGCCGAGCGGCCCGAACACCCGCTCGGCCGCGAACTCGGCCAGCGACTTCCCGGTCACCCGCCTGACCACGACGGCCGCGAGCACGTAGCCGGTGTTGGAGTAGGAGAAGGCGGTGCCCGGCTCGAAGGTCGTCCGGCGGATGCGGCTGATGATCTTCATGAGCCGCTCCTCGGTCAGCACCTGGAGCGGGACCCCGGTGATGGCCTGCAGGGCATACCACTCCGGGAGGCCACCGGTGTGGTTCAGGCACTGGCCGATCGTGACCGCGCTCTCCAAGGCCAGCTCCGGCACGTGCTTCCTGACGTCGTCGTCCAGGCTCAGCCTGCCCTCGTGGGCCAGCATGAGCACACAGGCCGCAGTGAACTGCTTGGAGGCCGAGGCGATGTCGAAGCGGGTCCTGGCGTCGATCGGGACGCCGAACTCCACCGTGGCCACGCCCCTGGCGGCGGTGTACAGCGCCCGGCCGCCCGAGTAGACGCCCACCGCGAGGCCCGGGGCGTCCGGCCCGTCGGGGGTGAAGTCGGCGACGGCGCGTTCTACCAGCTCAAGATCCATGTCTTCAGTATCTGGATTCTCGCACGCGCCGGGTTTGGCCTCCGCGGCAAACTTGCGACCTCCGGGCTTGGAGTCCGGCACACCGGTGGACCAGGAGCCGTGCCCCTCGGACTGGTCCCGCCATGGCCGCAGGTGCGGAGATCGACTTCGAGATGTTCCTGCAGTTTCTCCAGGCGTTCGGCGTGCGCGAACGGTGGCACCGGAGTCGCCGCGAACCTGTACGGCGAAGGCTCCCGGTGACACCGCCACACCGCCCATTGACCCTCATCCCCGCCCGAACTGCCGTACAAGGGACTTTCATGACGTACAAACATCCCCGGGCATGAGCCGACCCGTTTCCGGGGGATTGAGCGGCCACTCCCAAACAAACGGTCAAGGGACCTTCTGGGGAACCTTCGAGCTGTTCCCGCACGGTCGGCGGTTGTGCGCGTCCGTCACCGTAGGCCACAGCTGTATCGCCTATCCGGCCACCCGGGGGCGATTTCACCGGAGTCGTCATGCGTCACTCTTTTCTCCCGTCTCGAATCCCATTTCCGGCAGCGCCGGAAACTCCTCACGCCGCCGCACCCGCCAAGCACATGACGGACGCCGTCGGCTCATCGGGTACGGGCAGCGTCGCCGAACCATGGCCCGTACCTGGCGTCACCAGTCGCCGCGGGACCGACGAGCGATACCCGAGCGGCGCGCCCGGGGCCCGGCACGAGGCGACGGCGAACCGCGCCAGAGTCGCTCGCCCGAGCGAGCGAAATCCGGAAGCGGGATATCGCGGCGTCGCACATTCGGGTCACGATGATCGGCTTTCACTCGCGTCATCCCGTTGACCGGTTCGGCGCATCCCGTGAATCCGTCGACTCGCCGATGAGTTCGTCGAGAGCGCCATCCAGCCATTGGCGGTCCGTCCGCACGCGATCCGTGCCGATCGCGTTCCGAAGCGGGGGCCATTCTGCCCGCGAGGCTATGAAGTCACATCGTCAGACCGAAAGCGAGCAACGACAAAGCATTCAATGAATGAAGCAATATCCGATCTGATTCGATCCACTCGGCGACATGCGATCGCTCCAGGGCATCTTCTCCGAATACTACGGCCAGGAAACCGTCGTTCACATTGCGGCGTTTCATCGTGCATATCGGCACGGCGCACGCGATCCGAAATGGCCGAGGAGCGACTGCCGGGAAGCCCGATCTCGCGCGGTTCACCCGGCCTGGAGCCTCCCACGACCACATGGATCTTCCGGGCCTGACGGGAGGCCTGTGACCAGGCTTAACGCGGAGAGTGCGCAGCTCAGCGGCCATACGGCCAACGACTGGGCCGGCCCGGCCCCCCTCAGGACACCGGCGCCCGGGCAGCGTCGGGCTCCTCCCCCCGGCCGGAATCCGGCGCATCCGGCGCGTACGCGCGGCCGCCCCGCGCTCCTGCACCGAGCGGCTCGGCGATATCCCCTCCGACCTGGGCGCGCGAGCGACGCCGGCCGCCGGGACTCACCGGTCCGGTGGCGCACCAATTTGTTTCGGCCCGATCCACCCCCGGGCTCCTCGCTGTAAAGCACCCATCACCGCCGACCTTCCGCGCGTGTGCGGAGAAACTGAGGGTTGACAGGTATGCATTCATCGCAGAGACTACCTGAAAATTTGCAGTCAACGGCCGATCGGGGGCGTCCAGGAGCACTCCCCAAAGAACAGCTCGAATAAATGGACGCGTTTCTGTTTCCAGTTCGTCTGCAGCTAGAAAGGTCCCCCCATGTCTTCACGAGGCTCGCAGCCGCCCACGACTCCAAGCGCCAGGAAACGCGTTTTGACGCTTGCGTTGGGCGTCGGATTGCTCGGAAGTCTCAGCATTCCGGCGGCCACGGCCGGCTTCGCCGAGTCGGCCGACCCCGCGGCGGCCGTCCAGGAACTGGCGGCGCAGGCGGCGGCTCTGCCCAGCGGTCGCACCACCTACCGGACGATCACGGACTACAACGACGAGATGCTCGCGCTGAGCACCCGGCACCCCGGGCTCGTCAAGCACATCACCTTGCCGCACAAGACCCGCCAGGGCCGCGAGGTGTACGGCATCGAGGTGACGCACGACGTCGACGCCTCCGACGGCAAGCCGGTCCTGTTCATGATGGGCATGCACCACGGGAACGAGTGGCCCTCGGGTGAGCACACGTTGGAGTTCGCCTACGACTTGATCAACAACGACGGGAAGGACCCGCGGATCACGCGCCTGCTCAACCAGGCACGGGTCATCTTCGTCCCGGTCGTCAACGTGGACGGGTTCATGCTCAACCGGCGGACCAGCTGCGGCGTCTCGCCGACGTGCGCCAGCAGCGCCGGGGTCGACATCAATCGCAACTACCCCTTCGGCTGGGGCAGCAACGCGGGTTCCAACGCGACGACCCGCGGCCCCGGGCCGGGCTCCGAGCCGGAGATCCAGAACATCATGGACCTGACCTCGGCCAACCAGGTCACCGTCCTGATCACGAACCACACCTCTGGTCACACCCTCCTCCGTCCGCCGCTGGAGAAGCGCGCGGGCGACGCCCCGGACGAGGCCGCCTACGCCGCCCTGACCGACGCGATGGCGGCCAAGAACGGCTACACGGGCATGAAGTCGGGCTTCGACTACGAGACGACCGGCGAGACCCAGGACTGGTCCTACTACGCCACCCGCGGCCTCGGGTTCACGTTCGAGATCATGAAGACCCAGTCGACCAACAACACCTACCCCGAGGTGATCGAGGACTACCTGGGCACCGGGCGCTACGAGGGCAAGTCGAACCGCGAGGCGTTCATGGTGGCCCTGGAGTACGCGGCGGACCCGGCGGGACACTCCGTGATCACGGGCCAGGGGCCGAAGGGCGCGGTCCTCACGATCACGAAGGACTTCGACCTGTGGACGGCGCCGATCAAGCAGGCGGGCAGCGTCATCGACCCGCCCATCGCGGTTCCGACCCACCTGGAGTCCCGCCTGATCACTCCGACCAACGGCAAGTTCACCTGGCACGTCAACCCGTCGGTGCGGCCGGTCCCGGCCTACACCGAGACCGGCGTCGTCGCCACCGGCCCTGGAAAGTTCCTCAAGGAGAGCTGGACGCTCACCTGCGCCCGGCCGACCGGCGAGGTCCTCGAGACGGTGCACGTCACCGTCGACAGGGGCGAGAAGGTCGATGTGCGACTGCAGGAGTGCAAGACCCGCTTCAACGGCAACGGCCCGAAGAACTAGGCGGACGTCACCACGCACCCGATGAGCCGGGCGGTCCCTCCAGGGGCCGCCCGGCGGCGTATGAGCCGAACGAACGCCGGCGGCTGCCCACAGGCACCCTGCGGCGGATGAGCGGCAGAAACCCGGCGACGTTGTAGGCCCACGGGAACTTCGCGCCCCATGAAGTCACTTGACCATTCCGATGGCGTCGCCCGCCGGGCGGTGAGAACGTCGCTGGGTCTGTCACTCCGTGGAGAAGGGAAGTGGTCGAGGATGGGGCACGCCAGGGAGACCGGCCGGCCGTTCGCTGTGCCGGACGCGGCGCGGATCTCCGCGAACCTGCGCTCGCTCTTGGGCGACCACCGGCTCTCCCCGTCGCAGCGCCGGATCGCGCGCTACCTGCTCGACCACGCGCAAGAGGCCGTCTTCTTCACCAGCACCGACATCGCCGAGCGCGTCGGAGTCAGCCAGCCGTCGGTCACCCGCTTCGCCGCCGCGCTCGGGTTCAGGGGGTTCCCCGAGTTCCGGGACGCGCTCCGCTCGTCGGTGTTCGGCGGCCCGCAACGAGCGCTGCCCGCCGAGGGCCTCAACGAGATCCAGGAACTGGTGAACTCCGAGATCCGCGACCTCGAGCGGCTGCGGGACGGTCTCGGGGATCTCAGTAAGCTTCGGCAGGTGGCCGCCCACCTGGCCAGGTCGCGTCCGCTCCTGGTGGTGGGACTGCGGATCTCCGCCCCGCTTGCGCACCTGTTCGGCTACCTCGCCGAAAAGGTGCTCCCGGACGTACGGGTACTGGACGTCGCGGGGTCGCCCCTGGAGGACCGGCTGAGCCGGGCGGCCGAAGCCGGAGCCGAGTGGGTGCTCGCCATCGGATTGCCGCGCTACCCGCGCGAGCTGGCCCAGGGGCTCACGTGGGCGCGGCGCGTGGGGCTGAAGGTCGCCCTCATCACCGATCAACCGGTCGGCCGGCTCACCGACCTCGCGGACGAGGTCCTGCTCGCACCGGTGAGCTCGGATTTCGCGTTCGACTCCCACGCGGGTCCCACGGTTCTGTGCACGGCGCTGCTGCACACCATGCTGGACACCCTCGCCGCCGAAGGGCAGGCCCAGCTCGAAGCCTTCGACGACAGCGCCACGGAACGCCAGATCTTCCTGCCGTACTGAACGTTCCTTTTCTCACACCGGAGCCATGCGGCGGCGGACGGGGGGGCGGCGAGTTCGACAGTGCGCGGTCAGCGGGTGTAGGTCACCTCGGGGAAGCGGGGGCATCGGATCAGGCTTCGCCGCACGGGCGAAGCCTGCAGGTTGATCACAATCCGATACGCGCCCTAGTACGGCAGGTAGTAGGTGAGCAGGTCGGCGGTGAGCGGCGGAAAGAGCGCCTGGAACAGCTCCTCCTCCCGGGCGTAGACGTCCGGCCGGACCCGGGTCAGCCCTTCGATGCCGTGCGGACCGAACAGCAGGGCGGGCAGGTAGTCGGGCGCCACTCCGGCACCTCCCGCGACTCCGGGACTCTGCATCGCGCCGCCGGCGACGACCTCGCCGAGGCCGTCCGCGTTGACCGGGATCCGGTAGTGGGCGCCGAAGGTGGAGATGACGATGTCGCGGCCGGCGTGATCGATCCCGGCTGTGGTGAGCCGATGCCAGAGCAGCGGCCGCAGCCGGTCGAGCAGCGCCGCGGCGTCGGGGATGCGGACGTAGTACTGCTCCGCCTGCTTGCGCGGTTCGTGGTCGAGGAACTCCTGCCAGGCGGCCGCGGTCACGGTACCGGCCCGATGGACGACCTGCACCTCGCTGTCGGGCACCAGGGCGGCGACGCCGCGGAGCAGATCCCGCGCCGACGTCTCGTCGCGTGCGGCGGCCTCGGCCAGGAGCACCTCGTCGTCGGGGGGCGTGGTGCGTCCGACGGCGGTGACGGTGTCGTCCTGCTCCAGGACCCAGAGGTTGCTCGCCTCGTGGGCCAGCAGCCATCGCCAGCATGCCGCCGAGTGCGGCATCGTCACGTCGAACCGGCTCTGGGCCGCGTCCTGCAGGGCCGCCATGGCGGGGACGTCGGAGGGCTGTGCGGGACGGAGCGCGGGTGTTCCGTCGCCGGGCGGCGGGGTGCGCACGGTCAGCGCCGGCGGGACGTCGATGGCGTACTCGTACCCGAACAGCCGGTAGAAGTACGGGATCCCGATCATCGTCTGGACGACGTGGCCGCGGGCGGCGGATCGGTCGTGGGCCCATTTCATCAGCGCCCGTACGAGTCCGCGGCCTTCGTATTCGCGGTCGGTGGCGACCAGTTCGACCTGGCCGGCGGGCAGGTGGACGCCGCCGACGCGTACGTCTTCGTCGAGGAGCGTCGCGGTGGCGACGACCCGGTCGCCGTCGACGACCACGGCGCAGGCGGACCAGCCGGCGTCCGGGTCGGTGACGACCAGCCGATGGTCGAGGGCGTCGGCCGCGTCCATGCGGTCGGCGAGGAGCGCGCCGATCTGGTCGAGGTCCGTGGGCTGCGCCTGCCGCAGGACGAGGCCGTCGGCCAGGGAGATGGGCGCGGGCAAGGTGGTGGTCGCAGTCACGGCGCGACTATCGCATCGCCCGGACCGCCTCGTCCATCGGATTTCCGCCGATTCATCCTGTTCAACGTGCGCATCAACGACTCTGGCTCCGCCCCGGACGGGGTGGAGCCAGAAGTCCAACGTCTTCAGCGATCTTCTAACATGAAGAGCTGCATCTTTGGTCGATGACGCTGGCGACCCCAGACATCCCCTTCGCCGTTTCGATCACCGGGCGCCAGTCCGCACCGGGCTTCATCGTGACCCGGAACGACTCGTGCATGTCCTCAACCGTGAGCCGCTCAAGCACTTCCGGCTTCCCGCCAGACTTGACAAAGCTCTTGCGGAAACGGTCATACAGGGCGGCCTTGTCCTCGAACGTGACGTTCTCCACCCCCGGCATCGTGGTCAGCGTCTTGTTGACGTTCGCCTTCTCCCGCTCGGTGATCGCCGAGCCGCCGCCTCCGGGATCCCCCGTGCTGCCGCCACACGCGGGCCATGCGTCATCCTCGTAGCACAGGAAGACCGTGATCACTGGCTCTTCGGCGCCCGCCGAAAGAACCTGTTGCAGGCTCGCCGCCATGACGACGCGATCCTCTGATGGGGCGGGTGCCAGTGCGACCGCGGCCACGACGCCGACGAGCACGACAGGAACGGCCACCGCCGCCAACCCCAGCCGCAGGGAGAAGGAGCGGCGGCGAGGAGTGGCGAGGGTGCGGGCGAGGTCGGACTCGCAGCGGCGCCGGTAGGCGTCGTCGGTGTCGGGGCGCAGGGACATGATCAGGTCGTCGAGGTCGCTCATGACTGCTCCTGGAAGGTGAGGCGGGTGAAGCCGAGTGCGTCGGCCAGACGGCGGCGGGCGCGGTGCAGGCGGACGTTGAACGTGCCGGCCGAGCAGCCCGTGACCTTCGCGGCCTCGGCCGGGCTGAGGCCGTACCAACTGGCCAGGAGCACGGCCTCGGCGTCGCGCTCGGACAGGTCCGCGAGCGCGTTCAGCGCCGCCTGCCGCTCGGCCACCTGTTCGGCGACATCGCCGGCCGGGGCCAGTTCGGCGAGCCGCTCAACCAGGCTCTGTCCGCGCAGCCGGGACCGGCGTTGCGTCCGCAGCAGATTGCGGGCCACACCGAGCAGCCAGGGCAGCGGCGGCTCAGGCACGCGGTCGAGCCGTCGCCAGGCGATCAGGAATGTCTCGCTGGTGATGTCCTCGGCTGTCTGCTGCTCGGCTCGCAACAGCACGTAACTGAGCACGCTGCGGTAGTGCCCCTTATATAGCGCGGTGAGTTGCGCTTCGGAATCGTCCACACCTGGTAATGACCTCTCCACCCCTTCGATTACCGCCAGGGAGAAGATCCTCCCGTAGGGCTCGCGTTCTTCTCGGGCAGTGCCCTGTGCGCGTACTGCAGAGCCCGCACGGTGGACGTGGCCGGGCAGCCGTCACTCCATATCGCCCGGCCGGCGCCGCGGCGGTCCGGGTGATGGGGTCAGCTCCGGGAGCGGAGGCCGCGCAGGAAGTTCTCCTGGTCGGCCAGGTAGTGCGGGGCGAACAGCGACCGTGGCGCGAAGATCGCGGTCAGCGCGAGCCGGAGGCCGGACCGGACGAGCTCGCCCTTGACCATGGAGTGGTCGGCGTCCGGATAGTTGCGGACCGTGAGGGCGCCGCCGGGCTCCAACTGCCTGCGGTACACGGTCTCCGTGTCGGCCGAGTCCACGTTGACGTCGAGCCCTCCCAAGAAGAGCAGGACCGGAACTCCGCGCAGCGCGAGCAGATCGTCGGTCGCGTCGGCGGTGTAGTTGCGGCCGATGAAACCCCACCGGTCGGCGGTCATGCCGTCGCCGTCTCCCATGGCGCGTACGTACTCCTCGTAGCTCGCTCCGCGGCGCAGCAGCTCTCGGGTCCGATCACTCTTGGCGATTCTCTCCTTGACCTCGGCGGCCGAGGCATGCTCCTGCCGCAGCTCGGCCAGCAGGTTGTATCGGCCCTGCTGAAGCCAGTTGACGGCGGTGGCGACGGCGATCACGAACGCCACTCCGGTGCGCTTGGCGACCTTGGGCATGACCCATCCGGCCTGACTGGCGCCCCACAGGCCGATCCGCTCGCCGTCGATGTCCGGTCGGGACCGAGCCCAGGCGATGGCGGCGGCGACCTCGTCCGCGCGGTCGTCCATGGACTGGTGCAGCCAGTTCCCCGGCGCCCCCGCCACTCCCGGCTTGTCCCAGGACAGGCTCGCGTACCCGGCGCGGGCGAACGCCTCCCAGATCGGCTGGTAGCCATCCTCGTGGGTCGCGTCGGTCGGCCCGTCGCCGTGGACCATCACCACCAAAGGATGGCGCCGTGCGCCGCCCTCCGGCGTGGTCAGGACCGCGCGCAGCTCGTGTCCGCCCTCGCGGATCGTCATCCGCTGCACGTTCATGGCGTAGGAGTTCTGCCACACCACCACTCCGCTCAGGCCGGCCACGACGAGCCCGAGCACGGTGACGGCGACGAGTACGGCCCGCCACCCGCGCCGGCGGAGCAGTTTCCCGCGAACCACGATACCCCTCACAATCAAAACTATCGGATTAGATTCGATAGTTTAATTGACGATAGGCAAAGAGTGTCCGGCGAGGTCGATAGGCTCGGCACACCGGGCACCCCGCTGTCCGCCCGTACTCGCCAGAAGCCGGCGTCGCCATCACGGCGTGCCGCCGCGGCCGCACCCGGAAGGCCCGCACCATGACCGCCGAACCCCAGATGCCGGGAGCGGACGTCCAGGTCCCCACCCGGATGCTCGTCGAGGCGCTCGTCCGCGCCGACCTCACGGTCGACACCGGCGAGGTCTACGCCACCGGCAATCTGCTGGGCATGACCGACCAGCAGGTGCGCCTGTGCATCAAGCGGCTGGTCGCCGAAGGACGCTTCACCCGCGAGGGCAGAGGACGCAATGCGATACTGCGGGCCACCGACGCCACCGAGCAGACCCTGGGCCTCGACGTCGAATTCGTCGCCCACGCCTTCCGCCAGGACGCCGGGCTCGCCCCCTGGGACGGCACCTGGCACCTGGTCGCCTTCGCCGTTCCCGAGACCGCCCGCGCCGCACGCGACGCCCTGCGCGCCGCGCTCACCCACCTGGGCGGCGCTCCCATCCAAGGCGGCCTGTACGTCAGCGCCAACCCGTGGGAACCCTACGTCGAGGACCACGCCCGCCGGCTCGACGTCCTCGACCACCTCACCGTCGCGACCACCCGGGACCTGCGCCAGGGCGACCAGGACGACCCCGCCGCACTCGCCCGCGCCCTGTGGCCGCTGGCCGAGATCGCCGAGCGCTACCACCGGCTCACCGCCGTCGCAGAACCGCGCCTCGAGCGCCTCCGCGACCACGCCGACCTCTCCGAAGCGCGGCAGTTGACCATCGCGGTGGAACTGGCCGCCGAATTCACCCGCGCCATGGAGCCCGACCCGCTCCTGCCGCCCCAGTTGCTCCCGCAGCCCTGGCCGGGCAGCCACGCCCGAGCGCTCGTGGCGCAGTGCTGGGCGCTCTTGAACGAGAACGCCGGCCCGGACAGCGAGAGCCCCCGCCTCTTCCGCCTTTACGGCGACATGGCCCGCACGGCGACCGCTCACACGTGACCGGCGAACGTCCTGCCGGGCGCCGAGACGGCCTCACGAACCACGGACAACGCCGAGCGTCGACCGGGTCATGACATGGCCGGCCTTCATCACCAGCTTCAGGTGCTTGTCCGGGCGGGCGAGTACGGTGATGTCGTCCAGTGGATCGCCTTCCACCATCAGGATGTCGGCGTAGGCGCCGGGCGTTATCTCGCCGATGCGGCCCTCCAGTCCGACGAGTCGTGCGGCGACGCACGTGGCGGAACGGATGACATCGATGGCGGGTTGAACCTCGGCGCGGATGGCGAATTCCTCCGCTTGGTGCGGGTGCATGCCGCCGAGCAGGTCGGTGCCGAAAGCGATCTGGACGCCCCCGCGGTGGGCCAGCTCCAGGGCCCGCAGGCCGTGTTCGAGCACGTCGGAGACCTTGCGGTGGCTGTCGGCCGGCAGGCCGTATCGTGGCCCTTCGTCGGCCAGCGTCCGGTAGGTGACCAGGGTCGGAACGTAGAACGCCTTGTGTTGCTTGAACAGCTCGATGCTGGTCTCGTCGAGCAGGTTGCCGTGTTCGATGCTGCGCACGCCGCATCGCAGCGCGCGGTTGATGGCACGTGCGGTGTAGGCGTGTCCTGCGACGTACCGGTTGGCCGCCTCCGCTTCCTCGACCGCGGCCCGGATCTCGTCCAGTGACAGTTGGGTGGAGTCCACCCTGTCGGTCGGGGACGCGACCCCGCCGGACAGCATGAGCTTGATGTGGTGCGCCCCGGTACGCAGCTGTTCACGGGCGGTCTTGCGGACGTGGTCCACACCGTCGCACACCACGCCGACGGCGGGACAGTGGGGGTGTTCGTCGGCCACGATCCGGCCGCGGTGGCGCATGTCGGCGTGACCACCGGTCTGCGAGAGCGCCTTGCCACCGAACAACAGGCGCGGGCCGGTGAAGAACCCGTCGTCGACGGCATCGGCCAGGCCATAGTCGGCGCCGCCCATGTCCCGCACGGTGGTGAAGCCGCGGTGCAGCATGTCCCGCAGGATGTGGCCGGCCCGAGCGGCCACGTAGGTCGGTGACCACTCGGCTTGCGCCGCCAGGTCCGCGGTGCAAGCGGTCACGTGCACATGGGCGTCGGTGAAACCAGGAAGGACGGTGCGACCTTCGGCGTCTATGACGGTGCTCCCGGCGAGCGCCCTGACCTCACTGCCGCCGAGTTCCACGATCACGCCGTCGGCGACGAGGACGCTCGCCCCCTCGAGGTATTCGCCGGTGTGCACGTCGAGCACCCGCGCGTTGGTGATCAAAACGCTGGTCTGTTCCGTTCCGCTGATCATGACGACTCCTCTCGCAAGGCATTCGGGACGGTGGGTACTGAGTCGGCCGTGGAACTTCAGGGCGCCGCCGGACCGAGCGGGCCGGTGCGCATGCCCGGTCGCAGACGTCGCCACGGCAGGTCGGCCGGGTTCGCGGGAATCGGACCCGGCGCCGCGGCGACGAGCACGGCCTCGGCGCCGGGCGCGAAGTCGGCGCGGAAATGGACCGAGCTCTTGACCACGATGATCCGTTCCCGTTCAGGGTGGATGCCGAGCATCCGGAGCTGGGACCGGTCCACGAGTTGCACCTTCCGGCTTGTCACCCCTACTCGCACCTCGCCGACGCGCAAGCAGGCGCTCGGGCCGGAGTCGACCTCGGTGCCGCGCATCATTGGGCCCTCGTAACGGCACCGGCCGTCGGCGAGGTGCTCGACCACGAACGTCCCCTCGAACGGCTCGGCGCCGAGGATGCCGGGATGCCCGCCGAGCACGATGTTGACGGTCCTGCCCACTCCGGCGGCATGCGCCGCCGCCGCCGCGGCGGGGTCCCAGATGGCGGCCAGGGCGGCGGGCACCCGGGCGTCGACCAGCGCGCGGAGCATGCCCGTGGTGCGGGCGTCACCGCCGGCGCCGGGATTGTCCTGGGTATCGGCGATCACCACCGGACGGGTGGCGCCATCGGCCATCCGGCCGGCTGCGGCGATCGCCACCGCGGGCGGCAGCGAACTGACCTGCCAGTCGGCCTCCCGCCGCACGATGTCCTCGTACAGCGTGTCGAGCGCGCTCCGCAACTCGTCGGCGTCGTCGCCGTACCCCCACACAGCCGGGCCGCATTCGGGAAAATCCGTGGCGGGAAAGCCTGCCGCGAAGGACAGACAGGTACTGTCCCCGCCCAGCGGACCGAGGCTGCGGTAGACGTCCACGGCAGGTTCCAGTTCGGTGCAGCCGCTGTTGACGGGGATGAGGAAGGGAATCCGCCGCCACTGCTGGTAGAGCCGTTCGCCGGAGCACAACCGCAGCAACAGCGTGGCCGCCCGGCTGCCCGTCTCGGCCATGTCGACGTGCGGGTACGTACGGAGCCCCACCGCGGCGTCCACTGTGGACATCATGCGCTCGGTGACGTTGGCGTGCAGATCCAGGGTCACCACGATCGGGACATCGCTCCCCACGATCGCGCGCAGTCGGGTGAGCAGTTCACCTTCGCCGTCGTCGTGGTGTTCGGCCGCCATCGCGCCGTGCAGGTCGAGGTAGATCGCGTCCGGCCGGACGGCCCGTGCCGCGTCGAGGATCTCTCCGGTGATTCGCTCGTAGGCGTCGCGGGTGACCCGTCCGGAGGGGCAGGCCGCCGCCCAGATCACGGGCACGATTTCGCAGTCGTGCGCCCGCATGGCGGTGAGGAAGCCGCCCATCGCGATGTTGACTTCTTCCAGCTCGTAGAGCGCCTCGCCCCGGCGCAGCGCGGGAAATCCTTCGCCGTTGACGAAGCTGTCGTAGGCCGCTGGTGTAGCGGAGAAGGTGTTGGTCTCGTGCTGGAACCCCGCGACCATGATGCGCACGGTCGATCCTCTCCTTCGGTGAATGTCGTCAGTGGTTTCGGGCGGGAAGGCGGGTCACGGCGATGCCGATGCCGCCGGCCAGCAACATCCCGACCAGGGCGAGCAGACCTGCGAGGTCGCCGCCGGTGCCCTCCTTGAGGTAGCCGAGAAGCGTCGGGCTGACGAACCCGCCGAGCAGGCCGATGCTGTTGATGAGTGCGATGCCTCCCGCGGCGGCCGTACCGGACAGGTACGACGACGGCATCGACCAGAACACCGCGTAGGAACCCCAGCTGCACGCGGTCGAGACGACGATCGCAGTCAGTGCGACCGCGAGCCGGTCGGTGGTGAACGCGGCGACAGTCATGGCCGCCGCGGCGACGATCGCCGGGACCGCGCTGTGCAGCCGGCGCTCCCCGAGCCGGTCCGAACGCCTGCTCAATACGATCATCACGACTATCGCGGCGGCATACGGCAGTGCGGAGTACAGGCCGACGGCCGTGATGCTCTCGACGCCGCTGCCGGAGAGGATCGTCGGCAACCAGAAGATCACCGCGTACATCCCGCTGATCAGGAAGAAGTAGCTCAGCGCGAGGCCGTACACGCGCGGGTCGCGCAGCACCTGACGGAACTGGTGCTTGCCGTCCGGGTTGTGTCCGGTGTCGATGTCCCGGGCCACCAGCGTCTTCTCCTCGGCGCTGAGCCAACGGGCCTGGGCCGGAGAGTCGGCGAGGAGGCGCCACACGACAAACCCGAGCAGTATCGTGGGCACCCCTTCGAGGACGAACATCCAGTGCCAACCTGCCAGGCCCCATGCGCCGTGCAGTCCGGTCATGATCCAGGCGGAGACCGGCCCGCCGATCATGGAGCTGATGGGTCCGGCGAGCATGAACAACGCCATGGGCGCGGCCAGACGCGCGGGTGGATACCAGTAGCTGAGATAGAAGATGATGCCCGGCGCGAAGCCGGCCTCGAACACACCGAGCAGGAAGCGCAGGATCAGGAAGCTGGTCGTGTCGTGGACGAACATCATCGCGGTGGAGGTCAAGCCCCACAGGAGCATGATCCGCACGATGGTCTTGCGCGTGCCGATCCTGGCCAGCAGCAGGTTGCTGGGCACCTCGAACAGGACGTAGCCGACGAAGAAGATGCCGGCGCCGAGACCGTAGACGGCCTCGCTGATCCCGATGTCCTTGGACATCTGAAGCTTCGCGAAGCCGATGTTGACCCGGTCCAAAGCGGCGAACACGTAGCAGACCAGCAGCAGTGGCAACAGCCGCCTGCTGATCTTGCGATACAGCGTTTCCTGGCGGGTATCCCGCCGGTCACCGCCGTCGACGCTGGTGGTGTAGGTCATCGTGCACTCCGTCCTGGTGCTGCCGCTGAGGGGGCTGTGTCATCAAAGCCTCCACACAACGCCGGACTGACCCGGACAATGAGGGATACTGACCGATAAATGGGTCGGAATGTTGAGAAATGACAAGAGGCCGGAGTGCTCGACGAGACTGATCTCGCCCTGGTGGACGCACTGCAGATCAGCCCGCGGGCAAGTTGGACGAAGCTCTCCACTGTGCTCGGGCTGGCTCCGATCACCCTGGCCCGTCGATGGCAGCGGCTCGTGGACAGCGGTGCCGCATGGGTGAGCGTCGCGCACAGCGACGCGAGCGCTCGCGGCGCGATCATCGAGCTCACTTGCGCGCCCGGCACGGAGATGGCGGTCGCGACGCGGCTCGCGAAACTGCCCTACGTCAGCACCGTCGGCATCACCAGCGGTGAGTACCACGTGTTTGCCAACATCGTCGCGCCGACCTTGGCCGCCACGACGAACGTCCTGCTCAACGGCTTGCCGCTCCCGCCGCACGTGACCCGGATGCGCAGCCATGTGTTCGGCAGCCTCTTCGGTGGGATGGTGTGGCGCCTGGGCGTGATGAACAGCTCGCAGACCGCGAAAATACGTGAGGCCATAGGTCCGCCGCCGCAGGAGATCCGCCCGTTCAGTGCGCTTGACCGCGCATTGTTCCTCGCCCTCAGCCGCGACGGGCGGCGGACCTTCACCGACCTCGCCGAGGAACTCGGCACCATGCCGAAGGCGGTGCAGCGTCGGCTCAACCGGCTCCAGCGGAACGGCGACATCGCCTTCCGCTGTGACGTCGCGCGGGCACTCGCCGGATGGCACACGATGGCGTTGCTGTGGCTGACCGTCCCGGACACCGACTTGCGGGCCGTGGGACACCGTGTGGCCGGTTGGCCGGAAACCCGAATGTGTGCGGCCGTGGCCAGCCCGACCAACCTCGCCTTGATAGTCAACCTGCGCTCCTTCGAGCACCTGGAGGAAGTGCTGATCCGGATCGCCAGGGCGTTCCCCGGCGTTTCCGTCACCGAACGGCGGCTGGTGCTGCGGCAGGTGAAGATCTACGGCCGCGTGGTGGACGAGGACGGCCGGTGTATCGAGGTGATTCCTGCCGATCCGTGGAGCGCGCTACCCGAGGTGAAGGCCGACTGAGACCAGGCGACCGAGCCCCATCGCCTGCGGATCGAAGCTCAGGCATCGATGCCCCGTCTCGCGAGATCGGCCGCGATGCCGTCCAGGACACCGGCAAGACCTGCGGCGAACAGGGCGTCGAGGTCCCAGGGTTCGGCGCCCGCGCGCATCGCGAGAGCGAGCCGGGGATACGCTCCCGGTTCGAAAAGCGGATTCCGCGCATGGTCCGAGGCTTTCGTCGCCTGGATCGTGCCGATTTTCGATCGCCGTTCCGCCTCCACATCGCTAACGTAGGTCAGCGCCACGCCTTGCACGTAGGAGGCGAACATGAACATGTACCGGAAAGCATCGGCAGGTTCGAGGTCGAGTCCGTCGAACGCGGAGAAGGCGCTTTCACTGTCCGCCGCCAGAGCAGGGCTGACGTGCACACGGGTTGTCACCATGACCCTCGGCAGGATCCACGGATGGCGGTGGTACAGGTCCCAGTCACGGTATGCGGCGCGTTCGAGGCCGTGACGCCAATTCCGCGGCGCCGAGTCGGGCAGGGGCACGTCGGCCAGCGCGGCCTCCACCATCAGGGCCACCAGGTCGTCCTTCGATGACACATGCCGGTACAAGGACATGGTGCTCGCACCGAGGTCCATGGCGACGCGGCGCATCGACAGCGCGTCGAGCCCCTCCGCGTCCGCGATGGCGATCCCGGCCCGCACGATGCGCTCAATGGTGAGATGTGGCGCGCTGTCATCACCCTCCGGGGCGTCGGCCGGCGTCTCCACCCTCCGCACCCGATACGCCTTCGCCTGGCACGCGCGGGAGCAGTAGAGCCTCGGCCGCCCCCGCTCGGCGGGTTCCAGCGACTTGCCGCATGACGCGCATGCCGGTCGCACCGACATCACCGCACTCCTTTCGTCACACCACTAAGGTTGTGACGAAATTCTAGCCCGCCCAGGGCATCGATGCGCAACACAGGGGGGCCTTGCAGGTCATATTGCTGTTGTGGCAGAGCTTCGTGCATGCGTATCCTGTACGCCGCGCACGCGTACAAAGTACACACCGGGCGATCGACTCCGACCCGGCCGACACGACTCAGAAACAAAGGAAATGACCGAAGAAGACAGAACAGCCGGAGTCAGGGAGTGGGTCGGGCTCGCCGTCCTGGTACTGCCCTGCGTACTGGCGTCCATGGATATGTCCGTCATGTTCGTCGCACTCCCCTCCTTGACGGCCGACCTCAAGCCGAGCAGTTCCGAACTGCTGTGGATCATGGACGCCTACGGCTTCCTCCTCGCCGGCCTGCTCATCACCATGGGCACCCTCGGCGACCGGATCGGACGGCGGCGGGTGCTGCTCGCAGGCGCCGTAGCCTTCGGCGCCGCCTCCGTTCTGGCGGCCTACTCGACCAGTTCCGAGACGCTCATCGCGGCCCGCGCGCTCCTGGGCATCGCCGGATCCACGCTGGCGCCGTCCACGCTTTCCCTGATCCGGAACATGTTCCACGACGCCAGACAACGGGCCACCGCAGTCGGCGTCTGGACGGCGGGCTTCGCGGGCGGTGCCGTATTCGGCCCGATCATCGGCGGTCTGCTGCTGGAGCACTTCTGGTGGGGATCGGTCTTTCTGATCAACGTGCCGGTGATGATCCTGCTCCTGATCCTCGGCCCCCTGCTGCTCCCCGAATACCGCGACCCCAGGCCAGGCCGTTTCGACCTGCTCGGCGCCGCCCTGTCCCTCGTGGCCGTGCTCAGCGTCATCTACGGCATCAAACAGGTGGCAGAGCACGGCTTCGGGTGGATCCCCCTGGCCTACTGCGCCGCCGGACTCGCCGCAGGAGCCGCGTTCCTCCGCCGCCAACGCGTGACCGCGAACCCGATGATCGACCTTGCGCTGTTCCGCACACGCCGGTTCAACGCGCCCTTGCTCATCGACGCGCTCGCGACGTTCGGACTGGTCGGCTTCAGCCTGTTCAACTGGCAGTTCATGCAACTCGTCCTGGGCATGGGACCGCTCGAGTCGGCCCTGTGGTCCTTGCCCACCTTTCTCGTGATGCCCCTGGGCATCGCACTGGCCACCGCGATCGCACCCCGCATCGGCAAACCCAACGTGATCGCCGCGGGGCTGCTCGTCGCAGCCGCCGGCTACGCCATGCTGACCCTGATCCAAGCCGGTTCGGGAATCGTCCACCTCGTCAGCGCCATGACAGTCGTCGCGATCGGTATCGGCGCCGTCTCCGCCGTGGTCACCGACGTGATCCTGTCCGCCGCACCACCGGAGCGGGCCGGGGCGGCCTCCGCCATGGCCGAGACCTCGGCCGAGTTCGGCGGGGCGCTGGGCATCGCGATCCTGGGCAGCATCGGCACCGCCATCTACCGTTCGGAACTGGCCGCCAAGGCTCCTGACACCCTCACGCCCAAGCAGTTGGAGGCGGCGCGGGACACCCTCGGCGGCGCGGTCGACACCGCCGCGACCCTTCCGAAGGGCACCGCCGAAGCCCTGCGAAACGTGGCATTCGACGCCTTCGCCCAAGAGATGCGGATCGCCTCGGTGGTCAGTGTCGTCCTGATGGCGGGCGCGGCCATCCTCATCGCCACCCTGCTCCGCACCGCGCACACCCGGCCCGGATCCGACGCGCCGGAATCCGCGGCAGAACACAACGGCCGGGACCACGAGGGCGACCTGGCCTCCACTGCGTGACCGCCCCGACTCGTCGTGTTCGCGTACGAGCCGGGCCGGTCACTCCGGGAACGTCGGGCCATCTGGGCGACCTCCCTGGCGCGAGCGCGGCGGCCTCCGCCGAGGCCGCCGCGCGTTCCGGGCTCCAGGCCGGCCGTCGCGCTCGAAGCGCCACGCGGGCCCGTCGTTCGACGTGCTCGGGGCTACGCCTCGCTCGCCTTCCAGACGCCGGTGGCGGCCGCCTCACGGGCGTAATCGGCGAAGTCGCGGGGCGACCGTCCCAGCGCGCGCCGCACGCCGTCGCCCAGGGAGGCGTTGCGCCCGTCCAGCACCGTGGTGAACAGATAGATGAGCAGGTCGATGACGTCGCCCGGCACGCCCTCGGCGGCCAGCGCGCTCGCGTAGTCCTCCGGGGAGACCCGGGTGAAGCCGATCTCCCGGTCGGACGCGGCGGCGATGGCGGCGACCGCGTCGGCGAAGGTGAGCAGCCGAGGACCGGTCAGCTCGTAGATCTGACCGGAGTGCCCGTCCTCGGTCAGCGCCGCGACCGCCACGTCGGCGATGTCGTCGGCGTCGACGAACGGCTCGGCCACGTCACCGGCGGGAAGGACGACGTGACCGGCCAGGACGGGCTCCAGCAGGTAGTTCTCGCTGAAGTTCTGGTCGAACCAGGCCGCCCGCAGGATCGTCCAGTCGGCTTCGGAGTCGATCAGCGCCCGCTCCGCCGCCTGGGCCTCCTCCTCGCCCCGGCCGGACAGCAGGACCAGCCGTCGCGCGCCGGAGGCGACCGCCAGCCGGGCGAACGCGCCGACCGCCTCGGGCGCCCCCGGCACGGCCAGGTCCGGGTAGTACGACACGTACACCGCCCCGACGTCCCGGAGCGCGGGCGCCCACGTCGCCGGGTCCTCCCAGTCGAAGGCGGGGTCGCCGGAGCGCGACCCGATCCGTACGGGCAGGTCACGCTCCTGAAGCCGGGTCACGACGCGCCGGCCGGTCTTGCCGGTGCCGCCCAGTACCAAGATCTTGTCCACTGTTTCTCCCCTTGGATGTGGTGTATGCAGAGTCGTTACGTCTGTACGGTCAGGAGCGCGCCCAGACGAATACGGCGAGGCCGACGAGGAGCAGGCTGACCAGGCAGAACATCGCGCGTACGGTGTTCCACCGGGTCCACCGCCCGGAGAACTCCGTCCAGAGGCGCGCGGCCTCGTCCGGGTCGGCCGGTACGGTCGCCGCCGCGAGTGCCTCGTTCATCGGCACGTTGACGACGACGGTGGGCAGGAACGCGCCCAGCACGTACGTCGCGGCGGCGGCGAAGAAGAGGACGGCCGCCGGAGTCTCGCCGAGCGCGAGAAGCAGCCCGCCCGTCACCGCGCACGCGACCGGCGTGCCGAAGAACGAGGCGAAGAACCGCCCGTTGAGGATCTTCTCGTTGACGCTGCGCATCGCGGTGATCCCGTGCTCGGCGGCGATCCCGTCGAAGGCCGGCATCACCGAAACCGAGTAGCCGTAGAACAGACCGGCGATCGCACCGGTCAGGAGGAGTGCCACCGCCGCCGAGACGGCCGTCAACGCGAACAACATCCATGCTCCTTCAGTCGTGCTCGGATCTCGACCCGCGGTCGTTCTCCTTGCGTGATCCAATTGAACCCGGATGCTACGAGACGGAACATGGTTCATCTGCTCGATTTCATGTTCAAGCGTCTAAGCTGAGGGGCGTGGACGCGCTCGCGAGACTGGTGGAGGGCCCGAGGGCCCAGGGAGCCTTCCTGCTTCAGACGATCATGACTCCGCCGTGGTCCGTGCGCATCGCGGACCGGGCCCCGCTCTCCCTGGTCACCGTCGTGCGCGGCGAGGCGTGGGTGGTTCCCGACCGCGGCGACGCCGTACGACTCCGGCCGGGCGACGTCACGATCACGCGCGGGCCGGACGCGTACACCTTCGCCGACGATCCGGCCCGGCCGCCACGGGTCGTGATCCATCCGGGGCAGCGCTGCACGACGCCCGACGGCGAGGACCTGTCCGAGGCCATGCACCTGGGCGTACGCACCTGGGGAGACAGCCTGGACGGCCCGGCGGTGCTGCTCGTCGGCACCTACCGGCCGAGCTCCGAGATCAGCAGGCGGCTGCTGAACGCGCTGCCGCCGCTGCTGGCGCTGCCCGGCGACGCGTGGGAGAGCCCTCTCATCGCGCTGCTGGAGCAGGAGATCTCCCGGGACGAGCCCGGCCAGGAGGTGGTCCTGGACCGGCTGCTCGACCTACTCCTGGTCACTGTGCTGCGCGCCTGGTTCTCGCGCCCGGAGGCGGATACCCCAGGGTGGTACAACGCGTCCGGCGATCCGGTGGTCGGCCCGGCACTGCGGCTGCTGCACGGCGATCCGGCACACCCCTGGACGGTGTCCGCGCTGGCCACGGAGGTGGGCACCTCGCGGGCCGCGCTCTACCGGAGGTTCACCGAACTGGTCGGGGAGCCCCCCATGGCCTACCTGACGGGCTGGCGGCTGGCCCTGGCCGCCGACCTGCTGCGCGACTCCGACGCCACCATCGGCGCGGTGGCCGGACAGGTCGGCTACGGCAGCGCCTTCGCGCTGAGCACCGCCTTCAAGCGGGTCCGGGGCGTCAGCCCCCGCGAGTACCGCAGGAGTGCCGTGCCGTCCTGACGCGGTTCCGCTATCGCGGAAACACCACCGCGGCCCGGACCCAAGGCGCCCAACCACCCCGCGATGGTTTCAGTTGAGGAACAGGCTCAAGAGGCGGTTGGGTCAGCGGGGTGGCCACAACTTCACCGTGTTGTCCTCGCTGCCGGTGGCGATGATTTTGCCGTCCGGGCTGAAGGCCACCGAGTAGACAGTACCGGTGTGGCCGGTGAGGGTGGCAGTGCTTTCAAGGCCGGCCATGTCCCGCAGCTTCACCGTGTTGTCGTCGCCGCCGGTGGCGATGATTTTGCCGTCCGGGCTGAAGGCCACCGACCAGACAGTGCCGGTGTAGGCGGTGGGGGTGTGGCCGGTGAGAGTGGCAATGGTTGCGCGGCTGGCCACGTCCCACAGCCGCACCGTGTTGTCCTCGCCGCCGGTGGCCAGGATTCTGCCGTCCGGGCTGAAGGCCACCGAGTAGACCTCCCTGGTATGGCCGGTGAGGGTGGCGATGCTTCTACGGCCGACCACGTCCCACAGCTTCACCGCGTGGTCGTCGCCGCCAGTGGCCAGGATTCTGCCGTCCGGGCTGAAGGCCGCCGAGTAGACCCAGCCGGTGTGGAGGGTGGCAATGCTCTTACGGCGCGCCACGTCCCACAGCCGCACGTCGTCGTCGCCACCAGTGGCGAGGATTCTGCCGTCCGGGCTGAAAGTCACCGACATGACCCAGCCGGTGTGGCCGGTGAGGGTGGCGATGCTTTCATGGCCGGCCACGTCCCACAGCCGCACGGTGTTGTCCTCGCTGCCGGTGGCGAGAACTTTGCCGTCCGGGCTGAAGGCCACCGAGGAAACCCAGCCGGTGTGGCCGGCGAGGGTGGCAATGCTTTTATGGCCGGCCACGTCCCACAAACGTCCAGTGGCGTCGCGGCTGCCGGTGGCGAGGATTCTGCCGTCCGGACTGAAGGCCACCGAGGAAACCCAGCCGGTGTGGCCGGTGAGAGTGGCGGTCGATGCGAAGTCGGGGATGCCGGTGAGGCGAGCGATTGTGACCGGTACGCCGACGGCGGTGACGGCACCGAGTCCGGCCAGGAACAGGACACGGCGCCGGGGCACCCGCCGATCCGCGGCGGAGGTCGGCGCTGACGCAGCTTGAGAGGTCACCTGGCTGCTACCCCGGCCTTCGGTCCCGACGTCCCGGCGTCGCCCGGCTGCGTCCGCGCCGAGATCGCTCCGGTGGAAGGCGGCGGCGAAGGGGCCGGATACGGATTCGGTCGCGGGTCCGGGAGCGGCTGGTGGACAGTGGCGGTGAGCGCTTGGTCGGCGCCGAGGCGCCGGCCGGGGTCCTCGTCGAGCACGGCCGCCATGTGGTGCATTGGGTTGGCGCGCATGCGGACCAGCTTCATCGGGGCGTCTTGGACGCCACTTGTCCCGTGCTGCAACGCCTGCTCGGCCGTTGTCCGAGAGACATGGCCCGCTGCCGGGGTTGGCCGAATGTGCTCTTGCCGACCGCGTCACGCTCTCTAGCGGAAAAAAACGGAACCACAACCGCGCGGTCTTCATCAGCCAGCGCATCACCACAGCCGACCAGAACCGGACTGCCGTCGGTCTTTCGGGCTTCGGTTACTTCACGGCTCGCCGGAGCCGGGCTTCGGTTACTTCACGGCTCGCCGGAGCTCGGGGATCACACGGATGGCGTCGCATTCGCGCGCGGGCGCCGAACCGCGCCGGTCGCGATCGTGACGGTGACCAACAGCACGCAGACAGCCGCGATCGCCGCGACCACGGCGGCCACACCGATCCAGGGTGTCGCGAGCGGCAGCGACACGATGACGGCGACGCAGGCCAGGACCGCGACGGGATGGGTGATCGGCTCTGCGACGACAAGCGCGTTCACCGCCCACAGCAGGGTGAGGAACACACCGACCGGGACGGCGACCGCGTAACCGAGTGCCAACGACGGTGCCTGCACCTCGTGTCCGCTCTGCTCCACCGCCACTTCGAGCCCGGCGCCCAAGGCCGCCAAGGCCGCGAAGATGCCGTAGTGGCCGTATCCCCACAGGAACGACCGATGACGGCGGTCACTGAGACCTTCCCCGGCCTCCACGAGGAAGTAGAGCCACCAAAGGGCGAACAGCAGGACGAGGCCGGAGACGGCGATGACGACGAAGGGGCCGCTGATCTTGCCCGTTTCGAGCGCTCCCGCCACTCCGCGGCTCGCGGCCAGGACACTCTCACCGAGCAGAATGATCGTGAACAGGCCGTAGCGTTCGGCGATGTGGTGCGGGTGCCAGTTCGTCCGCCTGACCCGTTCCGCCCACCGTGGCACCGCCAGTTCCAGGACGACCAGGCAGATGAAGGACGGCAGCCCGAAGGACGTGTGCAGGACACCCGTCTCCTGCAGGACGAAGCGAAGTATCCATCCCGCCTGGACGAGGCTGATGCCCGCGGCGTACCGCAGCGCGGTGCGGCGGCTCGCCGGATCTTCCAGACCGGCCCGCAGCCATTGGGCCACCAGCGCCATCCGCATGATGAGGTAGCCCAGCGTGACGACACCGTAGTCGGACTGACGGGCCGCGGCGGGCACACCGGCGGCCAGGACCAGCACGCCGGCCATCTGCACCATGGTCAGCAGCCGGTAGGGGACATCGTCGGTGTCGTACGACGAGGCGAACCACGTGAAGTTCATCCACGCCCACCAGATCGCGAAGAACACCTGGAGGAAGGGGACCAACCCGGTGAGGCCATGACCGCCGGCGACGGCGTGCGCGAACTGGGCGGTGGCGCTGGCGACCGCGACCACGAAGGTGAGATCGAACAGGAGCTCGAGCTGGCTGGAGACACGGTGCTGCTCGTCGGTGGGGCGAGCGCTCATCCGGACGCGGATCCGGATCGTGGTGCCGGTCGGTGGCAAGGTTTCGCTCCTGTCGCTCCGGGAGTCCGGTCCGCCTGGAAAGCAGGAAAGCAATCTATGACAGCACCGAGACCGCTTGTCCCTCACGACCCGGCCCGCATGAGGCGACGTCCGCCTCAACGCGGGCCAGGGAGACCTCGCCATGAACCCTCCTGACCCCCAGCCCACCGGCGAGCATGCCTCACCCGGCGGCCGCTACCACGGACCGGACAGGACTCCGGTCGGCTGCTCACACGCGAGGTCGCCGAGCTGGTCGTCCACCTCCGGCCTCCACGGCCCCAGGTCCCGGTGAACTTCGCTGGTGTGGGCGGCATCTAAGGGGCGTAGCGCGCAGGGATCGGACGGGTGGTCGGTGATGGCGGCGTCGGAGCTGCAGGCGGGGGATCCCCCGCGGCTGGGGGACTACATGCTCGCCGGTCGGCTGGGCGCCGGTGGCCAGGGCGTGGTGTACGAGGCCTACGACGCCGAGGGCTCCCGGGTGGCGATCAAGGTGTTGCACGCTCAGGCCGCCGTAGCCTCGGACCTGCGCTCGCGGTTCGGCAAGGAGGCCACCGCCGCCCGGCGGGTGGCGTCCTTCTGCACCGCGCGGGTGCTGGCGGTGGACCTGGACGCCGAAAAGCCCTACATCGTCAGCGAGTACATCGAGGGGCCCAGCCTGCGTCAGGCGGTGGCCGGAGGGCGGCGCTTCGCCGGGGATGATCTGTACCGGCTGGCCACTGCGGTGGCCACCGCGTTGACGGCGATCCATGACGCGGGCGTGATCCACCGTGATCTCAAACCGGACAACGTGCTGCTGGGCCCGGATGGGCCGCGGGTCATCGACTTCGGGGTGGCGCGGACGCTGGAGATGTCGCTGACCGCGACCGGGCTCGTCACGGGCACCCCCACGTATATGGCGCCGGAGGTGTTCACCGGGCAGCGCGCCGGCGCCCCCGCCGACGTCTTCTCCTGGGGCGCGATCGTGGTGTACGCGGCCAGCGGCGACGACCCGTTCCGGGCCGAAACCCTGGGCGCGGTGATGCACAGGGTGCTGGCCACCGACCCCGACCTGGACGACCTGCCCCCGGTGCTGCGCCCGCTGGTCGCCGCGGCGCTGTCGAAGGACCCCCTGACCCGGCCCACCGCGCGCGAACTGCTGCTCGGCCTGATCAGCGGGTTCACCGGCACGCCGTCGGAGCTGCTCACCGTGGGCAGCGCCGAGGCGGGCCTGCTGAGCGCGACCATCGACGATCCCGCTCTCGGCACGCTGGCCGAGGACGCCTACGGGTTACTCACCCCCGGCGAGCGCAACCTGGTACCCGATCTGTTCCTGCGTATGGTCGGCATCGGCAACGCCGGAGAGGTCGTCATGCGCCCCCTGTCACCCGGCGAGCTGTCCGACGGCAGGACCCCTGCGGAACAAGCGGCGCTGGACCGTGTGCGGAAGGTCTTCTCCTATCTGCTCGCCACCCGCGGCGACAGCATCCTCCTCGCCCGGCCCGCTCTGGTGCAGGCATGGCCACGGTTGCGCTCCTGGTTCACCGACGAGCGTGACGGGCTGCCGGCGCACGCCGCCCTCCACGCCGCCGCCGTGCACTGGAACGACCACGGGCGCCTCCCTGCCGACCTCTTGCAGGGCAGCCGTCTGGAAGACGCGCTGCGCTGGGCCGCTACCGGACGCCGCCACCTCACTCTCACCAAACGCGAACGCGACTTCCTCGACGCCTCCAACGCCGCCGGCCGGCAACGGGTGCGCCGCCGCCGCGTGGTCACCGTCGCTCTGGCCGTCCTGCTCGTCCTGGCCCTGCTCGGCGGCGCCCTCGCCGTGTGGCAGACCCGCACCGTCACCGCGCAGCAGGAGACGCTCGCGAGGCGTCTGGCCGAGACGACGGCGGTCAAGGCCGCGGCCGACGCCGACACGATGCGTACCACCGACCCGGTGCACGCCATGCTGCTCAGCGTCGCCGCCTGGCGGTTGTCCCCCACGCCCGTGACCCGCTCCACCCTGCACAACGCCTGGGCGCAACGCGAGAGACAGGTCTTCGTCGACCCCGACTCCAGCGGCCAGACAGTGCGGCAGATCACCGCGGACGGCCGGAGGTTCGTCAGCGTGTCCCCCAGCGGCGTACGCGTCTACGACCTGCGCACCGGCGCCAGGGTCGGCGGCTGGGACGGCCTCGGCATCGGCGACGATCGGTTCCGCGCGGCCAGCCTGAGCCCAAGCGGCCGGTACCTCGCCGTCGCCGCCGGTCGCACGATCAGGGTCTGGGACACCGCGACCGGCAGGCCGACCGGTGCCGTGCGCACCATCCGGTTTCCCGGGCTCTTCGCCGGGATGACCTACCAGACGGGCGACCGATACATCAAGGTCGACGGGTTCCAGGGCGGCGAGCTGTGGGACACGAAGACGGGGGCCACCGTCCGCGTCAAAGCGGGCTTCGCGACCACCTCGGTCACACCGGCCAACGACCTCGTGGCGGGCACCGACGCCGAACATCACTTCGCGCTTCTTCGGCTCCCGAGCGGCACGCCGGTCAAGCGACGGCACGGCTCCTCCACCTGCGCCCGGAACACGGAGAAGGTGGCTATCAGCCCCGACGGGCACATCCTCGCCTGCGGCACCGGCTCAGACATCACGTTCATGAACGTACGCACCGGACGGAAACTGAACGACAACGCCGTGAAATGGGGCGGCTACAACCGCAACCTCTGGTTCAGCCCTGACGGACGTTACCTGGTCGTCGCCCAGGACACGGACTGGAAGATCGTGCGGGTCACCGACGGCGACACGCTCCTCATCTATCGGGGTACTGCCGAGAGCGTGGGCTTCGACGGGGCCACTCTGCGCTACCTCGCCGATGACACCGTTGTGAGCGTCGACATCGCCGACACTCTCCAACCGGCACGCCTGCCGGGCCGGCCGCCGTCCTCGGCCGTCTTCAGCCCGGACGGCCGATTCCTGGCCACCTCGCAGGAGGACGGCCACCGGGTGGTGCTCTGGGACGTCGCACACCGCCGTCCCCTCGGGCCGTCTTTCCGAGCACCCGTCGGAGAAACCGGAGGCAGCCTGCTCGCCTTCAGTCAGAACGGGCGCCTCCTCGGAGCCATCGGGCAGCTCGGCGACACGGTGGCCATCTGGGACACCTCGACCCTGGCCCGTGTTCGTACGGCCCGGCTGCCCAAAGGGTGGATGGCGTCGTCGCTGGGCATCGACGGCGACGGCACGCTGCTCGCGGTCACCGCCGCCCGCGGCGTCGACGACTTCGAGGGGACAGGCGTGAACCGGGTGTTCATTTTGGACGTACGGCAGGGGCGCTGGAGCCGGACCGTCGACTTCCCCGACTACACCGAGGTCGTGTTCCAGCCAGGCAGCCGGAGGATCGCGCCGGTCTCCGCCTCGGCCAACCAGCTGGTCGATCTGTCCACCGGACGACCGGTCGGACACGTCTTCGGGCCGGGGTCGCTCAATTCCCCGGTCAAAGCCCTGGGGTTCAGCGCCGACGGAGCGACCGTCGCCACCGTCGACCAGTCCGGCCGGCTGGCGTTCTGGGACGTGCGCACCGGCAACCGGCACGGCCAGATCTTTCGGGCGCACGGCGAAAACGAGGAGGCGGAGATCGTGTTCTCCCCCAGGGGCGACGTGGCGGCGTCCACGGGCTCCTCGGACGTCCAGCTCTGGGACGCCGGCACTCCCCGCAAGCTCGGCCCTCGCATAAGCGGTAGCGCGGACCAGGGATTTCTGTCGGCGGCCTTCGGCTCCGGCGGTGCGGTGTTCCACACCATCGACGAGGCGGGCGTGCTGCGGGACATCACGGTCGACCCGCGGCGTATGGCCGCCGAGGTCTGCGCCCGCATGGGCCGGACGCTGTCCCTCGCCGAGTGGCGGCGCTACCTGCCCGGCGTCCCGTACCGCGACGTCTGCCGGTGAACCGCCACCCGCAGCCGGCGCGGCCGCGCGTCCAGCCACACCACGCGACGATCCCTCTCGGCCTCGAGCGCGGCAGCCAGGCCCGTGCGTCGCCGGCAGGGCGCGCTCGGCCACCTGCACAGGCGCAACGGCATCGGTCGGCGAATGCCCGAAGGCCGCCAGGTCACCGTCATCACGCACGCCGCGGCGGGCGACATGCCGTCGCCCGTGCCCCGCTCGCCGGCCTCGACGGTGAGGAGGACATACTGTGATCGCGTCAATCGGTCGGGGCCCAGTAGGTGAGCGCTCCCCCGCGCGGCAGCACATACCCGCAGAATCTCCGGTCGGGAACGACATCCGACGTCTGCTCGCTCCCCTCTCCGTAGGTCTCGAAGCCGACCAGCGCACGCCGGAACGGGACGGCTCCGTGGACGCGGCGGGCTACGGACACCAGCCAGTCGTCAAGCGGCTCCCGCCACGTCAGGG
The DNA here is from genome assembly GCF_001570365.1 of Microtetraspora fusca. Taxonomy (GTDB): domain Bacteria; phylum Actinomycetota; class Actinomycetes; order Streptosporangiales; family Streptosporangiaceae; genus Microtetraspora; species Microtetraspora fusca. Next base: position 32,658 of record NZ_BBYK01000074.1, on the reverse strand, counting down.
AAGACGGCCCGCCGTCCTGGGCGGGATCTGCCATGGTCGATCAGGTGCCGAGTCGTGCCTGCCAGGGGTGCCTGCCGTGCTCGGTCGCCAACGCCTCACGCAGCCAGGCCGCCTGCTCCGGGGTCAGATAGGGTAGCACCTGCTCGAAGTCCAGTTCGTCCTTGGGCCGTGTGCCCTTGGCCTTGAACAGCAGTTGGATCTCCGGGGTGAGGCGAAGGAAGCCCTCTGCCGCTATGCCGACCGAGGCGAGCGGGCGGCGGATGCGCGCGTCACGCCGATAGACCCATTCGTCGCCGTCGGTCTCCTCAAGCATCAGCTGGAATCGCCACGGTCCGCCTGGGTGCTCACGCACCCAGATGTCGTGGACATGGGCCGGCAGCGGCTCGTCGATCGGCCACGGCCGCAGCCTTCCCGGCGGATCGGCCGCGTGCACATCCCAATCAGCCAGCACCGCGCGTACGGCGAGCTGGTCACGGCGCAGGACAGTGATGTCCACGTCTTCGTGCTCACGGAAAGAGCGGCCGACCGCCAGTTCGATCGCGTACCCACCGCTCACCCACCACGGGGCGGCGAGGTTCTGAAAAAGCGCGACGACCGCATGCAGCGGCGCCGCCTCCCACGGTCCCCACGGTGTCTCGATGCGCGGCACCGGCTCATCATCCCCCATGGGCACAAGGCGGGTGAAGCGCCTTGATCCAGGAACTCCTCGACAACCCGGACGCCGTCCTGGATCTGATGCCGGCTGGACGCGCACGGCCGGCAGTTCGCCGTCCTGACGCCGGCCGCGTCGGCGGTGCCAGGACTGGCCGCGCTCGCCCACCTGCCGATGGACACCACCATGCCCGCGCACGCGACCGGCAAGTGGCTGTGCGGCTCGTCGATCGCCGATCCCGACGAGGCGCTACCGTCTCGACCGCGAACACCGCCGCGTTCACCACGCCCACTGCCAGGACGAATGCCGCCTCACGGCCTGATCCACCTTCGCTCCCTCAGAAGGAGCCGCTGCAAATTCAGGGGAGCCACTCCTGAAGCCCGGCGAGATGCCCGAGTTCCGACTCGATGCGCTGCCTGTCGTCAGTGGTCAGCTCCAGACCACGCAGATCGGTGAGCCAGGGATCGGTGGGCTCACCGAGGACCGCGGCCAAGTCGACAAGGTGACACAGGGCGATGGCCCGCTCGACCGGCGAGGCGTCCGCGCCGTGCCGGCGCACCGCGGACTTGAGCGCACGGAAGGCCTGCAGGTCATCGCTCTTGAACTCGCGCAGTATCCGGGCGTTGTCGAGCGCCTTGGCGAGGCCCGTCAGCTTCTTCGAGCCGCCGTACTCCAGCTCGGCCGGCTCGTCGCGCTGGATGAATATGATCGAGTTCCCGGACGGATCGACCAGCGTGAACCGGGACGCGCCGGGCCGGTAACGGGTGATCCGCGGAAGGCCGGAACTCAGCACTTTCCCGTAGACCCGGCGCATCGCCGCGACGAACGCCGCATGGTACGGCGCCACGGCGTCGACCATGACCAGACAGCCTCCGGACTCCTCGCGGGCCGGGTCCAGGCCTTTGGGCGTCGGGCCGAAGTGCAGCTGGAATCCGCTCCACCGCAGCGCCAGATAGACATAGGGCTTGCTTTGTTTGTAGGTCGCCTCAAATCCCAGCGCCTCATAGAAGGCCAAGGTCTCCTCCACCGATGCGCACGGCATCAACGGCACCGGCGTCTCGTTCGGCCGAACCACGGGCTCACTCAAGTCATTCACCTTCCAGGTCGCCCGGCGATGTTGACACCCTTCGGGGAGGCTCGCATATGGATCGCTCCAAAGGGCCCGCATTGGAGCAGGGCCGGCCAGTCGCCAGCGGCGTGATCGAGGGAACGGCCCGCGATCAGGTCGATGACCGGCCGGAGATCACCGAACCCGCTGGGGACTGAACGGAACGGACCACCCTCATCCCTGATCGTTCCAGTCATTGCAGAAGAACTACACCCGACCTGAATGGTCACCGCATCGGCGCCCAGTAGGTAATTGCTCCCGCAAGCACATTGACGGCATACGAAGACGCGAGACGCCCAGAATCATCAAGAAGCGATGAAGGGAAAACGCAGGTCAGTGACCATCTGGGGACCCGGTACCGATCTCAGCGGCCGTTGCCGGAGAAGTTCTGGTAGTCCTCGGGCGGTTGGTTCAGGAAGGGTCGTGGTGGTAGCGCACCCAGATGTCTCCGCTGATGTGGCCGGACAGGCGCAGCACGACCCCGTCCGGTGACAGAGGTTCGGGTGGCCTGTTGTGCACGCGAAGCAGCCGTATCCATCCGCCGGACGTCATTTCGTCCGACAGCACCTGCCAGCCGACGGGGACCCGGATGATGATGTCCCCGAAAGGCGAATGGCACGACACGTGCATGGCGATTTCCGGATGCGGACAGTACGCCTGCCGGAAGTCGATTACGGCGGTACGCCAGGTGCAGTCGAGGTTGAGTCGTGGGGGAACCGTCCACCGCCCGGTTTTCCTGATCGCGCGAAAGCCACGGGAATTCAGCCGTAGCAGATCCGGACCTCCTGACGGCGTTACCAGGTGCGTCCGAGGCAAGTCGTCAACGACGGCGTCCAGTTCAGGGAAGGTTCGTGCTCTGTACACGCGATCGAGTCGCTCGGTCATCTCCTCGACGCTGATGCGTCCCTCGCTCAGGGCGATACGCAGCATCTCGGCAATGCGGTCCCGATCACGGTCACCGGCCCGTAAATCCGGCTTCTCATCCATGGCAGCAGCCTAATGATCTGCCCTTTGGCGTCGCCATCCCAGGGAAGCCGCCCAAATGCGGATTCGGGGGCGTGGACACGGGTTTCATGAAGCCAGTTGTGGTCACTTCAGCAAGCCAATCTTCATAGAAAGTTCGGAGAAAGGTCAGGCCCGCTCGGCGGGTTCGTTCAGGCGGCGTTCGTAGTAGGCCCAGGGCGAGTCGAAATCGGACGGGACGATGCGTTCCCAGCCCTGCTCCTCCATCAGACGCTGGCGGCGGCGCGAGGGCCACCACAGCCGCCGGTGCTCCCACATGTAACGCGGTTGGGCGGCTTGGCGGCTGATGTCCAGCTTCTCGTCCCCGAGGACGAAGCGCCGCGCTGCTCGCAGGCTCAACGCCCAGCCGGGCGGCCGGTCGTCGGTGTCGTTCTCCCGCAGCCGGGCCAGCTCGTCGGCGTAGCGGATCTCGGCCGGGGGGCGCTGGACGTGTTCGTTCATCGGGTGATCTCCCGCAGGTCTCGAAGGATCTCGGAGACGGTGATCGGATCGAGGCCGTCGAGCACGACCCCCTCCAGGGTCTGCTCGTCGGCGAAGTCGAGGTAGCCGATCGCGATGCCCGGATTGAGAGCGATCGTGATGGTCCTGCCGTCGGGCACGTCCCGCTCGATCCAGCACTGGATACCGGCGTCCTGCGGCTCTCCTCGCCGCCAGCCACGCCGTTCCAGGCCGATCACCTTGCCCGTGGGAATTCTGGCGGCGCTGATCTCGGCCAGCAGCGTCTCGTCCAGGTCGTATGTCTCCCGGCCCAGTTGCGGGAACGGCTGCAGGATCTCGTAGTCGGCGAACACCTCGGCCCAGGCGGCCAGCTTCTCCCCCAGTTCCAGCGGGTGCGCCACCCCTACGACGGCCCCGTCGGGCAACGTCAGGGTGTCGTCCTCGACGTCGGCGAAACTGCGGTCCTCGGCCACTCGCAGGGTGCCCGTGAGCCGGCCCGAGGGGTCGTAGAGCCCCCATACCAGCCGCCGCACGATGTGCCAGAGCAGCGGATGGCCGACGAGCAGCCGCTTGAACTCCTCACCGCTCCAGCGGCGCCGGTTCACCATGGCCTGCTCCAGTCGGCGGATGTTGTCCGCGGCCACGGCGCGCACGTCCTTTTTCAGCCCAGCGAACCGCTGGTAGGCGGAGGGCGCGAGCTCCGGATCGTCGTTCGCCCCCGGCTTGGGAAGGTTCTTGAGCCGCTTCCCCGCGGTGTCGGCAACGTACGGCTTGAGCTGCTCGTCGAAGCCGACGACGAACTGCCTGCGGCCGTAATCGAGGGTGAGGCTGCCGTCGGCGGACAGTCCGAAGTCCGGCACCAGCCGGTCGGCCAGTTCCTGCGGCGTCAGGCCGAGCTCCACGGCGACCTCGTCCATCTTCTGCCTGGCCCGGTTCTTGAGCCCGGTGAACTTGACCTTCTCGGCGATGCCGTGCAGGTGCATCAACGCGACCTCGGAGCCGATGGCGGCCAGCAGGTCCAGACCCGCGACCGCACGCGCGTGTCCGCCCTCACCGGGCCAGGTCCTGATCAACGGCGTCAGCCGTCGGACGGTCTCGTCGCCGCCGAGCAGTCCGAGCGCGTCCATCACCCAGCTTTCCTTGGACGGGTAGCCGGCCGCCTGCCAGCGCTGGAACAGTGCCCAGCTGAAGTCCGCGAGGCTGCGGCTGTCGCAGGTCTCCTTGACCAGGGTGAGACCAGCGTACGGATCACCGGGCCGGGAGATCGCCAGCATCGTCATGACATGGCGGACCGCCTCGGCCGGCAGCGCGCCTGCGTCGCCGCGCAGGTGGATCGGTGTCAAGATCGCGACCTCCGCCCACTCGGGCAGCACGGGCATCTTGCCGGGCAGCGCGTCCAGCGGGTCAGCCGAGAGAAGGTCGGCGACTGCGGCTTCGGCGGCGGGGCCGTAATCCGCGCCGGCCTCCGCCACAGCGTCACGGCCACCGCCCGCGGCCAGCACCGCCAGCGCCTGCTCGGCCTGTCGCCGGGCCGGCCCGGCCTTGCCCAGGGCGGCTGGGATCAGCGCCCTCGCGGCCGCCTCGGGGTGGCGTGCCAGCCACGCGCGTGCGGTGGCGCGCACCGACTTCAGCCGGGACAGCCAGTCGGCCATCAGCACAGCGATCTGCGGGCCGGCGAACGGAAGCAGCGCCGGAGCGATCGCGCCGGGGTTGCGCCGGGCGCTGTCCAGCACCAGGGGCAGCGCTGCCAGCTCGAACCTGGCGACCACCTTCGGCATCCATTCGGAGGCGTCCCACTGGTCAGCCGGTCGCCACTTCTCGATCAGCGGTCCGGCCAGCTCCGCGGGCCCGGAGACGAACAGGGCGATCTCGTTGTACCAGGAGCCCTGCCGGCCATCGGCGATCTGGCCGGCGACCTCTTTCCAGCTCTGGCGCCAGGGCAGATCCCATGAACACTGTCCTGGCGGGGCGGAAAGCCAATTGTCCCGCTCGCCCGGCTTCCACACCACGGTCGCCTCATCGGCACACACCAGGTCACTCACCACGACCGGCTTGCGGGCCGTACGAGGACGGGTCCACGGCGGGCTGACCAACACCTCGGGCAAGGCCTCGAGCGGAGCGGTGGCGACGGGCGCAGCGGTCGCGACCTTGTTGATCCGCTCGGCGGCGGCATCATCGACGCTCGCGAGCACCTCGGCCACCAGGTCGGGATGGGCGAGCACGTGGGCGCGCAGCAGCAGGTCCGCTACCTTGCCGCCGGAGGTGGCCAGCATCCGCATCGCCCGGCGTGGGAAGCGGGCCGCCGCGCGCAGGAGGGCCGGCTGGGTGTACTGGTGCTCGATCCGGTCGAGGAGTGCCTGCATCGCCGCGTCGGTCGGCAGTTCGGCGAGCATACCCAGCAGCCGCCGCTGGCTCTCCGCGTCGTAGAGCTCGTCGAACCAGCCGGCCAGCACCGGCACGGCCGCGTCACCCATGCCGTCGACGACCGTGGCAGGCAGAGCGAGGGATCTCATCACGCCGTAATCCCACACGTGGCCCGCGATGAGCGCCGCATGCTCCGGCGTGCTGATGGCGGCGACCAGGCCGAGGGCGAGACGCGGATTGACACGACTCACTTCGGCGCAGTCGGCCGCAACCCAGTCGACCTCGGTCGGCGCCAGGTAGGAAGCCGCCACTCGATGGTGGAGCCCGCCCTCACGGATCACCGCCAGCGCCGCGACGACCTCGGCATACTCGGCATCCGATGCGGCCGCGAGGGCGGCACGGACCCGTGTGGCGGGCTCCATCCGATTCCAGCCGTGCCAATAGTGAGGGGATTCACCGGCAGCCCGCCGCCGAACCGGCCGCGTGTGCTCGCTGACATCGAAAGCCAGCGAGGCCAGTTCGGTCGCGGCCACTGCCGCGAAGACCAGGCCGCGTTCGACCAGCCAAACTTCGGCGAACAGGGGCAGCAGCGTCTGATCGTTCCATGGCAGGGACGCGGCCACCACTTCGGCGACCACCGCAGCGCCCAGCGGCGTCGCAGTGGGCTCCCCGGCCAGGTACGCCGTGCCTGCGGCGGCGATCTCCGGGTCGGGACACTTCGCCAGCGAGTCAAGGATCAGCTGCCGACGCTCGTCCACCTTTGCCGCGAGTTCCTTGGGCGCGCCCGCGTTCAGCCTTTTCACGGCGACCTCCACGCCACCCCGGCGCGGATGGAGAGCGCGCAGCCAAGCGGTCGGCATCGTCAGCCGGTCCTCATCCCCGACGCTGTCGCCCCCCCGCCGGGGAGGTCACCGGCGCGGCGACCGCTTCGTCTTCCGTGTAACCCTTGCGCAGCTTCTCCGCCACCAGTTTGTCGGCCGCCGCCGCGGCGGCGGCAGCGGAGTCGAACGACTTGACCTGCGTCTGACCGGCTGCGCCCAGCCGCCCATACCGAATGTTCAGCTCCGTACCGTTCTGACGCACTTCCCAGAACTTCGCCGCACCGCCGCCGACATAGGTCAGCATCCGATCTGCGCTCATGCCGATCCCTCCACGCTGGGTTTCATGTAGAACTCGTCCTTCAAGCGACGGAGTAGACGCGCCATCCCCGATGCCTCATCCTCGTGATCGCCAGCGGCGAGTATTGCGCGCAAGACTGACAAACTGGCACTCACCGCACTGCCGATTGTCGGCCGCCGCGGCGGCGACAGGCTTGGGGGCGGGTTCCGCACCTTTGCGGGCGGCCGGCCGAGGACGTGGCCCAGGCAGTGCCTGAGGTAGCCCAGGCTCGAGTGCCTCCTTCGGGTGTTGTGGCGGCTGATCGCGGCGAAGACGGACAGCCGGGCGGTGTGGGCGGAGGGCCGGCACCCGGCGCCCTGGAACGTCTCGCGCCTGAGGGTGGCGTTTCGCCCCATGAAGCAGCACCCCGGCACCCGGAGGGGCTGGGAAACGACGCAGCCAATCCGCGATCCGCCGCAAACCACAGGTAGCGAACGCAAAACTCGCTTGCCGGGAATCGCCTCCGGTCAGCACACTCGGGATCCGTGCATATCGTGTCCCGACCCGACCTGGCCACGCCCACCGAGCTGTTGATCCAGGTCCGGGACCTGCAGCAGGAGGCCTGGCCGTCCTACACCTTCCCGGCGCCCGGCAGTGGTGAGCCGAACCACGACCCCGCACTGCACCCGCTGTCCATGCTGCTGGTCGACGACGACATCGTCGTGGCCGCCCTGGACATCCTCTCCAAAGAGATCACGCACCATGGCCGGCGTTATCGCGCCGCGGGGTTGAGCACCGTGGTGACCCGGAAGGCAGCGCGCGGCCGCGGACACGGCCGCACGTTGATCACCGCCGCCCGCACCGCGATGGCGGACGCGGGCTTCGACATCGGCCTGTTCACCTGCGATCGCCCGCTTCAGGCCTTCTACGAAAGCGGCGGGTGGCAGCCACTGCCTGCCACAGTCTTGATCGGAGGAACCCCGGAAGAGCCCTTCCCCAGCGATCAGCCCGGCTTCGACAAGGTCACGATGGCCGACTTCTTCTCCGTGAGAAGCCGGCAACACCGGCCGTCGTTCCACCAGGCTCGAATCGAACTCTATCCGGGCCTGATCGACAAGCTCTGGTAAGACCTCGAGCCCGCTACGTCAACCTGGGCTGCCGTCGCCACGCCCTGCGCGCCGACCACTGAACGCCCCCGGGTGCCGGGGCCTCGCGACTCAGTCGCCCAGTCCGGCGCGCCGGGCCCGGACCACCGCCTGGGCCCGATCGGCCACCTGGAGTTTGGCGAAGATCGAGGTCAGGTGGTTCTTCACGGTCTTCTGGCTGAGGAAGAGCATCCGCGCGATCTCGGGGTTCGAGCGTCCAGAGGCGAGCAGGTCGAGGACCTCACGCTCCCGCTGGGTCAGCTCGGGGAACGGGCCGGTCGCCGGTCCTCCGGCCATGAACCTCCGGATTCGGCGGGCCACGGCCGGGCCGTACACCGCCTCGCCGCGGGCGACGGAGCGGACGGCCGCGATGAACTCGGACCCGCCCGTGCCCTTGAGCACATAACCCCGCGCGCCCGCCCGAAGCGCGGCGAAGACGGAGGCGTCGTCCTCGCTCATCGTCAACACGAGCACCCCGAGATCGGGACGCCGATCGATCAGCCGCCGGGTAGCCTCGATGCCCGAGGTGCCCGGCATGACCAGGTCCATCACGACGACGTCGGGGGCGAGGGACAGCGCGAGGGCGATCGCCTCGTCGCCGTCGCCCGCCTCACCCACGACCTCGGCGCCGCCGACCTGTTCGAGCAGCGCCCGCAGCCCGTGCCTGAGCAGGGGGTGGTCGTCCACGAGCAGGACCCGGATCGGGGGTTCGGAAACCGGATCTGTCACAGCGGCAGCACCGCCTCCACGGTCGTGCCCCCTGTGGGGCCTGATGTCCTGCGCAGCCGTCCGCCCAGCTCCGCCGCGCGCTCTCTCATGCTGCCCGATCCCACGCCCTCGACCAGCCGCTCGGGCAGCCCACGACCGTCGTCGCGTACGGTGACGACCAGTCGGGCTTGCGCGGCGCTCCCCGCGTCCCGAAGGTCGCCGGGCTCCGCCACCGCGCTGATCTCTACACTGTTCGCCCCGGCGTGCCTGAGCGCGTTGGCCAGCGCCTCCTGCACGATCCGGTAGGCCGCCACCTCGACCGCCGCGGGCAGGTCGGGCAGCGGCCCCGGCAGCGTGACCGTGACGGCGGCGCCGCCCTCCGCGTCCAGGGCGAGGTCCTCCAGCGCGCCGCCCAGGCCGAGCTCGTCCAGTGCCGGAGGCCGCAGGTCGTGCACGATTCGCCGGACGTCGCCGACCAGCCCCTGCGTGAGCTGGCGTACCTCGGCCAGCTGCCCGCGCATCGCCTCGGGGGCGGTCGCCTCGATCAGGTCGAGCCGTACGCCTATGGCGGCGAGGCCCGGGCCCAGCCCGTCGTGCAGGTCACGGCGGAGCCTCCGCCGCTCCTCCTCACGGGCGATGACCAGGCCCTCCCGCGAGGTCTGCACCTCCCGCGCCAGCCGTACGGCGGCGAGGGCGACCGCGAGATGCCGGGCGAGGTCGTCGAGCACCGCCGTGTCGGCGGCCGACAGCGTCTCTCCCGGCGACCGCGGCGCCGCCCGCAGCTCCCCCTCCTCGCGTCCCCCGACCAGGAGCGGCACCCGTACGCCTTGGGACGGGAGGCCGCCCTCAACCGACATGGGCGTGCCGTCGGCGGCGAGCACGGCGACCGACGGGAGCCGCAGGGTGTGCGCGACGATCTCGGCCGCGCCGTCGAGGAGCCGGGTCGGGTCCGCCGACGTCTTCAGCCGCTGGCCGAGCTCCGACAGGGCGGACGCGGGGTCGCCCCGGTTCCCGAAGAGCACCCGGCTCACGGCCCGCTGCACGGCGTGGCGGAGCGGAGCGAACGCGACCGCGACGACCGCCGTGGCCGCGAGCGCCTCCAGCGTGCCGCCCTGTTCCCGCACCAGCGTGTCCAGCGTGGCGACGGTCACCAGGTAGGCGCCCAGGAGCACGACCGTGACGACGACGTAGACCACCGTCCGCCGCAGCAGCACCTCGATGTCGAACAGCCGGTACCGGAAGATCGCGACCGCGACCGCGACCGGGAAGAGCGGCAGGGCCAGGGCCTCCAGCCACACACCGATCGGCGGGGTGGGAGGGAGCACCAGGTCGGCGGTCGTCGCGAGGGCCATCGCCAGTACGGCCGCGAAGACGGGCACGAGCCGCCGCCGCGTCTGATCCGGGTGGTCCTCGTCAGGCCCGCGACCCGCCCGCCGGACCCGTACGGCCGGCGCGGCCACGGTCGCCACGGTCAGAGAAGCGATCGCCACGGCGAACATGGGAGCGACGACGGTCTCCGTGGGCAGGAGGCCGAGGGGGCTCGGCCACTCCCTCCCCCACACCCACACCCGGTCGCGGAACGGCAGCATGAGCTGGACCACGGCCATCTCGGCGAGCAGCACAACGAGCACCGGACGCCAGCGCCGGGACGGCAGCCGACCGTCGGGTAACAGCAGCGGCTGCAGCAGAAGCGGCCCGAAGCCCAGGAAGAACACCCAGTTCGTCGCCCAGGCCGCCGCCCCGGCCCCCGGCCATCCGTGGGCCCCGCCGTACCAGGCGTAGCCTCCGGCGAGCGCCTGGAGCGCGAGCCCCGCGCCGCCCGCGCAGAGCAGCCAGCCGACCGGGTTGCCCGGACGGCGGGTGGCGATCAGCGCCCCCACGGCGGGGTAGGTCAGCCCGACGACGGTGTCGAGAAGCAGGTATGTGGTGTCCGCCTCCGGGCCGGACAGGGTCAGCAGGATGCCTCCGAGAACCGCTGCCGCGCACAGGGCGGGGATGGCCCACGGCCATCGGGGCATTTCCGCTCGCACCAGGACATCATTCGGCACTCCCGCCGTAAGGGGAATAGGACGAGAGTCCCGGCCGGACCGGGACCCCGCGAACGGACCGGAAGAGGACCGTCCCCTCAGGCGACCGGGACCGCCGGGCGGGTGGAATCCCCGTCATGGAATCGCACACGCACCCCGCCACGACGTCGGCTCCGTCCTCGGTCCCGCCCGTCGAACCCTCCCCGGACCCGTCGTCGCGACGGCGCCGGATCACTGTGTTCGCCGTCACCCTTCCCGTGCTCGTCCTTCCGGCCGTCGCGTTCGCGGTGTCCCGCGGCCTGGACCTCGACCGGATCTCGCAGGCCCCGGTCGCGGCGCAGATCGCCGCCTACAGCCAGGCGCTGATGCCGGCCCTCGCCGCGCTGATCGCCTGCCTCTGCACAGGGGGCCTTCGCGGGTTCGACTGGGGGTTCCACCGGGTGCCCTGGCGGACGCTCGCCGGCGCGTGGGCGCTTCCGGTGGCGATCACCGCCCTGGCGTACGGCACCGCCTGGCTGACCGGTCTCGCCGGTTTCGACCCGGGTAATCTTCAGGAGGCCACCGGACTGCACCCGATCCTCGGCGTACTGCTCGGCCTGCTGCCCGGGATCGTGCCGTACATCGTGCTCGCGCTGGGGGAACAGCTCGGCTGGAGCTCCCTCCTCGCGACCCGGATGGCCGAGACCAGGAGCCCCGACGTCACCGCGGTAATCGTCGGCCTGGCCTGGGCGGCGTTCCATGTGCCCCTGATGCTCTTCGTACCGGGAGCGGTGGACGAGAGCGTGCCGCTCGCGTACGCGCTGGCGGTCTTCACCGTGAACACGATCACGCTGGCCTTCCCGCTCGTGTGGCTGCGACTGCGCACCCGCAGCATCTGGCCGGTGCTGGTGCTGCACGCCACGGGCAACGCCGCGACCTACTTCGTGGCCGAGGCGATGACGGCGACGGAGGGCCGCCCCGCCCTGCTCCTCGGGGAAGGTGGCGCGCTGCCCGCGATCTCGGCGATCGTCGTGGTCTTCGCCACCCGGCGCTTCTGGCGCGGCCGGCCGGGTGCGAGCGGGCGGTCCCGCTGACACGCGTGGGACACCGGAACGCGGTGCGATTTTAGGGACGTCCCTCCTTGACCAGGGTGGCGAAACGGGAGGCCACCTCAGCCCAGGCGGCCCGCGAGAGCGGGTCGTCGGTCACGGCGGCGGCGTACAGCTCGTCGAGGTCGAGACCTCGCCGGCGGGTGTACTCGACGTCCCACTGCTGGATGCGCTCGGGCCCTACCTCGGGGTGAAACTGCACGCCCCAGGCGCGGTCGCCCAGCCGGAAGGCCTGGTAAGGGCAACGTTCGGTCTCGGCCAGCCAGACCGCGCCCGGCGGCAGGGCCGTGATGGCGTCGATGTGGTTCTCGATCGCCGGGACAGCGGCGGGCAGGCCGCCGAAGAGCACATCGTCCGCCGCCTCGGCCCTCATGGTGATGGACGTGCTGCCGTGCTCGGGTGCTCCGGCGTCGCCCTGGACCTTCCCGCCGCCGACCGAAGCCAGCATCTGCCCGCCGAGGCAGATGCCGAAGAACGGCACCGACCGGGCGAGAGCCTGCTCGACGAGGGCGCGGGTGGTCGCCAGCCAGGGCGCCTTGTCGTCGTCGTCCGGCAGGTAACCGCCGCCGAGCACGATCAGGCCGTCGTGCTCCAGTCGTGACGGGAGGGGCGACCCGTCGAAGGCGGTGACCACGTCGACGGCGACTCCGGCGGCGTCCAGCCACTCCCCGAACCGCCCGGGTCCACCGTTCGTTCCATTCTGCACAGCAAGCACACGCGGCATTTTCGGCACGAGGCCCGACTCTATCGCTCTCGCCACATATGCACCTGTGAGCTCTCCGGCGGAATGCGGCAGGGACGACGAGGGCGTCACCGTGCTGAGGCGGGGTCAGCCCCGGGAGTCCGCGCGCGAGCCGTAGGCCGGCCCGAACACGACCAGCAGCGCCAGATCCTCGGTGACGTCCACGAAGCGGTGTTCCTCGCCTGCCGGCACGAAGATCACAGCGCCGGGGCCGACCTCCGCCTCACCGCTCGGCGTTACGATCCGGGCCCGGCCTGCGGTCACCACGTAGATCTCGTCCTCGGTGTGCGGGCTTTGGGTGTCGATCCCGCCCGCCGGGATGCAATACGTTCCAACGGACAGGTCTGGCACCTTGAGGTGCTCAATCCAGTCATTGGCAGCCCCGACAGCCGGCCGCGCCCACTCACCTGCACCCTTGATGATCTGCACAACCGCGACCTTACCGGGCAGCAGAGTCCATGCTGAGCATCCCGTACATTCACCGACATCCTCTCCGCCCGGGCATCGCGGCGGATCGCTTGAGCGAGTCGCCTGTCCAGAGACTGGCGGTCCTGACGTACGCCTTATACGGCACCTCAGGCGCCGAGTTCGCCGAGGGCTGCGCGGGAACGGGCGATCTGCTCGCGGGTGCGGGCGGACCAGACCGGTTGGTTGAGCCGGCTGAGCATGGCATAGCAGGCAGTGAAGTGATCAAGGGCGGCGCGTTCGTCACCGCGCCACCGGCAGATCTCCCCCAGGGCATACGCGGTCATGGCCTCCCCTCGGGCGTCGCCGGCGCGGGCGCACATCTCCCTGCACTCGGCGAGCATGCGCGCGGCGCGGTCGAAGCGGCCCAGCGCGCCCTTCTCGGCCCGGTAGCCCTCGCCATCTACCTGACAGCCAGGGAGTACGCCCTCTGGGCCCGCGTACGGAAATTGCTCGTGCGCCGGACGCGCCTCGACTGACGATTCCGGTGAACGGTGCACGGCGGCCGTGACCGGCGCATACGGCTGTCGACATGGCGGTGCTCTTGCGCCGGTACGGCGGGCCGACCCAAGCCGGCTCGCTTGTACGAGGTGCAGGTCAGCGGGGCGTTGCGGTACGGCATTGAGGGCTTCCGGTCGGTGCTGCGGTTTGGTCCCCACACACCGAGCCGTGAAAGCCCTCAGCGGCCGCCCCGGCTGTCACCGACGTCCGTGGTCAGTACACCTGGACGACAGGCCCTCCGTCGTACGGCCGGACGGTTCACGACGAGACTTCGACCGTCTTCTGCCAGGTGCCGCGATCCTCGATGTGGCTCAGCATGTAGTGGGCGAGATCCGCGCGCGAGATCCTCCTCGGGTTCGCCAGGTGCCGGCCTACCGCGGCCCGGTAGCGCCCGGTGAGTGGCCCGTCGGTGAGCATCGGCGGGCGGATGATCGTCCAGTCGACGTCAGACGCCGCCACGGCACGCTCCATGGCGGCCATGTCGGTGTAGCCATGGCGGTAGAGACGTTGGATGAGGAACCTGGTGACGAGCCTCTGGGGCAACGGAGTCCCGGGAGGGATCTCGAGGCCCGCCGAGGACAGGCACACAAGGCGTCGTACCCCTGCCTGGCTCATGGCGTCGACGATGTTGGTCGTTCCCTGCGAGTAGACGGTGGTGGGGTGCTTCCGATCCCTGCTGCCCAGGCAGGACAGGACGGCCTCGTGACCACCGACCGCGGCTTGCCAGGTCCGGGGCTCCAGTACGTCTCCGCCGATGAGGGTCAGCCGGCCGTGGCCCGCCGCCGGGATCCTGTCCGGATCGCGGGCGACGGCGGTGACGTCATGACCGGCCTCGAGCGCCTGGGTCAGGAGTTGGGCGCCGCTGCCGCCGGTGGGGCCGAAGATGAGGAGCTTCACGACTTGTCCGTAAGAGCGTCGACCACGGCGGCGGTCAGGGCCCGCTGGCCGGCGAGGGAAAGGTGGATCCCGTCGTCGAGGAGGAACTCCTCCCCCGTCTGCCGGGCGAGGACGGGGTGGCTGTCGACCGTGAGGTCCGGTTGCGCGTTCAGGATCCGCCTGATGGCGTCGACATCACGATTGGCCCAGGTGAGCCCGGCTCGCTGGAACGGCTGATAGGCCGCGACGCGCGCCTCGTCCACCGGGGACGGAGTGATCCACACCCATCGCGCCGCGGTGCGCCTCGCGGCGAGATCGCGGAGGGCCCGGAGGTTGCGTTCGGTCTCGGCGACGCTGACCAGGGTCGGTCCGTCGACCGAGCCGAGGCGCTGGGCATCGTTGCCGCCGAGCATGCACAGCACCCAGTCCGGGCGGTGGAAGGACAACCCGGGCAGCAAGGTGAGAGCTTGGGTGCTCGTATGTCCGGAGACGGCCATGTTCGTCAGGGTGATGCCGTCGGCGGGGCGCCGGAGGTCGATGACGTGGCGCAGGATTTCGAACCATGACAGCAGGTCGTCGGTGGTGCTCTCACCGACGGCCACGACGCGCTGATCGGGCGCGAACGGCAACCGGTCCACCTTCTCGGCGAACTCGGGATCGTCGAGCAGGTCCGTCGCGGCGCGACGTGCCTGCTCCTCGTGCTCCTGGCGCACGCGTCGGTAGGAGCCTGCGTCCAGTCCGTACAGCGCGGCGAGGCGGTCGTCGTCGAGCCCTCCGAGATATCCCAGGGCCTTCTCAGGGTGCTGGAACCGGATGAGTCGTTCGGTCATCGCGGCGTTCATGCGGCTCCTTCTTCAGCCATCGACGCTGTCGTTCGGTCCCGGCGGACGCCGGCTCGGTTGGTTCTGGTGCGGGGCAGCAGGAAGCCGGTGGCGATGAGCCAGGCCAGGGCGGTGAACCGGGCCACGGGCAGCAGGATCGCCGTGTCGGGGACCAGCAGTGCCAGGTGGGACAGTTCGGCGACGACGGCGATGGCCAGGCCGGCGAACGCCATCGCTCGCGGCAGCAGACCGGCCAGCAGCCCCGGTACGGCGATGCCCGCCACGAGCAGCCCCAGGAAGACGACGTGTCCGGCGCCGCCGGCGGCGAAGGCGAGATCCTGCAGGGCTCGAACCACGGCGGGCTCGGTGAGCACCTCCGGGCGTGAGAGCACCCAGCTGAACATCGCGGACAGGGCCAGCATGGCGGCGGCCAGCAGGCCACCGGCCAGGGCGATGGTGGCGCCGGGTGCCCGGATGCCGAGGTTGCGCAGGCGGGCCGAGGCGGTGGCGGCGTAGATCGCCAGCGGAACCGCGGCGGCGAACTGCAGGAACGCGCTCACGTGCACGGCGTCCTGGTGGCCCTGGAAGTACGCCAGGATCCCGGCCGCGGAGCCGAAGGGCGACGGGAAGGTGGCGCCGCCCGCCATCGCCGTACTGACGACGATCCCGCCGAGGAACAGCGCCGTGAACACCACGGCGAGGATCCCCAGCGGCGGCCCGCCGTCGGCCTGCCGCCGAGTGCGCTCGACGGTCGTCACACGATCACCCGCCCACCGGTCAGGTCGAGCGTGACCCCCGTGACCCAGGACGAGGCGTTCGAGGCGAGGTACAGCACAGCCTGGGCGATGTCGCCGGGCTCGCCGATACGGCCGAGCGGATATGCCGAGGCCAGCTCCTCGAGTTGCTCCGCGGACATGAACCGCTGCATGCGTTCGTTGAGCACGGCGGACGGGGCCAGGCAGTTGACCCGGACACCGTGCCGGCCGACCTCGTTCGCCAGGTGCTTGGTGAACATCACCACGCCTGCTTTCGCCGCGGCGTAGGCGGCGTTCGCGCCACCCGGCTGGCGGCCTGCCGTGGACGCCATGGTGATGACGCTCCCGCCACCCCGCTCGATCATGGCGGGCAGGAACGCGGCCACCGTGACGAACACCGACGTCAGGTCGGACTCGACGATCGCACGCCACCGGTCGGATCCGAGCTGAGCGGTCGGCACGGGGGCGCCCTGGCCTCCGGCGAACGCCGCGAGGATCTCCACCGGTCCCAGCGCGCGCTCGATCGTGTCACGCATTTCTCGCACCGCGGTCTCATCGGTGACGTCACCGGGTGCCGCCACCGCCGTACCGCCGTCAGCCGTGATCTTCTCGACGACCGCGTCGATCGCCGCCCGGTCACGGCCGTTCACCGCGACCCTGACTCCGTTCGCCGCCAGGGCATGGCAGGTCGCGGCCCCGATTCCCCGTGAGCCGCCGGTCACCAGCGCCACCTTGCCGGCCAGGTCGGGGTGCGCCGGGCCGCTCATATCGCTGATCATCTCCACTCCGTTCTGTCTAGTGAACTATTCATAGCACAGAACTATTCTCTGCCACTACCATCGCTTGCATGTCCACGGAACAGCAGACCGGCCACGACGGCGGACCGGAACCGCGCTCCCGGCCGAGGGGAGCAGCGTTCCTGCTCTCTCAGGTGGGTGCTCAGGCCGCGACACGGTTCGCCGAGCGAATCAGCGGTCTGGGAGTGCTCCCCTCCGATGTCGGACTCCTGCGCATGATCGCCGGCCGTCCGGGACGCAGCCAGCAGTCCCTGGCCGAGGAGCTGGGAGTCGTGCCGAGCCGGGTCGTCTCACTTGTCGACGGCCTGGAGCGCAAAGGGCTGGTCGAACGACAGCGGAACCCGCAGGACCGGCGCAACTACGCGCTGCACCTGACCGCGGAAGGCACGCTTGTGATGAGCAAGATGCGTGAGCTGGCCACCGCGCACGAGGACGAGATCTGCGCCGCGCTCGACGACGACCAGCGGGCGCAGCTCACCGCCCTGCTCGAAGCCATCGCCGCCCAGCAAGGGCTCACTTCCGGCGTCCATCCCGGATACCGGAAAGCACCGTGGTGACCACACTGGAGCAGCAGGCCGGTCCACCTCTCAGGACCGATGCCACTGCCACGACGGCGACCCCGACGCGCTCGCCGGCCGGCTCGCCTGGCCCGTGGACGGGGTCCTGTTCGATGTCGAGCACAACGCCTACTGGCACGAGGAGTGGGGCGATCGCCCCGCCGCGATGACGGAAGCGATCGACCTGGCCCGGCGGCGGTTGGCCGAAGCACCGACGATGGTCCCGGTCTTCGGCCACCGTTACCTGCCCGCGGGGCGCGGCACGTTCGGCCATCCGGTGTTGTCGATGCACCAGACCGACATCGTTTTCTACGGCCTCGACCTGGCCGACTACATCCGCCGGGAGTTCACGTGGTTCGGCATCCGGGCCCAAGAGCCGAAGTCCACGGTGGCGTTTTGGAGTGATTTCGTGGGAACCACGCCCTCCGAGCGGATGTGCTCCGACAACGGCGGCAGGGCGAGCCGGCCCTAATGCTCGCTCCCGGCCACCTGACCCGCCTGGTTCTGCGCGCCCCAGCCCTCCGGTACGGCCAGGCCCGCCGCACGCCGGGCCAGGATGGCGGCGCCCACCTGCGCCGCCCGGGCCCCGAAGGCGGAAGGAAGCACCGCCGGCGCCGTCCGCCAGGCGAGGGCCGACTGCAATGTGTCGCGCACCGGGTCGAACAACTGCGCGCCGGCCTCGGCCAGTCCACCGCCGAGAACGATGCACGCCGGGTCGAGGGTGAGGGTGAGGGTGGCCAAGGCGGTCCCCAACGCGTGGGTCGCGGTGTCCCACACCGAGCGGGCGAGCGGGTCGGTGCACGTGGCCTCGGCGATGGCCCGGCTGTCCAGCCCAGGCGTTCCCCCGAGCCGGATGTAGCGCCGGGCCAGCCCGCTGGCGGAGGCGTACACCTCCAGGCACCCGCGCTGCCCGCACGCGCACGGCTCGCCGCCGGGATGGACCGGCATGTGGCCGACCTCCCCCGCCGACCACTCCGCGCCCGCCACCGGCTCACCGTTCAGCATCACAGTGGCGGCGATGCCCGTTCCCAACGGCAACATCAGGAAGTTGTCCAGGCCGCGGGCCGCCCCGGCGACCGCCTCGGCGACGCCCGCGGCGCGGACGTCATGGCCGACCGCGACCGGCAGCCCGAAGTCGTCGCGGATGAGCGTCCGCAGCGGCACATCGCGGAACCTGATGTTCGACGCGTACCGCACCACCCCGGCAGCCTCGTCGACGATCCCCGGCGCGACCACCCCGATACCCGCAGGGATGGCGCCGAGAGCCAGCGCGTCGTCGTACAGCAGCCGGCATAGCTCCCGCAACGTCTCGACCGGGTTCGTATCGGAGTCCGCAGGCGACGGTACGACCACGGAGTGCCGGATCCGGCCCTCCTCGCCGACCACCGCCCCTTTCATCGTCGTGCCTCCGACATCCATGGCGAGCACGCAGGGACCTGCGGACGACACATCCGTATATGTCACGCGATCACCGGGTCACCACAGTGAGGTCCGCGGCGAAGTCACGGTCCAGAGGGAACACCGGTCGCACCAGACGCCGGTACGGCAGACGCCCGAGGTCTTGATCGACGCCGCCCGGCGTCAGCGCGAGCAGCCAGTCTCCCGCCGCGTCGAACAACTCGGGTTCGAGATAGCCGATCTTCACGACGACGAGATCCATGTCGCCGACCGCGATGCCGAGACGGGCGTAGGAGGCCAGCTCGGCGTACTGCATGCGACGGGACGTGACGAACACGCTGAGCCCGCCCACTCGCACGCTCGCGCACCGCCCACCGGCGGGGTCCTCGGCGACCGCCTCCAGGACGCCGTCGAGCTGGAGCGGGCCCGGGTCCCGCTGGTCGATCCGGCCGCCGACGCGTACCCGAACCGGTGAGCCGAGCGGCTGGTCGGCGACCTGCGCCACGGCCTCCGGATCGACCAGCGAGGCGTACACCGCCCGGAGGGAGCCGTCGCGGATCCGCGGGCGGGCCAGCATCCGCTCAAGGGCGAAGGTGACGTCGTCGGCGCCGCCGGCGCCCGGGTTGTCTCCGGAGTCGCTGATGAAGAACGGGCGGCGGGAGGGGTCTGCCGCCGTGGCGAGCGCGACGTCGAGGCACTCGTCCATCGAGCCGGTCGGGGCGACGAACGCGAACTCCTCGCGCACCGACCAGAAGTGCTCACCGAGCTGCCCGGCCGCCTTCTCCACGGCGGCGGCGTCGGTGCCCGTCACGACCACCGCTCCGCGGCAGCGGGGCTGGTCGGCCCAGGCGAAACCGATCCAGACCGCTGCGTCGATCACCCCTTCCCGGGCTTCGATCTCGGGGATGCCGGCGTACAGCCCCCGGGCCGGTTCGGTCCGGGTGCTGGTCATCTCGCCGGGCAGGAGGATCGGCACGTGTACGAGCGCCTTGTGCGGGCGCTGTCCGCGGCGCAGCGCGTCCACGAGGTTGCGCGCCGCGCGCTCGCGGGTCTCCCACACGTCGACATGGGGCGCGGTGCGGTAGCAGGTGAGCAGGTCGCAGCCCTCGAACAGGACGTGTGAGACGTTGCCGTGCAGGTCCATGGCGGCGGAGATGTACGGCTCCGGCCCGATCAGCGTCCGGATGGCGGTGACGAGGTCACCCTCGGCGTCCTCCCGCCCGACGACGCTCATCGCGCCGTGAATGTCGAGCAGGACGCCGTCCACCGGGCCTGCCTCGGCCAGCCTGTCCAGGATCTCCGCCGACCAGGCGTCGTAGGCGGCGGGGTCGACCACGCCGCCCGGGAGCGCTCGTGCGTGCACGAGGGGCACCCACTCGACGTCTCCGGCCCAGGGCCGGGCGGGCGAGAGCCAGTCATAGCGCGCCAGCAACGCGTCACCGCGGGTGACGTGGAAGTCGTCGGCGGTGCTCAGGTGGGGCGAGAAGGTACTGGACTCGATGTGTATGCCACCGATGGCGATGCGGAGGGAACGGGGCACTGACGGGGCCTCCTCAGGAAAGCCGGACATCGGCCACCGCGCGCGCCAGATGCCCGAGGCCGACAAGGGCCGCATCCGGGCCCGCGACGCTGGCCTCGATGGACAGAGACTGGGTCATGGACGGCAGGCAGCACTCGTAGAGCACTCCTCGGGCCGCCGCCATGTAGACGTCGAGACTGGAGAGCGCTCCACCGATGACGACCGCGTCGGGGTTGAGGAAGTTGACCAGGCCGGACAGTGCCACCCCGAGCAGCCCGCCGGCGCGGCGCACCATCGTCACCACAGCGGGGTCGGCGTCCACGGCGGCGGCGATGACGTCACGGGTCGTGGCCACCGACAGGCCCTGCTCCTTCAGCTGCTGGACCAGGGCGGCGCCGCTCGCGACGGTTTCCAGGCAGCCGCGCCTGCCGCACGAGCAGTGGCGCTCACCGCTGTCCACCACCCGCCCGTGGGTGAGGTCGCCGCTGAGACCGCGGCTGCCGCGGTAGACCTGACCGCCGCTGACCAGGCACCCGCCGATGCCGGTGCCGGCCTTCACGTAGATCATGTCACCGGTGTCCCGGCCGCGGGTGATGTGCTCACCGATCGCGGCGGCCTTGGCGTCGTTCTCGACGACCACGGGCACGTCGAAGCGTTCCTTGAGGTCGGCCTGCGCGTCGACGCCGCTCCAGCCGGGCATCCGGGCGGGGCCGACCAGCCGGCCGCTCGGGAACCGGACCGGGCCCGGGAGGGCCACGCCGACCCCGAGCAACGCCTGACCAGGGGCTTCCGCCGCGCGGATCCGCGTGAACGCCTGGGCGATCACGTCGAAGACCTCCTTGGGTCCGGCGGCGATGTCGATGGCGACCTCTTCGGCCGCGAGCAGTCGTCCGTCGAGCGAGGACAGGCCGATGCGGGCATGCCGGCCGCCCAGCTCGGAGACGCCGAAGACACCGTCGGTCTCACGCAGCCGCAGGATCCGCGGCCGTCGTCCCCCTGTGGAGCGGCCCACGCCCTCCTCCAGGATGACGCCCTCGTCCAGCAAGCGCCGGACCAGCCCGGAGACCGTCGAGGGGGCGACCCGCAACGCCTCGACGAGGTCGGCGCGGGAGGTGGCCTCCCCACTGGCCAGCAGGTTGAGGGTCTGCTCGCGCAAGCTGGCGGAGATCGACGGGTCCGACATGCCTCTCCTTCTCGTGGCTGGTCTTCCGGCGCTGCCCACCGCAGGGCCGCCGCGGTCCCCAATCATGGACCAGGCGTACGGCATCGAAAGATCTTCAGCCACTTCCATCGTGCCCGAAATAAATGGGCGAAACAAGTCCACTTATTTTCGTTGACTACCTACATCGTGCGTAATACATTCTGCGAACCATCGCTCGAAGATGACCAGGCGACGGGACACCGCTCCCCGGCCCCCAACGCTTGAGACAGCCGAGCGAGGCATCCCCCGGCGTGCCCGGTCACGTGCACATCAAGCGAGGAGACCCATGAGGAGTAGATTCCACCGGCGCGCACTCCGCGGCACCGCGGTCACCGCCGGCGCGATCGTCATCGGGCTGGGCCTGGCCGCCTGCGGCGGCGCCGGTTCACCGAAGGGCGCTCAAAGTGGGAGTCAGGGCAAGGACTCGGTGACCGTCGCCCTTCGCACGCCCAACTGGATCCTGCCGATCTCGGCGCCAGGATTCACCCAGGGTGAGAACGCCATTTTCAGCGGGGCGCAGTACCGCCACCTGTACGAGTACCAGCTGGACGGCTCGGCGAAGTACAACATCGACCCCGGGCGCTCGATGGCCGACCCGCCCGAGGTGAGCAACGGCGGCAAGACCCTGACGATCACCCTGAAGGACAACACGTGGTCGGACGGTAAGCCGATCACCACCCGCGATGTGCGGTTCTGGTACGACCTCGTCAGCGCGAACAAGGACAAGTGGGCGTCCTACCGGGCCGGCGGCTTCCCCGACAACATCGCCGAGTTCACCGTCAAGGACGAGAAGACCTTCTCGCTGACGACGACGAAGGTCTACAACACCGCGTGGTTCGTGGGGAACCAGCTCAACCGCATCGTGCCGCTCCCGCAGCACGCGTGGGACAAGGACTCCGCGACGGCGAGCGTGAGCGACCTCTCCGGCACCTCGGCCGGCGCCGGCAAGGTCTTCGACTTCCTCACCGCGGCGTCGAAGGATCCCAAGACCTACGCGACCAACGAGCTGTGGAAGGTCAACAGCGGCGCGTGGAAGCTGGAGAAGTACGTACCGAACGGCGAGGTCGTCTTCACCGCGCAGAAGAGCTACTCCGGCGGCGACAAGCCGAAGGTGTCCACGGTGGTGTTGCGGCCCTTCACCAGTGACGACTCCCAGTTCAACGTGCTGCGCGCCGGTGAGATCGACTACGGGTACGTCCCCCCGGGCAACCTGTCGCAGCAGCAGTACCTCGAGTCCAAGGGCTACACGATCTCGCCCTGGTACGGGTGGTCCATCACCTATCTGCAGCTGAACTACAACAACCCCACGTCCGGGCCGCTGTTCAAGCAGCTGTACCTGCGCCAGGCGATGCAGATGCTCATCGACCAGCCGACGATCAGCAAGGTCATCTGGTCCGGCACGGCCGCGCCGACGTGTGGTCCCGTGCCGCCCAAGCCGGGGACCGGTGAGGCCGGCGACGGGTGTGTCTACGCGTTCGACCCCGCCAAGGCCAAGGAACTGCTGGAAAGCCACGGGTGGAAGGTGGTCCCGGACGGGGAGACCACCTGCCAGAAGCCAGGCACCGGTGCGGACCAGTGTGGGGAGGGCATCGCCGCCGGTGCTCCGCTGCGCCTGACGGTCACCAGCCAGACCGGCTTCGCCGCGACGACGAAGATGTTCGCCGAGATCAAGTCGCAGATGGCCAAGGTCGGCATCCAGCTCACCATCAAGGAGGTGCCCGACTCGGTCGCGGTGACTCCGGCGTGCAAGCCGTCGGAGGCGAGCTGCACGTGGGACATGTCCTTCTTCGGCTCCCAGGGCAGCTGGTACTACCCGGCCTTCGCCAGCGGTGAGCGGCTCTTCGCCACCGGCGCGCCGGTCAACCTCGGCAGCTACAGCAACCCCGAGGCCGACAAGCTCATCGAGGCGACGCAGTTCTCCGGCGACGAGAGCACGCTCAAGGCCTACAACGACTTCCTGGCCAAGGACCTGCCGGTGCTGTGGATGCCGAACCCCGTCTACCAGATCTCGGCGTACAGGTCGGATCTGCAGGGGGTCGTGCAGGACCCGCTGAACAACATGTTCTTCCAGGACTGGTCCTGGAAGAGCTGAGACACCGACCGTCGGGCTCCGGTGGCACCCTGACGACGCCACCGGAGCCCCTCGAAAAGGAGGGGCCACGTGGCCCGGTATCTCATCGTCCGCCTGGGCCAAGCCCTCGTCATCGTGGTGCTCGTCACGATCATCACGTTCGTCATCCTGCACCTGCTGCCGGGGGGCGCGGCCCGGGCCACGCTGGGCAAGGAGGCGACGCTTGAGCAGCTGGCGGCCTTCGACCACGAGATGGGCTACGACCGACCCTGGATCCAGCAGTACGTGATGTACGTGCAGCGCCTGCTGCACGGCGACCTCGGCTACTCGTTCCAGCTGAACCAGTCCGTCACCGAAGCCATCGGCCAGCGGCTGCCCAAGACCATGGTGCTGTCGCTGCTGTCGACACTGCTGGCCATCGTCGTGGCCATCCCGCTCGGAGTCGTCCAGGCCACGCGTCGCAACCGGTGGCCCGACTACACCATCACCTCCTTGTCGCTGCTGGCCTACGCCACGCCGATCTTCTTCCTTGGCCTGATGATGATCATCCTTTTCTCGCAGGTCTGGCCGATCCTGCCGCCGGAGGCACCGCAGGGGTTCACCCTTGGGGAGGTGCTCGCCGACCCGGCCGGCCTCGTCCTCCCCACCGTCACGCTCGCCGTCGTGACCGTCGCCGTCTACTCGCGGTACGTACGCTCGTCCATGGTCGACAACCTCAACGAGAACTACGTGCGCACCGCGCGCAGCAAGGGGCTGTCGGAGCGACGTGTCGTCGTCCAGCACACCCTGCGCAACGGCCTGTTCCCCGTCATCACGCTGCTCGGGATGTACCTGCCCGCGCTGTTCAGCGGCGCTCTGGTCGTGGAGTCGTTGTTCAACTTCCCCGGCATGGGCCAGCTGTTCTGGCAGGCCGCCCTCAAGCGTGACTTCCCGATCCTGCTCGGGGTCACCCTGATCATTTCGGTCGCGACCGTGCTCGGCGCACTGTTGGCCGACGTGCTCTACGCCGCCGCCGACCCCAGGGTCCGCCTCCGAAGGAGCGCGTCGTGACCACACCGGCTGAGACAACCGGCATGTCCGAAGGAACGTCGCCGCAGCCGGACGAGACGCCCGTCCGGGGCCTGTGGCGCCAAGGGGTGGAGGTCTTCTGCGAGAACCGGCTGGCCTTGGTGGGCCTGGCCATGTTCGTACTCCTCGCCGCGGCCTGCTTCCTCGGACCGCTCTTCTACCAGACCGACCAGGTGCACACCGATCTCTCCGCCGTGCATCTTCCCCCCGGTACGGACGGACACCCGCTGGGCACCGACGGGGTCGGCTACGACCAGCTGGGTCGTCTCATGCTCGGCGGGCAGACCTCCATCATCGTCGGGCTCGCGGCGGGAATCCTCGCCACCGTCGTGGGAACGGTGTGGGGCGCCATCGCCGGTTTCGCCGGCGGGTGGGTGGACGCCGCGATGATGCGGCTCGTCGACGCGATGATGTCGATCCCGTCGCTGTTCCTTTTCATGCTCCTGGCCGCCATCGTCACACCGAGCGTGTCGATGCTCATCCTCATCATCGGAGCCTTCGCCTGGCTCGGGCCGGCCCGGCTCGTACGAGGTGAGGCACTGTCGCTGCGCTCCCGCGAGTACATCCAGGCCATGCGTTCGATGGGCGGGGCCGGTGGACGTGCGGTGCGACGGCACATCATCCCCAACGCCATCGGGACCGTGATCGTCAACGCGACCTTCCAGATCGCCGACGCGATCCTCTACGTCGCCTACCTGTCGTTCCTCGGCCTCGGCGTTCCCCCACCGGCGGCCAACTGGGGCGGGATGCTCTCCGACGGTCTCGCCGACACATTCAGCGGCCACTGGTGGCTGCTCTACCCACCCGGAATCGCCATCATCCTCATCGTCCTCGCCTTCAACTTCATCGGCGACGGGCTGAGG
Source organism: Microtetraspora fusca (assembly GCF_001570365.1). GTDB lineage: Bacteria > Actinomycetota > Actinomycetes > Streptosporangiales > Streptosporangiaceae > Microtetraspora > Microtetraspora fusca. The sequence goes on along the minus strand of NZ_BBYK01000074.1, from coordinate 7,373 downwards.
GACGCCTTCGAGGTCCGCCTCCGGCGACGCTAGCAGGAGCAGGATTAATGAGCGCACCAATCGACACGGCCCCGTACGACGGGGCGCCCGGTGACAGCGGAGAGAGCCGGCCGCTGCTGCAGCTGCGTCACCTCAGCACCAACATCGCGCTGCGTCGCGGCACCGTACACGCCCTCGACGACGTCAACCTGGAGGTCCGGCCGGGAGAGACCCTCGGCATCGTGGGCGAGTCCGGCAGCGGCAAGACGATGACCGCGCTGTCGGTCATGGGCCTGCTGCCCTCCGGCGGCAGCGTGGTCGGCGGGCAGATCCTCTTCGAGGGGCGCGACCTGCGGTCCCTGCCGCCGGACGAGGTGCGCCGGATCCGCGGCGTCCGCATGGGCATGGTGTTCCAGGACCCGCTCACCTCGCTCAACCCGACGATGCGCATCGGGACCCAGGTCGCCGAGCCGCTGCGCGTACACGAGGGCGTCGGCAAGGCGGAGGCCCGCGCGCGAGCCATCGAGATCCTGCGCCGGGTCGGGATGCCGCGCGCAGACAAGATCGTCGACGACTATCCCCATCAGCTTTCCGGCGGGATGCGCCAACGCGTCGTCATCGCCATGGCGCTCATCTGCTCCCCGCGCCTCCTCATCGCCGACGAGCCCACGACGGCGCTCGACGTCACCACGCAGCGTCAGATCCTCGAGCTCATCGACGACCTGCGTGAAGAGTTCGGGATGGCCGTCATCCTCGTCACCCACGATCTGGGGGTGATCGCCGGCCGCGCCGACCGTGTCGCGGTCATGTATGCCGGCCGCGTGGTGGAGACCGCCCCGACCGCGCGGCTCTTCCGCGCACCCCGGCACCGCTACACCGAGGCGCTCATGGAGTCGCTTCCCGAGTCGGTGACCGGCGAGACCGGTGCGGGCAAGCGCCTGTACAGCATCCCCGGCCTGCCGCCGGACCTGTCCCGGCCCCTGAACGGGTGCCGTTTCGCCCCGCGCTGCCGATTCGCGACACCGGAGTGCCGTACCACCGAGGTGACCCTGTCAACCGGCGAGCACCGGTACGCGTGCCTGCACCCGGTCACCGCGACGACCACTGCCACGGCCGTCCGGACCGTCCCGGCGCCCCCGTCCACGGAGGCGCCCGAGGCGGCCACGGAGGCGATCCTGTCGGTCCGTGATCTGGTCAAGGACTACGGCGCCACGACCGGTGGGCTGCTGCGACGGGCGTCCGGGCAGGTGAGCGCCGTCGCGGGGGTCTCGTTCGAGGTCCACCCGGGCGAGACCTTCGGGCTGGTAGGCGAATCCGGGTGCGGCAAGTCCACCGTGGGGCGCCTGGTGGTCGGCCTGGAGAAGCCGACCGCCGGGCAGATCGTCCTCGACGGGACCGACATCGCCACGCTGAACCGCCGCGAACGCCGGCGGACGCATCGGCAGGTCCAGCTGATGTTCCAGGACAGCTACGCGGCCATGAACCCGCGAATGCGGGTCGACGCCATCCTCGCCGAACCGCTGGAGATCCAGCAGGTGGGTGACACGTCCGCGCGCCGGGCCCGCATCACGGAGCTGCTCGACCAGGTGGGCCTGTCGCGACGAGTCCTGGAGCGCTATCCCCACGAATTCTCCGGCGGCCAGTTGCAACGGCTCGGGCTGGCCCGGGCGCTGGCCCTGCAGCCCCGGCTGATCGTCGGCGACGAACCGGTGAGCGCGCTCGACGTTTCGATCCAGGCGCAGGTGCTCAACCTCATGCGCGATCTGCAGCGCGAACTCGGCCTGGCGTACGTGTTCATCAGCCATGACCTGTCCGTCGTGGACTACATGTCGGACCGGATCGGCGTCATGTACCTCGGCAAGCTCGTCGAGGTCGGCCCGGCCCACGACGTGGTCAGGGCCGCCCGGCACCCCTACACCCAAGCGCTCATCGACGCCGTTCCCTCCGTCGACCCCGAACCCGCCGCGCCGCGCGAGAACATCACCATCCGGGGTGAACTGCCCAGCGCGCTGAACCCGCCCACCGGGTGCCGGTTCCGGACGCGGTGTCCCATCGCCGAGCAGATCTGCGAGACGGAGCCGCCGCTGGCGGGCGACCGGCATCAGGTCGCCTGTCACTTTCCGCTGCGTCCCGAGCCGAGGACGGCGGGCGCGCCGACAGGGGGGATCGGATGAGCCGGCCTCCCAGATCGACCATGGTGGGATCCGCGACTCCGAGCGGGCGTGCTCCGACAAGGCGGTAAGGCCCTGGTCGGCAGGATGAAGATCACCATATGGTGATGGCCATGGACTGGGTCGAGCGGGTCGCCGACATCCGGCGCTGGACGCGGGGCGGCGAACGCGCCCCGCACAAGCCCCTCCTGCTGCTCTACGCACTCGGCCGCTTCCAACGCCACGGCGGCGGCCCGATCCCGTTCAGCACAGCGGAAGCGGATCTCAAGCGCCTGCTCAAGGAGTTCGGACCGCCACGGGACACCAGCCCCGGTTACCCGTTCCACCACCTGACCAGCGACGACATCTGGCTCGTCGACACCGTTCACGGCCCGGGCAGTCCCGGGCCGGAACTCGGCCGGCTGCGGGCCGCCCAAGCCTCCGGCCGGCTCCATCCCGACCTCCTGCGAGCGCTGTCCGAAGACTCCCTTCTGGTCGTACGCCTCGCCCGCCATCTGCTCGACGCCAACTTCGAACCATCTCTCCACGCCGACATCTGCCAACTCACCGGCCTCGACCTGGAAACGCACGGCGCAGCCGACCCGGTGAACGTCCGGGCGCGTTCGACGGTCCGGCGGGACCCCGCCTTCCGCGAGAACGTGCTCATGGCCTACGAGTACTGCTGCGCGTTCTGTGAGTACGACGGATGGTTGGACGGCACCGCCGTCGGCCTCGACGCCGCCCACGTCCGCTGGTGGGCGTTCGAGGGACCCGACGACGTCGCCAACGGCCTGTGTCTGTGTGCGATCCACCACAAACTCTTCGACAAGGGCGTCCTCGGTCTTACCTCCGACCGGACGATCACTGTCTCCGCGAGGTTCGTCGGCCGAACGTCGGCGGCCAAGGATGTGGTCCTCTCCCTGGCCGAACGCCCCGCCCGCGCCCCACAACCGGGGCTCGCCCCCGTCGACGCCGCACACATCGAATGGCATCGCCGCCAAGTCTTCCGCGCCCCCGCCCGAAGCGGATAACAGTTCTTCACCAGCTCGAACGGCGCATCCCGTACAACCATGGCACGTCGCCCTGACCATCAGGACGCCCCGGTCATCCCCCGCCGCTTCGCCGATGGGGCAGAGATAGGAGTCGCGAGCCCGTTCCGGTGGTGTGGGTCATCTGACGATCTGGAGCAGGGCCTGGTTTCGCGTCTGCGCCGGCTCGGCGAGCCGCTGCAGTTCCCTGCCGGCGGAGTCGAGCACGACCAGGGTGTTGTGCGTGCGACCGAGGACGCGGACCACCAGGCGGCCGTCGGCGAGGTAGAACGCGCCCATCTTGGTCCCCTTGACTGGGATGGGCACCTTCTTGCCGGTGATGGTGTCGACGATCGTCGGCGTGAACCCCACCGGCCAACCCCCGTCTCCCCCCGGATCCTCCGGCGACAGGGTGTGCACCACGACCTTCCTGCCGTCCGGCGACAGGCTCTGCACGTGGTTGGCCAGCTTGATGCCCTTGGCCCGGACCGAGGTCCCGGTCCGCATGTCGAAAACGTAGACGCCTGCGGTCGTCCCGGTATATCCGGCGAGGTGGCGCCCGTCGGCGGACCAGGCGAGGTGGCAGACGCCGAACGTCTTACCGGCCTTGCGCGCGCCCGTGCCGTCCGCGTTGACCACCATCAGCGGCGACCTGTCGGCATTGCTCTTGGGGAAGTAGGCGACCTGGGCGGAGTCGGGGGACCAGACCGGCGTGAGGCAGGGCCCCCCTGCAGCGGCGCCCTTGGCCACGATCTTCGACGTGCCCCCGTCCCCGACGTGGAGTTTGCCGTCCAGCGTGATCCAGGCGAGCCTCGTACCGTCGGGCGAGGCGGCGAACTGGTACATCTCCGGCGCACTGCCGATCTTGATAAATCCCTTGCCGGGCTCGTACCGGCTGATCGGATTTCCCTTGCCCTCCCTGAAGTAGACGGCGACCCCCTCGATCGGCTTCGGCGCCGCGCTCGTGATCCCGGTGGCCGCGGCGGCCGCACCGGCTCCGTCCGCAGTGGCGGTGCGGGCGAGAACGGCATCGGGTGTGAGCAGCACGGGGGTCAGCAACGCAGGAACGAGGGCGAGTCCGGAAAGGACGCGCAGCTTCAACACTGGGGTGGCGGCGATCGCGTCGGCGGTCGGAGGGAGTGCGGTGCGCTTCATCGAGATCTCCTGAAATAGCGGGCACGTCCCGGTCTGGCACTTGCCTGTGTCACCCGGGCTTGTGCACGCAGTGAAGGGCCACCCGCTTGCAAGCCACTTGATCACCGCCTGTCGGCCGCGCCGCAATGCGATCGGCTGCTCGTGTCACGCCGCCCGCCTCAGGTAGCCGACGGTGGCCAATTCAGGGATTCGACCGGCCTCGCGGCCCGGACGTTTGCCGGCCCGTCCCCTGCTCGGTTGGCCGGCGGTGCTCAGTGCGCCAGCAGGTCGTCCAGTTCGGCCGCGAAGAGCAGGGCGGGGTCGAATCCCATTCCGGTGAAGTGGCCGGCGAGTTCCAGGGACAGGACACCGTGCAGCCGGGTCCAGAACCTCAGGGCCCCGTGCAGGACCGCGGGCGGGGCGGGGTGGCCGTCCGCCCAGTCGCGGTGGTCCGCCAGGTGTGCGTCGAACGGCGTCACGGGACTGTCCGAGGGCAGCGCCATGCAGGCGTCGAGCAGCATCGCCATGGTCTCGGACGAGATGAGCGTGATCTCGTCGGGCGCGTGGTAGCCGGGGACGGGGGTGCCGTAGATGAGGAGGTACCGCTGGGGGTCCTCCAGCGCCCAGGCACGCAGGGTGTGCGCCAGCACGGCCAGGTCGGCACCTGCGGCGGAGGCCGAGCGGAGAGTGTCGGCGAGGCTTCGGTAGGCGTCCCTGATGAGCTCGGTGATCAGTGCGTCGCGGCCGTCGTAGTAGCGGTAGAGCGCGGGCCCGCTCATGCCCATCTGCTTGGCGATCGCATTGAGGGAGAGCGCGGACGCCCCCGTCGTGGCGATCTGCTCCCACGCGTGCTCCTTGATCTCCGCGCGCACCTGGGTCCGGTAGCGCTCGCGAGGGGTCTTCGTGTCCGTCTCCGCCATGACCCGCCACCTTGTGAAGCTACATTGTGAAGATTTAGTTAGAGGGTATCACGATCCCTATTGACACTCTCTTCTTGGTTTAGTTATAACCTCTAACGTAAGCATGAGGCTCTCGCTGATCGCGGATGCACGGCACTGATTCACAGCCATGCACTCCACAGACGAAGGGACACCGCGATGACGACCACGTCCACGTCACTTCCTTGCACCGGCCGGCACACTCCACTGGCGGTGACCGTCTCCTCCTGGGCGGTCCCCGTCCTGGTGCTCGGCCAGTTCGCCCTGCTGGCGATCGTTCCGGTCGCGATCGCGCTGGTCGGCGCGCTCCGTCACACCCGCGACCGGACAATCCGCTGGGCGGCCGCGCTTCTCGCCGTCACGTACGCGATCCCACTCGCCATATGGCTGACGCGACCCGACGGTGCGCCGAGCCTGTCCAAGGACATTCACCCCGCTTTCGTCGGGTTGATCGGCGCCGCGTCCGCCGCACTCATCGTGGCCATCCTTCGAGCCCGCCGACGCTGACGGAGCGCGCCGCCACACCCCTTGCACAGAACGCGCACCTCCCCATGGCAACGAGTTAGAGGCCCTAATGAACATGAAGACAAGTAACCAACGCCGGAGGTCGACATGAACGCCGAAGGACTCGTCGAGGTCGTCCTGCCGGGCAAGGTCGAGCCGGAAGGGCTGCAGATCCGGCGCGGGAGGGTCCCCGCCGCGGGCCCGGGCCAGGTCCTCATCCGAATGGAGGCGACGGGCGTCTCCTTCGCCGAGCAGCAGATGCGCCGCGGCCGCTACTACGACCAGCCGGCGTTCCCGTTCGTGCCCGGCTACGACCTCGTCGGCACGGTGCTGGCCACCGGCGAGGGCGTCGAGCCGGGCCTGGCCGGCACCCGGGTCGCCGCGCTGGTCAAGGTCGGCGGCTGGGCCAGCCACGTGCTCGTCGACGCAGCGGACGTGGTTCCGGTCCCCGACGGGATCGGCGCGGCGGAGGCGGAGACCCTCGTCGTGAACGGCATCACCGCCTGGCAGATGCTGCACCGCAAGGCACGCGTCCGCAGCGGGCAGACCATCCTGGTGCACGGCGCCAACGGCGGCGTCGGCTCGGTCCTGGTCCAACTCGCCCAGGCCGCGGGAGTGAAGGTCATCGGCACGGCCTCCGCCCGCCACCACGACACCCTGCGGGACCAGGGCGTCACCCCCGTCGACTACCGCACCGAGCACGTCGCCGCACGGGTCCGCGAACTCGCCCCCGGCGGGGTGGATGCCGTCTTCGACCATGTCGGCGGCCACGGCATCGTCGACTCCTGGCGCCTCCTGGCCCCCGGCGGCACGCTCGTCTCCTACGGCAGCGCCTCCACCCGCGACGACGAGGGGTCCAAGCAGTGGCCCGTCCTCAAACTGCTCGGCCGGGTCTGGCTGTGGCACGCCCTACCGAACCGGCGCCGCGCCTACTTCTTCAACATCTGGGCCGGACGAGCCCTGGCCAAAAACCGGTTCCGGGCCCGGCTACGCACCGACCTCACCCAGGTCTTCGCCGCCCTCCAGCGCGGTGACATCACCGTCCGGATCGCCGCCCGACTGCCCCTCACCCGCATCGCCGACGCCCTGCGGCTGGCGGAATCCGGCACCGTCGCCGGAAAGGTCGTGCTGACCCCATAGCCCACGCGGCACCCACAGCAGCACCACCAAGGTGGCCGGACACCGCGCCTGCTGGGCCAAGGCCTGACCTCCACCGCGGTCTCGGAGGATCTCCGGCAAGGCCAGGACACGGGTCGCGGACGCGGCGCGATCGCCATCGCAAAGAGGGCAGAAAGCGTCCACAATCCCTCCTAGCCTGGTGCAGGTATTCCAACACCGACTACATCCTCCTTGGCCTGATTGTTGAGAAGCTGACCCGGCAATCCCTGGCCGATGTCTTTCATCAGCGCGTTTTCGCCCCCTTCACCTTGATTCGACCTACATGCCCGGAAACGAGGTGCATATCGAGGGTCGTCACGTTCGCGGCTACATGAGACTCGACCGAGACTTGGGCTACATCGACACCACCGAGTTCACGCCCTCGGAGTCCTGGTCTGCCGGAGCCATCGTCTCCACCCCCTTAGATCTCGCCATCTTTCTCGATGCTTTGCTCGGCGGCCGCCTCCTTGAGCCGCAGTGGC
>NZ_BBYK01000073.1 GCF_001570365.1 Microtetraspora fusca | reverse complement strand
GCGCGGACTTCGATACAGGCCCTAGGAGGTCCGCCGCCCAGACTGGACTGTTCCGTTGTTGCCGGAGGCCGTTCACCAGACACCACAGGTTCCGGAATGGCGAGGGCGGCCGAGCCGGCGCGGTCCCCGCGATCGAGGGCATCGTCGGCGCGAGCGCCGGACAGGATGGCGTCGAGCAGTCCGGGATAGCGCGCGTCCAGATCCTCGCGCCGCAGGACGAGCAGGTTCTCCCGTCCTGAGGGTTGTTGCCAGATGACGCCGCTGTCCCGCAGCACCCGCCAGTGATGGGTCATGGTCGACTTCGCGGTGATCCCCAGTGTGTTTAGGACGCTGGTGCAGTTGTGCTCACCACCGGCGTCGAGTACGCGTACGACGGCCAGCCGCACGCCGTTCCCGAGTGCCGATAGCACGTCTTCGATCCGGATCTGGTTGCGGTCGGGGTGACGAAAGGCCATGGTTCCACTGTACCGCGATTGTCGTACAGTCAGCCTCGTTGTGGCATAGTACGACTGTACGCGTACAGTCGTTCATCTGTGCGGGCTTCCGCATGCCTGCCATCGGCTTCCCCCCGAAGGGCGTTCCATGTCCACACCATCCGTGCTGCGCGGGCAATCCCCCGGTGGCGCCAAGCCACGACTCGGCTGGACCCTGGCACTACTCGCCCTGGCCCAGCTCATCTACGCGCTGGACCTCAACATCGTGTTCGTCGCGCTCCCACAGATTGGCACCGACCTGGGCTTTCCCGGCCAGACCCAGCAGCTCGTGGTCAGCGCCTACGTCGTCTTCGCCGGCGGCTTCCTGCTGTTCGGCGGCAGGGCGGCCGACCTGCTCGGACGCCGCCGCATCTTCGTACTCGCCCTGGCCCTGTACGCCGTCTCCTCGCTGGCGGGCGGACTGGCCACCGGCCCTGTCGTCATCATCATCGCCCGCGCCATCCAGGGCATCGGCGGGGCGCTGCTCCTGCCCTCCACACTGGCGCTGCTCAACAGCCTGTTCGCCGAAGGCCCGCAACGTAACCGCGCGCTGGCAGTCTGGGGCGGCGCCGGCGCTAGCGGGCTGACCATCGGCGCACTGCTCGGCGGCCTGCTCACCCAGAACTTCGGCTGGCCCGCCGTCTTCTTCGTCAACGTCCCCCTGGCCGGGCTGGTCGCGCTCGCCGCCCTTGCCGTCATCCCGCGCGACCCGGCCAGACGGGAACGGCGCAGATTCGACATACCAGGGGCGCTGAGCGTCACCGCCGGATCGACCCTGTTGGTCTTCGCCCTGGTCGAGGGACCCGAACTGGGCTGGGGCAGCCTCCCGGTGATCGCCGCCTTCCTGTTGGCCGCCGTGCTATTGGTGATTTTCGCGCTGGTCGAGGCCCGCAGCGCCGACCCGCTCATGCCCTTCCGGCTCTTCCGCAACCGCAGCCTGACCGTCGGCATGCTGGTGACCTTCATCTACATGGCCAGCTTCGGCGTCCTGCCGTATTTCCTCACCGTGCTGCTGCAGAGCGTCCACGGCTACAGCGCCCTGCAGACCGGGCTGGCCTTCCTCATCCCCTCATTGGCCATCGCCGTCGGCACTCAGAGCGGCGAACGCCTGGCCACCCGGATCGGCACCCGTGCCACGCTGCTGATCGGCTTCGCCGTCGGCGTGGCCGGCACCGCCGTCCTCGCCCTCGGTTTCGACGCCGAGGCCGGGTACGGCCTGCTGGTGCCCGGCCTCATCATCTCTGGCCTCGGTCAGGGCATCGTCTGGACCGCCATGTGGATCGCCGCCGCCACCGGCACCGCCACCGACAAGCAGGGCGTGGCCAACGGCATCGCCTCCACCGCGCTCAACCTCGGTAACGCCATCGGCCTGGCCGTCTTCACCGTCATCGCCGACATCGGCACCGAAGGCAGAACCGGCCAGGCCCTTCGTGCCGCCACGGCCGACGGCGAGTTCGTCGTCGTCCTGCTCACTGCGGCCGCGATGGTGGCCGGCCTCCTGATCACACTCATCTTGTCACCCCCGAGCCGCGAGGCCCTCGCCACCGCACAACGAGACAAGTCCCACGCGGCCGGCTGACCGCACAAGCACGGCGTACGACGGCAACAGCGGGGGCACCTGGCATGACCGCAGGTGCCCCGGCTGCCTCTTCAGAACCCAACGTGGCGATCGACGCGCTCGGCCCCAGGCGCCCGGAAGGCCATGCCGGCATAGGCCAATGGCCTGAACTCCTGAACTGCGGGCGATGACGGACTTCTTCGTCGAGTTCGAGGAACGCGACGAGGACTACGCCGGGCAACCCGTGCCCGACGCAGCACGCTGAACCACTGCATTCTCGACTGGGAAACGATCACGACCGCCATGGGAAGCGATCTTCGTCAGGGCGTCATCGTCACTGCTGAACCACACTCGTGAACGCCCCAAGGGGCAGGACATCCTCCACGTCGCCCACGCCCTGAACTTCCTCAAGCCCGGCGGCCGACTCGTCGCCGTCATGAGCCTTGGCGTCACCTTCCACAAAGCCCGTCCGGCCGTCGAGTTCCGGCAGCTCGTCCAGGAACGCGGTGGCGACATGCACGCGCTGCCGGCCGATGCCTTCGCCCCGGCCGGGCTGTCGATCCGCACAGTCATCGTCGTCATCCCCTGCTGACCAACCCGCCAGCCGTACCGCTTGCGGTACGGCTGGCATACCCCTCGAAGGAGAGCGGATGGTCGCCGTTGACCTGCCCGCCTAGACCTGGCAAACCGTCCTCGAAATCCTCCACGGTCACGCCGCCGAGGTCGAGACACGCCGCATCCATGACGCGATCGCCGAGCAGGTCGGCCCCGGAGACATCCCCCTGGCCGACCTCATCACACAGGCCGGTCTGCCCGGCGACAGGCCGATCAGGGACGCCATGCCCGACCTGCCTCCCGCGATCGTGATGGCCCTCGCGCGCGCGGACATCCATGACCTGGCGGGCCTGGCCGCCTGCACCGACGAGTACGTGCTCCGCGACGTCAGGTGCATGGGCCGTCTGCGGCTGGCCCAACTGAAGACGCACCTCGTCCGGATCGGCAAGCCCGGAAGGAGACCCCTCTCATGACGGAACACCTGGCGGACTGCTGGGCTGAGGAATGCGACGACTGCGGCGCCGCCCCCGGCCAGCGCTGCGCGCCGGACTGCTTCTCCTACCAGCTCGAGACGCACACGTCCTCCGGCGTCGAGACACCCTTCGGTGTCATCTCCGACGCCGACCCGGGACTGTGACGATGGCCCGCAACAGCATCAGCAGACTCGCTGCCTGCGAGCGACTCGCCCAGCGCAGCTAGTCCGAGCACGAGCAAGCCGGAGCCCGACCAGCGCTAGTGCCGCATCAGCTTGGGTTTGCCCCGTTTCATGGCGACACGCCGATCAAGGTCCCACCGCGATCGGCGTGATCGCCTCACACTCTGCTCGTGGCTGAGCGGGTTCGCGTACGCGAGATCGATGACGATGAAGGGAACCGGCTGCTGCGCATCGTACGGCGCGGCACGGGATCGGTGGTGACCTGGCGACGCGCGCAGATGGTGCTGCTATCGGCCCAGGGCATGAGCATCGGTCGGATCGCCAAGGTGGCGTTCACCAGCGAAGACCGGGTCCGGGATGTGATCCACAACTTCAACGCCGACGGGTTCGACTCCCTGTACCCCAAGTACAAGGGCGGTCGCGCTCCGCTGTTCACGCTGCCGCAACGCCGTGAGATCAAGAAGATCGCCAAGTCCAAGCCCGCCGAGCACGGGCTTCCGTTCTCCCGGTGGAGCCTGACCAAGCTGGCCGACTTCCTGGTCGCCGAGGGGGTGGTCGAGGACATCAGCCATGAGGGCCTGCGCGAGCTTCTACGTGCGGAAAGTGTCTCCTTTCAAGCCGTGAAGACCTGGAAGGGCTCCCGCGACCCGGACTACGCGGCCAAGAAGGCCCGCATCGAGCACCTGCACGCCATCTCCGACGGCGAGGTCGTCCCCGACCCCGGCGAACCCGCTGTGATCTTCTGCATGGACGAGTTCGGGCCGCTCAACCTGCAACCCCGGCCCGGCAGGCGGTGGACCGACGTCGGCGGCAAGGGCAAGGACCCCAACCGGGAACCCCGGCCGCGGATGCGCGCCACCTACACCCGCACCCAGGGGGTGCGGCACCTGTTCGCCGCCCTGGACCTGAGCAAAGACCGAATGTACGGGCACATCAAGAAGCGCAAACGGCGCGGCGAGTTCCTGGAGTTCTGCCGCTACCTGCGCAGCCTTCACCCGGCCGAGGTTCGCATCGCGATCGTGTGTGACAACTTCAGCCCGCACCTGACCACGAAGAAGGACAAGCGAGTCGGCCAGTGGGCGGAGGCGAACAACGTCGAGATCGCCTACGCGCCCACCAACTCCTCCTACCTGAACCGGATCGAGGCGCAGTTCACCGCGTTGCGCGAGTTCACCCTCAACGGCACCGACCACGCCGACCACCGGGAGCAGGCCAGCATGATCCGCCGCTACATCGCCTGGCGAAACCGCAACACCGACAATCCCCGCCTACGACGCATCGTAAAGAGGGCAAACGTGGCCTGACGCGGCACTAGACACCGTAGCGGTTGGCGCACCCGTTGAAGATCAGAGCACAAACGCTCGATCGGCCGCGGACGTGGTAGCGGCACCACGCCAGGCTGGCAAGATCTTGAGCTCTGCTGCGAAGCCCGCAGATCGAACGAGTCCGAAATCGTCGGTGCGGCGGCGTAGGCTCCATCTCACTGGCCGACGTGCCGGCCCGCTTCCGACGAACCCGGTCCGGAATGACGGGCCCGACCTATATCGTCCCGGCATGAAGTCTGCTTCTGCGAACATTTCGGGCCCGTGGCTGGAACAGTTGACCGGCGCCTTTGAGATTCTGCTCGGCCGTCCGCTGGCGAGTTTCGACGCCGACGCCGTCTATGCGACGTTCTTCGGCGGCAACCTCATCAACGAGCTCGGCTTCGCGCGGGACACCGCCTGGGTGAACCCGGCCGCCCTCCGCGGCGCCGAGCCGGTCGTCTGGGACTGCCCGATCTTCGACCTGGACGAGCCGCTGCTGGAATTCGACGCGAGCCGGTCGGTCTTCGAGTTCGACAAGGCCGGGCTGCCGCCGGAGTTCGAGGCGGATCTCGCGGCGGCGTGCTTCGCGGGCCGGCGCGTCCTGGGCGGTGACCTGGCTCCCCTGCTGGCGCGGTACGACCTCGCCGCGTCCGATCTGCGCGACACCTGGACCGTCTGCCACCCGCGGCTGGTCTCGGACGGCACGCTCTTCGACGCGATGCGGGTCGCCACCGCGCTCGGCACGGGCCCCGAAAGCCTCCTTCCCCTCGAGGCCGAGGCGGCCGAGGAGTGGCAGGAGGCGCTGGCCGACCTCACGCCGCCCGAGCTGTTCGCCCACCTGAGCTTCTTCTGCACCGAAGGCGAGGAGGGGCTGATGTACCTGCGAACCGAGCGGTCGGGCGGCGCCCTGCTCGCCGACGCGGGCTGCACGCTGATCGCCAACTGGGAGGAGGGCCAGAGCCAGGTCGAGTTCGCGGTCGTCCAGGTCGGCGAGCTCTTGGCAGGGCCGCGCCTGTCCTGAAGAACACACGGCGAGCCGGGAGCGGCAGACCCGTCAGGGCCGGACGGAAGACGGCGCGAGACCACCTGCCGTCGACGCCGCGGCGGGCGCGATCCAAGCCTGGCCGCCCTGTCGGCAGGTCGGTCAGTGTCCAAGACCGGAGAGCATCGACTCTGTCAGGTCTGCCTCCGGCGGCCCGTTTCCGCCGTATTCCGGTGGCACCCCCACATAGACGACCGCGAGTCCGCCCACGTCGAAGGAGCTGGGTTCGCCGGTACGGCAGGCGGCCACCATGCCCACGGGCAGGCCATTCAGGCGTCTGGCCACCATGCCCAGCACCAGCGCGCTTGCCCGGTCGAGCCACGGCAGGTCATCGATCACGAGTAACAGCGGCCGTTCTTCTGCCGTCGTCCGAAGGAGCGCGAGGACTGCGCCGGCGACCAGCCGTGGCGCGGGCGGGGCGCCATCGCCCCGCCCGAGCGCCACGTTCAGGGCCCCGGCCAGCAGCGGGCTCAGCCGGAGCAGCTCACCGAGGCACGGGTGCAGGAGTTGGTGCAGGGTGGCGTAGGAGATGTCGGCCTCGAACTGCGAACCGGCCGCCCGAAACACCCGCGCCCCCGCACCGGACGCGAGGGAGATGGCCTGCTCCAGCAGGGACGTCTTGCCGACGCCCGGCTCGCCTGTCAGAAGCAGCGCCTCCCCCGCGCCGCCGGCGAGCCGGCCGATCGCCGTAGTCAGCCGGTGAATTTCCGGTTCGCGGCCGATCAGGGCGTGGTGTGCGTCGAACCGCTCCATCCCCCGACCTGCCCCACGGCGATCAGGTCCGTGACGAGGTGCGCCGTGCGCGACACCGAGGAACGTCACGGGCCCTCCGAAGCTAGAGCGCCCAGGCACCACTGGTCACACTGGTACGCCGCCTGTATGGTGGCCCGCCGGGCCGGGCGTACTCCCGAGGAGGCGGAACGGCAGGCGGCCGATCACACGGAGGGGAATTTCGATGTCCAGCCACTATGACGTGATCGTCCTGGGCGGCGGTTCGCCGGGCGAGCACTGCGCGGGCGAACTGGCCGACGGTGGGCTGCGCGTCGCCGTGGTCGAGCCCGAACTTGTGGGCGGTGAGTGCTCCTATTGGGCGTGTATCCCCTCCAAGACGCTGCTGCGCCCCGGCGAGGCGGTGCGCGGTGCCCGCGAGGCCGCCGCCACCGCCGAGGTCGACGTGGCGGGGGCGCTGGCCTGGCGTGACTTCATGGTCTCCGGGTACTCGGACGCCGGGCAGGAGAAGTGGCTGGCAGGCAAGGGCATCGCGTTGCTGCGCGGCCACGGCCGGCTGGCCGGTCCTGGTGCCGTCGAGGTCGGCGGCGCCCGCTACACCGCCGACCACGTCGTGGTGGCCACCGGCTCGGCTCCCGCCAAGCCGCCGATCGCGGGCCTGGCCGGGCTGGAAGGGGTGTGGACCAACCGCGAGGCGACCGCCATGACAGCCGTACCGCGCCGGCTGGTCGTGCTCGGCGGCGGGCCGGTCGGACTGGAGATGGCCCAGGCCGTACGGCGGCTGGGCGGCGAGGTCGTCCTGGTCCACTCGGGCGACCGGCTGCTCGCGCGGGAGCCCGCGCCGCTCGGGGCCGCGCTCGGAGAGGTGCTGCGCCGTGAGGGCGTGGAGCTCGTCCTCGACGCGCGGGCGGCGGCGGCGCGGCGCGACGGAGAGGACTACGTGCTGGTCCTGGCGGACGGCCGCGAGCTACGCGGCGACCGGCTGCTCGTCGCCACCGGACGCAGCCCGCGCACCACCGGGATCGGACTGGAGACGGTCGGCGTCCAGGCCGGGCCGCGCGGCATCCCCGTGGATGAGTACCTGCGGGCCGGCGAGCGGTTGTGGGCGGTCGGGGACGTCACCGGGTTGTGGATGCTGACCCACGTCGGCAAATACCAGGGCAGGGTCGTCGCCGACAACATCCTGGGCCGCCCGCGCAAGGCTGACTACGCGGCCGTTCCCCGCGTGGTCTTCACCGACCCGCAGGCCGCCGCGGTCGGCGCCACCGAGGCCGCTTTCAGCGCGACGGTGCCGGTGTCGGAGGTGGCCAAGACCGCCACCTACACCCGCGCCTACGCCGAGTCCACCGGCTTCCTCACCCTGCTCAGCGACGGCGAGCGGCTGACGGGAGCGTACGCGCTCGGCCCGGAGGCCGGGGAGTGGCTCCAGCAGGCCACGCTCGCCATCCGGGCCGGTGTCCCGCTGGAGCTGCTGCGCGACACCATCCAGCCCTTCCCCACCTTCTCCGAGATCTACGTCGCCGCGCTGAAGGCTCTCCACAACGAGGTCTCCACCGGCCAGCACATGGTCACCGCCCCACGTGCAGGAACGGAGTGACCGACGAGCACCATCGGCACACCCGACCGCCGTCGATTCCTGGCCTTCAGCGCCGCCGTCGCGGCGTCGCGGGGTTGGGGCTGCCCGGCCGGGCGCAGGCGAGCGCCTCCCCTGGGCGGAGGCGAGGTTCTTCGGGCTCGATCACCTAGACCGCTACCTCCGGACTACTGGACATAACGGCCTATTGTGGGGCGATGTACTCGATCGCGGCACGCTCGATGTAGGCGTCAGGCTCCGGGAGATTGACAACCACCGGGTCCACGCCGGAGCGCACCACAGCCCAGACCGTCTCGACTTCGGTGGAGGCGTTGATCTCCTGGTGAACGACGTAGGAGGGGATGAACACGAAATCTCCGGGGCCCGCTTCGGCTACGTGCTCCAGCCGGTCTCCCCACCGGAACCGGGACGTACCGCTGATGACGTAGAGGACGGTCTCCTGGTCCCCGTGATGGTGGGCTCCAGTTACCGCGCCGGGCTTGACGGTGCTCAGGAATGCCGACAGATGGGCCGCGTCCGGGTTGCGGGCGTCGAAAGCGACGTCGCGGATGAGCCCGGGTGTCTGGGCCGTATCGCCGTCGAGAGCGTCGCGGTGCGCGATCCTGATCTGCCTGCCGGCGGAGATATCACTCATGACCGTGGTACTCCAGCGTCGAAGGTGCTGTCCGTTCTCGCCACTGCCCGCCAGGGCTGACCTCCAACCGTGAAACGGAGCAGCCACGCGACAGGCGCAAGCGGGGCGGAAGCGCGATGACGCTGGGCGCCGTGGCCGAAACGCACAAGCGCGCCGGAGCACGCCGCGCCCATGACTTCATCTGCGGGCCCGCTTGGGAGCGTCTCCTGCACGAGGGCATCGCCGGCCCCCGGTTCGTCCTCCTCGAAGACAGCGGCCATCTGGGGCACATCGAACAGCCCGACACCTTCGCCTCCGCCATCACCGAATTCACGCGCGACGCCACTCATGCGGCCGGGAGCTGAGGAAGAAGGGCCACCTGCGCGTGAGCCCCCGAGGAATCCCATGTCGGAGCGTGGGGCGCCAAGGCGCGGGTGGACGTCCCGACGCGGGGACCGTCTGGTCAGGCGAGGAACTCGGCGAGCGGGAAGGAACGGTGGGAGCGCGGCGGAATCAGGAAATTCTGCCGGTGCGTCGTGTGCACAACAGAATTCAAGCCGGCGCCCGAGGAGCGCGGCGAGAAGGGGGCGCGCCTGCCGTCGGGAAACTCGCCGTCCATGGCAAGCCGCACGCGGTTGAAGGTCTCGGTGGTCGGAGCGAAGAGCAGGAAATGCAATCCGGCCGCCTTCTGATCACTGAAATGGTCGCCGGCGGGATCCGAGGTGTAGTGGAACGGATTGTCCAGTGTGGCGAAGTCCCCGCGATTCGTGATGGCCGTATTGACGGGATAGACGTGACCGTAGTTGCTGGTCGTTTGCTCCTGCAGGCGGTTCACCGGCTGCATGCTTCCATTATGCCCGTACGCGTGATGTTTCTGCACGCCGCTCAGGACGTCGGCCTCATTTTGCTCCGGCGGGTCCGCTGTCACTGTTCCAGGCGCGAGGGAAACCCCCGGGCGAAACATCGCGTGGGCACGATCGTCAAAGGTCGGAAACGTTTTGGAGTACCACGCGACGATGTCCTGGAACAGATGCGAGAGGGGCATGATCGTCCCGTGCTTGAAGTATCCGTTGGGCCATTGGTCGGTCCAACCGGGCAGCGTCTCGAAGTTGGAGACAGGGACGGAGCTCTCCGCGTCACGGATCGTGGTTGTGAACCCGAGGAAGATTGGTGAATGCTGGGGGATCAGACTCGCACCGGGAATGCCTGCCGCGAGCGCCAGCTTGCTCGCCAGCCCCTGCCCACCGGTGTGGGCGCCGCCGGTGAAGCCGCGGCGAATGCTGGTCACCTTGAACAGGCTGCCCGCTTGCTTGTTTCCCGTCCCGAAAATGGCGTTCGTGGCGGTCATGATGTTGTCAAGCGAATCGCTGCGCAGCAGCACGGCCACATCGTTCTGTTCCAGGCGAACCGGCCCGAACCCGGGAGGCGGCTCGTCGCTCGGGAATGTTCTGGACTCCTGCAGCGCATAGACGGTGCGGCCACGCTGCTTGGAGGTCATCACGTCGACCGGCAAATAGCCCGGGTACGATGTTCCGGCGTGGAAATAGCTCGAACTCTTTTCGAGTCTGGGGATGTAATGCTCGAAATAAGGGAGTCCCCAGGCGACCACGACACCCACCCCGCTCGGCGGGGGCGGAAACTGCTGTTCCAGGCGTTGGATCACGCTTTCCAGGTGCCGCTGCGCCTCCTGCAGAGAATTCGCCCCCGCCGGAACATTCAGCTTCGCTGTGACGATATGGTTGTGGAACGGCGGGATCAGGACGGGGATCTTACCCTTGTTGCTCGCGACCCCGAAGCCGTCGTCCATGATGTGCCGCGGGTGCGGAATGGCATATTGCTCCGGAGGCAAGGGCTGTCGAGCCGTCCCGACCGGCGGCCGTTCGATCGGCCCGACCAGCGCGTCGACCAATTCGTAGATTCCCGCGGAAGCCAAGGCCGCCGCGAATGTTCCCCCTTTGAGTACGCTCCGCCTGCTCAGTGTTTTATGATTCTCCACGCCATACGACGGTGTTCCATGGCTGTCTGTCATATCGGCGTCGTGCCACGCCATCAGGCTGATCAAACGCTTCGTTATGCCATTATTTGACGTGGGCGTCCGGCGTCTCGGAGTCGGATCGGCCGACGGCGTACGGCTTCCCGACCGCGGGTGTACGCGCGCCGACATCCGCTCCGTCGAACTCTCGTGCACCTTCGCGCTTCCACCCGTCTCCCCCGGCACCGCGGGCCGGGCGCAGTGACTCGGTCACCCGCCACCCAGGCGTTCGCCCCAGTCGGCGGGTACCCGCCCGGCGGGCCCGGGGACGGGCTGGTCGACGGGGCGGCTCTCCGGCGGCGCCAGCGCGGGCCCGGACTTGTAGAACTTCGAGGTGGTGTAGTCCCAGAACCACTCCTCACCCGGCTCGAAACTGCGGATCACCGGGTGTCCCGTCTCCTTGGCGTGCGCCGTGGCGTGCTTGGACGGCGAGTCGTCGCAGCAGCCGATGTGGCCGCAGAGGGCGCAACGTCGCAAATGCACCCACCATCCGCCGGCCGCGTCGCACTCGACGCAGCCGGTGCCGCTCGGCGGAACGGCGGGGTCGATCGCCTGCTCAATACTCATGGCAACTCCTCGGGGGTGGTGAGGTCGGCGGGGAACAGCGGGAGGCGGACCTGGAAACGGGTGTCAGAGGGCACGGACTCGACCCGCAGGTCGCCGCCGTGCCGGTCGACGACGATGCGCCAGGAGATGTCCAGGCCCAGCCCGGTGCCCTCGCCCACGGGTTTGGTCGTGAAGAAAGGGTCGAAGATGCGGTCGCGGATGTCGGGAGGCACACCGGGGCCGGTGTCGCCGATCTCGACCAGCAGGCGGTCGCCGTCCCGTGCGGTGCGTACGGTCAGTGTGCCGTCGGCGTCCGTGCCGCCCATGGCGGAGAGCGCGTTGTCGACGAGGTTGGTCCACACCTGGTTGAGCTCGCCGGGGCACGCCGGGATCTCGGGCAGCGTGCGGTCGTAGTCCTTGACGACACTGACATGCGCCCCGATCTTCTGCGAGAGCATGACCAGCGTGCTGTCGAGCAGGTCGTGTACGTCGGTGTGCCGGTATGGCGCGCGGTCGAGTTGCGCGTAGTGCTTCGCCGCGTCGACCAGGGTGGAGATGCGGGTGGTCGAGTCCTCGATCTCGTCGAGGAGGAGTTCGGTCTCGACGGTGCAGTTCAGCCAGCGCACGGCCGCGTCGAGCACGCCCGGGGGCACGGCCGCGGCGATCCGGTCCAGCCAGGCGGTATCGAGACCGGCCTGAACGAACGTCGGCGCCAGCTGCCATCCGTCGGCGATGCCGTGTTCGTCCAGCCAGTCTGTCAGGACGTCCTCCCGGTCCGAGGCCTCCAGCGGGCTGAGGGCGGGGGCCCGCGCCGCGAGTTCGGCGGTGTCTTCCTGAATCTTGGTCAGCGCGTCGACGCTGTCCCGCCGGATCGGGTCGGCCGCGATGTCGCCGAGCCCGTGGCGCATCCCGGCCACCCGCTCCCGGAGTTCGGCGGTGGCCCGCACCGCGGCTGCGGCCGGATTGTTGAGCTCGTGCGTGAGCCCGGCCGTCAGCGATCCGAGGGCCAGCAGGCGCTCGCGCTGCCCGATCGCCTGCTGGGTGTTCTTGGTCCCGAAGAACAACCCCTCCAGCAGATGGACGGCCATGGGGAACCAGTCGCGCATGATCTCCGCGAACGTCTCCGCGGGCAGGACGAAGAACCGGGAGGGCTCGGTGACCCGCATCGAGTTGTTGTAGACCTGTGGCACCTGGTCGCCCAGGTAGGCCTGGAAGGCCCCGGCGTACACGCCGCGCATGGAGGTGCGGTTGACGTCCACGTCTTGGCCGCCGACGCGGCGTGAGAGCACCACCGTGCCCTCGAAGAGGACGTACAGGTACGCGGCCGGGTCGCCCTCCCGGTAGACCGTACCCGGGTCGAACCACTCCGCCCGGCCGTCCCGGCACAGCCGGGCGAGCTGGTCGTCGGAGAGCTTCTCGAAAAGGAACAGGGAGCGCAGCTCTTCCTCGTCGCACCGCGTACCGGGTCGGGTCATGACTGCTCCAGATAGCGGTGCACGAGCATGACGGCCATGGCCCCTTCGCCCACCGCGGAGGCGACGCGTTTGGCGGACTCGGCCCGCACGTCGCCCGCCGCGAACACGCCCGGCACGCTGGTCTCCAGGTGGTATGGCGGCCGGTCCAGCGTCCATCCCGCGGGCGGGCGCCCGTCCGGCGACAGGTCGGGGCCGGTCAGGACGAACCCGTGCGGGTCCCTGAGCACCGTGCCGTCCAGCCAGTCGGTCAACGGCGCGGCCCCGATGAACACGAACATCCACTGGGTCTCCACGGTCTCGGTCTCTCCGCTCACCGTGTTGCGCAGCGTCAGCTTCTCCAGATGATCCGTACCGTGGACGGCCTCCACGACGGTGTCGGTGCGCACCGAGATCACCGGGGACTCCATGACCCGCTGGAGAAGGTAGTGCGACATCGAGGCGGCCGGCGACGACCCGCGCACCACCAAGGTGACGGACTTGGCACCCCGGGCAAGGAACATCGCGGCCTGGCCGGCCGAGTTCGCCCCGCCGACGATGTACACGTCCTGCCCCTGGCACGCGGGAGCCTCGGTCAGGGCTGATCCGTAGTACACCCCGCGCCCGGTCAACTCGGTGGCGCCCGGCACGTCCAACTGCCGGTACGACACGCCCGTCGCCAGGATCACGCAGTGCGCGGAGACCTCGGAACCGTCCGAGAACCGGAGTGTGCGTGCCGCGCCCCGCACCTCCAGCCCGGTGACCTGACGCGCCGTCAGCAGCTCGGCCCCGAACTTCGCCGCCTGACGCCGCGCCCGGTCGGTGAGCTGTGCCCCGGAGACCCCGTCCGGGAAACCGAGGTAGTTCTCGATGCGCGAGCTCTGACCTGCCTGGCCGCCGGTCGCCTCGCGCTCGACCAGGACCGTCCGCAGCCCTTCGGAGGCTCCGTACACGGCCGCGCCCAGGCCGGCCGGTCCGCCGCCGACGACGACGAGGTCGTAGAAGTCGGCCGCCGGAGTCGTCGACAGCCCCACCCGGCCCGCCAGTTCACGCTCCTCGGGCTCCACGAGCGCGACGCCGTCCGGGGTGACCACCAGCGGCAGCCGAAGCCCGTCCTGACCCGCGGCGTGGAGCAGGCGCCGGCCTTCCGGTTCGTCGGACGAGTACCAGCGGTAGGGAACCTGGTTGCGGGCCAGGAACTCCCGGATCTGGGAGGAGCGTGCCGACCAGCGGTGACCGACCACTTTGGTGGTGGGCGTCTCCTTGCCGTCGGTGGCCCGCCAGGACTCCAGCAGGTCGTCCACCACCGGATAGAGCTTCTCCTCCGGCGGGGCCCACGGCTTGAGCAGGTAGTGGTCGAGGTCGACGATGTTGATGGCGTCGATCGCGGCGCCGGTGTCGGCGTACGCGGTGAGCAGCACGCGCCGGGCGCCGGGGAACAGGTCGAGGGCCTGCTCCAGGAACTCGACGCCGTTCATCCGCGGCATGCGGTAGTCGGCCAGGAGCACCGCGACATGGCTGCCCCGCAATTTCAGCTCGCGCAGAGCCTCCAGCGCCGACTCACCGGACTCGGCGCGGACCACGCGGTACCGGTCGCCGTAGCGGCGGCGCAGGTCACGGGCGACGGCGCGGGACACCGCCGGGTCGTCGTCCACGGTCAGGATGACCGTACGCGCTGCGTCGACGGCCTCCGCCATGTTTCACCTCCGGGACTTGTCAGCTCACGGCACGGCCCGCGCCGCGGACCACGTGACCGACCTCGTTCGGTTGGTGGAGCGCGACAGCGGCGCTGTCGACTCCGACGGCGGTCGTACCCACCCACTTCCGCCGGGCACCAGGATCCACTCCCTCGGCCCCTCCCGACGGCATCCGCGACGGCGATTCTCGCCACACTACGCCGTGACGCGACCACACCTTGCCTGGCAGCGCACGACCACCGGCCCCTGCGCGCACAGCGGGGCTACGGACCGGTGTGATGTGTTCCGCCTTGCGGTGACAGGGCGAGACGAGGGCACTGGCGGGGCAGGTTCTGTGCACGCACTGTCATATCGGTCACGCGAGTGACGCCTATCATTCCCGGACACGATTGCCTTAAGAAGAGGGACCGCCATGCAGTTCGGGATCTTCACGGTCGGCGATGTGTCGACCGATCCGACCACGGGCAGGACGCCGAGCGAGCACGAGCGCATCAAGGCGATGGTGACGATCGCGCTCAAGGCGGAGGAGGTGGGCCTGGACGTGTTCGCGACCGGCGAGCACCACAACCCGCCCTTCGTACCGTCGTCGCCGACCACCATGCTCGGATACATCGCGGCGCGCACCGAGCGGCTCATCCTCTCGACCGCCACGACATTGATCACCACCAACGACCCGGTGAAGATCGCCGAGGATTACGCGATGTTGCAGCACCTGGCCGACGGGCGTGTCGATTTGATGCTGGGGCGGGGCAACACCGGGCCGGTCTACCCCTGGTTCGGCCAGGACATCCGCATGGGCATTCCGCTGGCCGTCGAGAACTACGCGCTGCTGCGCCGGCTGTGGCGCGAGGACGTCGTGGACTGGGAGGGCCGCTTCCGCACCCCGTTGCAAGGCTTCACCTCGACGCCCCGGCCGCTCGACGGCGTCCCGCCGTTCGTCTGGCACGGCTCGATCCGCAGCCCGGAGATCGCCGAGCAGGCCGCCTACTACGGCGACGGGTTCTTCGCCAACAACATCTTCTGGCCCAAGGACCACTTCCAGCGCCTGATCGCGCACTACCGCGAGCGCTACTCCCACTACGGCCACGGCACCCCCGAGCAGGCCGTCGTCGGCCTCGGCGGCCAGGTGTTCATGCGCGAGAACTCCCAGGACGCCGTACGGGAGTTCCGGCCCTACTTCGACAACGCCCCCGTGTACGGGCACGGCCCGTCGCTCGAAGAGTTCATGGACGAGACCCCGCTCACCGTGGGCAGCCCCCAGCAGGTCATCGACAGGACAATGACCTTCCGGGAGCACTTCGGCGACTACCAGCGCCAGCTCTTCCTGATGGACCACGCCGGACTGCCGCTGAAGACCGTGCTCGAACAACTCGACATCCTCGGAGAGCAGGTCGTGCCCGTGCTGCGCGCCGAGTTCGCGAAAGGCCGCCCGTCGGACGTTCCAGACGCCCCCACGCACGCCTCGCTGATCGCCGCCGCATCCTCCGCGAACGGAGTGACGGCCGCATGAAGCTCGTCGCCGTGGCCGCAGGGCTGAGCACACCGTCCTCCACACGTCTGCTCGCGGACCGTCTCGCCGAGGCGGCCCGCTCCGAACTCGCCGATCAGGGCCACGACGTGGAGATCCAGGTCATCGAGCTGCGGGAACTGGCCGTCGCCATCGCCAACAACCTCGTGACCGGTTTCCCGCCGCGACAGCTGGCCACCGCGATCGACGCGGTCACGCGCGCCGACGGCCTGATCGCCGTGACACCGGTGTTCACCGCCTCATACAGCGGGCTGTTCAAGTCCTTCTTCGACCTCATCGACCCGGACGCCCTCCCCGGCAAGCCGGTCCTCGTGGCGGCGACAGGAGGCACGGCCCGCCACTCACTCGTCCTGGAGCACGCCCTGCGCCCGCTCTTCACCTACCTGCGCGCCGTGGTCGTCCCCACCGCCGTGTACGCGGCGTCCGAGGACTGGGGATCCGGCGGCGACAAGTACGTGGAGGGCCTGCCCGCGCGCATACGGCGAGCGGGCCGGGAGATGGCCGCCCTGATGGCCACCCGCCCGGCCGGCGCGACCTCCCAGGACGACGACACCTCGTTCGAACGGCGGCTCTCGGACCTGCGCTTCGACTGAACCACGGATGTCTCGTCACGTACGTCCCGTCGAACCGCGCCAGTGACGTGCCACCGCGCTCCCCCGTCTGTCACCGCGCACTCAGCAGCCTGAGTTCGGGAAATTTCCCTCACGCCAAAACTGTTCCGCAAGTTGAATGTTTAACATTCAACAAAGTTTGGAGGGGCCATGCCCGCCATCACCGCCAACACGCTGACGCTGCCCCGCGTGGTCGTGCCCGATCCCGCCGCGGCCGTCCAGCGCCCGGTCCGGTCGGTGACCACCGCGCCCAGCGACTTCGAGGGGGAGGGCTTCCCCGTACGGCGCGCGTTCGCCGGGGTCTCCTCCGCCGACCTGGACCCGTTCATCCACATGGACCAGATGGGCGAGGTCGAGTACGCGCCCGGCGAGCCCAAGGGCACGGCCTGGCACCCGCACCGCGGCTTCGAGACCGTCACCTACATCATCGACGGGATCTTCGACCACCAGGACTCCAACGGCGGCGGCGGCACGATCACCGACGGCGACACCCAGTGGATGACCGCCGGGTCCGGGCTGCTGCACATCGAGAAGCCGCCGGAGCACCTGGTGGTGTCCGGCGGGCTGTTCCACGGGATCCAGCTGTGGGTCAACCTGCCGCGGGCGCACAAGTTCCACCCGCCGCGCTACCAGGACATCCGCGGCGGCGAGGCCAAGCTGCTCGCCTCGGCCGACGGCGGCGCGCTGCTGCGGGTGATCGCCGGCGAGCTGGACGGTCACCAGGGGCCCGGGATCACGTTCACCCCGATCACGATGGTGCACGCCACCGTCAGCCCGGGCGCGACGCTGAGCGTGCCGTGGAACCCGGGCTTCAACGCGCTGGCCTACGTGCTGGCAGGCCAGGGCTCGGCGGGCGCCGAGCACGCGCCGATCCGCAAGGGGCAGCTGGCCGTCTTCGGACCCGGCGGCGCGCTCACACTGGCCGCGAGCCCGCGCCAGCCGCAGGCCGAGCCGAACCTGGAGGTGCTGCTGCTCGGCGGGCAGCCGATCCGCGAGCCCGTCGTGCATTACGGGCCCTTCGTGATGAACACACGCGCCGAGATCCTGCAGGCGATGGAGGACTATCAGGCCGGCCGCCTGGGCGTCGTCCCCGCCGAGCGGATGCCGCACACCGACGGAGAGGAGCGGCCATGACCGCGACCCTGGCCGAGGAGTTCGCCCGCGGCCGGATGTTCTTCGAACTCAAGGACTACATCGGCGCCGCCGGCATCCTGGCGCCGGTGGTCGCCGCCGAGCCGGGCAACGTGGCGGCCCGCCTGCTGCTGGCCCGCGCCTACTACCACTCCGCCCAGCTGCGTGGAGCCGAGGCGGAACTGCGTGCCGTCATCGAGCGTGCCCCCACAGAGGCGTACGCCCACCTGCTGCTGGGCCGTACCCTCCAGCGGGCCAACCGGCACGCGGAGGCGGAGACCTACCTCCGGTTGCACGCCGTCATGACCGGATGATCGATGGCGCCCCTGGCCGGCGCGGCCGGCCAGGGGCGCACCGAGCGCACGCTCGAGTGCTCACCTCGGACTCAGTCGGTGTGCAGGGCGCTGCGCAGGGTCTGTACGGCGAGCGTGATCGCGCCCTGGGCGGCTTGAGTGGAGCGCAGGGCGTTGAGCATCACGAAGTCGTGGATGATGCCCAGGAACCGCACCGCGGTGACCGGCACACCCGCCTGACGCAGCTTTCCGGCATAGGCCTCGCCCTCATCGCGCAGCACGTCGGCCTCGGCGGTGATGACCAGGGCCGGAGGCAGCCCCTGAAGCTGCTGGACAGTGGCGCGCAGCGGGGACGCGGTGATCTGCCCCCGCTCGACGGGATCGGTGGTGTACTGGTCCCAGAACCACTGCATCCCATCGCGGCGCAGGAAGTAGCCGGTGGCGAACCGGTGGTAGGAGCCGGTGTCGAAGCTCGCGTCGGTGACCGGATAGAACAACACCTGCTGAACCAGCGCGACCCCACCGCGCTCCTTGGCCATCAGCGTCAGCGCGGCCGCCATGTTGCCCCCGACCGAGTCACCCGCCACGGCCAACCGCGCACCGTCCAGGCCCTTGGAAGCGCCCTGCTCCACGACCCACTTCGCGACCGCGAAATTCTGCTCGATGGCCACCGGGTAGCGCGCCTCAGGCGACAGGTCGTACTCGGGGAACACGACCGCGGCGTTCACACCGACAGCCAGTTCCCGTACCAGGCGGTCGTGGGTATGCGCGTTGCCGAACACCCACCCCGCGCCATGGATGTAGACGATCACCGGAAGTACTCCGGTGACTCCGGCGGGCCGGAC
Source organism: Microtetraspora fusca (assembly GCF_001570365.1). Lineage (GTDB taxonomy): Bacteria > Actinomycetota > Actinomycetes > Streptosporangiales > Streptosporangiaceae > Microtetraspora > Microtetraspora fusca. The sequence continues at coordinate 74,488 of NZ_BBYK01000073.1, read as the reverse complement.
GATACGCGCCCGGACGCCTCCCGTGGGACCGCCCACGACGGTGATCCACTCCTCGTCCACCGCGGGCTTGGCGACCTCCCCGGACTGGACATTGTCCACGGCCTCGCGTCCCTCCGCCGGAGGCAGGTCGAAAAGGTACGGCGGGTCGGCGGTCGCCTCGGCGAAGGACTGGGCCTCCGGCTCGAGCACCGGCCGGGTCGGCGCGAGGGCATCGGACATGCGAATCTCCTGGAGTTCGTCGGGTACGCCGGTCGATCCGGCAAACGAACCGGATACCTGTGCTGAGCACCCCGGCGGCGCTGATCTTCAGCGTAGAAGCGCTGCGTATTCGGTAGTTGCCCACAAACGCACGTCCGATGTCCTCACAGCGCATGGAAGCCGCCCCGACCCGCCCCACGGAACACCGTCTACCTCCTTGCCTTCCAGGGCGGGCAGGCGCTGGCGGCACCCCTGTGGGGTACGGTCGCCGATCGGCTCGGGCTCACCACGTGCCTGCTGATCGCCGGAGCCGTGATGCTGCTCTGCGCCGCCGGCGTACGCCGATGCCCGTTGCACGACGCCGAGGGGACCAACCCCTCGCCGTCGGACCACTGGCCCGCTCCCCCTTGCTGTTCGAGCCCGGAGAGGCCGATGGCCCGGTCCTGGGGACCGGCCGCGCCGAGCCCATGGACGAACGAGCCGACGAGGATGCGGATCCGACCATTCGACGTCAGGAATGCGCCGCCCACACAGCACATGCCGGTGTCCACGGTGAACACGGCGTCGTCGGCGATCTCCGGTTGAGATAACCGACATCTCGAACCATCGCCGTGGATGGGGAAGCGGCGAGCGTCGTCGAGCGCTTGTGCCCCGTGAAGGCACCGAGCAAGGTGCCCCTTCCTCCGAAGAAGGTCTCCGTGTCCCAGTCATCCACACTTCGCACTCCGCGCCGGAAGACCGTCCGTGCAGAGCCCGCTCACGGTGTACCGGGCTGGCTGATCGCCCTGCTGGCCGTCGCCACCGGTACGACGGTCGCCAACCTCTACTACGCGCAGCCCCTGCTCTCGTCGCTGCGCGACGTCTTCCACATCAGCACCGCGACCGCGGGCGCGTTGATCACCCTCACCCAGGTCGGCTACGTGATCGGCATGCTCTTCCTGGTCCCCCTCGGCGACCGACTCGAGAAGCGCAGCCTGATCACCGCACTACTGACGATCACCACCCTCGCCCTGGTCGCGGCCGGTCTCGCGACCGGCTTCCCCATGCTGCTGGCCGCCTCCCTGATCAGCGGCGCCACGTCGGTCGTCGCCCAGATCCTGGTCCCTTTGGCCGCGAGCCTGGCCCCTGACCACGCGCGCGGCCGCATTGTCGGTCGGGTGATGAGTGGGCTGCTCACCGGCATTCTGCTGTCCCGCACGCTCAGCAGCCTGGTCTCCGACATCGCGGGTTGGCGCGTCGTCTACCTCGGCTCCGCTATCCTCATGGCTGTCCTGGCCGTGGCGCTGCGGGCAGCGCTGCCCCAGCACGCGCGCACCACGTCCATGCCGTACCACCATGTGCTGCGCTCCACGGTAAAGCTGGTGCGCACACACCCGGCGTTGCTGCGCCGCGGCCTGTACCAGGCGGCGATGTTCGGTGCCTTCAGCGCCTTCTGGACCACTGTCTCCTACGTCCTCACCGGCCCCCACTTCCACTACTCCCCCGTCGGCGTCGGCGTGTTCGCGCTCGTCGGAGCCGCCGGTGCGGCCATCGCCCCGCTCGCCGGCCACTGGGCCGACCGCAGACTGACCCGGCGCATGACCGGCGCCGCGCTCGCCGTCGCCGCGCTCGCCTTCGGCGTCGCGGGCTTCGGTCAGCGCAGCATCGTGCTGATCGCCCTGGCCGCCATCGTCCTCGACATGGCCGTCCAGACCACCCTCATCCTCGGCCAGCACACCATCTACCAGCTCGACCCCAACGCCCGAGCCCGCCTCAACAGCGCCTTCATCGCCACCTTCTTCCTCGGCGGCGCCCTCGGATCCGAGCTCGGCTCGATCGCCTATCACGCCGGCGGCTGGGGCGCGGTCAGCGTCCTCGGCACGGCCCTGCCGGTCCTGGCACTGCTCTACTGGGTCACTGAGCATCGGGACGCGGGCCGACGCCCGCCCCGGAGGTGACAGCAGTGCGCTCCTGGCCATCACCGCATGAACTCCTGGACAACTCGTCCCCGCCAGTCCAGCCCCTGGGCGGCGTCGCGAAGGCGATCCCCGGCACCTCGCCGAGATCACCTCGATTCCGCGGTCACCGAACGGCGTCGAGGAAGTCTGGGCCATGCACTCCCGGCTGCTGGAGGCCCAGGAGACGATCCTGGTCAAGTGCACGACGCGGCGGCCCGGATCGCCGACCTGGGCGACGGCGGCACCAACGACCTGCTGATCTCGCAGGTGATCTGTACCGGGGAACTGCAGACCTGGTTCTCGGCGGAACACCCGGTCGCCGCTCCCCTGGTCCGTGTCTGAGCCGAGGCCGTGGACTCCTCGTCCGCCTACGATGCTGTGAAGATCGTCGCCCTTCGGACGGGCGCCGCGGCACTGGGAGCGGATGATGGACCTGCGGCAGATGGAAGTCGTCGTCGCGGTGGCTGAGGCGGGTGGGTTCACAGCGGCGGCGAGGCGTCTGAACGTGGTCCAGTCCGCCGTCTCCGGCACGGTCCGCGCCCTTGAGCGCGAGTTCGGCACTCCGTTGTTCACCCGGACCACGCACCGCGTGTCGCTGACACCGGCCGGTGAAGCATTCGTACCCGCGGCACGAGCGGCGCTGCGCGCGGCCGACCTGGCGCGCGAGGCGGTCGACGCGGCCAAGGGAGAACTGCGCGGCCGGGTGACCGTCGGCACGATGCAGGGTGTCTGGGCGGGACTGCACCACGCGCTGGCCGCGCTGCGGGCGGAGCACCCGGGAGTGGTGGTCCAGCTGCGCCAGGCCGCGGTGGCCGACATCCGGCAGGCCCTGCGCGAGGGCACCGTGGATCTGGCGGTGGTGGCGCTCGACCGCCAGCAGCAGCGGGGGCTCGTGACCCGGCTGCTGTCTCGCGAGGACATGGTCCTGGTGGCTTCACCGCAGCGGGACCTCATCGCGAGAACCGCTGAGGGCAGGGTCGAACTGGCCGAGGTCGCCCGGCTGCCCCTGGTGGACTTCACCCCCGGCTGGGCGATCCGCCACTCCGTCGACCGGGCCTTTCGCGCCGCCGGTGTCGACCGCAGCACGACCTTCGAGGTCAACGACATCGTGGCCGCGTCCGAGCTGGTCCGCAACGACCTGGGCGTCTGCATCATGCCCCTGTCCATCGCGAGCCGCTTCCCCGACCTGCCGACGTACCGGTTCGCCCGGCACGCACCCAGATGGAGGGTGATGGTGGTACGGCCCCCGGGCGAGCCGCCCGCGGCGGTCGCTGCATTGCTGCGGCACATCGCCTGAACCGCCCTTGCCGAGGGGACCCGCCGAGAACCTCACCCTGCTCCCCGGAGGCCCCGCCACGGTCGCCTTCGCCTCCTCTCGCCAGGTCGCCGGTTCTCGGCGACCGTCGCCTCGGCGAGCCCTTCTTCGGCCCCGACGCTCGTCACGCTTGGGCCCGTCCGCGCCATTGCGTTGGCGACATGCCGTACGCTTCGCGAAATGTCCGGCTGAAGTGGGAGGGGCTGGTGAACCCCCAGCGGGCGGCCACTGCGGCGATCGGCCTATGGGCCGGGCCGAGCCGGGCGAGTTCCTGGCGTGCCGCCTGGAGCCGCCGCGTTCGCACCCAGCCGTTGACGGTGGTGCCGTGCAGCTGGAAGAGCCGGTGCAGGTAGCGCAGGGAGATGCCGTGCTGATCGGCGATGTCCTGCGGGGCGAGTCCGGGCTCTCCCAGCCGAGCCTGGACGGACGCCGTGATCCGCTCCCACAGCGCCGACGTGTGCCGCCTGGTGACCTGTTCCAGGGCCATGGTGGCAAGGATCTCCGCGGCGACGCGGGCGAGCTGTTCGCGTCGGCTCGTGGTGGCCATGGCGACCTCTTCGAGGAGCCCGCACAGCAACGGCAGCAGCAGGGCCGTCGCTCCCTCCCCGGCTTCGTCCACCACCGTGCCCGAGAGGGCGGACAGCTGCCCTTCCTCCAGGCGTAGCAGTGCCCGGGGCATCATGAGGATCCGGGCCCGCTGCCGCTGCGGCAGCACGATCCTGAACGGGCGCCGCGCGTCATGGAACGCCAGGCGGCCAGGCACGAGTTCGGCCATGCGGCCGTCCTGCAACAGCAGCGCGTCGCCGTCCAGTTGCTGACGCACCAGGATGTGGGTGCGGCGGTCGGCGGCCACCGACCTGGCATCACGCAGGAACGTTCCCGGGCCGAACTCCTCCGTGGCGATCTGGAGGGCCCCCAATCGTTCGGCGGCGAGCTCGCCCGCCCATGGGCGCTCGCCGTCGACGGCGACCTCGAGGTCCACGAAAACCTGCGAGAGCGCGCGTTCCCAAGCGGCGACACGGTCGCCGGGAGCGAGATCCCGGGTGGAGAAGAACATTCCCTGGCCCGGGGAGGTCAGCGCCCCTGTCAGCACAGCGCATCCGCCTCCGCGCGGCTCGCCCGCTCTCGGGCGAGCCAATCCGTGGGTGACAGACCGAAGGAGCTGCGGAAGGCCTTACTGAACCGGGCGGGACTGGTGAATCCCCAGCGCCTCGCGACCTGACCCAGGCCGACGGATCCCGGTGCCCGTGCGGCGAGTTCCCTGCGGCATTCCTGCAGGCGCAGCTCGCGGATCCACCGGCACAAAGTGGTGTCCCCGGCCTCGAACAGCCGGTGCAGGTATCGGACGGAGATGCCGTGGGCGTCGGCGATGACCTGAGGGGTCAGGCCGGGGTCGGACAGATGCCAGCGAACGAAAGTCTTGATCCTCAGCAGCAGGACACGGTCGGCACCCGGTAGCTCGGCCGGATCCTCGCCCAATTGGGCCGCCGCGGTGGCCGCCACCAGGTCGATGACGGACGCGGCCAGTCGCTCGGCCATCGGCGTCGCGTACCCGTCGGAGGTGTCCGCCAGCCGCTCCAGCAGCGGCATGAGCAGGGCGGGGAGACCGCCGCTCGGGCGCACTGCCCGCGCGGTGAGCTGTCGCAGGTCGGCCTCCGACCGCGCGAGCAGGCCGCGCGGAACCGCGAAGATCTTCAGTCGGAAGTGTTCCGGGAAGGTGGTGCGGAAGGGCCGGATGGTCTCGAAGAACCCGATGTCCCCGGCTCGCAACTCGGTGGTGCGACCGTCCTGCTCGACCTGGGCCCGACCGGTGCTCTGGAGGGCCACGAAGACGTGCCGCCCGTCACCACGGGCGATGAAGCGCGGCGCCCGGTGGACGCGCCCCGGGTCGCATTCCACCGTGGTGATCTGAAGGTCCCCGAGGTGGTCGGTGCGCATCGCCGCGTCATAGGTGCTGCCTTCAGTGGCGATCTCCATCCCTACCAGGGTCGCGAGCACGGCGTCGTGCCAGAAGTCCAGGCTCTCGTGCGGCGGAACCGAGCGGGTGGTCAGCACCCGGGCTCGCGGACTCGCGGAGGCGGTCGGGGACCAGGGGCTCTCCTCGACGGAGCCGATGACGGTTGGCATGCTGCCACCATGCCGCGACGGTGCCGGCCGGTGCATCAGTCCGCCGTCTCGACCGAGAGGTGGCGACTTCGCCGTACGGCCGGCCACTTCCTGGGGTGGGCGAACCGTCATGCACCTACTCCGGATCATGGTTGTGGAGCGCTTTCCTGGCCAGGCCATAATCGGGAGGACAAAGGTCGCGACGCTTCTGTCACATGACCAGTCGTACGCCGGCCACCGGTGGAAGGCCGTGCGGCAGCTGACAGGATCCCCGGCGTCGTGATCGCCGGCTTGAGGAGAACGACCGAGATGCACCCCGCCGATCCCGGCATCCTGGGCAGAGCTGCCGAGCTGTCCCGCATCGAGGGCCTACTCGGGGCGGTGGACGGCACCGGCCCACACGTGCTGGTGCTGACCGGAGAGGCGGGCGCGGGCAAGAGCACACTCGTCGACCGGACGGCCGAGCAGGGCCTGGCCCGCGGCCTGCGGACCCTGCGTGTGCGCGGAAGCGAGGCTGAAGCCGGGCTGGGCCTCTCGGGTATCCACCAGCTCCTGCACCCGCTGCTTCCCGGTGACACGCTGCCTGTCAACCAGCGAAAGGCCCTCGACCGCGCCTTCGGGATGGCGGCGGCGCAGGACGACATGCCCCTCGACCAGCTGTCCTTGTGCATGAGCGTGCTCACCCTCATCGGCGACGCCTCCTCACGCCGGCCGCTGCTCCTGCTGGTGGACGATGCTCAGTGGCTCGACCTCGGCTCGGTGGACGTGCTGGGCTTCCTCGCCCGGCGTCTGGAGGGCAAGCCGGTGGTGATGCTGCTCGCCGCGCGTGAGGAGGCCGTGCCGGCTCGCTTCGACCGGGACTTCCCGCACGTGGCCGTCGGCCCGCTGGACCGGGCAGAGGCAGGGCTGCTCCTGGACGTCCAGCCGAACCCACCCCGCGGCAGGGCCCGAACTCAGATCCTCCAGCAGGCTGCCGGCAACCCGCTGGCCCTGATCGAGCTGTCCCGAGCCGTCGCCCGAGGCCGGACCGGCACGGGTCAGGACGGCGGTGCCGCCCCTCAGCTCACCGCGCGCCTGGAGAACCTCTTCGCCTCCGACCTCCCCGGCCTGCCCGCGCCCACGCGTGAGGTGCTGCTTCTGGTCGCCGCGGGAACGGGGCGACTGGCCGACCTCCTACGGGCCGCCCCGTCGTTGGACGCCGTCCAGGCACTGGCGCCCGCGGAGAGCGTCGGCCTGGTGCGAGTCGAGGACGGCCAGGTGCTGTTCCGCCATCCGCTGGTCCGCTCGGCGGTCTACCAGGCGGCCTCCTTCTCTGAGCGTCGGCAGGCCCACCTCGCCCTGGCTTCCGCCCTGACCGGGGAACCGGACCGCCGCGCCTGGCACCTGGCCGCCGCGGCGACGGGTCAGGACGCCGAGGTCGCCGACGCCTTGGCGGAGAGCGCCGACCGCGCCCATGCCCGAGGCGGGTACGCGGCTGCCGCGGCAGCGCTGGAGCGCGCCGCGGAATTGACCCCGGTATCGGAGCTGCGCGCCCGGCGCCTGCTGTCGGCCGCACGGGCGGCCATGTTCGCCGGCCACCCCCAGTGGGTCGGCGAGATCAGCGGGCGCGTCGGCGACCTGACCGAGGATCCACGGCTGCGTGCCGAATCCTCCCTCCTGGCCGGGTGGGCCCTGGGGGTCACACTCCGCCACGAGGAGGCGCTGGCGCTGCTGCTCGGCCTGGCCGAAGCCACCGCCACCTCCGCTCCGGACCTGGCGCTCGGCACCCTGGCCACCGCCGCGACGTCCGTCTACAACTCCGGGGCGCCGTTCTACCGGGCGGAACTGCGGCGGATCAACGCTCTGATCGGCGAAGCCCACGATCCCGCCGCCTTCGCCTGGTCCCAGGCGGTCATCGATCCGCATCACCAACGAACGAGGCTGCTGGGGCTCCTGGAGAAGGGGCTGGCGGCCATGTCGCCGGAGTCGCTGGGGAACCTTACGGCGCTCGGCGGCACGACCTGGATCCTGGACGAGACCGAGCAGGCCGTTCGCATTCTCGAGCAGACCATGGACGTCATACGCCGCGCCGGCGGCGCGGGCGCGAACGCGACCGTCACTCAGACGCTCGCCCTCGCCTTGTTCGAGAGCGGTTCATGGACGGCGGCCCAGTCCGCGGCGGAGGAGGCGTTCTGGATGGCCACGGAAGCGGGAGCCGACAACGTCACCGTGGGCTCCCGCATCCTCCAGGCCACGCTGCGCGCTCTGCACGGCGACCACGCGGACGCGCGGACGCGGGCATTGGAAGCCGTGCGGGGCGTGGACCTGCGCAAATCCCTGAGCCTTCAGGTGCGGCACCGTCACGCCGTGGGCATGGCCGCGTTCGTCGCCGGAGAGCACGCCGATGCCTACGAGCAGCTGCGCGCGACCTTCACCCGCGATTTCCGCCCCGCTCCCGTCCACTACCACGCCTCGGTCTACTACCTGGGCGACCTGGCCGCCGCGGCTGTCCGCGCCGGGCGGACGGACGACGCGCGCACGGTGGTCGCCGCCGTCGAGCGCGACCTGGGACCGGACAGGTCCCCCCGGCTGGCCGCCGTCCTCCACCGGGCCGCGGCCCTGCTGAGCGATACCCAGGACGCCGAGGACCACTTCCACGCCGCCCTCGCCGACTCCACCGTCGACTGCTGGCCTTTCGAGAAGGCACTCACGCAACTCGACTTCGGTGAGTGGCTGCGCCGACGGCGCCGCAGCGCCGAGGCACGCCCGCACCTCAGCGCCGCGCTGGAGTGCTTCCAGCGGCTCGATGCCCGGCCCTGGATCGATCGCACGGCCGCGGAACTGCGGGCGGCGGGGGCCTCGGCGGCAGCGGCGAGCCTTGCCGGCGAGCTCACCGCGCAGGAACAGCAGATCGCCGAGCTGGCCGCTCAGGGCCTGACCAACCGCGACATCGCGGCCCGGCTCTACCTCTCGCCCCGGACCGTCGGCTACCACCTGCACAAGATCTTCCCCAAGCTCGGCATCCGTGCCAGGGCCCAACTCCGCGACGCCCTCTCGCAGGATCCGCCGCAGTGAGAGGGTGCCGGGCGAACGCGGGTACGTGAAGTGTGCCCGCGCGGCCGTCGGGTGGCCGGCCCAGCCGCGTGGTCATCCGGAGTTCGACGACGCGCCGCTCGGGGCGGACCACACGCTATGACGCCGGCCATCGGCACGCCAGACCGGGCCCTGGCCATGAGCTGAGACAGGGCCCGCGGCCGCATCCATCACGACTCGGCCCGCATGGAGCGACGTTCGCCTCACGCGAGCCAGGGAGACCTCGCCAGGCGGGCGTGCGCCACACCCTGTGACCGGACCCGGCTGCACCCCGGTCGGCGAATGGTGGACGTTCTGGGGGCGGCGGGCCCTTCTCGGACAGGAAGCGGGGGATGCTATGACCGCGCGGCGCAGACGGGGAGACGGCAGCCGTGCCGCGCTGGATCAAGGGGAATGCAGGGGCCGAGCGAGTATGAAAAGAACTGCCGCCTTTTGCGAGCAGGGAAGGGTATCCGATGCGTCCGGGGTTTAAGGCTTTGATCATCGGTGGGTCCGTCGGGGGTCTGGCAGCGGCTCATGAGTTGCGGGCGGCCGGTGCGGAAACTGCCGTGTACGAACGGTCGGCGGGCAGGATGCAGGCCCGTGGCGCTGGAATCGTCATGCAGCCGGAGGTGGAGGCGCTGTTGGTGGGCCTCGGCATGTCCGCGGAGTCGGTGAGTGTCGAACTGCGCGAGCGCCAGCAGCTTCACATCCACCGCAGTCCCGACCGGTATGAGGCCCCGCAGTTGATGACGGCCTGGGACACTCTCTACCGGGCGTTGCGAGAACCCCTCGCCGGGGTCTGCTACCGCTTGGACAGTGCCCTTAGCCGGGTCCGGGTGGAAGGTTCTGACGTCACGGCCGAGTTCGCCGACGGCTACACGGCTCAGGGCAACTTCCTGGTGGGCGCGGACGGGATCGGCTCGGTCACGCGGCGGCTACTCGATCCCGCCGCGCGTCCCGCGTACGCCGGCTATGTGGCCTGGCGAGGGCTGGAACCGGAGTCGGCCCTGCCCGGTGACCTTCTGGACCTGCTGGCAGGCCGGTTCACGTTCTTCGGCGCGGACGGCCTGCAGATGCTGTGCTATCTGGTCCCTGGTCCCGGCGGTGAGCTGGCCGTGGGCTCCAGGCGGGTCAACTGGGTGTGGTACACGAACGTGCTCGAGCGTGACGTTCCACGGCTGCTTGCGAGCCGGTCCGGAAGGCGGTTCACAACCTTCCTGCCGCCCGGGGAGATGCGTCCGGACGTCGTCGCGGAGGTTGTTGCCACGGCGGACGCATCGCTTCCGCCGCCGTTCGCGGAGCTCGTGCGCCACGGTGAGGTCTTCATGCAGCCTGTCTTCGACCTTCGTCCGTTTCGGATGGTCGCCGATCATGCGGCTCTCATCGGCGACGCCGCCGGAACGGTCCGGCCGCACACCGCCTCCGGGACCTCCAAGGCGTTCGGTGATGCGGCCGGCCTCGCCGCGGCCATGCGCGGATGGACACCCGGTCACGACCTTCCCGCCCAGCGGCTGGCGGACTGGGAAGAGCAGCGACTGATTCACCTGGTGAGGCTGTCGGAGATGGGGATCAACCTGGCTGAGCGGTCGGCACTCGGGACGGCCACCGGCCGCCGGTTCTTCACCTCCGCCTGAGGGGTCCGCGTGCGACCGGCGTGCCGAGCAGGTTGACCAGGTACCGGCGTTCCCCCTCGGGTCGGGCGGCTGCAGCGCGGGTGCATGAGGACGGCCTGCGGCCGCTGCCCAGCGGGAGATGACCTGCCCATCACCGCCTCCGAAGCGAGGCCGACTCGGCCGCGGCGCGCATGATCGCCCGCCGAATGGGTTCATAGCCGGTGCACCGGCAGATGTTGGACTCGACCAGACCGTGTACCCGTTCCGGATCGTCGCCGATCGCCGGGTCGGCCTCCAGGGCGCCTGCCGCCACCATCAGAAAGCCCGGTGTGCAGAAACCGCACTGCAGGGCGTGCTCGGCGGAGAAGGCCCGTTGGAGCGGATGCGGCTCGCCGTCAGGCCCCGCCAAGCCTTCAACGGTGCGTACCGACCTGCCGTCGCACTGTACGGCAAGCATGAGGCATGAACGTACGGCCTGGCCGTCCACCAGCACTGTGCAGGCCCCGCAGACACCGTGCTCGCAACCGAGGTGTGTGCCCGTCAGCCGGCAGTCCTCGCGTAGTACATCGGCCAAGATACGTCGCGGCTCGACATCCAGCGGGTAGTCGTCGCCGTTGACCGTGAGCGTGATCTTCACTGAAGGACTCCCTCCGCCGCCTGGCGCAGCGTTCGGCCGACCAGGACGGCGATGACCTGCCGCCGGTATTCCGGGTCGGCGTATGGCTCGGCGAGAGGAGCGGCGTCCTGGTCGGCGGCGATCCGGCCGGCACGGGCGAATGGGTGGCCGCCGGGCAGCCGGTCGCCGACCGCCGGGACGATGACCTCGCGGCCGATCAGGACCTGTTCGGCGGCGTGGGCCCGAATCGGCCGGTCGGCGCAGTTGACCAGGCCGATCCTCACGTCGCTGATCAGTCCGTCGTGCACGGTGAGCGCGGCGGCAACGGCCACCTGGGCGAAGCAGAAGTGCGTCCGCCGGTGCTCGATGAAGCCGACCCCGGTGTCCTCCGCGGGCAGCGGGAACCGCAGCGAGGTGATGAGCTCGTCTCGTGCGCGCGCGGTCTGGAAAGGGCCGCGGAAGTAGTCACGGGCCGCGATCTCGCGGGCGCCGCCGGTACTGCGTACCTCGATCACGGCGTCGAGCGCGAGGGCGATCGCGCACCACTCCGATGCCGGATGCGCCCAGGCGAGGCTGCCCACCATCGTGCCACGGGCGCGGATGGGCGGGTGGGCGATGTTGACGGCGGCGAGTGCGAACAGCCTGCCGAGCGGACCCGGCACGGCCTGCGGGGACTCGAAGACGCCGTGGCGGACCAGCGCGCCGATCTCGACCGTGCCGTCGTTCACGCTCAGGCGGTCGAGCCCGGCGACACGGTTGATGTCGACCACCAGGTCGGGACGGATCCGCTGCAGGTGCATCTCCAGGATCAGGCTCTGGCCACCGGCGAGGACGCGGACGTCGCGCCGGGTGTCGCCGAGGGCGTTCAGGGCCTCGTCCACGGTGCGAGGTGCGACGTAGTCGAAGGCTGCGGGTTTCAACGGGCTCCCTCGTACTTCGCGGCGCGGGCCGCGCGCCACACGACGTCCGGGGTCAGCGGCATCTGCAGCAGACCGGGGTCGGCGATCTGGAGCGCGTCGGCCACGGCGTTGACGATCGCCGCAGGTGTGCCGATGCAGCCCGACTCACCCGCCCCCTTGGCACCCAGCGGCGTACTCGGGCTCGGGGTGCGGGTCTCCTTGACCTCGATGGGCGGGACCTCGGTTGCGGTCGGCAGAAGGTAGTCCAGCAGGCCGCCCGCCAGCAGCGGCACGCCGTCGTCGCCGTACGGGATGCCCTCGTACAGGGCCTGGCCGATCCCCTGGACGGCCGAACCGAATGCCTGCCCGCGTACTATCGCCGGGTTGAGCACGACTCCGCAGTCGTCCACGACGACCAGCCGTAGCACGCGGACGGTGCCGAGTTCCGGATCGACCTCGGCGACGGCGACGTGGGCGCCGAACGGAAAGCCCATGCCCGACTCGAACCGGTCGTCGACGCTGAGCGGTCCGGTGGCCTTGACCAGTTCCGCCACGTCCATGGCGGCCGAGCCGTCCCGGACGTGGTGGACCGAGCCGTCGGACCACTCCACCTCCTCGACCGGCGTCCCCCACAAGTCCGCGGCCCGCTCGCGTGCCAGGTCGATGAGCAGGGCGGAGGCGTGGTGCAGGGCCGCCCCGTCGACCTGCGCCGAACGGCTGGCGAAGGAACCCAGGCCCTCGGGCTGCGCGTCGGTGTCTCCCTCGATCAGCTGTACCCGGCTCTCGTCGACGCCGAGGGTCGCGGCGACCAGCGCGGGAAAGGTTGTCTCATGACTCTGCCCGCTGGATGCCGCGCCGCAGCGGGCGATGATCGTGCCGTCCTCGTGCGCTTCGATGCCGGCGAAGTCGTGCAGTCCCCCCGGTTCTCCGCCGGAGCGTTCCACGTAGCAGGACAGGCCGATGCCCAGCGGCAGGGCGCGCGGGTCATGCCTGCGGCGTGTCTGCTCGGCCCGCCACGTGTCGTAGCCGATGGTCTCCAACGCCAGGTCGAGGGCGGCGGCGTAGTTCCCGCTGTCGTAGCACCGGCCGGTGGGAGTCTGGTACGGGAAGTCTTCGGCCGGGATGAAGTTGCGTCGCCGCAACTCCGCCGGGTCCAGCCCGAGTCGGCGGGCCAGCAGGTCCATCGACCGCTCCAGCGCGATCGTCGCCTCCGGCCGGCCGGCACCGCGATACGGGTAGGTCACCATCGTGTTGGTCAGCACCGAGCGCACGGAGGCGTGAACCCGCGGCGTGGCGTACGGCCCGGTGGCCATCCAGGCCGTCTGCATGGGCAGGCCCACCCCGAGATGAGGGTAGGCGCCCACGTCGGCGTCGATCTGCAGTTCGTAGGCGAGCAGGTGCCCGTCGGCGTCGGCGGCGAGCCGGACCCGCTGGTCCTGGCCCCGCCCGCGGGTTGCGGCCGTCATGGATTCCAGACGGTCCTCGATCCAGCGCACGGGCCGCCCTAGCATCACCGCCAGGTAGACCACCGTGACGAACTCCGGAAACGCCGCGCTCTTGGAACCGAACGCGCCGCCGGTATCGGGCACCACCACGCGGATCCGGTCGAGCGGCATTCCCAGCAGCGCCGCCAGTTCTCGCCGCAGCCGGTGAGGCATCTGATGCCCCGACCACACCGTCAACCGCCCGTCCTGTTCGGGGACGGCGAGGATCGTCCGGCACTCCATCGGCGTCGGCATCAGGAGTTGCTGGCGATAGCGGGCCTCGACGACGACGGCCGCCTCCTGCCATACCGTCTCCTCGATCGGTGTCCCGGCCTCTCCCCGGAACGCGGTGTTGCTCAGCCCGTCGAACAGCAGAACCGAGTCGCCGGCGGCGGCGGAGGGCGTCACCACGGCCGGCAGCGGATCGATCCGGACGGCGACCTCGGCGGCTCCGTCCTCGGCCCGGTAGCGGTCCTCTCCCACGACAACCGCGACGGCCTCTCCCGCATACCGCACACGGTCCTTCGCCAACGCCGGCCATTCACGCCCGGCGACCGCCTCAGCGGTGGACAGCTTCGCGAGCAGCGTATGAGGCACCGGCGGCAGATCCTGCAGGCGCGCGGCAGCGTGCGCACACGCGGGTAACCCGGACAGGTCCGCCGCCGACCACACCCCGACCACTCCCGGCACCTCTCGAGCGGCCGCGCAGTCCACGTCGCGCACGACACCGTGAGCGATCCCGCTTCTGACGAAGACCGCATCCAGGCAATTCTGCACCGCCATATCCGCGACGAACTGACCACGGCCGGTTAGCAGCCGCCGGTCCTCGCGCCTGGCCCACTGCTCCAAGGCGATCCCCCAACACCGACTCGATCGGTCGAGCCGTAGCGCTCCCTGCTGGCATTCCACCGCCAAGCCCGTTCAACCCATCATCGGCGCTCTTCACGCTCGGAAAACTCAGGTGGGGATGAGCCGGACATCAGCTTGTCCAGCGGCCATCCCTGACTCCCCGCTCTGCGGGATCAGCATGTCCGATGTCGCTGGGCAGGACTTTTGAACCTGCCGCCCCTTTACATCTGAGCATCACGCGCGGCCATGGGGGTCATCGCGCACTACTCGGCCATGTCCGTCAGTCTTCCTGGCCTGTTCACGAGAGCGTGTGACCTGGCGGAACGGAAACGTCAGAAGATCGAAGGCGCCTGCGGTCCCGGTCAGCAACGCCGGTGGACAGGTCTTGGTGCAGGTGCACCGCCGGCGGCCCCGACTTCGTGTCCCCGCACGAAGCACTCCCGGGTGACGTGATGGAGGGTTGCCAGAACATTGGTTTGAAAGCTCCGGAGGCCTGTGAATGGGACTCGCCGAAGACACCCTCGCTCTGGCGCCCGCGCAGATACGCAGGACGGCGACCGTCACCGTCGGTCTGCTCATGGGTGTCTGGGTGATCGACTACGTCGATCGAGTGATGATGGCCGTCGCGTTGCCGTTCATCGGCGAGGACTTCGCGCTCACCAAGACCGAGCAGGGCTGGCTGATCACCGCCTTTTCCCTGGTCTATCTGCTGTGCCAGATACCGGGCGGCATCCTCGCCGACAGGTTCGGCGCCCGACGCCAACTCATGGTCTCCCTGCTGCTCTGGTCGGTCTTCACCGCCCTCACCGGTATCGCCTGGGGCCTGGCATCCCTCCTCGTCATCCGTGCCCTCTTCGGCGTCGGCCAGGGCCTCTTCCCCGGCGCGTCCTTCAAGGCCATCGCGGAACGCACCACCCCCGCCGTCCGCGCCACCGCCGCCGGTGCCATGCTCGCGTCCAACCAGCTCGGTGCCGGCGTCGCCCCGCTCATCGTCGCGCCGCTCATCCTCGCCCTCGGCTGGCGCCACACCTTCTGGGTCACCGCCGCCGCCGGCGTCGCCATCGGCGTTCTGCTCTGGAAGCTGCTGCCCAGGGCGCTGCCCGCTCACCTCAACGGCTCCGACATCGTTCACGACAAGGGGCTCGGCCTCGGCACCGTTATGCGCTCGCCGTCGGTCTGGAAGTTCGCCGCCCTCTTCTGCGCCACCAACATGCTCGGCTACGGCTTGATCACTTGGGTGCCCAGCTACCTGCTGGAGGAGCGCGGCATCTCCCTCATCAACACCGGTGTCATGTCCGCCATCCCCGGCCTGGTCATGTGCGCGACCGTCTTCCTCGGCGGCTGGCTGTTCGACCGCTTCTTCCACGACAGGGCCCGGCTCTACGTCATCCCCCTGCTCCTGGTCACCGCCGTGCTCCTGGTGCTCATGCTGATGGCCGACTCCGCTGTCGGGTTCACCGTCTACCAAACCCTCGCCATGGGTGTGGCGGGCCTTTCCTCGATGGGCATCCTCGGCATGCCCGTGCGCGCCCTGCCACCCGCCGTCATCGGATCCGGCATGAGCGTCGTCAACGTCGGCGGCCAGATCGCCGGAGTCCTCGCCCCCGTCCTCATGGGCTTCCTGGTCGACAAGTTCTCCTACAACGCCGCTTTCGGCCTGCTCATCGCCACCACCATCCTCGGCGCGCTGATCGCGTTGATCGTGCCCCAGCGCCCTGAACAGTTCAGCCTCGGAACGAAGGAGTTCGCGTGACGACATACGATCTGGTCCTCGCCCGTGGCCGGGTCATCAACCCCGAGACCGGTCTGCATCCCCGTCGGCTACGCGCCTCGCATCGACCCCTCCGAGTTCCTCGCCGTGGCCGCCCTCGCCCGTGACGAGCGTCTGCTGCCGACCGCCCTGCCCGGGCGCGCCGTCAGAGCCTGATGCCTGCTCCAAGGCCGCCTGGTTGACGGAACCGCCTGCCATCGTGCCGTCGTCAGTTGTGATCGTTCTCCGGGCTCGGCCCGCGTGGTCGGCCTACAACGGGATGGGCCGTTGCCGCCGCGCTGGCAGCGAACGCGTCGAGCGGGGCGAGGGCGTGGTGCGGTCGCCGGTGCTGAGGCGTTCGATGGAGCGGACGGCGTTGGCGGCCTACATGGGGTCGTCCCTGCTACGGCGGAACGCCCTCTGTACCTCGTACACCGCCCATTGCATCTCGGCCAGGTGGTGGTGGAAGCGATTGAAGCGATGCCCGATCGGGTCCGGTGCGGACGTGGAGCCCGCACCGAACCCTCGGGACGACCTAGTGGTCGTGGTCGCAGGACACGCGGGCCCTCTCCAGCTCGGCGGGGTTGTTCCACCAGAAGCCCGCGGTGCTCGGGTGGGCGGGCACGCGGGCCTTGACCTTGCCGCGGGGTGCAGGGGCAAGGGGCGCAGCTTGGTCGGTGGCCGTGGAGGACGGGTACGGCGCGAGCAGTTGCTCGACCGTGTGGTGCCTCCCGCCGACGACGACGCCGGTGACGTTCGCGGTGTCCTCGATGCGGGATAGCGGATCGCCGTCGACGATGGCCAGGTCGGCGTACATGCCCTTGCCGATCCTGCCCAGCGGCAGGCCGAGATACGCCCCGGACGTACTGGTCGCGGTGGTGAGCGTCTCCAGCGGGGTCAGGCCGTACTTGACCATGGCCCGCATGTTCATGTGCAGGCTGACCGCGAGGTGATCGATCGGTGCGTCGGTGCCGGCGGTGACCACGCCGCCGCCGCGGACCATCGCCACGAGCTGCGCGACTTGGTTGGCCAGGTTCTCCCGGGCCGCGGTCTGGTCGGTGGTCTGCGCGGAGGTGACCGACGCCTGGAGCTTGGCCATCCGCCAGTTCGGGTAGAGCCGACGAACCCGTTCGTCAGTGACCAGGGAGGTGTCCTCCTTGTAGAGGGTGCTGGAGCCGAACAGGGTAGGGGTTCGGGCCATCTTCGACGTGTTGAACATGGAGATGACGTCGGAATAGGCGGAGCCGACATTGGTGACAGTGCGTGAGTAGCCGAATCGGTTGGTCGCGCCGACATGCTCGGTTTGGTCGCCGCCCATCGCGATCGCCGGATAGTGGTAGTGGGACGTGACCGGTTTGCCGTTACGGTGGGCCCAGTCGATGACCTCCTTGTGCCAGACGACCGGCAGCCGCACGTAGCACTTCATCAAGTCGTAGTCGAGGCTGGCGGCCCGCTCGAGCTCGAGCCGCAGCTGGTCATGGGAGAACGTCGGGCGCATGAAGTTGTAGTAGATGCGCGGCCCGTCGACGGCCTCACCGGTGCCCAGGTAGCGCGGTGCGAGCCGGGCGCCGGACTGGACCGACTCGCGCTCCTCGACCATGTGATAGGCGGGCGAGCCGGGTGAGCGGGTCGTTGTGATGCCGAGGGCGAGCCAGAGCGGCCCCTGCCGGGACCCATAGGCGTACCCCTGCATCTCGCGGTGGTGGTGGATGTCGATCAGGCCGGGCATGACGAACTTGTCGCCGGCGTCGATCAGGGTGCCGGGCCGTCCGTCCCGGTGCGGCTCGACCGCGGTGATGCGCTGGCCGCGCACGATGATGTCGACGTCGCGGGCGACGGCCGCGGAGACGCCGTCCCACATGCGGCCGGCGTGGATGACGACCTGGTCGGGTCCGGGGTCGTTGCGCCAGGTCAGCTGGACCGGGACGGAGCGGCCGGACTTGCCGTCGACGCGGACGGTCTTCAGCCGCCCGCCGTTCAGGTAGAGCAGGGTGGCGGAGTCGCCGGCCCAGGTCGGGGCGTCGGACAGCTCTCGGGTGACCTGACGGGCGGGGCCGGTGGGTCGTCCAGTCTTGTCGACCGGCAGGACCCACAGAAGCGACTCCATGGCGAAGGCGAGCATGGTGCCGTCCGGTGACCAGACGGGCCCGTCGTCGCCACGGGTTTGCAGGGACCGGTGCGGGGCCGGGTCGACGTAGGTGCCGGCACCGGTGGCGCGGTCGACGAGAAGGATCTTGGACAGACCTTCGCGGTAGCGTCGTGAGTACGGCACCACCGCGGCCAAGGCGATCGTCTTGCCATCGGGTGACCAGGTCGGCCGGCCAGGCTCGAAGGTTGCGTCGAAGACCTTCTGGATGTCGCCGGTGGCGACGTCGAGGACCCAAAGCGCTCCGTCTTGGTCCAGGTAGGCCATCTCCTTCCCGTCCGGTGACCACCGGACCGACAGGGCGGCGGAGTCGGTCAGGTGGGTCAGCTGCCGGTCGGTGCCGGTGGCCAGGTCGCGGACCCAGATGTTGAGGGTGCCGGTGCGGTCGGTGACGAATGCCAGTCGCTGCCCGTCCGGGGAGAAGTCCGGGTCGGCCTTCCACCATCGGTCGCGGAACAGCGGGATCGGCTTGTCCCCGATCCGCATCGTGTAGATGTCATTGAGGGCGCGGAACGCGATGGTGGACCCGTCCGGGGACACGGTCGGGCTGCCGATGCCGACGACTGGGAACGATCCGGGCGCGTCGAACACACGGACGCTCTTCTTGTACTTCGGGGTGGTCGCGGTCAGTGCGGCCGTGAAGCCGACCGTGCCGGCGGATGTGGAGCCGAGGTGGCGGGTCCGGATGGTGCCGGCGGAGGTGTAGAAGTAGCGTCCATCCGAGGTGAACCGGGCTCGGAACGGGAAGACCTCCTCGCCGGTGACGAGCGCGCCCGCGGTGCTGGCCAGGTCGTTCACGCCGTCGTGGAAGAGATGGTAGGCGATGTCGGTTCCGTTCGGCATCCAGGACGGCTGGTGGATGACCTGACCGGCGGGGACGGTGACTGCGGTGCTGCGGGCGCCGGTGGCCACGTCGACGACGTCGACCTTGGTGTCGGCGACGACGAATGCGACTTTGGTCCCGTCGGGTGACCAGGCCGGCTCGTACTCCTCCTCGGGGGTGTCGGCCAGGACGCGGGTGGCGCCGGTGGCGACGTCGAGCAGGTGGATGCCGTAGCTGCCGCCGGCATCGGATGAGTAGGCGACGGTGCGCCCGTCCGGGCTGTAGCGGGGCTCGCGGTGGTCGAACGGGCCGGTGGTCAGCTGGGTGACAGCGGACCCGTCGGGACGGATCGTCCACAGGTTGAAGACACCATCCCGGTACGACTGGAACACGATGGTGGACCCGTCCGGGGACCAGTCGGGCTGGGCGATGTCGTACAGGTCGCTGGTGAGCCGGCGGGCGGTGCCGCCGGATGCGGAGCAGATCCATAGGACGCCGAGCATGTCGAGAGCGAGCATGCGGCCGTCGGGTGAGGGTGCGACGGCGAAGTCGGTGCCGGAAGCGACGGAGGTGTTGCCGCCGTCGCGGGCATCGTCGGCCCGGGCGCGCCTGGGGGTGGTGGGGATGAGCGCGGCGGCAAGGGCGGCTCCGGCGCCGCCGGCTAAGACGGCGCGGCGGGACGGACGGAACGCCGGAGCGGGGACGGGTGCATCGGGAGAAATCGGGGCGGGGGGCATTAGGACTTTCCTCCTGCTTTACGCATCGTCGAACGATTTGTGGCAGTCCTCGGATCATGACCACGAAAGGGAGGTCCCATAGGGCCCGGAGGTACTCGGTTCGACGAGTGGACGTCGGTTGCCGCCCAACGGCACAGCGAGCACGTCGAACGGTTGATCCAAGCCTGTGGGCGGCGGGCACCGCGCCGGAATCGCGCTCGAAAGCGGCCGGGAACGATCAGTCGCCGTGGGCGCGCCGGACAGCGATCACGGCGGCGTCGTCGGCAAGTCGCCCCGACTTCACCGCCGCCTTCTTCGCGGCCCTGGGCACGAAGGGCACTCTGGCACTCCCCTCGACCCTGCGGCGGCAGTACCAGGGCCTCATGACCGACGATCCGATCAGGCCCGACGAGAGACTGCTCCGCATCCTCAGCGAAGCCTTCGGCACCGCGGTCACCGGAGGTTCGGCCGTTCCCGGGTTCGCGAAGATCCGGGACAAGGTCCAGTCCTCCTCCGACGACTGGGACGAACGCGTAGGCGCGGCTCTGCTCCTCTCCGCCGGAAAGTTCCCCACCGGCTGGCTTGCCGGCGCGATCGCGGCACGAGGAGGGCTGACCGATCCGCGAAAGGCCGGCATCGGGGTCATCCAGGCTCTGAGTAACAATCCCGCCGCCGCGAGAATCGCCATCGAGAAGGCCGTCGGGCCGTACACCAAGGACCAGTCCAAGCTGAAGGAGTTCATCAAGCAGCTCAACGAGCGCGCCGATGACGATTACACGCCCGCCGACAAGGTCAATGCCGACCTGTTCGGGCGGCGGCACGCGCGGCAAAGAACGCGCCATGGCCTACGACAGCTGACGCCGCTCTCCCCGCATACGACCTCGTCATCGTCGCTCCGCATCGCGACCGCCGGGCTGGCGTGACTGCCCCTCCGGCTCATGAGGTCGGGAGACACTCGGTTTCGCCCCGGACCTTGTATCGCCCCCCGGCCTGCGAGTCCAGGACGAGTACCGTCCGATATTCCTCGTTGGCAAGCCGGATCGGAGACTGATCATGATCTTCGATGATCTGGTAGCGGGCGACCTGAGAGAGAGTGCCCAGGAGAAGAGTGTTGAGCATGCCCGGCTGACGCTCCGGCGCGGCGTCCCGGGCAGTTGCGGCGAAGGTTCGTCTGGCCTTGCCCTCACCGCAGGGAATGTCGTGGCCGCCAGGATCGGTGACTTTGACGTCGAGAGCATGGCGTTCCTTCATCAGCTCGGTGATGTGGCGCTTGAGCGTCTCGCCCGCCTGGGCGGCGGTCGGGCCCCTGTCGCCGCAGCCGGACACCGCCAGCAACGCCCCCACGCAAGCCGTGACGCCAAGCCGTACGAGACGTGCCATGAAGTCCTCCAGAACGCTGGCTGACTTGCGCTAGGTCCCATAATGTCCAATTGATCAGCCCGGCGTACCCCCTATCGACAGAGGGACGTATGAGTCAGCCCCAGGACCAGATGGTCCCCAACCCGCGCCGCCAGGCCCTGGAGCAGAAGCTGGCGGAGGCCAGAACGCGGATCGCCCTCGAAGACGAGATCCGCGCCACGCCGGCGGAGATCCGGTCGCCCGCCCGGCGCTTCATGTGACACACGCCCGCGCCTTTACGATGTAGATCAAAACATCGCGTTCAACGCCGCAACGTCTCGTTCAGCACCGGCAGGCCGGTACCCGAGTCCAACAGGAGCCGGTCGCCCAGGGGTCTGGCGAGCGTGACCGTCGTCCGGGCTTCGATGAGCTCCAGCGTGCAGGGCCCGCCGCTGTCTTCGAGATCCACGTCGACCACCACCAGATCGTCGGTCTCATAGGCGCGTGCACCGTGGATCTCTTCGCACCGGCCGTGGCCGTACTGGAGGAGAAGGTCCCGCGGTCTCACCGGGTCGAGGCCGTAGGCCATCACCTCCTCGTACTCGCCATCCCGTTGGACCGGGCGCGAAGCGATCGCGGACGGATCGACCGCCATCCACCCGAACCTCTCCCTGACCCCCTTCACCGTGAAGTACCAGACGGGCACCCGGATCGTCCCCCGGCCGGTACGCAAGGGCGCGTCGCCCAGCTCGGCTCCGGTGACATGCAGGGTGGTGCAGCCGCCCGGCGGACACTCCTCATCGATGAAGTCGGCGGGCCTGCTCAGCTCGGCGTACGTCGTCGCCGCCGCGACCAGCGGAACCGTCAGCGTGGAGCCGTCCGGCCAGCTCAGTTGCGCGCCGCGCGGCGCTTTGCCGGAGAGCGTGACATCGAGGGCCCACGCGCCGTTGTGCACGCTCAGAGGCGCCCAGTCCGGGATCCGCTGCAACGGCGGCGGGATGTCGGGTCCCTCCAGCGGGACGAAGCCGGTCCGCCACGCCAGGTCGTCCTTGGACCCGTGCCAGCGCTCCACCACCTCACGGGCGCGGTCCTGGAACTCACCCGGCGACATACGTCCGCCGAGGCCGCACGCGGACACCAGCAGTATCAAGGCGAGCGCACAGATCACCACGCGTGCGACGGCCGCACACGCGAATCGGGGCGGCGGGGAAGCGGCCGGCGAGACGGACATCGGCATCCCCGGAGCGTACGGCAAAACGATCAAGCGGCGGGCGGTTCCGGCCACGTCCTCAGTCCCGCCAGAACCCCCACTCGCCCGCATCAACCAGCCGCTCAACGTGCGGCCTGAGGGTGCCGCCGGCGTCACCCCGCTGGATGTTGTCTCGGGCAGAACGCCAATTTTCGGCCGCCACCACCAGCGCCGTCACGTCGCAGACAGGATTTGAACCTGCGCCCCATTGACCCCCAGGCAACCTAGCCGGCCGACCAGGGCGGCACTAAAGCGGCTCTGAGCTGGGAAAACGATCCCTGATAGTCCGTCGGCGTCCATAGTCATCCGCAGGCGTTGTCGCTCAGTTTGTCACTCAGTGACCCAGCCGCCGACGAAAGCGACGAAGCCAGCATCTCGATCCCACTGGTCGGCTGCCTCGACGCTCACGGTCGGCGGCTCCTCATCACACCTTCTTCATCGCCGCAGCCCAGCGGCGCTCGGCGAACTCCAGGCCCTCGGTCCAGGAGGCGCCGCGCATGATGAGCGGGGCTGGTGGCGCCGCTTGACCCCCGCCCTCCGGTGGTGCTCGCAGACCGACTTTTGAAGCGGTACACGGCCTTCCGCATTGTTACGGATCCGACTCTTCATATGTGAGCAATGCTCATATATGGTCGCTGACGCTATGAGGAACCGCTGGCTGTCGCCGATCGCCGTTGTGATGCTGGCCGCCGTCATCGTGCTGGGGGCGGCTTTCGACCCGTCGGGGCTGGCCGCGCCGTACACGTGGACGGGCGCCGACCTGTTACCTGTCGCCGGGCTGTGGCAGGTGGCCGCGCCGGCCGTCTATGTGCCGCTGCTGCTCGCGGGAGTTGGGGCGCTGGCGTGGGTGGTCGCACGCGAGGGCGCCCCGCTGCGTGCGGCACTTCTGGTGTGGGGCGCGGTGGTGTGGTCGGCGATGGCGGCCAAGCTGATGATGTCGCTGGTGATGGCCTTCGGCGATGTGGTCTACCTGGCGTGGTCGACCGGCTTCACCGGCGTCAAGGCGGCGATCTTCGGCCTGCCGGTCCTGGCGGCCACCTGGCTCACGCAGCTCCTACGCCGCCGCCTCACCCCACCCCCTTCGAGTTCGACCTCCCCAGGGTCGGGCACCGGACCTGCGGCGGCCCCGGCGTCGTTCTTCCCGCCGGTTTCGGGGCCGGGGTGGGTTGCGGCGGGGGTGGCCGTGGTCTTGGGTGCGTTGGTAGGTGGAGTGTGGTGGGGCGGCTCACCCGTCGGGTATGCGATCGGCGACTCCCCGCTGGCCCCGGCGCCCGAGGCGGGACCGCTGGGCCGCCTCGCCGCCGTCGCCCTGCTGGGCGTTACGACCTGGGCACTGAACCGCCGGCTCGGTACCACCACCTCGCCGCGGGCCGTCGTGGCCGGGATCTCCGCGCTGGGAGCGGCCGCGACGCTGGGCCTGGTCCAGGCGGCCATCGGGCTTCCCGGCGACCTGGCGGGCGGCGACACGTTCTGGGCACCGGCGATCATGCTTCGCCTCGCCCCCGCGCTTTCCTTCGGCGCCCTCCTCGCCTTCGCGACGGCAGCCCTCGTCGCCCTCCTCCCCGCCACCCTCCCGGCGCGAAGAACCGCCCTGGTCCCTGCGCGTACGGGCTTCACCATTTCTGCGGCGATTTGGATGGCGGCTGTCGTGGGCGCGGCGGCGCTCGCCATACCGCTCCCGCAACCCGGAACCGCCACCGCGCAGCCACCACACACCAAGGGCCTGACGCTCTCAGCCGACCGCAGGATCGTCGACGCCGACGGCAATGAGGTGCTGCTGCGCGGCGTGAACGTCAACCAGCTCGAAGACTATTTCCAGGAATTTCCGGACAAGGCGGTGACGCGACCGCTCACCGAGGCCGACTTCGTCGGCATGGAGCAGATGGGCTTCAACGTCATCCGCCTCGCCCTGTCCTGGTCAGCCCTGGAACCCCAGCCGGGCCACTACGACCCGGCCTACCTCGCCAGGATCTCCTGGGCCGTCGAGACCGCGGCCAAGCATGGCCTGCACACGGTCATCGACATGCACCAGGACGCCTGGGGCAAGGGCGTCAACGCCGCCCCCGGCACCACCTGCGAGAACGGTTCCCCGATGCACGGTTGGGACGGCGCCCCCACCTGGGCCGACCGCTTCGACGGCGCCCCCAAGTGCGAGTTCACCGGACGCGATATCTCTCCCGCCGTCGCCCGCGCCTTCACCAACTTCTACCAGGACAGGGATGGCATCCAGACCCGCCTGGTCGCCGCCTGGGGCATGCTGGCGGAGCGGTTCGCGAGCGAGCCCATGGTCGCCGGATACGACCTGCTGAACGAGCCCGGCTTCGGCGAGGCCCCGCCGATCACCTCCGGCGTGCTGCTCGGCCGCTACTACGATCGAGCGATCAAGGCCATCAGGGCGGGCGAGAAGCGCGGCTTCCCGCACCTGATCTTCTTCGAGCCGTCCGTGCTCTGGTCGGGTCTGGGCTTCGAGGTCTCGGTGCCCAAGGACTTCACCGACGACCGGTTGCTCGTCTTCGCCCCTCACCTCTACAACGAGTCGATCACCATCGACCAGGGCACCGGCGTCACCATCACGAGCATCGAGCGCGGCTTCGACCTGGCGAGCCGGGCGGCGGCGTACTACGGCGCGGGGCTCTGGTCGGGAGAGTGGGGGTGGTTCGGCGACGCCGCCTCGGCCCCGATCAAGAGATACACCGACCACGAGGATCGGCACCGAATCGGCGGCGCGTTCTGGGTCTGGAAGCAGTCCTGCGGCGACGCCCACGCCGGAGCCGAATCCAAGACCGGCGGCAACCTCATGATCGAGGACTGTGCCACCGGGAAGTACCTGCCCCCGCCCCCCGAATACGTTGCCGAACTCTCGCGCCCCTACCCCCGTTCCGCCCCCGGCCGCCTGACCGGCCTCACGTCGGACCAGGCGAGCCTCACGGCACAGGGCGAGGGCGCCGGGTGCGGCCTCGACGTCTGGTTCCCCGGCGGTGCCCGGCCGGTCGTCCGTAGTGCCGGACTCACGGGCGTCGCCGCCCGGCAGACACCGGGCGGCTGGCGCATCATTGGCTGCGCCCGGGGCGCCTACACCCTGACGGCACACCGCTAGACGATCGAGTCCAAGGGATCGCCTGCGGAAATGAACGCTTGCCGCCGACACCGCGCTCTGGGGCCGACTCCACTCCGGTGGAGTGCGGCCGATCCCGGGAGACGGTCAACTCTCACTCGACACGGGTCAGGCGGACGAGGACGCTGGCGTGGCTGCGGCCCGGCAGCTCAAGCGGGAGGCCATGAGCCAGCAGGACGGCCCCGTGATGGACGGCGCCGGTGTCGTCGTCGCGATAGCGGGCGTCCGGGTCCAGGGCGCGCAACCGCAGAGGCGCGGGCGGGGCTCCGAAGGGGGACGACAGCCGCCAGGCGAGCACGACGACCCGGCCGTCCGCGACATACTGCACACCTGTCAGCGGCGGCTCCCCCAGCCGGTAGTGGACGCCGTGCTGCACGACCGGACGGATCTCCTTGTAGAGCGCGACGAGCTCCGCCGCCTCCCCGCGCTCGGCGGCGCTCCAGCGCGACAGGTCGCCGCCGACGCCCAGCACCCCGGCCATCGCCACATGGAAACGGAACCGCAGCGGCAGATCCCGGCCGGTCAGGAAGTTCGGGCTGTCGGTCACCCACGCCGCCATCGTCCGGGCGGGATAGATCTGCCCGAACCCGTGCTGGATCGCGATCCGGTCGGCGGCGTCGGTGTTGTCGGAGGTCCACGCCTCGTCGGTGCGGCGCAGCACACCGAGGTCCACCCGGCCGCCACCGCCCGCGCACGCCTCGATCCGCAGCCGGGGATGGTCGGCGCGCAGCCGGTCCATCACCTCGTACACACCACGCACATGGTCGATCCACGGCCGGCCCGGATCGCCGGCCCCGGGCCGCCCCACCTCGGTGAGAGCCCGGTTCATGTCCCATTTGAGGAAGTCGATCCCATGTTCGCCCACCAGCCGGTCCAGCCAGTCGTGCGCCCATGAGGCCACCTCGGGCCGCCCGAAGTCGAGCACGAGTTGGTTGCGCAGCAGCGTGCGGCGCCGGTCCGGCTCGTGCAGCACCCAGTCGGGATGGGCGCGGTAGAGGTCGCTGTCGGGGTTGACCATCTCCGGCTCCACCCAGATCCCGAACCGCATGCCGAGCCGGTGCACCTCGGCGATCAGCCCGTCCAGCCCCGTGGGGAACTTGCCGGGGTTCGGCAGCCAGTCACCGAGCCCGGCCTCGTCGCTGTCGCGCGCGCCGAACCAGCCGTCGTCCATGACGAACATCTCCGCGCCGACCTCGGCCGCAAGGACAGCGAGCCCCTTCTGCCCCTCCTCCGTCACCGCCCAGCCGGTCGCCTCCCATGAGTTGTAGACCACCGGGCGCAGCTCGGACCCGGCGGGCAGCACGTGCCGCGCGATGTACGCGTGCCAGGACCGGCTCGTGCCGCCGAATCCGTCGGGGCGGTACAGGCCCGCGAAAACCGGCGTCTCCAGCGACTCGCCCTGCTCCAGCCGCCAGGTGACCCCGTCATGGCCGAACCCGCCGCTCCAGCGCAGGCGCTCGGCGGGTGAACGGTGCAGCGTGATCCGCCAGCTCCCGCTCCAGGCCAGCGCGGTGCTCCACACCTCCCCGTGTTCCTCGCCGGCCCCACCGTCGTCGATCATGAGCCATGGATTGGCGTGATGCCCCGATACGCCTCGTCTGCTCGTCAGAACGGTCTCCCCTCCTGGGAGAGCCTCGCGGCGCAGCCGGAACTCACTGCCCCACGCCCCGGTCACATGGCTCAGCCGATAGCCCGCCAGATGGGGAACGCTCCACGCGGCCGAGTCCACGCGCAGCACTTCCAGGGGCACGTCACCCCCTGTGTGCCGCAGTACGGTCCACCGCTCCAGCACATCGCCGTCCTCATGCACCCGGTAGTGCAACTCGGCCGCGAGCGGACGGCACCGGTCGTGCAGCCGGATCGTCAGATGACCGCCCTCGACCGTGTGACCGTCACAGCGCCACTCGATCTCCTGCCCTCCGCCCGGGAAGCGGACCTGGAGAGCGGGCGGCCCGAACCCGGCGACAGGAAACTCCGCCCCGTCCGCCCGCGGGTACTCGAAGCTGCTGTCCGCCGGGTCGCGGAAGGGCGGTACGGCCGCCGCCTGCTCCAACGTCAGGGGGCGCCCCCAGTGCACGTGCCGGGGAGTGCCGTCCTCGTCCAGCCGCAGCGCGTACGCCATGGTGGGCGTGCTGAGCAGCCAGATCCGGTGGCGGGGGTCGAACTCGATCACAGTGGGGCGCTCCTCGCGAGGGTCGGCGACGGTCGGGAAGTGTAGATCCCCGGCCACCCCAAATTAAATTCTTGACGAAGTTAATTAGTTCACCCTACGGTAACCCGCATGCCGAGAAGCCAGGGCTCCGGGGCACCCGTCTCCAGCCCCGCCGCCGCAGCGGTCTTCACCACCGTCCTCACCCGGGGCCCGGCGAGCCGGGTCGACGTCTGTCGGCTCACAGGCCTCTCATCTGCGGCCGTGACCAAAGCCGCCCGTCCCCTGATCGAGGCGGGCTACCTGCGGGAACTCGCACCCACCGAGCGGACGGCGCCCGGCGCGGGCAGGCCCGCCAGTCCGCTGGCGATCGCGCCGGAACGTGAGTACTTCGTCGGAATCAAGATCACCGGTGATGACCTCATCGGTGTGGTGACCGATCTCGGCTCCCGGATCGTGATCTCCAAGCACCGCCCGGTGCCCGGATTCGACGTGCGGACCGACGCCTCCGCCTCTCCCATGGAACCCGCCGACGTGGTCGCGGCCATCGCCGCGCTCACGGCGGAGCTCTTGGACGAGCACCCCGACTTCCGAGAGCGGGCCCATCGGCTCGGTGTCGCCATCTCCGGCGACGTCGACCGCGACACCGGCACCGTGCGCTACTCCCCCTTCCTCGGCTGGCGAGACGTTCCGCTCGCCGCGCTGCTGGATGAGGCGACCGGGCTGACCACGACGCTGGAGAACGACGTCAAGGCCCTCGCCGTCGCCGAGCACTGGTTCGGTGAAGGCGTCGGCGCGTCCTCCTTCGCCCTGGTCACCGTCGGCACCGGCATAGGCAGCGCGTTCGTCGTCAACGGCGGTCTCGTCTCCGGCGCCTTCGGCGTGTCCGGGGAGATCGGCCATGTGCCGATCGGCGTCGACGGACCGCGGTGCCACTGCGGCGCGACCGGCTGCCTCGAAGCGCTGGCCTCCACCCAGGCACTGCTCACCGAGGCGCGCCGCGTGACCGGCGTGGACGATCTCACCATCGACCAGGCGGTCGATCTGGCCCGCTCGGGCGACCAGGTCCTCCGCAAGGTCTTCGCCATCGCCGGCCGGGCCATCGGCCTCGGCCTGGCCGTGGTGGCGAACCTCCTCGGCCCGGAAAGCCTCGTGGTATCCGGCGAAGGACTCGACGCCTACGACCTGTTCGAGGAGTCGATCCGCGAGGCGTTCTCCGCCCAGGCCTACGGCAGCGCGGGGCGGTGCGGCCTGACCATCCGCCCGCTGCCGTTCGAGGAATGGGCGCGCGGCGCGGCGACCGTCGCCGTCCAGTCCATGGTCAGTACACCCGGCTGACCGACCACGCACTGCCGCGCGGCCCGGACGGCGCCTCGCGACATCGTCTCCCCGTCGACGAGACACCTCGCCGGCTCGGAGTTTCCATATGGCCCGGAAATGTCGGGCGAAGGCTCCGCTCCCCTCCTCCTCCGCCTCGCGACGCATCCGTCAGGCACTCCCCAGCACCATCTCCGGGAACACCGGCCCGCGCCATGGGCCGGCGGGCGGCTCGGCCCCTCAGAAAGGACCCCCCAAATGAGCACTTCCCTGACATCCCGCCGCGCCTTCCTGGGCGGATCGCTCCTCTTCGTCGGCGGCATGGCGCTCGCCGCGTGCGGCAAGGACGACGCCGTCAAGGCCGGCGCCAAGGTCACGCTGGAACAGTGGTACCACGCCTACGGCGAGGCCGGCACCCAGCAGGCGGTGATCCGGTACGCCAAGGAGTACACCAAGGCCAACCCGGACGTCGCCATCAAGGTCAACTGGATCGCGGGCGACTATTCCGCGAAGCTCCACTCGACGCTGCTCACCCCGCAGGCGCCCGACCTGTTCGAGATCGGCGACTTCCAGTACGTCGACGTCAAGAACGGCCTGCTCGCTCCGCTCGACGACATCATCAAGGGGCAGGAGGCCGAGTACTCCAAGGCGTCGCTGGACTCCGCCACGGCCGACGGCAAGCTTTACGGCCTGAAGATGATGGACGACGCGATGGTCCTGTACTACCGCAAGAGCGTCCTGGAGAAGGCCGGGATCGCCGCGCCGCAGACTTTCGCCGATCTGGCCGCCGCCGCCAAGAAGCTCACCAGCCGGGAGCAGAAGGGCCTGTTCGTCGGCTCCGACGGCATCGGCAACGCGGCGTACCTGTTGCTGTGGTCGGGCGGCGGCGACCTGCTCGACCCCGAGGGCAAGAAGGTCGTCTTCAACTCGCCCGAGGGCGTCGCCGCGATCTCCGGACTCAAGCAGTTGCACGACGACAGGTCGCTGCTGCTGGACTTCACCACCGACTGGTACGACCCGGGCGCGTTCATCCAGGGCGCCGCCGCCATGCAGTGGTGCGGTCTGTGGGCCCTGCCCGCCATCAAGAAGGCGCTCGGTGACGACTTCGGCGTCGTCGCGTGGCCGAAGTTCGGCGACACGGGTCAGGCGGTCTCCCGCATCGGCGGCTGGTTCGCGGCCGTGAACGCCAAGGGCAAGCACGCCGAAGAGGCCAAGAAGTTCATCGAGTGGCTCTGGATCAAGCAGACGGACCTGCAGAAGGACTGGTGCGTCAGCTACGGGTTCCACGTCCCGTCGCGCAAGAGCGTCGCGGCGCAGACCACCGAGTTCAGCTCGGGCCCGGCGAAGGACGCCGCCGACATCCTGGCGAACACCAGCAGGGCCTACCCGAACCTGTGGAACACCACGATGGACTCCGCGTTCGCGCAGGCCGTCCTGAAGATCGCCAAGAGCGGCGGCGACGCCAAGTCGCTACTCGACGAAGCCGCGGCGAAGGCCCAGGCCGAGCTCGGCAAGCAGCTGGCCTGAGCATGTCAGACACCGCCACGACCGGGCAGGCGGCCACCGCCGCCCACCCGGCCGGGGTCCGGCCCGGCCGCCGCGGGCGGCGGACCGACTGGAGGGCCGTCGGCGCGTTCGCCGTGCTGACCGCGCCCACGGTCCTCGGCCTCGGCCTGTTCAAATACGTCGCCATCGGCTGGAGCTTCCTGCTCAGTTTCAGCGAGGCCCGCGGCACCGTCGATCTCGGATCCTGGATCGGCTTCGACAACTACACGTTCCTGCTCAAGGACGAGGCGTTCCGGTCCTCGATGACCGGAATCATCCTGTTCACGATCTTCATCGTGCCGGTGACGTTCGGCCTATCGCTCGGGCTCGCCGTGCTGCTGCACGGGATGCGCCGCGGCCGGGCCTTCTTCCGCACCAGCTTCCTCATCCCGGCCGCCGTCTCCTATGTCGTCGCCGCGCTGATCTGGAAGATGAGCCTGTTCAACGGCTTGCCGTCCGGCGTCGCCAACACCATCGGCGGGCTGTTCGGCTGGGACGTCCAGTCCTGGATCGCCAGCACCGACCCGCCCCTGTACTGGATCGTGATCATCACAGTGCGCCTGTGGCTTCAGGTCGGCCTCTACATGATCCTGTTCCTGGCGGGCCTCCAGGCCATCCCGGTCCACCTGTACGAGGCGGCCTCCCTGGACGGCGCGTCCCGGTGGGCGCAGTTCCGGCACATCACCCTGCCGATGCTGCGCAACACGTCGGTGGCGATCCTCATGCTGATCCTCATCGCCGCGTTCCAGGCGTTCGACGAGTTCTACAACGTGTTCATGACCACCACCGGCAACTCCACCGCCCCCGTACGGCCGCCGCTGGTGTTCCTGTACGACACCGCGCTCAAGGGCCAGGACTACGGCGTCGGCTCGGCCGGGGCGTTCCTGCTGACCCTGTTGATCGTCCTGGTGACCCTGCTGCAGGGACGCCTCGTCGGATTCGGCCGGAAGGACTGACCATGCGCAAGACCACGCGCAGGACTCCGGCGACGGTCCTGACCTATCTGGTCGTCGGCATCGCCGCCGTGCTGTTCCTGGCGCCTTTCTACTTCATGCTGCGCGCCGCGCTGATGACCGGAACACAGGTCACCGACTCGAACTGGCACTGGCTGCCCGACCCGTTCACCCTGCAGGGCTTCACGGACCTGTTCGACGACCCGTCGGTGCCGATGGCGGGCGCGCTCGGGAACTCCTTCGTCATCGCGATCGTCACCGCGCCGGTCTCCCCCCTGCTCGGCTCGATGGCCGGCTACGCCCTGGCCCGCATCTCGGTGCCCGGCCGTGGCGTGGTCATGTCCTTCATCGTCGTGACCCTGATGATCCCCACCTCGGCCACGTTCGTGCCCACCTTCGTTCTGGTCAGCGCGATGGGCGGGGTCGACACCCTGTGGGGTGTCATCGTGCCCGGCCTGTTCAACGCGTTCTCGGTGCTGCTGTTCCGCAACTTCTACCTGAAGTTCCCGCAGGAGATCGAGGAGGCGGGCCGCCTGGACGGCCTGGGCCATCTGGGCGTGTACTGGCGGCTCGCGCTGCCCAACTCGGGCGCCCTGCTCGCCTCGCTGGGCACGCTGTCGTTCATCGAGAGCTGGAACGCCTTCCTCTGGCCGCTCGTCATCGGTCAGGACCCGGAGTCGTGGACCGCCCAGATCGCGCTGTCCACGTTCCTGACCTCGCAGTCGATCAACCTTCCCGCGCTCTTCGCCGGCGCCGTCGTCACGATCCTCCCGCTGGTCGCGGTCTTCCTGTTCGCGCAGCGCTACATCGTCCAGGGCATCGCCGCCACCGGAATGAAGGACTGAGTTAATGAGTTTCACCGACCGCCTGGGCGGCCTGGGCTTCGGCGGCGACTACAACCCCGAGCAGTGGCCGGACGAGCTCCGCGCCGAGGACGTGCGCCTGATGGCCGAGGCCGGGGTCAACCTGGTCACCGTCGGTGTCTTCGGCTGGGCGCGGGTGGAGCCCGCGCCCGGCGCGTACGACTTCTCCTACTTCGACACGGTGCTGGACGCGCTGGCGGCGGCCGGGGTGACCGTTGACCTCGCCACCATGACCGCCTCGCCGCCGCCCTGGCTGGCCACGGAACACCCGGAGATCCTGCCGGTCACCCAGTCGGGCACCGTCCTGGCGCCGGGCGGCCGCCAGCACTACTGCCCGTCCAGCCCGGTCTACCGCGAGCGGGCCGCCAGGCTGGTCGAGGCGCTCGCCGCGCACTACAAGGACCACCCCGCCCTGGGCTTCTGGCACGTGGGAAACGAGTACGGCTGCCACGTCGCCGAATGCTTCTGCGAGGAGTCGGCCCGCGACTTCCGTCGCTGGCTGCGCGGGCGATACGGCGACGTCGAAGGGCTGAACGCGGCCTGGTGCACCGACTTCTGGTCCCAGCGCTACACCTCGTTCGACCAGATCCTGCCCCCCAGACTCGCGCCGACGTACGCCAACCCGGCCCAGCAACTGGACTTCAAGAGGTTCAGCAACGAGGCGCTGCGCGCGTGCTTCGAGGTCGAAGCGGCGATCCTGCGACGGGTCACACCGGGTGTGCCCGTACTGACCAACTTCCTCGCCCACCACAAACCGGTGGACGTGCACTCCTGGGCCGACCGGATGGACATCGTGGGGCTCGACAGTTACCCGGACCCGTTCTGGCCGAGATCTCACGTGGCCGCGGGCCTCGCCTACGATCTGGCGCGCGGCGCGCACGGCGGCGACCCCTGGTACCTGGTCGAACAGGCGCCGTCGGCGGTCAACTGGCGGCGGCGCAACGGCATCAAGGAGCCCGGCCTGATGCGCCTGTGGAGCTGGCAGGCGATCGCGCACGGCGCCGACGCCGTCCTCTACTTCCAGTGGCGGCAGTCACGCGGCGGCGCGGAGAAGTTCCACTCCGGAATGGTGCCGCACGCGGGTCCGGACACCCGGGTGTTCCGGGAGGTCGCCGCCCTGGGCGCCGAACTGGCAGCGGTGCCGGAGCTGGCCGGAACCCGCGTGGTCAACGACGTGGCCGTGCTGTTCGACTGGAACAGCTGGTGGGCGCTCGAGCTGGACTCCCGGCCGTCGGACGGGCTGAAGGCCGTCGACCGAGCGCTGGATCACTACGGCCCGCTGTTCGACCTCGGCGTCCGCGTGGACGTGCTGCCGCCCGGCGCGGACCTGTCCGGGTACAGACTGGTCGTGGTCCCCAACCTCTATCTCCTCACCGACGAGCACGCGGGGAGACTGGCCGACTACGTCTCGGCCGGAGGCCACCTGCTGGTGTCGTTCTTCACCTCCGTGGTGGACGGCAACGACCGGGTCCACCACGGCGGCTGCCCGGGACCGCTGCGCGAGGCGCTCGGCCTGCGCATCGAGGAGTACCGGCCGGCCGCCGAGGGTGAGACGTTCCCGCTTGGGGAGGGCACCGCCGATCTCTGGCGAGAGGACGTACGCATCGAGGGCGCGGACGTCCTGCTGGCCTTTCCCGACGGCACGCCCGCGGTGACCAGGAACGGGTTCGGCACGGGCACCGTCCGCTACGTCACCACCCGTCCCGACGAGACGATCATGCGTACGGTCCTGGCCGAGGCGCTCGCCGAGGCCGGCGCCGAGCCGGTGCTGCGCGGGCTGCCCGACGGCGTGCAGGCCGCGGTGCGCACGGGCGGCGGCGGGGAGTTCCTGCTGTTGCTCAACCACACCGACGAGGCCCGCACGGTCGATCTGCCCCACCCGTTCCACCACCTGCTCGCCCCCGGGCGCCCCGAGGTCGAGCAGGTCACCCTCCACCCCCGCGACGTCGCGGTTCTCGCGCGTCACTCCCGATCTGAGGTGCCTTGATGCGATTAGGAGCACTCCTCGCAGTTCTCGCCACCGCCCTCGGCGGCCTGGCCGTGGCTCCCCCTCCCGCGGCCGCCGACGCGCCGACCCCCCTGGCGGCGTCCTGGGAAGGACCGCTCAGCACCCGGGGCCGCTACATCGTGGACTCCACCGGCAAGCGGTTCAAACTGCGGTCCGGCAACTGGCACGGCGCCAGCGGCACCTGGACCGGCAGCGGCGACGACGAGAACCCGGCGAACAACTACGCCTCGGAGACCTCTCACCGGGTCCCGCTCGGCCTGGACCGGGCGCCGATGAGCAAGCTGATCGCGGACTTCCACACGCTCGGCGTCAACAGCATCCGCCTGCCGTTCTCCAACGAGATGCTCACCGACGCGCGGCCGGTCACCGACGCGGGGGTGGCGGCCAACCCGCAGCTGCGCGGCCTCACTCCCCTTCAGGTCTACGACAAGGTCGTCGAGGCACTCACCGCCGACGGGTTCGCCGTCATCCTCAACAATCACACGACCACCACCCGCTGGTGCTGCGGCGTCGACGGGAACGAACGGTGGAACAGCAGCCAGACCACCCAGAAATGGCTCGATGACTGGGTCTTCATGGCACGGCGGTACCGGGCGAACAAGCGGGTCGTCGGCGCCGACCTGCGCAACGAGGTACGCCGGGACACCTGGGACAACCCCAACTGGGGCTGGGGCGACGACCACGACTGGGCCGCCGCCGCGCAGCGGGCCGGCGACCGGATCCTCACCGAGGCCGACCCGGACATGCTGATCATGATCGAGGGGATCAACTGGTCCGGCATCCCGGTCGACGGCATCTGGCACGACAGGCCGATGCTCAAGCCGGTCGCGACGCTCTCCCAGACGCTCGTCCGCTCGCACAAACTCGTCTACGCGGCGCACTTCTACGGCTACACCGGCCCGCAGCACACCGGCGCGGACGGACTGGGCGAGACCCATGACGCCCGATACCGGGACCTGAGCCGCGCGGACCTCTTCACGGCCATGCGCGACACCGCCACCTACGTGGCGACCACCCCGGACCGGCACTTCACCGCCCCCGTCTGGATCAGCGAGTTCGGCGTCGGCAAGGTCACCACCGACAAGGACAAGGCCTGGTTCGCCAACATGGTCGACTTCCTCATCGAGAACGACGTCGACTTCGCGTACTGGCCGATGGTCGGCTTCCAGGAGAACGACCAGGGCAACACCTGGGGTCTCGTCCGCTACGCCACCGACGGCGGCCTGCGCAGCGTGTTCGACGCCGACGACTGGCGGGCGGCGCACTGGCGCCGCCTGATCGCCGCCACCGGGTACACCGGACAGGTCGCGCCCATCCGCACCTGGTCCATGCTCCAGGCCATCCGCGGCGACGCGAACCAGTCCGCGCGAATGCGCGCCCAGGGTGACTGGGATTCCGGCGCCCACAAGCTGTCCTGCCCGGACGACCAGCGCCTGATCGGCATCAGCCAGAAGGGCCAGGGCGGCCTGTGCACGGACGCCGGAGCGACGAACCTGTGGGAGTCGGGCGATGCCAAGGTGGTGAAGAGTGAGAACGTCACGACCGACTGGGCGTACGGATTCACCAAGTACCAGTGCCCCAACGGCCAGTTCATGATCGGCTACAGCCTGCGCGGCGACAGGATGTCGGCCGTCCTCTGCGCGCCCGGCCGGATCCCACTGGCCGGTGTGGGCCGGCCCCTGTGGGACGACCGGGGTGACAGCCGTCCCGCGTCCGGCGAGGGCGGCGACTACGCCTCCGGCTACTACAAGGCGCAGTGCGCCTCCGACGAGTACGCCGCCGGAATCGCGTTCTCCAACGGCATCGGCCGCTACGGTACCCCCGACGCTCTCTACTGCCGCAAGCTGTCAGCCTCTCAGCCGTGAACGACCGAGCTTGCAGCTCCTCGCCGCCGATGGGTTCGACGGTTCAGGCCGCGTACGGCAATTCCGCCCAGGCGTGAACGCCCAGGGTTCTTCGCTAGATCGCGCTGAAAGGTCTCCCCTCCGTTGTCTGCACTTCCCTCGTCCCTGCGGGCGGCGCTGGCCCGGCCGGCGCCGCCCGGGGGGCTCGACTCGATCCGGCACGTCGTGTTCTTCATGCAGGAGAACCGCTCCTTCGACCACTATTTCGGGACACTGCGCGGAGTGCGCGGGTTCGGCGACCGCAACGCCGTCATGCTGCCGGCCGGCCGGCCGGTGTTCGAGCAGTCCGGCGTGCTCCCCTACTCCGTACGCGCCGGAACAGGTGACCGGGACCTGACCGAAGGCGACCTCCAATATGTCGAGGGCGTCGACCACGAATGGGACACGGGGCAGCGGACCCGGGGCGATGGCTGGCACGACGGCTGGATCGCGGGCAAGGGACCGGGCGCAATGGTCCACTTCGACCGTCGTGAACTGCCGTTCCAGTTCGAACTGGCCGACGCCTTCACCCTGTGCGACGCCTATCACTGCTCGATGTTCGGGCCGACGAACCCCAACCGCCTCTATCACTGGTCGGGAACCGTTGGGCACGAGCCGTCCGGACGGCGCACCACGGCGAACGACGCCTGCGCCGAGGACACCCACCCCGGCTACGCCCACACCTCCTTTCCCGAGCGGCTGACGGCGGCGGGCAAGACCTGGCGGGTCTACCAGGAGTGGGACAACTACCAGTGCAACTCGCTGGACTTCTTCACGTCCTTCAAGAGGGTCGCGCGTGCTGCCCTGAGCCACACGCCCCATCGGAGCCTGCACTCCTTCTACACGTCGATCGCCGGGCTGCCCGAGCCGGAGCGTGAGGAGATGCTCGCGGCGCTGGAGAAGGGAGTCGCGCAGCTCACCCCGGCGGATCTGGACGCCTACCGGCGGGGACTGTCCAGGGTCGCGCCGGGACGGCTCGCCACGTCCTTCCGCGCGGACGTGGCGGAGGGGCGGCTTCCGCAGGTCTCCTACATCGTCGCGCCGGAGGCGTACTCCGAGCACCCCGATCCGTCCAGCCCGGCGCACAGCGCCGGACTCGTCTACGAGATTCTGGACGCGCTCGCCTCGCACCCATCGGTCTGGGAGCGGACGGCGCTGTTCCTCACCTTCGACGAGAACGACGGGTTCTACGACCACGTGCCGCCTCCGTTGCCGCCGGAAGGCACCGAGGACGAGTTCATCGACGGGCTCCCGATCGGGCTCGGCTACCGGGTGCCGATGACGGTCGTGTCGCCGTGGACCGCCGGAGGGCACGTCTGCTCCGAGGTGTTCGACCACACGTCCACGATCCGGTTCGTGGAACGCTGGCTGGGCGTCGCCGAGCCCAACATCAGCTCGTGGCGACGGCGCGTGGCCGGCGATCTCACCTCGGCGTTCGACTTCACCCCGGCGTTCGATTCGGCCGCGCACCCCGTGCCCACATCCGCGCCGGCGGCACCGGAGGAGACCGGGCCCCCGACCGCGGCGGCCGTGGCCATCCCACCGTTCCGTGTGCGCTGGCCGGCGACGCCCCCCGCGGAAGGGCGGCTCGCCGCGCAGGAGCCCGGCACACGGCCCGCCCGGCCGCTGCCCTACCGGCCGGAGGCGTCCGCCGTCCTGGCGGACGACGGGCTGATCGTCACCATGACCGACGTCGGGGATCGGGGCAGCCATTTCGCGCTCTATCCATACGCCGGGGAATTCGCGTCCCCCCGCCATTTCGACGTGCTCGGCGCGGAGGTCGTCACCGTGCCCGCCGGGGCGGAGGGATACCGGCTGACCCTCACCGGCCCGAACGGGTTCCGGCGCGAGTTCGCCGGCTCCCGTACCGGCCCGGCCGCCCGGGTGGCGGTGTCCTCCTGCGGTGCGGGCCACCGGCTCTCGGTGACGATCGCCAACCCCGGACCGGTGCCGTTGGCGTTCACACTCGAAGCGCTCGCCTACGGCTCCGGCCGGCGTGAGGTACTCGTCGCGGCCGGAGACCGGACGGTCCTCGACTGGGACACCGCGTCCGGCTGGTACGACCTGCGGCTGACCGTCGCCGAGGACCCGTCCTTCCATCGGCGAATGATGGGCCACCTCGAAAACGGCCATGCCGGCGTCTCCGGCTGACGTCTTCGCTCCCGGGGGTTGATCGTGCTTTCCGCTGTCGCGGTGCTGTTCGCCGGACTACTCCATGCCACGTGGAACGCGCTCGCCAAAGCGGTGCCCGACCGGCACGCCGCCTTCGGCGTCATGGGGATCGCCCAGTCGCTGATCTGCCTGCCGTTGCTGCCTTTCGCGGCTCCGCCCACGGCCGGGGCCTGGCCGTACTGGGGCGTCTCGATCGCGCTGCAACTGCTGTACATGCTGCTGCTCATCCGCTGCTACGAGCTGGGCGACTTCGGCCAGGTCTACCCGATCGCCAGAGGGAGCGCTCCGCTGCTCGTCGCGATCGTGGCCGGCTTGCAGGGTGAGAGGCTCGCGGTCCTCCAGGTGTTCGGCCTGGCCGCGACATGCGGTGGGCTCGCGGCGCTGGCGCTCGCCGGGGCGGGGCGGCGACGCATGCCATCTCGCAAGGCCGTGACGGCGGCCGTGCTGACCGGGGCGACCATCGCGGCATACACCGTGGTGGACGGCCTGGGCGTACGGGAGTCCGGTACGGCGCTCGGCTACGCGGTCTGGATGTTCGCCGTCGAAGGGGTGCTGACCCTCGCGGTGATGGCGGCCGTACGCGGCCGGGCGATCGTGCCCGCGTTGCGCGACCGCCGGCGGGTCTCGGCCGCCGGGGGGACGATCTCGATGGTGGCATACGGCCTGGTGCTGTGGGCCCAGACCCGGAGCCCGCTCGCCGAGGTCGCGGCGCTCCGCGAGACGGGCATCCTGTGGGGCGCGCTCATCGGCGCGGTGTTCTTCTCCGAACGGTTCGGCCGCCTGCGGATCGCCGCGGCCGGAGTCGTGACCCTCGGCGTCGTGCTGCTGTCCGCGCACTGAGCCGCGCCGGCGACGGGCGGCCGGCCGGACGAGCGGCTCTCGGCCGGGGCGGGAGCCAAGGGCCACCGTTTCTCCGGCTGGGCGTTCGCCGAGGAGTGGCGGAACGCGGCGAACCGAGGCACTTATGTCCCATTTATCCCAGTCTAGGGGTATTGTCCGGTTAGCTGCTCTGGCGCGTTCCCCCCACTGACCGGTGACGGAGGGAGAAGCATGGAGATCAAACCACAGGCAGTCGTCCTTCCCAAGGAAACCGACCATCTCGAGCAGGGGAAATACGGTCCCGTCTTTCCGCGGACCCCGGCCTGCTACGGGTTCACTGTCATCGCCAAGGTCAAGCCCGGCCGGGCCGAGGCGATCCGCGACTACGGCCACACGCTGGCGAAGGCGCTGGAGGGCGATCCGTACCTCCTCGCGCCGCTCAAGCTGCACTACCTGCGCTGGGTGCTCTTCGACGACGACACCCGTTTCATGTACCAGGGCATCTTCGACACCGACTTCGACAAGTACACCGAAGACGCCATCGCGCTGTTCACCAAGTCGGGCGTGAGCACCGCCTTCGAGAACCTCGAAGGGTTCCCCGAGGACTGGAGGACGAACCCCGAGGCGTTCATCAGGTTCGTCCGCGAGCACCAGTGCCCGAGCTTCATCGAGTACGGAGAATATCCGTACGTCACCGCCGACGAGATCAAGAAGGCGCTGCGGATCAAGAGCGCCCTGTCGGAGATGCTCGACCAACTGCAGTGAGGCCGGGCCACCGCGCCCGCCCGCCACGCCGTCGATGGAGACGTGATGAGTGAGATCAGGACCGCACGTACCTACAACCAGAACCATGTGCCGCGCGAGTACACACCCGGACGCCGACGCGTGAGCATCTACGTCGCATGGAGCTACCCGGCCGAGGCCGGCCGGAACCCGGCCGAGCTCGACAACCGGTTCTCCACGATGACCGAGGTCCGGCGCGTGGCCTGGCCCGCGTACGAGGACCCGAAGTGGTCCGACCCGATGCGCTTCCAGCAGGGCATCGCCGGGACGCTGGAGCTGTTCTTCTGGGCCTGGGTGCCGTTCCAGCAGTTCGTCGAGGAGACCACCGGACACCCCGTACCCGTGTACCAGCGCATCGATCAGGCCGGCTTCCGCACCCCGCTCGACGAGCGGGTGCTGGCGGACACCGACACCCTGTTCGTGTTCGGGCTGGACCACATGGTCACCGGCCAGGAGGCCGCGCCGGAGGAGATCGAGGCGCTGCGGCAGTTCGTCGACCGGGAGGGGACCTGCCTGGTCCTGGGGCCGCACCACGACGTCGGGGCCTCCGACGACCTCGCCGTGCGCGATATGGAGTACCACCATCACGGCGACCTCCTGGTCCCCCGCCAGCAGCGGTTCGGCAGGTACACCCGGTCCTTGATGCAGGGGCTCGGAGTGCCGGTGGAGAACCGCTACGGCTTGCGTCCCGCGGCACAGGGACCCGGCAAGATCGCCCCGCTGTCCATCGCGAGGGATCTGGACACCAAGGGATGGCTGGACGGGGTGACGACCTTCAACTTCCACCTGCACCTGCCGCACTACGCCGTGACGACGGACGATCCGAACGCCGTCCACGTGCTGGGCAGGCAGCCGATCGACCTGTCCAAGCCGCACCCGTTCACGGAGGCCGGGAACACCGAGTTCAACATGTTCCTGTGGATGCCCCCGACCGGTGACCGGGGCGGCGACATACTCTTGGCAGACTCCACGATCTTCAGCTCGCTGTTCGGCGGAGACGAGAGCCTGCGCAACTTCTGGAGAAACATCATCTCGTCCAAGTAGCGGCCGGGAGGAGGTGAGTATCCGTGACCGAACAAACCCATACCGCACTCGAACTCGACGACATCCAACGCGGGGTTCTCAGTCCTCGGCCGACCCCGTACGCGGCGACATACATCCTGTTCCGCATCGACGACCGCGCCCAGGGACGGGACCTGATGCGGCGCGTCAGCGAAGTGGTGACCGCGGCCACCGACTCGATGAGTCCCCTGGGCGAGACCTGGGTGAGCGTCGCGCTCACCGGCCACGGTCTCAGGGCGCTGGGCGTGCCGCAGGAGTCGCTGGACACGTTCGCCTGGGAGTTCCGGCAGGGAATGGCCGCACGGGCGAACGCGCTGGGCGACACCGGCGAGAGCGGCCCCGCGAACTGGGAACCGCCACTGGGCACGCCCGACGTCCACGTCGTGCTGGTGGCGCTCGCGCCGGACGGCACCCAGCTCGAAGCGGCCGTCGATCATGCCCGCCCTGCGTTCCGGCACCTGCCCGGCGTGGTCCCGATCTGGCGGCAGGACTGCTACGCGCTGCCGACCGAGACCGAGCCCTTCGGCTACCGGGACGGCATCAGCCACCCGGCCGTCGAAGGCAGCGGCATCGCCGGGTCGAACCCCCTGGAAGCGCCGCTCAAGGCCGGAGAGTTCGTGCTCGGCTACCGCGACGAGCTCGGCGGCGTCCAGACCCCGCAGCCCGAAGTGCTGGGCCGCAACGGCACCTACGTGGCCTTCCGCAAACTCCACCAACGTGTCGCCGTGTTCCGGCGGTACGTGAAGGACAATTCCACCGGCCCCGAGGACGAGGAACTGCTCGCGGCCAAGATCATGGGGCGCTGGCGCAGCGGCGCTCCGCTGGCGCTCAGCCCGCTGCGGGACGACCCCGTCCTCGGCGCCGACCCACGCCGCAACAACCGTTTCCTCTACGAGCGGGACGATCCGGCGGGATTCACGACCCCTCCCGGCTGCCACATCCGCCGGGCCAACCCCCGCGACGCCGCGGTGGCGGGAGCGCCGAGGCTGCACCGCATGATCAGGCGCGGCACCGTGTACGGCCCGCCGCTGCCCGAGGGGGTCCTGGAGGACGACGGGGCCGACCGCGGGCTGATGTTCACCTTCATCGGAGCGCACCTCGGGCGGCAGTTCGAGTTCGTCCAGTCCCAATGGATGAACGACGGCGTCTTCGTCGGCGCCGAGGACGCCAAAGACCCGATAGTCGGATCCGCCGACGGCGCCGGCGATTTCACGATCCCCCGGCGGCCGGTACGACGGCGCCTGCACTCGCTGCCGCGGTTCGTCGTCACGCGCGGCGGCGAGTACTGCTTCATGCCCGGACTGAGCGCCCTGCGCTGGCTCGGCGACCTCAAAGACTGAGGTCACGGCGCCGAGCCGCGGAGCATCCCGGCAAATGCCGCCTCACGCGAGTGCGGATCCAGACGGACGCATCGCACGGCCAAGAAGCTGCTCGGGCGGAGCCTCCGGCCGAGCAGCTTCTTGGCCCGTGGAAACTTCGAGCCTGAGGAGTCTTCGCCGACGCGGCGAGATGCCGGCCGGGCCGTGCGCGGCAGGGCTCGACTTGTCAGACACGACCGACGGGCGGCCGGCACCGCCAGGCACGGTCATCACCGCTGTGGACGGACCTCATGGATACGCTGCATCTGCTCCTCAACGCGGTCACCGTGATCTTCATCGCGACCACCATGTTCGCCGCCGGTCTCGGAGCCACGCCGGCGGCGTTGCGTGCCGTACTCACCGACCTCCCACTGCTCCTGCTGGCGCTGCCGGCCAACCTGGTGATCGTCCCGCTGCTGGGCTGGGGCATCGCCGCTCTGTTCGGTCTGCCCGCAGCGGCTTTCACGGCGCTGGTCCTGGTGGCGTCGTCACCGGGCGGGCCGTTCGGGGCGAAGCTCGCCATGGTGCAAACCGGAGACGTGGTCGCGGGCGCGGCGATGCAGGTGCTGCTCGCCGCCGCAGGCAGCATCACCTTCGGCCTGACGAGCAACGGCATCCTCTCGGCGGCCCAGGTCGGTGCGGGTATCTCCATCGATGTCGCCGCGCTGGTGCGGACCGTGGCCATCCTGCAGCTCGTACCGTTCGCCATCGGACTGATACTGCGTCGCTACGCGCCGCCGACAGCGCGATCGTGGCACCCCGTGGCGGCCAAGGTGTCGAACGTGACGTTCGTGATCGTTTTGGCGGGCATGCTGGCGGGCAATTGGCATGACGTCGTCGGGCTCCTCGGCTCACGCACCTTGCTGGCGGGGTTCCTCCTGTCCGCCGTCGCGTTCGCCATCGGCACCGTGCTGGCCACCGGATCTCCGGTACGCCGCACCACCATGGGAGGCGTCACGGCGGTGCGCAACGCGGGGCCCGCGCTGGCTGCCGCCGGTATCGCCTTCGGCAACGACCCGGCCGTCCTGGGAGCGCTTGCCGCGGTGCTGCTCAGCGGCCTGGCGGCGGCCATACCGATCGCCGCGCTGCTCACCCGCGGGCGAGGCGGCAGCCCCACGTGAAGTACGCGATCCGTCTGCCTTCGGCCGGAGGGACGAGATGTCGGCCCTGGACCGGCTGAAGGCGAACGCGGCGCATTCTCGTCCTACGCCGAAGACCTCGTCGAGGAGTTCGCCTGGGACGTCTGCTGGGACTGATCCGACCGGGACGGGGTGGCGGAGCTGTCGCCGACCGGCGGTGGCAGGCGGCGCAGCTCGGGTTTCTGGATCTTTCCCGAGCCCGTCTTCGGGAGGTCGTCCACGACGTCGAAATAGGCCGGGATCTTGTACTTGGCCAGGCGGGAGCGGAGGAAGTCGCGCAGCTCGTCCGAGGTGACACTCACACCTGGGCGGGGGACCACGAACGCGCGGCCGACCTCGCCCCATTGGGGATCGGGCACGCCGACCACGGCGACCTCGGCGACGGCCGGATGCTCGAAGATCACTGCCTCGACCTCGGCCGGGTAGACGTTCTCCCCGCCCGAGATGTACATGTCCTTGACCCGGTCGACGACGTACAGGTGTCCCTCCTCGTCCAGGACGGCGATGTCGCCGGAGGAGAACCAGTCGCCGTCGGAGAAGGCGGCGGCGGTCGCCTCCGGGTTGCGCCAGTAGCCAGGGGTCACGTTCGGCCCCTGGATGAGCACCTCA
Organism: Microtetraspora fusca; assembly: GCF_001570365.1. Lineage (GTDB taxonomy): Bacteria > Actinomycetota > Actinomycetes > Streptosporangiales > Streptosporangiaceae > Microtetraspora > Microtetraspora fusca. The sequence continues at coordinate 30,620 of NZ_BBYK01000073.1, read as the reverse complement.
CCCGGCTCTCCCACTGCCGCGTCCGCCCCGTCGGGCCGGACGACCCGCACGTTGGTGAAGAACACCGGCACCCCGGCCGAGCCCACCTTGCGCACGCTCTGACTGGCCTCGAGGAAGGTTGCGCCGGGCGCGGTCTCAGTGAGCCCGTATCCCTGGCAGAAGACCAGACCCCGTTCCTGGTAGGCGCGGATCAGCGAGGCCGGGATCGCCGCTCCCCCGGACATGAGGTGGCGCAGCGAGGACAGGTCCGCATCGGCCCACCTGGGCGACTGGGCCAACGCGGCGAACATCGTGGCAACCCCGAACATCCAGGTGACACGGGACCTCTCGATGAGGTCGTAACACTCGTCCACATCCCAGGATGGAGTGATCACCGAGCAGCCGCCCTTGAGGAAGGTCGGCAGCAGCGTCTGGTCCAGGGCCGCGACATGGAAGAGCGGCGCGCTGATCAGCGTCACCTCGTCACTGGCGACGTCGACGCCGGCCAGGAGGTTGAAGCAGTTCCACACCAGATTGCCGTGGGTGAGGGTCGCCCCTTTTGGACGCCCGGTCGTGCCCGACGTGTAAAGGATGAGCGCCGTGTCGTCCAGCCCTACGGGCACGTCGATCGGCGTGGGATCGCCCTCCGCGAGCCAGGTCTCGTAATGCCGTTCTCCCGGTCCGGGCGTGTCGGGAGCGACGATCTCACGAAGGGAGGCCGAGGTGTCGCGTACCATCTCGGCGCACTCGGGCGCGTAGATCAGGACCTGCGCGCCCGAATGATCAAGCATGTAGCCGATCTCGGGCGCGGCCAGGCGGAAGTTCAGCGGGACGAAGATCCCGCCGAGCATGTGCGTGGCGAACATGGTCTCGGCGAAGGCGACGTGGTTGCGGCCGAGGTAGGCGACGCGGTCCCCGGCCGTCACTCCGGCCTCGCGCAGTCGCGAGGCCAGCCGCGTCGTCCGCTCGTGGAACTCGGCGTAGGTCACCGGCCGGTCCGCGAAGACGAACGCGGTCCGTTCCGGGGTCATCTGGGCCCGGCGAGCGGGCCATGCTCCCAGTCCGGCGTTTCGCATCGGTGTACAAACCTCCTGTCGGGCATGGCCCTCACTCCCTAGTCCCGCACCAGGTCGCGGCCGATGATGCCCTTCATGATCTCGGTGGTTCCCCCGTAGATCGTCTGGATGCGGGCGTCGACGAAGGCTCGCGCGATCGGGTACTCGCGCATGTATCCGTAGCCCCCGTGCAACTGCACGCACCGGGAGATGACGCGCTGTTGCAGCTCGGTGGTCCACCATTTCGCCTTGGCCGCGTCCACGGCTGACAGCTCGCCCGCGTTGAGCGCCAGTACGGCGTCCTGGACGAAAGAGCGGGTCACGTCGATCTCGGTCCGCATTTCGGCCAGTTCGAAGCGGGTGTTCTGGAAGTCGGCGATCCTCCGGCCGAAGGCGGTGCGCTGCCTGACGAAATCCAGCGTCCAGTCCAGCGCCGCCTCGGCAGCGGCCAGCGCGTAGACGGCGATCGACATCCGTTCGGTGGGCAGGTGCTCACGCAGGTGCCGCAGCCCCTCGCCCTCCTCCCCGAGCAGCGCCTCGGCGGGCAGTCGTACATCGTCGAAGAACAGTTCGGCGACGTTCTCGCCGCGCTGGCCGATCTTGTCGAGGTTGCGGCCCACCGAGAAGCCGGGTGTGCCCCGTTCCACGAGGAGCAGGCTGAACCCGTGGTTGCCGCCCTCGGGGCCGGTTCGCGCCACGACGACCAGGACGTCGGCGTGACCGCCGTTGGTGATGAACGTCTTGGCGCCGTTGAGCCGCCAGCCGTCACCGTCGCGGCGTGCGGTCGTCGCGATGCCGCGCAGATCGCTGCCCGCCCCGGGCTCGGTGATCGCCAGGGCGGGGCTCAACTCACCAGCGCACAGACCGGGCAGCCAGCGCTTCTTCTGTTCGTGGCCGCCGAGGTCGAGCAGGTACGGCAGGGCGAGGTCGTCGACGAGGCTCACCTGGGAGTTGACGGAGGCGGCGCCGACACGTGCGAGTTCCTCGATGAACACGCATCTGTACCGGTAGTCGCCGGCGCCGCTGCCGCCGTACTCCTCGGGTACGGCAAGCCCCAGCAGACCCTGCCTGCCAGCCACCCGCCACAGGGCGGGATCGACGCGCCCCTCCTCCTCCCAGCGGAGTTGGTCGGGCACGACCTCACGGCTGACGAACTCGCGCACCGCTGACCGGAAGGCGTCGTGGTCTTCCTCGTAGAAATCGCGCCGGATCATGGCTCAGGCGTAGTGCCGGTAGATGGTCCGGGCGACGCAGGCCGGCTTGTCAGCGCCTTCGATCTCGACGGTGAAGTCGAGCGACATCTGCACGCCGTCGCCGGGGACGTCCTCGACCGAGGCGACCGTGGCGCCCAGGCGGATCCTGGCGCCCACCTTGACGGGGCTGGGGAAGCGGACCTTGTCCAGGCCGTAGTTGACGCTCATCTTCACGCCCCGGATGTGGAGCAGTTCGTTGAACAGCGGGATGACCAGGGACAGGGTCAGGTAGCCGTGGGCGATCGTGCCGCCGAACGGCCCGTCCTTGGCCCTGTCGGGGTCGATGTGGATCCACTGGTGGTCGTCGGTGGCGTCGGCGAAGGTGTTCACCCTCTCCTGGGTGATCTCCAGCCAGCCGCTGTGGCCGAGGTCCTTGCCGGCCAGCGCCTTGATCTCGTCGAGCCCGTCGGCCGTGGTGGTCATGCGTCTTTCGTCCTCTCCTGCGTGCCGAGCCCGAGCAGGCGTACGGCGTTGTCCTTCAAGATCTTCGGACGGACCTCCGGCTTGATCTCCAGCTTGTCGAAGTCGGCCAGCCAGCGGTCCGGTGTGATCACCGGATAGTCGGAGCCGAAGAGCACCTTCTCCTTCAGCAGCGTGTTCGCGTACCGCACGAGCTGCGGCGGGAAGTACTTCGGCGACCAGCCGGACAGGTCGATGTAGACGTACGGCTTGTGCGTGGCGACGGCGAGGGCCTCGTCCTGCCACGGGAAGGACGGGTGGGCGAGGATGATCCGCAGCTCGGGGAAGTCAACCGCGACGTCGTCGACCAGCATCGGGTTGGCGTACTTCAGCCGGATGCCGCCTCCCCCCGGGACGCCCGCGCCGATGCCGGTCTGGCCGGTGTGGAACAGCGCGACCGCGCCCAGCTCCTCGATGGCCGCATACAGCGGGTACGCCACCGGATCGTTGGGAGCGACGCCCTGGATGCTCGGGTGGAACTTGAACCCGCGCACCCCGTACTCCTCGACCAGCCGCCGCGCCTCGCGCACCCCGGCCCTGCCCTTCCAGGGATCCACGCTGGCGAACGGGATGAGCACGTCGGCGTGCTCGGCGCAGCTTTCCGCGATCTCCTCGTTGGAGATGCGCGGGTGGCCGGTGGCGTGCTCGGCGTCCACGGTGAACACCACCGCGGCCATCTTCCGCTCCCGGTAGTAGGCGGCCATCTCGGGGATGGTCGGCTGCCGGTGCGCGTGCGCCTTGAAGTAGTCCGCCGACGCGCCGAACAACTCCGGGCTCAGCGAGCCGTGCCCGTCCTTGGAGATCTCCGCGTGGGTGTGGACGTCGATCGCGACCAGGTCGGCGACGTTCATGGCGGTCATCTCAGGCCCCCTGGCCGTCCGAAGCGGGAGCCTTCGGCGCCGGGATTCCGTACGTCTCGGGCTCGGCGCCGACCCCCGACCGCCAGGAGGCGGCGATGGCGTCCGCCGTCCACCCTCCGTCGGCGAACGCGACGGCCTTCTCAGCAGGGTGGGACCAGAGCGCGAGGCGGTCGCCGCCGACGCCGATCGCCTGGCCGGTCACCTCGGCCGAGGCGTCCGAGGCGAGGAAGACGATGAGTCCCGCCACGTCCTCGACCGTGCCCAGGCCCTCGTCCTTGCGCAGCCAGTCCGGGAACGGCCGGCCGGTCCGCTCGGCCTCCTCGATGACCGGCGCGAACGCCGGGATCGTCTTGGTCATCTCCGTGGCCGCCACCGGGACGACCGCGTTCACGGTGATGTTCGCCCTGCCCAGCTCCATCGCCCATGTGCGGGCCATCGCGGCGATGCCCGCCTTGGCCGCCCCGTAGTTGGTCTGGCCGAAGTTCCCACGCTGACCGGCCGGAGATGTGATCAGGATCAGCCGACCGCCGGTCCCCTGCTCGCGCATCCGGACCGCCGCCGCGCGAGCGCAGGTGAACGTGCCGCGCAGATGCACCTCGATGACGGCGTCGAAGTCCTCGTCCGACATCTTCCACAGCACGCGGTCACGCAGGATGCCCGCGTTGGTGACCATCACGTCCAGCCGGCCGAACTCCTCGACCGCGGTGGCGACCAGCCGCTCGGCCACCTCGGCCGAGCCCACCGGGGCGACGACGTCGACCGCCTTGCCGCCGTTTCCGGTGATCGCCTCGACGACCTGCGTGGCCGCCTCGGCGTTCACGTCGTTGACGACCACCGCCGCGCCGGCCGCGGCCAGCGCCTCGGCATACGCGCGGCCCAGGCCCCGGCCCGCACCCGTGACAACGGCCACCTTGCCGGACAGATCCATGAACTTCACCCCTAGATACGCAGATACGCGGAACGCGACTCGGCCAATATTAGGCACTTTTTTTACTGGCGTCAAAGATCTGCCAAATAACGCCGTGCACGCAGCGGTCCACTCCCGGCGGGTCGGTTCCGCCGGGACCGTCACCTCTTGGCCGCCCCAAGGGTGAGGCCTTCCGCGGAGCCGGGCAGGATGCCGGAGGCAAGGTCCGCCCGGCTGGTCTCTCTCAGTGCGAGCATGCAGGCCACGGTCAGCAGGCAGGAGACGGCGATGATGACGGAGATCGCGATCGTCCCGCCGCCGCCCGCCGACGCCTGAATCTGCGCGAAGAGCAGCGGGGTCAGCCCGGCGCCGAGACCGGCGATCTGATAGCCGAGCGAGGCGCCCGTGTACCGGCTTTCCGTGCCGAACAGCTCGGCGTACAACGCTGCGAGCGGGCCGTACATCATCGGTTGGACGATGCCCTGGCCGAGCACGAGAGCGACCGCGAGCATGACCGCGCTGCCGCTGTCCACCATCGGGAAGAGCACGAAGCCGAACACCGCCGACACCGCCGCACCCGCCAGCACGACGGGGCGCCGTCCCAGCCGGTCCGACAGCGCGGACCAGCCGATGATGCCCACTATGGCCACCCCCGACGAGAGGGTGAGCCCGTTCAGCACGGTCTGCCGCGGGAAGCCGGCCTGCACGCCGTAGGCGATCAGGTAGGTGGTGAGTGTGCCCTGCAGTACGAAGGCGGACAGGCCCACACCCACGCCGAGCAGGAGTGTCCTGGGGTGGTTGCGCAGCACGTCCATGAGCGGAGCGCCGCGGCGGGCAGCCGCGTCCCTGGCGGCAGTGAAGACCGGGGTCTCCTCGACCCGCAGGCGTACGAACAGGCCGACCCCGAGCAGGACGATGCTCATCAGGAACGGCACGCGCCAGCCCCAGCTCAGGAAGGCGTCCTCACCCAGAACGGCGGCGGTGCCGGTGAGCACCGCCGTGGACAGCAGCGTCCCGAACGGCGCTCCGGCGTTGGTGAAGCTCGCCCACAGGCCTCTGCGCCGGGTCGCGTGCTCTGCGGACATCAGCACCGCGCCGCCCCACTCGCCGCCGACGGCCACGCCCTGCAGGACTCGCAGCACGACCAGCATGAGAGGAGCCAGACTGCCGATCTGGTCGTACGTCGGGAGCACGCCGATGAGGAAGCTGGCGACACCCATGAGGGACATGGTCAGCATCAGCATCCGCTTGCGTCCCAGACGGTCCCCGAAATGACCGAAGATGACGCCCCCGAGCGGCCTGGCGAGATAGCCGGTGGCGAACGTGCCGAAGCTGGCGACCGTCGCCGTGAGCGGGTCGAGCTCGGAGAAGAAGACCTTGCCGAACACCACTGCCGACGCGGTGGCGTACAGCAGGAAGTCGTAGAACTCGATGGTGCTGCCCAGGAAGCTGGAGGCCACCGCACGGCGGAGCTGGACCTGGGTGGGGGGTGTGGTGGACATGAACGAACTCCTCATCCGGGAGTAAGCGAGGGCTTCGCTCTCTTCCCGGCGAGGTTAGGCAGATCTTTTACGACCGTCAATATAGTACCCAGCATTGGAGGGCCGCGGCCGCCCGCCGACTTCCCGGCGGCCCGGTCCTCGCGGCCATCTACCCTCTTCATGTGACGCATGCAGAAGGAGTCGACGAAGGGCAGGCACTGGCCAGGCGCCCGCAGTCCCTCATGTTCAGCTTCCTCGGTATCTACGTGCTCGGCCGCGACGTCGCCGTCTACTCGGGGAGCATCATCGACGTTTTCGCCCGCCTTGACGTCTCGGAAGAGGCGGTTCGCTCGACGCTGTCCCGCATGGTCAAGCGCAACCTGCTGACGCGGCACCGCCAGGGCCGCAAGATGTACTTCGGGCTCACAGAACACGCGACACAGGTGCTCGAGGACGGCCGCCGGCGCGTCTGGGAGACCGGCGCGGTCAACCGCGACTGGGACGGCACCTGGACGCTGGTCGGGTTCTCGCTTCCCGACAGCCGGCGAAGCACCCGCCATGATCTGCGCTCCCAGCTGACCTGGGGCGGGTTCGGCCTGCTGCAGAACGGGCTGTGGGTCGCTCCCGGCATCAAGGACGTCAAGAGCATCCTCGCCCCGGTCGAACCAGGTGGTTCAGAACCGAGCGACTTCGACCTGAGTGACCACGTCACCGTGCTGCAGGCGCGAGCGCTCAGCCCCACCCGCTCCGCCGACCTCGTCAGTAAGGCCTTCGACACCGAGCAGATCGCCGAACGCTACCGGGCTTTCCTCGACCGTTGGGACACCCCGCACCCGCTCCCCTCCGCCCCCGACGATCTCGCCCGCCAGCTCCTGCTGCACACCGACTGGCTCCAGCTCGTCCGCCAGGACCCGCACCTGCCCGCGGAACACCTGCCCCGGGACTGGCCCGCCATCCGCGCCGAGCAGGTCTTCCGTACGCTCGCACGCACCTACGAACCAGGCGCGGGGAAGCTGGCGGACGCGGTCCTGGACGAGCTCGCCAGATAGGCCGCACTCGCAGAGGCCCCGGCGGCCCGCCCATCGCGTGGCCGGCTATTCGGTCGGCCGACCGACTGTGCGTACGTTGAAAGTGAAACATCACCGCTGGCCGGTCACCAGGAGTTTTCGACCGCTGATCCCTCTCTATGCGTCCATGACCGGAAGCCCGCTGACGGCGCGACGGACGCTGGTATGCCGCCGGGTCGACACCGACGACGGGTATCTCCCGGCGCCCGCCGTCGGCTCCTTGATCCAACCGGTGGGCGCATGGCCGCACCAGAAGCCGGTACGGCCATGCGCCGGGCGCCTACTCTGTAGCGGCGCTGGAGACGCAGGTGTAGGCGGGCGTGGACTCAGCCGCCGCTGTCGCCACTGAGGCGGCGGCAGAGGCGTCCCCCGCGCCGGTTCCGCTGTCAGACGCTCCGGCGGTCGCGGGCACCGACTCGGCGGGCGTGACCACGGCGGCGGGCGTGACCACGTCGGCGGCCGTGGCCTCCACCTCCTTGCCATCCACGATGCCGACGAGCTTGCCGTCCTTCTCCGTCACCGTGACACTGGCGTTCTCGCACGCGACCGGCCCGGGCCGCGGGGCCTCATCGGCGTTCGCCGCGGCAGCGAGCGTGGTGGTGAGCGCCACGCCGAGGACACCGACCGAAAGCGCCAGCCGTACGCGCTTGCTGAGCATGCACATCTCCTTTGATCGTCGAGCCGTCGGGATCGACCCGTATCGGACGGGAGGATGCTGTCAGCCGCTACCTGAAGCGAAGCTGAAGCCGGCCGAAGGGACCTTCAGGTTCACTTCAGGTGGACTCGTCCATGCTTCAGGTATGCGTGTGCTGTTGGTGGAGGACGAGCGGCGGCTGGCCGAACTCGTGAAAAGTGGTCTGGCCGGCGAGGGTTTCGCCGTCGACATCGCGCTCGACGGCAGCGAAGGCCTGTGGCTCGCCACCGAGAACACCTACGATGCGATCGTTCTCGACGTCATGCTGCCGCGCGTGAACGGGTACGCCGTCTGCCGCCGCCTGCGCGAGGCCGGGAACTGGACACCGATCATGATGTTGACCGCCAAGGACGGCGAGTACGACGAGGCCGAGGCGCTCGACACGGGAGCGGACGATTTCCTGTCCAAGCCGTTCTCCTACGTGGTGCTGCTCGCCCGGCTGCGCGCGCTCGTACGGCGGGGCGGCAGGGAGCGGCCGGTCGCGCTCACGGTGGGCGACCTCGTGATCGACCCGGCCGGGATGAAGTGCCGTCGCGGCGGCGCCGAGATCGCGCTCACGCCCAAGGAGTTCGCCGTGCTACATGGCCTCGCCCGACGAGCCGGCGAGGTGGTCTCCAAGGCGGAGCTGCTCGAACAGGCCTGGGACTTCGCATATGCGGGCGATCCCAGCATCGTCGAGGTATATATCAGCGCGCTGCGACGGAAGATCGACGCTCCCTTCGGCCGCTCGTCCCTGGTGACCGTGCGCGGTGCCGGCTACCGGCTGGACGGGCGGCTCTGATGCGCCGACAAGCTGGATGGGCGGCCCGGATGCGGGTCCACCTGCCCGCGCGCTGGTCGGTACGCGTGCGGGCCACGATCGCGGCCACCCTCATCGTGGCCGTCGCTCTCGGCGGAGCGTCGGCCGTACTGAGAACCGTGCTCCACGACAACCTCCGGCAGAGCGCGCAACAGGACGCCGCGCGGCGAGCCGCGACGGTAGCCAACGCCCTGTCCGCAGGCTCTCCGGCGGCCACCGTGAGCCCCGCGACGTCCGTGGCCGAACGACCCGGCGCGGCGATCGTCGAGGACCCCGACCTCCAGATCAGCCACTCGACCGAACCAACGCGAACAGGCTGGGACACAGCCGGCTACGCGGTGGCCAGCGCAGCCGCCGCGACCCGCGACGACGTCCTGACGGTCACCGCGCGCAGCTCGCTGGAACCGGCCGAGAACGCCCTGTGGACCCTCAACCGCCTGCTGATCTTCGGAGTCCCCGCGTTGCTCCTGCTCGTCGCCGGGATGACGTGGTACGTCATGGGCAAGGCGCTGGTCCCGGTGTCAGGGATCCGGGCGAAGCTGGCCGACATCACCGCCCGTGACCTGCATCAGCGGGTCCCGGTGCCGAGCACGCGGGACGAGATCGCGGCGCTCGCCCGGACGGTCAACGCCACCCTGGATCGGCTGGAAAACGCTGTCGAGCAGCACAAAAGGTTCGTCGCGGACGCGGCTCACGAACTACGCAGCCCGATCGCGACGCTGCGCACCCGCCTGGAGTTGGCCGCCCGCTGGGAGCCGGCCGAGGCCCTCGCCGACGTTGAACGGTTGCAGTCGCTCGCGGCCGACCTGCTCCTGCTGGCCCGGCTGGACGCGGGCGAACCTCCCCGCAACGACGAGGTCGACCTCGGGCAGGTGGCCGCAGAGGAGTCCCTGCGCCCACGCCCCCGCCCGGAGGTCGGGATCCGCCTGGCCGTCGAGCCCGATGTCGTGGTCAACGGCTCCCGCGCCCACCTGGCCCGTCTGGTCACCAACCTGGTCGACAACGCCGTACGGCATGCCCGCTCAACCGTCGAGGTACGCGTCGCGGACGAGAACGGCGTGGCACTGCTCGAAGTGCACGACGACGGGCCAGGCATCCCGCCTGAGCATCGCGAGGCGGTGTTCGACCGCTTCACTCGACTCGACTGGGCGCGGACGAGGGACTCGGGCGGATCGGGTCTCGGGCTGGCGATCGTCCGGGAGATCGCCCTCCTGCACGGCGGAACCGTGTCCATCGCCGACCGCGGCGCCGGAGCCTGTCTCGTCGTGCGGCTCGACGCGGCGCCACAGCCCGACACCGCGGCCTCGATACGGAATAGGGACGAATGACATTCGACTTCCTCGGCTTCCACCCCTGTCTGGCGCGCACTCCGGGGCCGGATGGGATCTTGGTCGGGCCGGCCGTCGACGAGTTATGGCCTGCTCTTCTACAAGGTCAGGTCGGTGGTGAGGCGGATGTCGTCGAGTGAATGCCCGGTCTGGAGCACGTAGTCCCCGGAGACCAGGCGCCATCCGTCCGCGCTCCAGACCTCGGCCGCGCGGCGTGGGATCTCCACGGACACCTCCGCGGTCTCGCCGGGGCCGGCCTCGGCGACGGCGAACCCGGCCAGCCAACGTGCGGGCCGGGACTCCTCAGGCGCCGCGGGCGCCAGGTAGACCTGCACCACCTCGCGTCCGGGTCGGCCGCCGGTGTTGCGCACCCGGACGGTGAGGGTCGCGTCGGCGTACTCGGCGGATTCGTAGTGCCAGGTCGTGTATCCGAGGCCGGCTCCGAACCCGAAGGCGGGAGCCCTGCCGGACCGCTCCCAGGCGCGGTACCCAACGAAGACGCCCTCCTCGTAGCGCAGCACGCCGTCGACCGGGGTGACGTCGACGACCGGGCAGTCGGCCAGCACCGCGGGCCAGGTGGTCGGCAGCCGGCCGCCCGGCTCTGTACGGCCGAGCAGCACGTCGGCCAGCGCGTGGCCGCCCTCCTGGCCCGGGAACCAGGTGAGCAGGACGGCCGCGACCTCGTCCCGCCACGGCATCTCCACAGGTGAGCCGGCGTTGACCACGACGACCGTCCGCGGGTTGGCGGCGGCCACCCGGGACACCAGCTCGTCCTGGCGGCCGGGCAGCTTCAGCGACGTGCGGTCGAAGCCCTCGCTCTCCACCTCCTTGGTCGTCGCCACGACGACCACGGCGACGTCCGCCGCCGCGGCGGCCCGGGCGGCCTCCTCGATCAGCTCGTCCGGGCCGAGCGACGGTTCCCGGTGACCGAGCGTGGCGCCGACGAAGGGGAACGGCAGCAGGTCGGACCGGGGCACCGTGTGTTCGAGGCGGACGTCCACCGGCTCGCCGGCGGCCAGCTCCGCCTCGACGACCGTGCGCGGCGGCGCCATGAACACCGCGACCGGGTCGTCGCCTTCCGGGGCGATCGTCCCGTCGAAACGGGTCCGCCCGCCGACGGTGAGCCGGAAGCGGCCGACCCCCTCGATGGAGAACCGGTGGACGCCTCCGGCCTCGGGGGTGAACGTGCCGGTGATCTCGACGCCGCGCAGCTCCGCGAAGGCGACGCCGTCCGGCATCTCGCCGAGCCACTGGATCGCCCCGTCGGGCAGCGGGACGTCGCCCAGCACCCGCCCGTCCTCGGCCCGGCAGACCGCGCGCAGCGGGAACCGTGCCGGGTTGAGCCGGTCGCTCGGGTCGGCGCCGCGGGCGTACGCCATCGGGACTCCCGCGGAGACGAGCCCCTCGTACGGCGACACGACATGGGAGGGGAAGACCTGGGCGCTGCCCCCGCCCATCACGCGGGCCTCCTTCGCCGCTCCCCCGATGAGGGCCACGCTCGTGTCCGGCCCGAACGGCAGCACGCCGTCGTTGCGCAGCAGCGTGAACGACGCCGCCGCGACCTCACGGGCCAGCGCCTCCCCGTCGACGGGCGGCACGGGGTCGGCGCGGCGCGCGCCCTCCAGGGCGCCCACCCGGCGGGCCAGGGTGAGCACCCGGCGCGCGTGCTCGTCCACGACCTCCTCGTCCAGCTCGCCGGCGCGTACGGCCGCCGCGAGCGCCGGGCCGTACACGGTGGCGGGGCCGGGCATGGCGATGTCGAGCCCGCCGAGTGCGGCGCGGATCGTGTGGCGGGCGGCCGTCCAGTCGGAGACGACGACGCCGTCGAATCCCCACTCGTCGCGCAGGACCGTGTTCAGCAGCTCGTCGTGTTCCGTCATCGTGGGGCCGTTGACGCTGTTGTAGGCCGCCATGACGCCGAACGGCCCCGCCTTCTTCACCACGACCTCGAAGGGTGCCAGGTAGAGCTCACGCAGGGCGCGTTCGCCGACCAGGACGTCGGCGGTCATCCTCTCGGTCTCGGAGTCGTTGGCCACGAAGTGCTTCACCGTGGCGGCGACGCCGCCCTCCTGGACTCCGGTGACGTACGCGGCGGCGATCTCGCCGGTCAGCACCGGATCCTCGGAGTAGCACTCGAAGTGGCGGCCGCCGAGCGGAGAGCGGTGCAGGTTGACGGTCGGCGCCAGCAGCACGTGCACGCCCTTTCGGCGGGCCTCCTGAGCCAGCAGGTTGCCCACGCGGCGGGCCAGCCCCACGTCCCAGGTCGCGGCGAGGGCGGTCGGGCTCGGCAGGGCGATGGACGGGTCGTCGGCCGTCCACCGGGCGCCCCGTACGCCGATCGGTCCGTCCGACATGACGATCGGCTCCAGGCCGACGCCGGGCGCCGCGGGCAGGCGCCACATGTCCCGTCCGGCCAGAATGCGCGCCTTGGTGTCGAGGTCGAGCTCGCTCAGCGCCTGTTCCACGATGTCGTCGTCGCGCTCGGTTGCCGACACGGTCAGCCAACCCCCTCGATGTGAAGGACCAGAATTGTGAATCACGCCGATCTCCCCGGACGTCGCTGTGATCCACTTCCCTCGGAGTATGCCCGTGATTACCGAATAGTCGGTAGGTTACGAGATGCAATCGTTATGTCGGCTGATCGCGTTAGGCTCGGCGCGACGAGAGGAGTGATCCATGGTGCGGCACCGAGGGGCACGCGAGAACCGCCGGGAGGAGATCCTGCTGGCCGCGCTCGACGTGTTCGCCCAACGTGGCTACACGGGGGCGTCGATCGCGTCGATCGCCGAGCGGGTGGGCCTCAGCCAGCAGGGTGTGCTGCATTACTTCCCCAGCAAGGACCGGCTGCTCGCCGAAGTGCTGCGGCTACGCGACGAGCGCAACCTCGACGTGCTCGTGCTGCCGGGAGAGGGCGGGGCGATCACTCTGGAGACCGTGGCCGGCCTCGTCGAGTACAACGCGCAGCGCCGGGGCATCGTGCAGTCCTTCACCGTGCTCTCCGCGGAGAGCGTGATCGAGGACCACCCGGCGAGGAACTTCTTCAAGGAGCGCTACGGAACCTCCCGCGCCTGGATGGCCGAGGTGATCCGCGCCGAGCTCGGCGACGAGCTGCCCGCCGGCCTCACGCCCGAGCAGGCCGCGCCCCTGATGTTCGCGGTGATGGACGGACTCCAGCTCCAGTGGCTGCTCGCCCCCGACGAGATCGACATGCCGGGGCTGTTCCGCGCCTTCCTCTCCCTCCTGAAAGGCGCGCCGCGTCCCTCGTGACGCGGCGCGCGTCGGCACGAGTACGGACTCAGCGGACGGATTCGACCCGGAGCACGGTCAGCGCCCCCACGATCGCCACCACGACGGACGCGACGAAAAGCGTCGGGTAGCCGCCCAGGCCGATGAAGAACGCCGCGGCGAGCGGCGCGATCATCTGGGGCCCGGCATTGGCGACGTTGAGCACCCCCAGGTCCCTGGCCGCGTTCTCCGGGTTGGGCAGGACGAGGGTGACCAGGGCGGTGTCGACGGCGTAGTAGGCGCCAAAGCTCACCCCGTTGACGGCCGCGAAGATCATTATTCCGGTCCAGGTGGGCGACATCAGGAGGATCAGCATGGCCAGCCCGGTGACCGCGCTGGAGACGAACACGAACAGCCGGTAGCGCTGCAGCTTGTCGGCCAGCGGCCCGCCGATCAGGGTGGCGAGGACGGACGTGCCCGTGTTGATCAGAGTCAGGGTCGCCACGCCCCCGACCGCCGTCACGCCTGGGGGCAGCGCGATGTAGTCCTGGAGGATGTAGAGCTGGAACATCAGCACCATGAAATAGCTGAGGTTCATCAGCGCACGGCCGACGAACACCCACATGAAGTCGCGGTGCCTCAGGGCGGACACGAATTGCGCGAGCGCGGCGAGCGGCGATCTGCGCTCCTTGACCACGACCTCGTACTCCCCGGGACGGGGGTCCCGGCTGAACAGCACCAGAAGTACCGCCGACGCGACCACGCCCGCGCCCAGCAGCAGGAAGCCCGCGACCGAGCCGATGTATGCGGCCGCGATCTGGGTTCCGACGATGGCCGCGACCGAGGTGGCGACGCCCGCGACGGCCGAGGCGGTCCCGCGCAGTTCCCTGGGCACGCGGTCGGGGACGATGGCCGTGAGCGCGGCCTGGAAGAGATTCATCATGGCCTGGGCGACGGACCAGGCGACCAGGATCACGATGACGCTGCCGGCCGTGCCGAGGAACCACAGCGCGGCGAAGGCGGCCAGCGCGCCGCCCAGCAGCCAGGGGTTGCGGCGGCCGAAGCGCGAGCGCGTCCGGTCGGAGAGTGCTCCGCCGATCGGGTTGAACAGGGTGGCGAAGATCGCGCTGATCCCCGCGACCATGCCGGCGTTGGACACCTTGTTGACGGGGTCGGCGGCCTCGATGGCACTCTGCACGAGCGGGCCGCCCACCCCGAAGTAGACGGCGAACATCGCGGTGTTGGCGAGGAAGAGGAGCCCGAAGAGGCCGGCCTGGCTCCTCTGTTGGGGGGTGGTCCTGACGGTCATGATGCTCCAGGGGGGTGATCGGCATCAGTGGGTGCGACGGTCTGAGGACGGGAGGGCGCGCCGGCTCGCCTCGTACGGGGGCCGTGCCGGGACGGTCTAGACCCAGCCGTCGAGACCTGCCATGAAGTCCTCGAAGAGGTGGCGGTGGATCGTGTGCTCGGCGCCCTTCACGACCCGAACGTCGAAGCCCTTGGCGACGAGGGCGTCGGCGGCCTCCGGGGGGACGAGGTCGCTCGGGTCGGCGAGCTGGACCAGGGACGGCACCACGGGCTGCGGCGTGAAGTCGGTGCCGGCGAACGAGTCGAGCGCGAGCGCAGTGGCCGGATCCCACCTCGCCAGCATCTCGACCTCGAGGGCGCACTCCTCGACGGACCAGCCCGGGTGAAATTGCCGCACCATGTCCACGGTCTGGTCCTTGGCCGCGGCCAGCATCGCGCCGAGATCCACGTCGTCCCTCTTCGGGAGCCGGAACCCGGGATCGGAGTAGATCGCCCGGCCCGGCCGGAGCCGTTCGACGGCGACCGCCAGGGTGAGTCCGCCGAGTGAGTGGCCGATGGCCACATCGGGCTCGGCGGGGACCGACTCCAGCACGCTCGACGCGTACAGCTCCGGGGTGTACTCCTGGGCGCGGGGGCTGAGCCCGTGGCCGGGTAGGTCGACGGCGACGACCCGGTATCCGCGTTCGGCCAGCGCCGGGCCGACCCGCCACCAGCAGCGGGAGTCGGCCATGATTCCGTGGATCAGCACGGCGACCCGGTCGCCCGAGCCCCATTCACGGGTGTGCAACATCCGATCACCTCACAGTTGTGTCGAGAATCGCGGTCCGAGAAACGCTCCGGGAAACGTGCGGGACACGGCGAACCATTGGCGGGGAGGAGATTCGCCGCTCCCGCCGCGCCTCCCGCGGAACGTCGTAGCGGGTCAGCGCAGGCCGCCGAGGCGTGCGGTGGTCGCGCCGTAGGTCGCCGGGCCGGCCGTCCAGTCGGCGTCGATCGGGGTGATGCTGACCTCGCCCCTGGCGAGGGCGGCAAGGTCGCTCCATGCCTCGCCCTCGGTGTCGGCGTAGGAGACCTTCATCGTGAAGGTGTCGCCGCCGCTCGGCTCGTAGATCACGCCGAACAGCTCCTCACGGCTCTGCCGGGTGAACGCGACGCCGGTCGGCGCGGCGAGACCGGGACGCGTCGGATAGTTGACGTTCAGACCGGCGTGCCTGGGCAGCAGGCGCCCGCCGCGCGCCGTGTGCTGAAGCCGCGCGACCAGCCGGGTGACGAAGTCCGCGGTGGCCGGCATGTTGGCGATCGTGTTCCGCATGTCGTCGAAGTCGAATTCGGTGCTCACCGCGATGGCCGGCACGCCGAGGTCGATGGCCGTGACGGCGGCGCCTACGGTGCCGGAGTTGTCGACGATGCCGCCGACGTTCTGCCCGAGGTTGGTGCCGGAGACGACCAGGTCGACCTTGCCGCCCGCGAGGACGTGGCCGAGGCCGAACAGGACCGAGTCGGCCGGGGTGCCGTCCACGGCCCAGACCTTGTCGGACACCTTCTTGGCGGTGACCTGGTGGCCGTCCTCGACGGTGCGCTTGGCGCTCGCGCCGCTCTGGTTGGCGGCCGGGGCCACGATGGTGACGTCGTGTCCTGCGGCGGTGAGCTTGTCGAAGACGGCCTTGATGCCCGGAGCGCTGTAGCCGTCGTCGTTGCTGAGCAGGATGGTCAGCGGCCTGGCGGAGTCGGGGCGCGGGGCGGCGGCGACAGCGGAGGCGGTGGGGAGCGCGGCCGTGGTCATGACCACGGTGGCGAGGAAGGCGGCGCATCGGCGGTTCGGCTTCATAGGGGGCTCCGAATCTCGCGAGAGGTATCGCTGACGAGGAGCATGCGCCATCAGACCGAGTACTCGGTAGATCTTGTTATCGGGTCGTTATATATCTCGCGCCGGGCCGTGATCCGCTGTGGGGTGTTCCGGCTACCGCCCCGTTCCTCCGTCCGTCTCGGCGGAGGTCTCGTCTGCGCCGGTCGTGCGCGTTCCCAGCCCGGCGATGAACACATCGGTCAGCCGGGAGACGGCCGCGCCGACCCGCTCGTCCGTCCACAGTTCCGGGTCCTCCGTGCTGGCGAAATAGAAGCCGCGAAGCATCAGATAGAGAACGTCGGCCGCGAAGTCGGCGTCAGGCGCGCCCGCCTCGGCCACGGCGGCACGCAGCATCCGGTGATGCTCCACGGCGTCCTGGCGGAGCAGTTCGAAGGCCGCACTTCGCGACTCGGCCTTGGCGGCGACGTCGAGCCATATCTGCCGCACGGCGCGGTCGTGGCCGACGGTGCCCGCCGACCATTCCATGTAGGCGCGCAGGCGCTGCGCCCCCTCGTGCGGATTGACGTGGCTGTCCAGGTCCTCCCGCCATCCGCGTTGCGCGTGGCGGATGGCGTTGACCAGAAGGTCGGAGCGGGTCGCGAGGTAATTGGTGACCACGGCGGTCGAGCCCCCGAGCTCGGCCGCGACCGCCCGGATGGTGATCGCCGCCGGCCCCTCGCGCTCGGCCACGCGCAGCGTGGCCTCGGCGATCTGCTCAAGACGCTCGGCGATGTCGATCTCGATGGGCATTGGCTGACCTCGAATCCTTCACTGCTGCTGAGTTCTCCGGCTGTCGCGGCGCGACGACGACGCCCGCGTGCGCGGGGGAACCGCCCCCGAGATGTCGCGGGAAACCGGTTCTTGACGCCTGTCTCGCAGAGCATATAGCTTCCTGCAACAACGTCATACAACGCTGTCATACAACAGCGTTGCATCTACTCGCCCGTCGTCTTCCGTGAGATCCGCACCGGTGTCCGGCCCGCGCGATTTCACCTGCACAGAGGGGAGTGTCGTCATCACTTCCAGGGCAGCGTCGCGCACACGATCATTAGTGGGGCGACTCACCGCACTTCTCACCACACTGGTCGTGGCCAGCGTGGTCATCTACGGCGCCATGTTCGTCGTGCCCGGCGATCCGGCGTCGTTGCTCGTCGGGGGAAGCAAACCGAACCCCGAGGCGCTGGCGGCGATACGCCGCCAGTTCCACCTCGACGAACCGTTCTGGCAGAGCTATCTCCGATGGCTCGGCGGGGCCGTTCGCGGCGACTTCGGGACGTCACTCGTCTACCGCAGCCCGGTCGCCGACCTCATCGCCGCCCGAGCGCTGACCACGCTTCTCCTCGTCGCGTACGCGGCGATCGTGATCATTGTCGCGGGAGTGGGGCTCGGCCTCCTCGCGGGCTGGAAGGAGAGGCGCGCCGGCGCCGTCATCACGGTCGCCACGACGGTGATGATGGGCGCGCCCACGTTCGTGATGGCCGTCGTCTTCGTCGCGGTCTTCGCCACGGGACTCGGCTGGTTCCCCGTCTTCGGCGCGGGAAGCGGCCTGGCCGACCGGTTGTGGCATCTGACCCTGCCCGCCTTCGCGTTGGCGTTCTCGTGGATCGCCTACGTGGCCCAGATGACGCGGGCCTCCGTCCGCGAAGAGCTGCGTTCAGAGCACGTCGACACCGCTCGCGGTCGCGGTGTCCCGGAGCGGTCGATCCTGCGTCGCCATGTCCTGCGCAACGCGTCGGGGCCGATCCTCACGGTCAGCGGCCTGACGGTCGCCGGACTCTTCGCCGGCACGGCGGTGGCGGAGCAGGCGTTCGGCATCAACGGAGTCGGAGCGCTTCTCGTGCAAAGTGCCGCCAAGCAGGACCTCGCGATCGTGCAGGCGATCTCGCTGGTGCTCGTCGTCGCGTTCGTGATGGTCAACATGCTGGTCGACGTGGCCAACGCGTTGCTGGACCCGCGGGCCACGAGGAGGACGGCCGGATGAGCGTCCTCCAGCTGGCCGCCGCGCCGGGCTCCCCCGAGATCACCTCACGGGCCTACCGGTTCGGCGCCCTCACCGCCGTGGCGTGCGCCGTCGTGACGCTGCTCACCCTCGCCGCCGTCTTCGCGCCGGCCGTCGCGCCGTACGACCCGACGCAGGTCGACCCGTCCGCGGTCTACCAGGGGCCGGGCGGCGCCCATCTGCTCGGCACGGACGACGTGGGACGGGACATCCTGTCCCGGCTGCTGTACGGCGCGCGGGCGAGTCTCCTGGGTCCGGCGATCGTCGTTGTCGTCGCGGCCGTCGTCGGCACCCTCGTCGCCGTCTCCGCCGCGTGGATCGGCGGACGGTTCGACGCGTTCGTCTCGCGAGGTCTGGACGTGATCTTCGCGTTCCCCGGCCTCGTTCTCGCGATCGTCGCGGTGGCGGTCATCGGGCCCGGCCTGATGGCCCCGGCCGCCGCCCTGTCGATCTCCTACGTCCCCTACATCGCCCGGGTGCTGCGGACCGCCGCGATCCGCCAGCGCAACCTTCCCTACATCGCCGCGCTGGAGGTCCAGGGGTTCGGCGCCGCCGCGATCTGTGCCCGGCATCTGGTCCCCAACCTGCTGCCGCTGCTGATCGTGCAGGCGACCGTGGCCTTCGGGTACGCGCTGCTCGACCTGTCGGCCGTCTCCTTCCTCGGGCTGGGCACCCAGCCTCCCGCCCCCGAGTGGGGACTGATGGTGGCGAACGGCCAGCCGTCGATCGTCGCAGGCCACCTGGAACAGTCCTTGTCCGCCGGGCTCACCATCGTCATCGCCGTTGTGGCCTTCAACCTGCTCGGCCAGGGGCTGTCCAGGGTGTTCCTGGGAGAGGACCGATGAGCGCCCTGCTGTCGATCGACCGGCTCCGCGTCGAGCTCCCCGCCAAGAAGGGCTCGCGGACCGTCATCCACGACGTGTCCCTCGACGTCCGGGCGGGCGAGGCGGTCGCCCTGGTCGGCGAGTCCGGGTCGGGAAAATCCATGACCACGCGGGCGGTGATGCGACTGCTCCCCGAGGGGGCGCGGCTCTCCGGCGAGATACGGTTCGACGGCGTTTCGATCCCCGGCATGGACCGACGGGCGCTGCGCCGGTGGCGGGCGACACGGGTGGGCATGGTCTTCCAGGATCCCCGGGCGCACATCAACCCCGTACGGAGGATCGGGGACTTCCTGATGGAAGGCGTACGCCTCGACGGGCGGCTCTCGGCCGGGCAGGCCCGGGAGCGGGTCTCCCGCCTGATGCGCGCCGTGGGCGTCGCCGACGTCGATCGGCGGCTGAGCCAGTACCCGCACGAGCTCTCCGGCGGGCTGCTGCAGCGAGTGATGATCGCCGCCGCGCTCGCCACCGAGCCGGACCTGCTCCTGGCCGACGAGCCGACGACCGCCCTCGACGTCACGACGCAGGAGGAGGTCGTGGCGATCATCGACGGGCTCCGCCGCGAGAGAGGCCTCGCCATGCTCTTCATCACGCACGACCTCGACCTCGCGGCCGCGGTCTGCGACCGGATCGCCGTCATGTACGCCGGATCGATCGTGGAGGAGCGGCCGGCCGGCGCGCTCACTCCGGACGCGTCGCACCCCTACACCAGGGGACTGCTGGCCGCGCGCCCCGAGATCGGGCGCCGCGAGCCCCGCCTCCGGACCATCGAGGGCCGGCCGATATCGGCGTTCGAGGTCGGCGACGGTTGCGCGTTCGCCACACGCTGCCCGATGGTGCGCGACCTGTGCCGGCGGGAACGTCCCGCGCCCGTCCACGTCACTGGAGGGCGGGTCGCCTGCCACTTCGCGGGGGAGGCCGAACCCCAGGCCGTGGTCGGGGACGGAGCCGCCCGATGAACCACCCCGCCCTCGAGGTCCGCGACCTGCGCAAGGTGTATCCCGTCGCCGTCACGGAGGATTGTCCCGACGGCGAGTTCACGGCCCTGTATCGCGAGAGCTTCACCCTCGCGCCCGGCGGTTCCCTGGCCGTCGTGGGCGAGTCCGGCTCCGGCAAGACCACCTGTGCCCGCCTCATCGTGGGACTCGAACGCGCCACGTCGGGCGCCGTCCTCGTCGACGGGGTGGAACGGGGCCGCGGGCGTACGAGCTCCGCACGTCGCCGGCGGCGGGGGCGCGAGGTGCAGATCGTCTTCCAGGACCCCTACTCGTCGTTGGACCCCCGCCAGCGTGTCCGCGACTGTCTCGCCGAGGTGCTCACGCTGCACTTCGACATGGACGCACGGCAGCGCGACGGCCGGGTCGCCGAACTGATCGATCAGGTCGGCCTCGACGAACGGCAGGCCGGGGCCCTGCCCCGCGCGCTGTCGGGCGGACAGCGCCAGCGGGTCGCCATCGCCCGTGCCCTCGCCGCCGAGCCGAAGGTCCTGATCCTGGACGAGGCCGTCGCCGCGCTCGACGTGTCCATCCAGGCCCAGGTCCTCAACGTGCTCGCCGACGTCCGCGAGGCCACCGGCGTCGCGTACCTGTTCATCACGCACGATCTGGCCGTCGTCCAGCAGGTCTGCGACGACGTCGTGGTCATGCGTTCGGGCCGCATCGTTGAGCGCGGGCCGGTCGCGGACGTGCTGGAGCGGGCGGCTCATCCGTACACGCGGCGGCTTCTCGCATCGGTGCCGCGTCCGGGGTGGACTCCGCGACGCCGTACGACCGAGGGGCGACCGCCGGTCCCGTCCGGTCACCCCCTGCCCCCCGTATCCGAGACGAAGGAGCCCCTCCCATGAGGGTCCGAACCCATCCTCGACGTCGTACCGCGTTCACGACCGGGCGCCCGCTCCTCGCGCTGGCCGCCGGCGTCGCGGCGTCGGCACTGGCCGCCGCATGCGCGGCCAAACCGGTCGCACAGGCGTCCCACGACGACCTGGAGAAGTCGGTGACGTACACGACGCCGCCGGGCAACGGGCGACTGGAGCGGTTGACGTGGGCGCTGCCCAACGGTGAGCCGACGTCGCTCGACCCCGCGTTGACCGGCGACTATCCGGGAAGCACCGTCGAAGGAAACCTCTGCGAGGGCCTGGTACGGATGAACGCCGACTTCTCGATCGAGCCGGGCCTGGCGGAGAGGATCACCCGCCCCGACGACCGGACGATCGTCTACGACCTGCGGCCGGGCGTGACATTCACCAACGGCGACCCGCTCACACCGGAGGACGTCGTCTACAGCCTGGAACGGCACACCAGGGACAAGAAGCTCGGCTCCTTCTGGTCGTCGACCTACGACGCGGTGACCTCCATCAAGAAGACGGGACCGACGCAGGTCACCGTCCGCTTCTCGCGGCCGAGCGCGATCTTCGAGCAGTCGATGGCCACAGCGGCGGGGCTGATCTCCCAGAAGTCCTACGTCGAGAAGGCGGGCGCCGCCTACGGAACGCCCAAGGGGGGTGTGATGTGCACCGGCCCCTTCGCGCTGGAGAAGTGGGCGCCCGGAGCGGAGATCGCGCTCACCCGCAACGACCGCTACTGGGACAGAACCCGGGCGGCCAAGGCCGGGAAGGTCGTCTTCACCTTCATCAGCGACTCGAGCACGCTGACGAGCGCGCTGCTCGCCGGAGAGGTCGACGGAACGTACGGCCCGCCGAGCACGAGCTATCCCGTGCTCTCCGGCTCCGGCTCGGGCACGCTGTACCTCGGGCCGAGCACCCAGATGGTGGAACTCCTTCCCGCCCAGAAGACGGGCCCGATGGCCGACGCGCGGGTGAGGAAGGCGCTTGATCTGGCCATCGACAAGACCGC
The DNA here is from genome assembly GCF_001570365.1 of Microtetraspora fusca. Lineage (GTDB taxonomy): Bacteria > Actinomycetota > Actinomycetes > Streptosporangiales > Streptosporangiaceae > Microtetraspora > Microtetraspora fusca. The sequence continues at coordinate 8,627 of NZ_BBYK01000073.1, read as the reverse complement.
TCTGGTCGCGAACGTGTTCGGTCCGGCCGCGGAGCCCCTGAACACCATGATCCCGCCGGGCATGTGGGGAACCGGCCCCACCCGGAAGACCTTCGAAGACGCGTACGCGAAGCTGGAGGACACCGCGAAGCCCGACCTGGAGAAGGCCCGGGCGCTCGTCGCCGAGGCCGGCCCGCCGAACCGCGCGTTCACGGCGGCGATGCCCGCCGGCGACCAGACCGCGTTGCAGATCCTCACGTTCGTCCAGGCGTCCGCCAAGGACATCGGGCTCACCATGACGATCCGGCAGGTCCAGCCGACGGAATTCTCCGACCTCTTCTACAACCCCGAGCGCCGCAAGGAGGTCGACCTCGTCTACGCCGTGGGCTACAGCGAGTTCGCCAACCCGATCTCCTACCCGGACAACTACGTCCGGCCCGACGGCCTGTTCAACTGGACGGGGTACGACGACCCCGAAGTCCGCCGGCTGATGGACAAGGGACTGCACACGGCCGACGCCCGAAAGTCGGCCGAACTCTTCGTCGAAGCCCAAGTCCGCTACACACCGGAACGCCTCGTCATCCCGCTCGCCGCTCCGTACCAGCAGCTCTACATGAACAAGCGCGTCACCGGCGCGCCGGCGTCGTTCGCGTACCTGCAGATGCCCTGGGCTGCCTTGATCGGCGCCGTCTAGCCCCCGGCTCGCGCCACTCGGCCCCGCCTCCCGACCGCGGACGCATCGCGGCGCCGGTCACGTCACTGCCGGCGCCGGGTGTCGCCATGCCACTTTCTTCCCCTTTCCCCTATATGAGGAGATTCGGTTCTGCCCATGAGCACCACTTCCACCGGTCCTTCCACCGGCCCGCGCTGGAGCAGCACCCCGGCGCCGATCGACACGCGCGCCGACGCCACGATGCTGCGCCTGCGTGACGGCGTGCGCCTGGCCACGGACGTCTACCTGCCCGAGTCCGGCCGGCGGGACCTGCCGACCGTGCTGGTGCGGCTGCCGTACGACAAGTGCGGGCGCTACACCTTCATGCCGGCGGTCGCCGCCTATCTCAACGCCCACGGTTTCGCGGTCGTGGTCCAGGACGTCCGCGGAAAGTTCCGGTCCGAGGGCGAGCGCTTCCCCTTCGTCAACGAGGCCGCGGACGGTCACCAGACGATCGACTGGATCGTCGCGCAGCCGTGGAGCGACGGCACGGTAGGCATGCTGGGCGACTCCTACTACGGCTTCACCCAGTGGGCCGCGGTGGCGAGCGCCCACCCCGCGTTGCGCGCGATCGTGCCTCGCGTCACCGGCTCGCAATTCATGGACATGTTCTCGCCCGGCGTCGTGCCCAAGCTTCCGCTCTACGAGTGGGTCCTGCACACGTTCACGTCGTCCGGCATGCTCGACGGGGCCGTCCTGCCAACCGAACCGCTGGCCGGGCTCGACTCGCTCCCCGAGTACGCGACCCACATGGCCACGTTGCTCGGCGATCTCGTCCGCGCCTGCGGCGACGGCACGCTGCTGCGGCGCTCGTTTCCCGCCGGACCGCCCGCGCCGGCCATGAAGCTGCCCGCGCTCCACATGGGCGGCTGGTGGGACAACCTCCAGCGAAGCCAGCTCGACGACTGGCGCCGGGCCGGCGCGTCCCCGGCGGCGGCGCACCAGTTCCTCCGGATGAACGCGACGGATCACGAGGACCTGGAACTGCGCGAGGACGGCGTCCCGGTCGACGACCACGAGACCGACGACGACGCGCTGGTGCGCTACCTGCCCAGGATGCTGGACGAGCCCATCCGGTTCCTCGACCATTACCTGTCCGGCCGTGCGGGCCGGTGGCAGGCTCCCCGGGTCCGTTACCGGGTCGCGAACTCCGGATGGCAGATCGCCGACCGCTGGCCGGCCGGGGACGTCGACCTGGTCGAGCTGCACCTGACGGAAGGGGAACGGGCGCTGTCCGGGGCGGACGGCGGCGCGCTGCGCCCGCGCGCGGAGGGCACGGGCACGAGCGTCTCGTGGACACACGACCCGCTGAGACCGGTTCCCTACCTGGTCGCCGTGGAGTGGAGCCAGCTCTCCGGGCTTCCGGACGAGCAGGTCGTCCATGTGCGCGACGACGTGGCGACCTTCACCGGAGAGTCGCAGGACACGCCGTTCGACATCGTGGGGCCGGTGGAGGTCGCGTTGACGGTGGACGCCGACGCGCCGTCCACCCACGTGATCGTCCGGCTGCTCGACGTCTATCCCTCCGGACGGGCGCGCATGGTGCTGGAGGGAGCGGAGATCGCGTCCACCGTGGCCGGTCCGGCCCGGGTACGCGTACGCCTCGGCGACACCGCCTACCGGGTCCGCCCCGGGCACCGCCTGCGCCTGGCGATCAGCAGTTCGTGCTTCCCGCTCTATCTCGTACATCCGGGCAACGACGAGGATCCCTGGCACGCGTCGTCGTCCCGGGCGGCACGGCAGACGCTGCGCGTCGGCGGATCGGACGGCGCGGTCCTCCGCCTCCCGGTCAGAAAGCGGCTCGGATGATCCACCCCGCCGGTCCTCACCAGATCCCTTCACCCCACGACGCGACAAGGAGTGTGGCCCCGTGACCGATCTCCCCTACCTGCCCGCGACCGAGGCCCTGCGGCTGTTCCGGTCCCGCGAGCTGTCCCCCGTCGAGCTGATGACCGCCGTCATCGAACGGGCAGAGGCCGTCGAACCCCAGGTCAACGCGCTCAGCGAGCGCATCTTCGAGGAGGCGCTCCTCCAGGCGAAGCAGGCCGAGCGCGCCTACCGCGACGGCTCGCCGCGCCCGCTGGAAGGGCTCCCTGTGGCGGCGAAGGACGAGCAGCCGATCGCCGGACGGCCGGCCAGAAGCGGCTCGCTCGCGTACGCGGACCATGTGGCCGAGGTGACCCACCCGGTCGTCGAGCGCATCGTCGCCGCCGGCGGCATCATCCACGCCCGCACCACGACGCCAGAGTTCTGCTGCGCGGCCTTCACGCACTCGAAGCTGTGGGGCCTCACCCGCAACCCGTGGAACCCCGACTACTCCCCCGGCGGCTCGTCGGGCGGCTCAGGAGCGGCGCTCGCCTCGGGCACCGCCGCGCTGGCGACCGGATCCGACATCGGCGGCTCGATCCGTATCCCCGCCGCCAATACCGGCACCGTGGGTTACAAGCCGCCGTACGGCCGGGTGCCCGTCATGCCGCCGTTCAACCTCGACCACTACTGCCATGAGGGCTCGATGGCCCGCACGGTGGCGGACTGCGCGCTGCTGCAGAACGTCATCGCCGGCCCGCACCCGCACGACGTGGTCTCGCTCCGCCCCGCCGTCCAGATCCCCGACCGGCTGGGCAACGTGACCGGGCTGCGCATCGCGTACGCGCCCAACCTGGGCGACTGGGAGATCGAGCCGGAGATCGCGGCCAACACCAGGGCCGTAGCAGACGCGCTGCGCGAGGCCGGAGCGACCGTCGAGGAGGTCGAGGTCGGGCTGCGCCGCGCCGACGTCATGCGCGCCACGTTCACCCACTTCGGCGCCATCTTCGGCCCCTCGGTCGGCCAGGTCGCCGCCGAGCACGGCGACACACTCACCCGATACGCGCTGGACTTCGCCGCGTACTCCCGTGCCGTTTCGGAGGAGACCGGCGGCTTCCTGGCCGGCCTTGAGCTGGAGGCGGCGATCTACGCGCCCATCGGCGAGTTGCTCGACCGCTACGACGCGCTGATCTGCCCGACCACCGGCGCGCCCGGCCTGCGCGCGGGCGAGGAGTACGTCGACACCAAACTCACCGTGAACGGCGTCGAGCTCGACCACTACATGGAATATGTGCTGACGACTGTCTTCAACATCGCCAGCCGCTGCCCGGTGCTCAACGTGCCCTCCGGACGCGCCTCCAACGGCGTACCGACCGGGGTTCAGATCGTCGGCCGCAGCTATGACGACGCCACCGTCTTCCACATCGGCGCCGCCGTCGAGCGCGTCCGTCCGTGGGCGTTCCGCCCCGATGTCGGTGATAGCCGTCGCGGTCGGGTTCCAGCTCAACCAGATTGCGACCTCACCATCGCGTTCTAACTTCACCACCCCGGGGGGTGACGTCCCCTCGGGGTGGTGTGACTCCAAGCTGATGAAGCAAGCCCGGGACATGGGACGAGCCATCGCGATAGGTCAGCGAGCTCCCACCCGTGGAGGAGATCCTCCTGGATGCGGCCGATGACATCACTGCCTTCGCCGACTGCCCCTCCCCGCGTTGTAAGAAGATCTGGTCGACCAACCCTTGGAGCGGCTGATCGGTTGGAGTTACACCACCTCCGTGGACGCAACCGGGACGGCAAGTGCGCGGGGGTAAGCGGAGTGCTGGCCGCGTCACTCGTCCGCGGGGGTGTTTGGGCCCCGCTTCGATCAGGTGGGTCGAGGCACTGAGGCGAACTCGGAGAGTGTGAACCAACGGGGCAGTTGCCGACGGAACGCCTCGGGGCCATGCACGTCGACCACGCCGGAACGCAGGGCGTCGCGCCAGCTCAGATCGCCGCGCCAGACCCCGACCATGTGGCGCAGGCCGGCGGTCACCGTGACCGCCACGGTATAGCCGGGGTCCACGTCACAGACGTCGGCTTCGCCGGGTGTGATCACCAGCCACCAGTCGCGGGCCCGCGGGTGCACGTCCGGGAAGCTGAACAGCACCACGGTCCGGCCGACCGGGACGACGGCATGGTCGACGCGCCGGCGCATGTCCCACAGCAGCAGTTTCGGGTCCAGGTCCATATCGCCGAGATCGCCGATCCAACGGGTGCCCCAGACGCCGAGCGCCTCGATGACCGGCCGCAGCTCCTCGCCGGCCGAGGTAAGGACGTACCGTACCTCGTTGCCGTCCGCCGCTCTCTCCACGACGCCGGCGCGCACCAGTTGCTGCATCCGCTTGGACAGCAGCGAGGGGGACATTCTCGGCACACCACGGCGCAGCTCGTTGAAATGCTGGCTCCCGGACAGCAGTTCCCGCACAACCAGCAGCGTCCAGCGCTCGTCGAGCATCTCCATCGCCTTTGCGACAGGGCAGAACTGGTAGTAGGAGGAGCCCATGGATTGCAGCGTAAGCCCCGCCCCCGGCGCCTTCCAGTACAGATGTTGTACTAGGAGGCGATTTCGCCGGAACCTAGCCTCGTTTCATGAGCAATTTGATCAGCGCGGCGGAGACCGACCGCGCCTTGAAGACGAGGCACCGGGCGATGTGGGCGCTGGGTGACTACCCGGCCGTGGCCTCGGAGATCATCCCTGACCTGGGCGCGACCCTGGTGCAGGCATGCGATGTACGGCCCGGCGACCGGGTGCTGGACATCGCGGCCGGAACGGGCAACGCCGCGATCCCGGCGGCCCTGGCCGGCGCGAAGGTCGTCGCCTGCGACCTGACGCCGGAACTGCTGGAGGCCGGACGCCGATCATCGGCTGAGCACGGCGTGGAGCTGGAGTGGCGCCAGGCCGACGCCGAGGCGCTGCCGTTCGCCAACGGTGAGTTCGACACCGTGCTCTCCTGCGTCGGGATCATGTTCGCGCCGCACCACCAGGCCGCCGCCGACGAGATGCTCCGCGTCTGCCGCCCAGGCGGCACAATCGGCCTGCTCAACTGGACGCCGGAGGGGTTCATCGGGCAGATGTTCGCGGCGATGAAACCCTACGCGTCCCCGCCGCCGCCCGGCACGCAGCCGCCGCCCCTGTGGGGGCGCCCGGAACACGTCCGCGCGCTCTTCGGCGACCAGATCACCGATGTCACGGCCGATCGGCGGACCGTGCGGATCGACAGGTTCATGACACCCGAGGCATTCCGCGACTACTTCAAATCCAACTACGGCCCGACCGTCGCCGCTTACCGCGCCATCGCGAACGATCCCGACCGTGTCACCGCCCTGGACCATGACCTGGCCGCCCTCGCCCATCGCCACACTCAGGACACCGGCACCACCTCCATGGCCTGGGAGTACCTGCTGCTCACCGCACGCAAGGCCGAGGGGTAGCCGAAGAGGCGCTCAGCTCGTCCCCAAGGTCACCGCGTGGGTTGATCAACAGCTCACGTTCACGCGCGTCGGCGACCAACTCCTCCACCGAGACACCACGAAGGCGGAGGACTCCGAGACTTGATGTTGAACCGGTCTTGTGGACATCACTATGTCCGGCGCGATATCAGTGTGTGACTTCGCTGTCGGGTCAGGCCGGCGTCGGCAGTGAGGTAAGGGAGGGTTGTGGCCGCCGAGGGGCGACGTCATCGCATCGACCGATGGCGCTGGGGCACGGACGCGAAAGGTCGCACGCGATGGACCCGGGGGCGGATCCTCGCGTCGTTTTCCGTGCTGGTCGCCGGGCTGCTGCTGTTCCACGCCGCCGTGCCGAACACCGTGGGCAACCTCGGTAGTCTCCTGGAGACCTTCCTCCCCTGGCTCGGCCTGGCCGTCCCTGCGCTGCTCTGCCTGGCGACGCTACGCCGCTCGGCCACCGCGACGGTGGCCGCTGCGCTGCTCGCGGCGGTCTGGATCGCCCTGTTCGGCAGGCTCGTGCTGCCCGCGGGCCGGGGAACGGCACATGACCTGATCGTGCTCCAGCACAACGTCAACGACGAGAACCCCGATCCCGCGGGCACCGCGCGGGCCCTGATCCGCGCGGGAGCCGACCTCGTCGCCCTCGAAGAACTGACGCCTGCCGCGCTCCCCGTGTACGAGGCCGCGCTCGCGGCCGGCTATCCGTACCGTGCCGTCGTGGGGACCGTCGGGCTCTGGTCCAAGTATCCCCTCGCCGATTCCCGGCCGGTGGACATCAGGCCGGACGGCGTCGGCGGCGACTGGAGCCGGGAGTTGCGGTCCACCGTACGGGTGCCCTCCGGCGACCTGGCCGTCTACGTCGCCCATCTTCCCTCGGTACGCATTCGACTGCCGGGCGGCTTCAGCTCCGGTTGGAGGGACGAGAGCGCCGTCGCCCTAGGCACGCGGACTGCTGATCCGGGGCTGGCCACGTGGGACGTCAGGGGACTGGGCGCCCGGGGCCTGTCCCGGAAGTTGAATAGCGGCCTTGTTGTGGCGTGCGGAGGCGTGGGGGCGTCGTGTACCTGTCACACTCGCGACACCAGCGGTCGGCGCAATCCGTCTTGTTGCCGCAAGGTGCGCCGTCGCCGCGGTAGCGACGGCAACGTTCCTGGCCGTAGGCGGTGTTCTCGTGGTTCATTGCGCAGACAGCCGCCAACCAAGAGCCCGGTGGCTCCTATGGGCAGCCCGGCCGACTCGCTGGCCGTCTCTCGCTCCACCGCTCAGACCCGTGCGGCCGCGTCATGCAGAGCCGTCCGACGCACGAGCGGTGGGCCCGCGGCATCGGCGGTGATGAGACCGCCTGGGCGGATCGCCGCAGCGAGGGAGGCCGAGTTCCCTTGCCCCGACTCTTTGAGCGACATAGCGTCTCTCGATGCGGGTTCAGCCCTACGGATCCTCTACGCAGGAGGGCGTCAAGGCAGCCGCGCCGCCTTGGCCCTGGCCAAATGCTGAGCCCGTGCATGCAGTTCGTCGCGCACAGGCGCTGGCGCACTGAACCCCTCCGCTTTTGTGATCAAGAATTCCCCGGCGAACTGCCTGCGAGCCGAGGCGGAGCTGATCTGCTGATACTGGGGGTTGGCCACCAGTTCGTCGGCGAGCTCGTCGAGCCGATCGGTGAGCTGCTTGTACTGCTGGCTGGCCAGCTCGTCGGCTCGATCACAGGCGTCGCGGATCACACTCCAGAAGCCCCAATCGTCGAGTTTCGGGACCACCAACCTGACGACGCGTTGCCGGGCGCTCCCCTTGGCAGCGCGGAACTCGGAGTTGGCCAGCAGCGTAGTGATGATCTGCTCTTGCTCTTCGTCACTGAACTGGTCGTCCTCATTGTTCGTGATAGAGGCGCTCCGCGACGATTGTTCGTCCGCAATGCTCTGCCACTCCAGGTACCAGTCCGCCTGGTGCGTCCAGAGGTGGACGATGCCGTTCGCCGCGAAAGCGACGTCGATCCGGCGGATCTGGCCCTTGCGTTGGACCAGGTGTCGAGGGGGTTCGGCGATCTCGTGCTCGTCGTCGACGGGGTCGAACGGTGCGGCGTGCAGGTATAGAAGGCCGCCGCCGTGCTCGTGCGCCATGGCCAGGAACCCGGGGAGGCCCATGGAGTCGGGCCCGAGGCAAACCTCGGGCCCGAGAGCGCCATCGGGGACGGCGGGCACCAGCATGAGAGCAGTCTTGGCGGCGTAGCCGGTAACCGAGGCGGCGAGTTCGGCGAGCTTGTCCACGAATGGCAGGGTAGCTGCCGTTGCATTTGTCGCCTGCCATTTGCCCCGAGAGGAAGAGGGGCGTCACCTGCGGTGCCTCAGTTTGAGTGGCAGGAGTTGAGTCACATGTCGCACCCCGACGTGGGGCAAATCGCCCTTGCCGGGCACGACGAGCGCAGCCTCGATATCGCCTGGTACGTCGTTGGCTGACAAGAGTTAGCGGATGTCTCTAGGTCAGATGGCAATGCCTCGGTTCAAGCGCCAAAGGACAACCATCATGGGATTGCATCGGCTGCAATACCAGGCCGTCTACTGGTGGCCTCCAATATTCACTCGGCCGGTTTTCCTCGATGCTCTCGGGTCAATCCCAGTAGTTGTACGACAGCTCGCCTAGGGTCGCG
>NZ_BBYK01000072.1 GCF_001570365.1 Microtetraspora fusca | reverse complement strand
CTCCCGCGGCGGGGACCCGGACCGGCACGCCGCCCACCCGGCGAGGCGAGCCCACGCGCGGGCGGCCGCACGCAGCGGACGCGGGCGCGGCGCAGCGTCCTGGCGAAATCTGGTGGGCGGACGTGCCGTTCGAGGACGGGCCCGGCTCCAAGGTGCGGCCGTGCGTCGTCCTGAGGACGCACCGGGGCGGCGCGGAGGTACTGAAGATCACCAGCCAGGACCAGCGGCGTCGCAGCGACCACATCGAGATCCCCACCCGCACCTGGGACCCCGACGCCGACCACAACAGCTTCCTCGACCTCAGCGACCCGATCCGGGTCACCACGTCCGCCTTCCAGGACCGGGCCGGGGAGCTGGACCGCGCGATCTGGCGTCACGTGTGCTCACTGCACGGGATCAGCCGATAGCCGCCGACCCCCGAAACTCGTCTCGGGATCGGCGCCGCGCAGGCGGGCAGGGACGGCCGATCCCAACGGATAGGTCGAGCCGCTCTCCTTGAAGCAGACGACGCCGATGAGGGCTCCACCGGGATCGACGAGGCCGAGTCGGACCGGATCGACGCCGAACTGTCCCACCACCTCGCCCGCACCGTCCGTACGCTGTCTCAGCCCAGCCCATGACCGAACGGGTCGCGGCTCCGGAAGTGATCCCTCTGCTCGTCCACGACATGCGCGGGCCGGAAAAGCCGCCGGCCGGATGAAGGCTGGTCCGTTTCGGCCGGTGGTGAACGTCTCCTCTTCTTGAGGAAAGCGGCGGTTATCGTCCGCGTATGGACATTACCGATCACTTCAGCACCGCTGGGGGAATCCGGCTGGCCTACCGGACGTGTGGTCCTCGTGACGCCCCACCGCTCGTGCTCCTGCACGCGCTGGGTGAGAGCGCCGCCGATTGGGACGCCGTCATCCCCGCTTTCGCCGACAACTGGCGGGCGTACGCGCTCGACTTGCGCGGCCACGGAGGAAGCGACCGGCCCGGCGACTACGGGCTGGAGTTGATGCGCTCCGACGTGCTCGGCTTCCTGGACGCGCTCGCGCTCGATCGGGTGGATCTGATCGGGCACTCCATGGGAGGTCTCGTCGCGTACCTGCTGGCCGGGAATCATCCGGAACGGGTCAGCCGCCTGGTCCTGGAGGACGTCCCGGCACCGCTCCCCCGTGAACGCGTCGTCCCCACCCGGCCGGACGGCGACCTGCCGTACGACTGGGACATGGTGCTGGCCGTCAGGAGACAGATCGACGACCCCGACCCAGCATGGATGGACACGCTGGGCCGGATCACCGCGCCGACCCTCGTCATCGCGGGCGGCCCCGCGAGCCACATACCGCAGGCACGGGTCGCCGAGCTGGCTCAGCGGATCCCGAACAGCCAAACGATGACCATTCCGGCCGGGCACCTCGTTCACGCCGCCGAGCCACGCGCGTTCTCGGAGGCGGTCCTGACGTTCCTCAGGCAGACGAAGCCGCTCCCGTCACGCTGAAGACCCTTACGGGCGGGGACGCTCGGCCAGGCAGGCCGCGTTCTACTACTCCGCGGCCACCCGTACTCCCAGGGTCACCAGTGTCAGCCCCAGCAGCCCGTCCTGCATTCGGCGGAAAGCCGGCGAGTCGAGCAACCGGCGGGCCCTCCCCAAGGCGACGGCGACCAGGCTCAGCCCGGTCAGGCTGAACAGCACAGCGATGATCGCGAGCCCCAGCGCTACCGGCACCGCAACCGCCGGCCGCCCCGCGGGGACGAACTGCGGAAGCGTGGCCAGGAAGAACAGCGCCGCCTTCGGGTTGGTCAGATTGGTCACAAACCCCTGGGCCAGCGGGGAGCCGGGCAGCAGACGCCCCAAACGCCCCGGGGCCTCTTCTGGCGCCATGACGGGCTGGGCTCGCCGTGCCGCCCACAGGGACCGCGCGCCAAGCACCACCAGGAAGGCCGCGCCGGTCAATCTGACCGCGTCGAACACCGTCTGGCTGCGCAGCAGCAGCTCGGCCAGCCCGAGCGCCACCGCCGCCGCGTGGACGAACAACCCCAGGGCGCATCCGAGCGCCGTCGCAAGTCCAGATCGCGTGCCGCCCTTGACCGTGCTGCGAACAACCACGGCCGTGTCCAGGCCGGGCGTCACCGTGATCAACAGGCACAGGCCCAGATACGGAGCCAGAATTCCCCACATGTCGTGATTATCGACGACGGTATGTCCGCGGAACGACGGAACAGCGAATAACTCGTACGGACCGGCCGGGCGGCCCCCTGCCGCTCTCCGGCGACGACGACGGCAACGGACAGCACGGCACCCGCCACCTGCGGTCTTCGCGGCGGGCGTTACCCTTCCCAATGAAGGAAGGGCCCTTCCCATTGAAGGAGGGGTGATGTCCCGGCAGAGGGCAGCGCTGGTCACCGGGAGCTCCCGCGGCATCGGAGCGGCGATCGCCGTACGGCTGGCCGCCGACGGCGCTCGCGTGCTGGTCAACTACCGCACCAACCGGGAGGCCGCCGGCGAGGTCGTCGCCCGGATCACCACCGACGGCGGTCAGGCCGTCGCGGTGCAGGCCGACGTCGCCGACGCGGACCAGCTGCGGAGCCTGTTCGACGCCGCCGAGGAGCACTTCGGCCGGCTGGACGTCCTGGTCAGCAACGCCGGCATCGCGTGCCGTGTGCCGATCGGGCAGGCCACCGACGAGGACTTCGACACCGTGTTCGCCACCAACACCCGCGCGACCTTCCTGGCGTTACGGGAAGCGGCGAACAGGCTGGCCGACGGCGGACGGATCATCGTCATCTCCAGCGGCGCCACCGTACGGTCCGCCCCAGGCCGAGGGCTCTACGCGGCGAGCAAGGCGGCCGGCGAGCAGATGGTCCGCGCCGCGGCGCGTGAGCTGGGCCCGCGGCGGATCACCGTCAACAGCGTGCTGCCCGGTGCTACCCGCACCGACATGCTGACCGAGAACCGAGAGGAGTACGCCGCCCGGACCACGCTGGGCCGTCTCGGCGAGCCTGGCGACATCGCCGACGTCGTGGCCTTCCTCGCCTCCGACGCCGGCCGGTGGATCACCGGGCAGGCCATCCTCGCGGACGGCGGCCTGTTCTGAGATCTGTTCGCGCTATCGCGGGGTCAGAACACAGAACTCATGGCCATCGGGATCGGCCATGACCACCCAGCTGACCTCGCCCTGACCGATGTCGACGCGCGTCGCCCCGAGGGAGATGAGACGGTCGACCTCCGCTTGCTGATCACCATCGGCAGGTGGAGCGAGGTCGAAGTGCAGCCGGTACTTCCCGGTCTTCGGCATCAGTGGCGGACCGCCCCAGGTGATCTTCGGACCGCCGTGCGGCGAGCGAATCGCGGTCTCCTGGTTCTGGTCCCAGACCAACGGCCAGCCCAGCGCTTCGCTCCAGAAATACCCGACCTCCTGCGAACCGTCGCTCGCGAGCGCTCCGATGAATCCGCAGTCGGCGAGGAATTTGTTGTCCGGCGCGATGACGCAGAACTCGTTGCCCTCGGGGTCGGCGAGCACAACATGACGCTCCTCCGGGCGTTGACCGATGTCGATGTGCCGCGCACCGAGTTCGAGCGCCCTCGCCACCGTCTGCTGCTGGTCCTCAAGGGACGTGCTCGTCAGATCGAAGTGCATCTGGTTCTGGCCGACCTTCTTCTCCTGGGACGGAAGAAATCGGATCCGGAACCCGGTGTCATCGCTCGGCAGGAGCGTGATGCCATCGTGGGGGTCGTCGGCCATCTCCCAGCCCAGGACTCCGGCCCAAAACCGGGCGAGACGGAGCGGCTCGTGCGCGTCGAAGCAGAGCGCGACAAGGTGACAAGTCATTTCGCTCCACACCTCCGATCTGCTGATTCAAATCCACAGGCAGGGCACGTCTTCCGCGCCCATAGGGAAAACAACGCTAGGGATTCGGGGCCCGCCAAGCGAGCCGATTTCGGCCTGACGTATAGGTGAACTCAGGTTCTGACCTGCGAGGACTGCTCGTTATCGTTCGCTGGAGTTCACGGTCGTTGTTACTCAGTTGTCATCTACTGCGGTGGTCGACGCCGCCGATGATCCGCGGCCGCAGTGGACATGCGCGAGCCCGGCCCGGATCGACCGATCCTGGCCGGGCCGCGATTGTTCTGCCGGTCAGCTCGCCATGCCGGCGAACATGCCGGGCTGGTAGGAGCCGCCCGGGTTGCGCACGATCACATTGAGCCGGTTGTTGGCGTTGATCATGGCGATCAGGGAGACCAGCGCGGCGATCTGGTCGTCGTCGTAGTGCTCGCGCGCCTGGGCCCAGGTCTGGTCGGACACACCCTGGTGGGCATCGGCGATCCGAGTGCCCTCCTCGGTGGGCGCCAGCGCGGCCCGCTCGGCTTCGGTGAACACGGTGGACTCGCGCCAGGCCGCGACCAGGTTCAGCCGGGTCGCGTCCTTAGACATGGTGGCTGTGAGCGCTGATCTGCTGCGACCCCCGGGCATGATGGCCGCACCCGTTCGGCCGTGACGGTGATCTGGCCCGAGTGCACCGGCCGCGAGCCGCACCCGCTGGATGCGCTTCGCCGCGCACGCAGGGGCTACTGGGGCCGCACGCGCGGTCCCGTACGGAGAACGCCGACGATCGGGATAACCACGTGACACACGTGATCTACGCATGTAGCGTGCCCTCCTTGTGAGCCGACTCGTCGAGACCATCGCCCCTACGCGCCTCGGCGCCGGTTACCGTCGGCTGCTGATGTCGTCATGGGCGACCAACCTCGGCGACGGCATCGCGGTCGCCGCCGGTCCTTTGCTGGTGGCCTCGTTGACCGACGACCCCTTCCTGATCTCACTCGCCGCTCTGCTGCGCTGGGCGCCACCGCTCGTATTCGGCCTGTATGCCGGCGCCCTCTCCGACCGCCTCGACCGCCGCATGATCATTGTGGTCGCGAACATGGCCCGCGCCGTGATGGTGGGCGTCCTGATCGTCACGATGCTCACCCACACTCTCTCCATTACCGCGGCGCTGCTGATCCTGGGCCTGCTCGCCACCGCCGAGGTCTTCGCCGACAACACGGCGGCGACGGTCCTGCCGATGCTTGTCGACCGTGACGACCTCGCGCTCGCCAATTCCCGATTGCAAACCGGCTTCATCACTCTCAACCAGTTGGTCGGCCCGTCAATCGGTGCAGCCCTTTTCGCGGCAGGCACGACTTGGCCATTCCTGTCCGAGGCCGTTCTTGTCACCCTGGGCGTGATCTTTGTGTCGCGTATCACGCTGCCCGCACACGGTCGCGCCACCGACAGCACAAGCAACCTCTGGCAGGACATAGCAGAAGGCTTCCGCTGGACGCTGCACCACGCGGCCGTGCGAACCCTCGTCCTGACCATCCTGGTCTTCAACGTCACCTTCGGAGCGGCCTGGTCGGTCCTCGTCCTTTACGCCAGCAAGCAGCTTGGCATGGGCGCCGTCGGATTCGGCCTGCTCACCACCGTCTCGGCCGTCGGCGGCCTCCTCGGGACCGCCCTGTACGGTTGGATCACCCAGCGGGTGAGCCTGGGCAACATCATGCGCATCGGGCTCGTGATCGAAACGTTCACCCACCTCGCCTTGGCCACGACGACGTCCCCGTGGCTGGCCTCCGCGATCTTCTTCGTCTTCGGCGCCCACGCCTTCATCTGGGGCACCACGTCCATCACGGTCAGGCAACGAGCCGTCCCCTCCGAGCTTCAGGGGCGGGTCAGCAGCGTCAACATGATTGCGTCCTACGGTGGCCTCGTGGCCGGCTCAGCCATCGGCGGCACGCTCGCCGAGCATCAGGGCGTAGCAGCGCCCTTCTGGTTCGCCTTCGTGGGATCAGCGGCCTTCGTCGTCCTGCTGTGGCGCGAACTGACCCGAATAGCCCACGCAGACGAGCAGCCACAGGCACTGGCCGCCTGACGCGGCAGCAACCGTCCTCGAACATTTACGACACTCTTCCCTGCCGACAGCCCCCAAGATCGCCTTGGCGGGCCCGGTTGGGATGGGCGAATCCCCACCAGGAGTTCGATCCCGGGTGCCGCGAGCCGCTGGATGAGGATCCCCTCGATTTACCAACAGCCCAATTCGGCAACGTTCACGGCCTCTTCGTCCCGAGCGCTGATGAAGAGTGTCGACCCCGATCAATGGATGCCGACTGGTGCCGGGACGTGTAGGTCCGTTGCTGGTCCGTAAGCTTCGTAGCCGAATCGCCTCGGCAGGTTCGCTGACTTACGCTGCCCGTCGGCGTCCTGCTCCGGGCCATAGACCCCTAAGGAGTGCTCCGGCGCTCCTGGTGCTGCGACCCGCCTCAGGAGGAATCCCCCGTGATGCCAGGAGGCATGACCCGGAGACGCGCGCTATGGCTGGTAGTGACTCATCGTCCCAAGGCCCTTATTCCCTCCTGGCTGAGAGGCGGCTCGTGGCTGCCCATACCCGGATGGGGCGGAATACGGCGCTGGGCACCCCTCCCGGCCTGGTTGAACAACGGGCTTCTCCCGACGGTGGCGGGCCTGGTGGCCGCCGCCGTCAGTTGGCGCCTGGGCAAGCTCGATCAAGATCTAATCAAGATCACTGTGATCGCGTTGATCGTTACACGACTGATTCCCTTTCCCTGGCCCAAGCGGGTGCCAGATCGCCACATCGCTCGCCGCGCGGACTACCCGGACCTGCATGCGATGGTTGATGAGATAGCCGACGCACTCGGGGCTCGACGGCCGTCCCAAGTGTGTTTCGCGCCCGTCGCAGACTCTGGCACCACCCGGCTGGGGCCGCGGCGTTCAGAGCTGTGGATCGGCTTGCCGTACGCGATGGGGTTCGAACGAGCGGAGTTGCGCGCCGTCATCGCCTTCGAACTCGCCTTCCTAGAAGCGCATCGGTCATGGTTGCTCAGCGCACTCCTGGAGGTCTGGACTTCGGAGATGCGGAAGAAACCCGCCGTTCGGGCGGAGCTCGGTGCCGTCGCCAAGGCCCTCCTCACTCAGGCCGATAAGGTCGGCTGCCGAGTGGCGGATCCGCGAACCATGGCAAACGCGCTTCTTCGCGGTGGGCTCATGTCTGATTCGTTCACGTGGTTCGGGGGCCGCTACGCGATAGACCTGCCCTCATATGGGCTCTTCCCCGTGGACCTCTACCAGGGGTGGCGCTGGAAAGTGAACGAGGATGACCTCCTGGGCCGGATCATGCCGCGCTACCTTGAGCTCCATACGACACAGACTCTCCGCGGAGGATTCACGATCGATCGGCTGGCAGAGCTTGGCGCCACCCTCGAACACCCGCCTCAGCCTGCGGAAAACCCGATCTTGTCAGCGCTCGACCCGACCGTCGAAGCACGGTTCGCCCGCTGGCTCGGCAACCTCCTCTCGAACCCATCGAGTGTGTACTGGTTCGTCACATTCGGCGAGATGCCTGACGCAGTCTGGGACGAATTGATAGGGCATCTCCACGATCGCGTCCTCCAGGCCACGGCCGAACTCGTCGGTCGGCCGAACCCAACGCTCACCGACCTGGTGGAAATCGTGGCGGACGGCCGCGGGACAGAAATCAAATGGGAGCACAGAGACTCGCTGTGCACCCACTCGTCAGCCGGAGTATGCGCCCTTTTCCCAGTCCTCCACCGCAACCTGCGATTGAAGGGCTACCGCTACACCCATGCTCTACGTCAACGACAACTCGTCGGGCCGGGTGGAGACCGTATCGATGTGGTACGGCTAGCGCAGGGAATCGAGCATGGCGATCAACTACCCGAGATTCTCGCGCCCACGGCGAGTTCGTGAATTACGCTCCCGAACCGTCGGATCCCTCCTTCGACGCGTGGACGCCATGGTTAGATCACCGAGATCCGATCTGTCCTGAGGGCTGACCTGCGGCGACTGGCCGGCTCATGCGCTGAGCTGGGCTTTCAGCATTCGCCGCTTCTCATCGTTTCGCGCTGCTTTTCGCGCTAATGTGCCCTGACGCCTCGCTTGTAAGGCAAGGTCTTTGCTACTCCCCTGGAAAAGACACTCATCGGCCCTCGGCCAGGCGTCCGTCACCAAGGCGGCAACTCAGCCCGAGCCGTATCCCTTGACGAGCCAGCGCCCGCCTTCGTTCTGGACCGTGAACGGGTGGGTCCACAGGTCGCCGTCACCGGTGAACTCGTGGGCACACAGCTTGAAGCTGACCGGGACCCGGACACACTGTTCGCCCGGTTCGCAGTCGATGGCCTCGTAGGGGTCGCCGACTTCGAGGCCCGAAATGTCGATCCAGTTCTTGAAGGGGCCCTGTGAATGCTCGAACTCCATCGAGTAGTCCTCGCCGGGGACCATCAGGGCCAGCGCCGTCTCCGAATCCTTGGCGGTCATCGCCTCCAGCCACACCGCGACGACCTCCTGCGGGGTCGCGTTCGCGGGCGGCATGGCCACTTCGTGCCGGGACGGAACGCACACGCACCCGGCCATCAATGGCAGCGCTAGCAGATAGCACCAGACCCGGAAATTCATGAATCGATATTGTAGATCGACTCAGGACTCCAGTTCATCGTGAACGAGTTCTCCGCCGACGTAGTCTTGATGCGCTTCAGGTCGGCCGGCACCCTGGGCCGGGACAAACGCCCCGAGCCCAAGGGCACCACGGTCAGGCGTCACATGTCGTAGATCTGATCACTGGGTTGGGCTGATCAGCGAGGATGCATGCGCGTTCTCCGTGAGCTGCGCTTTCGGCTTCCGCTGACTCTCAGCGTTTCACGCCGTTTTTCGGTCTCGTGTGCCCTAGATGTGCCCTGCGTGGCCTAGCTGATCCAGTTGACGAACACACCGACAGGTATGGATAGCAGCGCGCCGATGCCGATGTACATCCACTGGCGGCGGCGCTCGGCACGGATCATCTCCTGGACTACAGCAACGATCCCAAGCGGGCCGCCCAGCGTGGACCCGACGGCAAGGATGGCGATACCCACATAGCGAAAGGTCTGGCTCTCGAGGACGAGGAAAGGCGCAGACGCATCTCCGAGGTATCCCGGTGGCTCGGTCATGAGTCGATCACCACGACAGTCGATCTTTACGGGCATCTCGTGCCGGAAGCCTCCGAGCGGGCTCGCACAGCCCTGGATGCGGCGTTCAGTTCCGCGCTCGATGTGCCCCCGATGTGCCCGGGGCAGGAGTGAGCCAGGAATAGGCCAGCGGAAACTCTTACACCACTTCCGTGGACGCAACCCAGAGACGGAACAGGCCCGTAGCTTCGGCCCTCCCTCTATCCCTCGACTGCCGTCGCTATTACCGCGAGTCTGGAGTGGGCCGACCGAGCCATCCCGAGCTATCAGCTTGGGAATCGGCTGCTGATCTTCCCGCCCCGAGCTGGGAAGGGGGCGCGCAGCTCAGCGATGCTCGGGTCGCCGTGAGTCCCCGTCCCCGTCGCTCTGAGGGCCGGGCGGACTCACTGGCTAGGACTCCTTGTTCGTTTCGATACGCATGAATTGACGGGCGAGGAAACCCGGCGGGGCGATAACCTCCAGGTATTTCTCACTAAAATATCCCCGCGAATTTCAGAGCACAGCAAAACCTAGCATTCCGCGGTTTCGGGAGATTAACGCCGGGGATACGGCGAAGGTGGGACATAGGTGAGGAAATACTTTAACTATGCAACTATCTCCGGCGATATGAGCGGCAACGTCGCACGTCCAGCGGTTTCACGTGGCTTCGGTCAGTTCAGGGTAAAAACGCTCTGGATCGCGACTACCGGCCGACCCATCCGGACTTCAAGGCACCGGAGTTCACGCACTGGGGCATCGAGAGAGACATGAGTATGAGTCACGATATTTATCCCCGCATACCGCGCCTACCGGCCCTGATCGGCGCACTTGCTCTGATTGGCGCAGTTGGTCTGGTCACCGCTTGCGGCGGCCCGCCGTCCCGCGGCCCGGCGTCCCGCGGGATCACCCCGGGCGCCGGCCAGAGCCTGCCCGGCGTGCCCGGCGGCACCGGCCCGGCATCTGCCATCCCGGCGCTGCCCAACACGGCCACAGCCGCACCCACAGGCGGCGCGCCGGCCACGCCGGTGGGCCCGAACTCCGTGACGATCAAGAATTTCGCCTTCCATCCCGCTGCGCTGACCGTCAAGGCAGGCACTACGGTCACCTGGACCAACCAGGACCCTGAACCGCACACCGTGACGAGCCAGGGCCAGGGGCCGCTCCGCTCCGCCGCGCTGGCGTCCGGTGCCCGCTACCCCTACAAGTTCACCACGCCGGGCACCTACAAGTACCTGTGCAGCATCCACCCGTTCATGACCGCCACTGTGACGGTGACCCGGTGACCGGCCCTATCGATCCGCGTGGAGCCGAGCCCACGCCGGAACACGGGATGTCTCGCCGCCAACTGCTGCGCCACGCCGGCTGGTTCGGATCCGCCGTGGTCTTGATGGTGGCCGACGGCCAAGTGATCAGCAGCATCGCAGGCAGCCAGGACAGCGCCGCCGCACAGGCCGCCGCCAACTCTGGCTCGCTGCGGTTCGTGCAGATTTCCGACAGCCACATCGGCTTCACCGGCGCCGCCAACACCGACGTGAACCGAACGTTCACCGAAGCGCTCAATCAGGTCAACAGCCTGGGCTTCCAGCCCGACTTCGTCATGCACAGCGGCGACCTCACCCACCTGTCCACCCCGGGCCAGTTCGACCAGGTCAAGCAGATGATGACCGGCCTGCGTACTGGTCGCGTCTTCACGGTGCCCGGGGAACACGACTCGATCGGCGACGCGGGACATGCGTACCGGCAGCGGTTCGGCGCAAACACCCTCGGCGACGGCTGGTACAGCTTCGACACCCATGGCGTCCACTTCATCGCTCTGGTCAACACCCTGCACTTGGAGCAACTCGGGCACCTTGGCACCGACCAGATCGACTTCGTCCGCAAAGACGTCACTGGTCTATCGGCTGACACTCCCATCGTTGTGTTCAGCCATATCCCGCTGTTCGCCATGTACCCGGCCTGGGGCTGGGGCACCAATGACGCCATCAAGGTCCTAGGCCTGCTACGCCGCTTCTCCTCTGTGACCTGCCTGAACGGCCACGTGCACCAGCTGTTCACCAAGACCGAAGGCAACGTCACCTTTCACAGCGCCACCACCACCGCCTACCCGCTGCCCAAACCGG
This sequence comes from Microtetraspora fusca, assembly GCF_001570365.1. Lineage (GTDB taxonomy): Bacteria > Actinomycetota > Actinomycetes > Streptosporangiales > Streptosporangiaceae > Microtetraspora > Microtetraspora fusca. Next base: position 85,383 of record NZ_BBYK01000072.1, on the reverse strand, counting down.
GCATGGGGCCGGGCCCCCTCCCGCAGGTGGTACCAGCCGGCCGCCTCAAGGACGCACTGGGCATCCGCACTGTCACCTACCGCAAGGGCGTAAGCGGCCTGGCCGTCACCGACCACAAGCTGGCATGAAGCCTTCCGCGGCCCTCGCCGCCCGCCTGAGCACGGCCGCCGCCATCGCCGTCAGCGGCTGAATCCACGCCGACCTCTACCTCAACGGCGGCTACCGAAGGGAGCAGACAGACGTGGGAGCCCCGCCGAGGATGTCACCGACCCGGCTTCGGCTGGCGACAGCCGCCGGGCTCGCCCTGGCCGTGACGGCGGCCCTGTACGCGTTCGGCCGGATACACACCCCGGACTACGCCAGCAGCCTGTTCGGACGCCGCGGTAACGATGCGAACATTCTCAAGGCGCAAGTCGGCACCGCCCTGCTGGGCCTGGCCTTCTACCAGCTCATATTGGCGCTGTGGATCTACCAACGGTTACCCGGGGCCGGTGCCGCCCCCCGCCCGATACACCTCGCCCATCGCATCGGCGGAGCCGTGCTGTTTGTGCTTTCCCTACCCATCGCCTACCACTGCATCACCGCCTACGGAGTGCAGACGGACAGCGCCCGGGTCGCCCTGCATTCCCTCGCCGGCTGCTTCTTCTACGGCGCATTCGCCGCGAAAGTACTCATCGTCCGCAGCCGGCACCTACCCGGCTGGGCGTTGCCGCTCGCCGGCGGCACCCTGGTCACCCTCGTCGCGATCCTGTGGTCCGCAGCGGCGCTCTGGCAGCTGGCCCAGCCGTAGGTGGTAGCAGTCAGTCACCCGCGCGCATCGACACCAACAGGGCTGGAATCCGCCAGCATCCGCGGCTCTTCCGGGTGGTGGCGCAGCGGGGCACTGACGCAGCCGTAGGAAAGACGGGGGCCGCGCCAGCTCGCACTCCGCCATCCCGTCTGCCGTCGACCCCCGCCGCGGAGCGGCAGCGGGCCGGTGACGGAGGTGCAAGCCCTCACCACGAGTGGACTTTTTCCGTCGTCGTGTCCACGTTCACGAGCAGATGCAGGCGACCAAGCTGGTGCCATTGAAGACCAGGGCGTCGAGGCGGACCGTCCCGGTCCGATGACTTGGTGCTGGAACAGATCACAGCTCACATGCAGCGTTACGCCCCAGGCGTGAACGAGGTGCTCGTGACCAACCGCTCCGGCCGGCCGGTACAGCGGTCGACATTCGGGACGTGCTGGCGTGCAGCGGTCGCCGCGGCCGGCCTGCCCAAGGGACTCGCTTTCACGACCTGAGGCACTTCTACGCGTCGAGTTTCATCCGGGCGAGCTTGAACCCGAAGGTCATTCAGGCGCGCCTGGGGCACGCCACGATCGCCGAGACGATGGACACCTACGGCCACCTGTTCCCCGACGATGAGGATCTGGGCAGAGGTGCGGTCGAAATCATGATCGCTGCGGCGCTGGCGGAACAGCACCGGAACAGCGGGACCTGCCCCGATCATAAGCGCAGGCCGGACACGTAGTGGCGGACGAGTCGGCCTGTAGGCCGGGTTCTAATTTGGCGTGGCCCCTACCTGCACGGAACGGCCCTACCCTGCGGCTGACCTGCAATTACGCTTCCGTTCGTTGTCATTGCTTGCCAGTGATTTCCAGCACCATGTGCCCCCAAAGTGCCCCCGCCCGCACGAAGCCCACCGGCCGGTGGGAAGATGACTGACATGACGATCAGCAGAAAGGTCGATGCCGCGTAGGCGGCCTGGCCGCGTCCGCGCGGGGCTTCCGCGCCAGCCCCGGATGCAGGATGACGCCACGATTATCCCTGGCCTGTCCTCGGCAGCCCTCGCCGAAGTGCGGCGGATCGAGCGCCAGAAGAAGCACCTAGGGCCGGGCTCGGTCGGGGCTGCCTTTACGCGTTGGCGCATCTTCGTCCACGAACCGAATCGACGCCTCTGGAACTACGAGAGCGGCGGTTGCACCGAATGGGCCTGCTGCGGAGACCCATGGCAGGCCCGTGAGCACCTGGAAGCGGTGATGTTGGCGATGTCCCGCCGGCGGGCGCGCGAGCTCCGCAGCTTGGTCGAACCCCTGGATAGACGCTACTAATTCCATGAGCGGGCTCGACCTCGAACGGCTACCCCAGATCATCGAGATCTGATCCGTCCTGACGGCTGACCTGCGGCGACTGCCCAGCTCACGCGCTGAGCTGGGCTTTCAGCGTTCGCCGCTTCTCATCGTTTCGCGCTGCTTTTCGCGCTCATGTGCCCTGGATGTGCCCTCGGGTGCGCAGCCAGCTACAGCCGTTGCCGCTCTTGGTGGGTAACATCCTCGCCGTGGACGATCTCCAACTTTGGGACAATGAGGACCTGACGGTGGCGGCTGTCCTTGTCACCGTGCTTCTCCTATTGCCTACTGTGGTGATGGTCGCGTTCTGGATGCTTCGTCGCCATAGGGAACGGCTGGTGCCGCTGATGCGGCCCGCGCTCCGGGGCCTGGTGCGGGGACTGTGTTCCGGCTCCGTCGTAGGCGCCCTCGCCGTCTGGCTACTGTTTCGAGACGGTCGATGGGATCGTGTCCTCGCCTTCACCTTCTTGGGCGGTCTGATCTGGACCATGAGCGAGATTCGCGAGGAACTCAAGCGGAAGACATAAGCTTCTGCGATCAGCCGCGGCAACCTGTCCTGATCTCTCGTCTGCCTTCGACCCATCCGAAGGACAGCGGGCCGGCGACGCCAGGTCAGGCCCGGCCTCGTGTGTACATGTTCCCGGTGACCTTCCTCGCGCGCTGGTTGTCCTGCCTGCACGGCTGGGCTTGACCTGGAGGAGTCGGTCTGCTGGGCTCTGCCGGGGTCGATGGCGGGCGAGCGATCAGGGCTTCCAGTCCCGCCATCTACGGCCAGCACGTTCCGCGGGCCACCTCTCGGAGTCTGAGCGCCCCGGGGTTTGGGGCAGCGCCCCAAGGTTGTCGCTGCTCCTCTGGAAAAAGACTCTCATCTGCATATACCATGCCGTCAGTTCGCCGACCGTCGTTCCCCTGCTTGCCGGCGGGCAGCGCGACCGCGAGGCGGGACCGGCCGAAGAGCCGCACGCCCGCCGTGGCGAGGCGCGCGGCCCAGCCGGCTGATGCTCGTGTGCGTTCCCGCGTCATGCGGGGCCGTGGCTGGCTTCCTTGGCTGCGTTGTGCTTCCTGGTGCTCTTCCCCTGGCTGCTCTCGGGCGGGTGTCCCTCTGCTCGGTGCTCACCGGTTCCCGCCGAAGGCGGCTTGAAGACGTAGGGAAAGTTGTAACGGGGCGGCCCGAACCTAGATCAGCCTGCTTGTGTATCCCGCATCGACCAACCTCTTGAACGCCAGCTCAACTTCCGCCGGCATCTCCTGGGGGATAGCGAAGCCCTGCTTCGGGTACTCCGCAATCCGCTGAGTGTCGCCAACGATCATGTTGATTACCCGGTGGGACTGTGGAAGCAGCGGTACGCCCACCACATCGAACGTACGTTCGATTCGACGGTACGCCTCTGCAGCATCCAGCGCCAGCAACCGTTCCAGGCCACCATGACGTGGCTGACCGGCTTTCAGTTCCGTTTCAACCCAAGCGGTTGCAGTGGTGAACCAAGCGAATCTGTCGAGCGTCTGACCGTGCTTAGCCAGCGTGGGTGTGCCCTGAGTGTGCCCTGATCTTGCCTGCCCGGTGCTCCACACCAGGTCACAGGCTTTGGGGCGGACGAGTCGGCCTGTAGGCCGGGTTCTGTGGCCGGCTTTCGCCGACCGGCGACCATCCATCTAGGACCGCCGTTGCCGGCGGCCTCAAGCGGTCTACCCGCGCGGCTCGGACGGGCAGCCCTCAAACGCCGCGCGCGGGACGCTCCTCGCGGAGCGTCCCTTCTTGACCTTGCTCCAGGTGGGGTTTACCGAGCCGCCCACGTCACCGTGGGCGCTGGTGGTCTCTTACACCACCGTTTCACCCTTACCCCCGCGAAGGGGGCGGTCTGCTTTCTGTGGCACTGTCCCGCGGGTCACCCCGGGTCGGTGTTACCGACCACCTCGCCCTGTGGAGCCCGGACCTTCCTCGGCGGGATCCCTGCGCAGTACGCGGGACCCCGACGCGGCCGCCCGGCCGGCTCGTCCGCCGTGCGTCCCAGCCTAACGGCCTCCCAAGCACTGTCCAACTCGGCGGCAAGCCCCCGGGATGCCCCCCGGCTCAGCCCAGATGGGCGGTGTCGTTGAGCGCCCGTACGACGGCGGGGCCGTCGGCGTAGTAGTCGATGGCCGACAGACACGCCACGTCGAGATGCATCCGGTAGAGGGATTCCGGAGGCGCCATGAGCGCGAAGCGGAGCAGCAGCTTGATCGGCGTGACGTGCGAGACGACGAGCACGGTCTTGCCCTCGTGCTCGGCGACGATCTGCTCCCTGGCGCGCTCGACCCGCAGTCCGGCCTCCGTGAAACTCTCTCCGCCGGGCGGGGCGACCGAGGGGTCGCCGAGCCACGCGGCCAGTTCGGCCGGCCAGTCCCGCTGGATCTCGGCGAACGTGTGCCCCTCCCAGGCGCCGAAGTCGGCCTCCCTGAGATCCCGCTCGACCCGTACCGGCACGCCGGTACGCGCCGCGACCGCCTCGGCCGTCTGCCGGGCCCGCGTCAGCGGGGAGCTGACGATCACGTCGATCGCGTACGGCTCGCGCGAGAGGCGGAGCGCGGCTGCCTCGGCCTGGGCGAGACCCCGGGAAGTGAGCGAGGGGTCGCCCACCCCGGAGAAGCGCTTCTCCACCGACAGCGGCGTCTCGCCGTGCCGGAGCAGCAGGAACGACGTGGCGACCCGGGTGGGACGGGCCATCCAGCCGGTGCCCTCGGCGCGCTCCCGCCGTACGGCCGCGGAGGCGACGGACGGTCCGGGGGCCGGGGCGGTGGGCGCAGCGAGGGAGGCGGCGGGCTCGGGCGCGATCTCCGCCTCAAACGCCGACTCAGGCGCGGGAGCGACTCGGGCGGAAGGCCCGGGCGTGGCGGCGGCCTCGGCGGCGGGACGGGCGGGCTCGGCGGCGGGACGGGCGGGCTCGGCCAGGGGCTCCGCGACGCCGGTGGACTCCCACTTCAGACCCTTGGCGGCGGCGTCCATGGCCTCGTTGGCGAGGCGGTCGGCGTGGCTGTTCCGCTCCCGGGGAATCCACGTCCAGGTGACGCGGAGCCGCCGGGCGAGCGCGCCCGCTTCGAGTGCGAGCGGTCGCAAACCCTCATTCTTGATCTTCCAGCGGCCGGCCATCTGCTCGATGACGAGCTTGGAATCCATCCGCACCTCGACGGAGGCGCCCTCGCCGCCGAGGGCCAGCACGGACGAGAGCCCCGCGATCAGGCCGCTGTATTCGGCGACGTTGTTGGTCGCGGTGCCGATCGCCTCGGCGGTCTCGGCGAGCACCAGGCCGTCGGCGTCCTTCACGACGGCGCCGTATCCCGCCGGTCCCGGGTTGCCCCGGGATCCGCCGTCGGCCTCGACGACGAAGCTCACAGGCCGGACTCCGCGGTGCGGACCAGGATCCGGCGGCACTCCTCGCAGCGGAGCACCTCGTCGTGGGCGGCCGCGCGGATGCGGTTGAGGTCGGCGATGGACAGGGTGGTCCGGCAGCCGAGGCAGCGACCGCCGTGCAGCATGGCCGCGCCGACGCCGAACTGCTCGCGCAGCTTGCCGTACAGCGCCAGCAGGTCGTCGGGGATGTCGGCGGCGATCGCGGGACGGCGGTCCTGCAGCTCGGCCGCCTCCTTGTCGATCTCGGCGAAGGCGGCGTCGCGCCGGGCCTCGGCGGCGGCCAGCGTCGCGGCGGCCTCGTCGCGCTGCACCTTGAGGTCGGCGACCTGGGCGTCGGCGGCCTCGCGGCGCTCCATGATCTCCAGCACGACCTCTTCGAGGTCGCCCTGGCGGCGGTGCAGCGACGCGATCTCCGACTGGAGGCTCGCCAGGTCCTTGGGCGAGGTCACCTGCCCGGAGTCGAGGCGCTTCTGGTCACGGTCGATCCGGACCCGTACGGCGTCGACGTCTGCCTCGGCCTTGGCCTGCTCCCTGGCGAGGTCACCGGCCTCGGTCTCGGCGGCGATGGCCTGGGTGGCGGCACGGGCGAGGCTCTTGGAGAGCTCCTCGATCTCGGCGAGCTCGGGCAGGGTGCGCCGGCGGTGCCGGAACCGGTCGAGACCCGCGTCGAGCTCCGCCAGGTCGAGCAGACGCTTCTGTGCTTCGGGTGCGGCCTTCATCGCAGATCCTCAAGGTGCTCGCGGGGGCGATTACGGTGTCGTCGACGTCCACGCGTCTGTGACGATGCGGGAGACGCGCGCCTCAACATTAATGCCCTTCGCGGCCAGGGCGGACGTCAGACGCTCGGCGGCGTCGGCCAGCCACGGCCACTCGGTCGCCCAGTGGGAGGCGTCGATCAGCGCCGGCCCTCCCTCGGCCTCCACGAACTCGCTCGCCGGGTGGTGGCGCAGGTCGGCGGTGAGGAAGACGTCGGCTCCGGAGGCGCGGGCCGCCCCGAGCAGGGAGTCGCCCGCGCCCCCGCTGACCGCGACGGTGACCACCGGGCGCTCCGGGTCGCCCGCCACCCGCAGCGGCCCCGCCGTACGGGGCAGGCCGGCGGCGGCGCGCTCGGCGAACTCGCGCAGCGGGACCGGGGACGGCAGCGTCCCGACCCGGCCGAGGCCGCGTCGCGGGTCGTCGGCTGAGGGCTGCAGCGGGCGCAGCTCCCCCGGCAGGCCGACGGCCCTGGCGAGGGCGTCGGAGACGCCGGGGTCGGCGACGTCGGCGTTGGTGTGCGCGGTGTAAAGGGCGACGTCGTTCCTGATCAGCCGGTGGATCACCCGGCCCTTGAACGTGGTGGCCGCGACGCTGGTGGTGCCGCGCAGATAGAGGGGGTGGTGGGTGACGACGAGGTCCGCCCCGTATTCGAGCGCCTCGTCCACGACGGCCGCGACCGGGTCCACGGCGAAGAGGATCTTCCGTACCGGCTGCGCGGGGTCCCCGCACACCAGTCCGACGGCGTCCCAGGACTCCGCCCAGGCGGGGTCGTACAGGGTCTCGATCTCGGCAACCACGTCCGCTAGCACAGGCGCAGACTACCGTCGGCGGCGTCTCCCCGAGATCGCGGCGGTCCTCCGGCCGATCTCGGGAACGGCGGAACGGGGGCGGTGAGTGTAACGTCCGAGAGACACCGTTTAGAAGGGACTCCAGGATGCCCTCTCGGGACCTGCACAGGGACGCCGTCGTCGCCGACACCCACAACGACCTCCTCATGGCCGTCTCGGCCCGGCCGCCGCGCCAGTGGGCCTCCTTCTTCCGGCGGCAGTGGCTGCCGCAGCTCGTCGAGGGCGGCGTGGACGTGCAGGTCCTCCCGGTCTTCATCGACGAGGAGTTCCGCCCGGAGGGGGCGCTCCGCCAGACGCTGCGGATGATCGAGTGCGCCCACGTGCTGGCCGAGGGCAACGCCGACGCCGTACGGCTCTGCGTGGACGGCGACCAGATCGACGAGGCGCTCGCGCAAGGCCGGATCGCCCTGGTCCTGGCGATGGAGAGCATGCCCGGCGTCGACGCGAGCGTCGAGCTCATCCCCACGATGTACCGGCTCGGCGTGCGGGTCGCGTCGATCGCCCACTGGGGGCGTACTCCCCTGGCCGACGGCAGCGGCGAGGACGCCACCGGGTCGCGGCTGACCGCGGCGGGCGTCGAGGCCGTCCAGGAGATGGAACGGCTCGGCATGATCTTCGACGTGTCGCATCTCGGCGCGTCCGGCGTGGAGCACGTCCTGGAGATCGCGACCCGGCCGGTCATCGCCACGCACTCCTCGGCCCGCGCGCTGCGCGACCACCACCGCAACCTCACCGACGAGCAGCTTCGCGCGGTCGCCGCGACCGGCGGCGTGATCTGCGTCAACTTCCTCGCCGCCTTCCTCGCGGAGGACGCGCGCTCGGTCACGATCGACCACCTGGTGGACCACATCGAGCACATCGCGGGCGTCGCGGGCATCGACCACGTGGGGCTCGGCCCGGACTTCATCCGCGAGGTGTACGCGGACCTCACCCCGCCCTGCTGCGAGGGGAGCTCCAGCGGGCTGGACACGGACGCCGCCATCCCCGGCCTGGACGGACCGCGCGGCATGCCCCTGGTCACCGAGGGGCTGCTCAAGCGCGGCTTCTCCGAGGACGAGACCGTCAAGATCCTCGGCGACAACGTGATGCGGCTGTTCCGTTCGGAGCTGGGACGCGGCCAGTGAGCCTGGAGGCCATGCTGGCCGACTTGGAGGAGCTCGTCCTGTGCGAGTCGTACTCCTCCGACCACACGGCGGTGGCGCACAGCGCCAAGGCCGTGGCGGCGCAGGGGCTGCGCCTCCTGGGCGCGGAGCCCGAGACGATCGTGATCGACGGGGTCACCCACCTGAAGTGGACGTTCGGCACGCCCCGGGTGCTGCTCCTCGGCCACCACGACACCGTGTGGCCGATCGGCTCGCTGCGCGCGCATCCGTGGTCGGTGGTCGACGGGGGGGCGCGCGGGCCGGGCGTCTTCGACATGAAGGCGGGGCTCGTGCAGCTCTTCCACGCGCTGGCCTCCCTGCCGTCCCTCGACGGGGTGTGCGTGCTGGTCGTGGGCGACGAGGAGCTGGGGTCCCCGACGTCCCGGCCGCTCATCGAGTCGGTCGCGGCGGGCTGCGCGGCGACGTTCGTGCTGGAGGCGAGCGCCGACGGCGGCGCGCTCAAGACGGCGCGCAAGGGCGTCTCCCGCTACGAGCTGTTCGTATACGGCAGGGCCGCGCACGCCGGCCTCGAACCCGAGCGCGGCGCCAACGCCGGGGTCGAGCTGGCGCACCAGATCCTGGCGATCACTGAGATCGCGCACCGGGTGGAGTCCTCGTCCGACGCGGGCATGGTGTCGGTCACTCCCACGCTGCTCTCGTCGGGGACGAGCACGAACACCGTCCCGGCGACCGGCCGGGTGGCGATCGACGTCAGGGTGCCGGACCTCGCGGCGCAGCGGCGGGTGGACGAGCTCATGCGCGCGCTCACCCCGCGGCTCCCGGACACCCGGCTGGAGCTCCACGGCGGCCCCAACCGCCCGCCCCTCGACCCCGCGTCGTCGGCCGCGCTCTTCGCCCGTGCCGTACGGCTCGCGGACGATCTCGGAATGGGGCCGCTGCGCGGCGTCGCCGTCGGGGGCGCCTCCGACGGCAACTTCACCGCCGGCGTCGGCTGCCCCACCCTGGACGGCCTGGGCGCGGTCGGAGGCGGCGCGCACGCCGCGGACGAGCACGTGATCGTCGCGGAGATGCCGGTGCGCGCGCGGCTCGTCGCGGCCCTGGTCGGCTCGGTGCTCGCGGAGACCGCCGCGTGAGCGAAGATCCCCGCCTGAGCGGAGATCCACGACTGAGCGCGGATCGCCGCCTGAGCGGGAAAGCGGCCTGGGCGGCGAACGCGCCGTGAGTACGGACCCCGCGTCGAACCGGGAACGCGCCGCGTGGGCCGCCGCCGAGGAGGCGGCGGCGCGCTGCGGCGCCCAAATCCGCGAGCTGGACGAGATCGCGGACTTCGAGCGGGTGGTCGGGCTGTTCGACGAGATCTGGCACCCGGATCCCGCCACCCCACCCATCACCGTGGAGATCATGCGGGCGCTGTCCCACGCGGGCAACTACGTGGCGGGCGCGTTCGACGGCGACCGCCTCGTGGGCGCATCCGCCGGGTTCTTCGCCGCGCCCGCGGGCGAGGTGCTGCACTCGCACGTCACCGGCGCGGTACGGCGCGGCGCGGGCTTCGCGCTCAAGCTGCACCAGCGGGCCTGGGCGCTGCGGCGCGGCCTGACCCGCATCACCTGGACCTTCGACCCGCTCGTACGGCGTAACGCCCACTTCAACCTGACCAAGCTGGGCGCCCTCCCCGAGGAGTACCTGCCCGAGTTCTACGGGCCGCTGGCCGACATCGTGAACGCGGGCGACGAGTCCGACCGCGTGCTCGCGGTGTGGCGGCTGGACGCGCCCCATGTCGTACGGGCGTGCGGGCGTGAGCCGTACCTGCCGGAGGTTCCGCGGGGCGCGGTCGAGGGAATCTCGGACGAGGGCGGACGGCCGGTCGCCCGGCCGGTGGAGGGCCCGGCGGTCCTCGTCGCCGTCCCCGAGGACGTCGAGTCGCTCCGCCGCGCCGATCCCGCGGCGGCCGGGGCGTGGCGGCTCGCCGTACGCGAGGTCCTGGGCGGTCTCATGGCCGGCGGTGCGTGGGTCACGGGGTTCTCCGGCGGCCGCTACGTGGTGCGCGTCGAAGGAGAAGAGGCGGGGAAACCATGAAGGTCGATATCCCGGCCTGAGCCGGTTCCGCACCCCGGTTGGACCATCCCGGGAGGGACGTTTGCCCAGTTTTGACGTCAAACATCCCTCCTAACCCCAGAACCTGACCTAGTGTGATCATCTGGTCACGGGGGGATCGGGTGAGCGTTTGGCACGGGTGGTCGATACGGACACGCCTGACGGTGGTGTCGAGTGTCGTCATGGCGCTGATCTGCGCCGTCGCGTCGGTGTTCATCCTGATGGCCGTCCGCGAAAGCGCCACGGACTACCACCGGCAGCAGCTCGTCGCCGACTCCGTCCGGGTCGTGCAGGAGCTCCGGCGCAAGGGCGTCCCGACCAGCATCCCCGACCCCGGCGAGGCCGCCATCCAGCTCTACAACCCGGTCGGGACGCTCGTGGCCGCGACCCCGGACGTGAAAGGCGGGCCTCCGCTCGGCGACTTCGGCACCCCCAACATCGACACCTACGCCATCAGGCACCTGTGCGACATGCCGTCGTTCCCCGGCGAGTGCAGGATGGTGCTGGCCTTCCCGATCGACCTGGCCAACGGCGTCTGGTGGCTCTACGCCGCCAGCCCCGATGTGCCGTGGTACGTCAGCGGTCCGCTGCTCGGCACGATCACCGGCGGCTCGCTCCTGCTGGTTCTGCTGACGGCGCTCGGCGCCTATCGCACGGTCAACAAGACGCTCGCCCCCGTGGACGCGATCACCGACAAGCTGGCGAAGATCACCGCGAGCGATCTCAGCCAGCGGGTTCCGGTGCCTCACTTCCAGGACGAGCTCAGACGGCTCGCCGTGACCGCGAACCAGACGCTGGACCGGGCCGAGTCCGCGGTGGACCGGCAGCGCCGCTTCGCCTCCGACGCCTCCCACGACCTGCGCAGCCCCTTGACGGCCATGCGCGCCGAGGTCGAGGAGGCCCTGCTCCACCCGGACGAGGCCGACTGGCAGGAGACGGGCAAGGCGCTGCTGGAGAGCATGGACCGGCTCCAGCACCTGGTCACCGACCTGCTGCAGATCGCCAGGCTGGACGCCGGCGCCCCCGGGAGGAACGACCCGGTCGACCTGTCCCAGCTGGTCGCGGGCGAGCTCGACCGCAGGCCGCGCAAGGTCGTGGTGAACCGGCGGCTCACCCCCGGCGTGGTGGTGCGAGGCGATCGGGGTCGCCTGGCCCGCCTGCTGATCAACCTCCTCGACAACGCCGAACGCCACGCCGAGCGCGAGGTGACGCTCGTGGTCGAACGCCAGGGGGACACGGCCGTGATGGAGGTCGTGGACGACGGCGGCGGCATCCCGCCCGATCAGCGGGAGATGGTGTTCCAGCGATTCGCCCGGCTCGACGCCGCGCGCACCAGGGACGCCGGGGGCACCGGGCTCGGCCTGCCCATCGCCCGGCAGATCGCCGAGACCCACGGCGGCTCACTGACGCTGGAGGACTCCCCCAAGGGCGCGCGGTTCGTGCTGCGCATCCCGCTGCCCGGCTGAGTCAGCCGGGCTCCCGGAAGGAGATGACCGTGGGCAGCGGCGTCTTGAGCGCCTCGGCGACCGCGTCGCCCAGCTCCTCCGGACGGTCGGCGACCCGTCCGCACGCGCCGTACGCGGCGGCCAGGGTCATCAGGTCCGGGGCGTGCAGATCGACCCCGACCGGCGGTATCCCGCGCCGCCGCATCTCGTCCCTGATCTGGCCGAAACCGCCGTTAACCGCGACCACGATCGGCAGGCTGAGCCGCAGCTCGACGGCGGTGGCGAGCTCCTGCACGCTGAACTGCAACGCGCCGTCGCCCGCCAGCACCACGACCGGCCGGTCGGGCCGGCCGACCTTGGCCCCGATGGCCGCGGGCAGCGCGAACCCGAGCGTGCCGTACCCGGCGGGGAAGAGGAACCGGCCGGGCGGGTCCACCGGCATCCCGACGATCGCGCCGTGGTAGCTCATCATCGAGTTGTCGCCGACCACGACCGTGTCGGCCGGCATCGCCTCGCGCAGCGCGGCGAGCTGCGGGGCCCACCGCCGGGCCACCTCGCGCAACTCGGCGTCGCGCTCGCGCTCCACCCGGCCGTCCGGCATGGGCGCGTCCTTCGTCTCCGGCACCCGGGCGGCCAGCCCCTCAAGGGCGAGGCACGCGTCGGCCAGCACCGGCACGTCCGCCACGTGGTCGCCGTACATCTGGGCGGGGTCCACGTCCACGCGGATCAGCCTTCCGGTCAGGACGAACCGGTCCTCCCACAAATCCGCCGGGGCGAGCTCGGTGCCGACGGCGAGCACGACGTCGCAGGAGGCGAGCCAGCGCCGCACGACCGGCAGGCGCAGCGTCGCGCCCAGGCACAGGTGGTGACTCTCCGGGACAGAGCCCTTGCCGTTCACGGTGGTGACCACGCGCGCCCCGATGCGCTCGGCCAGCAGCATGGCGAGCCGCCCGGTTACCTGCTCGTCGTCGCCGGGCCGCTGTGCGCCACCGCCGAGAACGATCGCGGGCCGGCGCGCCCCGCGCAGCAGCCCGGCGGCCCGGTCGAGCGCGGCCGGGTCGGGCACCCGCGGCATCGGCCGGTACGGCACGGCCAGGTCGGCGCTCCCCCGGCGTTCGAGCAGGTCGGCGGGTACCTCGACGTGGACGGGGCGCGGACGGCCCTCGGCGAACGAGGTGAACGCGCGGCCCACCGCGGCCGGGATCTCGCGGATGGACGTGACGCGGTGGCTCCACGCGCAGAGCGCGCCCAGGGCGCCGGACTGGTCCTTGCTCTCGTGCAGGTAGCCGCGCCCCAGGTAGGGGTGGTCGCTCGGCACCCCCGGCGAGAGCAGCAGCACGGGCGAGGAGTCGGAGTACGCCTGGGCGAGCGCCGTCGCCGCGTTGACGGCGCCGGGGCCGGTGGTGGTGAGCGCGACGCCGGGCCGTCCGGTGACCCGGGCGTACCCGTCGGCGGCGTATCCGGCGCCCTGCTCGTGCCGGGGGGTCACGCAGGAGACGCCGCCGCGGGCCAGCTCCTCATAGACGGCCAGGTTGTGCGTGCCGGGGATGCCGAAGACCGTGTCCACACCGTGTGTCCGCAACGCGGCGACGAGCACCTCCGCCCCCGTGGCTTCCATCTCCACCCCCACACGGATTTCGACGCCAGGGCCGGTACGTGCGCATCGTATCTTCGGGTTGCCACACCGTGACAGAGGGCCGCATTTCCGGCTATCCGGATATAGAGGTATTAGATGGGCTAAATATGTCCGCGAATCACGACGTTGGGGTCGGGCCTGCCGCTCAGCAGATTGACGACGGAATCCACCGCCTGGCGGACCATCCGCTCCATCGACTGTTTCGTGTGCGACGCGATGTGCCCGGTGACGTACATGCGGTCGCCGAAATCGTTCAGCAGGTCCTTGGCGACGCTCGAATCCTGGTAGTAGCCGTCGAAGACCGCCATCGCGAGCCGCCCGCCGGCGAGCGCGTCACGCAGCGCCTCGGGATCGACGACCGAGGCCCGCGCGGTGTTGACCAGGATCGAGCCGGGACGGACCCGCGCGAGGACGCGACGGTCGATCAGCCCGACGGTCTCGGCGTTGCCGACCATGACGACGAGGACGTCGCTCCACTCGGCCAGCTCGGCGAGCTGCCGGAACCGCACCCCGAGGGTCATCTCCTGGTCTTCTCTGCGGGTGCGGTTGTAGTAGGAGACCCGACAGCCGAACCCGAGCCGCAGGATGCCGGCGATGCGGGCGCCGATCTGCCCCAGGCCCACGATGCCGATCTTCTTGCTGACCAGCTCGTCGGGCAGCTCCTCGGCCCCCGACCAGTGCGGATAGACGGTGCCGAGATGCCGGGGGATGCGCCGGCTCGCGTTGATGATCTGCCCGATGGTGAACTCCGCCACGGCGTCCGTCGTCCGCCCCGGCGTGTTGGTCACCACGATGTCGCGCCGGCGGGCCGCCGCGACATCGATGAAGGTCTCGTAGCCGATGCCCAGGAACGCGATGACCCTGAGCCCGTCCGCGAGCTCCAGCGCCTCCTCCGAGACGACCTCCTCGCCCCCGTGCAGGTAGGCCACCGCGTCCGCCAGCTCGTGCCGCAACGCCTGCGCCGTCGGCGTCTCCTTGCGCCCGATGGACACCACCCGGCAGCCCAGGCCGTGCAGCGGGGCGAGGAGCCGCTCGTCGATGCCCGCGCCGCTCACCACGATCTTCGCCGCGCCGACCGCGGCCCCCGTGAGCGCCACCTCGCCACCTGCGACATCCACGGCGGATATGTGATCGCTCGTCCGCATTTGAGGCATGATCAGGTCTTTCGGCGTAAATGGCGGGCATTTCGGATTTTCGACACAGTCGCCTTCTCGCACGGACTCGCCGTAACGGATTCGGCGCGTCGGGAAACCCGGAATACCACAACGGTGCTGACCTTCCCAAGTGTAGGTCCGGCCGGGTACGTGGTCTCTCCCCGAAGGCGATGGAATCTCTCTTGACTTATTGTTGAAATGGAATTCAGTGGTAAGAATGGCAGCCATCCGTGCCGGACGACGTCGCCCGGCCGGATCTTCGTGGCGAGGGAGATCCATGAAACTTCAGCCGCGCCAGCAGCTCCTGGAGCTCTGGGAGGCCGCCGCACGCACCTCCTACCGGGACAGGCAATGGGGGTGGGGCGGGCGCGACGGCTCCAACTCGATCGCGGACGCCGAGCAACTCCTGTGCCTGATGTACCCCGCGGCGGAGCTCCCCGGCTTCCGCCTCGACACTCCCGACGAGACCGCGGACGACGTGCTCAACGCGCTGGAGGTGCTCGGCGACAGCGTCGAGATCCCCCGGCTGCTCCTGCGCCTCTTCTCGCAATACCTGCGCAGCTACACGTACGAGGACGGCCGGCCGGACTTCTCCGGCGGCAGCTACTTCCAGCCCGCCATCCCCGGCGACGAGATCACCCCTGACCAGCGCGCGATCGACATCGTCGACTCCTATTCCATGTCGATCACGCTCATGCTCAGCATGCTCGGCTTCCTCAAGGTGTTCCGCCAGAGCGTGCGGCGCGAGGGCATCCGCCGGGAGATACGCGAGCTGGAGACCCTGGCCGGCGACCGGCTCTCCGCCGCCATGGTGGGGATGCTGCGCAGCTTCTCCGTCAACGCCTTCGAGCCCTCGTCTCCGCAGGGCGAGGCGCTGCTGCGCACCGCCAACCAGACGGGCGCGCCCAGACGGCGCGTCCTGGACGACTTCCAGAGGCGGCTCCAGGAGGTCCGCGCCGGGCTGCGCGACCTCTCCATCGGGTCCGGCGTCGTCGACCTCGACAACCCCAACCTGCTCTTCGAGTGCGGCTGGTCCTGGAGCGTCGTCAAGGACGCCCCGACCGTCGAGACGAACCTGCAGGTCGGCCAGCAGCCCAAGGGCATCGCGGCCGACACGCCCTACCTCTACTTCACCGTGAACGCCCTGGTCGGCCTCGTCGACCTGTGGTCCGAACGCACCCGCGTCCTCGGCCTGCTCAACGACGACCAGCAGAAGCTCGCCTCCGCGCTCCAACTCCGCTGGGACCTCACCCAGGCCTACTGGCGCACCGTCGCAACGTACGGCAAGGGCCGCTGGCCGCTGGAGGACATCCCGTGGCGGACCACCGACGGCAAGGAGTCCGACTACTACAGCCTCGGCGTCACCGCCATGGTCGTGCAGTACCTCGCCCGCAGCAGGGCGGGCGACGTGGACCTCAACCGGGTCGCCGGCGTCCTGGAGGAGCTGGCGATGCGGGCGCGCATCACCCGCAGGGCGGTCGCGGACGACCCGCCGGTGGCGCTGCACGCGCCGGGCGTACGGGTGAACCTCCACGGCAGCGACGAACTCGGCCCCCAGATGATCTGGGTCGTCTCCGACTTCGCCATCACGCTGCTCAAACGGACGATCTGGGTCTCCAACGTGGCGCAGAGCTCACGTACCAGAGAACGGCTGCACAACCTCGCCGACCAGATCTGGCAGCACATCCAGGCCCGCCAGTTCGCCGGCGGCGTCCACAGGGGCCTGTGGGACCAGCCGGCGAACGCCTTCCCCGACATCGGCCTCCAGTACGAGCAGCCCTCGTGGTACTTCACCGAGCGGGTCGTGGAGTTCCTCGTGTCGCTGGCGCAGGCTTCGGGCGAGGCTCCGCTGCGCAGCTCCCAGCTCGTCGAGATCGCCGGGGAGATGCTGAGCGAGGCCGAGCATCTCCTCAACAGGGAGCAGGTGCTGCGCCCCGCCCTCCCGGGGCAGCACCTGCGCTCCAGCGTCAGCGGCGTCCAGGCCGCGCTGCAGCGCGCCCGCGCCATCATGGGCGAGCGTCCGGGGAGCGCGATCGCGCTGATCAGCGACGCCCTGCTCGAACTCGAACGCCAGGCGACCGCGCGCGAGAACGCGTCGGAGGCGATGTAGCGATGCTCGTGTTCGCCATCTCCGACAAGGGCGGCACCGGCCGCTCGGTCACGAGCAGCAACATCGTCTACCGCCGCGCGCTCCAGGGCAGCGACGTGTGCTACCTCGACTTCGACTTCGGCTCGCCCACCGCCGGGGCGATCTTCAGCGTCAGCTCGGCGGCGCGCGGCACCATCCAGGGCGGGATGCACGGCTACTTCGAGGGCCGCATCGCCGACCCGCACCGCATCGACATCTGGGCCGAGACCGACCGCGAGGGGCTGCGCGCCAAGCCGCCCGGAGCGGGCCAGATGGTGCTCTTCCCCGGCGACGAAGGCGGTGGGGAGTTCTCCACGGTGAGCGAGGAGATGCTGCGGCGGTGCGTCCGGCTCTTCACCCGGCTGGAGGAGGAGTTCGACCTGTGCCTGGTCGACCTCAGCGCCGGTCGCTCGTTCGCGGCCCAGATGGCGCTCGCGGCCACCGCGCGGCTGCCCGGGGTGCCCTTCCGCTGGCTCGTCTTCCACCGGTGGACCCGCCAGCACATCATCGCGGCCCACGGCCTCGTCCGGGGCAGGCAGGGCCTCCTCGCGGCGGGCGTGGAGCACGGCCACGACGAGGAGACCCTCGCCGATCACATCCGCTTCGTCCGCACCGCCGTACTCGAACCGGACGCCGCCGAGCTGGAGGGGCTGCGCGAGACGCAGAAGGCGTGGCTGAACGAGTGCGACCGCGAGCTGCGCGAGCTGGCCCGCCGGTACGGCGTGGGCCGGACGTCGATGCTCGGCAAGATCCCGCTCGACCCCGTGCTCCAGTGGCGCGAGCAGCTCATCTCCGACGAGGACGTGCTGTCCAGCCAGATCGCGAACGCCGAGACGGTCGCGGCCTTCGACGACCTGGCCAAGAAGATCGTCGACGACAGCGCGTGGGAGGCCCTGTGACGCCGGCGTACGCCACGTTCGGCGAGGTCGAGGCGGAGCGCAGGGTCGCCTCCGCCCCGCTGTCGCACGTGTCCATCGAGCTGGGCCACCTGTACATGGAGGACTTCCAGGCCGGGCCGGAGCGGCTGAGAGAGCAGTTCCGGCACGTCGCCCCGTGGGCCGAGACGATGCGGGCGAGCTGGCGGGCCCGGGTTCCCGGCGGCCGGGCCAGGGTGAGCACCTGCTTCCTGATCGACGACTACTTCAGCAGATTCAGCACGCCGTCCGAGCTGGTGCCGATGGTGCTGGAGGCGGCGGCCGAGTGCGACCTGACCATCGACTACCTCGCCCGCGAGTCCGCCTGCGCCGAGGCGGACGGCGTGAAGCTGGCCCGCCTGGTGGAGGACCGGCTGGTCACCGACCCGCCTCCCGGCACCGACGGCTCGCGCCCGCCGGTCACCGAGACCGGCTGGCTCTGCAACGGCGCCAGGTCCCCGTACGGCGGCGCCGTACAGGTGGCGATGGGGTCGGCTCAAGGGTGGGAGCCGCCGGCGCAGAACGCCAAGCGGCGGCACTCGATCTTCGTCGACGTCGAGCTGTGGGACAGCGACAGCCGGGGCCGCACCTGGTCCTGTCCGTTCCTGGCCGCGGTCTGGCAGCTCCTGCGGCTCGGCATGATCCGCAACGACGGTGAGCTGCCGGTACGCCCGACGCCGCGCGGGCCGTCGTTTCCGGCGAGCTGGGACGAGCTCCCGGCGGTCGTCCAGCTCAACCCGGCCGCGGCCCCGTTCAGCGCGTACACGACGATGTCGGTGCTGTCGCCGCGATTCCTGCCGGTGGAGCTGGCGGTGCGGACGATCCTCAGCCAGGTCTTCGTGGACGCGGCGGTCCTGCGGCAGGTGGCCGACCGCAGCGGCGGCGAGGGCATCCCCCTGCCGGACGAGCTCGTCGATCGCATCTCCTACATCTTCCTGGGGGCCTGACCGCCGGATCCGTGATCGGAGCGCACATGCTGGTGATGGGGGAAGTCCGGACCGGGCTCCTGCAGAACTCGGGGGAGATCCCCGAGTCGCTGTGCCAGGGCGTCCTCGGACTGCTCTCCGGCGAGCGGGTGCGGATCTCGCGCCGCCCCATCGTGTACGCGGTGTCGCCCGACCAGCTCACCGGGGTGGACTGCCGGCTGGCGTCCGCGGCGCGGGCGAGGGTCCGAGGGGTCGGGACGGTGCTGTCGCGGGCGTCGGTGACCGGCGGGCGGGTGCTCCAGGGGTCGTCCCACATCCAGGTCGCGCGCGCCGAGGCCGACCACCGCCTGTCGTGGTCGCACTACCTGGCGCGGCCCGGCGTGGTCGAGGTGTTCGGCAAGATGCGCGTCCCCGATCTGGCGGACGGCTTCGCCGACAGCGGCGCGTGGAACGACTGCCTGGATCTCGGCAGCGTGAGCGAGCGGTTCATGGACGCCGTGCAGGCGTCCCCTCTGCTGGACAGGAAGGCGCCCTTCCGCAGCGCGCGGACGCGGCTGCGCTGGGTCGCGGTGGCCGAGGAGCCGGGCCGGGAGGGCCCCGGCATCCGGTTCACGCTGGGCCGCGACCGGGTGCGGACGCTGCGCCTGGTCCTGCCGGACGGGTTCACCCCCGATGTCGTGGACTTCTGTGAGGACCTGGCGCTGCACGACTGGCTGCTGACCACCCTGCTGGTGATCGTCGAGAGGGCCAGGGTGGGCACGGCGACGCGGGCGGAGGTCACCGCCAAGCTGGCCCCGGCGGTGGACCACCTGCTGCACCTGTGGATGCCGGCGGCCCGGCTGGACGACGGCTTCGCCCCGCTCTGGGAGGCGCTGGAGCGGCGTCCGGGATTCAGCCGCCAGTGGCAGTCACTGGTCGCGCGCGTACGCGACCAGATCGCGATCAACACGTTGGCTCTGCTGAGGGAGGCGGGCGGGTGGTAGGTGCCCATGCCAGGTAAGACGAGGATCTCTGCCGAGATCATCCCCCGCACCCTCCGGAAGGTCCTCATCACCGCGGCGGTCGGGGTACCCACGTACTTCCTCACCAACGACAACGGGCCGGCCTTCAACGGCGAGCACACCGCCTGGGCGCTGGTGCTGACGGTGTTCATCAGCGCCGTCGTCTTCCTGACGCAGTACCTCATCGAGGTCGACAAGCAACTCGAGGCGACCCGCCACGAGATGATCACCGGTCTGTCTCGGATCACCAAGGCGACCGAGCTGTTCAACCGGGTGGAGGCGTCGGCGGTGCAGACCGACGTGATCACGCAGCTGGTGAGCAACGCCACCCGGGTGGACAAGGAGATGCCGGCGCTGGTGCAGGCGTTCGCCCAGTCGGAGATCGCGCGGATCTCGACGCTGCTGCGGGAGCTGAGCGAGGGCAACGTCATCTACGAGGGCGAGGACCGCGACTGGCTGCTCGGCCTGACCCGCAACACCCAGCGCACCCTCGACGCCCTCAGCCTCAACGTGGTGGACCAGGGGCCGAGCGAGTTCGACGGCGGGTTCTGGACGACGGACGCGGGCCAGCGCTACCTGGAGGCCCAGCGCGACCGGCTCCGGACCGGGGTGCGGATTCGTCGGATCTTCTTCGTGGACCGCACCGAGCGGGTGGAGTCGGAGATGTTCCGCCGGATCTGCAAGATGCACACCGAGATCGGGATCGAGGTGCGCATCCTCACCCCCGAGGACCTGTCCAGTCCGCTGGGGCTGCTCGACTTCATCATCTTCGACGACGACGTGAGCTACGAGATCACGCCGTCCGCGCCGCAGGTGGGACAGATCACCACGCACACGTTCGTGCACACGCTGCTGGTGCTGGAACCGCCCCGGGTGCGGCAGCGGATCGAGCGGTTCAAGGAGCTGTGGGAGCTGGCGTCGAAGCCGTCCTGAGCGGGGTGAACGCGCGGTCCGGGCGGCAGATCTCCAGGCTCCGCGCGATTTCCTCGTCGGCGCGGCCGTCCAGCACGGCCGAGACCAGCTCGGCGGTGGCCGGGGCGAGGGTGATGCCGAGGCCGGCATGTCCGGTCGCCGCCACCAGCCTGCGATGGTCGTCGACGTACCCGATGATCGGGATGTGGTCGGCGCTCGCCGGGCGGAGCCCGGCCCAGTGGCGCTCGACCGGCCAGTCCGCCACGGCCGGCATGAGCGTGGCCGCCCAGCGGGCGATCTCGTCGCGGCCCGCGGCGGTCGGGGTGGGGTCGCCCACGCCCTCCTCGTAGGTGACGCCGACGGCGAGCCGCCCGTCGTGCCGGGGCACCAGGTACGGATATCCGGTGCGGCCGCCGGAGCTGATCTCGGCGAAGACGTGGTGGCGCAGCGGGTAGGTCGTGAAGCCGGGACGGCGCACGTTGTACGCCTCGCCCTTGATCGGCAGCATCACCGCGTCGAGGGCGGGCAGCAGCAGGCCGCTGAGGTGCCCGGCGGCCACGACGACGGTTTCGGCGTGGATCGTCTCGCCGCCCCGCAGCTCGACGCGCGCGCCACCGGGGCCGGACTCCACCCGCAGGGCGCGGGTCTCGACCCGTACGGCGACGCCGGCGCGCTCCATCGTGCGGCGCAGCGCGCCCATCAGCTCGCGCGGGTCGAGGGCCAGCTCGTCCGGCAGCAGGAAGCCGCCGACCACCGCCTCGCTGAGGAGGGGTTCGAGCGACCGGGCCTCGACGGCGGTGAGCTGCTCGACCCTGAACGGCGACGCCTCCCACTGGGGCAGGATCTCCGTCTCCAGGCGGGTCATCTCCTCGTCGTCGAGGGCCACCTGGATGTCGCCGCCGTCCAGCACCGGGACCTCGACGCCGGAGATCCCGGCCAGCTCGGCCAGCCACGCCGGGTAGAGGTCGCGGCTGTGTTTGATGACGGAGCTCAGCCGGCCGAGGCACGAGCTCTCGGTCTGAGTGAGGATGCCGCCCATCGCGGCGTCCGAGGCCCCGAGGCCGAGCTGGGACGCCGCCTCGACGAGGACGACGCTCCTGCCCTCCGACCTGATCCTGTGCGCGATCGCGCATCCGATGACTCCGCCGCCGACGATCGCGACATCACAGGTCTCACGCACGCAAGCTCCCCATGCTTCGCCGTATTCCGGCTTCCACAGTAGGTGAGGTCAGGACGTTCAAGAAGGTCACACACGCGTGCCTCATGGGAACTTTATCGCGAAAGAATCTTGAGAGTAAGGCGAACTCACACGATTGCTGAAGTGTCCTGTTTGCACCGTTGTCAAATGGCTCGTACAACTCGAATGAGGCCGGCGGAAGCAGCGGGAGAGGGACGCGGATGAGCAGAACCGTCGTCGTCACGGGCGGAGCCTCGGGGATCGGCCGGGCGCTCGCCCGCGAGCTGGTCGCGCGGGGCGCGCGTGTCACGGTGGCCGACATACGGAACGCCGAGGAGACCGCCGCCGAGCTCGGCTGCGCGCACGCCGTCCTCGACGTGACGGACGCGGGCGCGGTGCGCGACCTGTTCGCCGCCGTCCGGGACGAGCACGGCCGGCTCGACTACGTGTTCAACAACGCCGGCATCGCGATCGGCGGGTACGCGGACGAGATGACGCTCGACCACTGGAACGCCGCGATCGACGTCAACCTGCGCGGGGTGGTGCACGGGGTCCACGCGGCCTACCCGATCATGGTGCGGCAGGGCTTCGGGCACATCGTGAACACCGCCTCCCTCGCCGGGCTCACACCGGCGCCGCTGATGGCCCCCTACACGGCGAGCAAGCACGCCGTCGTCGGCCTGTCGCTGGCGCTGCGCGCGGAGGCCGCCGCCCGGGGTGTCCGGGTGAGCGTCGTCTGCCCCGGTTTCGTGGACACCCCGCTGCTCGACCACGCCAATCCGGGCCTGCCGCCGACGGAAATCGGCGAGCAGGCCCGGCGGGCGGCGGTGCGGGCGCAGGGGCGGCTCTACCCGGTGGACGCGCTGGTCCGCGACATCCTGCGCGGCGTGGCGCGGAACCGCGCGCTCATCGTGGCGCCCGCCTCGGCCCGGCTCGCCTGGCGGCTCGTACGGCTGTCGCCCGCGCTGGCCACGCGGGCCGCCGGCCTCGCCGTACGGCGGGCGCGGTGGCAGAGCGGGCGGTAGTCAGAGCCCGCGGTACTCGAACCAGTCGAACGCGGCGGAGTTCTCGCCGGGACGCCCGTTCGAGCTGGCGTACATGCCGATGTAGGCGCCGGTGAAGCCGCCCGCGACGGTGGAGGACAGGATCCGGCCGTCCACGGGCCCGCCGAGGTCGCGCCACTCGTCCGGCGCGAGGGCGTACCGCGCGCGGTAGTCCTGCCCGTGCGCCTCCACACCGAGGTGGACCCGCCCGGGCGGCACGTCGGCGCGGGCCAGGAGGCGTTCGGCTCCGGCCTCCCGTACCCGCAATTCGAGGCCGCGCGCGGTGAGCACCACGAGGATGTGGAAGTCCTCGTTCTGCACCAGCGCGAGCCCGGCGCACTCGTCACCGTCCGGGACGAAGTCGAGCGCGGTGTACGCCGCGAAGTCCCGGTGCTGCTGGCGCCGGGCGACCAGGCTCGGGCTCTCCCTGCGTGCCACCGTCTCGGGGCGGGCGCGCAGCCATAGGCGGCCGCCCGACAGACTCCAGTACGGCTCGCGCGGCGTGCGCAGGTGGTTCCAGACGGGCGACAGCCGTACGCCGTCGAAGTGGTCGCAGACGGGGGCGGCGGGCCAGCGATGCGGGGCGAGCGCGGGAGAGCGCCGGATCGGCGTCACCTCGCCGACGACCGGCCATCCGTCCTCCCAGGTGACGGGGGTGAGGAAGGTCTCCCTTCCCAGGTTGGCGAAGTCGCCTCCGTACGGGCGGGTGGCGAGCAGCACCATCCACCACTCCCCCGCCGGGGTGTCCACCAGGTCGGCGTGGCCGGTGGCGGCGATGGGGTGGTCCCGCCCCTTGGCGCGGTGGGTGAGCACGGGGTTGCGCGGGTCCGGCTCGTACGGACCGGTCACGTGGCGGGAGCGAGCGATCATGACGGCGTGGTCGCGGGCGGTGCCCCCTTCGGCGGTGAGCAGGTAGTACCAGTCGCCGATGCGGTAGATGTGCGGGCCCTCGGACCAGACGGCGCGGCGGTGCACCGCCTCCCAGATGACGTGCTCCTCACCCGTCGGGGTCAGGCCGTCGAGCCGCCGGAGCCAGACCTCGGTCTCGCCGGGATAGCGGGCCGCGTCCTTCTCGCGGGTGCCGAGCACCCACGCGGTGCCGTCCTCGTCGAAGAACAGGGACGGGTCGATGCCCCGGGTCTCCGGCAGCCAGTGAGGGTCGCTCCACGGCCCGGCCGGGTCGTTCGCCGTGACCACGAAGTTGCCGCCGCCGCCCACGAGTGTCGTGATCATGTAGAAGACGCCGTCGTGGTGGCGGATCGTCGGGGCGTAGACGCCGTCCGAGAGCGCTACACCGTCCAGGTCGAGCTGGGACGGCCGGTCGAGGATGTGCCCGATCTGCCGCCAGTGGACCAGGTCCCGGCTGTGGAAGATCGGCACGCCGGGGAACCACGCGAAGGTGGAGGTGACGAGGTAGTAGTCCTCGCCGACACGGCAGATCGAGGGGTCCGGGTGGCAGCCGGGCAGCACCGGATTGCGGAAATACCCGGCTTCCGCGGGAAAGGCCGCCAGGCCCGGAGCGTCCTCCGTCACCCTGCTCGTCCCAGATGTCATTCGGACGGTTCCTCCTCATAAGTGATAAGTGAGCGGTCGGTTTGGGGCGCGGTGTCCACAGAAGCGGCGGAAGCGGACGCGCCCACGGATCAGTCGGCCGGCCAAGAGCGGGGGCGAGCGGGAGAGGGGTCTCGGCCCGGCGGAGCCGTCGCCGATCCGCCGGCGGCCGAGACGGGCGGGCTCCGCCTGGGGCCGGCGTCGTCCGGGAGGGCGGGTGGCCGCGCGCGAACTACGGGTACGGGCGCGACGGCGGAGGGGTCAGGCGGCCGGGCCTCGCACGCTGCGGAAGACGAGACCCGGCCACTCCTTATTGGAACATGCCAATGCGCGAATTTCGCCGCAATATCCGGTGAATTCTGCATATATCGCTGCACAACGTTCACCGCGACACTCCCTGAACTCGGCATTCTCGGCGAGGGTCACGGCCACATGCCGGGTGTCCCACGGCTCGCCGCTCAGTGGAGCGGGCGAGTCACGGTCCAAAGGGGCGCCTACCGCGCCAGATTCCCGGCCAGGAGCTCGATCAGGGGCTCCCGCCGTACGCACTGGGCGAGCGCGAAGGAGTCGGCGAGGGCCACGAGCTCGTCGTCGGACAGGCCGCGGAAGAGCTCCGCGTACTCCGGCAGCAGGGCCTGGGCGATGAGGATGTGCCGCAGGAGATCGTCGATCTGGTAGCGGGCGCCCCAGGGGTAGGGGTCCCAGTTCGGGAACTCCCGCTCCATCAGGCGGTGCAGCGGCGCGAGGTCGGCCGCCGCCTCCTCCATGGTCGATCCCCACCGGTCGGCGCCGAGCCGGTTCTTCTTCGCGATGAACGGCCCGAACCTGTCCATGTACGGCCCATCGGCGTAGACGAGCCCCTGGAGGCCGACGTCCTTGTACGTCCACAGCGACCACCCGGCCTCGTGCGCGTCGTAGATCTCGAGCTGGTCGCGCAGGATCTGGTACCGCTGAGCGTCGATCTCGGGGTCGCCCGTGTAGACGGGGCCGAACTCGCCGACCCACACCGGCGTGCCGGTCTCCCGCTGGAAGGCGGTCCGCCGCTCGAAGGCGCTTTCCAACTCGGCGCGGTCGCACCACTCGCCGCGCGTGTAGCCGGGGTACGGCCCGCCGTGCGCGAACCCGGCCAGCGCGTAGTCGTGGCAGACGAACACCGTGTTCTCGTACACCTCACGAAATATCGAGAAGTCGGTGGAGTAACGGTTCCCGTCGAGGAAGAGCACGTGCGCCGGGTCCACCGCGCGCACCGCCTTGACGAGGCGGTCGTAGAACGGCCCGACCACGCGCCCCTCGACGTCCCCGGGCTCGTTGACGGGGTTGTAGCCCGCGACCCACGGGTTGTCCTTGTACCGGTCGGCGATCGTCTCCCACATGTGGACCGCCCGGTCCTGGAAGTGCCGGTGGTGCCAGAAGAAGGCGATGTGGGTGGGGTTGTCGGAATGCCAGTGCTGGTTCTGGGCGCCGGGGAGGGCGTGCATGTCGATCACGGAGTAGATGCCCCGGTCGCCGAGCAGGCCGATGACGCGGTCCAGGTGGCGGAAGCCGTGCTCGACGATCTCCATCGGGCGGTCGTCGGATTCGAAATGCCGGTAGTTGACCGGGATGCGCACGCAGTTGACCCCGAGATCCGCCAGCAGGTCCGCGTCGGCGGCGTCGAAGAACGCGGTGAGCAGCCGGTCGAAGAACAGCTCGTAGCGCTCCTCCCCCAGCACCTCGCGCACCGCGGCCCGCATCGAGGACTCGTTCGCCGGGTAACCGGTGATGAAGTTCTCCATGTTCATCCAGCCCCCGAGGCCCACTCCGCGCAGCCGCACGGGCGCGCCGTCGGCGGTGACGAGGCGGGATCCGGACACACGCAGGGTCATCACAACTCCTTCTCAAAGGTGCCGGGACGCGGCCCGGCGGTCATCGTGTTCGGCCGAACGCCGAAGGTCATCCCTTCGTGGCACCCGCGGTGAGCCCGCCGATGAGCTGGCGTTCGGCGACGCCGTAGAAGGCCAGTGCCGGCACCATCGCGAGCACGATGTACGCGAGGACCTTGGCGGTGTCCGAGACGTACTGGCCGGAGAACTGCTGGACCCCGAGCGGGACGGTCCACCAGTTGGGGTCGGTGAAGATCACCAACGGCAGGAAGAAGTTGTTCCAGCTCGCGACGATCGCGAGCACGGACACCGTGGCCAGCGCGGGCCGGGCCATCGGCAGCAGGATCCGCCAGAAGAAGCCGAAGGCGGTGCATCCGTCGATGGTCGCCGCCTCCTCGACCTCCCTCGGGATCGTACGGAAGAAGGAGCGCAGGATGATGATCGTCATCGGCAGCCCGAAGGCGGCCTGCGGCAGGATCACCCCGAACGGGTTGTCCAGCAGCCCCATCGCCCGCACCAGCACGAACAGCGGCAGGATCGCCACCGTGAACGGGAACATCAGCCCGACCGTGAACAGCGTGTACAGCGCCTCCCTGCCGCGGAACGCGAAGCGGGCGAAGACGAAGGCCGCCATGGCCGACAGGCCCACGACGACGAGCGTCGTGGCCAGGGCGATGAAGACGCTGTTGAGGATCTGCCGCCAGAACAAGCCCGACGTGAGCACGTCCGTGTAGTTCTCCGGGACCCACGGGGACGGCAGGCCGAACGGGTTCGTGGAGAGCTGCGCGGTGTCCTTGAACCCGCCGATGAGCGCGAAGAGCAGCGGCACGACGACGAACGCGCCGAGCACCACGACGAGGGTCTGGAGCGAGACGGATCGGAGGATGACGCCCGGTCGCCGGGCCTGGGTGCGGTGGGTGCTCATCGCTGGTCCCGCATGGTGGTGATCGCTCCTTCGGTGTCGCGGCGCAGGACGTACCGCTGGTAGCCCAGCGCGAAGATCAGGCTGATCAGGAACATGACGACGCTGATCGCGGTGCCGTAGCCGACCTGGGACCGCTTGAAGCCGAACTGGAACATCGTGACGGCCATGGTCTCGGAGGAGTGGATCGGGCCTCCGGCGGTCAGGACCCACACCAGGTCGAAGAGCTGGATCGCGCCGATGACCGAGAGGAAGACGCTGATGCGGATCGTCGGCCCGAGCAGCGGCAGGGTGATGTAGCGGAACTGCTCCCACGAGCTCGCCCCGTCGATGGAGGCCGCCTCGCCCAGCTCCTTGGGGATGCCCTGCCGCCCGGCGAGGTAGAGGATCATGTGGAAGCCGAAGTACTTCCAGGTCATGACGATGAACACGGACACGAGGACGGTGGACGGGTCGCCGAGCCACTCCGACTCCAGCGACTCCAGCCCGACGGCGCGCAGGATCTGGTTCGCCAGCCCCTCGTCCGGCGACAGGATCATGGTGAACAGGACGCCCGTGATCACCTCGGACAGCATGTACGGCGCGAAGAACAGCATCCGGTAGACCGCGCGCCCGCGCATCTTCTGGTTGAGCAGCATCGCGATGCCGAGCGCCAGCGGGAGCTGGATCGTGACCGACAGGACGATGAGAACCAGTCCCCGCCACAGGTCGCCGAGAAAGACCTCGTCGCCGAACATCCGGGTGAAGTTGTCCAGCCCGACGAACTGGGTGGGCAGGCCGCCGAGGCCGTTCCACTTGAACAGGCTGGTGTAGCCGGCGACGGCGATCGGCACCAGCACCAGGAGGGTGAAGAGCACCAGCGCCGGGAGCAGGAACATCGTGATCGTCACCAGGCCGCGGAACCTCCGGCGGCGGGCCTCCGGAGGCGCCTGCGCGCGCGCCGTACGTTGATGGGCCGCGGGGCTCTCCGATCGCTCGCCCGTCAGGGCCGGGGGTGTCACGTCGCTTCGCTCCGTCCGTCGTCTCGTCGGTCCGTGTGGGGCGCGCGGGCCGGGCGGGGTCGTCGCCCGGCCCGCGTCGTCGCCCCGGTGGGCTTATTCGGACTTGGCCGTCTCGGTGATGGCCTGCGCGACCTCCTCGGGGCTCTTGGAGCCCGCGATGAGCGCCGCCACGCTGTCGTTGACCTCCTGGCCCACGGCGGGCGGGTAGGCCTGGTCGAGGTAGAGCTGGAACCCGGTCGCGGAGGCGAGCGTCTTGGCGACGACGGCGAGGTTCGCGTCCTTGACCGCGTCCTCCTCGCCCTTGAGCACGGGCAGGAGCGCGCCGGACTCCACCACCTTGCGGTGCTGGGCCGGGTCGTGGAGGAACTTCAGGAAGTCGAGCGCCTCGGCCGGGGCGTTCGCGCCGACCGCGTAGCCGCCGCCACCGCCGAAGGCGTCGGCCGCCGAGCCCTTGCCCCCCTCGACGGCGGGGAAGGGGAAGAAGCCGAGGTTCTCGCCGAGACCCTTGCCCGTGTCGTTCTCGACGGACGGGGCCCACTGGCCCATCAGCTCCATCGCGGCCTTGCCGTTGCTCACGGTGGCCGCCTGGCCGTCCGGGGTCGAGTAGCCCGCGCCGAGGAAGCCCTTCTGGAAGGGCTGGAGGTCGACGAGCTGCTTGAGGTGCTCGCCCGCCGACACGAACTCCGGCTTGGTGAAGTCGTGGTCGGCGCCCGCCTGCTTGAGCGCGTCCAGGCCGGCGATGCGCATGGCGAGGTAGGCCCAGTAGTAGTGGCCCGGCCACTTCTCCTTGCCGGCGAGGGCGATCGGCGTGATGCCCGCCGCCTTGAGTTTCTTGACGTCGTCGAGGTACTGGCTCCACGTGGCCGGCGGCTCGGTGATGCCCGCCTTGGCGAACAGCGCCTTGTTGTACCAGAAGCCGACCATGCCGATGTCGTTCGGGATCGCGTACGTCTTGCCGTCGAACTGGTACGCCTGCAGCGAGGCCGTGGTGAAGTTGCCGATCCAGGAGGCGGTGTCTGCGGAGAGGTCCTTCACCAGCCCCGCGTCGATCTGCTGCTGCAGAACGCCGCCGCCCCAGGTCGCGTAGACGTCGGGCGCCTTCCCCGACTGGGTCGCGGTGGCGATCTTGGCCTTGAACGCCTCGTTCTCGATGGGGACGTTCTTGATCGTCACGTTGGGGTGGGCCGCCTCGTACGCCTTGGCCTGCTCCGCGAGGAGGGACTTCAGCGGCTCGGTGGTGCCGATGTTCCACCACTCGACGGTGACCTTTTCGGACGCGGCCTTGTCCGCCGCTCCGTCGCCGCCCTGGCTGGAGCAGCCCGCGAGGACGAGCGCGGCCGTCGCGAATAAGACCACACCTCGTCGCGTCAACGACATGTCAGTGCTTCCCTTCCTTATCTCCGGACTCGCACGGAGCCCCGTGAAAGTTTCAGGTGCACCCCCGAATATTTCGTGACCCGGAGAATAGGTAAATGGCGCGTTACGCGTCAATAGCGTTCGTGGGAGCGATCCCATAGCGGGCAGGACAGCGGGACAGCGAATCCGAAAGTTTTCGGCTACGCTGTGATCCATGCCAGCGCAGAGACGGGTGACGATCGCCCTGATAGCCAAGGAGGCCGGAGTCTCCGTCCCCACTGTCTCGAAGGTGATCAACGGCCGGCCCGAGGTGGCGTCCGAGACCAGGCAGCGGGTCGAGCGCCTCCTCCACAAGCACGGCTACCAGCGCAGGACCGGCCACAGGGACGGGCCGGTCGGCCTCATCGACCTGGTCATCGCCGAGGTCGAGAGCCCGTGGGCGATGGAGCTGATCCGCGGCGCCGAGACCGTGGCGCGCGAGACGGAGGCGAGCGTGGTCGTCTCCGTGCTGCACACCAAGTCCGGCCCCGGCCGCGACTGGATCGACCGCATCGCGGCCCGCCGCACCGACGGCGCGATCATCGTCGGGTCGCACCTGTCCGCGCGCCAGCAGGCGCAGCTCAACGCCCGCGCCATCCCGTTCGTCGTGGTGGACCCGGACGGCGAGCCCGCCCCCGGCATGACGTCGGTGGGCGCCACCAACTGGCACGGCGGGCTGGCCGCGACCCGGCACCTGCTCGAACTCGGCCACACCAGGATCGGCATGATCGGGGGCCCGCCCGACATGCTCTGCAGCCGGGCCCGCATCGACGGGTACCGGGCCGCGCTCGAGACCGCGGGCCTCGACGTGGACCCCGAGCTGATCAGGAACGGCGACTTCCTCGTCGGCTCCGGCCGGGACCAGGGGCACGCGCTGCTGTCGCTGCCCGCCCCGCCGACCGCGATCTTCGCCGGCTGCGACATGCAGGCGTTCGGCGTCTTCGAGGCCGCCAGGCAGCGCGGCCTGCGGGTGCCGGAGGACCTGTCCGTGGTCGGCTTCGACGACCTCCCCCTCGCCCGTTCCGCCTGGCCGCCGCTGACCACCGTCCGCCAGCCGCTCCAGGAGATGGCCGCGCTCGCCGCCCGGATGGTCCTCTCCATCGGCCGGGGCGAGGTGCCCGAGCCGCGCCGGATGGAACTGGCCACCGATCTGGTCGTCAGGGAGAGCACCGCGCCTCCGCGCGTCGCGTGACCGGCCCTCCCACCGGGCGGCTCGTACCCGCTGACCTCTTCAAGGTCCGTACGGCTCGCCCGGCGCGCTAGGGTTTCTCGCGAAATGTCCAGGTGGGCGAGACGGAGCGGACGGTTGCGGGGTTGGCGTGGAGCGGCCGTCACGGCGCTCATGGCGGCGATCGTTACGGTTCTCATCGGCGGCCCCCGCATGGCGCACGCCGCCGAGCGGGCCGCGGGGACCGAGGAGCGGCCGTGCCCGGTCGCGGTTCCGGCGGGCACGACCTGCGGTTACCTGCTCGTGCCCGAGCGGCGTGACGTGCCGGGCAGCAGGACGATCCGGGTGGGCTACGCCGTCCACCGATCGACCTCGCCGCAGCGCAGGCCCGACCCCGTGGCGTACTCCAGCGGCGGCCCCGGGTCGCCGTCGCTGCGGCTCGTCGGCTTCCTGACGCAGATGTTCCCGGACCGGGACGTGGTCGTCGTCGAGCAGCGGGGCAGCCGCTACTCGGAGCCCTCGCTGGCCTGCCCGGAGGTGGTGCGCGGCCTGGTCGAGACGCTGAAGAAGCCCACGGCGACGGCGGAGGAGACCGCGCCCGTCCGGCAGGGCGCGCTGGCCTGCCAGAGCCGTTACCAGGCCGAGGGGATCGACCTGCGCGGCTACCGCACCGAGGAGATCGCCACCGACGTGGCGGACCTGCGCGCGGCGCTCGGCTACGAGCAGTGGAACCTGATGGGCGTCAGCTACTCCACCCGCACGATGGCGGAGGCCGCCGCCAGGGACCCGCGCGGCACCCGCGCCCTGGTGCTCGACTCGTTCCTCCCCGCCCAGGTCAACTGGTACGACGACGCCGCGCCCGACCTGCGGGCGACGCTGACCAAGCTGGGCGCGGCGGGCCGGTTCGACGAGATGCTGGCCCGGTACAACGCCGCCCCGGCCGCGTACCAGACGAAGGATCCGCTGACCCGCAAGCGGATCGACGTGCGGCTGACCGGCGACGACATCGCGACGATCCTCGGCGAGGCCATGCGGGAGACGGAGTTCCTCCCGCTGGTCCCCGCGCTCGTGGACGCGCTCGCGGACGGCAGGACGGAGCTGCTCCGGCCGGTCGTCGACGCGGCGGGCGACGCGCTGACCTCGCACGACTGGGGCCTGTACTACGCGGTCCAGTGCCAGGACGAGGTGCCGTTCAACACGTTCGCCGCCACTGCCGGGCCGCGGCTGTTCACCGGCGTCGCGGACGCCGCCGTGTGCGCCGCCTGGCACCTGCCCCGCAGCTTGGACGAGTCCGGCCCCGTCGAGGCGCCGACCCTGGTCCTCGGCGGGCAGTACGACCCGACCACGCCGCCGGAGAGCGCGCGGGCGGCCGCGGACGACATCCCGACCGCCCGGTTCGCCGAGTTCGCGGGCGTCGGGCACGGAGTGTTCCTGGCGAGCGAGTGCGGACGCCGTACGATCTCCGCGTTCCTCGACGCGCCCACCTCGGCCGCCTCCGGCGCGCCCGCGGCCGGTTCCGCGGGAGCGGTGTGCGATCCGGGCGCGGGCGCCTCCGCCCTGGTCCGGCCGGGTGACCTGCACCTGACGGCCGCGCCGTACCGGATCTCGCAGTCGCCGGCGCTGATCGCCCCACTCGCGGTCTTCGTGCTCGTGGCGGCGGCGCAGCTCGCGGCCGGGCTCGTCGCGCTGGTGCGCCGCCGGGGCGGCGGCGCGGTGCGCGCGCTGGCCGGGCTGACCGGGCTCGCCTTCGCCGGTCTGACCGCGCTGAGCGTCACCGGCGTGCCCGACGACATCGTGTTCGCCATCGGCCTTCCTCCGGCGATCGCCTGGTACGGCCTGCTCGCGGCGGCCTCCATGGTGTTGTCGATCATCGCCGCGTTCCGGCTGCGCGCCGCCTCGGCCGACATCGTCCCCGTGATGACCGGTCTCGTCTTCCTCACCTGGATGTACGGCTGGGCGCTCGCCTGACCCACCGCCGAAGGCGGGCCTCCTAGGGGACGCTCCTGATCTTCCAGACGAGGACGGCGCCGAGCAGGGTGAGCCCGCCCGCGGTCAGGTAGAGCACGGTGTACCCGCCGAAGCCGGCGACGATCGGGCCCGCGAGCACCGGCCCGAGCACCTGCGGCCCGGAGTTGGCGATGTTGATCAGCCCGAGGTCCTTGCCCCGGCCATCCGCGGCCGGGAGGACCTGAGTGATGAGGGCGTTGTCCACCGCGAAGTACGCGCCGAAGCCGATGCCGAGGATCAGCGCCCCGGCCAACGTCACGTGCCACTGCGGCCAGAGCGCGAGCATGACCGCCGGGACCGCGCTGATCGTGCCGGCGATCGTGACCAGGAGCTTCCGCCTGCCCAGCCGGTCGGAGAGCATCCCGGCGAGCACGGCGGTCAGGACCACGGCCCCGGTGTAGATCAGGATCAGCAGGAACAGGCCGTCGCTCGCCCTCTCCCCGGGAAACAGCCGCTCGTAGCCGACCGCGTCGGTGAGGAAGTACAGCAGGTACAGCAGTGCCATCGCGTTGCCGAGGCTCATGAGGAACCGGGTGACCCACGCCCAGGCGAAGTCGGGGTGCCTCCTCGGGCTGATCCAGAAGTGCTTGAGCGTGAAGGACGGGCGGTGCTCGCGCGGGAGGACAGGATCGCTGGTCGTCAGCACGAACGGCAGCACGCACACCGGGAGGATCAGGCCGATCAGCAGATATCCGGACGTGACTCCGGTCGCGACCATGGTCACGAGCCCCACGCCGACCACGACGCCGACCGACTGCGTGAGGCCGATCCATCCGGACACGCCACCACGCTGGCTGACCGGCACGTGGTCGGGAACCCCGGCGGACAGCGCGGCCTGCAGGGAGTTGAGTCCGATCTGCGCCAGGCACCAGCCCAGGGCCACTCCGGCGACCGTGTTCTGCGTGGACAGGAACAGCAGTCCGAGACAGCCGAGCAGCGCGCCGAGCAGCGTCCACGGGTGCCGCCGCCCGAACCTGCTCGCCGTACGGTCCGACAGCGCGCCGGCGATCGGGTTGGCGATCAAAGCGGCCGCCGCGCCGATCCCGGTGACCACGGCGAGGGCGGCTTCCTTGTTGCCGGGGGCGATCTCGCCGACCTGCTCGGGGAGGAGCACCTGCAGCGGTCCGAAATAGCCCATCCAGAGGACGAGGTTCCCGAGGGAGATGAAGGTGATCCAGCGTGGCCCCACTCGCCGTACCGGTTCGGCGAGGGCGGCAGGAAGGTCGGAGGCCTGGTCGGTGACGTTCATGGGCGTCCATTCCCGAAAGTGAGGGGTGCTCGGATGCTACGCCTCAGCCCAGAACAGGTGAATACGTAGAGCACCCACCAGACGGGCCGACTACGGCGCTCGGTCACATGAGGCCGCAGAACAGCGGGACCGGCGGGGACGTCCGGCGGTGCCAGGGCAACCGGCCACAGGTTATCTTTTTGGAAACTTTCCTAAAAGAGAGCATTGACCGCCCAGGCCGGAGGACCTAACTTCCAGATCGAGACCCCTGGGGGCGGGGTGCGCACGAAGTCCTGTCGCCTATGGAGGTGGCCCGCCCGTGTTCTCTTCCCGACCGTCCTCATCCCGATCGCCCGCCGTACCTCCGGCCGCTTCCGCCCCGAAACCCACCCGTCCGCGTGTGCGGACGGTGCTGGCGGCGGCCGGAGCGTCCCTCGCCCTCGTCGCCGGCGCGCTCACCGGAGCGGCGGCCGCGGCGGCCGACAACGAGACCTGCCGCCCCGACGGCCTCTACCGGACGCCCGGTGTGGACGTTCCGTACTGCCTGGTCTACGACGAGGCCGGGCGGGAGAAGATGGGCTCCGACCACCCGCGCCGGATCATCGGCTACTTCACCGGGTGGCGTGACGGGAAGCACGGCCAGCCGTCCTACCTGGCCAAGGACATCCCGTGGAGCAAGATCACGCACATCAACTACGCCTTCGCGCACGTCGGTTCGGACAACAAGATCTCGGTCGGCGCGAACGGCCCGGACAACCCGGCGACCGGCATGGAGTGGCCGGGCGTGGCCGGAGCCGAGCTCGACCCTGCGCTGCCGTACAAGGGGCACTTCAACCTGCTCAACAAGTACAAGAAGGTCAACCCGCACGCCAAGACGCTGATCAGCGTGGGCGGCTGGGCCGAGACCGGCGGCTACCTGGAAGGGAACGGCCGGGTCGCCTCCGGCGGCTTCTACACCATGACCGTCAACGCCAACGGCTCGGTCAACCAGGCCGGTATTGACACCTTCGCCGACTCGGCGGTGAAGTTCGTGCGCGACTACGGCTTCAACGGCGTGGACATCGACTACGAGTACCCGACCTCCATGAAGGACGCGGGCAACCCGCTCGACTGGACCGTCGCCAACGCGCGCCGGGCGAACCTCATGAAGGGGTACGCGGCGCTGATGAAGACGCTGCGCGAGAAGCTCGACCGGGCCTCCGCCGCCGACGGCAAGTACTACATGCTCACCGTCGCCACGCCCGCCTCCGGCTACCTGCTGCGCGGCATGGAGACCTTCCAGGTCGCCCAGTACCTCGACTACGTCGACATCATGTCGTACGACCTGCACGGCGCGTGGAACGAGTTCGTCGGGCCCAACGCCGCGCTGTACGACGACGGCAAGGACGCCGAACTCGCCAAGTGGGGCGTGTACACCACCTCGCAGTACGGCGGCATCGGCTACCTCAACACCGACTGGGCCTACCACTACTTCCGCGGCGCGATGCCGGCCGGGCGGATCAACATCGGCGTGCCGTACTACACGCGCGGCTGGAAGAACGTCAACGGCGGCACCAACGGCCTGTGGGGCACGTCGAACGGCTCGAACTGCCCCATCGGGCTGACGACGTGCGGCGACGGCGCGCGCGGCGTGGACAACCTCTGGCACGACGAGGAGAACGGCAAGGAGGTCGGCGCCGGCTCCAACCCGATGTGGCACGCCAAGAACCTGGAGAAGGGCATCACCGGCTCGTACGGCGCGGCCTACGGCCTGGACCCGGCGAACGACCCCGAGGACCGGATGACGGGCACCTACACCCGCTACTACGACTCCACGATGGCCGCGCCCTGGCTGTGGAACTCGGCCAAGAAGGTGTTCCTGTCCACCGAGGACGAGCAGTCGATCGGCGTGAAGGCGAACTACGTCAAGGACAAGGGCCTCGGCGGTGTCATGATCTGGGAGCTGGCCGGCGACTACCGGTGGACCGGCTCCGAGTACTTCATGGGCGACACGCTGACGACCCTCGCCTACGACACGCTCAAGACGGCCGCGCCGTACGGGGCGACCATGGCGAAGGTGAACATCCCGGCCGAGAAGCTGAACGTCACGGTCGAGGCGACCGGGTTCCCCGTCGGCGACAGCAACTACCCGATCAACCCCAAGCTGAAGATCACCAACAACTCGCAGACGACGATCCCCGGCGGGGCCGAGTTCCAGTGGGACTACGCGACGTCCGCGCCGAACAACGCCAAGGACCAGTCCGGGTTCGGGCTACAGGTGATCAGCAGCGGGCACACCGGCAGCAACGTCGGCGGCCTCAAGGGCGACTTCCACCGGGTCTCGGTGAAGATCCCCACCTGGCAGTCGCTCGCGCCGGGCGCGTCGGTCACGCTGGACTACGTCTACTACCTGCCCGCCCCCGGCCCGGCGAACTTCACGCTGACCTTCGGCGGCAAGACGTACGGCCTGGCCTTCGAGAACGCCCGGGGCGGCACGTCCCCCAGCCCGAGCGCCTCCCCCAGCGCGTCGCCCAGTGCCTCCCCCAGCGCCTCCCCCAGTGCGTCTCCGAGCGGCGGCGCGTGCACCGCGCCCGCGTGGGCGTCCGGCACGGTCTACACGGGCGGCCAGCAGGTCTCCCACAAGGGCCACAAGTGGCAGG
Source organism: Microtetraspora fusca (assembly GCF_001570365.1). GTDB lineage: Bacteria > Actinomycetota > Actinomycetes > Streptosporangiales > Streptosporangiaceae > Microtetraspora > Microtetraspora fusca. Next base: position 48,976 of record NZ_BBYK01000072.1, on the reverse strand, counting down.
CCAAGTGGTGGACGCAGAACGAGGAGCCGGGGACCACCGGCGACTGGGGCGTCTGGACGGACCTCGGCGCCTGCTGACCTGCCCCCGCCGAACCTCCCGGCAGAGACCCGTTCCCGGAGCCCCGCCGGCTCCGGGAACCCTCCTGACCTCCCCGGGCCGCGTGATCCGTACGCCCCCCACACGCGGCCCGGGGACTTTTCCCTTCTCCGGCGGCCCCTGCGCCGCCAGGCCGCGAGCCGCGGTGGGCCCGCCGGAACTTTTGCTCGTTCTCCGAGGGCGACGCCACAGGGGATGCGGGCTTCCGCCGACCCGGCGGGAGCCGTACCGGTGCCGGACAGGTGGGACCATGTCTGGGTCAGGAAGCATCCAATGGAAGGTCATCATCGGTGAGGCGGCTACTCACGGTCCTGCTGCTCGCCTGCGCCGCTCTGCTGGGCGTCGCGGCGCCGGCGCAGGCGCACAACGTGCTGGTCGGCAGCGACCCCAAGGACGGCGCCCAGGTCTCCACCGCTCCGGAGCGGATCACGCTGAAGTTCGACCAGCCCGTACGCCGGGACTTCGCGCGCATCGCGGTCACCGGTCCCGACGGGGCCGAGTACGCGCAAGGTGAGATCGCGACGAAGGGGAACGACGTCTCGGTCGGCCTGGCTCCGCTCGGCCCGGCCGGCGCGTACACGATCGGCTATCGCGTCGTGTCGAACGACGGCCACCCGGTCACCGGAACGATCACCTTCACGCTGACCGCGGCCGGACCGGCCGCCGGGCAGTCCTCCCCCTCGGCCGAGCCCACGCCGTCCCCCTCGGCGGCCTCGACTCCGGCGGCGGGCGACCCGCTGCCCCCGGCCGCCGGAGGGGAGCCCGGCTCCGCCGCCTCGGCCGCCGACCTCGCCGCGCAGAGCTCGTCCGGTGGCTGGGTGTGGGGTCTGCTCGTCGTCGCCGCCGCGCTGCTCGCCCTGTCCGCGTACGTGCTCGTCCGGCACGACCGCAGGCTGCGAGGCGCGGCGTGACCGCGACCGGAGCCGCCGAGAGCCCGCAGAGCACCGAGACCCCGGAAAGCACGGAGACCCCGGAAAGCACGGAGAGCCTGGAGAGCCCGGAAAGCACGGTGAGTACGGAGCCGGTGGCCCGCCCCAGGCTGGCCGTCGCCGCGCTCACCTTCGCGGGGCTGCTCACCGCGCTGGTCTCGACCTGGCTGACCCTCCCGAAGGCCGCGCAGGGCATCGTGATGCCCAGCCCCCTGGTCGACTTCGGCCTGCCCGTCATGCGGCTGGTCCTCGACGTGGCCGCGACCGCGACCGTCGGGCTCAGCCTGCTGCCCAAGCTGCTCGGCTTCGGCGATCCGGAGCGCACCGAGCCGGTCGCCTCGCGGGCGCGGCACTGGGCGGTGCTGTCGGCGCTGGTGTGGGCCGCGTCCGCGCTCGTGTCCACCGTGCTGAGCGCGGCCGAGCTGAACCCCGGCCAGGCGCCCGACGTGGCCGAGTTCGTCGAGCGGATCGGCTCCGGCCAGGGGCTGATCGTGAGCGCGTCCAGCGCGATGGTCAGCGCCGCCGTCGGCATGCTGGCGGTCAGGTTCGGCGAGAAGGTCCCGGCCGAGTTCCGCGTGCTGGTGGCGGCGTTCGGCCTGCTGCCGCTGCCGGTGACCGGTCACGCCTCCAACTGGTACTGGCACGACCTGAGCATGGTCTCGATGGAGCTGCACGTCATCGGCTCCGCCGCGTGGGTCGGGGGCCTGCTCGCGCTGGCCGTGCTGCTCGCGGGCAACCGCGACCTGCTCGCGGCGACGCTGCCGCGCTTCTCCCGGCTGGCGACGGCGGCGCTGCTCGTCGTCGGCCTCACCGGCCTCTTCAACGGAGTGGTCGAGCTGCTGCTGACGCCGGGCCAGGAGTTCCCGCTCTCGCTGGTGACCACCGGCTACGGCCGGCTCGTCGTCGCGAAGATCCTTTTCGTCGGTGCGGTGGCGCTGCTCGGGGGCAACATCCGCTGGCGGCTGCTGCCCGCGATCAGCCGGCGGGCCCCGACGGCGTTCGCCGCCTGGGTGGCGTTCGAACTCGCCGTCATGGGCCTCGCCTACGGCGTGGCGGTGGCGCTGACCCGCGCGCCCGTCGCCTGATCCCGATCGCCGTCGCGCAGGCGGTACTTCCAGGCGACGATCTCGGCGACGATCCAGACCGCGAGGAGAAGGCCGCCCGCGAGCGGCCACGAGTCCACCGGGTACGGCGGCGCGGCGAGATAGTGGCCCTGCACCGCGAGGCCGCCGTAGACGCCCGCCGTGGCCAGGGCGGCGCCGAGCACGGGCCGGACCAGGCGAGCGGCCATCGTGTCGCCCAGCGGGAGGCAGCCCATGAAGGCGAGGTCCACACCGACGGCGGCGAGCACGAAGAAGAACGGGATGGCCGAGGCCGGGAAACCCATCCCGACGAAGAGCGGCCAGACCAGCGCGCGGTAGGCGACGTACGCGCCCGCGACGGCCGTGGCCGTCCACGTCCGCCCGACCATGTGGCGGGCGATGACCAGGATGAGCATGCCCGCCACTCCGACCCAAAGCGGGTAGAGCAGGTCGGGCACCGGCAGCGAGAACCTGACGATCATCTCCCGGTCCACCGCGCGGCCGAGCTGGTTGGCGGCGAACGCCAGCAGGCTCGGCTCCGCGTACGGATCGCCGCGGTCCCAGGAGGCGATCTCCAGCACGCCGTACTCCTGCTGCTGGGCGGGGAAGTGCAGGTTCTCCAGGAAGAAGACGAACAGCGCGCCGAGGACCAGGGTGCGCCGCCGCTCGGTCCGCGCGTCGCCGCGCGGCGCGCCGAGCCACCACCCCCGGGTCACCCCGGCGATCATCAGCCCGCTGCCGATGAACAGCAGCGCGTGCGAGGGGCTCCACGCGGTGATGTCGAGGCCGTTGACGCGGTGGTTGATCAGGTCGAGCGGGATCGCGATGAGGAAGACGCCCGTGCCCCACACGATCAGCCTGGAGGCCAGGCGGTCCACGCCGTAACCGGTGTACCAGTGGACGATGGTCAGCCCGACGGCGATGACCGTGCCGACCGTGTTGAGCAGGTGCGGCGGGGCCAGGTCGTCGCGCAGCCAGCGGAAGTGCCAGGACACGTCCCAGGACGCCCCCAGCACCTTCAGGACGAACGCCGTCAACCAGCCGAGGTAGAGGACCCGGAACAGTTCCGCCGGAGTCTCCCTGCCGGCCTCCCCTCTGGTCCAGTACGGGAGGGCCCAGTCGAGGATCCGATGAGGTGTTTGCCTGAGCGTTCCAATCACGCGCGAAATGATGCCGTCCGCTCACCCGCTACGCAATCGGGGACAACCCGGATACCTCCTGGATATCCGGCCGGGGACCGGCTCGGACGGCCCCGCCGGGCCGGGCGTCTCAGCCGGTTCTCAGGACGGCCTGAGTAGGCTCCCGGGCATGACGTTTCGGGGTGGGCGGCGCGCCCTTGCCGCACTGGTGGCGCTCGCGCTGGTGGTCGCGGGCGGCCTCACCTGGTACCTGTGGCCGTCCGAGCCGCGGGTACGCGGGCAGGACGTGGCCATCTCCGTCGTGGACGGACCCGCCGACGACCAGCACGTGACGCTGGACGCCGCCTACTTCCCGCCCGCCACCGGCGGCCGGGCCCCGGCCGTGCTCCTCGCCCACGGCTTCGGCGGCAGCAAGGACGACCTGCGGGACGAGGCGGCCCGGCTGGCCGGGCGCGGCTATGCCGTACTGACCTGGTCGGCCCGCGGGTTCGGGCGCTCCACCGGCGAGATCGCGCTGAACTCGCCGGACTACGAGGTGAAGGACGTGCGGGCGCTGGTCGACTGGCTCGCCCGCCGCCCGGAGGTGCGGCTCGACGCCGACGGCGACCCCCGGGTGGGCATCGCGGGCGGCTCGTACGGCGGGGCGATCGCCCTGATGGCCGCCGCCTACGACACCAGGATCGACGCCATCGTGCCGCAGATCACCTGGTACGACCTCGCCGACGCGCTCTTCCCCGAGTCCACCGGGCAGGGGCCCGAGCACGGCGTGTTCAAGAAGATGTGGGCCGGTCTCTTCTTCAGCTCGGGCGGCAGCGCCCTGCCCGGCGGCGCGCCGGGCGGGCTGGCCGCCCTGGCCGGCGGCGGCTCCGGTGCGCCCGCGGCGCAGGGAGCCTCCCGTCAGGCCCAGTGCGGCCGCTTCCTGGCCGAGATCTGCGACATGTACCTGACCGTCGCGGAGACCGGCCGGGCGACGCCCGAGGCGGTGAAGCTGCTGCGCGCGTCGAGCCCGGTGTCGGTGGCCGGCCGGATCAGGATCCCGACCCTGCTGATCCAGGGTCAGCGCGACTCGCTGTTCCCGTTGGGGCACGCGGACGCCAACGCCCGGGCGATCGCCGCGACCGGCGCGCCGGTGGAGGTCGCCTGGATCAGCGGCGGACACGACGGCGGCGGGTCCGACAGCGACACCGAATGGGTGGAGGAGCGCACCACGGCGTGGCTCGACCGCTGGCTCAAGGACTCTCCCGTCCCCGGCGTGCGCGCCGGCCGGACCACCGCCGATGCCGGCACGCCCGGCGACGCCGTGAAGGCCGCCACGCCCGAGGGCACCGCGACCGCCTCGGCGCCCGCCGGGGACGTCGAGGGGGTCGAGGGCTTCACGGTGTCGCGCGACGGCGGCCGGGACCCCGGCACCCGCCGCTCCCTCGTGGTCCACGCGAGCGCGCCCTCGTACCCCGGTCTGGGAGGCGCCTCGCGGACCGAGGTGCCGGTCATCGGCCCGGTGCAGGAGATCGCGAACCCGCCCGGCGGCTCCCCTGCGTCCGTCTCGATCGTGCCGGGGATGAGCCTGCTCGGCGGCGCGAGCGCCAACCCCGGTGTCTCCGTGGACGTCCCCGGGCAGGCCGCGGTGTTCGAGTCCGCGCCGCTCGCCGCGCCGGTCCACGTCACCGGCGCCCCCACCGTGCGGATCAAGGTGTACGGCACGGGCGAGGTCACCCTGTTCGCCAAGCTCTACGACGCGAGCGGCGGACGGCTCGCCGTGCTGCCGTCGAGCCTGGTGGCGCCGCTGCGCGTCACCGCGTCGGAGTCCGGCGCGGAGGCGACCGTCACGCTCCCCGCGATCGACCGGCGCTTCGACGCGGGCCACCGGCTGCGGGTCGTGCTGACGACCACCGACATGGGGTACGCCACGCCGTCCGCGCCCGCCGCGTACCGGGTGGGCCTCGCCGGCGGGACCGTCTCGCTCCCCGACGACGCGTCGCTGGTCACGCCCGCGACGGGGCCGGCCTGGTGGACATGGGCCGCCCCGCTGGCCGCGATCGTGGTCGCGGCGGCGCTCCTCCTCGCCGGCCGCCGCCGTACGGCTCCCGCCGACGAGCGCGAGGACGGCGACGGCGCTCCGCTGCGGATCACCGGGCTGACCAAGCGCTACCGCAACGGCGAGAAGGCGGTGGACGACCTCTCCTTCCAGGTGGAGAAGGGCCAGGTCCTGGGCCTTCTCGGACCGAACGGCGCGGGCAAGACCACCACGATGCGGATGATGATGGGCCTGATCCACCCGGACGAGGGCGAGATCCACATCTTCGGCCGCCGGGTGGTCCCCGGCGCTCCGGTCCTGTCGCGGCTCGGATCGTTCGTGGAGGGGCCCGGGTTCCTCCCGCACCTCACCGGCCGGGCCAACCTGGAGCTCTACTGGCAGGCCACGGGACGCCCCGCCGAGGACGCCCACCTGGACGAGGCGCTGGAGATCGCCGGGCTCGGGGCGGCGCTGGACCGGGCGGTGCGCACCTACTCGCAGGGGATGCGCCAGCGGCTCGCCATCGCCCAGGCGATGCTCGGCCTGCCCGACCTGCTCGTGCTCGACGAGCCCACCAACGGGCTGGACCCACCGCAGATCGCCGAGATGCGCGCCGTGCTCAAGGCGTACGCCGAGGGAGGCCGCACGGTCATCGTCTCCAGCCACCTGCTCGCCGAGGTCGAGCAGGCGTGTACGCACGTGGTGGTCATGCGGCGCGGACAGCTCGTCTTCCAGGGACCGGTCGCCGAGCTGCTCGGCACCCACTCCCCCTCGGACGGCCCCGGCCCCCGGCTGGAGGACGTCTTCCTGGACCTGATCGGAGAGGCGCGTTGAGCCTGAAGGGAGGGCTCAGATGAGCCTGAACGGTGACGGGGCGTCCGCCCCGGCGAACACGCCCGCGGCCTCGGCCGGCGGCGTGGTGACCTCTCCGGGCGGGCCTCCGGCGTCCTCGACGCGGACGTCGGGGGCGGCGCCGGGGTACGCGCCAGGCCGGACGCTGTCGCTGCGGGTGGAGTTCGTCCGCCAGCTCCGGCGCCGCAGGACGATGGCGATGTTCGGGCTGCTGCTCGCGCTCCCGTGGGTCCTGGTGGTGGCGTTCCAGTTCGGCCCGGGGCCCGGAGGCGGGCAGGGCGGCGGTATGCGGCTGTCCGACCTCGCCACCCAGGGCGGGCTGAACTTCGCCGCCTTCGCCCTGTCGGTCTCCGCGAACTTCCTGCTGGTCGTCGCGGTGGCGCTGTTCTGCGGCGACACGGTGGCGAGCGAGGCGAGCTGGTCGTCGCTGCGCTACCTGCTCGCCGCCCCGGTGCCGCGCGACCGGCTGCTGCGGCAGAAGCTCGTCGTCGCGATGGCGTACTCGGCCGCCGCGGTGACCGTGCTGCCGCTGATGGCGCTGCTCGCGGGCACGGTCGTCTTCGGCTGGAACGACATCCAGGTGCCGGGCACCGGCGAGACGATCCCGGCCGGGGACGTGCTGCCGAGGTTCGCCGTCGTGGTGGCCTACGCGCTGGTGAGCCAGCTCGTCGTGGCGGCCGTCGCGTTCCTGCTGTCGGTCGGCACGGACTCGCCCCTGGGCGCGGTCGGCGGCGCGGTCGGGCTGGTGATCGTGAGCAGCATCCTGCAGGCGGTGGAGGCCCTGGGCTCCATCCGCGAGTTCCTGCCCACGTTCTGGAACAACGCCTGGACCGACGCGCTCTCCCCCGACCCCGACTACAGCGGGATGATCAAGGGCGTCGCCGTGTCCGTGACGTACTCGGTGATCCTCGTCGCGTTCGCCTTCCGGCGGTTCCGGGCCAAGGACGTGGTGTCCTGACCCGCACCGACTAGTCCCAGTGCGGGGGGCGTTCCTCGATCAGTCGCGCGTCGTCGGACTCGGCGTCGCCGCGCCACTCGCCCCAGCCGAGGTCGGTGTCGTCGCTGGTCTGGTCAGGCAGCACCGACAGACCCTCGTCGAAGAGGTCCACCGGCCGCATGTCATCCGGATGCCGCTCAGTCACATGACGATGTTAACCGGCGCGGCCGCCGGGCGCGGGTCCCGCTCGCACGTCGCCACCGCGCACTGGGGGCGACAAATCACGGTAATCCCGTACGAACCACGCTGAGCGGCGATTTCCCGCAAAGGTGGGATTCGAAGATCCCCGACCCAAACATTCAACCCTCAGCAAAGGTACGACGCGGAAACAGGTAGCAGGCCGGACGCGACCCCCGTGAGGCGGTATGGCAACGCCATCAGGATGGCGTCGAGAGGGCAACCTGCCCGCGGAGCTGACCAGCTTCGTGGGCCGGACCAGGCTTCTCACCACCATCAGACAGCGACTGCACGACTCCCGACTGGTCACCGTGACCGGGATCGGAGGTGTGGGCAAGTCCCGCACGGCCCTGCGCATCGCCCATCTGATGCGCCAGGAGTTCAAGGACGGCGTCTGGTACGCCGATCTCGCGCGGCTGCAGGACGCCGGCATGGTCCAGCACACGATCACCGCGTCGCTGGGCATCGCCGACCAGTCGCACCGGGCGGGTTCCGAGACCCTCGCCGAGTGGCTGGGCGACCGCGAGATCCTGCTCATCCTGGACACGTGCGAGCACCTGGTGGACGCGTGCGCCGAGCTGACGCACGACCTCCTCACCAGGGCGCCCAACCTGCGGATCATCGCGACCAGCCGCCGGTCGCTCAACGCCCCCGGCGAGTTCACGGTCGCGGTCCCGCCGCTCGCCGTACCGGGCGATGACCCCTCGGAGAACCCGTACACGAACGAGGCGGTGCAGCTCTTCGCCGTGCGGGGCAGCGCGGTCGTGCCCGACTTCGTGGTGGACGAGAGCAACGTGCAGGCCGTGTCCGAGCTGTGCCGGCGGCTCGACGGCATCCCACTCGCCATCGAACTCGCCGCCGTACGGCTGCGCGCGCTGTCGGTCGAGCAGATCCTCGCGCTCCTCGCCGACCGGTTCAGCCTGCTGGCCGGCGCGAGCCGTACGGCGCTGCCCCGGCACCAGACGCTGCGCGCCGCGATCGGCTGGAGCCACGAGCTGTGCGAGCCGGCCGAGCGGCTGCTGTGGGCCCGGCTGTCGGTGTTCGCGGGCGACTTCGACCTGGACGCGGCGCGTTACGTCTGCGCCGGGGACGGGCTGGACGCCGCGACCATCCTCAACGTGATCTCCGGCCTGGTCGACAAGTCGATCCTGTTCAGCTTCACCACCCCGGTCGGCCACCGGTACCGGCTGATCGACACGCTCCGGCAGTACGGCGCCGAGTGGCTGGAGAAGCTGGGCGAGACCGAGGCGCTGCGCCGCCGCCACCGCGACCACTACCTGGAGCTCGCCCAGCGCGGCGAGCACTCCTGGTCGGGCCCCCGCCAGGTGCAGTGGTACGTGCGCATGCGGCAGGAGCACGACAACATCCGGGTCGCGCTCGACTACTGCCTCTTCGACCCGATCGAGGCCAGGGTCGGGCTGGAGCTGGTGTCGTCGCTGTGGTTCCTCTGGGTGGCGTGCGGGTTCGCCCGCGAGGGCGCGGTCTATCTGGAGCGGGCGCTCGCGGCGTCCCGGGTGCCGAGCAAGGAACGGTGCAAGGCCCTGTGGGTGCTCGCGTACATCCGGAGCGCGCAGGGGGACCTGCCGGGCGCGCTCGCGGCGGCCGAGGAGTGCAGCAACGAGGCGGTGCGGGCCGGCGACTCCGGGGCCGTCATCCTGGCGACCAAGATGCAGGGCACGACCGCCATGCTCCAGGGCGACGCCAAGAAGGCCACGGCCCTGCTCGGCGTGGCCATCGAGTTCCACCGGGGCGGGCGCGAGCTCAACCCGGGCCTGCTGCCCGCGATCGTCGAGCTGTCCATGGTCCTGTTCGCGCAGGGCGACTACGAGGAGGCCGAGGGCCTGCTCACCGACTGCGTCAAGGTGTGCACCGAGCGCGGCGAGCAGTGGCTGCGGTCCTACGCGTGGTACGCGACGGCGCAGGTCCAGCGGGCCACTGGCCGCCACGGCGAGGCGCTGGAGAGCTGCAAGGCTTCCGTGCGAATCAAGCGCCACTTCCACGACGTCCTCGGCATCGTGCTGTGCGTGGACGTGATGGCCGGGCTCTACCTGGAGATGGGGCGGCCCGAGTACACCGCCCACCTGCTGGGCGCGGCCCAGACCAACTGGCGCACCTTCGGGCTGCCGCAGTTCGGGGCGCCCTTCTTCACGAACGAGCACGAGCAGTGCGTCAAGGAGTGCAGGAAGCTCCTCGGCGACGCCGCCTACCAGGACGCGTACAACAGGGGCACTCGCCTCTCGCTGACCGAGCTGATCGAGTACGCGCTGGACGAGTTCGACGAGCCGTCTCCCGCCGACTGACGGCGCGCCGCCGCCCGCTGGTCACGGGGAGCGCGGTGGCCCGGCGACGCGGCCGGCGGGATGGATGCCGGGCGCGCACCGCCGGGACCGACGCGGTCCCACCCCTGCGGGAGCCGGGCGGGTTCTCAATCGGCCATGGCCGTCACGTAGCGGGAGCTGGTCAGCGAGTAGTCCACGCTGCCGCTGATCCAGCGTTCGAGGCCCTTGACGTACGCGGCGACGCCGGGCGAGCCGAGGGCGTCGAGGCGGGGCCTGAGCGCGACCATCCCGGCGACCGCCTCGTTCCGCATCACGCCGATCAGGTCCATCGCCTCCTGCGTGGAGCACCCCTTGTGCCGGCACAGCACGCTGACGAGGTTGTTGTTGATGTTCGGGCCGGAGCGCTCCTTGGCGTAGGAGATGAGGTCGTTGTCCCACACGACGACGTCGTTCGCGTGCTCGGTGATGGCCCGCACGTCCGGGTGACGCCACTCGTCGGGGGTCAGGTACGCGCCGGCGGCCACGTCGACCAGCGCGAAGACCGTGAGCATCGCGCCGGTCCTGCGGCGCATGACGATGTAGTCGTCGAAGGTGGGGACGACGTCGTGCTCCCGGTTGGCCGCCTCCCAGACCTGGGCGAAGAGGTAGTCCTTGGTCATGGCGCGCCAGCGATCGAGCTGGTCGGCGTTCCCCGCGGCGGCGATCCTGGTCTTGATTTCGAGCAGCGACCGGGCGAAGACGTTGCCGACGGGGTCTCCGTCGCCGAGATCGTCGATGACCGAGATGAACTGCGGGAGCGCCCTGGCGATCTCGGCCGCCGCCCGGTCCGACTCGCAGAAGACGTCGTCGAAGGCGAAGAGCCACACGCACCAGTCCGTGACGATCTGGCACAGCTCCCGCGCCGCGTACGGGTACGTTCTCCCTCCCAGCCACCCGTACCTGGCCGCGCCGTAGCGGGCGAGGTTGTCGGCGCCCTCGATCATCCCGGACGCGGCCAGCCAGGCCAGCGTGTCCCTGTCCACTTCCTCGACGTACGGATTGACCTCGCTGGGGAACGGACAGGTCAGTTCGGGGATGCGCAGCCGCGGGCTGTTTTCGGTAAGTGGGGATGGATTCGACACGCCCAACAGCATGACTATCGAACCAACAAATCGCTACACCTTTCGTCGATATTTATGGGCAGTCGCGAGCTACATGAGGTTCGTGAGGTTAGGGGCGGGTTCATTCCGTTTGCGGCATGAGGCAGTCATTAGCTGCATGAGGGCTTGCTGTTCCCCATGTGTTCCCCATACGGGACGGCGCACCAGGCCCGCCTCGCCCTCCGCGAAGACCTGAGAAGGCCCCGCATCATCCCGGTGCGGGGCCTTCCTTCTACCATCCAGGGGTGAACGCCGCGCTCTCACATCACCAAGACAGCTCCAGGGAAGCGCGTTGGTCGGGGGAACCATCGGCCGGCGTCCCAGTCGAGTCTGTCCAGCCAACGGCTCTGTCGCAGATTCGGTGGTGACGGAACGTCCCGGCACGTAACAGTAAGCCATGCATGATCTCGATAAGCTTGTGAATGTGGTGTTTTCCGGGTTATTGCCGCTGGTCGTGGCGGACGAAGGCGAGACGGTCTGTACTCACCGAGAACGGTTGTCCGAAGAAGGATTATGGGGACTGCCGATGCCGCAGGACTTTCCGCCCGCGCCGCCGACCGAGCGGGAGATCCAGCGCCGTCGGGTGGCCGGCTCTCGCGGACAGCGACCTCGCGCTGTGGCACAGGTGTTCGCGGTGTAATAAGGAAGGGTGCCCTTCAGAGAGCGACCGGCAGGTCGCCGCAGGCCATGGTACGCAGCTCGGGCCCTGGTAGCCGTTCCGCTCGCGCTGATCGTCGTGATCACCGCCACCAATCTGGCTACTCCTGGTCACCTGCACCTCGGACCGCTCCTGGTCGCCGCGCCGGCGCTCGCTGCGGTGACCCTGGGGCCAAGACTGACCGCGTTGACCGGTGTGCTGGCCCAGGGGGGCCAGGTGGTCATCGGCGTCGTTCTCAACGATCTTTCTTCGGTGGAGCGCATGGCGCAGATGGCCTCCGTGGTGTTGGTGTCGGTGTTCGCGGTGATCCTGTCCGGGGTGCGGGAGCGGCAGGTGCGGGAGCTGAGATGGGTGCGGCATGTCTCCGAGATTGCCCAGGGCCTGGTGCTGCGTCCGCTGCCCCCGCGGATCGGGCCGCTGCGCGTGGCCGCGGTGTACCTGGCGGCGGAGACCGAGATGCAGATCGGCGGCGACCTGTATGCGGCGGCCCGGACCGCCTGCGGCACGCGGCTGATCGTCGGCGATGTCCGCGGCAACGGCCTCACCGCCGTGGGTGACGCCGCGCTGCTACTGGGCGCTTTCCGAGCGGCCGCGCATCGGCAGGCCGACCTGGCGGAACTCACCGCCTACCTGGACGCGAGCGTCTGCTGGAACCTGGCCGAGCCCGGTGAGGACGATCTGGCGCGGGAATGCTTCATCACCGCGATCCTCATCGACATCCCCGACCACACCCCCACGGTGCAGATGGTCTACTGCGGCCACCCCCCGCCGCTCCTGCTGCGGCGAGGGCGGATCAGCACACTCTGCGCCCGCCAGCCCGGCCCCCCGCTCGGCCTGCAGTTGGGCATGCCCTGCCACCACGCTGACACGTTCGACTTCAAGGCCGGCGACCTTCTCCTGCTGTACACCGATGGCGTGATCGAAGCACGCAACGCCCAGGGCGACTTCTACCCGCTTACCGAACGCGCCGTGGCCTGGACCGGGGAGCGCCCGGACGTTCTCCTGGAGCACCTGCGCACCGACCTACTCGCACACGCGGGCGGTCGACTGCGCGACGACGCCGCCGTGATCGCCATCGAACGCCAGTATCTGCACTCGCATACAAGCCACCAGCGCTAACGCGGAGTTTCCCTCCCTGTCAAACTAGACAGAGGCGGCAAACAGGTACATAACTCTGTATCGAGGGTGGGGAAGGAGACATCCCTTCGTGGGAGCACGACAGCCAGACCCGGAGACCCCTGACCCGCAGGTACGTGAGCGGGCCACGGCCCGCCGCTATTCCGCGGCGTACAAGGCCCGGATCCTGCAGGAGTACGAGCAGCTCGACAAGGCCGGCAAAGGCGCGCTGCTACGCCGGGAAGGCCTGTACTCCTCGCTGATCTCCAGCTGGAAGACCGCCCGAGACCACGGCGCCGCCGAGGCACTGGCCCGACCGGTCGGCCGGCCCAAAGCCGACCCCCGGGACAAGAAGATCGACACGCTGGAGGGCGAGGTCGAGCGGCTACGCGCCGAACTCGACAAGACCCGCCAGGTGATCGAGGTGCAGGGAAAGCTCTTCGCGCTGCTGGATCAGCTCGCCACCAGCAGCGAGACGCCCACGCCCCGGGGCGAGCAGTGACCCACGCCCACGCCGTTCCTGACACCGGGGCGGCCCGCGCCGTGCAGGAGGAGGCGGCCGAGGAACTGGCCCCGCTGATCGGACGCCGTGCGGCGCTGCGGGCGTGCGGTGTGCCGCAGGCCACCTGGTACCGCAAGAACCGCAAAAGCCCCGCTAAGCCTTAATTGGTGCGGGCCGCCCTGGCGGCCTGCTCGATCTTCGCGCAGTAGGCTGCACGGGCTTCCTCGTCGATCTGCTTCTCGTGTTCGGCGCGCAACCCGGTCCGGCCGTCGAGTCCTTCGCGCAGGATGTCGGCGTGTCCGGCATGCCGGGTGGACTCGCCGAGGACGTGGACCATGATGGCGAACAGGTTCGTGTGCCAGGCCGGCGTTGACTCCGGCCACCACGGCACATGGCCGGGGGCGTCGAGGGGAAGCTCGTTGATCGTCGCGTCCGAGTGTTCCCACGTGCGCCGGTAGAACCCGATGATCTGATCGCGGGTCTCGTCCTCGGTCGCCCACAGATCGCTGCCGTTGGAGTCCTGCCACCGGGGCAGCGGTTCCGGGGAAGGGCGGTCGAAGACCTCGCCGAAGTACCTGGCCTCGACGGTGGCCACGTGTTTGACCAGGCCGAGGAGGTTGGTCCCGGTCGCTGTCAAAGGTCGGCGGGCGTCGTATTCGGACAAGCCGTCGAGTTTCCAGAGCAGCGCCTTGCGGTCCCGCCGCAGTCTCTCGTGCAGGTTGTCTTTCGCGAAATCATCGATCATGGGTCACGATTCTGTCAGGCTGCCGCTCGGCCGCACCTGACCTGCCCAACATGCCGTACGGACCCCCAGATACTGTGCGTCAAGTAGCCGCTCACACTACTTGAAGTACTTGCCGCACGACTGAGAGTCACCAAAGATAACTGTCGTTGGCGGGGGCTTAGTCCTGCGATCGGGCAAGTGCGCGCTGACCTTCGGCGCGTTCGTACAGCAGGTCGAAGTCTTCGCAGGTGAGCCGATAGGCGCGGTGCTGGCACGTCTTGTGGTGGTCGATCACCCGCCACCCCGCTGACGCTCCTCGATCTTGGCCAGCATGCTGGCGAGCGCCTTGCTCCTCCTTTCGAGCCTCTCGCGTTCCTTTGGGCTGGCGGTAGCGGCGCTCTCCCCCGCCCGCGCGAACCAGAACAGCTTGGTCGCGAACTCTTCCAGATTCCGGGTCCGACTCCATGGGATCCGTTGTGCACCGGGTAGTGTCCACCCCACCAACTCGGAATCCGTGGGACCTTTCGATGGTTCACCAGAGAAACGTTCATGAGGAAAGGCTGGGACGCAGGTGCTCGACCCGACGGATCTCTACAGGCTCGACGGCGACGCGCCCGAGCTGGCCGATCCGGTGCTGCTCTACCACTTCGAGGGCTTCGTGGACGCGGGCGCGGCGGGCCGGCTTGCCGTCGGACACCTGCTCGCCGAACTGGAGCACCGCCTGATCGCCACGTTCGACGTCGACCGGCTGCTCGACTACCGCTCACGCCGTCCTCTGATGGTCTTCGACGGCGACCACTGGGTGGACTACGAGACCCCTGAACTGGCGGTCTACCTGGCCACCGACGTCACCGGCACCCAGTTCCTGATCATGACCGGCCCCGAGCCCGACCGCGAGTGGGAGCTGTTCACCGAGGCCGTCGGCATGCTGGCGACCCGGCTCCGCGTCGGCAAACTGGTGACCGTGCACGGCATCCCGATGGGCGTCCCGCACACCCGCCCGCTCGGCCTCACCGCGCACGCCAGCCGTCCCGAGCTGGTAACCGGGGCGCCCAGCCCGTTCGGCAAGGTCCAGGTGCCGGGCAGTGCCGCCGCGCTGATCGAGCTGCGCCTCGGCTCCAAGGGCCACGACGCGCTCGGCTACGCCGTACACGTGCCGCACTACCTCGCCCAGGCGGAGTATCACCAGGCCGCGGTCACGGCGCTCGAAGCGGTCACCCGGGGCACCGGCCTGGTCTTCCCCACCGACACGCTCCGCGCCGCCGCGGAGAAGACCAACGCCGAGATCGAGGAGCAGATCCAGGCCTCCGACGAGCTGTCCGGCGCCATCCGGGGCCTGGAGCAGCAGTACGACGCGTTCCAGGCGGGCGCCGAGCGGGAGAACCTCCTCGCGGAGAACACCCCGATGCCGACCGGCGACGAGCTGGCCGCCCAGTTCGAGGCGTTCCTGGCCGAGCGCGACGACAGCGAGGGCTGAGCCGCCCCGGCCGGGCGGCCGGACGGGTCGCCCGCCGCGGGCCAATATCGTTGGGCCATGCCCCAGGAGTCTGAGATCCGCGTCGGCCTCGCCGGATACGGCACGGCCGGAGAGTTCTTCCACGCCCCGCTGATCGCCGCCACGCCCGGCCTCCGGCTGGCCGCGGTGGTCACCGGCGCCCCGGAGCGGGCCGCCCGGGTACGGCGGGCGCATCCGGGGGCGGAGGTCCTCGCCTCGGCCGACGACCTTCCCGGCCGCTGCGACGTCGTGGTGATCGCCTCTCCCAACCGCACGCACGTGCCGCTGGCGCGGGCGGCGCTGGAGGCGGGCCTTCCCGTCGTGGTGGACAAGCCGCTCGCCGGGTCCGCCGCCCAGGCACGCGACCTCGTCCGGCTGGCCGCCGAGCGCGGCCTGATGCTGACCGTGTTCCAGAACCGGCGGTGGGACGGCGACTTCCTGACGATCCGCCGCCTGCTGCCCGAGCTCGGCACGATCCACCGCCTGGAGTCCCGGTTCGAGCGCTGGCGGCCGGTGCCGAAGGGCGGCTGGCGCGAGCTGGGCGACGCGGACGAGATCGGCGGCGTGCTGTACGACCTCGGCAGCCACCTCGTCGATCAGGCGCTCCAGCTCCTCGGCCCGGTCTCCACCGTGTACGCCGAGACCGACGCGCGCCGTCCCGGGGTCCGCTCCGACGACGACGCGTTCGTCGCGCTGACCCATGTGAGCGGCGCGCGCTCCCACCTATGGATGAGCGCCGTGGCGGGGCGGCTCGGCCCGCGCTTCCGGGTGCTGGGCTCGCGCGGCGCGTACGTGAAATGGGGCCTGGACCCCCAGGAGGCGTGCCTGCGGGCGGGCGAGCGGCCCGACGGGACGGCACGGGCCGACGGCGCGGCCTGGGGCGTCGAGCCGCCGGACCGGTGGGGAGAGCTCGGCGTCGAGGGCGACAGCCGCGCCGTCCCGACCGAGCCGGGCGCGTACCAGGAGTTCTACGCGGGAGTCGTGGCGTGCCTGAGGGACGGCGCTCCCCCGCCGGTGGACCCGCGCGACGCCGTCGCGTGCCTCGCCGTCCTGGAGGCGGCGCGCCGCTCCGCGGAGAGCCGGTCCACGGTCGCGCTGCCCACCGTCACCTCTTAGGTCGCTCCCCCAGCGACGGCGTCGCGGCCGGGACCCGCTCGCCGGCTGCGGCGCGACGGGACCCGGCTCGGCGTTCCTCGCCGTCAGTCGCGGAGCCGGGAGCGGAGGACGTCGGTGTCCCGCTCGGTCCAGCCGTTGCGCTCCAGCCAGCCCAGGGGGCCGCCGAACCGCAGGTCGAGAGTGTGCAGGAACTGCGCCATGTACTCCGGGCGCGGCAGGTGGTGGTCGGCGGGCTTGCCGTCGAGGTCCGCGCGGTAGGTGTCACTGGCGCGCAGGCGGGCGAGGACGCCGTCCAGCCGCTCCCCTGTGGCGACGTAGTCGGCGATGATCGCCTCGCGGGTCACCCCGGCCACGGAGAGGGCGAGCGCGCTCACCACGCCGGTGCGGTCCTTGCCCGCGGCGCAGTGGACCAGCGCCATGCCGTCGTCGCCGGCGAGCACCCGCAGGGCCGCCACGACCGAGTCGGGCCGGGCGCGCAGATATCCGTAGTAATAGCCGGTGACCCGCAGTTCCTCGTCGACCTTCGGCGACCGGCCCCAGGGCAGGACCCGGTCCCCGTCGATCACGTCGGCCTCGACGTCGGTGAACCGGCCCGCCTCGGCGAAGAGGCTGAGGTGGTGGTGCCCCACCTCGGGGAGCCGGGTCAGCGGGCCGGGCCCCTCCAGCCTTACCTCCGCGTGGGAGCGCAGGTCGACCACGTGCCTGAGCTTGAGATCTCCGACCAGGCGGACCAGGTCCCCATCGGTCAGTCCCTGGAGGTTGTCGCCCCTGAGGACCCGCCCGAACCGGGTGGCCCCTCCGTCGGCGGTGGGCAGGCCGCCGAGGTCCCTTACGTTGACGGCGCCGTCAAGAGCAATCCAGCGTTCGTTGTCGTTCATCGCCTCGACCCTATCCAGCGCACGCGTCGGCGCAATGAGGTGCGAGTTAATGCTCGGTGGCCCGGCGCCGTCCTCCGTACGCGCGGGATGTCAGGAGCATGTATCAGGACAAGTCCACACATAACGGAACTTGTCAGAGCGCACGGCGCGACGGCGTGACGAGGAGGAAGACCGGCATACCCGTCCCCACCTGGCGATCTTGAACAACGACCTGGAGATCTGGGACGGGATGGACCGATTTTCCCTGTCGATTCGCCGCTGACTGATGCGTCTACTGTGACAAATGCCCGTAATGTAAGCCGTCGCACGGTGCGATCGAACCAGGAGGACGACGATGCGACGGCCGGTTCACCGGTTGGCCATGGCGGCGGTGGTCATGACTGCGGTGGCGGGAGTGCTTCCCGCGTCACCGGCCGGGGCCGAGTCCCGGCACCTGGTGGGGACGTGGTCCACCGCGAGCGACCGGCTGACCGCCACCGACCGGCTCGCCATCACGATCGGCGGCCAGACCGTCCGCATGGTGGCACGCACCAGCGTCGGGGGGGCGGGCCTGCGCGTCCGCCTGTCCAACGTCTTCGGCAGGAAGCCGGTCACGTTCAAGAACGTGCACCTCGGCTTCCAGGCGTACGGCGCGGAGCTCGTCACCAAGTCCAACCGCCCGCTCACGTTCGAGGGCCGCAAGTGGATCACGGTGCCGCCCGGCCAGGCGGTCTGGAGCGATCCCCTGGAGGGAAAGATCTCGGGCCGCCAGGACGTGGTGGTCAGCGCCTACGTCCCGACCGCCGTGGAGGAGGTCACCGGTCACGACCGGGCCTACGCGACCACCTACCTCTCCACGCCGGGCGACCACGCGGCCGACGAGACCGCGGAGGCGTTCACCGGCACCAGCACCCAGTGGTACTTCCTGGACCGCATCGCGGTGACCACGGGCGGCGGCGCGGGCTCCGTCGTCGCGCTCGGCGACTCCATCACCGACGGCACCGGCCAGGGCAGCGACGCGAACCGGCGGTGGACCGACTACCTCTACCAGCGGTTCGGACAGGTCCCGACCGCCAAGCGGATGGGCGTGCTCAACGTCGGCATCGCGGGGAACCGGGTGCTGCAGCCCGGCGTAGGCCCGAGCGCGCTGAGCCGGTTCAAGCGCGACGTGCTGTCCCAGCCGGGCGTCCGCACGGTCGTGGTCCTCGAAGGCATCAACGACATCTCCCGGGGCGAGTACACCTCGGCGAAGCCGCTGATCAACGCGTACAAGAAAATGATCAAGCTCGCGCACGCGAAGAAGCTGCGCATCCTCGGCGGCACGCTGACGCCGTTCTACGGCTACTCGACCTGGACGGAGGAGCGCGAGGAGATCCGCCAGGAGGTCAACGTCTGGATCAGGACCAGCAAGGCGTTCGACGGCGTGATCGACTTCGACCAGGCGGTGCGCGACCCCGGGTTCCCCGCCCAGCTCGCCCCCGTGTACGACCACGGCGACCACATCCACCTCAGCGACGCCGGCCGCCGCAGGCTCGCGTACGCGGTGCGCCTCTCGCAGCTCGTCTGACGGCGCGGGCCGACTCCCCTCGGCCCAGCTCCTCCCGGCCCCTTACCGTGGCACCCTCACGGGGTGCCACGGTCTGTGCGAGGTGCTCCGCGGAGCGTCCTCGACGAGTGGCCGGCTATCCAACCCCCGCTGTGAGTGGTCACGCCCCGCTCTTCTTCGGGGAACGTTTGTGCTTGGAGGCGCGGTATGCCTCAACGGACTTCTTGGACGATCGCCAAACGCCATCCGCACCTTGGACGGCGGACAGTCGGCCCCGTTGGGCGGCCTGTCGGAGTGCCTGAACGGTGAACTCGTCATCGGCCAACGCCGCCAAGGGAACCATGCGGACGGGACCGGCAACGTTCGGCACGATGAAGCGGTTAAGGTTGTCTTCCATCGCGCGAGCGATCAGCTCACCCAGAGCGCCGTAGTCCCCGGCGTCGGCGCGACGCATGGCAGTCAGGTACGTCTCGCGTTGTCTCTTGAACACGACGATGGGGGGGTACCCTTCGCACCCACCGCGCGGCCCTGGTCCAGCAAGGCCTGGACCTCACGCAAGACGAGGGTGTTGCCCTCCAGAGCGGTCGAGTGGTGGGCTTCCTGGTGCCAGATGTCCGCCCAGATGTCCTGGGCTTCGGTAGGACTGGGGAGGCCGCCGAGACGCCGATTCAGCTCATTCAGGGCTCGATCCAACCGCGTATAGACGGTGGCCCTGCTTGGGCGGCCCCTACCTGCCACTGAACCTCACGTGTGCACGGGCGAACCGCAATTTGATATGCCTCTCGAAGAGCTAATTGTACTTATCAAATTCGGCCGCGTACGTCTTTTCTTGCAACCCTGGGCGGTCGCCGGCACGCCTGCGGCGAGCGGGCACGCAGCCGGGCGACGTGGCGTTCTGGGCAGCCTGGCCGCCGGAGAGCCGAGCCGGTCTTCCCGCAGTCAGTTCCCGTCCTGGCGCAGCTCCGTGGTGGCCGATCGGTACGCGCCGGCGACGCGCGAGAACATGTCCAGCAGCAGCGGCGCCTGCTCGGGCGTGTAGTGCGTGGCGATCGCGTCCAGGTGCCTCCGGGACTGCGCGCAGGCGGCGTCGTAGTCGTCCAGGCCGCCCTCGACCAGTTCCACGGTGACCGTGCGCCGATCGCGTTCGCCGCGCACCCGGCGCACGTAGCCCGCCTTCTCGAGCCTGTCGATCAGCCGCGTCGTCGAGGCGGACGGCAGCCCGAGCTCCTCGGAGATCGCCCCCACGGAGAGCGGTCCGCGTACCTCCAGCAGGATCGTTGCGGCGACGTCGACGGGTTGCAGGCCGAGCCGGTCGGCGACCGCCTCGTTGTACAGCAGGATCGCGATCAGGAACTCGCGGAAGATCGTTTCTTCTGGATGTCTGGCGGCCACCTCCCGAATCTACTCCAGAGCAATGTATCTTCGAAGTGAAGATACTTTGAAGTGGAGAAGATGTGGACGTTCTCATCATCGGCGCCGGAGTGGGCGGCCTGGCCGTCGCGCGCGTCCTGCTGGCCGCCGGTCACCGGGTACGGATCTTCGAGCAGGCGCCGGCCCGGCGGGAAGGCGGAAAGGCGCTGCTCGTCTGGAGCAACGGCAACGCCGTCCTGAACGATCTGGGCATCGGCCTGGACGACGTCGGCGCCCGCATCGACCGGATCGACGCGCTGACCTCCGGCGGCCGGCTGCGCATGAGCATGAACATCGCCCACGCGGCCGACCGGTACGGCTTTCCGACCAAGGCGGTCCCCCGCCGTGATCTGATGGACCGCCTGGCCGGCGGCCTGCCGGACGACCTCGTGCACTACGGCATGACCTGCCGGAGCGTGACCCAGGACGAGAACGGCGTCACCGTGACCTTCGCCGACGGATCGACCGCGACCGGAGACCTGCTCATCGGAGCCGACGGCCACCATTCGGCCGTACGGCGCCACCTGTGGGGCGACGGCGCCGTGCGACCGGCGACCTTCGGCACCTGGCAGGGCCTCAGCCCGATCGAGATCCCCATCACCGACACGACCCGGCACCTCATGATCACGGGCCGGGAGGGCGCGTGCGGGCTCATGCCCGCCGGGAACGGCCTGCTGCAGTGGTGGTTCGACACGCGCTGGTCGCCCGCAGCCCCGCGGCCGACCGCGCCGCTGGCCGAGCTGAGGCGCCGGTTCGGGCACTGGGCGTCGCCCGTCCCCGAGGTGCTCGCCGCCGCCACCGAGGACGACCTCGAATTCTTCGGACACCACTGGAACAAGGTCCGCCGGGTGTGGGGGGAGGGCCGCGTCACCCTGGTCGGCGACGCCGCCCACACCATGCCGCCCACTTTGGGGCAGGGCGCGAACCAGACCCTCGAGGACGCGTGGGTGCTCGGGCAGGAGATCGCCAAGGGCGGCGACGATCCAGCGGTACGGCTGCGCGCCTACGAGCAGGCCCGCTATCCGCACATATCGCTGGTTTCCCGGATGGCCAAGCGCAACCCCGCCAACTGGCGCACCCCTCCACTGTTCGCCCGGCTGATCCCCGAAACAGCACAGACCGCCATGCTCGCCCGCTTCAGCAACCGCCTGACCGCGACCGCCGCGCCACCTGTATGACCAAGCTCCGGACGCCGCCCACCTCGGGGATCCCGCTCCTCCGTGTGGGCGGCCACATCCGTCGGCCGCATCGCCCACTCCCGACGGCGTCGGAACGAAGGCCGGCATCGAAGGCGGCGCGGCTACGCGCTCCGATCTCTGTCCTAGATTGTGCCTGTGACGACAGAGCGCAGGCGTGATGAGGTGTCGCAGCACGTGCCGGAAGGTGGCGGTCGGCCGCGAAAGATCGGCTGGGGTGTGCTCGCGCTCCTCCTGGCCGCGTTCGCGGTCTTCGAGAGTGTCAAGTACGGCGTGCCGACCACCGTCGCCGCGCTCGCGTTCTTCGTGCTGATCGACCTGGCGCGGCTCGCCGGGGTTCGTCCGCCCGGCGCGCTCTACCAAGCCGTGCACCGTGTATGGATCCCGCTCGTGGTGCTGGTCGCCTACACCGTCGGGCCGATCGCGTGGCCGCCGCTGTTCACTGCCGCCCTTGGTTGGCTCACCCGCATCGCCCTTGAACGAGCGTCCGGGCGCGGATTTCCGTCAACCGACGGCGCTTGACCGTTCATCGAATATCCCCGCCCCGACTTCGAAACAGGCACCGGTCAGGACCAGGCGACGAGCTGGAACCAGACGGACTTGCCGTACTGGGTGAGGGTCCAGCCCCAGTCGTGGGAGAAGGTCTCGACGATGGCGAGGCCCCGGCCGCCGACGTCGAGGTCGCGGGCCCGGCACCGGCGCGGCAGGGCGGGACAGGGGTCGTGGACGTCGACGACGAGCAACTCGCGCTCACGGCTCACCGAGATGCGCACGGTGCTCGTGGCGGGGACGCCGACGGCTCCGTGGGTGACGGCGTTGGTGACGAGTTCCGAAACGAGGAGTTCGGCGACCTCCGGGATGTCGGGTGCCGCCTTCCAGTCGACGGCCACATCACGGACGAACCGGCGGGCGGACGCCAGGCACCTCCCGTCCCGCGGGATCCACTTCTCGCCCAGGACGGGGGCGAGCCGCTCCGGGGCGTACGCCGTGCGTTCGTAGATGGTGGCGCGGGCGGTGGCCGCGCCGTAGGCGGCGGACCCCGCGCGCCCGGTGGACGCGATGCGAGCGGTTGATGTCGTACGTCCGCCGAACGACTGTTTCATCGCTGCTCTCCTGGGGTCTCGAATTCCCAGAACCAGCCTGCCGAGGCGGCGCTACTGTCTGTAAAGGATTGGTTACCAAGGCCGCTTCTTGCGGATCGGCTTCACGCGATTGAACTCCGGCAAAGGGGGCATCGTGGTCGACGTCTATTCACCACAGTCGATATGGGGCAGGGAGCTGCGCCATTACCGGCAGGCGGCGAGCCTCACCCAGGCCCAGCTCGCCGAAAAGATCCACTTCAGCGAATCCCTGATCAGCGGCGTCGAGACCGGCCAGCTTCCGGCCAGTCCCGAGTTCGCCGGGGCCTGCGACCAGGCCCTCGGCACCGGCGGCGCGCTGGGCCGCCTGCTCGACTGGCGCAAGGGCCAGGTCTTCCCCTCCTGGTTCGGCAAGTGGCGCGACAAGGAGCAGGTCGCCACCACGTTGCGGACCTACGAACCCCTGCTGATCCCCGGCCTGCTCCAGACCGAGGCGTACGCGCGGGTGGTGTTGCGCGGCGACGAGACGGCGGTGGCGGCCCGCCTGCACCGGCAGCTCATGCTCACCCGCGAGGACCCGCCGCCACCGGTCCTGAGATGCGTGATCGACGAGGCGGTGCTCTATCGGCCCATCGGCGGTCCGAAGGTGATGCACGAACAGCTCCGCCATCTGGTCCGGGTGACCGGCCCACGGCTGAGCGTTCAGGTGGTGCCCCAGGGGATGCACTCCGGCCTGCTCGGAGGTTTCGTAATCGCGACCCTGGACGGCGGAGCCGACGTACTGTATGCGGAGACCGCCGTCCGGGGCATCGCCACCAGCGACCACGAGGACGTCGGCACAGCGATCGAGCGGTTCGAGGCGATACGCACAGAGGCGTTGCCGCTGAACATGTCCCTTGAGCTCATTGAGAGAACGGTGGAGGAACGATGGACCTGAGCAAGGCGCGCTGGCGCAAGTCGAGCTTCTCCGGCGACAACGGCGGCAACTGCGTCGAGGTCGCGGAGCTGACCGGCGTCGCCGCCGGCCCCCCGCATCCCGTCCGCACTGCGGCGGTCGGCGACGCCGCCCACAGGCTGGGCCGCCTCGCGGGCGCCGCCCACAAAATGGACCACGACCGGCTGATCGCCGTACGCGACTCGAAGGACCCCGAGGGTCCCAGCCTGTTCTTCACTCCCGCCGAGTGGGACGCCTTCGTCGCCGGGGTCAAGGCCGACGAGTTCGACCTCGCCTGATCCCGCTCCCGCCCCCTCCGTACTCATCCGCCTCCGGCCGCCATCCCCCTCCCGTGCCGGCCGGAGGCGGCCCAACCGTACGGATCGTCAGGTGAGGCGGGCGGCCAGGTCGGCGAGGCTGTCGACGACCAGGTCGGCCTGGGACGCCTCCGGACGCTCCGCGTGGAGGTAGCCCCAGGGCCCGCGGCGCAGCAGCGCGGCGCGCATGCCCGCCCTTCTCGCCGGAAGGACGTCGTTGTCGATCCGGTCGCCGACGTAGAGGATCTCCTCCGGACTCCGGCCCGCCACGGCCGCGACCTTGGCGAAGAACTCCGGCGCGGGCTTCTCGACCTCCCAGGCGGCCGAGGTGTGGATCGCGTCCACCGGCAGGTCCATGGCGAGCAGCGCGTCGTACGCCTGGCTCGGCTGGTTGCCCGCGACGATCAGCTCGTATCCGGCGGCCCTGAGCGCGGCGAGGCTGTCGCGCACGTCGGGGTAGAGGTCGTCGCCGTCGAAGTTCTCACGCAGGCCGTCCGGGTCCTCCGCGCGCCACGCCGCGATCTCGGCGTCGAGGTCGAGGCCGGGGCGGACCACCTGGAACGCGTCGGCGTGCGAGCGGTCGAGCGCGGCCATCCCGCCGAGGACGCCCATGAACGTCAGGCGCGGCACCCCCAGCCGGTCGGCCCAGCGGGACCAGATGCGCGTCTCGTCGATCAGGGTCTCACCGACGTCGAACACCAGTGATCGGATGTTCACGGCCGCTCCTCCACGCTTCTCTCACGCTGTCCCGTCACAGCCGCTCCATCGCCTTGCGGATGCGCTTCTCCGAGACCGGGGTCGGGGTCCCGAGCTGCTGGGCGAAGAAGCTGACCCGCAGCTCCTCGATCATCCAGCGGATCTCGCGTACGGCCGGACTGTCGCGGTCCACCGGCTTGAGCCGGTCGAGCAGGTCGCGGTACTCGTCCTCGATGTCGTGGATCTGGTGCATCCACTCGCGGTCGCGGTACGGGTCGTCCGGCAGCTTCTGCAGGCGGCGCTCGACCGCCCGCAGGTAGCGGTGCAGGTCGGGCAGCCGGACGTAGCCGGTCGCGGTGACGAAGCCGGGATAGATCAGGCCGTCGAGCTGCTCCTTGATGTCGGCGACCGCGTCGGCCGGGCCGGCGACGGCGTTCTGCACGGTGTGCCAGGTCGCCAGGACCCGCTCCACCTTGCCGACGACGTCCTCGGTGGTGTCGTACAGCCCGGCGCGTACGTGGTCGTGCAGCCGCCCGAAGCCCGCGGCGTCCCAGGCGGGGCCGCCGGCCTCGGTGATGAGCCGGTCGGCGGCGCAGGCGGTGCAGTCGTCGAACAGCTCGGTGGCCCCTCCGTGCGGGCTGCGGCTGAGCGCCAGCTTCTGCGTCATGGTCAACCCGCGCAGGATGGCCTTGGCCGGGTTGACCGAGCCGAGCAGCAGCAGCCGCCGGGTGCCCGCCCACATCGCGCGTTCCTGCTCGGCGGGCGTGTCGAACATCCGCACCGCGACGCTGTCCTTCTCGTCCACGAGCGCGGGATATGCCTTCATGCGGCCCTGCTCGAACACGCGAGGCAGCGTGCCGATGGTCCATTCGCGCAGGCCGCTGCGTTCCAGGTCGTCGGCCGCCTTCGACAGCGTGGCGCGCAGCCGGGGGGCGAGCCGCCGTTTGAGCCCGTCGAGGTCCTTGTCCTCGGCGATAACGTGCTTCCTGTCGTCGATCACGCGGTACGTGATGCGCAGATGGTCGGGCACCTGATCCGGCGCCCAGGCGTCGCGCGGGATGGTCACGCCGGTCAGCCGGTGCAGCTCCCGCTCCAGCACGTCGAGCAGCGGCTCGGCCGGAGCACCGCCCTCGTGCGCCACCCGTTCGAGCACGGCCTTGGCGTAGTTGGGCGCGGGCACGAAGTTGCGCCGCAGCTGCTTGGGCAGCGACCGGATCAGCGCGGTGACCAAGTCCTCGCGCAGGCCCGGGATCTGCCAGTCGAACCCGGTGGGCTCGACCTGGTTGAGCACGGCGAGCGGGACGTGCACGGTGACGCCGTCGGCGTCGGTGCCCGGCTCGAACTGGTAGGTGAGGCGCATCCGCTGGCCGCGCTGCCGCCAGGCGTCCGGATAGTCCCGGGCGCTCACCCCCGCGCTCTCGTTGACCAGCATCTCGGGTGAGAACGTCAGCAGGTCGGGCTTGGCGGGAGCCGTCTTCTTCCACCAGCTGTCGAAGTGGCGTCCGGAGACGACGTCGGCGGGGATCCGCTGGTCGTAGAAGTCGAACAGCGTCTCGTCGTCGACCAGGATGTCCCGGCGGCGGGCCTTCTCCTCAAGCTGCTCGACCTCCTGGAGCAGCTTGCGGTTCTCGTGGAAGAACTTGTGGTGGGTGCGCCAGTCGCCCTCCACCAGCGCATGCCTGATGAACAGCTCGCGGCTCAGCTCGGGGTCGATCCGGCCGTAGTTGACCTTGCGCTCGGTCACGATCGGCACGCCGTACAGGGTCACCTTCTCGAAGGCGACGACGGCGGCCTGGTCCTTCTCCCAGTGCGGCTCGCTGTAGGTGCGCTTGAGGAGGTGCTGGGCGAGCGGCTCGACCCACCCGGGCTCGATCTTGGCGTTGACCCGGGCCCAGAGCCGCGAGGTCTCCACCAGCTCGGCGGACATGACCCACTGCGGTTGCGCCTTGGCCAGCGCCGACCCCGGGAAGATCGCGAAGCGGGCGTTGCGGGCGCCGATGTACTCGGTGATGGGACGGCGCGGCCCGTCCGGCTTGCGTGCGCCCTTCGACTCGACGACGTCCTTGACGCCGATGTGCGACAGCAGCCCGGACAGCAGCGAGATGTGCACCCGCTGCGGGTCGGCGTCCACGCTGTTGACGACGACGCCGAGGTTCTTGGCCACCTGGCGGAGCTGGCTGTCGATGTCCTGCCACTCGCGTACGCGCAGGTAGTTGAGGAACTCGCTGCGGCACAGCCGGCGGAACGCGCTGGAGGACAGCTCGCGCTGCTGCTCCTTGAGGTACTTCCACAGGTTGAGGTAGGTGACGAAGTCGGATTCCTTGTCGGCGAACCTGCGGTGCTTCTCGTCGGCCGCCTGCTGCTTGTCCACCGGGCGCTCGCGCGGGTCCTGGATGGACAGCGCCGCCGTGATGATCATGACCTCGCGGACGCAGCCGTTCTTGTCGGCCTCCAGCACCATGCGGGCCAGCCGCGGGTCCACGGGGAGCTGCGCGATCTTCCGGCCGACCGGGGTCAGCCCCTTGGCGTCCATCGCGCCGAGCTCGTGCAGCAGGTTGACGCCGTCCTTGATCTGGCGGCTGTCCGGCGGCTCGACGAACGGGAAGGCCGCGATGTCGCCGAGGCCCAGCGAGGTCATCTGGAGGATGACCGACGCCAGGTTGGTACGGAGGATCTCCGGGTCGGTGAACTCGGGCCGGCTGAGGAAGTCCTCCTCCGAGTACAGCCGGATGCAGATGCCGTCGGAGGTGCGGCCGCAGCGTCCCTTGCGCTGGTTGGCGCTCGCCTGCGAGATCGGCTCGATGGGCAGCCGCTGCACCTTGAGCCGGTGGCTGTACCGGGAGATGCGGGCGGCGCCGGGGTCGATGACGTACTTGATGCCGGGGACGGTGAGGGAGGTCTCGGCGACGTTGGTGGCCAGGACGATCCGGCGGCCGCGGTGCGACTGGAACACGCGGTGCTGCTCGGCCGCCGACAGCCGGGCGTACAGCGGGAGAACCTCCTCGTTACGCCCCTTCAGCGCGTCGGCGGTGTCGCGGATCTCGCGCTCGCCGCTGAGGAAGACGAGGATGTCGCCCGGCCCCTCGGCGCACAGCTCGTCCACCGCGTTGGCGATCGCCTGCGTCTGGTCGTCGTCCTCCTCGATCGGGCGGTAGCGCACCTCGACCGGATAGGTGCGGCCGGAGACCTCGACGATCGGCGCGTCGCCCTGCGGGGAGGCGAAGTGCCGCGCGAACCGCTCGGGGTCGATCGTGGCGGACGTGATGATGACCTTGAGGTCGGGCCGCTTGGGCAGGAGCTGCCTGAGATAGCCGAGGATGAAGTCGATGTTGAGGCTGCGCTCGTGCGCCTCGTCGATGATGAGCGTGTCGTAGCGCAGCAGCAGCGGGTCGGTCTGCATCTCGGCCAGCAGGATGCCGTCCGTCATCAGCTTGACCAGCGTGCCGTCGCTGGAGTGGTCGGTGAAGCGCACCTTGTAGCCGACGACGTCGCCCAGCGGGATCGACAGCTCCTCGGCGATGCGCTCGGCCACCGTGCGCGCCGCGATCCGGCGCGGCTGCGTGTGGCCGATCAGCCCGTGGACGCCGCGGCCCAGCTCCAGGCAGATCTTCGGGAGCTGGGTGGTCTTGCCGGAGCCGGTCTCGCCCGCGACGATCACGACCTGGTTGTCCCGGATGGCCGCGAGCAGGTCGTCCTTGCGCTGGCTGACCGGGAGCTGCGGCGGATAGCTGATCGACGGCATGGCCTCGCGCCTGGCCGCGACGCGGAGTTCGGCCGCCTCGATGTCGGCGGCGATCTCGGCGGCCACGGCCTGGCGAGCCTTGCCGTCCCGTATCTTGCGCATGCCGTCGATGCGCCGGCGGAGCCTGCGCTGATCGCGCAGCATCAAGTCAGGCAGGCTTCCCTGCAGATCGGCGAGCGAAGTTTTCATCCCGCCGTAAGCATAGGTAAGACCGGGTATGTCTCCGCCACCGGATTACCGCCGGGACCGTCGCGCCCCGGCGGTCCCGGCAGCCCGCCCGCCCCGGGTCAGGCCTTCGGCCCACCCCCGGCCACAACCGCGGGGACACTGCGGACGAACCGGTAGCCGACGTTCCGCACGGTCACGATCTTCCCGGCGTGCCGGCCCAGCTTCCTGCGCAGCCGCAGGACGTGGACGTCGACCGTGCGGGGGCTCTCGTCCCCGTACTTGTCCCACACGGCGGCCATGATCTGGCGGCGCGTGTAGACGCGTCCGGGCGCGGAGCACAGGAAGTCGAGCAGCTCGAACTCGCGGTAGGTGAGCTCGACGTCGCCGCCGTCCACCCGCACGGTGCGGGCGGAGCGGTCCACGACGAACCCGTCCACCTCGGCGGCATCGTCGTCGCGCCGCGCGGCGGGCGCGGGCGGGGCCTGCCACGCGTCCCGGACCTGGGACGCCTGGGACAGGGGGACGACGTGCCCGACGATGATGAGCGCGGCCTCCGCCCCGGGGAGGGGGACCACGCTGAGTACGGTGCCCTCGTCCGCCCCGGCCCGGTCCCGGACCGGCTCACGGGTGGCGAGGTCGATGATCTCCGCCTGGGTCATTGCGCTTCTCCTTCGGACCTGGTGACGTGCCGGATCTTGTGGAACCGGAGGTCAACAGGCGGCGGCGCAGACGCGGAGCAGGTCGATGTGACGGCGCTCGGTCAGAACTCGCCCTGATCTCATGTCAGCCATCATGACAGCGAAATTCTATGGTGTCCAGGTAGGGATTTAGGAATTAGCGGTTGACGATCCGCCACTGCCAGACTTCTGGGCGAGAACGGCACCCAGCGGGAGGAACTGTGATCATCGTGTGCGGCGAGGCCCTCGTCGACCTCGTCCCGACCGGCGGGGAGAACACCTGGCGCGCGGTGCCGGGCGGCGGCCCGGCCAACACGGCGGTCGCCGTCGCACGGCTCGGCACTCCGGCCCGGCTGCTGTGCCGGCTGTCGCGGGACGGGTTCGGACGGCGGCTGCGCGACCACCTGACCGCGAGCGGGGTGGACCTCTCCCTCGCCGTCGAGGCGGACGAGCCGACGACGCTGGCGGTGGTGGACCTCGACGAGCACGGCTCCGCGGACTTCCGGTTCTACATGGAGCGCACCGCCGACTGGCAGTGGACCCCCGGCGAGCTGCCCGCGTCGCTGCCGCCCGGCACCCGCGCCCTGCACGTCGGCTCGCTCGCCTCCGTCGTACGGCCGGGCGCCGACGTGCTGCGCTCGTGGGCCGCGGGCCACCGGGACGAGGTCACGGTGGTCTACGACGTCAACGTGCGGCCGGCCGCACTGCCGGGGCGGGAGCCGTACCTGGAGGAGGTGGAGGCATGGCTCGGGGCGGCGCACGTGGTCAAGGCCAGCGAGGAGGACCTGCGCTGGCTGCACCCGGAACGCGCCCCGCTCGACACGGCGCGGGCGTGGCTCGCCGAGCACGATCTCGACCTCGTCCTGGTGACCAGGGGGGCGGCCGGAGCGGTCGCGCTGCCCCGCGGCGGCTCCCCCGCGGAGGCGGGCGGCGTGCCCGTACGGGTGGTGGACACGGTCGGCGCCGGGGACGCCTTCACGGGCGCCTTCCTGCACGCGACCGCCGACCGGGGCATGGCGCTCCCGGACGCGCTGCGCTACGCGGTCCTCGCCGCCGCGCTCACCTGCACGCGGGCGGGCGCGGCGCCGCCGTCGCGCGCGGAGGTCGATGCCCGCTTCTAGCGGTTTGTCCGGGCGCGTACCGTTTGTCACACATAACGGAGGGTAACCAGAAGAGGGGATACCACTGTCCAGGGGGGAACATGATCAGCACTCTCCACAGAATGGGGCTGCGCTCCAGCATGATGTACACGGCCGGGCTCGCCTCGATCGGCCTCGCCGCCGCGTCCTGGTTCCTCTCCAGGAACTACGAGGCCGCGGGCCAGGACCGGGCGGACCGCTGGGGCATCTTCGTCGGCGAGTGGGCACCGACCTTCTTCGCCATGGGGGTCGCGCTCCGCATGGAGGAGATGCGCGACATGAAGCGGCACGAGATGGCCGAGTGGCAGGAGACCCAGCAGCAGGCGATGCGCGCCCCCTCCCGGGCCGGAGTGTGAGCTGATCGGAGCCCGCGGTCCCGGAGGGCCGCGGGCCTCGCCATAGCCGGACGCCGGTGGAGGCCGACGGGCGGCCTCCGGCGAGAATGGGACAAGTGAGCACTGACCTTCACTATCCCGAGCCGACCAACCCGGCGTTCCTCTTCGACCTCGACGGCACCCTGATCGACAGCGTGTACCAGCACGTGATCGCCTGGCGTTCGGCGCTGGCCGAGATGGGCATCGACCTGTCCGTCTGGCGGATCCACCGGCGCATCGGCATGAGCGGCGGCCTTTTCGTCACCGCGCTGCTGCGGGAGACCGGTTTGTCACTCACGCAGGAGCAGATCGACGATCTCCAGCACGCGCACGCGGCCGCCTACACCGAGCAGATCGACTCGGTGAAGCCGCTGCCGGGGGCGGTCGAGCTGCTGGCCGAGCTCACCGAGCGCGGGGTGCCGTGGGCGATCGCGACCAG
Source organism: Microtetraspora fusca (assembly GCF_001570365.1). GTDB lineage: Bacteria > Actinomycetota > Actinomycetes > Streptosporangiales > Streptosporangiaceae > Microtetraspora > Microtetraspora fusca. The sequence continues at coordinate 18,087 of NZ_BBYK01000072.1, read as the reverse complement.
CGGGTACGCCAAGACCGCCCGGCGGGCGCTCGACATGCTCCGTCTGCCGGAGGACACGCCCATGGTCACCCGCGACCTGGTGCGCCGGGCCAAGCCCGACCCCGACCTCTTCCTCGCCGGCGCCGCCCTGCTCGGCATCGACCCCCGCTCGGCGATGGTGGTCGGGGACAGCGTCTGGGACCTGCTCGCCGCGCGCCGCGCCGGGTCGCTCGGGATCGGCCTGCTGTCCGGCGGGTACGGCAGGGACGAGCTGGAGCGCGCGGGCGCGTTCCGGGTGTACTCCGACCCCGCCGACATGCTCAACCGCCTCGACGAGCTCGGCGTACGGCAGAACCCCTGACAGCGTTTCCGCGCCCGCCCGCCGGTGACGATCGGTCAGGCGGGCGCGGGCGCGGATCTCGTCGGCGGCGCCGTCGCGGCCCCCGCCACCCCTCCCCCGGTTCTCACTCGCGCAGAGAACATTTCCCCCTCCTTGCGCCGATGGATTCTCCGGCGGATGCCGGATTTCCGACAGGCCGGAAATCCACCGGCGGCGATTGCGGTCATCCCCCTGCGCGTCCGTGTTTTCCGGGCCATTGACATCGTCTGCCGTGATCCCGAATTTGCTAACCTCGAAGATTCAAGGGTGTCGTCGTCATCCGCGCGGAGGCCCAGAGGAAATGCGGACGATCCTCCTGCAGGCCGAATCCCCCGGGCCCGAATCATCCACTCTGGAGATCCCTCCCGGTCGTGAGGTCAGCTTCGGCCGCGGTGACCGATCCGCCCCCGTCGACTTCCCGCTGAGCCATCCCGGGGTCTCGCGGCGGGCAGGGGCGATCCGTGCGGTGGATGACTACTGGCTGCTGACCAACCTCAGCCGCGCCGCCACCCTCGTGGTGGAGAACCCCGAAGGCGGCGGCGAGTTTCTCAAGGTGGCTCCCGGGCGGGCCGCGGCGCCCGTGCCGTTCGAGTTCGCCCGCGTGGTGCTGCCGGTCGCCGACGGGTCGTGCTCGTTCCTGGTGTTCGCCTCACAGCACAGCTACATCGACTTCGACGCGCCGGAAAGCACCGCGGGCGAGCCGACGCTGTCGGCGTTCGCCGTGGACGAGACGGCGAAGTACTTCCTGGTGCTGGTCGCGCTGTGCGAGCCGCGGCTGCGGGACTGCTCGTCTCCGGTCATTCCCACGGTTCCCGAGGTGCTGGAGCGCCTGCGGCGCGTTCCCGGCGGCGCGGAGCTGACCCGGCCCGCCGTCAACTTCCACATCGACTATCTGGCCAGGACCAAACTGCGCGTCAAGGAGGCGTCCGACGTGCGGAAGGCCGACTGGCAGCGGGCCGCCCTGGTGTCCGTCGCGCTCCGGTTCGACCTCGTCACCGAGGACCACCTGGCGCTGCTCGACGGCTGAGCGCGCGCACGTTTCACGGCTGGTAGTCGGCGCGGAAGCGGCGCACCCGGTCCACATACTGCTGGAAGCGGGCCGGTACGCCGTTCTCCTGGCGGATCACATCGTCGGAGGAGCGGAAGGCCGCCGCCCCCAGCAGACCCTGGTCCCCGGGCACCCCGGCCAGCAGCGGCAGCCGTACGCACAGGTAGCGGCCGACGGCGGGGATGGAGTCCTCGGGGGGCAGCGGAGGCGTCGGGATCTCATCCCGCCTGTCCACCGGAAGGTAGAAGCGCATCACGGACGGCGTCCACCGCGCGAGGCCGTACTCGTCCTTGGCCGGATCGGACAGGTCGGGGTCGAAGCCGCTCTCCGCCTTCAGGATCGCGGCGACGAGCGCCGGCGTCAGGCCGGGCTCGCCGCACGAGGTGCCGGCCTGGACGATCAGCCCGCGATATTCGCGTGGAATGTCGGAGTCGGTACGCAGCCAGCGCGCGTAGGGGTCGGGCCGGTGGTCCACGGCCGTCGCGCCCGAGCCGCACGCGAGCACGAGGAGGGCGGCGGCGGCCATCCCGAGGACGGCGCGTCCCCTGGTCCGCGCCGGCACGCGTACGGTGCCGGCGAGCACGCGGGCCCGCTGCAGCTGGCGCGCCGCCTCGGGCCGGGACCTCGGGCGGGGCGACAGGCAGTCGCCGATCCAGGTCCGCCAGGCGTCCGGCAGCGAGGTGGGAAGCGCCAGGTGCCGCTCGCCGGCCGCGTACTCGGCGGCCGCGACGTAACGCGCGCGGGGCGTGGGGGCGCTGAAGGGCAGATGGCCGGTGAGCAGCTGGCAGGCCGTCACGCCGAGCGCCCAGATGTCGGCCGAGGTCCGTACGGCGTGGCCGCGCTCGGTCAGCGGCTCACTCCAGCGCTCCGGGGGCACGTGGTCGATCGACCCCGCCGGAGGGAGGTAGCCGTGGGTCCCGTCGATCTCCGTGGCCAGGCCGAAGTCGGCGAGCCGGATGGAGCCGTCCGCCATCAGGAGCACATTGCTCGGTTTGAGGTCGCCGTGCATCCAGCCCTCGGCGTGCAGATGCGCCAGTCCCTCGCAGATCTCCGTGATCAGTCTGGGCGCGTCGGGAACGGGGGTTCCCGGAGCCCCTGCCCGGAGCAGGTCGGCCAGCGACCCCTCGGCGAGCTCCATGACCAGGACGCAGGCGCCGTCGAGGTCCGGATCGTCCGCGTCCTCCACGACGAGCGTCTCGCTGACCTGGACGATGCGCGGATGGCGGAGCGTGTGGTGGAGGCGGATCTCCCGCTGGGTCATGTCCCGCAGGTGCCGCAGCTGGCGGCGGGTGACGGTGCCGGTGGGAAGGAACTTCAGCGCCGCGGGCGCCGCGTCGCCGTTCACCGGCCGTGCCTCGTAGACGCTGGCCCAGCTGCCGGAGGCGATGGGCCGGGTCACCCGCCAGTCACCGACGCGGTATCCCGTCGGCACGCTGACCGCCCAGCCCTCGGTGTCCATGTGGCGCCCCATCTTCTCGACGTCACTCTGTCAGCGCACAGTCAGTGCGCATGGTCAGCTGCACCGTCATGCTAACCGTTGAGGATCTTCGAATTCGAGGGAATTCGGCAACGCCGAGGAATTTGTGTGAAATGCGCGGCTCCGCATCCCACTCCTCGCCACGCGGCGTCGCCGTGCCACTTGCCGCCTCGATGGACCCCATGAGGCACTTATGGCATTTAGCCCTTTTTACACATCTTCGAAGCGTTTCACGCTGAACCGCTCCGCACCCGCCGGCCGCCCGGTGACCCGGGGCGTTCGGACGGGTGGCGGGCTCAGGAATCGGCGGTCAGGACAGCCGACCGGTAGGAACGCCACACCGTGACGTCGTAGCAGATGGCGAGCGCGGCTCCGAGGAGCAGCGGCGCGCCCGCGACGCCGACCGGCCCGGAGAGCATCGCGGTCGCGGCGACGGGGCTCACCGAGACCGCGACGCTGCGGGCGATGCCGGCCATGCTCGCGGCCGCCGTACGCTCGCTCGGCCGTACGACCACCGCCATGAACGCCTGGCGGGCGGGCACGTCGATCTTCGAGAGGCTCTGCCGTACCAGGAGCAGGGCGACCGCGGCGCCGAGCCCGGGCGCGAACGCGACGCAGGCGAGGATGATGTTGGACACGAAGTGCGGCAGCAGCATCGCGGCGAGCAGACCGCGACGAGCGGCCAAGAGGGGCGCGGCGAGCTGGGCGAGCGCGGGCAGCAGGTTCGCGGCGAAGAAGATGAGGCCCAGCTGCGAGGTGGTCGCGCCGAAACGGTGCGCGAACCACCAGGCGAGGACGGCCTGCACGACGAGACCCCCGGCGAAGGCGTCCACGGCGAACAGGCCCACCAGGCGGCGCACCCGGCGCGGCAGCCGCGACATCGGGACCGGGGCGACGTCCTCCGCGTCCCCGTTCTTCGCGTCCCCGTTCTTCGCGGCGACCCCGCTCGCGGCGACGGCGCCCGCTTCGGCGGCGGGCGAGAGCCCGAGGAACAGGAGCACGGTCGCGGCCGCCAGCACCGCGTACAGCGCGAACGCGGCGTCCCCGGCGGAGACGACGTGCTGCAGCCCCAACGCGGCCGCGGCCAGTCCGCCGAGCGCTCCCGCCGCGAGCGCCGTCACGTTGTAGACGGTGAAGATCCCGGTGAGCCGCGCGGGTTCGCACGTCTGGGCGAGGATCGACTGCTCGACCCCCGAGAAGGGGGTGTTGTCATTGGTCGACGGCGAGATGGTGCCGACGAACGCGGCCGCGACCAGGGCCGGATACGACTCGCTGACCGCGAAGACGGCCCCGGCGAGCGCCATCAGGCATCCGCACACGATCAGCGCGCGCCGCCGGCCCCAGCGGTCGGCGAACAACCCGAGCGCCAGGCTGGACGCCACGGACCCCGCCGACGCGACGGCGAGCAGCATCCCCGTCTGCCAGGGAGCGTCGCCGTCCTGGGCGAGCATCCCGGCCAGCAGGACGCTCGTGCATCCGTACCCGAAGGTTCGCAACGCCCTCGCGACGACGACCAGCCAGGCATCCCGCGCCATCCGGCGCGACGGCATCCGTTCCGACCACGCAGTCACGGGCCCACGCTGAGGGGCCGCCCACGCCTCCGCCATCCCGACACGCCCCCGCCGCCCCCTGGCACCCCAACCAGGGGCGCGGAGAGCGTCCACTGCTCAACCGGGACCGGTGCCACCGGGCCTCTTGTCGCTGAAGATTCAGGTCGCTATTCTAAAAATCCTTAGAATTCGAGAGGAGACGGACGATGTCGTACCCGAAGGAGCGATACCTGGCCGAGGCGGGCGAGAGCAGCGGAGTGTTCCGGCCCGCGTCCACCCCGCCCGACCTGCGGATGCGCCCGGACGGCACCGGGACGAACGTGCACTACCTCGCCACCGGGGCATCGACCCACGGGCACTTCGGCCTGTACCGGTGGGAGATGGGTTCCCGGCCGTCCGGCCCCAGCCCGCATTTCCACCGCACGATGACCGAGTCGTTCTACGTCCTCTCCGGCACCATCCGGCTGTACAACGGGGAGCGCTGGGTGGACGGGACGCCGGGCGACTTCCTTTACGTGCCGGAGGGCGGAATCCACGCGTTCCGGAACGAGTCGGGCGAGCCCGCCTCGATGCTGCTGATGTTCACCCCGGGAGCGCCGCGGGAGTCGTACTTCGAGGAACTCGCCGAGATCGCGACCACCGGACGGGAACTCAGCCCGGAGGAGTGGACCGAGCTGTTCCGCCGGCACGACCAGTACATGGTCTGACCATGGCCGAGTACCCCGAGGAGCCGATCTACCAGCAGCTCGCCCGCATCGGCAAAGCGTTCGGGAGTCCGGTGCGGTTGCGGCTGCTGGACGTCCTGGGTGAGCGCGAGCGCACGGTCGAGGAGCTGGCCGAGGACGCGGGGATCCCGCTGAAGAACACCTCGGCCCAGTTGCAGCAGCTGCGCGCGGCGCATCTCGTGAGCGGTCGCAAGGTGGGGACGCGGGTCTACTACCGGCTCGCCGACGAGCGCGTCCCGCAGTTCCTCGGCCGGTTGCGGGACTTCGCGCACGAGCGGCTCGCCGATCTCAGGAACGCGGTGTCGGACCACATCGACTCTCTTGAAGGGGTGACCGCCGACGAACTGGCGGCCCGCATGTCCGACCCCGGCACGATGGTGCTCGACGTGCGCTCCGCCGCCTCCTACGCCGAGGGGCACCTGCCGGGCGCGGTCTCGCTGCCGCTGGCAGAGCTGGGGGACCGGCTCGACGAGCTGCCGCACGACGTCGAGATCGTGGCCTACTGCGGCGGTCCGTTCTGCGTGGTGTCGCCCCGGGCGGTCCGGTTCCTGCGCGACCACGGCTACCGGGCGCGACCGCTGGAGGGCGGCATCACGGGCTGGCGCGACTCCGGCCGGCGGGTGGACACCACCTGACCCTGTCGTACGCGTCGAGTGTGCCGCGCTCCTCGGAGTCCGAGAGGTCAGAGGAGCGTCCACGGCCTGGAACCGGCTGGTCGGAGATTTCCTCCGCGAATTCTCCCGAGGATGTCGAGAATGGGATCGCGGGCTTCGACCTGGGGTGAAAACGCCGACAAGCTCAGGGAGCGAGACCATGAAGTACATGCTGCTGATGCAGTTCAGCGGGCAGACCGACATCCCGCCGATCCACACCTGGCCGGCGGAGGACGTCACGGCGCACATCCAGTTCATGCGCGAGACGGACCGCAAGTTCGTCGAGGACGGCCTGTTCGTCGACGCCCAGGGGCTCGCGGGCCCCGACCAGGCCCGGATCGTCCGGGCCGGCGACGGCGGCCCTGTGATCACCGACGGCCCCTTCCCCGAGACGAAGGAGTTCCTCATCGGGTGGTGGATCATCGACTGCGAGAGCCCCGAGCGGGCGGCCGAGGTCGCCGCCTACATCTCGGCCGCGCCCGGCCCCGGCGGCAAGCCGCTCAACATGCCGATCGAGGTGCGCCAGGTGATGGAGGCTCCGCCCGAGGAGCTGTGACGCGTGGACGATCCGGGTGCCTGCCGGCTCACGAGCCGCCGGACATCCCCGACGACGCCGTTCCACGCGGCGGCGCCGACCGGGACACCGGAACGGCGGGCCCCGGCCGGCGACGCTGCACTGACGCGGCGGTCGTACGCGGCTCCGTGGCCGGACGGCCGGGGTGAGCCGGTGAGCACGCCTGCCGTCGACGACTTGCTGCGCGAACTCGCGCCGCAGGTCGTCGGCCTGCTCACCCGCCGCTTCGGGGACTTCGACGCCGCCGAGGACGCGGTGCAGGAGTCGCTGCTGGACGCCGTCGCCCAGTGGCCGGCGCAGGGCGTGCCGGACAACCCGCGGGGCTGGCTCATTCAGGTCGCCTGCCGCCGGATGGCCGACCAGGTGCGCAACGAGCAGGCCCGGCGTCGCCGTGAGGAGTTGGTGGCCTCCCAGGATCCGCCGGAACGGCGCACGGCGCCCTCCGCCGAGGAGGCACTCGAGGCGGAGCGGGACGACACACTGATCATGCTGTTCCTGTGCTGCCACCCCGCGCTGACCCCGGCGTCGGCGATCGCCCTCACCCTGCGCTCCGTGGGCGGCCTCACCACGGCCGAGATCGCCCGGGCGTTCATGGTGCCCGAGGCCACCATGGCCCAGCGGATCAGCCGGGCCAAGCAGCGCATCAAGGCGTCCGGCGTGCCGTTCCGGATGCCTCCGCCCGGGGAGCGGGCGACCCGGCTCGGTTCGGTGCTGCACGTGCTGTACCTCATCTTCAACGAGGGGTACGCCAGCAGCGCGGGCCCCGACCTGCACCGCGTGGAGCTCTCCCGGGAGGCCGTCCGGCTGACCCGGCTGGCCCATCGGCTGCTCCCCCACGACTGCGAGGTGGCCGGGCTGCTCGCGCTGATGCTGCTCACCGACGCCCGCCGCCCCGCCCGCACCGACAAGTCGGGGATGCCCGTTCCGCTCGCCGACCAGGACCGGAGCCTCTGGGACGGCCGCGCCATCGCCGAAGGCGTCGCGCTCGTCACCCGCACCCTGGCCAGAGGCTCCGTCGGGCCGTACCAGTTGCAGGCGGCCGTCGCCGCGCTGCACAGCGAGGCGGCGACGGCCGAGGAGACCGACTGGCCGCAGATCCTGGCGCTGTACGGCCTGCTGGAGCGGATGTCCGACAACCCCGTGGTGTCGCTCAACCGCGCGGTCGCCGCCGCCATGGTCCACGGACCCGCCGCCGGCCTGGAGATGCTCAAGGCGCTCGACGGCCGCCTCGCCGGGAACCACCGCTTCCACGCAGCCCGGGCCCACCTACTGGAGATGGCCGGCGACCGCCGGTCGGCGGTCGAGGACTACCGTACGGCGGCGAGCCGGACGACCAGCATCCCCGAGCGTGACTACCTGACCACCCGCGCCGCCCGCCTCACCGATCGGACCGCGTCCCTTCCAAGCGAGCAGCTCGACACGTGAGCGCGCGAAGCCGCTCCGGGGAGCGGGTGCCCGGTCTCCCGTCGGCGAGGCCACCGACGCGGACGAGGACGGGATGTGCACGACCCCGCGTCACTTCCGGGCGCGACGGCAGGGGTTCTGCCTCAGTCGCGCGCACCTGCGAGCACGGCGACGGCCTCTACTTCGACGAGCTGGTCGTTGTAGCCGAGCACGGTCACGCCGAGCAAGGTGCTGGGCACGTCATGCTCGCCCATGTACTCCCGGTACACCTTCCACGCCGCGCCCAGGTCACTCTGCCGGGAGGAGGCCACGTAGACGGTGGTCTTCACGACATCCGTCAATGACGCGCCCGCCCCTTCCAGCGCGGTTACGAGGTTGCGCATCACCTGGTGCGCCTGGCCGGCGTAGTCGCCGATCGCGACGGTCTCGCCGTTGAGATCAAGGGGACATGCGCCGGCCACCCAGATGGAACGCACCGGCGCGTCGGCGACCGCGGCATAGGCGTAGTCCACCTGCTGCGTGAGCTGGTGGTTGCGGATCAATCTGACGCTGCTGCTCATATCGTGCTCCAACTCGAAGATTCGGGCCAGCTCGGTGAGCGACCCAGGATTGCGACGATCTCATCCAGACGCGACCCGCCCGACCACGTGAGCGCCGGCGCGAAGGCCGCCCCGGGCTCGCGGCGCGTCTTGCCGTCGGGTACGGCTTTCGCCACGGCGAGGGCCACGTCCAGCAGGTCCGGCGGGAACGTGACCTCGCCCCCCAGCGCCTTGGCGAGATCCCAGGAATGCACCACGTAGTCGATGAAGTGAAAGCTGATCGCCTGCGCCCCGGGGAAGACACTCCCGCTTCCCAACTCGGGCAGCGGGAACATGCGCTCCAGCACGCCGTCGACGGCGAAGGCCTCCATGACGTGTTCGGCTGAGGCCCGATAGCTCGCCACGGGGTCGTCGTCGAGAGAACGCAGCTTCCACCGGGCGAGATCGCCGTCTCCCCTGGACGCCGCGGCGAAGCCGTAGTGCTGCGTGGCCATGTGCGCGAGCAGACCGTACACGGTCCATCCGAGGCAGGGCGTCGGACGGGACAGGTCCGTGGGCCGCACTCGAGCCGCCACCTCGACGCTGGCACGGACGGCCTGGGCGTCGAGTGCGACAAGATCGGCTTTGGCGACCAGCTCATTCATGTGCACTCGCATATGATCTGCATCCCTGCTTATGATCTGTCAACTGGGTATCTTGGACCTGTGACGGGCCGCCGCGACATCGCCGAGATGCTGCATCCTCTTTTGCAGTCGCTCATCGCGGCGGAACTACCGGTGCTCGCGGCACATGGAGTCTCGATGTGGGGCTACGCCGTGCTCGGCGCGCTGGACGACGGTTCGGTACGCACCCAGGCCGCCCTCGCCGAAGCGATCGGCGCCGACAAGACCCGCATCATCAGCACCCTCGACAGACTTCAGGCGGCCGGGCTGATCACCCGCGAACCGGACCCTCGCGACCGCCGGGCGAGGATCCTCACGATCACCGACGAGGGCCGCAAGGTGCGCGGATCGGTGCGGGCCGAGATCCAGGCCAACGAGGAGCGCCTGCTCGCCCGCCTGCCCGAGGCGGACCGTCACGGCTTCCTCCGCGCCCTGCAGGCGCTCTACCGACTGCCCCGCGAAGAGATCACCGAGAGATCTCCACTCGATCGGCGCCCCACTCAGCGATCGAACGCGACGCACAACCGCTGATCTCCACCCCAAGCGGATCCCGACGCGTGACAGGCAGGAGGACCTGCACCGGCACAACGCGACCCCGCTGCTGCGGGCCTTCATGGACGAACTTCCCGAGCACATGGAAGGGGGGCCCGAAGCCTACTTCGGCGTGATGAGGAGCCGCTATCCGGACATCGCATTCTGACCGAGCCGCAGCGGACCGGCGAGAGTTCCCGACGGAGCGAGACTCTGTCCGGCCGCTGTCGGCAGGTCGTTACGAGCGCGGGCTCACGTGGTGGCGGCGTCGAGCAGGATCCGTGCGAGCTCGCGCGGCTGGGAGAACATCGGCCAGTGGCCGGTGTCCATCTCGACGAGCCGCCAGTTCTCACTGGTCAGCAACTCGACCACGTCCTCGGTCGGCTTGTCGCCGTCGAGCAGGCACTTGATATACGTCGCCGGCAGCTCGCCGAGCGGCCGCTCCAGCACGGCCTCCTCGGTCAGCGTCGCCCCCGGGTGCGGCGTCGAGCCGGCCACGATCCGGGCGATCTGTTCGGTGGTGAGCCCCTGGCCGTCGTAGTCCGCCGCGGTCAGCGGCGGCCAGAAACCCTGATTCTCGGCGATCGACTCCACCACCACCCGGCCGTACGGGTGGGTGACGAACGCCGCCCCAGGCCTCGGAACGTTCGAGTCCACGAAGACCGCGCGAGCCAACCGGTCCCCGATCCGCTCCGCGGCCTGCCCCACCGGGATGCCCGAGTAGCTGTGCCCGACCACGACGACCTCACGCAGGTCGAGCCGTTCGACCAGATCGACGATGTCCCGGACGTGGGTCTGCTGACCGGCCGGCACGCCTCGCTTCTCGGCGAGGCCGGAGAGCGTCAACGGGTGGGCGCCATGGCCCGCCGCGCGCAGCTCCGGCACCACCTCGTCCCAGGCCCACGCTCCCAGCCACGCCCCGGCAACCAATACGAATTCCGCCATGGCGGAAACCTAGCGAAGCCGTCCGACAATTTTCGCCCTCGCCGCCGCACGCGACCGATCCACCGCCAAGGCGACCCGGGCCTTCGCCGCCGAGCGTGCAGCCCGGCCCCCCTTCGGATGACACGCAGCGGTCACGGACTTCCACCTTCTCCCGCAGCGGGTACGGGGAGAAGGCCGTGTAAAGGGCCTCCAGCGCGCGATCGAGATCAGACGGCACCGCGCTCGGATGCCCTTGCCGTCGAATCGAGTCGCTGGCGCTCTCCCCCAGGATGACCGGTAGTCGTCATACGTGCGGATCTGATCTGCGCTTACGTCACCATCGGCTTACGGGCGAGAATCTGGATCCCTGTTGATTCGTGCCCGTTCATGGTGGACACCGTGATGGTTCGGGCGTCGATGGGTTCGAACCCGACGAGCAGAGCGGAGAGCCACTCGCGGGAGTGATGGCGGCAGACGGCACCGTCGCCTGTTTCGAACACGCCATAACAGCCGTAGTCCTGCACATACCGGTCGTAGCGGCTGCGGTTGCGTTCGTCGTCTTGCAGCAGGAGATCGCTGATGTAGAGGATCCCGCCGGGCTTGAGGACGCGGTTCAGCTCGGCGATCAACCGATGTTGGGCTTCATCACCGGGGACGCAGGTCAGCACGGCGAAGAGCAGGACCGCGTCAAAGCTCGCGTCCGGGAAGGGCGAAACGGGCGGTGCGTCCAAGACCGCGAAGCGCATGGCGGGGTGCGGACCACGTGCCCGCTTGACCATTTCTGGTGAGGTGTCCACGCCCGCGAGGTCGTGAAAGCCATGCTGTTCCAGCTCCTCCATGGTGCGGCCGTATCCGCATCCGTAGTCGAGGATCGCGGCGTTCGCGCCGATCCCGTCGAGCCAGGCCAGATGGAGCGGGTGAGTGAACGTCTTCGTGGCCGCGACGGCATCCCAGTAGGAAACCTGGCTGTCAAGGTCGGACACGGGCGGATGCCTCTCTGCGGCTCGGTTAAAGCCGCTCATCCTGCCATGGCCGCGGGGCGCTCGACGACTCGACGAACCCGCCGACGTCCTTGATCCACACATGCACCGGTTCACCCGCAAGCGGGGACCAGGCGTGACCTGAGGCGCAAAGGACCACAAGTGAGGATAAATCGAATCGCCCTCGGCACCGCTCGGCGGGATAGTTCTCGGACGTTCAGTCTCATGTGCTGCGGAGGCGCCCAATGCCGGCATTCCCCTGTTCTGACCTGACCAGCGACGACATGGAACTGATCGAGCACGCTCGCCGGATTGTGGATTCGCACGGCGAGGGGCTGGTCCACAGCATGGGCGCTGCCGTACGTGATCAAGAGGGCCGCATCCACGGCGGCATCAACCTCTTCCACTTCACCGGTGGTCCGTGTGCCGAGTTGGTGACCCTCGGAAATGCCCGCGCTCACGGAGCACGGGAGCTGTCGGCGATCGTCGCGGTGGGAGACGAGGGACGCGGACCCGTCGGACCGTGTGGACGCTGCCGCCAGATCTTGTTCGATTACCACCCGCGGATCCGGGTTCTGTCGCCGACCGAGAGCGGCATCAAGAGCGTACGGATCATCGACCTGATGCCTCTGGCGGGGCGGTGGGACGCTGTGGAGGGCACCCAGCCTTTCAATGCCGACGCGGTCGAGTAGACGCGCCGCGATGCGACCAGGCGATGAGTTCCTGCCAGATTCCTTGTTCCACACCTCGATCACGGCCTCCTCGCGCCGCCGCCATCTGGATGCGCCCGAAGGTCATGATCGGACGCGGGCGAACTCCCACGGATCATGCGCGGATACGACGGTCACCTCGTCGCCGTGTTCACGCACGAGCGCGCGCAGCCGGTCCTGGGTGGCGACGCGGGCCGCCTGGTCTACCTGGGATTCGTGCTGCACGATGTCCATGAGCGGATGCCCGTGCGGGGTGTCGTCGTCCAGTTCACGGTGGTAGAAGTAGGCGTCGCCCGCGTGCAGCAGCCATCGGTCGTCATGGCGTACGGCTACTCCGGCGTGACCCGCGGTGTGACCGCCGAGCGGCACCAGCAGGATCTCCGGCGGCAGGCCCTCCAGCGGACGCGCGCCGGGGAACCCGAACCAGTCCTGACCACCGTCGCTGCCATAGGTGATCCAGTGCGGATCGTGCGCCCAGTGGGCGGGGCGGTAGCGGCGGCTCGGAGCCTCGGCCAGTGCGGTCCTGTATTCGGCTTCCAATACATGAACCCTCGCCTGCGGGAAGTCAGGCAGCCCGCCGGAGTGGTCCACGTCCAGGTGCGTGACCACGATGTCGCGAACATCCGCGGGGTCATACCCGAGACGAACGACCTGGCGGATGGCGGTCTCATCTGCGTCCAGAAGCGGTTCGGTCAGCGTGACCCAGTCGGCGGCCAGCGACTCCTCGGGCCGCCGGACATCGTCCAGCCCGAGGCCGGCCTCCACCAGCACAAGGCCGGCGTCATCGGTTTCGACCAGCAGAGCGTGGCACACAACCGGCATGGGACTGAGGGCGCTGTAGGTCGGCTCGACCTCCCGCAGCGACCCGACGTTCAGGTGATGGATCTTCATGCGCCCTAGACTGCAACTTGAACCGCGGTTCAAGTCAAGGAGACAGGAAGTCACCGACGTGGACGAGACGCTTCTGGATATCGGCGAGGTCGCCGAGCACACCGGGCTGGCCCCTTCGGCGCTGCGGTTCTACGAGCGCAAAGGTCTCATCTCCAGCGCAGCCCGCAACGGTCTGCGCCGCGCCTACCGACCCGAGGTGCTGGAACGCCTCGGACTGATCATGTGCGCACGCAGCGCCGGCTTCGGGATCGCCGAAATCGGCTCATTTCTGGGAGCGGGCCCCGGTGACCGGGAGATACGCGAAAAGATGGCGGTCAAAGCCGGGGAGTTGAACCAGCGCATCGACCAGTTGATCCGGTTGCGCGACGCTCTCGACCACGCCGCGACCTGTGACCACGAGCCTCTGACGGACTGTCCCGACTTCAAGCGAGCGGTGTGGAACGCCCGAACCGAATCGACCGCCTCTTCCCATTGATGCCGAGCCGCAGGGCAGCCCGGCCGCCAATCGGACGCAGGGCCGCGAGGCGGCGCGGAGTGCCGTCCTTGACGGCTTCACCAATCCAGAGGACGACGCCCTGATCTTCACCGGCGCTCGGGGCAGCATCCTCTGGCGAAGCACCTTCAATGATCGTTCCCGGCGAGGGGCCGATGTGCTTGTGTCGCGTCCCGGCAGGGTCCGACTGCAGGACTTGCACAGGGAACGCGGTGTGTAGGTTGAGGCCGTGGATCTTCCATCCCATTGGCTGCCCCGGCCGCCCTTCAGCCCGGACGACGAGACCCTGGCCGACTTCGCCTCGTTACTCGCTGACGCGGTTGCCCAAGGACCCGACAAACCGATTCCCTATACCTTGGCCGCGCCGAAGTGGCAGTTCCTTTGTTATGTCGCCGAGCAAGCAGGATACGTTCTCCACGGCTCGTACAATCCCTCGATCGAGCGCTTCGAGCCACGCCGGTCCTACGACAACGAGGACTTCGGTAATCGCACAGCCGTCTATGCGGCATCGGACGGCATCTGGCCGATGTTCTACGCGATACTCAACCGCGATCATCCGCTGTCGATGGTCAACTCGTGTAGGGACGTCGCCGGCGAGCCCTACTACTACTTCTCCATCAGCCGGCCCGTGCTCGACCTCGGCCCATGGCAGGAAGGAACGGTCTATCTCCTATCCGCCGAGGGGTTCGAGCATGAGCCTCCGGTACGAGGTGTTCGCCAGCGCCAGGTGGCCAAACTGGCGCCGGCCCGGCCGGTGGCCAAGATCCGGGTGATTCCCGAGGAATTCCCATTCCTAAGTGACGTGCGTGGACACGACGACGCGATGATTCAGGCCCGATCCGCAGCCGACCCCGACGGTTTTCCGTGGGTTGAGCCTTCCCCGTAAGCGATCGTCAGCGCTGGGCGATCACCCTGGGAGCCTGCATGGTCAGGGCTCACAACTTGGTCTCCTGGGGTGCTGGAAATGGGTGTGGATGCGAGCCGCCGTGTGCCTCTGTTGCAGTACACGGCCCTGCATTCATTCCTGATGATGGCCCTGCTTACGCTCGACGACTGCACAGATGAGCGCCGCGAGCAGCATTCCGAACCCTGCCTTCACCGCGATATCAAACGTCTCTGGGCCGGAAGAGAAGTCGCGACCAAAGATCTGGACTACGCCTACCAGCGGCAGAAAGAGCAACACAACGCCAGCGGCAAGGAACCCTCTTCGAAAGATCCCAGTGGCATCGCCCGGGTTCAGGAATGCGCGATACGCCGCATGTCCAAGGACTCCCAGCGGAAGCAGCACCAAAAGACTGTCAAAGAGGTCAGTCATGACGAGTGATCGTATGCCAGGGCGGCGTGGTGGGGGAAGCGAGCGCCAGATAGACGGCAGGGCCTATACCGATTAGCACGGCTGAGGACGGTGGGCGCGTGCCGCAGAAGTCGCACGGCCATTGCAAGCACTGAAGGTCCCGAGCTCGAACCGTCAGACGCGCCCACGCCGGTGGACTCCATCGACGGATCTCTTGCACCACGGCGTCCGCCTCTATCCCGACAGTCGGATATTCGCCAAGCCATGCCTGTTCGGCGCCGGAAGGACTGTCGGTCGCCGCGCGATCGATCGATGCACCGATGCCCTCGTGACCGAGGATCTCCACCATGACACCCCGCGGGTGTTGCTCGGCCACTCGGACCCGTTCACCAGGGACCAGGTCGACTCCTGCGGCATCGAATCGCTGCACGAGATCATCGTGTCGCGGGACGTGTTAACCGTTCACCTACCTCGTTGAGCAGGGAGAACCGTGGTTTGAGCTGTTCTAACCGGCCCCTTTTGCTCATGCATTCGTTGATCTGAAGCTCTGGCGTGTGGCCGGTGACGCCTGTTCTGTCGCGTCCTCTTGACCTTACGCTGCTCGTCATGGACAACGGTGGAACATTTCTTCGCGCGGCGGACATAACTACGACGCTGGACACCGTGCTCACTGCCATGCGAGCCGTGGATGCCGACGTCGCTTACCGCGTAGGGGGCACGAGCGCAGCTCTTCTCCAAGGTGTTCAGCTTCCTGCCGGGGATATCGACCTCCTGGTGGCGCGGCGAGAGGATGTGGATCGGTTCGCTGCCGCGCTCACCTCGTTCCCCTGCCTTCATGCCGCCTCGTGGCTTCCACAGTCCTCGCAGTACTTCACCAGGTACGAGGTGCACGGGGTCAAGGTGGAAATAAGCACCGTTGAGAGGCAGGTTGACTCTGACGCGATGGAATGCGTTGGCCGCGGCCCATGGCAGCACTACGTGTGGATCGCATGTGGCTCGCACCAAGTTCCTGCGGTTCGTTTGGAACTACGGCTGGCTACGGAACTCGTACGGGACAGGGCCGATCGTTACGACCCCCTCCTCGACCATATGAGCGCGCACGGGTGCGATTTTGACCTGCTACATAGGGCCATGAGGGACCAGGGTCTGTCAGCGGAATGCCGGCGTCTGGTCTGGGATCGCCTCGCCCACTCCGCTCCCGCCCCCTGATAGCTGCCAAAGATCGGTGAATTGCGGCCGCGGTTCCGCCAAGGGGGCATTGCCCCCCTGCTTGCAAACTGGAGCAAGTTTCGTCGCTCGCTTTTCCCCATACGTCTCCCCGACCGATGGGATATCCATGAAACTGCATGGCGTGGCGCCTGAGGTGTTCATCGGTCGCACCAGGGTGTTAGGCCTTGGTCTGGGCGTATATGGCGGATGGAGCTTTTTCAAGAAGCCGATCGTCCGGCGTGACGGCGTCAGCACCACGGCGACCGTTGTCGGATACCACCCCGGGCCGCGAAGCGGATCCTGGCCTTGGCCTTTCGGCCGGCGCACGGACTACCGGGTATGGAGGCGACCGGCATCAACGGGAGGGCCAACGTGCTGAAACCGTCGAGGTGGACGTACTGGCTGATCTGCGCAGCCACTTCCACGGTGGTCACCGAAGTCCTTCTCCTCGTACTGGGCATGACGGGCATCTTGAAACCTCCATTTGATGACTGGCGCGAGGAGATGCTTGCGATGGCGCTATTTATGCCATTCGTCGCCGGCCTTTCCGTACTCCGATCCCCACCGGATGAAAGTGATTTTCAGAATTGGCCCCGAAATCCCGTCGCCTTCGGCCTGCTGTACGGACTCATTACCCCAACGCTCTTTGTTCTCTTGAGCGTGGGACCTGGTTAGTGACGTCCACGACACCTGGGAGCGCTCGTGGTCCGCTCAACAAGAGTCGAGCTGACATCCTCACATTCAGCCTGACCAGTAGGTCAGACCACACGCTCTCGCGCAGAATCGTCAGATCATCGAAATCTGATGACGTGCGGGCTGCGGCCTGGGCCGATTGATCGCATTCGCTGTTGACCTGTGGTTTCGGCTTCCGCTGGTTCTCATCGGCTTTGAGCGGTTTCCACGCTCATGTGCCGTGAGTGTGCTCTCGCGGCAACCCAGCACACCGTCTGACCTGCCAACCTTGATGCCCGCCCTGCGAGAGTGGCATGGCGGGATTCGCGAACATACTCCCTCCGGCCCAGCGGACACCGGTGTTCGGGACCTTCGGCATCAGCGCCCCTGTCCTCGTCGGTCTCACCCACTGGTGTATACAAGGCGAACATGACAGCGGATACCTTTACGGATTCGACAGCATTCCTCGCCTCCAAGGGCGCCGCCGAGATCCCTCACCCCGGCGGCACGCTCCTGGAGCACCTGCACCGCGTCGTGGCCCAGCTCAAGGACTGGGACGCGCCTGAAGAGGTGCAGCTCGCCGGTCTGTGTCACGCGACCTACGGCACAGATGGCTTCGACCACCGGCTCCTCGACCTCGCCGATCGGGCCGCGCTGGCCGAGGTGATCGGGGCCCCGGCCGAGGCGCTGGTGTATCTCTACGCCTCCTGCGACCGCGCGGCCACCTATCCCGCCCTGCGCTTCGTAGACCGCTTCACGGGTCGGCCGGTTGCCCCCTCCGACGCCGGACTTCGGGCGTTCATCCTGATCACGGCCGCGAACGAGATCGACGTCGCCCGGCACAACGCGGACATCCGCGCGGAACACGGGGCCGCGCTTCACGCGTTCTTCGCCCGTAATCGGGACCTCCTGCCACCGGTGGCCTGGGAGGCCGTCAAGGAGACCTTCGCCGTCCGCATTGCGAGCCTCGATCACCTCGTCCTGACCGTGGCCGACATCCCCCGGACGATCGACTTCTATCGGGACGCCCTCGGAATGGAGCCGGTGACTTTCGGCGGTGGCCGCCACGCGCTCGCCTTCGGTTCCAGCAAGATCAACCTGCACCAGGCCGGGCACGAGATCCGGCCGCACGCCCTCCGCCCCGTGCCGGGCAGCGCCGACCTCTGCCTGATCACCCACTCGCCCCTGGATCAGGTGGCCGCCCATCTGACCGCCGCCGGCGTACCCATCGAAGAGGGTCCGGTTCCCAGGACCGGCGCGCTCGGCCCGATCACCAGCCTGTACATCCGGGACCCGGACCACAACCTCATCGAGATCTCCAACTACGGCTGAGGAAGCATCCCTGGTTCACGTCTGGACAGCCGTACCGCGAAGTGCCGGCTCAGGTGGCGCT
>NZ_BBYK01000071.1 GCF_001570365.1 Microtetraspora fusca | reverse complement strand
GGCCCGGCTTCGGCGCGGCGCCACCCGGACGGGGGCCGGACGCGGCCGGACGCGGGGCCTCGGGCCGAGGAGCGTCGGGCCGCGGAGCCTGCGGGCGCTGCGGCGCCGGACGCGCCGCCTCGGGCGCGGGCTGCGTCGGATGAGGCATCGGAACCGGACGGGGCGCGGGCCGCGGGCCCGGCTTGGGGACCGGCCTGACACCGGCGTCCGGAGACTGGGAAACAGGCGCCGTCGCGCCACCGGCCTGGCCCTCGGCCGGCCTCGGCGCGGGCCGCGGAGGCTGCGCCGGACGGGGAGACGACTTGCCGCCCCTTGAGGAGTCGCCCTTACCGAACGCCTCCGTAAGCTTGCGGACGACCGGTGCCTCTATCGTCGAGGACGCCGATCGCACGAACTCGCCCATCTCGGTGAGCTTGGCCATCACGACCTTGCTCTCTACTCCGAACTCCTTGGCGAGCTCGTATACCCGGACCTTCGCCACTGCACTCCCTACTCGGCCCGGGAGGCTGGCTGGCCGCCGGACCGTCGCTACCTAGACGTACTCATCGCCGCGTGCTCATCAGGCGCTCATAGCAATCTGACTCCGCCCATCAACTCGGCGTCCCTTACATGACAGTTCGTCCGACCCCATGCCTACCGTGGGATCGGCAATTGGTAACCATTCACCCGGTCAGCGCCGGGCGTCAAGCCCCGCGAGGTAGTCACGCAGACGCGTCACATCGAGCGTTCTCCCGGTGCGGAAGGCACGAGAGAACGCCCGGCGACGCATCGCGAGCTCCAGACAACTCGGCGCGGGATGCAGCGACGCACCTCGCCCAGGAAGCCGTCCTCGCACGTCGGGGACGATGACGTCCTCGACCACGACCAGGCGGAGCAGCTCGGACTTGACCGTGCGAACCCGGCAGCCCACGCATGTTCTCAGCGGGGCCGCCTGGCCACCATGCTCCAGCTTACCTTGCCGACGCATCAGCGGGATCGGCCGGTGCCTCCTGGGTGTCCGGCCGGATGTCGATGCGCCACCCGGTGAGCCGGTTGGCGAGGCGGGCGTTCTGCCCCTCCTTGCCGATCGCCAGCGAGAGCTGGTAGTCGGGCACGATCACCCGGGCGACGCGCGCCTCCGCGTCGACCACCTCGACACGGGAAACACGCGCGGGCGACAGGGCATTCCCCACGAACTCCGCCGGGTCCTCCGACCAGTCGATGATGTCGATCTTCTCGCCGTGCAGCTCGGTCATCACGTTGCGCACGCGCGAACCCATCGGGCCGATGCAGGCGCCCTTGGCGTTCACGCCGCCCTTGCGGGAGCGTACGGCGATCTTCGTGCGGTGGCCGGCCTCGCGGGCGATGGCGGCGATGTCCACCGTGCCGTCGGCGATCTCGGGCACCTCAAGGGCGAAGAGCTTCTTCACCAGGTTGGGGTGCGTCCGCGACAGCGTCACCGACGGCCCCTTCGGCCCCTTCTTCACCTGCACCACGTAGCAGCGGATCCGCTCGCCGTGGGTGTACTCCTCGCCGGGGACCTGCTCGGCGTGGGGCAGGATCGCCTCGATCTTCCCCAGGTCGACCAGGACGACCCGCGGATCCTTGCCCTGCTGGATGATCCCGGCGACGAGCTCGCCCTCACGGCTGGCGAACTCACCGAAGTTGATCTCGTCCTCAGCGTCGCGCAGCTGCTGCAGGATCACCTGCTTGGCCGTGGTCGCGGCGATGCGGCTGAAGTTGCCGGGGGTGTCGTCGTACTCCCTCAGCACCTCACCGCCCTCGCCCAGCTCCGCCGCCCAGATGGTCACGTGACCGGTGGCGCGGTCAAGCTCGGCCCTGGCCTTCTGCGCCGCGCCCTCGGTGCGGAAGTAGGCGATCAGAAGCGCGTCCTCGATCGCCTTGACGACGAGGTCGAAGGAGATGTCCTTTTCCCGCTCCAGGCTGCGCAGGACGCTCATGTCAATGTCCACAAGGCTCCCCCTTAGCCCTCGTCCTCGATGTCGCCATCGAGATCTTCACCGTGGTCGTCGTCCGCCCGGTTGAACTCCACCTGGACCCGCCCCTTGGCCAGGTCCACAAGATCGATGCGGCGCGTGCCGTCCAGCTCCACGCCGGACTCGTCGACGCCGGTCACCCGTCCCTCGACGGAGGAGCCGTCTCGCAGGTCGGCCTTGACCAGCCGACCGCGGGCCCGCCGCCAGTGGCGCGGCTCCGTGAGCGGCCGGTCGACTCCCGGCGAGGTGACCTCCAGCACGTACGGGCTGCCGCCCAGCACGTCGGTCTCGTCAAGCTCCTTGGAGACGGCCTGGCTGACCTCCGCCACGTCGTCGAGGCTCACGCCGCCGTCGCGATCCACCACCACGCGGACCAGCCGCCGCTTGCCCGCCGGAGTGATCGTCACGTCCTCCAGATCGAGCCCCTCGGCGGTGATCAACGGGCCGAGCAGCTCCAAAAGGCGGCCGCGTCGAGCATCCTCGCCCATGCCGACCTCCCTGATTCAAATGGCGTACCTCGCCGAATGTGCCAACAGCCTATCGACACCACGGGGCGGAAAGAGCGCGACGCCTGGCCCCGACTACGGTGCCTCCCCCCTTACGATGCTGTGTCGTGGATGGAGGATCGACGCTGACGAGGCGCTCACTGCTAGGCGCCGCGGCGGCCGGGATGCTCGTCTCGGGCTGCTCGTCGTCCCCCGCCGTGAAACCCCGCGTGCCGGGGCCTCCCGATCCCGAGACGCTGCTGCTCAGGTCGCTGATCGCGGACAAGGAGGAGACCGTCGCCCTGTACCGCAGGGCCGCGCTCTCCCTGACGAAGCTGGCCGCCGAGCTGCAGCCGTTCGAGCAGCGCCATCTGGCCCATCTGGCCGCGTTGCGCCGCATGCTCCCGCAGGGCGCGGAGGCGTCCGCCCCCGCGTCCGCGGATCCGTCCGGTGCGGCACCGTCCGGGTCGCCGTCACCGTCGGCGTCCGCCGTCTCGCTGGCCGGCCTGCGCGGCGCGGAACGACGCGCGGCGGCCGCGCGACCCGGGCAGATGGAGGCGGCCTCCCCTGTCCTGTCCCAGCTCATCGCCAGCATCGGCGCCTGCGAGGCCGTGCACGTGGTCGCCCTCGGGAGGCTGCGATGACCGACCGGCTCGACAAGGTGCTCTCCGCCGAGCACGCCGCCGTGTACGCCTATGGAGTGATCGGCGGCAAGACCGGCGGAGCGCTGCGCACGAAGGCGACGGCCGGGTTCGACGCCCACCGGGCGCGCCGCGACCGGCTGCGCGCGTTGATCCTGCGGCGGGGCGGCACGCCGCCGGAGGCGGACCCCGCCTACCCGCTCCCGTTCGACGTGAAGGACAAGGACGACGCCGTACGGCTCGCGGTGCTGATCGAGGAGCGGGTCGTCGCCGCCTATCTGGAGCTCGCCGCCGACGGGGACGCCTCGCTGCGCCGGCTCGCCGCCCAGGCGATGCAGGAGGGCGCCACCCGCGCGTACGACTGGCAGCCCGCGGTGGTCGCGTTCCCCGGGATGCCGGCGGAGCGCACCACCGGGTCGCCGCCGGTCAAGACCGAGCCGACACCGGTGCCCGCGGCCTCCCCATGAGTACGCCCGGTCCGGCCGTGCCGGACCGGGCGATGCCTCGGGTACGTCAGGCCCGGCAGGCCGCGAGCACGCGCTCCACGGCCTCGGCGAGCGGGATCTCCTCCTTGGCGCCGGTGGCGCGGTCGCGCAGCTCCACGACGCCCTGAGCCAGGCCACGGCCCACGATCAGCACGGTCGGCATGCCGAGCAGCTCGGAGTCCTTGAACTTCACGCCGGGTGAGACGCCGGGGCGGTCGTCCACCAGGACGCGCAGGCCGCGCGCTTCGAGCTCCTCGGCGATCTGGGTCGCCACCTCGATCTGGTTCTCCTTGCCGGTGCCGACGATGTGGACGTCGGCGGGCGCGATCTCGCGCGGCCACGCCACGCCGAGGGCGTCGTGCCGCTGCTCGACCAGCACGGCGACGGCGCGCGAGACGCCCACGCCGTACGAGCCCATGGTGACGCGGATCGGCTTGCCGTCGGGGCCGAGGGCGTCGAGCCCGACGGCGTCGGCGTACTTGCGGCCGAGCTGGAAGATGTGGCCGATCTCGATGCCGCGGTCGATGGACAGCGGGTGCGCGCAGCGGGGGCAGGAGTCGCCGGCCCGGACCTCCGCCGCCTCGATGGTGCCGTCCGCCTGGAAGTCGCGGCCGGCGACGACGTGGGCGGCGTGCTTGCCGGGCTCGTTCGCGCCGGTGACCCAGGCGGAGCCGGCGACGACGCGCGGATCGACGAGGTAGGTGATGCCCAGCGACGCGAGCACCTGCGGGCCGATGTAGCCGCGGACGAGCCCGGGGTGCCGGGCGAAGTCCTCGGCCTCGAAGATCTCGGGGACGCCGGGGGCGAGGGCCGCCTCCAGACGCTTGAAGTCGACCTCGCGGTCGCCGGGCACGCCGACGATGAGGACCTCGGCTTTGTCGGAGCCGGGGGTGCGGACCTTCACCACGATGTTCTTGAGGGTGTCCGCGGCGGTGATCCCGAGCCCGTGGTGCTCGTTGACGTACTCGACCAGCGACTCGATGGTCGGGGTGTCGGGCGTGTCGAGGACGCGGAGGGCGGGCTGCTCGGCCGTCACGGCGGGCGGCGCGGGCGTGGTGACCGCCTCGGCGTTCGCGGCGTATCCGCAGTTGTGGCAGGCGACGAAGGTGTCCTCGCCGGTGGGGCAGGGCGCGAGGAACTCCTCGGAGGCCGAGCCGCCCATGGCGCCGGACATGGCGAAGCAGATGCGGTAGTCGATGCCGAGCCGGTCGAAGATGCGGATGTAGGCCTCGCGGTGCTGCTCGTACGAGTGCTTGAGGCCGTCGTCGTCGAGGTCGAAGGAGTAGGAGTCCTTCATGACGAACTCGCGTCCGCGCAGGATGCCCGCCCTGGGCCGGGCCTCGTCGCGGTACTTCGTCTGGATCTGGTAGAGGGTGACCGGATAGTCCTTATAGGAGGAGTACTCCCCCTTCACCATGTCGGTGAACATCTCCTCGTGGGTGGGACCCAGGAGGTAGTCGGAGCCCTTGCGGTCCTTCAGGCGGAAGAGCGTGTCGCCGTACTCGGTCCAGCGGCCGGTCGCCTCGTAGTAGTCGCGGGGCAGCAGCGCGGGGAAGAGCACCTCCTGCGCGCCGATCCGGTTCATCTCCTCGCGCACCACGCGGGTGACGTTCTCCAGGACGATCTTGCCGAGCGGCAGCCAGGAGTAGATGCCGGGGGCCACCCGCCGGACGTAGCCGGCGCGGACGAGCAGCTTGTGGCTCGGCACTTCCGCGTCCGCCGGATCCTCACGCAGGGTGCGCAGGAACAGGGTCGACATACGCAGCAGCACGGCTACTCCTCGCTCGGTGATGGGAGATCTCATGAGAGAGACGATGTGCTAAGGCTATCGACTCCCAGCCGCGAAGCGCCCGCCGTTATCCCCAGGCTCCGCCGTGATCTCCACCGTCGATCTTCGTCCGGATCCGGAACATGGCTAGAACGCGGCGGTCAGCGTGTAGACCACGACGAGCCCGAAGGCGACCCCAGAGGCGCGCAGCCGGCTCGGCAGGGTGGGGCGCAGGCACAGGGCGCAGGCCAGGCCGAGCACGAGCGCCGCGCCCGCGGCCCACTGCCACACCGGGAGCACCGCGCCCTTCAGCAGGTTCAGGTAGCCGTCCACGTCGTCGACCAGGAAGAGCACGGCGAGGCCGCCGGCGGCGACGTCGCCCCACATGTCGCTCAGCCGGGTGAGGGAGGCGAGCACGCCGCTCAGGACCATGAGGAACAGCAGGCGGTTGAGGGAGTCGGCCACGCCGCCGTCGAGAGGGGACTGCCCGCCGATGACGGCCACGCAGACGATGCGCGAGATCAGCGCGCCGAACGCGGTGAGGGTGCAGTTGACCAGCGCCCAGCCGAACCCGAGCGACAGGCGTCCGGCCAGGATCACGACGGCGACCACGAGGTAGGGGTCCGCGGCGGCCGACACCTGCGCGGGGGCGAACCTGACGGAGACCGCGGCGAGCGCCCCGGCGACCACGCCCATGGCGAGTCCGAGCAGCATGTCGCGCTGGATGCGGTGCTCCCACCGCTCCAGATCAGCGAAGTCACCCGGCAGGTCGCCCGCCGCGCGACGCCGGAACTCGTCCAAGGCCACAGCCACTCGATCCCCCGAAAACCATACGAAAGTGGCAACAAGCAGTATATATATCCCTCAAAACGGGACAAAATCCCCATAGGGAAGGTAATGGGTGGCAAGCAAACGCTTGTTATGCTGCCCGCGTGACCTCTTCTGATGAACTGCGCGAGCTGCGAGCCGCCGTACGATCCTTCCTCGACGCCCACCCCGGCGCGGCGGACCAGACCACGTGGCGCCGCTTCGCCGGAGAACTCGGGGTCGCCGGGCTGGCCGTCCCCGAGGAGTACGGCGGCGCCGGCTGCGGACTCGCCGAGGCGGCCGTCGTCTGCGAGGAGATCGGCCGGGCGCTGTCGCCGCTCCCCTATCTCTCCACCGCCGTTTTGGCCGTCGCCGCGATCGGCGAGTCGGGAGACGACGACGCCAAGGAGCGCCTGCTACCCGGCATCGCCGACGGGAGCGTGACCGCAACCGTCATCTTCCCCGACGAGGCGGAACTGTCCGTGGAGGGGGGACTCCTGAGCGGCGTCGCGCCGTACGCGCTGGACGGCGAGGTGGTGCTGGCCTACGTCGGCGACGCCCTGGTCGAGGCGGCGCCCTCCGCGCGCCGGCCGCTCGTCACCATGGACCAGAGCCGGCCGCTGGCCGAGCTGACCTTCGACGGCGTTCCGGTCCGGCGGATCGGGGACGCGGGCGCCCGCGACCGGGTGCGCGACATGGGCGTCGCGGCGCTCGCGGCCGAGCAGGTCGGCGGCGCGGCCCACTGCCTGGAGTCGGCCGTGGAGTACGCCAAGCAGCGGCACCAGTTCGGCCGCCCGATCGGCTCGTTCCAGGCGATCAAGCACAAGCTGGCCGACGTGCTGCTCCAGGTGGAGTCGGCCCGCTCGGCGGCCTACCAGGCCTGCGCGGCTCCCGCCGACGAACTGGCCGTCTACGCCGCGATCGCCGGGTCGTACTGCACCGAGGCGTACCTCTCGGCGGCCGGTGAGAGCATCCAGGTCCACGGCGGCATCGGCGTCACCTGGGAGCACGACGCACATCGCTACTTCAAGCGCGCGACCTCCGACGCCCAGCTCTTCGGGCCGCCACAGGCACACCGGGCGCGGCTGGCCCGGTCCGTCCTCTGATCACGCTCTGATCGGCGGGGTCCGTGGCGGTCAGCCGCCGAGCAGTTCCTCCCAGTGCCTGCGGGAGCCGCCGCGCCCTGCCGGCTCCCCGTCGTCGACGGCGCTGATCGAGGCGGCCATCCGCCACAGGCCCGGGGTGGTGCGCAGGCGTTCCAGCCCGAGCGGATCGACCGCGTGCAGCAGGAAGCCGATGCCCATGACGTCGATGTTCGCCTCCGTGCGCGTGCCCGGGCCGGACGGCGCGGCCAGGCCCGCGTCAGGCACCGCCTCTCGGAGCCGCCCGACGACCAGGTCGGCCACCTCCGAGGCGTACGGACCGTCGCCCCACTCGATGTGCCAGCTCTCGTCCGCCGCCTGCCACCAGGTCAGGTCGCGGCAGGCGTCGCGCATCTCCGCGTCTCCGGACAGCGCGGCGAGCACCCGGCCGAGCGCCTCGTAGCGCCGCGCTTCCGACAGCGGCCCGTCCTCCGGACGCGCGTCGGGCAGCCTCCTACGGAATCCCCTCATGTCTGGGAGCGTGCCATCCGACCGCTGGTGCGTCCCGGGGTTTCTCCGCCTTTTGCCCACGAGGATCAACTTTGATCGTCACAGCAACCCCACGCAACCCCTCATTCACGACATATCCCCGTAGTGCGCGGCGGTGCCGTACGGCGAGGCGAGGCGGGGGAAAGACATACCCTGGCGGTGGCGCGGCCCACCTGGCCCTACGGGGCCCGCGTGGTAAAGAATCACGTAAAGGACGCCTGCCCTGGAGGCCATGGTGACGTTGCGCGTGGCGATCGTGGGATCGGGTCCGGCCGGGATCTACACCGCCGAGGCCCTGTCCAAGCAGTCCGGCGAGCCCATCGAGATCGACGTGCTCGAACGGCTGCCCACCCCCTACGGACTCGTCCGGTACGGCGTGGCCCCCGACCACACGTCCATCAAGTCGATCGCGGGCTACCTGCGACGGGTCCTCGAAACGCCCGGCATCCGCTTCCTCGGCGGCCTCGAGTTGGGCGCGGACGTCTCCGCCGACGACCTGCTGGCCTGCTACGACGCGGTCGTCTACTGCACGGGGGCGATGGTGGACCGGCACCTCGGCGTCCCGGGCGAGGACCTGCCGGGCAGCGTGGCGGCCACCGACTTCGTCAACTGGTACTGCGGCCACCCGGACGTCCCCTCCGACGCGTTCACGCTCGACGCCGAGGAGATCGCGGTGATCGGCGTCGGCAACGTCGCCGTGGACGTGGTCCGCATCCTCGCCAAGACCGCCGACGAGCTGCGCGGCACCGACGTGCCCGAGGAGGTGCTCGACCGGCTCGCCGCCTCCCGCGTCCGCAGGATCCACATGATCGGCCGCCGGGGCCCCGAGCATGCCAAGTTCACCCTGAAGGAACTGCGCGAGCTGGGCGAGCTGGCCAACGCCGACATCCGCACTCTCCCGCACGAGGTCGAGGCCGCCGACGTCGAGGGGCTCTCCCGGCAGATCAGGGGGAACGTCGAGGTGCTGCGGTCCTGGTCGACGCGGATCCCGGCGGGCCGGCCGCGCGCGCTGGACGTGCGCTTCTGGCTGCGCCCTGTCGAGATCCTCGGCACCGCCCGGGTCGAGGGCCTCCGGCTGGAGCGGACCCGCCTGGTGGAGGGCCGGGTCACCGGCACCGGCGAGTTCGAGACCATCCCGGCGGACATGGTGCTCCGGTCGGTGGGCTACCGCAGCGTGGCGCTGCCCGGCGTGCCGTTCGACGCCGGGACCATGACCGTGCCCAACGTCGCGGGCAAGGTCACGGGAACCGATCGCCAGTACGTCTCCGGATGGCTCAAGCGGGGCCCGACCGGCGTGATCGGCACCAACAAGTCCGACGCCGCCGAGACCGCGCGCACCCTGCTCGCGGAAGCCGTCCCCGGCGCCGCGATCGCCAAGCTGGATGACCTGCTGAGCGCGCGCGGGATCACACCGGTGACGTACGACGACTGGCTCGCGATCGAGACGGCCGAGACCGAGCTGGCCCGCACGCTGGGCCGGGGCGAGCGGGTCAAGCTGGTCGGCCGCCCCGCCATGCTGGCCGCCTGCGGCCGCGTTCCCCGGGACACGGCGGGCGCCTCCTCCTGACCTCGCCCCATGCGCTTTGCGAGGATCGATGTATGAAGACGACCCTGCCCGAACCGGCCGGCCTCATCGAGGGCTTCGAGGAGACCTACCGCGAGCAGTCGGCCCGGTTCTCGGGGGCGGGACCGGCCTGGCAGCCGGTGCACACGGTGTATGTCCCCGCCGACCAGGTCACCGCGACCACCGTGGACGAATGGGGACGCGCGGCCACCGAGCTGCTCCACGAGCATCTCTTCTCCCCCGGGGAGCTGCCGGCGCTGTGCGGTCTCGACCCTGACCTGGCCGCGCCCGTACACGATCGGGTCCGCAGGAAGCTGCGGAGCGAGCCGGTCGAGGACCTGCGGATCGACTTCGAGGACGGGTACGGCCGGCGCCCCGACGCCGAGGAGGACCGGCACGTCGAAAGCGCCGCCGAGGCCGTGGCGGTGATGGCGCGGGCGGGCACGCTGCCGCGCCGGTGGGGCCTGCGGGTGAAGTCGTTCGCCGACGGCGACCCCGTACGCAGTGTCAGGACGCTCGACGGCTTCGTCACGGAGGTGCTCAGGCGGGCGGGCGCGCTGCCGCCGGGGTTCACGGTCACGTTCCCGAAAGTGCTGATGGAGGGCTACCTCGGGCAGTTCGCGCACTGCCTGGAGGCGCTGGAGGGCGCGGCGGGCCTCCCGGAGTGCGCCCTACGGTTCGAGATCCAGGTCGAGGCCCCGCAGACCGTGGCCTTCCTGCTGCGCTCCGCCGACCTGGTGCCGTCGCTCGGGGGACGGCTGGCCGCCGCGCATTTCGGGGTGTTCGACTACACCGCGGCCTGCGGGCTGCCGCCGCACGAGCAGCGGCTCGACCATCCCGTGTGCGACCACGCCAGGGAGATCATGCGTATCGCGTTCGCGGGGACCGAGGTGGAGCTGGCCGACGGCTCGCTGGCCGCCTCCCCCGCGTCGAACTCGGCGAAGGACGTCCACGCCCTGTGGGCGCGGCACGCCCGGTTGGTGGCGCACTCGCTGTCGAACGGCTTCTACCAGGGCTGGGACATGCACCCCTCGCATCTGGTCAGCCGCTACGCCACCGTGTACGCGTTCCATCTCGCGCACTACGAGGAGTACAGCGCGCGGGTGGATGCCTGGGAGCAGCGGCGTGAGGCGGGCGGCGGCGTCATGGACGAGCCCGCCACGATCAGGACGATGACGGCGGCCCTGGCACGCGCCGACCACGCCCTGTCGGATCCCGCCCAGGCTAGGGGTGCCCCTTGAGGCGATGACCTCCGGGCGTAGCTCGGGACTCGTCCCTCGCGATCAAGCGTGATCGAGGATGTGGCGCCAGGCGCGTACGCGGGAGGGGTCCACGGGGTGGGCCCACGACTCGCGCGCGGGACTGCCGACGTGGAAGGCGCGCACACCCCACTGGCGCAGCACGGGGACGTGCTCCTCCTTGAGCCCGCCCCCGGCCATGACGATCTCGCCGTCCCCGGCGTCGGTGCGCTCGCGCAGCACCGGGAGCCCCTCGCCGACCCCCTTCGGGGAGCCGGACGTGAGGACGGTGGCCAGGTTCGGCAGCAGCCGTACGGCACGCCAGGCGGCCCGGACGTCGGCGGCGTTGTCGACGGCACGGTGGAAGGTCCACGGGAGCGGTGCCACCGCGTGGATGAGCGCCTCGGTCGCCTCCAGATCGACCGTGCCCTCCTCGGTGAGGAATCCGAAGACGAAGCCGCCCGCGCCCGCCTTGGCCAGCTCGCGGGCCTCCTCGCGAAGGCCGTCGAGCTCCTCGGCGGTGGCCGTGAAGCCCGCGTTGCCGCGGAGCATCACCATCTGGGGCAGCGAGCACGCCTCGGCGATGGCGGCGACCACGTCCGCCGAGGGGGTGAGCCCACCGGAGGCCATGTCGGACACGACCTCCAGCCGGTCGGCTCCTCCCTCCTCGGCGGCCACGGCGTCACGCACGTCCAGCGCGATCACTTCCAGCAGCGGTGCGGTCATGTACCGAACAGTAGCCGGTCCGTTTGACACGCTGTACGGCATCCGCCCCGTTCAGCTGAGATCGCTACCTTGTGCGGGCGGATGTCACAGTGGCTCCCGCCGGGCGCTCGAAGAGCGCGCCCGACGCCCGATGGGCCAGGTCCACCGTCCTGACGTGCCGGAACCCCAGCTCGGCGTAGTAGCGCTGCAGCCGGAGGTTGTCCTTGGAGCAGTCCAGCCGCAGCCAGCGTCTCCCGTCGGCCGCCGCGCGCAGCCCGGCCCAGTCGAGGAGCGCCTCGCCCAGCCCCTTTCCGGCGTACGCGCGGCTCACCGCGAGCTTGTGGACGTAGCGTGCGGTGTCGGGACGGTCGTCGCGCCCCCAGAACTCGGGGTCGGCGTGGCCGTCGAGCGCGACGGTCGCGGCCGTGCCCCTGCCGTCGTCGAGGACGAACATCGCGCCGACCTCGATGAGCGGTTCGATCCGGGAGGCGGGGAAGCCGTCGGCCGGCCACTGCCGCACGCCCTGGGAGTCGAGCCAGCGCGCGGCGTCGGCGAGCAGGGACAGCACGGCGGGCAGGTCGTCGGGGACGGCCCGGCGGAGGGTGAACTTCCCGGGGAGGAGGATGCGGGACGACATGATCGATTCCTTTCTGTGGTGCTGCAAACACGGAAAGTCACCGATGGAGGGCGTGCGCCTCCGCGCCGCCTCGGCGGGCGTCTAGGGGGAGCGGCCTTCCAGCGGCGTTCGCCCGCCGGATGGCGGCCTTCTCCAGCTCATGGAGGGGGCAGGCCGTGACTGATGCGACGGCGAGCGGGCCCCGCGGTCGCCCGCGGGGAGGAACATGGGGGAACGCCCCGTCAGGCGACGGGGGATCCGTGGCGCGTCATCGGGCTTCCAGCTCGTATCTGATGAGGTGCTTGTCAGCGGGAAGCACCGAAACCGCGACGCGTACGGGAACGTCCTCGGGGTCGTATCCGACCCGGACGTAGACGACGACAGGGGTACCCGGCTCGATCTGGAGACGGGACGACTCGTCGGGGGTGGGCATCCGGGCGGAGATGTCGTCGACGACGCGGACCTGCGTGTGCCCGAGCTCTTCGAGCACCCGGTTGGCGCCCCGCCTGATGTCGCCGGGCCGGGCGATCTCCGAGTCGGCGACGATGGCGTACGGGAAGTAGGAGTCGTTCGTGTTGTACGGCTGGCCGTCCACGAAGCGGAGGCGGCGGCGCACGACGGCGAGGGCCCGGTCGGCGAGGGCGAGCCGGGTCGCCACGTCCTCCGGCGGCTCGACGATGGCCACCTCGATGTCCTGCCCGGCCTGGCGGCCCTCGGAGGTGACGGCGTGCACGAACGCGTCGATGCGGGGCTCGCCCGTGTTCAGGGACAGCAACTCCTGCTGGGGGCGGATGAGGAGCGGGCGGCGCTCGCGGACGAAGGTGCCGCGGCGGCGCATCCTGAGGATCAGGCCTTCGTTCTCGAGCTCACCGAGCGCCAGCCGCACGGTGTTCCGGCTGACCCGGTGCGCCTCCATGAGCTCGGCCTCGGTGGGGATCTGGTCGCCTGGCCCGAGCGCCCCCAGGTAGATGGCCTTCCGTAGCTCGGCGGCCACCTGCTGGTAGAGCGACGATCGTGCCATTTTCCCTCAATCTACCCTTTTGTTCCAACAAATTTAGACGATCTCTGTCTTTGTGCAAACAACCACTTGACCTGAGCGGGCGGACCGCGCATCATCCAAACGTTGGTACAAATCCATCGAATGGGAGCGGGGGCGCCGCGAACGGCTCCCCACACCTACCAGAGCAACGGAAGCGGGATGTCGGTGCCGTCGGTATTTACCGAACTGACCGCCTGGCACGCGTACGGGGCCTTCACCGGGAATGTCGGTGAAGTCGTCGGGACGCGTCGGGCGCGCGACGCCGGCGCCGCACCGCTGACCATGCGCCATCGGACGGGATCGGCCGGTCCCGGCGAGGACGACCGGCCACCACGGGACTCCGTGCGATAAACGATGGCCACGACCCCAACCCTCGCCGGGGTCGTGACCATCTCGCCCGGAGCGTGACGTGTCCTGGCGGGCCCCCCACGCCCGCCAGGACGCGTCACGTCACTTCGTCCGCCGCCCGCAGTGAGCCTCAGACGGCCGAAGAGCCATGAGAGCGGAGCGGAACCAGCCGCGTCATCGATCACACCGTCAGCACGCCCGGCGTGCTGACCGGCGGGGACCGGCCGCTCGCCGAGGAGATCGGCGCCGCCTCGTCCTGCCAGCCGCTCCTTCCCCTGCTGACCGGCGGCCGGAGAAATCCCCCATAAGGGACATTGGGAATGGCGCGGGCTGGAATCGGCTTGAAATTCAGCGGAGGCCTGGCCGCGTACGAGCGCGTGTCGATGGGCGCGCCGCCCTGACTCACCGGCTCGCTGGGCCACCTCCACGTCCGAACGGCACGGCCCTCCCAGGGCCGGGCCACGTCCGATACGTCGAGGTCAGAGCGGGTCGCCGCGATGTCCGCGGGGGTCGCCGTCACGTCCAACCAAGCGCTCGCTAAGGTGAGCGCAGGACAGGGGCGGGACCGAGAGAGGAAGCGCCAGGATGAGCACCGACGCGGCCCGGGTGATCACGCCGGACCCCGCACGTCCCACCTCGCGCGGCCCCGGTCCCGGCCCCGGTCCCGGCCACCCCGTCGGCGAGCACGCCCCGCCCTCGGCCGCCGGGCACCGCGTTCGGCCGGACGCCCGCCCGGGTGGACGGCACGGTCGTGACGGGCAGCACGTCTCCCCCTCCGACAGCAAGCACTTCCGAAACGTCCTCGGCCGGTTCGCCACCGGAGTCGTCGCCGTCACCGCGATCGACGAGGCGACCGGCGAGCCGTGCGGCCTCGCGGCCAACTCCTTCGCCTCGGTCAGCCTGGACCCACCGCTGGTGGCGTTCTGCGTGGCGCACACCAGCACGAGCTGGCCCCGGGTGAAGGCGACCGGCCGGCTGTGCGTGAACGTGCTCGCCGAAACCCAGCGGGAGGTCTGCGACCGGCTCGCGGCCAGGGGTGGGGACAAGTTCGCCGGCCTGTCCTGGAGCCTCTCACCCGCGGGCGGTCCCGTCTTCGACGGCACGCTCGCCTGGCTCGACTGCACGATCGAGACCGAGCACCCGGCCGGGGATCACGTCATCGTGGTGGCCCGCGTCCATGGACTCGACAAGCACGAGGACGGCAATCCGCTCGTCTTCTTCCGCGGAGATTACGGACGGTTCCACGCATGACGCTAGACAGCTTCCGACACGAGGTCCGGGAGTGGCTCGAGGCCAACCTGACCGGTGAGTTCGCCGACGCGCGGGGCCTCGGCGGGCCGGGCCGCGAGCACGAGGGCCACGAGCTGCGGGTCGCCTGGGAGCGCCACCTCGGCGCGGCCGGCTGGACCTGCCTCGGCTGGCCCGGCGAGTACGGCGGGCGCGACGCGTCGCTCGACGAGCAGGTCGTCTTCTACGAGGAGTACGCGCGGGCGAACGCCCCGGCGCGGGTCGGCCACATCGGCGAGGGCCTGATCGGCCCGACCATCCTCGACTTCGGCACGCCGGAGCAGAAGAAGCGGTTCCTGCCGCCCATCCAGCGGGGCGAGGAGCTGTGGTGCCAGGGCTACTCCGAGCCGGACGCCGGTTCCGACCTCGCGAACGTCCAGACCAAGGCCGTACTCGACGGGGACGAGTGGGTCATCACCGGGCAGAAGGTGTGGACCTCGCTCGCCCACGTCGCCGACTGGTGCTTCGTCGTGTG
Source organism: Microtetraspora fusca (assembly GCF_001570365.1). GTDB lineage: Bacteria > Actinomycetota > Actinomycetes > Streptosporangiales > Streptosporangiaceae > Microtetraspora > Microtetraspora fusca. The sequence goes on along the minus strand of NZ_BBYK01000071.1, from coordinate 82,074 downwards.
CCGCACCGAGCCGGGCTCGCAGAGGCACAAGGGCCTGTCGTACCTGCTGGTCCCGATGGACCAGCCGGGGGTCGAGATCCGGCCCATCACGCAGATGACCGGCACCGGCGAGTTCAACGAGGTCTTCTTCGACGGCGCCCGTACGGCGGCCGCGAACATCCTGGGCGAGCCCGGCGACGGGTGGCGGGTGGCGATGGCCACGCTCGGGTACGAGCGCGGCGCGTCCACGCTCGGCCAGCAGATCGGCTTCCACCGGGAGCTGGCCGCGGTGATCGAGGCCGCGCGCAGGTCCGGCGCGATCGACGACCCGGTGCTGCGCGACCGGCTCACGCAGTCCTGGCTGGAGCTGGAGATCATGCGCCTCAACGCCCTGCGCACGATGACCTCCCTCAGCGCGGGCGAGCCGGGTCCCGAGGTGTCGATCGCGAAGCTCTACTGGTCGGAGTGGCACCGCAGGCTGGGCGAGCTGGCGCAGGCCGTACAGGGACGGGCCGGGCTGGTCGCCGACGGCGAGCCCTACGACCTGAACGACCTGCAGCGGCTGTACCTCTTCAGCCGGGCCGACACCATCTACGCCGGGTCGAGCGAGATCCAGCGCAACATCATCGCCGAGCGCACGCTCGGCCTGCCCCGCGGCTAGGACCTGGGTCGCGGACCTCAGCGTCCGGATCTCGCGGCGCCTCGGCGAGCTGGTCGACCAGCTCGCCGAGATCGCGATCGGCGGGCACGGCACAGCCGCCGTCCCAGTTGTTCGCCGCGGCCGGCCGGGTGCCGGACCGGTCAGCTAGCCGCGGAGCATCGCGGCCAGGGCGCGGGCGAACAGGCCGGGGGCGTCCAGCTCGTAGCGGAGGAAGAGGTACGGCTCGGTGAGTTCGAGCTCGATCAGCACGGGCTCGCCGTCCGGCATCCGGACGAGGTCGACGCGCGCGTAGAGCAGAGGCTCGGACACCTTGCTCAGCACCAGCTCGGCGAGCTCGAACTGGTCGACGTCCGGGTCGCGCAGCGTCGCCCTGTTGTTCAGGTCGAGCTCCTCGCCGCCCCCGGCCAGCATCGGATGCCGCCGTACGGCGTGGCTGAACTCGCCCCCGAAGTAGAGCAGCGACAGCTCGCCCTCGTGCTCGACGCTCTCCAGGTAGGGCTGAACCATGACGGTCCGCCCCTCGGCGGCGAGCCGGGCGGCGTGCGCCTCGGCCACGGCCCGGTCGGCGGTCCGGATCGTGTCCCGCGCGCCCGCCGAGATCGCCGGCTTGACGACGTACTCCTCCCACTTGGGGATGCCCTCGTGGCTCCAGTGGGTGGGGACGGTCGGCACGCCGAGGTCGCGCAGGTAGGTCTTGTCGGTGTTCCATTCGAGCACCGACGCGGGGTTCAGCAGCCGGGTCAGCCCGCCGACCCGGTGCGCCCAGGCGACGAACTCGTCCCTCCGCTCGATGTAGTCCCACGCGGAGCGGACCACCGCGGCGTCGAAGGACGCCCAGTCCGCCTCCGGATCGTCCCATCGCACCGGCGTACCCTGGACACCCTCCCCCAGCCAGGCGGCGAGCGCGGTCTCCCGCTCGTCGTCGTGCCCCAGCGGGTCGGCGAAGGTGACGTAGGCGACCTTCATCGTGCTCCCATCCTGTCGTGTCAGTACCGAAAAAATCGTACGGACATGTCTCGACGGATGCGACACGCGGGGGACGTCAGGCGAAGCCGTGCACGGGCATGGGGACGGGGGCGTGGGCGAGCAGCCCGGCCACGGCGGCGCCCACATCGGCGCGGTCCCACTTGTCCCGGCCCGCGCCGGGGCCCGGCCGCCAACCGGTCGCCAGGGAGATCGCGCCCTCTCCCACCTCGAACACCCGGCCGGTGACGTGCCGCGACCCGGCCGACCCGAGCCAGGCGGTCAGGGCCGCCGCGTCGTTCTCGGCCGCCTCGACGGTCCCGGCCACCCGGTCACGGCTCGCGCCCGGCGCGACGGCGTTGACGGTGACGCCGTACGGCCCCAGCTCGGCGGCGGCCACCTGGGTGAGCGCGGCTATGCCGGCGGTGGCGACCGCGTAGTTGCCCTGGCCCGCGCTGCCGTACAGGCCCGCGCCGGACGAGGTGGTGATCACGCGGGCGTCCGCGGGGTGCCCGGCCGCGGCCCGTTCCCGCCAGTGCTCGGAGGCGTGCCGCAGCGGCAGGAAGCAGCCCTTGAGGTGGGACCGCATCACGTCGTCCCAGTCGCCCTCGGTCATGGACACCAGCGCGCTGTCGCGGGTGAATCCGGCGGCGCAGACCAGCACGTCCAGGCTCCCGAACGCGCACAGCGCGGTCTTGACCAGGCGCGCCGCCCCGTCCCACTCCGCGACGTCGTCGCAGCTCGGCACGGCCTGACCGCCCCGGGCGCGGATCTCCTCGACCACCTCGCGGGCCGGGCCGCCCCCCTGGGCGGCGGCGTGCGGGCCCGTGCCCGGATCGTTGACGACGACCTTCGCGCCCTGGCGTGCGAACTCCAGGGCTTGCGCGCGCCCGATGCCGCGTCCGGCCCCTATCACGACGACGACCCGGCCCTCGCAGATCCCCATTTATCGACCCTTTCCACCGTGATCCCCGACAGTGTTCTGGAGCGCGGATGATCTGTCCAGGGCCGGAAGACCTCTGTCTGAGAAACGGTGTGACGAGGGGAAAGGAGGCCGGTCAGGCGCGGCCGGTCAGCACCTCGGCGACGGCCTGACCGCAGACGCGCGCCGCGCCGTGGGTGGCGATGTGCACCGCCCCCAGGTCCGTACGGCCCGGCAGCCCCATCTCGACCACCACGCCGTCCGGACGGGCGGCGAGCAGGTGGGTCAGCGTGTCCATCTGCCAGGGGTGGCGGTGGGCGTCCCGCACGACGACGACCAGCGGCCGCCCGGCCGCCTTGCCGAGCGCCTCGGGGGGCACCCCGTCGGCCACGTCCTCCTCGCGGAGCCGGGTGGCGGTGGTGCCCGGCAGGATCCGCCCGAGCGGCTCCGCGGTGCCCCAGGGCATGTTCCGGTCGATGGCGAGGTTGGTCTCGGGGGCCAGCTCGACCACGTGCGGTGCTTCCGTGAGCGGCAGCACGTCGGGAGCACCCGCGCGCCGGGTGATCCGGATGGCGCGGCGCGCCGCCACCAGCCCGATCTCCGCCGGGGCCCCCGCGCCGTTCCCGCCGGAGGAGTGGCCGCCCGCGCCGTTCCCGGCGGCCGGGGCCGAGGCGTGCCAGTCCGCCAGCTGCCGGACCCGCCGGGCGGCGTCGGCGAGCCGTTCCTCGGGCAGCCGTCCCTCGACGACCGCGGTCACGATGGCGCGGCGGATGTGCTCCAGCGTCTCCTCGTCGGAGTTCTCCCCGCCCACGCACACCGCGTCCGCGCCCGCCGCCACGGCCATGGCGCTCGCGCCGCCCAGCCCGTACGCGCCGGACACGGCGGCCATCTCGATCCCGTCAGTGACGATCAGGCCGTCGAAGCCGAGCTCGTCCCTGAGCAGGCCGGTCAGGATGCGGGGGCTGAGGGTGGCGGGCAGTTCGTCGTCGTAGGCGGCGACGAGAAGGTGCCCGGTCATGATCGAGCGGACGCCCTGCTCGATCGCGACCCGGAACGGCCACAGCTCCACTTCCGCGAGCTCCTCCGGGGAGACGGCGACGCGGGGGACGCCGTGGTGGGAGTCGACCGCGGTGTCCCCGTGCCCCGGGAAGTGCTTGGCGCAGGCCGCGACCCCGGCGGACTGGAGACCGCGGATCCAGGCGGCCGTGTGGCGGGCGACCAGCTCGGGGTCCGCCCCGAACGCCCGCAGTCCGATGACCGGATTGTCGGGGTTGGAGTTGACGTCCGCCGCGGGCGCGAAATCGAGGTTCACGCCCGCGGCGGCGAGATCGTGCCCCACGTCGCGGGCGACCTGCTCGGTCAGCTCCTCGTCGTCGACGACGCCGAGCGCGTAGTTGCCGGGACGGGAGCTGCCGGTGCGGGCCTCCAGCCGGGTGACCTCGCCCGCCTCCTCGTCGATGCCGACGAGGAGCCGCGGGTTCTCCGCCCGCAGCGCCGCGGTCAGGTCGGCGAGCTGGTCGGGGCTCTCGACGTTGCGCGAGAACAGCACGACCCCGGCCAGGCCGTCGGCCAGCCGCCGGCGCAGCCAGTCGGGCGGCGCGGTCCCGGGGAAGCCGGGCAGGATGACAGTGTCGGCGAGGCGCAGCAGATCACGCATGCCCCGCAATCTAATAGGAAAGTTTCCTATTCGCTAGGCCACCTCATCTCCTATTTGGCGCAGCCTGCCGTCCGCGATCTCGTACCGCGCCACCGTGGACACCCGGGCGTCCGGCCGGTCCGCGTGATCCACCGCGCGGAACTCGGCGCGGAAGCCGTCCATGTCGGCCGTACAGGTGAGGTAACCCCCGCGGATCCTCCGCCGCCGAGGCGGCGCCCGGCCACATCGCGGCGGCGAGCGGTCTGGATCACGCGGGCGAGCTTCTCGTCCTCCGCGATCTCCCAGCGCACGGCGGCCGTCCGGCTGGGCATGCCGCCGGGACGTACGGGATCAAGGGGGGGCAGGGGCGAGACGGGTCCACAGGATGACCCCGTCGGGAAGCGGCTCCCCAGATGCCACTCCCAAGGTAAACGGATACCCCAATTTCACCACAGAGAGGATCTTGCACAATATGTGACCTTGACGATGCCAAGATGCGGAAGTGGGTGTAGCAGCAAGCGCTTGGTAGAGCGTCTGAACGGCGATGAGCAGGTGACTCTCCACCGATATAGGGCGACCAAGCCATTGCTCGGACCTTCATAATGGGTGGTGTGAACCAGCGAAAGAACTCCGGCGGCGCCACCGCCGCCCCAGTGAGGCGCCAGGGCACGGCGAAACGGGCGGCCACCGCGGGCTCGGCCTCCGAGCGGCGCGACCACCTCGTCAAGCTCGCGGCGGAGCTCTTCGCGCGCAAGGGCTTCCAGGCGACCACCGTCCGGCAGATCGCCGACGAGGCGGGGATCCTCTCCGGAAGCCTCTACCACCACTTCGACTCCAAGGAGACGATCGTCGACGAGGTGCTGCGCACCTTCCTCGAAGATCTCACCGCACGCTACCGCGCGGTTTTGGAGACCGCGGGCGACGCCCGCACCGCGCTGACCGAGATGGTGCGCATCGGTTTCGGCACGCTGGAGCCGCACCGAGCGGCCATCACGGTGATGCAGAACGACTGGAACTACCTCCGCTCACTCCCCGGCGACCGCTTCGGCTACCTGGTCAAGGCCGAGGACGAGGTCGAGCGGATGTGGGTCGAGCAGATCAAGCGCGGCCAGGCCGAGGGCCTCTTCCGCGCCGACCTCGACCCCAAGCTCACCTACCGCATGATCCGCGACACGATCTGGGTCGCGGTGCGCTGGTTCCGCCCCGGCGGGCGGCTCAACACCACAGCGCTGGCCGAGCACTACATCACGGTGCTGTTCGACGGCCTCGCCACCGGTGACCGCACCAGCCACGGCGCATGATGCTCCTCAAGGCCGTACGGCACGCCCTCGCCGAGGCGGCCGACCCGGCGAAGGCCGCGGCGATGCAGGCGTACATGAAGTCGGACATGCCGTTCCTCGGGGTGCAGGCCGTCCCCCGGCGCACCGCGCTGAAGCGGGTCTTCGCCGAGCACCGCCTGGGATCGGCCCCCGAGTGGCGCCGGGCCGTACTCGCGCTGTGGCGCGAGGCCGAATACCGCGAGGAGCGGTACGCCGCGATCGAGCTGTCCGCGCACCGCTTCTACCGTTCCTGGCAGACGCTCTACACGATCCCGATGTACGAGGAGATGATCGTCACCGGCGCCTGGTGGGATCTGGTGGACGACATCGCCGTCAACCGGATCGGCACGCTGCTGCGGCTCTACCCGGAGAGCATGCGCCCGCTCATGCTGGAGTGGGCGCACGTTCCCAATCTCTGGAAGAGGCGCACCGCCATCCTCTGCCAGAACTCCTTCAAGGAGCGGACCGACCCGGCGCTGCTGTACGCGTGCATCGAGCCGAGCCTGTCGGACATCGACTTCTTCGCCCGGAAGGCCATCGGCTGGGCCCTGCGCGAGTACGCGAAGACCAACCCGGACGAGGTCGTCCGCTACGTCGACCACCACGGCATCTCCGGCCTGAGCCGCCGCGAGGCCCTCCGCAACCTTCCCGTCGGATAGGGAGCCATCCGGCGGTCCGCTATCCCCTGGTGAGCGTCTTCAGCATGGACAGGATCATCGAAACGCCGTCGGCGTAGCCGGCGTCCGGACCTTCCTGCCAGTACGCAGCCAGGACCTCGGCCGACAGCGGATAACGGGTCGCGTCGATCTCCGGCGGCCTGGAGTAGAGGTTCTCGTCGTCGTAGGCCGCACCCTGCCGCGCCTGCTCCTCGATCGCGTAGCTCACGGTGAAGTGGTAGAGCACCTGGAACCCCTGCGCGGCCTGCTGGCGCGTGAGCCCTTCGGCGCAGAGCGTACGGAGGACCAGCTCGGTCACGCGGAACAGCGCCGGATGGGTGAGGTTGGTCCCCGCGAACACGCGCGCTCCGCCCCGGTAGCGCAACATGGCGCGGCGCATCCGGTCCCCGACCGCGAGTCTCAGCCAGTCGTCCCAGGACTCCCCCCGGGCGGGCGCCTCCAGTCCGTCCACCGCGTCGAGGAACATGACCTCGGCCATGGCGTCCAGCAACTGCTGCTTGTTTCGTACGTGCCAGTAGAGGGCGCTGACACGCACCTCCAGTTCCTTGGCGACCAGCCGCATGGACAGCCCGTCCAGGCCGACCTCGTTGAGCAGCCGCAGCGCGGTGCGCGCGATCACCTCCGGGCCGATCTTCGTCTCCCCTGGCTGAGCCAGGACGCCGAGGGCGTGGACGTCGAGGTACGCGACACTCGGGGATCCGTCGAGAGGATCAGGGCGCGCTACGCGGTGGGCTGCGACGGCGGGCGCAGCACCGTTCGCGAGTTGCTCGGCATCGGTTTCCCGGGCACCGATGCGACCCTCACCGCGATCCTCGGCGACGTCGTGCTGGCCGACCCGCCGGAACGGCTCCCCCTCATGGAGCGCCGGGAGAGCGGCTCGTTCTGGGTGCTGGAGTTCGAGCCGGGATGGCACCGGGTGATCACCTACGACTACTCTCGCGTCCCTGACCGGAGCAGGCCGTGCACCCTGGACGATCTGCGCGCCTCCATGCTCAGAATCGCCGGCACCGACTTCCGGATGCACAGCCCACGCTGGATCTCCTCGTTCGGCGACGCCGCCCGGCAGGCGGAGAGTTATCGCCGGGGTCGCGTACTGCTGGCCGGTGATGCGGCGCACATCCATTTCCCGGCCGGTGGCCAGGGACTCAACACCGGCATGCAGGATGCGGCCAACCTCGGCTGGAAGCTCGCCGCCGTGGTCCGCGGCGAGGCGTCCCCGTCGCTGCTGGACACGTACGAGAGCGAACGGCACCCGGTGGCGGCACGCGTGCTGCAGAACACGCGGGCGCAGACGGCCCTCGCCGCCCCCGGCCCGCGGACCGAGGCCCTCCGCGAGATCTTCGGCGCGCTGGTACACCTGGAGCCGGTCACCCACACCCTCGCCGCCATGATCACCGCGCTGGATGTCCGCTACGACATGGGCTCCGGCGACCATCCGCTGCTCGGGCTGCGCATGCCCGACGCCGACCTCGTCAACGACCGCGTGTACGACCTGCTGCACGCCGCCCGGCCCGTGCTCCTCGACCTGGGGGCCGACTCCGACCTGCCGAGCATCGCCGAAGGTCTGGCCGGCGGCATCGATGTCGTCCGCACCCGATGCGGAAACCCCCGGTGGACGCTTCCGGTGCTCGGCGAGATCGACGCCCCGCGAGCGGTCCTCATCCGCCCGGACGGCCACGTCGCCTGGGTCATGGACCAGGAACAGACCCGCCCGGACGGCCTCCGCGCGGCGCTGGAGCGATGGTGCGGCATCTCCTGCTGAGGCGGAGGCGGCAAACCCGTGTATCGACCGTGACGCTTCCGAACGGTGTCACAGGCTGCCGATCCCCTGCTCAAGATGGCGGCATCGCGGACGAGGACCGACCACTTCTCACTTTCGCAAAGCGGTGCCCGCCCTCAGCCGGTTGCGACGCCTGCACCTCTACTGCTCGCACCCGAGTCCGGTACGGACATATCTGTAAATGACACCCTTCTCCGAAATGAGTGCTGATCTATCGTGGCAAGACAGGGCTTGCAGCGGAGAGGGACCAGTCGATGTCCACGGGAACGGGACCACTGTCTCCGGACTTCAGCGGGATCGATCCCGACCAGATGCACAACCTCGTCTCGGCCCTGGAGCATGGAAGAGATGTGATCGGCGAGCAATCCGAGAGGATCCGCCAACTCCTCGTCGCGGCCGACCTCTCGACGGCCGGTCTGCAACCGATCAGACAGATCCAGGGCTGGATCGAGGACGAGCTGCCAGCGCTGCGCCGCCGCAACACCGCCATCCTGGCGAGCGAGACCCTGGCCTGGATGCCCGGCGCGGGAATCCATGCCTACAGCGAGCGGGATGTCCGAAGTTCCGAGGAGTCCCGGGAGAAGGGCGCCGCCCTGGGGAAGCGCGCCGCCGAACTCGGCGCTCCGGGCTGGTGGACCGGCCCCGAGGATCGCCTGCGTGCCGCTCAGTTGATCGAGGAGTTGGATGCCGGCAAGAACGACCCCGACTTCACCGCCGCTTTCTTCGATGCCCTGGGTACGAAAGGCGCCCTGGAACTCCCCTCAGTAATTCGGGAGAATCAGTCACTGATCGATCCACCAGGTACGGTCACTCCCCTGCGCTCCGACGAATGGATGCTTCGTACGCTCAGCGAGGCATTCGGCACCGCCGTCACCGGAGGCTCAGCCGTTCCGGGGTTCGCGAAGATCCGGGACAAGGTCCAGAAGCCCGCCGAGGACGAACGACTGGGGGCCAGCCTGCTGCTCGGCTCCGGGAAGTTTCCTACCGAGTGGCTGCTCGGCCTGGTCGCGGCATGGGGAGGACTGGCCGATCCGCAAAAAGTCAGCACAACGGTCATCCAGGCCCTGGGTAACAATCCCGCCGCCGCGAGAATCGCGATCCAGAAAGCCATCGGGCCGTACACCAAGGACCAGACCAAGCTTAAGGAGTTCATCAAGCAGCTCGATGAGAACGCCGATGAAAACTATTCGTCACTCGACAGGACAAAGGCCGACGTGTTCGGGCGACTGCTCGCCGCCGCCTCGGGCGCGTACGACGAGCCGGACGGCAAGCACAGCAAGGAGTCCGCCGCGTTCGCCTACACCGTGATGACGATGCTGCCGGACCTGAAGATCGGCGACGCGGCGCGGGTGCATCTGGCGGAGATCGCGGGCGCATACACGACTGAGATCGCCGAGGGGGCGAACATCAGCGACGCGAACATGACGAAGCCGAGCGCTCTCACCCCCACCACGTCGGCGCTCGGCCTCACCTCGGCCTTCCGGCTCAGCCCGAAGGACACCTACCGCTTCCTCAAGACCTTCGCCGACTCGGCCGAGCACCTCGCCCCGTTCGACGATGCGATGGGCCGCTTCTCCCAGCGCCTCATCGCCGAGGCGGCCTCCGAGGTCAAGCGGACCGGGAACGTGAAACCGCTGGACGACGTACTGAAGGTGCTGGGCAACGTCCGGGGCTTCGAGATGGGCGCCGCGGAGAAGGTCCAGGGTGACCTGGACAAGATCGACGAGGAAAACGAGAAGGTCCGGAGCTTCCTCGTCAGCACAACCCTCGGCGTGACCGGCCTGTTCATCCCGACTATGGGCGGTCAGGTCTTCTGGCTGACGCTGAGCACCGGACTCGCCGCCGTCGACACGTTCGGCCCGGACAGCGACAAGCGGACCGACGGTCTGCGTAAGGAAGCCACGATCGCGACGCTTGGCCGCCAGCACACGCTTGCGCTGGCCCTCATGGCGAACGGTTTCAGCCCGAAGGTCACGCCCGCCGAATATCAGGCGGCGCGCCCGCCCGGTGTCGCCATCGCCGACGGCAACGGCAACCTCAGGCCCTTCACCGAACTGATCAAGCAGGGCAACGCCGGACTCGAAGCGTTCGAGAGATGGGCCACCGTCAACGGCATGGGCAGTGGCGATCAGTTCTCTGTTGGCGGTCTGTCCGCCATCCTGGCCGACTCGTTCGAGAGCCGCGGCGCCAGGGGCAAGGAACGTGCCATGGCGTACGACATGTGACGAGTACCAGTCGTGGCCGTCACAGCCACGAGAGCCGCCAGGTCAGGCGTGTCCGTGTCGCCGGCTCACGAGGTCGGGAGACACTCGGTCTCGCCCCGGATCTTGTATTGCCCCTTGACCGACGACTCCAGGAAGAGCACTGTTCGATACTCCTCGCTGGTGACCGAGAAGGACACGCCACCGTGGTCTTCGGCGATTCTGTAGGGCGCGACCCGGGTCAGCGCGCCATTCAGGATGTCATTAAGCGTGCCGGGCTCGCGGTCCGGGGCGGCGTCCCGGGCGGTGGCGGCGAAGGTGCGCTTGGCCTTGCCCTCACCGCAGGGGATGTCCCGTCCGCCCGGATCGGTGATTTGAACATCCAGAACGTGGGCCTCCTTCATCAGCTCGGTGATGTGGCGCTTGAGCGTCTCACCCGCCTGGGCGGCGGTCGGGCCCTTGTCGCCGCAGCCGGACACCGCCAGCAGTGTCACCGCGCAAGCCGTGACGCCGAGCCGTACGAGACGAGCCATGAAGTCCTCCAGAAGGCTGGCCGACTTGCGCTAGATCCCATAATGTCCAATTGATCGGCTCGGTGTACCCCCATCGGCAGAGGGACGTATGAGTCAGTCCGCGAACGAAGCGGTGCCCAACCCGCAGCGCCAAGCCCTGGAGCGAACCCTGGCCGAGGTCAGGATGCGGGTCTCCATCCTTGAAGCCGCGCTCGACCCTGTCCACCGCCAGTTCACCGGTCAGCCCACGTGGGTCGGCCCGGCGGCACGGCGGTTCGCCGACGACCTCAGCGCTCGCCGCGTACGCCTTCGCCAGGCGGCCCAGGCCATCGTCACCACTCTGGAAGAGGAGATCCGCGCCCTCCCGGCCTACGCCCCGCCGCCTTCCCCGGGCTACCGCTGATCTCCTTCGGACCCGCCCGGACGGCCTGCGCGCGGCGCTGGAGCGATGATGCGGCATCTCCTACTGAGACGAGGCGGCGAACCGTGTGCCCGCCGTGGCGCTTCCGAATGGTGTTCGCGCCTGCCGGCGGTCTCGTGACTCTCACGGGATCTGCCGGACGGCTCCCTTGTCGGCGGATTGGGCGATCATGGCGTAGGCGCGTAGAGCTGTGGAGACGGGTCGGCGACGTGCGGGTGGTTCGGGTCGACGGCCGGCGAGGACGGCGTCGGGCACGTCGAGGGTGAGGGTGCGTGCGGGGATGTCGATCGTGATCAGGTCTCCGTCGCGGACGAGGGCGATCGGCCCGTCGGCGGCTGCTTCCGGGGAGATGTGTCCGATGGCCAGTCCGGAGCTGCCGCCGGAGAAGCGGCCGTCGGTGATGATGGCGCAGGTGTCGGCGAGGCCGCGGCCTTTGAGGTAGGCGGTGGGGTGCAGCATCTCCTGCATGCCGGGGCCGCCGCGTGGTCCTTCGTAGCGGATGACCAGGGCGTCGCCGGGGGCGAGGCGGCCGGACAGGATGGCTTCGACGGCCTCCTCCTGAGACTCGACGACAAGGGCGGGGCCGGAGAAGACGTGCAGGTGTGCGGGGACTCCGGCGGTTTTGACGACGGCTCCGTCGGGGGCGAGGTTGCCGCGGAGGACGGCCAGGCCTGCGTCGGGTGAGTAGGCGTGGGCGACGTCGCGGATGGCTCCCTGTGCCGGGTCCAGATCGAGGGAGTCCCACCGCTGGGATTGGGAGAAGGCGGTGGCGGAGCGGACCCCGCCGGGTGCGGCGTGGAACAGCTCCACGGCCTCGGGTGCCGGTTCGGCCGACCGGACGTCCCAGGTTGAGAGCCATGCGGTCAGCGAGGGGGCGTGGATGGTGTGCACGTCCTCGTTGAGCAGGCGGGCGCGGTGGAGTTCGCCGAGGATGGCGGGGATTCCGCCGGCGCGGTGGATGTCCTCGACCAGGAGCGGGCCGTTGGGCGCGACCTTGCACAGGTAGGGGATCTGGCGGGAGCGGGCTTCGATGTCGGCGAGGGTGTAGTCGAGGTCGGCCTCGTGGGCGGCGGCCAGCAGGTGCAGGATGGTGTTGGTGGAGCCGCCCATGGCCAGGTCGAGCGCCATCGCGTTATCGAAGGCGGCCCGGGATGCGATGGTTCGGGGCAGTACGGAGTGGTCGTCGTCGCGGTAGTACCGCCTGGTCAGCTCGACGGCCGTGCGGCCCGCCTGTTCGTAGAGCGTGCGGCGCGCGGTGTGGGTGGCCAGGGTGGTGCCGTTGCCGGGCAGGGCCAGGCCGAGCGCCTCCAGCAGGCAGTTCATCGAGTTGGCGGTGAACATTCCGGCGCAGGAACCGCAGGTGGGGCAGGCGTTCTCCTCGATCCGGGCGAGGTCGTCGTCGGAGACGGTGTCGTTGACGGCCTCGGCCATCGTGGTGATCAGGTCCAGCCTCCGGGGCCGTCCGTCGGCGAGGGTGGTGCGGCCGCCTTCCATTGGACCGCCGGAGACGAAGACGGTGGGGATGTTCAGCCGCAGCGCCGCCATCAGCATGCCGGGTGTGATCTTGTCGCAGTTGGACACGCACACCAGCGCGTCGGCGCAGTGTCCGTTGACCATGTACTCGATCGAGTCGGCGATCAGGTCCCGGGAGGGCAGCGAGTAGAGCATCCCGCCGTGGCCCATGGCGATGCCGTCGTCGATGGCGATGGTGTTGAACTCGCGGGCGATCCCGCCGGCCTGGTTGATCGCGGCGGAGATGATCCGGCCGACCGGCTGGAGGTGGGTATGGCCGGGGACGAACTCGGTGAAGCTGTTGGCGACGGCGATCAGCGGCTTGACGCCGATGTCCGCCGAGGGAACTCCGGAGGCGCGCATCAGCGCTCGGGCTCCGGCCATGTTCCGCCCATGGGTGACCGTTCGTGATCTCAGTTGCGGCATGCGGTCCATAGTGGTGGTACGCGCAGCGGCGGCGAAGACGGGCGTACTACTAGTAGTACTACCACCAGTAGCTATCCTGACCCGCATGAACGAGTTGGGCACCTTCCTTAGAGCACGCCGCGGGAGGCTCGGCCCGACCCAGGTGGGGCTGCCCCCGGCCACAGGGCGCCGCAAGCCCGGGTTGCGGCGGGAGGAGGTCGCGACCCTCGCGGGGATCAGCGTCACCTGGTACACCTGGCTGGAACAGGGCCGCGACATCCAGCCATCGCGCCAGGTCCTGGACGCCCTCGCGCGCACGCTGCGGCTGTCGTCCGCCGAACACTCCTACATCCTGGGCCTGGCCGGATACACCGCCCTGCCACCGGCCGCCGACACCGCGGCCGACGCCCCCGCGCACGTGCAGCGACTACTGGACGTGCTGGTGTCCTCGCCCGCGTATGCCGTCGCGCCGGACTGGAGGATCACAGCCTGGAACGCCGCCTACGAGGACCTCTATCCGAACGTCGCGACCGTACCTGCGGCCGAAAGGAACCTGCTCTGGCTGGTGTTCACCGACCCTTACGTCCGCGATCTGCTGCCTGACTGGGAGACCACCAGCCGCCGGTTCCTGGCCGAGTTCCGCGCCGAGGCCGGGCCACGGCTCGCCGACCTGGCCCAGTCACCTGTGATCACCCGCCTGCTGCAGATCAGCCCCGACTTCCGCGACGGCTGGGGAGCCCACCGCATCGAGGGCTTCACCTCCCGGCTGCGTACCTTCCGCCACCCGCGAGCCGGTGTGCTCCATTTCGAACATCACCGGCTCGCCCCAGCCGACCAGCCCAACCTGCATCTGGTGATCTACACCCCCGCCACCGAGCCTGGAGGGCGGACGGTCTGAAGGCGGCGGGATGACCGCTCGGCTCGCCCGACCCCAGACGCTTTCGCTTAGGTAAGCCTTACCTTGAAAAGAGGCGGAGTCCGACCTAGAGTACAACTCCTCAGAGGACCTGAGGACTTGGAGGAACATCGTGGTGAACCCCACGGACATGACCTTGCTGGAGCAGGCGGCGGCGGTCCGCGAGCGGCGGATCTCGCCCGTCGAGCTGGTGGACCGTCACCTGGAGCGGATCGAGCGGTACGACGGCGGGTTGGCGGCTTACGCGACCGTGGACGAGGCGGGTGCCAGACGGGCGGCCAAGGAGGCCGAGCAGAAGGTGATGGCCGGAGCCGACCTGCCGCCGCTGCACGGAGTCCCCGTCTCGGTCAAGGACACCTGGCCGGTGGCGGGGCTGCGGTTCTCGGCGGGCTCGCGCGCCTTCGTCGACCGCGTCGCGCCCGTGGACGCCGCCGTGGTGACCGCGCTGCGCGAGGCCGGGACGGTGATCCTCGGCACGACCAACGCGGCCGAGTTCGGCTGCTCGTCCTACACCGAGACGTTCTACGGTGCGGCCCGCAGCCCCTACGACCCCGCCCGGGGCGCGGGCGGTTCCAGCGGAGGCGCGGCGGCGTCGGTCGCGGCGGGGCTGGCGGCCGGGGCGCTGGGCAGCGACGGCGGCGGCTCGGTGCGGATACCGGCGGCGTCCTGCGGGATCGTCGGCATCAAGCCGAGCCGGGGTCGCGTGACCCCGGCCCCCGGGACCGATGCCCTGGGCCTCGGCACGGCGGGGCCGCTGGCCCGGACGGTCGCCGACGCGGCGGCGCTGCTGGACGTGATGAGCGGCAGCCTGCCCGGCGACGCCGGCACGCTGCCTCCCGCGCCGGACGGTTGCTTCCGCGCGAGCGCGGACCGCGATCCGGGACGCCTGCGTATCGGCGTCCTCCCCCCGGCCGGCGGCACCGCCGAACCGTGCCGGACGGCCGCCGGCGCGACCGCCGACCTGCTCTCCGACCTCGGCCACGACGTCAGCGATGCCCCGCACGCGGGCCCCGACGACTACCGGGACTTCTTCACCGTCCTGTGGACCACGCTGGCCGCCGCCGTCCCCGTCCCCGAGGACAAGGAGGGCGAACTGCTCGACCTCACCCGCTGGCTACGCGAGGAAGGGAGGCGGTACAGCGCGTCCGACCTGGCGACCGCGCTGGCCCGTATGCAGGTCAAGGCCCGCGAGCTGGGACGGCGGTTCGCCGAGTTCGACGTCCTTCTCAGCCCGACGCTCACCGGCGTCCCCCCGGAGGTCGGCGCGCTGGTGGACTCCCGCGACCCGGCCAGGACGTACGCGAACATGCTCGCCCTCGTCCCGCACACCCCACTGTTCAACATCACCGGCCAGCCCTCGGTCAGCCTGCCGCTGCACTGGACGGCGGACGGACTCCCGATCGGGATCATGCTGACCGGACGCGTCCACCACGAGGCCGCGCTGATCTCGCTGGCCGCGCAGATGGAGCGCGCGCTGCCCTGGCACGACCGGCGTCCGCGCCTGGCGGCGGAGGTCCGGTGAAGAAGGCACAGCTCGGCTTCCTGACCGGAACCCACGTCGTCAACGACATGTACCAGGGCTCGGTGCCCGCCCTGCTGCCGTTCCTGATGTCCGACCGCGGCTACAGCTACGCGGCCGTGTCGGGGATCGCGCTGGCGGCCACCGGACTGTCCAGCGTCGTCCAGCCGGTCTTCGGCGCGGTGACCGACCGCATGCACCGCAGCGGCTGGCTGATCCCGGCCGGATTCGTCACCGCGGCCCTGGGCATCACCGGCGCGGGGCTCGCGGGCAACTACCTGGTGACCTGGCTGTGCGTGGCGCTGGCGGGGATCGGCATCGCCGCCTACCACCCGCCCGCCACCAACCACGCCCGCGCGGCGGGCGGCGACTCGCAGAAGGCGATGAGCCTGTTCTCGGTCGGCGGCACGATCGGCGCCTCGCTGGCCCCCGCCCTGGTGACCCTGGTGGTCGGCTCGCTCGGTCTCGGGGGGATCTGGCTGCTCGCCGTCCCGGCGGCGGTCATGGCGGTGCTGTGGACGGCGCGCGTCCCCTGGATGCGGCGGCGCGGCCATGCCCCGGCCCTGCCGCTCGTCCCGCGCGCCGGGGAGACGCGCGGACGGGACGACTGGCGCGCCTTCGGCGTCCTGGTCGCCGCCACGGTCTGCTGGTCCATCCCGTATGTGACCGTGACCTCGATGCTCTCCCTGCACGTCCGGCAGAACCTGCACGCCTCGTCGGCGGCGGGCGCGGCGGCGCTGACCTCCCTCACCCTCGCCGGCGCGCTCGGCACGCTGCTCGGCGGATGGCTCGGCGACCGGCGGGGGCGGCTCTTTCCCGTCCGCGCCGGCTACCTGCTGGCCATCCCCGCGCTGGCGGCAATCGCATTCGCGCCGACCTTCGCTGTCGCCGAGGCCGCGACCGTGGCGTGCGGGCTGGCGATGTTCCTGCCTTTCGCGCCGCAGGTGACCCTCGCCCAGGACTACCTCCCCAACCGGCCGGGGACCGCCAGCGGCCTGACGCTCGGGCTGGCCATGTCGGTGGGCGGGCTGACCTCCCCGTTGCCCGGTTGGATCGCCGACGCTTACGGCCTGCGCGCCGTCCTCGCCGTCGTGCTGGCGGTGCTGGCGGTCGGGGCGGTGTTCGGCCTGCGACTGCGCGAACGGGCACCGCTGCCGCCCGAGCCCGCCCCGGTGGCGGTCCTGAGCCGAGAGCTCTGAGGAGCTGTTACCTTGCGGTCATGAGCGTTCGGGCCGTTCACCATACGTCGCTGGTCGAGAAGGCCGTCGCCGAGCTGCGCAGGCTGATCGGCGACGGGGAATGGCCGGTCGGCACCAAGCTGCCGGGCGAGGTGGAGCTGAGCCGGCTCCTCGGGGTCGGCCGGTCCACCTCGCGCGAGGCGGTCCGCGCGCTCATCGCCGACGGGCAACTGCGCGCCCAGCACGGTTCGGGCACCTACGTCGTATCGGCCACCCCGGTCTCGGAGTTCGACCGGACGCTGCGGCGCGGCCGCGTGGCGGACGTCTACGAGGTGCGGGTGGCCCTGGAGGTCGAGGCCGGACGGCTGGCGGCGCTCAGGCGCACTCCCGACGATATAGCGGCGCTGCGGGCCGCCCTGGCCGCCCGTGACGCCGCCTCGACCGGGCCGGAGCTGGCCGAGGCGGACGTCGAGCTGCATCGGCTTGTGGTGCGAGCGGCGCACAATCCGGTGCTGGACGAGGTGTTCACGACCTTCCTCGGCGCGCTCCGGGCGACCGCCGCCTCGGTGATCGCCGACGACCGGCGCTCCCCCGACCAGGACGACCGCACCGCCAACGCCCACCGCGCCCTGGTCCAGGCGATCGTGGACGGCGACCCAGACGCCGCCGTGGCCGCGACCCGCCAGAACCTCGACCCCACCCTCGCGATCCTGCGCTGAACGGTCCCCGATCCTCAAGCCCTGGCGAACTGTCCGGGCGTTGCCCGCCGCGGCGCCGTCCAGATGAACGCGGTCCACGGCGATCACGTGCCGCTGCCGGAGCGCGATCCGTACACCGATCTCTACGGCTTCGTCGAGCAGGAGCTCGGGATCGCTTCGTACTGAGAAATGGGCCGACTCGCTCTCCGGGACATCACCCGAAGAGCGAGTCGACCCGCGCTCATGTCCGGCCCTGCGAAACCTAGGCGGGGCGGAAGGAGTCCCTCGCCTGGGGGGCGGCGTGCTTGATCATGAGGTGCCGGGTGACGGAGTACTCCTGGACCGCTTCCTGGCTCATGTCCTTGCCGAAGCCGCTGCCCTTGACGCCGCCGTGCGGCGCCTCGGAGGCGATCGGCAGGTGGTCGTTGATCCAGGTGACGCCGACGTCCAGGCGGTGGGAGACGCGCAGCGCCCGGGACACGTCCGTCGACCAGATCGACGAGGCCAGGCCGTACTGCGTGTCGTTGGCGAGGCGGACCGCCTCGTCCTCGGAGTCGAACGGCACCGCGACCAGCACGGGCCCGAAGATCTCGCCCTGGACGATCTCGCTGGACTGGTCGGCGTCCGCGACGAGGGTGGGCGCGTAGTAGAAGCCCGGGCCGTCCAGCGGCGTACCGCCGCAGACCACGCGGCCGGAGGCGCGCGTGACGAATCCGTGCACCCGGTCGCGGTGGGCCTGCGAGATCAGCGGGCCGATGTCGGAGCCCTCGTCCCACGGGTCGCCGGGCCGCACCCGGGAGAGCGCGTCGCGCAGCGCCTCGACGCCCTCGGCGTACCGCGAGCGCTCGATGTAGACGCGGGTGGCGGCGGTGCAGTCCTGCCCGGTGTTGTACGTGGCGCCCATGGCGACACCGAACGCCATGTCCTCAAGGGAGGCGTCGGCGAACACCAGCGCGGGCGCCTTGCCGCCGAGCTCGAGGTGGACGCGCTTGAGACCGTCCACCGCGCCCTGCATGACGGCCCGGCCGGTCGCCGTGGAGCCGGTGACGCTGACCATGTCCACGCCGGGGTCGGTGACCAGGGCCTGCCCGACTTCGGCGTCTCCGGTCACCACCTGCAGCAGCCCCTCGGGGGCGCCCGCCTTGGCGAACAGTTCGGCCAGCCGGAGCGTGCTGCGCGGCGTCTGCGGCGCGGGCTTGATGACGACCGCGTTGCCGGCGGCGAGGGCCGGACCGATCTTCCAGATCCCCATGATGAAGGGGAAGTTCCACGGCGCGATCGAGCCGACGACGCCGACCGGCCGCCTGATCAGCACAGAGGTGTAGCCGGCGCTGAGCACGCCCGCGCCGGTCCCGTCGAGCGAGCGTCCGGCCCCCGCGAAGAACCGCAGGTTGTCCACGCCGAACGGCAGCTCGCCGTCACGGAACACCGGGGCCGGCTTTCCGGTCTCCTCGACCTCCAGCCGGGTCAGCTCCTCAGCGTCCTGCTCCACCAGGTCGGCGAAGCGCAGCAGCACCCGCGCCCGCTCGGCCGGGGTGCTCTCCCGCCACTCCTCGAAGGCCGCACGCGCGGCTCGTACGGCCGCCGCCACGCCGTCGGGCGACGTGTCCGGCACGTCCTCGATGGGCCGGCCGTTCGCGGGATTGATCAGGGTAGCCATGCCATCCTCTTTCATCGGTCACGATGAACCTGCCGACATTCGCCACAAATACGGCAAATGTCGCAAATCGCCTTAGTTATACGTTCACCGTGGATATCAACTGTCGAACCCGACGCCGAAGCGGTCGAGCAGGCTCAGCCACGGCCCGCGACGGCCCGCGTTCTCGTCCGCCCGGGCCAGCGCCCGCCGGGTGATCTCGACCACCGGCCAGCGCAGCGGCTCCGGCGGGAACGGGACCGGCAGGCGGCGCACCATCCGCAGCCCGGTCCGCCGCGTCGAGCGGCGGGCCAGCAGGTCGAGGCCGACCAGCGCGCCGAACCGGGAGGCGCCGACACCCAGGCCCGTGTAGCCCAGCGCGTACGCCACCCTGCCGCCCATGGCGGTGCCGAAGAACGGGGTGAACCTGCTGGTCGAGTCGATCGCGCCGCCCCACTTGTGGGTGAACCGCACCCCGTCGAGCTGCGGGAACGTCTCGAAGAAGTGCCGCGCGAGCAGCTCGTGAGTGGCGTCGCGCTGCTCGGCCCCCGCGCCGCCGAAGTTGTAGATGGCGTCGTAGCCGCCCCACAGGACCCGGCCGTCGGCCGTCAGGCGGTAGTAGTGGAACTGGTTGCCCGCGTCGGTGAGGCCCTGCCCCTCCGCCCAGCGCAGCGACGCGCGCTGCGACTCCGACAGCGGCTCGGTGACCAGCACGTAGTCCCAGACCGGCAGCACGAAGTTGCTCAACCTGCGCAGCGGCGGCGGGAACGCGTTGGTGGCCAGCAGCACCTGCGCCGCGTCGATCACACCGGAGCCGGTGGTGACGCGGACCTTGGCTCCGGAACGTTCCAGACCCGTGACCGCCGTCTTCTCGTAGACCCGGACGCCGAGCCGCTCGGCGACCCTGACCAGGCCCCAGGCCAGCTTGGCCGGGTCCAGGATGCCGCCGGTGCCGCGCAGCCGCAGCCCGCCGAGGTACGTCGGCGAGTCCACGTCGGCGCGCATCTCGTCACGGTTGAGGAAGACCGCGTCCTCACCGTGCTCGTGGTGCAGCCGCTGGGCCTCCTTGAGCTCGGCGACGTGGTGCGCGGCGACCGCGACCGTCGTCTTGCCCACCAGGCGCAGATCGGCGTCGATGTCGTGGGCCTCGACGAACGCGGCGATGGCCGCGAGGTTCTCCCGGCCGAGCGCGAGCAGCGTGCGCATCTCGTCGGGCCACAGCTTCAGGCCCTGGCTGAGCCCATGGGTGAGCGAGTCGGAGATGAACCCGCCGTTGCGCCCGGTCCCGCCGTACGCGATCGAATGCGCCTCGACCAGGACCACGTCACAGGCGGGGTTCTCCTCCTTCGCCAGAACGGCGGCCCAGAGGCCGGTGAAACCACCGCCGACGATGAGCAGGTCGGCGGTGGTACGTCCGTCAAGCGGGTGATACGCCGGCGCCCCGGGCCTGTCGGTCCAGAAGACCCGGGGAGCGGCGTCCTTCAGTGCTTTCACTTGGCAGCGATCTTCTCAATTACGTCGGCGGCGACGCGCAGGCCGTCCCTGCGCCGGATCTCCGCGCCGTGGGCGGCCAGCCGCTCGCGCAGCTCGGTGTCGCCCAGCAGGCGGTCGAGGGCGCCGGTCAGCTCCTCGTCGGTGAACTTGTAGGTGTCGAGGCGGACGCCGTAGCCCTTCTCGTGCACCCGCTGGGCGTTGTCGTACTGGTCCCAGAACAGCGGCAGCAGGATCATCGGCTTGCCGAAGTGCAGCGCCTCGGTGGTGGTGTTGTTGCCGCCGTGGGTGATGACGAGGTCCACCTGCGGGATGATCGCCGCCTGCGGCACGAACTCGGCGCCCCACATGTTCGGGGCCAGCTCGATCTCCTCGTGCAGCGGGCCCTTGGAGACGATGAACCGGTACGGCGTCGTGGCCAGTACCGAGATCACGCGGCGCATGAGCTCGACGTCGGCGGAGCCCAGCGAGCCGAGCGAGAAGTAGACCCAGGGGCCGTCACCCGGGACCTCGGGAAAGGTGAACTCGTCGTCCGTCTCGCGCACCGACGAGTCGAGCCGGGTCCACGTCGGGCCGAGGGGACGCTCGTCGGTATAGTCCACGATCTCCGGATACACGTACAGGTTCGCGTCGCCCTCGTGGATGAACTCCAGGTCGGGCAGCGGCGGAGCGCCCTGCTCGACGACCCACTCGTTGAACGCGGTGTAGATCTCGCGGTGGGTCCGGTCGTACTCGGCGCGGAAGGCGTCCCACTCGCTCCTGTCGTCGGCGGGCAGGCCGGAGAAGGCCGGAGCGATGTCGGCGCCCTTCACCTCGAGGGGGTTGCAGGAGACGATGCGCACGAACGGCTTGCCGGCCGTGAGCAGCGCGGGGAAGGAGATGACGTTGTCCTCGACGATCACGTCCGGCTGGACGCGCTCGATGATGGCCTTGAGCTGCGGCTCGCAGTACTTCGCGCCGTCGATCAGGGCGTCCCAGATCGGCTTGGTGACCGTCTCCTGCTGCTCGAAGGTGCTCTTCCGGTACTCCGGCGCGGTGTCACGGATGAAGTCCTTCCAGAACTGCCCCGCGTCCTGCTCCTCCTCGGCCGGCGGCGCGAGGTCGACCAGGTCCTCCTCGAAGCCGAGGGCCTCCAGCTTGCCCTTCCACGACGCCTCCGCAGCGAAAACCACGCGGTGACCGCGCTTGCGCAGGACGTCTCCGATCCCGATGCAGTTGTTCGTCGGCCCGTACGCGCTCTCGGGCATGAAGAGGATAGTCAGCTGCTTGTCTGTCATCTCCGGACTCCCTGACTTGTTGAACCGTGATTCAAATAGGTATCTAGCGCGCCGTCAATAGCTGGGACATTATGGGTAGGCCAGTTGTTGTCGTGCGTTCAAATCGGATGGGATGGAATGGCCCAGCGCAAGAGCAGAGCGGACCGGCGGATGGACCTCATCGATGCCGCCCGCCGGGCGATGATCCAACACGGCGCGGAGGGTGTCCACCTCAACCAGATAGCCGAGGAGGCCGGGCTCACCTCCGGCGCCGTGCTGTACCACTATCCCGACCTGAGGGACCTGCTGATCGAGGCCCACCACGCCGGGATGGAACGCTTCTACGAGCAGCGGATCAAGAAGATCAGCGGCATCGCCGACCCCGCCCAGAAACTCATCACCACGATCAGGTCCGGCCTGCCCGAGGGGCCCGAGGACGCCGGCGTGCGCCTGCTCTGCGAGCTGGGCGGCGCCGCCGGTCGCAACCGGGTGTACGGCACGCTGCTGACGACGCTGTTCGACCGGCAGGTGTCGATGTACCAGACGATCCTCGAAACCGGGGCCGCCCAGGGCATCTTCACGCTCGCCCAGTCCTCCGAGACGATCAGCCGCACGCTCGTCGCCCTCGAGGACGCCTACGGCTACCGCATCATCGCCAGGCATCACTCGATCGGCCCGAACGAAGCCGTGGAGCTCATCCTCGACTACGCCCGCCTCGCGACAGGACACGAACTCAGGCCGGAATGAGCACGGCGTCGGCGGCGTCCCAGCCGATCGCGACCTCGGTGCCGGGCTCGACCCGCGCCGACCCCTGGGTCGCCGCCAGCACGTGCCCCTCGTGCCCCTCCACGCGCAGCACGATGTGCGACGTGCCGCCGTAGAAGCTCACGTCCACGACCGTGCCGCGCAGCGGGCTCTCGGCCTCGGGCTCGGCGTCCGCCTTGTCCTCGTCACCTGACTCGGCCACGACCTCCTGCTTCTGGACGGGGACGGCCTCGGCCACGGTCTCGGGGGCGGTCTCGGGGGCGTCGCTCGTCTCCGGCGCGGGTTCCCGGGTGGTCTCGGTCTCGGCGGCGACCTCGGCCTCGGGCGCGGTCTCGTCCTTCTCCTCGGTCTTCGCCCTGGCCTTGGCGTCGTTGTCGGCGATGACCTCGGCCACGACCTCCGCGACCACCTTGGCCACGACTCCGGCGACGGCCTTGGAGACCACCTCTGCCATCGCCTCGGCGTCGAGCTCGCCGGACATGGCGTCCTTCACGACGACCCGGAGATCGGTCCCGCCATCGGCCTCGGCCTCGGCGGGGGCCTCCCCCTCGGTCTCCGGCTTCGGCTCGGCCTCGGACACCGCGTCGCCCTGCGGCTCGGCTTCGTCCGAGTCCGCGGCGACGGGCTCGCTGTCGGCCTCGGCGTCCGCTTCGCCCTTGGACTCGTCGGCCTGAACCTCATCGGACGGCTCGGCGGACTCAGCCTCATCGGCGGGCACGACGGGCTCGGGGGCCTTGGGCTCGGCGCCCTCGTCGGTCTTGACCGGGCCTTCCTTCACCTCCGCCTCAGCGGTGGACTCGGCGGCCTCCTCCGACGTCGCCTCGTCCTTGGTCTCGGCGGCGCTCTCAGACGTGGCCTCGGCGTCGGTCTTCGCCTCGGCGGCGTCGGCGGCCTCCTCCGACGTCGCCTCATCCTTGGCCTCGGACTCGTCCTTGGCCTCATCCTTGGCCTCGTCGGTGTTGTCCGCCGTCGCCTCGTCCTTGGACTCGTCGGCGCTCTCGGACGTGGCCTCGGCGTCGGCCTTGGCCTCGACGGCCTCGACGGCTTCCTCCGCCTTGGGGGCGATCTGGGTGAGCCGGACCTTCTCCGGGCGTACGGCGAGGAGCGCGGTGTCGCCGTCCACGCCCTTAGGCGCGGGCAGCAGGCCGATGCCGTCCACGTGGACGCCGCCCTCGGTGACCTTGCCGGAGAAGATGTTGTTGGCGCCGATGAAGCCCGCGACGAACGGCGTGCGCGGC
The DNA here is from genome assembly GCF_001570365.1 of Microtetraspora fusca. GTDB lineage: Bacteria > Actinomycetota > Actinomycetes > Streptosporangiales > Streptosporangiaceae > Microtetraspora > Microtetraspora fusca. The sequence goes on along the minus strand of NZ_BBYK01000071.1, from coordinate 58,389 downwards.
CGGTCGTACAGCTCGATGGGCGCGTCCACCTGCTCGACCTTGCCGCCCTGCATGACCGCGATGCGGTCCGCGAGCGACATGGCCTCCTCCTGGTCGTGGGTGACGACCACGAAGGTGATGCCGACCTCGTGCTGCAGCCGCTTGAGTTCGAGCTGCATCTCGGCGCGCACCTTCTTGTCCAGCGCGGACAGCGGCTCGTCGAGCAGCAGCAGGCGCGGACGCTTGACGATCGCCCGGGCGAGGGCGACGCGCTGACGCTGGCCGCCGGAGAGCTGGTGCGGCTTGCGGCGGGCCTGCGTGGAGAGGCCGACGGTCTCCAGGACCTCGGCGACGCGCTCCCGGATCTCCTTCTTCGGCAGCTTCTCCCGTTCCAGGCCGTAGGCGATGTTCCGCTCCACCGTCATGTGCGGGAACAGCGCGTACGACTGGAACATGAGGTTGATCGGGCGGCGGTGCGGGGCAATCTTGAGCAGGTCCTCGCCGTCCAGGCTGACCGCGCCGTCGTCCGGCTGTTCGAATCCGGCGAGGATGCGGAGCAGCGTGGTCTTCCCACAGCCGGAGGGGCCGAGCAGCGCGAAGAACTCGCCCTGCCGGATCTCCAGGCTGACCGAGTCAAGCGCGGTCACATCGCCGAAGCGCCGGCTCACGCCATCGATGGAGATAAGTGTCATGAGAGTGCCTCGGTGAGCTTGGTCATGCGCTGGGCCGCGATCACGACGGTGAAGCTCACCGCGAGCAGCAGGGTGGCCAACGCGTTGATCTCGGGGGTCACGCCGAACCGCACCATGGAGTAGATGACGATCGGCAGGGTCGGTTGGGTGGGCGCGGCGGTGAAGAACGCGATCACGAACTCGTCGATGGAGAGCGTGAACGCCAGCAGGGCGCCCGCCAGGATGCCCGGCGCCAGGGTCGGCAGCGTGATCCGCATGAACGTCGTCACCGGGGTCGCGCCGAGGTCGCGGGACGCCTCCTCCATCGAGGTGTCGGCATGGTTGAGCCTGGCCCGTACGACGGCCGTCACGAAGGCCATGCCGAACACGGTGTGCGCGATCAGCACCGAGTGCAGTCCGAGCGTCATCTTGACCGCCGCGTAGAAGATGAGGAGGCCGATCGCGAGGACCAGGTCGGGCAGGATCGCGGGCATCGTCGAGAGCGCGTCGAGCAGCCGCGACTTGTTGTAGCGTGCCAGGCCGACCGCGAGCAGCGTGCCCAGCACCGTCGAGAGGACCGTCGCGCCGAACGCCACGATCAGGGTGTTGATGAGGCCTTCGCGGATCTTCTCGTTCCCGAAGAGCTGGCCGTACCAGCGCAGCGAGAACCCGCCCCACGCGTACGGCGACTTGTTCCGGTTGAACGACATGAGCACGACGACGCCGATCGGCACGTACAGGAAGACGTATGTCAGCCAGAAGGGGAGGCGCAGCCAGCCGTTCCCCTGCTTGCGGTTCCTACGCATCGCGGCCCACCCTCCGGCTGGCCCAGGCCTGGGCGAAGAGCAGAAGCACCAGGACGCCGATCACGGACAGGGCCAGCACCGAGCCGAACGGCCAGTCACGGGCCTTGAGGAACTGGTCGCGGATCAGGTTCCCCACCATGATCCGGCGACCGCCGCCGAGCAGCTCGGGGATCACGAAGTTGCCCAGGCTCGGGACGAAGACGAAGACGCAGCCGGTCAGCACGCCGGGCAGCGAGAGGGGCAGGGTGACCGACCAGAAGGTCCTGATGGGGCGGGCGCCGAGGTTCGACGACGCCTCGCGGAGCTGCGGGTCCAGCCGCTCGATGGCCGAGTACAGGGGCAGGATCATCAGCGGCAGGTACGCGTAGAGCAGGCCGGCGACGATGGCGCCGTCCGAATAGAGGAGCTCGAGCTTGCCGAGACCAAGCGCGTCGAGTCCCGAGTTGACCAGACCTTCCGAGTTCAGCAGCACGATCCACGCGTACGTGCGGATCAGGAAGTTGGTCCAGAACGGCAGCACGACGGCGACCAGCGCGATGACCTTCCACTTGGCCGGCAGCCGGGCGATCATGTACGCGGTCGGGTACGCGAGCAGCAGGGCGAGGAGCGTGGTGATCGTCGCCAGCTTCACCGACCCGATGACCACGTCCAGGTAGAGCGGGTCGATCAGCCGGGTGAAGTTCTCCCCCGTCGCCTCATAGACGACCCCGCCGAACCTGCCGCGGCGGAACACCGTGTAGCTGAGCACGAGGGCGAGCGGGACCGCCAGGAAGACGATCAGAAAACCGAAGCCCGGCCCCATGGTGGCGAGCCGACCGACCACCCGTGCTCGTACGGTGGACTTCATGGTGCCATCGCCCCAAAGGCGGGCACGCGAAATGACATGCGAGAGCTTCCTTCCGGTGGGGAGCTTAGAGTGTTGCAGGATAAGTCAACTTAGACAAGACTTTCCCGGGCATTGTGAGCATTGGCGATACAAGCCTTATTGAATCGAGATTCAACAGATGCAGGTCGAAGCACGGCATTGGCCAACCCTTCGCGAGGAACCGGACGGTTCGCTCACGTTGGCCGTAGGAGAAGGCGTCACGGGGGCCGTCGTCCGGGCGCTCGCGGAGGGCGTCACGCCGCCGCACCCCTTCTCCGTCCGCGCCTTCCGCCCGCTGCCCACGCCGCCTCCCGGCGAGCGGGCGATCACGGTGGATCAGACGAACCACTCGGTGATCGCCGGCGAGAGCGTGGTCGTCAAGTGGTTCCCGCGGCCGTCCCGCGCGCCGCAGCCGGCGCCCGACCTGCTGGCACATCTGTCCGCTTTCTCCCGCACCGCCACGCCGTACGCCGCCGTCTACTGGAAGGACGCGCTGGTCGCGCTGGTGACCGCGTACCTGCCGGAGGCCAGGGACGGCTGGGAGTGGTGCGTGGACGAGGCCGAGGCCGGGCGCACCGGCTTCGCCGCCGAGCTGGGCGCGCTGGCCGCCGAACTGCACCTCGCCATGGCGACCCCGTCCCCCGTGTTCCCCGAGCCGGTACGGCTCGCGCCCGACGGCAAGAGCGACGCGGGCGCGTGGGCGGAGCGCGCGGAGGAGGCGCTGCGCGACGCGCTCGCACTGACCGACGGCGAGGACGGCGCGTGGCTGACCTCCCGGGCCGACGAGCTGCGCCGCGAACTGGCGCCCCTGGCGACGGCCGGCCCGACCCCGCTGATCCGCATCCACGGCGACCTGCACGTCGGCCAGATCCTGCGGTGGCGCGACGGCTACGCGGTGGTGGACTTCGACGGGAACCCGACGGTGTCGGCCGAGGCGCCGGGCGGCGGCGCCTACCAGCCGGCCGCCCGGGACCTCGCCCAGCTCACCACGAGCGTCGATCACGTCGGCCAGGTGGCGATCCTCCGCAGGGGCGCCAACCCCGAGCGCGTCGCGGAGTGGGTCGCCGAGGCGCGGGCCGCGATCGACGCCGCGTACGCCGCCGGGCTCACAGAGGCAGGACGCTCCGACCTGCTCGACCGATCGCTGGTGCGGCCATTCGAGGTCGAGCAGGAGTGTCGCGAGTTGATTTACGCCGCCCGGCACCTGCCGCGCTGGCGCTACGCACCGATGGGCGTGCTTCGTTCCTGGTACGGCACCGATCCCGCCTTTACGAAGTAAGTCACGACAAAATAGGACAAAAAGAAAGATAGGAGTGCATTGTGGACGCGGGGCTGTTCGAGGCCGACCTGCTGGCCAAGCCGGAGGCGCTGGGCGCGCTGGCCGAATCGCTGGAGGCCGGTGACCCGTTCGAGGGCCTGCCCGAGCGCATCGACCGGGTGGTCTTCCTCGGGATGGGCAGCTCCCGGTACGCCGCCGGCGTCGTCGCGTCGCGGCTGCGCGCCTCCGGGATCGACGCCGTGGCCGAGTACGCCTCCGCCGCGCACACCGTGCCGGGGCCGGGGACGCTGGTGGTCGCCATCTCCGCGACCGGCGGCAGCAGGGAGACCCTCGACGCGCTCACCCGCTACACCGGGACCTCGTTCGTACTGGCCATGACCAACAAGCCGGGCTCCGCGGTGACCGAGGGCGCCGACCTGGTCGTACCCATGTCCGCGGGCGAGGAGCGTGGCGGCGTCGCGTGCCGGACGTTCCAGCACACCCTCGCGCTGCTGCTCGCGCTGAAGTCCCGGCTCGCGGGCGGCGGCGACGTCCCCGCGCTGGTCCGCCGCGCGGCCGAGGCCACCGCGGACCTGCTCGACCGGCGCGACGACTGGCTGAAGACGGCCTCCGACGTGCTCGACGGACCGCACGGCGTGTACGCGATCGCCCCCGCGGAGCGGCTCTCGTCGGCGGAGCAGTCCGCGCTGATGTTCCGCGAGGGCCCGCGCCGCCAGGCGGACGCGTGCGAGACCGGCGACTGGGCGCACGTGGACGTCTACCTCACCAAGACCTACGACTACCGTGCGCTGATGTTCCCCGGCTCCCGTTACGACGAGCAGGCCATGGAGTGGATCCGGCAGCGGGGCTCCACGGTGCTCGCGGTCGGCGGCGAGCTGGACGGCCAGGCCGCATCCATCCGGTACCGCCACGACGACGACCCGGAGGTCGCCCTGCTCACCGAGACGCTGGTCGCCGAGTTGCTCGCGGCCTCCTGGTGGGCCCGGGCCTGACGCGACAGACCGCGGCACGGGCCGTACCAGCGCGGGGCTCCCGGCGACGTCCGCCGGGAGCCTGTGCTCGTGTGCCCGGCCGCGGGCGACGTCAGCCGTACTTGAGCGAGACCTTGCGCATTTCGGCGAAGGCCGTCGACTCGTCGCCGAGGTAGCACCACGGCCAGTCGGTCACGAGGTCGCCGACCGCCGTGAACTGCTCCTTGGCGGCGGCGTGGTCCCCGGCCAGCGCGAAGGCGAACGCGAGCGCGTTGTGCCCGGCCGGCCAGCCGGGACGGCGCCGGAAGGCCGGATGCCGTACGGACCGGTCCGCGGCGGCGTGCAGCTCGGCCAGCACGTCGGGCTGCTTGAAGTACCCGTCGTCCTCCTCCTCGCTCAGCGAGAGCCACTGCTCGATGTGCGCGGACACGACGACCAGCGGCAGCGGGCCGCCGGAGGGCGCTGCGGCGGCCGCCTTCCTCGCGAAGGCGAACATCTCCTCCTCGCTGCCGAACCACTTCGCGGAACGACCGGTTTGCGCGTTCTTCCCGAGAAGAGCGAAAAAGGCATGGTGCGCATGGTACATAAGTGATCCAATTCATCCACCGGGAGTGAACAACCGTGGTCAGCACGATGCGCGCCGGGCTCTCCCTCGCCATGCTCGCCGGGTTCTTCGTGGTCGCGGCCGCCCAGGTCGCGGCCGCCGTCGCACTCGCCTTCTGGCTGTCCACGGTCATCGCCGGCGCCCTCGCGGTGAAGCTCGTCTGGTCCTGCTTCGCCGCGAGTACCCTGGCCGTCGGCCGGGGCACATGGCGGGCGATGCGGTCGCGTCCCGAGCCGCCCTCCGGGCTGCCGCTGACCGCCGACCGCGCGCCGCTCCTCTGGGCGACCGTACGGGAGTTGGCGGCCGAGGCGGGCACCCGGGCTCCGGACGAGATCTGGCTGATCCCCGAGGTCAACGCGTGCGTCCAGGAGGAGTCGCGGCTGCTCGGCCTGATCGGCAGGCGGCGCCGCCTCTGCCTCGGGCTGCCGCTGCTGCACACGATGACGGTCGCGCAGGTGCGCGCCGTGCTCGCGCACGAGCTGGGCCACTACTCCGGGAAGCACACACGGCTGTCCGCGCCCGCCTACCGGGGGCGGCTGATGATCGCGCACACGCTGCGGCAGATCGGGCCGTACAACCTGTCCGGATGGATCTTCAAGGGGTACGCCCAGCTCTATCTGCTGGCGGACAACGCGGTCTCGCGGAGGCAGGAGTTCGAGGCGGACCGGGCGTCCGCGCGAGTCGCCGGGGTCGAGGCCGCGGCGAGCGCGCTGCACGAGGTCCGCGTCCTGGACGCCGCATGGCACTTCTTCCTGAACGAGTACGTCCAGCTCGGCTGGGAATCCGGCTTCGCCCCTGACGACCTGTTCGCCGGGTTCGGCGCGCTGGTCGCGGGCCGCGGAGGCGAGCTGGACGAGCTGCGCGCGAGCACTCCGGAGGAGAAGGGGTCCCGGTGGGACACGCATCCGCCGCTGAACGAGCGGATCGCTGCCATCCGCGCCCTCTCCCGCACGCCCGTCATGCCCGATGAACGCCCCGCGGCCGTACTGGTCGGCGATCTGGCCGAGGCGGGGCGGGCGCTGCAGGAAGAGGTGGTCGAGACCGGCGAGCGCACGGTGCTCCCCTGGCCGATGTTCACCGCGGCGGCGCTGGGCGCGGAGCTCCAGCGGGACGCCGACGCGATCTTCCGCACGGTCGCACGGACCACCGGGCGCCCGGAAGTCGGGCTGGCCGATGTGTTCGACCTGCTCTCCGCCGGCCGGCTCATCGAGATCGCCCAGCCGTTCTTTCCCACCGCCACCCGCCGCGAGGTCGGCGAGCTGTTCGCCGGCCCGCTGGAGACCGTGCTGCGACTCGCCGCCGTACGGTCCGGCGTCGCCGGATGGCAGCACTCATGGAGCGGCCCCGCCGAGTTCACCGGCGGGGACGGGGTGGTCGCCGCACTGGAGGAGGTCGCCAAGCTGGCGGTCACGCCGGGCGGTGTCGAGAAGGCCCGCGCCGAGCTGGAGCTGCTCGGCATCGACGTCGGCCGGGCCGCGCAGGCCGAGCGGGCGCCGAGCACGTTCGGCTCCGCCGTCCTCGCCGGCCTCGCCAACGTCCGGGTGGACGGCACGGAGTACGACCTGATCGTGCTGAACACGGGCCTCGTCCTGGTGTCCGGCGCGGGCTCCGCCTCCGAGGGCAGGGAGCGGATGCGCCGGCTCGTCGGGTCGACGCCCGCGGCCAAGCTCGCCGAGTGGTACCGCTTCCTTTCGTACGAGGAGATCGCCGCCGCGAAGGTGACCAAGGAGATCCCGTTGTGCGCCGACCTCACCCTCCACGGCGGCGCGACCGTCTCGATCGAGCAGAAATGGACCGGCGAGGAGATCGACAAGGGCAGCCGGGATCGCCTCGCCCGGATTCTGGCCGAGATCGGCTGACGGCCCGCGTCCCCGGCGGGAATTCCGGGTGCGCCGGGGCGAGGCCGGCTGAGAAGGTGGCCGCCATGACCATCGACGATGTCATCCTGCGCCGGGCGACCGACGCCGACGCCTCCGCCGTGGCCGACGTGTGGCTGCGCTCGTACGACGCCGCCCTGCCGGGGGTGCGCCGGGCGCACACCGACGACGAGATCCGGGCCTACTTCCGCGAGGTCGTCGTGCCCGCACGCGAGACCTGGGTCGCCACGCTGGACGGCGCGGTGGTCGGGATGATGGTGCTCAACGAGGGCCTCCTCAGCCAGCTCTACCTCGATCCCGACCGGCGCGGGAGCGGCATCGGCGACCGGTTCGTCGCGCTGGCGAAGGAACGCTGCCCGGACGGGCTGGAGCTGTGGACGTTCCAGGTCAACGGCCCGGCCCGCCGCTTCTACGAGCGGCACGGGTTCGTCGCGGTCGAGCACACCGACGGCCGCGAAAACGAGGAGCGCGAGCCGGACGTCCGTTACGTCTGGCGGCCGGACGCGACCTGAGCGGCGCGACCACCGCCGCGTGCGGCGAGAACCCGGCCGTCGCGTGCGGTGGGACCCCGGCGTCGCGTGGGCACCCGGCCGTCGCGCCTCAGCCCTGCCAGCCGAGCCGGAAGGCGGCATCGTCCGGGACGTAGCCGTCGAACCCCGCCTCGCCGATCCACAGGATGTCGTCGTACTCCGTCACCGGCCCGATCACGTAGCTCATCGGCAGCCGGGGCTGGACCACGAACCGGACCTCCAGCTCCGGGTCGAACCGCTCCAGGGTCTCGATGAGATCGGACACGGTCTCGATGCCCGCCCCGTCGCGCCGGCTCCTGTCGCGCCTATGCCTGCCCATGGCTGCTTCTCCGTGCTCCGGTTGACCGGTGGTGTGCCGAACTTGTACGGAGAGTAACCTAGTGACATCACGGCGCGACAGATCCTTGACTCGTGGTTCACGATCACCTCGGGCGGCCGCTCGGCGTCAGCGGAGACTCGCGAGCCGCTCGGCCGCCCCCTCGCCGATCTTGTTGGTCGGGACCAGCTCACCCGCCCCGCCGAGACCGAACGCCGGCATGTTCACGTAGACGGTCTCGTACCCGCTCACCGTGTACGTCTCGTGCCAGACACCGACGGCCTTGCTCTTGTACGCCTCACGGAAGAAGCGCTTCCAGGCGGGCCAGTGGCTCGCCTCGCGGTCCCGCGCGTACGCCATCAGATGCTCGGTGCTGCGCCAGTACTGGACCATGAGCGTGGTGCGCCCGTTGACGAAGCTCTCGAAGCCGAGCAGGCCGTGCGCGGGATCCGCCCGCAACTCCTTGATCATCGGCGGCATGGCCATGGCGACCGGCAGCCACCTGCGCAGGGACCGGAACCTGTTGATCCGCATGCCGATCAGAAAGACGACGAAGTCGCCCTCCATACGCGCGCTCATGCGCATGACACCCTCCCATTGGATAGCCCAGCTACCTAATAATTGGATAGTAAAGCTATCGATGGATATTGGCAAGCAGTACTATCCAGCCATGCGAATCTCCCAGCTCAGCGCCGAATCCGGGGTCCCGATCCCGACGATCAAGTACTACCTGCGCGAGGGGCTGCTCCCCCAGGGCGACCAGACGTCGGCCACTCGGGCGGAGTACGACCAGGAGCACCTGCGCCGGCTGCGGCTGATCAGGGCGCTACTGGAGGTCGGCCGGCTGCCGGTCGCGGCGATCCGCCAGGTCATCGCCGCCGTGGACGACGAGCGGATCGACTTCCACGACATGCTCGGCACCGCGCACTACGCGCTCTCCACGCCGGTCGAGCCGCACCCGGAGGACGAGGACTGGCGCGAGGCCAGAGAGCTGGTCGACCGCATGATCGCGGACCTCGGCTGGGGCGTCCACCCGCTGGCTCCCACGCGGAACGAGCTGGCGCAGACCGTCGTCACACTGAAGCGCCTCGGGATGCCCACCTCCCAGGAGGACCTGCTGCCGTACGCGTCGGCCGCGCACGACCTCGTCCGCGACCTCGACATCACCAAGATCCCCTTCGACGGCCCCCGAGATGTCGCCGTCGAGACGCTGGTGATCTGTGAGGTGCTGTACGGCAAGGCGTTCGACGTGTTGCGCCGCCTGGCCCAGGAGTCGGAGTCCACCCGCATCCTCGACGTGACCCCCTGCTCCGACGACGGCGCGTCGAAGGTGACCCGCCAGGGTGCCCATCGCGACGCTTGAGCCGCCACACCCGCTTCGGCGAGTAAGACCCGGGCGCCCGGCCACCCCGGTGGTTGGGCGTGAGTGCGAGCCAGACGGGTCAGGACGGTGTCGTGATCGTGGGTGAGTCGGTGGTTTGCGCCTGCGGTCCGGAGACTTCCGCGGGCTTGGACCTCACCAGCCACAGGCCGGTGAACACGGCGCCGGCCAAGGTGACGGCGCCGGCCGCGACGAAGGCGCTGTTGAGGCCGGCCTCGAAGGACGCGCCACCGGATTCCCGGGTACGGACGATGGCTCCGAGCACCGCCACGCCGAGCACCGCGCCGATCTGCCGGGTGGTGCTGCTGATACCCGATGCGAGGCCCCCCTCCCGCGGGCTGACCGCCTGGATGGCGGCGCCGGTCAGCGGGGACATGGTCAGAGCGAAACCGACGCCGACGATCGCCAGCCGCCACCACACGTTCCCGTAGCCGGTGTCCGCATGCACGAAGCCCAGCGCCAGCAACCCCAGCCCGGCCAGCGCCAGGCCGACGGTGACCACGATCCGAAAGCTGTACCTGGCGGCGAACCGGCCCGCGAACGGGCTGACGATCACCATGGCGAGCGAAATAGGCAAGGTTTGCAGGCCGGCGCGCAGAATCGAACTGCCCTGGACGTACACGAAGAACTGGGAGAAGAAGAACGACGAACCCATGAGCGCGAAACCCACCACGGCCATCGCTGCGTTGGACACCGTGAACAGCCGCTGCCGGAACAGCCGCAGCGGCAGCATCGGCGCCGACCCACGTCCTTCGACGACGACGAAGACGGCGAGGAGCACCGCCGCGACGGCGAAGCTGCCCAAAATCACCGGCGAGGTCCAGCCACGAGAGCCGCCCTCGATCAGCCCAAAGGTCAGCGCCCCCACACCCACGACGGACAGGACCGTCCCCGGGATATCGATCGCCGGCGCGCTCGGATTGCGGGACTCGCCCAGCGCGCGCAGACCCGCCAGCAGCAGGGCCCCGCCGATGGGCACATTGACGAGGAAGATGGCGGGCCAGCCAAAGACATCCACCAGAATGCCACCGGCCAACGGCCCGGCGGCCAGGCCGATTCCGCTGAATCCGGCCCACAGCCCGATGGCCTTGACGCGTTCCTGCGGAACGGGATACGCAGCGGCGAGCAAGGCCAGCGAGGCGGGGCTCAGCGCCGCGGCCCCGATGCCCTGCACCACCCGTCCGGTGATCAGCCAACCGATCGACGGCGCGACGGAGCACAGCACGGACGCGACGGTGAACACCATGACGCCGGCCAGGAACACCCGCTTGCGGCCGAAGCGGTCGGCGAAGACGCCACCGGACAACAACAGCATGGCGACCAGCAGCACGTAGGCGTCGACAATCCATTGCAAACCGGTCAGTTGGGTGTGCAACCGCTGCTGCATATCGGGTAGCGCCGCGCCGACAATCGTGCTGTCGAGCAGCACCATGAACTGACCCAGGCAGGTCGCTGTAAGCAACGCTGCCCGGTTCGATCGAATGCCTGCGGCCTCATACGATCCGGCTTTCGTTGCACCTTCGTGTGCGGTCACCCCTGTTCCCTCCCTGAGGCGGATGCTCCCGCAGACGATAGTTCGATAATCCCGAAATGTCGAACAATGCGGTAACATCGAGGCATGCGACCACTACCGGAGCCCGCTTGCGAGTCACTGACGCTCGCGCCAGTGCTGCACGCGCTGGGTGATCCGGTGCGTTTGGAGTTGATGCGACGCGCCTGGGCCAAGCCCGAGTCGACCTGTTCGGCTCTCGCCGACGGTTTGAATGTGCCGATGTCGACGCTTTCCAACCATTGGCGGATCATGCGCGAGGCCGGACTGATCAGCATGACCGTCGACGGCCGGCACCGGCGGATCCGGCCACGCGCCGACGACCTGAGCGACCGCTTCCCCGGCCTGCTCGACCCGATCCTGCGCCTCGCCGTGGCCGAGTCGTCGAACAACGGCACGTTGTGACGCTGCTCCTCAACGTCCGGAAGGGTGGCGCTGGTCCGGCCGTGCCAGGCCATGATCGTCGCCCCCATGGGGGCGGGTCGTCCGGCCCTCTGGGAGGGAGGGGCCGTCCTTGTTAGGGTCGGTTGCCGAGCGAGCGCTTCTCGACCAGGGACGGCCATGACAGTTGGCGATCACCGCATGACCACGTCCGGACACTGCGACCCGCGATTCTCCCGGGTACGCGAGGTCTTCGACCGGCATTTCTCCGACGGCGAGGAGTTGGGCGCGGCCTTCGCGGTCTTCCTCGACGGCGAGCCCGTCGTCGACCTCTGGGGCGGCGTGGCCGACCGGCACACGGGGCGCCCCTGGGAGGCCGACACACCGGTGCTCGCCTACTCGTGCACCAAGGCCGTCGCGGCCACCGGCCTGCTGCTGCTCGTGGAGCGGGGCCTGGTCGACGTCCACTCCCCCGTCAGCGCGTACTGGCCGGAGTTCGCCCGCAACGATAAGGCCCGTGTGACCGTCGAGCACGTGCTCACCCATCAGGCCGGCCTGCCCGTGATCGAGGAGCCGGTCCCTCTGGAGGAGTTCGAGGACCTGCCCGCGATCGCGGACCGGCTCGCCACGCAGGCACCGCTCTGGGAGCCCGGAACGGCGCACGGCTACCACGCCGTGACGTACGGCTTCCTGGTCGACGAGCTCATCCGCAGGGTCACCGGCATGTCCACGGGAGAGTTGGTCGCGGCGGAGATCGCCGTGCCTCGCGAGCTCGACCTCTGGCTCGGCGCCCCACCCGACGTCGCGGCTCGCGCCGCCCGCCTCTCTGCCGGAGAGCGTGTGGGAGAGCGTACGGCCCCGGCCGGAGAGCAAGCGCCCCGGGCGGGAGAGCGTACGGCACCTGCGGGCGGAGCCGGTGTCGCGGACGACCCGATGGCCGCGGTGGCCGCCGCGGCACAGGACAAGGACAGCCTGATGAACCGGGCGCTCGGCAACCCGCCCATCCACAAGCTGCCCGGCGGCGGCAACCACCCGGTGATCCTGCGCGCGGGCTGGCCCGCGCTCGGCATGGTCACCACCGCGCGGGCGCTGGCCGGTTTCTACCGTGCTCTGGTCGCCGGCGAGATCCTCGCACCCTCCACTCTGAGCGACGCGATGCGCTCGCGTGTCGGCGGTCTCGACCGGGTCCTGTACGTGGACAGCGCCTTCGGCCTCGGCTACATGCGTCCGGCGATGACCTTCCTCACGCCCGCGCGCGGGGTGGAGTCGGCGTTCGGCCACACCGGCATGGGCGGCTCCCTGGGCCTCGGGGACGTCGAGCATGGCCTCGCCATGGCGTACACGATGAACCGCATGGCCGGGTCGGTGGCCGGCAACCTCCGGGCCTACCGTCTCGCCGAAGCCGTCTACGACTCCCTCACCTAGAAAACCCGGCCGATCAGGCCGGCCGCGCTCTCCGGCAGGACGTGTCGTCGGGCCGGTCCCCGAGCGCGAGCAGGACGTCGCGCAGCACGTCGGCGAGCGCGCGCACGGATGCCTCGGGGACGGGCGCGAACAGCTCCCGGTGCGCCGTGGAGTCGCTGATGGGCCACGGCTCACCCGAGATCGGACGGCTGCGCCGGTTCGGCATCCCGACCGGGCTCGGCGTTGACACAGTGGCGGCGGTGCCGGGCGACATGTTCGCCGTCATGCGGGCCGACGTGGTGGTGCTCGACACCAATCTGCCCAACCTCGCCCCGATGCTCGACGCGGTCGGGGCGGTCGCCACGGCCGCCGGCGTGCGCAACGTGGACACGGTGATCGTCGGGGGCGAGGTGGTCAAGCGGGGCGGGCGCCTGGTCGGCGTGGACCTGCCGCGCGTCCTCGGCCTGGCCAGGCGATCCGGCGAGCGGCTGGTCCGGGCCGCCGCATGACCCGCCCGGTCAGGAGGATCGTTCGTCGTACGTCGCGAGAAGCTGGGCCTCGGCGGCGTCGAGATAGGCGAGCAGCACGTCCGCCGCCCGCTCGTACTCCCCCTCGGCGAGCAGGGCGGCGATCCGCGCGTTGTCGTCGAGATACGGCTCGTGGAACGGCCGGGGCTCGCCCATCATGTGGAAGGCCAGGCGCAGCTCGGCCAGGATGCGGGCCATGGCCTCGTCCACCCGGCGGCTGCCGAGCAGCGCGGCGACGGCCGCGTGGAAGCGCATGTTGGCCGTGCCGACCCCGACCCAGTCGCCTGCCTCGGCCGCCGCCCGGCCCTCCTCGATCCGGCGTGCCACCTCGCGTACGGCTTCCGCCGGGGCGGAGCCCGCGGCGCGCAAGCCGGCGGCTTCGAGCGGGCGGCGCATCCGGTAGATGTCGGCCACGTCGGCGGCGGTCAGCCTGCGGACGAACATCCCGCGATGGAACTCGTGGACGAGCAGGTTCTCGTGGGAGAGCAGTCGGAACGCCTCGCGGAGCGTGTTGCGCGAGACGCCGAGCGCCTGGCCGATGACCTCTTCCGACAGGCGCGTGCCCGGGGGGAGTGAGCCCTCGATGACGCTCTCGCGCAGGACGCCGGCGACCAGTTCGGCGGTGCTGGCCCGTTCGAGCGCCGGCCTGGCGGCGCTCAGCCGGCTCGCCCACTCCGCCGTCGCGGTCATCACCGCAGCCCTTCTCTCAGGAAACGCGCAGGACCTGGAACCCCGAGCTTAGGACGCGACGGGACTCCCCGATAACTCTGGCGATCGAAGAATCTACCCACAGAGGGATTGCCGGATTGTTCAACAATCCTTACGTTCGCTATGAGGGCGATCAACCCGACAAGCCGCCCTCTGGAGCTGACCGTGGCTGACCCGACCACTCGCATCGACCTCAACTCCGACCTCGGCGAGGGCTTCGGCCGGTGGCCCCTCGGCGACGACGACGCCCTGCTGACGATCGTCACCAGCGCCAACGTGGCCTGCGGCTTCCACGCCGGGGACCCCTCGATCATGCGCCGCACGTGCGAGACCGCGGTCGAGCGCGGCGTGGCGATCGGCGCCCAGGTCGGATACCGCGACCTGGCCGGTTTCGGGCGGCGCTTCATCGAGGTGCCGCCCGGCGAGCTCGCCGACGACGTGCTCTACCAGATCGGCGCCCTCGAGGCGTTCGCCCGCGCGGCCGGCGGCCGGGTCGGCTACGTGAAGCCGCACGGCGCGCTCTACAACGCCATCGTCCGGCACGAGGAGCAGGCCGCCGCCGTCGTGGCCGCCGTACGCGCCTTCGACCCCGGGCTGCCGGTGCTCGGCCTGCCCGGCTCCGCCTGGCTGCGCCGCGCCGAGCGGGCCGGGCTGACCGCGGTCACCGAGTGCTTCGCCGACCGGGCGTACACGCCGGAGGGAACGCTCGTGCCGCGCGACCGGCCGGGCGCCCTCGTCCACGACCCCGGCGTCGTGGCCGAGCGGTGCGTGCGGATGGCGCGCGGCGAGCCCATCACCGACGTGGCCGGAGACCCCCTGGTCGTGCGCGGCGACTCGATCTGCGTGCACGGCGACAGCCCGGACGCGGTGGCCATCGCGCGCGGCGTCCGCGCCGCGCTGGAGGCGGCGGGCATCGACCTCACGCCGTTCAGCCGGGTCTGACGAGGAGGCCCGATGCGGCTGCGCCACTGCGGCGACCGTGCCCTGCTCGCCGAACTGGACGACCTCGGCGAGGTCGTCGCGTTCTACGACGCCCTCGTCGCGAGCCCGCCGGAGGGCGTCGTCGACATCGTCCCGGCGGCCCGAACGCTGCTGGTCCGGTTCGAGCCCCCGGCGACGCCGCGGGCGATCGAGTCCGCGCTACGTTCCGTACGGCCCACACCCGGGGCGCGCGGTGACGCGGGCGAGGTGCGGATTCCGGTGGTCTACGACGGCGCGGATCTCAAGGACGTGGCCGCGCTGACCGGGCTGGCGGAGCGCGAGATCGTGGCCGCGCACACGGCCACTCCCTGGACGGTCGCGTTCTGCGGCTTCTCTCCCGGTTTCGGGTACCTGACCGGCGGCGACCCGCGGCTGGCCGTCCCCCGGCGGGCCGAGTCGCGGGTCCGCGTGCCCGCCGGATCGGTGGCGCTGGCGGCCGGGTTCAGCGCCGTCTACCCGCGCGAGTCCCCCGGTGGCTGGCAGCTCATCGGCCGTACGGAGGCGGTGGTGTGGGATCTGGACGCCGACCCGCCCGCCCTGCTGCGTCCGGGCACCAGGGTCAGGTTCACGGAGGCGACATGAGCGAGCGAAGCGAGCGAATCAATAAGCACAGCGTCTTCGGCGAATGCCGCTCCGAACCGCCAGGCGAGGACAGGGCATGAGCGAGCGAATCAATAAGCACAGCGTCTTCGGCGAATGCCGCTCCGAGCCGCCAGGCGAGGACAGGGCATGAGCGAGCGAAGCGAGCGAATCAATAGGCACAGCGTCTTCGGCGAATGCCGGTCCGAGCCGCCAGGCGAGGACAGGGCATGAGTCGGTACGGGCTGCTTGAGGTGGTGGCGACCGGGCCGATGACCACGGTGCAGGATCTCGGGCGACCGGGACGCGGCGACCTCGGCGTGGGGCGCTCGGGCGCCGCCGACCGGGGCGCACTACGGCTGGCCAACCGGCTCGTCGGCAACTCCGAGGGCGCGGCCGCGCTGGAGGTGACGTTCGGCGGCCTGTGCGTGCGCGCGCACGGGAACCTGCTGATCGCGCTCGCGGGCGCCGCCTGCCCGGCGACCGTGACCGGCCCGCTGGGCACCCGATGGCCGATCGGGCACCACTCGGTCGAACGCCTGCCGTGCTGGGCCACGCTCCAGCTCGGAGCTCCGGCCCGCGGCGTGCGGACGTACCTCGCTGTGCGGGGCGGCGTGGACGTGCCGCCGGTGCTGGGCTCCAGGGCCACGGACATCCTCGCCGGTCTGGGACCCGACCTGCCCGCGCCGGGAGCGCTGCTGCCGGTCGGGCCGCCGCCCGACGCGTTCCCCGCCGTCGATCTCGCCCCGGTGCCCGAGCCCGCCGGCGGCGACCTCGTCCTGGAGATCCTGCCCGGCCCGCGCGACGACTGGTTCACCCCCGACGCGCTGCGCGTGCTGTGCGCCGAGCCGTACGAGGTGACGACCGACAGCAACCGGGTGGGCATCCGGCTGCGCGGGCCGGTTCTCGAACGGGCGCGTGAGGGAGAGCTGCCGAGCGAGGGCATGGTGCCGGGGGCGATCCAGGTGCCTCCGTCGGGGCGGCCCACGCTCTTCCTCGCCGACCATCCGCTGACGGGCGGCTATCCGGTGATCGCGGTGGTCCGCACCCGGGACGTGGACCGCGCCGCCCAGGCCCGCCCCGGCCAGCGGATCCGCTTCCGGATCGCGGGAGACCTCGCGCCCCCGAACGCGTCCCCGGCCCTGTCCTCGCATACCGCCTAGAACGGAGACCACCATGCGCGATCCGGCCCTGCTGACCCCCTCCGAGGCGCGTGAGCTCTTCCGCCAGGGGCTCGTCACGCCCACCTCCGGCTGGTGCCGCGGCTGGACCCAGGCGAACCTGATCGCCCTGCCCAGAGACAGCGCGTACGACTTCCTGCTGTTCGCGCAGCGCAACCCGCAGGCGTGCCCGGTGCTGGACGTGACGGAACCCGGGGAGACCGGCGCGTCGATCTTCGCCGGCGACCTGCGCACCGACCTGCCCGCCTACCGCGTGTACGAGAACGGCGAGCCGGTCTCCGAGGTGACCGACGTCGTGGAGCACTGGCGTGACGACCTTGTCTGCTTCCTCATCGGCTGCAGCTTCACGTTCGAGGCGGCGCTGCTGGAGGCGGGCGTGCCCGTGCGCCACATCGAGGCCGGGACCAACGTGCCGATGTACCGCACCGCCCGCGACTGCCGCCCGGCGGGCGAGCTGTCCGGGCCGCTCGTGGTGTCGATGCGGCCGGTCCCCGCCGACCTGGTCGACACCGCGGTGCGGATCACCGGGCGCTACCCGGCCGTACACGGGGCTCCGGTGCACGTCGGTGACCCCGGCGCGCTCGGCATCGCCGACCTCGACCGGCCCGACTTCGGCGACCCGGTGGAGGTGCGTCCCGGCGAGGTACCGGTCTTCTGGGCCTGCGGGGTGACGCCGCAGGCGGCGGTGATGCGGTCGCGTCCGCCGTTCGCCATCGGGCACGCCCCCGGCCACATGGCGATCACCGACGTCCGGGACGGCGTCTACCACTACAACCCCGAGGTGACATTACTCAATCGGTGACAAAACCCCCTTCCGGTGAGAAGTTCGGAAGGATGAATGCCTGGACGGTTCCGGGATACCGGGAGGTGCGCGAGCTCGGCGCCGGCGGCGCCGGGCGGGTGGTGCTGGCGACCTACGAGGCGACCGGCGCCCTGGTCGCGGTCAAATACCTCCGTTCCGAGCTCCGGGAGGACCCGCGCTTCCTCGTCGGGTTCCGGGACGAGGCCCGCGTCATGGTCGAGATCAACGACCCCAACATCGTCCGGCTCTACGAGTACGTCGAGACGGCGGCCGGGGCGGCGATCGTCATGGAGCTGGTCGACGGCGTCTCGCTGCGCCGGATCCTCGCCGAGCACGGCACGACCAGCCCCGAGGCGGCGCTCGTCGTACTGAAGGGATCGCTGGCCGGCCTGTCGGCCGCGCATTCGTCCGGGGTGGTCCACCGGGACTACAAGCCGGAGAACGTGCTGGTCCAGGCGGACGGCACGAGCAAGCTGTCCGACTTCGGCATCGCGGCCCCGAGCGGCGTCCCCGGCCTGCCCGCCGGGACGCCCCCGTACATGGCGCCGGAGCAGTGGGAGGGCGCCCCGGCCGGTCCGGCGGCCGACGTGTACGCCGCGACCTGCGTGTTCTTCGAATGCCTGACCGGGCACAGGCCGTACCGCGCGGAGCACGCGGCGGGGCTACGGCGCCTGCACCAGAGCGCACCCCTGCCCGTCGCGGAGGTGCCCGCCTCGGTGCGCGGGCTGGTCGGACGGGGCCTGGCCAAGAATCCGGCGGACCGCCCGCCCACCGCCCGTGCGTTCATCGCCGACCTGGAGGCCGCCGCCGCGGCCGCGTACGGGCCCGAGTGGGAGCAGCGCGGACGGCGGCACCTCGCGGAGCTGGCGACCCTGCTCGCCCTGCTGTTCCCGCTGGCGCAGCCGGCCCGGCCGTCCGAGGCGGGCACCTCGCTGGCGCGTACCGTGCTGTCGGACCGGTTCGCCCACTTCGCCCCCAGGTTCGCGATCGGCGCGACGGCGTTGTCCGCCGTCATGGTGGCCGTGGTGGTGGCGGCGAACCGGCAGGCGACGGTGGCGGACGACAGCCGGCTGCCGCCCGCCGCGACGACGCCCGCCGCGTCCGCTCCGGCCGTGCCGCACACGCCGAAGGCATCTCAGCGGCCGGCGGAGGAGCCGTCGCGAGAGCCGCCGGACACGCCGCCCGGCAGCACGACGGGCGGCGCGAACGGCAGGCCGACCACGCCGGACACGGGTCCGACGCCGCGCCCCGCACCGCTCTCGGTCACCGATCTCGGCGTCACCGAGTGGGACGGACGGTCGGCCGTCGTCCGGGTGCGTACGACCACCGGCGGGGCGGTGACGCTGAGCGTCAGGTTCTCCGAGGGGCCGTCGCCCGACGACCTGCGCCCGGTGACGGCGCAGACCGTGCCGCTGCAGGGCGCGACCTTCTACTCCCCCGCCGTCCAGCACGCCTTCGCCGACCCCGCCTGCGGCACGTCCGTCTACCGTCGCGTCGAGGCGGCGACCGTTCCCGGAGCGCACGGGGGCGCCGCCGCCGCGACCGTCCAGGTGAAGGGGCCGCCGTGCCCGGCGCCCGCCGTGCGGAGCGTGGCGATCACCCGCTGGGACGGCGTCGCGGCGGCCGTCGAGGTCGGTACCGAGGGAGCCGGAGGAACCGGACCGGTCAAGGTGGTCGCCGAGTTCACCCGGGACGGCGCGACCGTGGCACGCGAGACGCGCACCCTGTCGGGACGCACGTCGTACGCCGTCGAGCTGACGCCCGACCCGATCAAGGTGGAGTGCGGAACGACCGCCGTGCTGGGGGTGCGGATCCGGACCGAACCCGCCGCGGCCAACGGCGCGCAGGCGAAGGAGACCCGCGTCACCGGCCCCGCCTGCGCCCCGCCGTCCGTCTCGATCGCCTCCTGGGACGGCACCGCGCTGGGCCTGCGGGTCACCTCCGGCTCCACCGGGCCGGTGACCGTCGTCGCGACCTTCACCCAGCGGCTGCGCGGCGCGGAGGGGACGACGACCTCCGAGCAGACCCGGCGAGAGATCCTGGAGGGGGACAAGGTCTACACGCCGTCGTTCTCGGTGTCGTTCAAGCAGGCGGGGTGCGGCGTCGAGGATGTCAGGAGCGTGAGCGTCACCCTGTCGCCCGGCGGGAGCGGCGCGACGAGGTCGGTCACGCTGCACGGGCCGCCGTGCCCGGATCCCGAGGAGACGCCGAGCGCCGACACGCCGAAGGACGGCGAGGACGCGGATCTTGTCCGTCAACCAAGCGTTCGCTAGGTTGAGATCACAGGTTGGGCGCTAGGCGGGAGGAAGCCATGGGCATGCTCGACGGCAAGGTCGCGCTGATCACCGGTGGGGCGCGCGGGATGGGCGCGTCACACGTCCGGCTCTTCCTCCAGGAGGGCGCCCGGGTGGTCTTCGGCGATGTGATCGACGAGGAGGGCAAGGCGCTGGCCGACGAGACCGGCGCGCTCTACCTCCACCACGACGTCACCCAGCCCGCCGACTGGGAGCGCGCGGTGGGCACGGCGGTCGAGGCGTACGGCCGGCTCGACGTGCTGGTCAACAACGCCGGCATCCTGATGTTCCGCCGGATCGCCGACATGGCGGTCGAGGAGTACCAGCGGGTCCTCGACGTGAACCTCAAGGGCACGTTCCTGGGCATCAAGTCGGTGATCGAGCCGATGAAGGCGGCCGGGGCCGGATCGATCGTGAACATCTCCTCGATCGAGGGCTTCATCGGGGCCGCCGGGCTGTCGGCCTACTCCGCGTCGAAGTTCGGGGTACGCGGCCTCACCAAGGCGGCGGCGCGCGAGCTGGCCCCCTTCAAGATCCGGGTCAACTCGGTGCACCCCGGTGCGATCAACACGTCCATGACGAGCAACCCCGAGCTCATGGCCGAGGTGGACGGCGAGCAGTTCGTCAAGTCGATGGTGATCAAGCGCTTCGCCGAGCCGGTGGAGGTCTCGCACGTCGTGGCGTTCCTCGCCTCCGACCGGGCCGGCTACTGCACCGGCAGCGAGTTCACGATCGACGGCGGCCTCCTGACCGGCGCCGGCTACTGACGCCCCCGCCGGCTCACTCGGGGATCGCGTTCACCCAGGGAGTCGGCGTGATGAACAGGCCGGTCGCCTCCACCAACACGGTGCCGTCGGGCAGGCTGATCGTGCCGTCCACCCAGGTCTTGCGCCCCTCCGCGCGAGTCGCGGTGGCCCGGCCGACGACCGGCTCCCCGTACGGCACGCGCCGGCGATAGCGGATCGTCAGCGTGCCGGTCATGCCCGCCCGGCCCGCCGCCGCGACGGCGTCGCCGAGCAGGTGATCGAGGATCATGGCGCTGACGCCGCCGTGCACGCTGTCGGGCGGCCCCTCGTGCGTGGGCCGGAACTCCAGATCGGCGCGGGAGCCGTCGGCGTCGCGCTCGATCACGAGCGGCAGGGCATGCGGGTTGCACGCGCCGGTGACGGCGTTGCCGAGGTGGCGGAAGCCGTTCCGCGTGAGCTCCGGGACCGGCGGACGGTCGCGGCGGGCCGCCTTGAGCCGCTCGGTGAGCGCCACGAGTTCGGCGGTGACGGCGGTCATCTCATCCTCGGACACGTCGGTGAGCACCACCGCGTCCATCAGCTCTCTGACCTGCTGGGCGAGCACGGCCTGAGCCGAGAGCCGCGCCTCCTCGTCGTACTCGGGGGCGAGATCCATCGTCATGCCCGTGATTGTAGAACGTGTTCCATCCATCTCAGCATTTGGGGTGATTTCACCATGTTTGGGTAAAGAAGCTTTGGTTTGTGCATATTTTGCATTGAACATCCCTTTTTGGATGGCTAGCCTCCCTCGTCACGTACGAGCCCAAACGACCGAACAGAGGCCCCATCCCCATGAGCCCCGAGATGACGAAGCTGCTGGAACTGCTGCGCTCCCAGGTCGGTTACAGCGCGCAAGGCAATGGCTACACCAAGTTCGGCCAGTGGTACAACAACGTGGAGCAGGACGCCGACTACTCCGACCAGCCCTGGTGCGACATGTTCCTGTCCTGGGGCGCGCGCCAACTCGGCTACGGCGACTGGTTCGGCCAGTTCGCCTGGACCGTCCGCCACGCCGAGTGGTTCAAGGAGCAGGGCGCCTGGGGTAACCGGCCCGCTCCCGGCGCCCTCGTGTTCTACGACTGGAACGGCACCGGCACGATCAGCGGCATCGACCACGTGGGCATCGTGACCAAGGTCATGGGCGACAAGATCCAGACGATCGAGGGCAACATCGACGGCGGCCGGGTGAGCATCAAGGTCCGCGGCCAGAACTCCGTCGTCGGCTACGGATACCCCGAGAAGATCAAGGAGCGGATGGAGAAGGGGCAGACGATCTCCGCGACCAAGGCGTCCGCGCAACAACTCGTCACGACCCCTCCGTACGACGTGAGCTCGCAGGCGGTCGTCGCCTCCGTCGTGGTCGCCGCGCTCGCCGTCGGCGTCATGCGGGCCCGCCGCCGCGTCCGCGCACGCATCCTCGGCGGGCGGCCGTCGGCACGCTCCCGGATGTGACTCTCCGGACTCTGTGACGACGTGCCGTACCGCGCGACGTGCGAGCCGGGGGTCAGTGACGCCCGGCCGTCGTGAGGTCCCGATCCGGCGCCTCGGCCGCCGGCTCCTCCTCGCGACCCTCGATCGAGATGTTCGGCAGGACGCGGTCCAGCCAGCGCGGGATCCACCAGTTGAGCCGCCCGAGCAGGACCATCGTCGCGGGCACCAGGAAGCCGCGGATGATCGTGGCGTCCACGGCGATCGCCACCGCCAGCCCGACGCCGAACACCTTCACCAGCGGGTCGGGATAGGCGACGAACGCGGTGAACACCGCCACCATGATCAGCGCCGCCGAGGTGATCACGCGCCCGGTCGTCCCCAGCCCCTCGGCCACGGCCGCCCGATTGTCCCCGGTCCGCGTGTACGCCTGCCGTACCGCGGTGAGCAGGAACACCTCGTAGTCCATCGACAGCCCGAAGAGGACCGCGAACAGCATCAGCGGGACGTAGTTGTCGATCGGCACCGAGAAGAACAGCGTATGCACGAAGGTGCCCTCGGGGGAGAAGGGCGGGTCCATGCCGACGAGCCGGCTGCCCAGGCCCATCGAGAACACGACGGCCAGGGCCCCGAACGCGGTGCCGAGGGACACCAGGTTCATCACGGCCGCCTTGATCGCCACCAGCGGGGCGCGGAACGCGAGCAGCAGGAGCAGCGCGCTGAGCAGCACGACGACCGCGACCACCAGCGGGGTCCGCCCCATGATGCGGTCCCCCGCGTCCGCGAGCCCGGCGACCTCGCCGCCCACGTGGACACGTACGCCCGGGATCCGGATCGCGCGTACCTGTGACACGACGTCGAGGGCGCGCGGGTCGCTCGGCGCGTACTCGGGGATCACCTGGACGAGCACGGACCTGCCGTTCTCGTTGACCTTGTGCGGTGACACGTGCGCGACGCCGGAGGTGTCCCCCAGCCTCCGGGTCAGCTCCCGTACGAGGGGGTCGGCCGGATCGGTGTCGGCGATCGCGCGGTCCAGTTCAGCGACGACGATGAGCGGCCCGTTCGCCCCGGGCCCGAACCCGACCGACACCAGCTCGTACGCCCGGCGCTCGGCGGTGCCCTGGTCCGAGTAGCCCTGGTCGAGCGCGCCCAGCTTCAGCGCCGTCGCCGGGGCGGCCAGCGCGGCGAGCACGACCACGGTGGCCGTGAGCACGCGCCACGGGCGCTTGGCGACCCAGGCGCCGAGCGCGGCCCAGCCGGTGGCGGGTCCGTGGCCGCGGCGGCCCGCCACCCGCCCCACCAGCGGCAGCCGGAGCGCGTTGACGCGGTGCCCGAGCAGGCCGAGCAGCGCGGGCACCAGGGTGATCGACGTGAGCACGGCGGACACGACGGAGATGCCGGTGATCCAGCCGAGCGTGCGCAGCATCGGGAACCCGGCCAGCATCAGGGCGCTCAGCGCGATGACGACCGTGCCGCCCGCGAAGAGGACCGCGCCGCCGGAGCTCGCCACCGTACGCCGGACCGACTCCCGTACCGGCACGCCGTCGGCGAGCAGCCGGCGGTGCCGCGACAGCAGGAACAGCGCGTAGTCGATGCCGACGCCGAGCCCGATCATCGTGGCCATGATCGAGGCGGACTTGGGGACGTCGACCACGTGCCCCAGGAGGCCGATCACGCCGAGCCCGACGCCGATGCTGATCAACGCGGTGAAGATCGGGATCAGCGCGGCGACCAGCGTGCCGAAGGCGAACAACAGGACCAGCAGCGCCACAGACACACCGATGATCTCGCTGGCGCCGGTCTTGATCTCCTTGTCGGCCGGCGAGCCGGAGGTCGCGGGCACCACCTCGATGCCCGCCTCCACCGCGGGCGCCGCCGCCGCGACGAGCTCGCTCGCGGTCTCGCCCTGCTTGGCGCTGTTCTGGCCCGCCAGCTTCACCGAGATCATGCCGATGCGCTGGTTGGACGCCATGCCGCCCATGCGGTACGGCGTCTGCGCCTCGACGACGTGGGGGACCTGCCGTATCCGGGCGAGGGCGTCGCCGACCGCCTTCTCGCGCTCCTTCGACAGGAGGGTGCCCTTCTCGGTGTACAGGACGAGCTGGACGGTGCCGCCGGAGTCGTAGCCGGGGCCGAACCCCTCGCGCATCAGCTCGTGAGCGCGCTGCGCGTCCGTTCCGGGGATGGCGACGTCGTTGCTGACCGGGCTGCCGAAGACCATGGTGAGGCCGGTGAGCAGGCCGGCCGCGAGCACCCAGAGAGCGAGTACGAGCCGCCCGTGCCGGGCGCACCAGCCGCCGAGACGTCCTAGCAACGAACTCATGGGATCCGCCCCGCCATGTCCCTGAAACGCCGTCCTGTACGGTCGTACAGGACGAGCGTAAGACGCAAATCACCTCGAATGCCGCGGCTCACTGGAAATGAGACGATGACCACATTCGACCCCGGGAACGACACCCGATCCCGCATCCTGGCCGCCGCCCGCGAACTGTTCGCGGAGCGGGGGTACGCCGGCACGTCGCTGGCCGACATCGCGGCGGCGGTGGGCCTGACCAAGACCGCCGTGGCCTACCACTTCCATCCGAAGGACCGCCTGGCCGCCGAGCTCATCACGCCCGCCGCCGAGGACGTGCTGCGACTACTGGGCATGGACTTCGGCGACGACCGCGCCGCCTACATCCGCGCCTTCGTCTCCTTCGCCGTACGGCACCGCACCGTCATCCGGCTGCTCATGGAGGACATCGGCGGCGCCGACGACGCCGCTCCCGGCACCACGGGCGAGGCGATCAGGACCTTCCGCGACGAGCTGTACCGGCGGCTGGCCGGGGACGACCCGGACCACACCAACCGCATACGCGCCTGGGCGGTGCTCGGCTGCGTGCAGGCCGCCGTCGTCAAGACCACCGAACTGCCCGCCGAGCCGGTCGAGGAGGCCGTCGTCCGCGCCGCGCTCGCGGTCTACCAATCCTGAGACCGGGACGCCCGTATCGGCTCGTCGGCGTCGATGCTCAGTCGACGATCCGTCGATGGTCCGTCGATGGTCAGGAGTCGCGGGCGAGGCGGCCGGTGTAGGCGACCTCGTCCGACCCACTCTTGATCACATCGACCGTGGCCTGCCGGTCGTCCTTCGTCCGGAACACGACGGTCCCGGCATAGCAGCTCTTCCCCGTCACCTGGTCCAGCCGCAGGACGAGGTCGCCTCCCGTCTCCTTGCGCCGGGTGAGCCGTCCCTCGCAGTGCAGGTCCGCGCCCCATCGCATTCGGGACGACCCGGACAGATAGATCTCGATCGGGAACGTCCGGGAGGCCGCGGGATAGCGGGCCACCCCGATCCACATGCCGTCGTGCGCGGCCGCGGCCCCGCCGCCGCCGTCCGCCCGCACGTCGCCGCCGCCCCGCACATGGCCACCCTGCGGCGCCAGGAAGACCGCTCCCCCCGCGAGGGCGGCCACCACGGCGATCCCGGCCGCCAGAAGAGGCCACCGCCGCCGGAGCCCGCCCGACCTCTGCACCGGAGCGCCCTCCGGAACAGCCGGAGCACCCGCCCGACCCGCCGCCCCCTCGCCCCGCGCCTCGCCGTCCGCCGTCGGGAAGCCCGCCGCCGTACCGCCGCTCCCCGGAAGGGTGCGATCGATCCCCCGGGGGACGGTCGCGGAGCCCCGCGCGCCATCGTCCCCATACGCGAGGACCGGCGCATCGTCCCGGCCGCCCATCGGCCCGTACGACTGCTGCGCCTGGGCGGCGGGCGCGGCGGACGCCTGTGCGGGGGGCGCGGCGAACGCCTGAGCGGGGGCCGGGACCGCCGCCCCTCCCCCGCCGAGCAGCCGGCCGAGCACCTCCTCCGCGGTCGGCCGGTCGCGCGGCTCGCTCGCCAGACAGGCGACCACGATCTCGCGGAGCGGGCCGTCGAGAGGCCCGAGGTCCGGCGTGCCGTACAGGATCCGGGCGAGGATGGCGCCGTACGTGTCGGCGGCGAAGGCGTGCCGCCCGCTCGCGGCGAACGCCACGGTGAGCGCCCAGCTGAACATGTCGCACGCGGGTCCGACGGGCTCGGCCCTGAGCTGCTCGGGCGCGAGATAGGCGGGTGTGCCGACCGGACCGCCGGTGGTCGTGGTGGCGTCGAGCAGGCGCGAGATGCCGAAGTCGATGACGCGCGGCCCGTCCGCGCCGATGAGGACGTTCGCCGGCTTGAAGTCGCGGTGGATCACACCCGCCCGGTGGATCGCGGCGAGCGCCGTCGCGGTCCCCACCGCGACCCGGTCCAGCGCGCCGTCCGACCTCGGGCCGTACGCCCGGACGTACTCCTGGAGCGAGACGCCGTCGATGTACTCGCTGACGATGTAGGGCCGGTCGCCGTCGAGATCGGCGTCCAGGACCTGCGCGGTGCAGAAGGGGGCCACCCGCCGCACGGCCTGGACCTCTCCGACGAACCTACGCCGGTCGCCGCCGTCGCCGGTCAGGCGGGCGCGGAGCAGTTTCACCGCCACCGGCGAACCGTCAGGCCCGGTGGCGTGGAAGACCACGCCCTGCCCACCCGCGCCGATGCGACCGTTCAGGAGGTAGCCGCCGAGCTGCTGTGGATCTTCGGGCCGTAGGGGGGAAAGCCGCGACACCCGCCATACCTACCACGATCACCCCAGACGCCCCCAACCAGGACGGCGCCCCCTCTATCCGACGACCTCGATCGGGCAGCGCGCCGACCCCGCCTTCGCGATCCTCGCGTCGCTGGTGACCAGGGGGCGGTCCAAGGTCTCCGCGAGCGCGACGTAGAGAGCGTCGTACGCGCCGCGGTTCTCCCGCAGGCCCCACGCCCCGACTTCGGTGGGCGCAGGGGACGGAGCCGGCAGCCGATAGCCTTTACGGCGTGCTGGAACAGATCACGGCGACGCGATACGTGACGCCGCTCAGGGAGGGCGGGTCGCTTCCCGGTGTCGTGGAGGCCGACGACCTCGGCACCTATGTCGTGAAGTTCCGGGGAGCCGGGCAGGGGCGGCGGGTCCTCGTCGCCGAGATCATCTGCGCCGAGCTGGCCCGGAGCCTCGGCTTCGCCACCCCCGAGCTGAAGATCATCGACATCGACCCGCAGCTCGGCGCGCGCGAGCCCGACGAGGAGATCCAGGACCTGCTGACCGCGAGCGCCGGGCACAACCTGGCGATCGACTTCCTCCCGGGAGCGCTCGGCTTCGACCCGCTCGGCTGGCGGCCCGACCCCGGCTTCGCCTCCCGGTTGCTCTGGTTCGACGCCCTGATCCACAACGTCGACCGGAGCTGGCGCAACCCCAACCTCCTCGTCTGGCACGGCGACGTGTGGCTGATCGACCACGGCGCCGCCCTCTGGTTCCACCACAACTGGCGGTCCGCCAACCCCCGGCGCGACTTCGACGGCAGCGACCACGTCCTCGCGCCGTACGCCACCGAGATGGACGCGGCCGACGCCGACCTGGCCCCGCGCATCACCCGCGACCTGCTCGACAAGGTGACCGCGCTGATCCCCGACGAGTGGCTGGAGGACGAGCCCGGGTTCGACGGCGCGCAAGCCGTACGCGACGGATACGTCGAGCACCTCCTCGCCCGCGTGCACGGCCCGCGCGACTGGGTGCCGAGCCCGGCCGCCGCGCCTCCGCCGGAGCGCGAACGGCAGGGCTCGATCGGCCGCTTCTGGCGGGCGGCGCGGGAGGAGGGCCGATGAGCCGCGACGTCTACGAGTACGCCGTGATCCGGGTGATACCCAGCGTCGAGCGGGGCGAAGTGATCAACGTCGGGGTGATCCTCTACTGCCAGCCCCGCGGCTACCTGTGCGCCCGGGTCGAACTGGACGAGGCCCGGCTGCGCGCGCTCAGCTCCTCCGTCGACCTCGCCGGCGTACGGCACGCACTGGACGCCTACGAGCAGGCCTGCACCGACGACGCCGGACCGCTCGACGGCGAGGCCCCGGGCAGCAGGTTCCGGTGGCTGACCGCCCCGCGCAGCACGATCGTGCAGACCGGCCCGGTCCACGCGGGCCTGACCTTCGACCCGGCGGCCGAGCTCGACCACCTGATGGAGCGGCTGGTCAGAACAGCACGGACATGAAAGTGTCGACCTCGCGGAAGCCGACCCGGCGATAGACCGCCCGCGCCGGCATGTTGTAGTCATTCACGTAGAGGCTGACCAGCGGCGCGAAATACTTCAGCGCCTGCTCCACGACGGCGGCCATCCCGGCCGAGGCGTGACCGCGCCCGCGCAGCTCCGGGTCGACCCAGACGCCCTGGATCTGGCACGCCTGCGGGGTGACCGCGCCGATCTCGGCCTTGAAGACCACCCGGCCGTCGTCGATGCGGGCGAGCGACCTGCCGATGCGGATCAGCTCGGCGACCCGCGAGCGGTAGAGCGCGCCGCCGTCCCCATTGTCCGGGGAGACGCCCACCTCCTCGGTGAACATCGCCACGCAGGCGGGCAGCAGGAGGCCGAACTCCTCGGGCTTGACCCGCCGTACCAGCGGGTCCGGCTCGACGGCGGGGGCGGAGCTGGTGGCCATCACCGGCTGGGCCCGGCGGATCGCCCGGGCCGGGCCCCAGTGCGGCTCCAGCCGCTCCCAGAGCTGCTCGACCGCGGTCGCGGGGCCCACGATCGACGAGCACCGGCGGCCCTGCTTGCGGGCGCGGTCGGCGAACGCGTGCACGGCCTCGCGGCCTGCGTTCACCGGGACCAGGTTGGCCCCGGCGTAGCAGAGCGAGATCAGCCCGCCGCGCGGGCCGTATCCCCACATCTGCCCCCCGAGCCGGGACGGACTCAGCCCGACGGACCTGATCCGGGAGGCGACGAAGACGTTGGCGACGGGATCGGAGTCGAGGAGCGCCAGCACCTCTTCGCGATCGTTGTCGTCGAGGACGCGCGACGCCGAAGTACGCAGCATCACGGGGCCAAGCCTACGCGACTGCCTCGATTTTGGAAGTTAGCGGACGCGTCCCAGCAGCAGCTCGGTCAGGAGCGCGTGGCCGCTCGGCCCGCCCGCCGCCATCGGGGTGACGGGACGCGGCTCGGTCGCGCCGTCGCACGCGGCGTCGGCCCCCTGACCGATCCGGCGCGGTGGCGTGGTCCCGTCCCGCAGATAGGCGGCGAGGTAGCGGTCCACGCAGCCGTTCCCGGCCAGCGCCACGCCGTGGTCGCCACCCGGCACGGTGACCAGCCGCGCGGTCGGGAACAGGCCGCGGACGCGCAGCGCGCCCGCCTGCGGCGTGGCCGCGTCGCGCCGGGCCTGGAACAGCAGGACCGGCGGCAGCTTCGCCGTCCCCACTCTGGGCGGGGTCCCGCCGCGCTCGGACCAGAAGGCGCACGGCGCGTTGTAGACGGCGTTCGGCCAGGTGAGGAACGGCGCCTGCGCGGCGACCCGCGTCGTGTCCGTGTGCCAGCGGGTCCAGTCGCGCGGCCACGCGGCGTCGCGGCACTGGACGCCCAGGTAGACGGCGTAGCTGTTCTCCTCGGCGGCGTCGTTGTCGACCAGCGCGTGGTAGGCGGAGACGAGCCCCGTGGTGTCGCCCTTCTTGACGTAGTCGGAGAAGACCTGGGCCAGGACGGGCCAGACGGAGCTCGAATAGCCGCCCACGGTGTACAGGTCGTCCAGCTCGCTCGGCCCGACCACGCCGCCCGCCGGACGGCTCCGCAGCCGGGAACGCATGGAGTACCAGGCGAAGCCGAGCCCGGACCCGGTGCGTCCCAGGCCGTACACATCGTCGTGCCGGGCGACCCAGTCGAGGAAGTCCCGGTGGCGCTGGTCGAAGGCGTAGTCCTGCGTGATGTTGGCGTCGTACCACACGCCCGCGGGATCGACGACGCTGTCGAGCACGAGCCGCCTGACCCGCTGCGGGAAGAGCGTCGCGTAGACCGCCCCCAGATAGGTGCCGTACGAGTAACCGAGATAGCTGATCTTGTCCTCGCCGAGGGCGCTCCGGATCGCGTCCATGTCGCGCGCGGAGTTCTCCGTCGTGAGGTAGGGCAGGAACCAGGCCCAGCGATTGCCGCACGCGTCGGCGTACTCGCGGGCGCGGCCGACCAGCGCCCGCTCCTCCGCGGCGTCGCGCGGCACGTTGTCCAGCCGTGGCGGGGCGAAGAAGCGGGCGGGGTCCACACAGCTGAGCGCGGGCTCGCTGGCCCCCACCCCACGCGGGTCGAAGCCGATCACGTCGTACCGCGCGGCCACGTCCCGCGGGAGCGAGCCCGCGACGAACGTGGCCAGCGAGCGCCCGGACGCGCCGGGCCCGCCCGGGTTGACCAGCATCACGCCGAGGTGGTTGCCGTCACGCGGAGCGGTCCCCTTGATCCGGTTGAGCGCCAGCGAGATCTGCTGCCCCTCCGGCACGGCGTAGTCGAGGGGGACGCGCAGGGTGCCGCACTCGACCTCGCCGACGGGCGCCTGCCGCTGCCCGGCCACCCGCCGGGTGACGTGCGCGCCCGCGTCGCCGATCCGGCCGAGCGTCTGGCCGAGCGCGCCGGTGGCCGGCCTGGCCTCCTCGCACGCCCGCCACGTGATCGCCTCCGGCATCGCCGTGCGGGCCCGGGCGCTCGTCGCCCCGGCCCCGCCGGCTCCGGTGACCGCCGCTCCGGTGACGAGCACCGTCGCACCCGCGACCATCCCGATGATTCGCCTCACCCGTACGCTCCCTCTGCTCAAACGGCAGAGGCCAGCTTGGCGTGGGTCACCACACGGTCACTCAGCGCATCCGAGGATGCCTGTCAGGGTGTAATCGAGGTATTGCGGAGTGTAACGATCAGCCGACGACGATCTGGGGGCCCGGGGCGTCGTCGTCGAGGTCGACGTCCACGCCCATCTCCTCGGCGAGGCGCAGCGCCTCCTCGATGAGGGTCTCGACGATCTGCGACTCGGGCACGGTCTTGATGACCTGCCCCTTCACGAAGATCTGGCCCTTGCCGTTGCCGGAGGCGACGCCGAGGTCGGCCTCCCGCGCCTCGCCGGGGCCGTTGACGACGCAGCCCATCACGGCCACCCGCAGCGGGACCTTCAGGCCGTCGAGACCGGCGTGGACCTGCTCGGCCAAGGTGTAGACGTCCACCTGGGCCCGGCCGCAGGAGGGGCAGGAGACGATCTCCAGGCCGCGCTCGCGCAGGTTCAGCGACTCAAGGATCTGGCAGCCGACCTTGATCTCCTCGACCGGCGGAGCGGAGAGCGATACGCGGATCGTGTCGCCGATGCCCTCGGCGAGCAGCGCGCCGAACGCCACCGCGGACTTGATCGTGCCCTGGAACGCCGGACCGGCCTCGGTGACGCCCAAGTGGAGGGGGTAGTCGCACTTCTGCGCGAGCAGCCGATACGCCTGGATCATGACGACCGGGTCGTTGTGCTTCACCGAGATCTTGATGTCACGGAAGCCGTGCTCCTCGAACAGCGAGCACTCCCACAGGGCCGACTCGACCAGCGCCTCGGGGGTGGCCTTGCCGTACTTCCTGAGGAGGCGGGGGTCGAGGGAGCCCGCGTTGACGCCGATGCGGATCGGCACGCCGTGGTCGGACGCCGCCTTGGCGATCTCGCCGACCTTGTCGTCGAACTTCTTGATGTTGCCCGGGTTGACGCGTACGGCGGCGCAGCCGGCCTCGATGGCGGCGAAGACGTACTTGGGCTGGAAGTGGATGTCGGCGATCACCGGGATCTGCGACTTCCTGGCGATCAGGGGGAGCGCGTCGGCGTCGTCCTGGGAGGGCACCGCGACGCGGACGATCTGGCAGCCCGCCGCGGTGAGCTCCGCGATCTGCTGGAGCGTGGCGTTGACGTCCGCGGTGAGCGTGGTGGTCATCGACTGCACCGAGATCGGAGCGTCCCCTCCGACCGGGACCGAGCCGACCATGATCTGCCGCGACACCCGCCGCTGGGCGATCGGCTGGGTCCTGACGGTGGGAATCCCGAGATCAACAGACATTTCAGCACCTTGGGTTCTGGTCGACGGCCGCGTGCGGGCTCTCCCAGTCTAGGGAGTCCGCCAAGATCTCCGGCCCGGTGGTCGGATTGTCCGGATCTGCGAAGCAGGGCGCGGCCAATGAAGGTTTCATCACCCGGCGTCCGCGTACGGCCGCCTGAACTGCGAGGACGCGGAGCGGCCGGTACGGCGGCCGCCGCCGTCCTGGGCGGGCGCGCGGGCCGGGGTTAGTGTCCGGAGCGCGTGAGCGCTTACGCGCAAATGGTCCGGTATGTCAGCGGCTGTCCCCCGGCCGGCGGGCTTCGCATCGCCCGCGGTGCCGTGCCGCGCCACGAGTGCGGCAGCCTTGACCACGCGAAAGGGTAACCCGTGGGAGCACCACGAAGAACACGGTCACGAGTGACCGTCGCCACCGTCGTCACCGCCCTGTCCGCCCTCGTCGCCGCCGTGCTCATCGCCTCCCCCGCGTCCGCGCACGGGGCGCCGATGGTCCCGGGCAGCCGCACGTACCTGTGCTGGAAGGACGGCCTGACCCAGAGCGGCGGCATCGTCCCCAACAACCCGGCCTGCGCGGCCGCGGTCGCCCAGAGCGGGACGAACGCGCTCTACAACTGGTTCGCCGTCCTGCGCTCGGACGGCGTGGGCCGCACGTCGGGCTTCATCCCCGACGGCAAGCTGTGCAGCGGCGCCGCGGTCGTCTACGACTTCAGCGGCTTCGACCTGCCACGCGCCGACTGGCCGGTGACGCACCTGACCTCCGGCGCGGCGCTGCAGTTCAAGTACAACAAGTGGGCGGCCCACCCCGGCTCGTTCCGCTCGTACATCACGAAGGACTCGTGGAGCCCGACCAGGCCACTCGCCTGGAGCGACCTGGAGTCCACGCCCTTCTACAGCGTCACCGACCCGCCGAGCGTCGGCTCCCCCGGCAACGAGGACGCGTACTACTACTGGAACGCCACGCTGCCGTCAGGCAAGAGCGGCCGCCACATCATCTACACCGTGTGGCAGCGGTCGGACAGCAACGAGACGTTCTACAGCTGCTCGGACGTCGTGTTCGACGGCGGCCACGGCGAGGTGACCGGGGTGGGGCCGGGTGGCTCGTCCCCCTCGCCGAGCCCGTCCTCCAGCCCGTCCTCCAGCCCGTCGGCGAGCCCCAGCCCCTCCCCCTCGCCGAGCCCCTCGACCTCTCCGGGAACGGGCCGCTGCACCGCGACGTACGCGATCACGAACCAGTGGCAGGGCGGTTTCCAGGGCGAGGTGACGGTGCGCAACACCGGGACCTCGTCGACCACGCGCTGGACGGTCGGCTGGACGCTCCCGTCCGGCCAGACGATCACCCAGGTTTGGAACGGCATCAGTAGTCAGACGGGCGCCTCGGTGACGGTGAAGAACGAGAGCTACAACGGCTCCCTGGCCCCGAACGCCTCGACGACGTTCGGCTTCCTGGGCAACGCCTCGGGCGCGGTCACCGCTCCTTCGAGCGTCACCTGTACGGCGGCCTGACCGCCTGACGGAGGCGCGGGGACCCGGGACGGGCGCGAGCACCGCTCCCGGGTCCCTCAGGCCGTCAGCTCGGCGGCACGGGAGCGGGCCCACTCGTCGGCCGCCAGCACCTCTTCCATGGTGGACGCCTGGCCGGTCACGTGCTCGGACACCACCTGGGCGACCGTGTCCACGATCCCGGGGAACGGCAGCGCACCCTTCAGGAACGCCTCCACGCACACCTCGTTGGCCGCGTTGTAGACGGCGGGGGCCGTGCCGCCCTGGGCGCCGACCTGGCGGGCCAGCGAGACCGCCGGGAACGCCTCGTCGTCGAGCGGCTCGAAGGTCCAGGTGTGCGCCTGGGTCCAGTCGACGGGGAACGCCGCGCCGGGCACGCGCTCGGGGTACCCCAGGGCCAGCGAGATCGGCAGCCGCATGTCGGGCGGGCTCGCCTGCGCGATCGTCGAGCCGTCCACGAACTCGACCATCGAGTGGATCACCGACTGCGGGTGGACCACGACGTCGATGCGGTCGAACCCGATGTCGAAGAGCAGATGCGCCTCGATCACCTCGAGGCCCTTGTTGACCAGGGTCGCCGAGTTGATCGTGATCACCGGCCCCATGTTCCAGGTCGGGTGGTCGAGCGCCATCTCGGGCGTGACGTCCCACAGCTCCGCGCGCTTCCTGCCGCGGAACGGCCCGCCGCTCGCCGTGACGACGAGCCGCCGGACCGTTCGCGCGTCCGCTCCCGAGGGACCGGCCGCCCACAGACACTGCGCGAGCGCGGAGTGCTCCGAGTCCACCGGGAGGATCTGGCCCGGCTTGGCCAGCCGCTTGACGAGCGGCCCGCCGACGATCAGCGACTCCTTGTTGGCCAGGGCCAGGTCCCGGCCCGCCTCCAGCGCGGCCAGCGTCGAGGTCAGGCCGAGCGCGCCGGTGATCGCGTTCAGGACGATGGGCCGGTCCGCCCCGTCCGCGCCGCCGGACGGCCACGCGGCGACCTCGGCCACCCCCTCGGCGCCCGCGAGGACCGTGGGCGCCGCTCCGTGCGCGGCCAGCGCGTCCTTCAGGGCCGGTACGGCCGACGGGTCGGCGACGGCCACGGCCTCCGCGCGGAACTCGGCGGCCTGGCGGGCGAGCAGACCGACCCGACCTCCGCCGGCGGCGAGCGCGGTGATCCGGAGCCGCTCGGGGTTCCGGGCGACGACGTCGAGCGCCTGGGTGCCGACGGAGCCGGTGGAGCCGAGAAGGACGACGGGGCGCGGGCTGCATTCAGGAGTCATCGTCCCATTGTCTCGCCATCGCCGTCGCCCGGGACGTCAGGGGAACGCGGGCGCGGCGACGCGCCGACGTTCACCAAAAGTAGCGACAGAAATACAATGTGTAGTGCAAAATCGCGTTCCATGACCCCGAGCCTCCTTCTCCTCACCACCTCCACCCTCGTCGCCGAGCTCCTCGGGGTGCCCGCCCCGGCGAACCCGCCCGCCGACGTCGTCGATCACACCGCGGCCGCCGCGCCGGCCGCGTACTGGACGCCCGAGCGGATGGCCCGAGCGCTCCCGTTCGACCTGCTCTCCTCCACCGTCACGCGCGTCGGCGCGCTCGCGGGGCGGCTGGTCTCTCCGCGGTCCGTCCCGCTCAGCGCGGTGCGCCCGCTGGGCGTGGACCAGCGGACGATCGCCCGGCGCTCCGCCGTCGGCCGCCCGGCGAGCATGACGATGGATACGGTGACCAGCGGCTCCCGATGGGCCGGCGGCGGGGCCGTCACGACGACCGTCGGCAGGGTGTTCCTCACACTGAACGGCGTCGACTTCGTCTGCTCGGGCACCGCGGTGCGCAGCGCCAACAGGGACGTCGTGGCGACCGCCGGCCACTGCGTCAAGGACGGCACCGGCGCCTGGGCGGAGAACTGGACGTTCGTCCCCGGCTACGAGTCGGGGCGGCAGCCGTACGGCAGCTATCCGGCACGGCGGATGTTCGTCGCCGGACCGTGGGCGCGGGACGCGAACGACGGCTACGACGTCGGCATGGTCGCGGTGAGCGACCGCGGGGGGCAGCACCTCACGGACGCCGTCGGAGCCCATGCCATCGGCTGGAACGCCGTGCGCGGCCGGCAGACGTACACCTTCGGATTCCCGGCCGACCCGCCCTACAACGGCGAGCACCTGCTCTACTGCGCCGGCATGCCGTCCGACGACCCGTACAAGAAGACCCAGGACCAGGGCCTGAAGTGCGATCTCACCGCCGGAGCGAGCGGGGGCCCGTGGTTCAGCGGCTTCGACCCCGTGACCGGCCAGGGCCAGCTGACCTCGGTGAGCAGCTTCAAGTACAGCAACGACAGCGGCAGCATGTACGGCCCGTACTTCGGCGACGAGGTCAAGCAGGTCTTCGACACCGCCCAGCAGGCGTGAACAATAGCCGCAAAAGAGGCGTAATACGCGTGAAACAGGCACCCGGCTACGGTTTCCCGGCATGGTGCTGGAACTGACGCGTGCGGGCGCGACCGACCCGCTGGTGATGGAGCTGTGCGCGGCACAGCAGGCGGAGCTGGCCAGCCGGGAGCAGGATCGGGACATCGTGCACGACGTGCCCAAGCGCCTCGACCCGCGCATCGCGTTCGTGGTGGCGTGGCGGGACGGCGCGGCCGTCGGCTGCGCGGGGCTCCAGCCGCTCGAACCCGGCGTCGGCGAGGTCAAGCGGATGTACGTGCGCCCCGCCCATCGCGGGCGGGGCGTGTCCCGGGCGCTGCTCGCCGAGATCGAGCGGCTCGCCCGGGAGGACGGGCTGAACGCGCTGCGCCTGGAGACCGGGCGGATCTTCACGGAGGCCGTCGGCCTCTACACCTCCAGCGGTTACGCGAGCATCCCCCGTTTCGGGGCGTACGCGGACCTGCCGGAGAGCGTCTGCTTCGAGAAGACCCTCTAGATCTCCAGGCGCGTCTCGCGAGACCTAGAGGGTCACGCCGGTGATGACCATGACCTTCTCGTAGGTGAAGTCGTTCATCGCCGAGAGCACGCCCTCGCGGCCCACACCGGACTGCTTCACTCCGCCGTACGGCATCTGGTCGGCACGGAACGACGGGACGTCGCCAATGATCACACCGCCGACCTCCAGCTCGCGGTTGGCCCGGAACGCGATGTCGAGGTTCCGGGTGAAGATGCCCGCCTGCAGGCCGTACTTGGAGTCGTTGACGGCGGCGAACGCCTCGTCCACCGAGGCCACCGGCTGGATGATCATGACAGGGCCGAAGACCTCCTCGCAGGACAGCTTGGCGTCCGCGGGGACGTCGGTGAGCACGGTCGGGGCCACCGTCGCGCCGTCCCTGGTGCCGCCGGCGAGGACCCGGGCGCCGGCCTCGACGGCCTCCTTCACCCACTGCTCGACCCGCTCGGCGGCCGCGACCGACACGAGCGGCCCGACCTGGGTCTTCTCGTCGGACGGGTCGCCGGTGACGAGGGCGTCCACGGCGGCGAGGAGCTTCTCGGTGAACGGCGCGAGCACCGACTCCTCGACGATCACGCGCTGCACGGAGATGCAGCTCTGACCGGCCTGGTAGTTGGAGAACAGCGCCGCGCGCGCCGCGGCCCAGTCGAGGTCGGCGTCGGCCAGCACGACCGCGGCGCCGTTGCCGCCCAACTCCAGCGTGACGTGCTTGCGCGGGACCTGGTCCATGAGGGCGTAGCCCACGGGGCCGGAGCCGGTGAAGGAGACGATCGGCAGGCGGGGGTCCTCGACGAGCGCGCCGGCCCGGTCGTTCGGCACGGGCAGCACGGAGAACATGCCCTCGGGCAGGTTCGTCTCGGCCAGGATCTCGCCGAGCAGCAGCGCGGACAGCGGCGTCGCCGGGGCGGGCTTGACGATGACCGGGGCGCCGACGGCGATGGCCGGGGCGACCTTGTGGGCGACCAGGTTCAGCGGGAAGTTGAACGGCGTGATCGCGAGCACCGGGCCGTGCGGCACGCGGGAGACGTAGGCGATGCGGCCCTGGGCGGCGGGCTCGGTGTCGAGGCGCTGGACGGCGCCGCTGAACCGGCGGACCTCCTCGGCGGCGAACCGGAACGTGGAGACCGCCCGGTTGACCTCGCCGCGGGCCCAGAAGATGGGCTTGCCGTTCTCACCGCTGATCAGCTGTGCGATCTCCTCGGCGCGCTCGGCGAGGCGGCGCGCGACGTGGGAGAGCGCGTCGGCGCGGACGTGGATGGGCAGCGCCGCCGCCTCCTTGCGCACCGCGTCCGCGGCCGCGACGGCCTGCTCGACCTGCTCGGCCGTCGGCACGGAGTAGACCCCGACGACACGGCCGTCATGGGAGTTGGTCACCTCCAGCTCGGCGTCTCCCGTCGCGGGACGACCGGCCAGCCAGAAGGGGATCGGTGAGGTGGCGTTCGCGCTGCTGTCCATGCCCACGACGCTATGCCAACCGGTCGGGGACGGCCCTACTCCGGGGCGCACAATCACCGGGCGATGACTGGCCAATGTGGACAACACCCTGTTGCCACGCTATGTCACAGATATGGCGCGATTTCGCGATGAATTCAGTTTCGGAGCGGTTTGAAAGCGCAACGGCATGGTTAAGTCTCAACCGGGTCCGTCGCGGACCCCATCGATGGAAGGGCTCGTCGCTGATGAGTACGCCGGCGCCTCTGGGACTTCAGGGCGCCTACGCCCTCGGGCAGCGTAATAGCAACGACGAGCTGCGCACCCGGCTCCTCGACGTCGCGAGCAAGCTGCTCGCCACCACCGGCCCGGAGAGCCTCACCGTCCGCAGGATCGCGGCGGAGGCCGGCTGCTCGACGACCGTGATCTACACGATGTTCGGCAGCAAGGAGGGGCTGGCCGAGGCGCTCTAC
Organism: Microtetraspora fusca; assembly: GCF_001570365.1. Lineage (GTDB taxonomy): Bacteria > Actinomycetota > Actinomycetes > Streptosporangiales > Streptosporangiaceae > Microtetraspora > Microtetraspora fusca. Next base: position 20,254 of record NZ_BBYK01000071.1, on the reverse strand, counting down.
CTCGAAGGGTTCGAGCGGTTCCGCCGTCGCCTGGCCGCCGTCCCGCCGCGCGCCGACCCGCTCGAGTTCCTCGTCGCGCTCGGGCCCGCGTACCGGGAGGCCGCGCTCACCGACCCCGGGTACTACAGCCTGATGTTCGAGCAGGCGATCCCCGGTTTCGTGCCGAGTGAGCGGGCGAGGACGCTGGCCCGCGCCGCGCTGAACATCCTCGACCGGGTGATCGCGGACTGCATCGCCGCCGGATATCTCATCCCCACCCAGCCCAGGAAGATCGCCGACGCGGTGTGGGCGGCCGCCCAGGGAGCGCTCAGTTTGGAGCGTGCCGGGCACCTGCGCGACGCCAAGACGTACGAGACCGTGACCACCGCCACGATCAGCTCCTTCATGACCCGCCGGCCCGACGCACCGGCATCGTTCCGCTGACCTCGCCTGACCTCGTCAGACGGATCCGTAGCTGAGCGCGATCCACAGCTCGGCGCGCGCGGCGGGGTCGTCGAGGTCCCGCCCGAGCAACTCGCTCACCCGCTTCATCCGATATCGCAGCGTGTGCCGGTGAACGCCGAGCCGCTGCGCCGCCGCGTCCCAGTGCCCGTTGCAGGCGAGATACGCGCGGAGCGACTCGATGAGATCGGCGCGCGAACCGTACTCGCGCAGCGGCGCGAGCAGCGCGGCGGAGAACGCCGCGGCGGCGGCCGGGTCGAGCAGGGAGAGCAGGCCCTGCCCGGCCAGCTCGGGGAACCGGGCGATCGGAGCGGCCGACGCCAGCGCGCGTTCCGCCTGGTCGAGCCCCAGGGCCAGCTCCGCGTACGCCACCGGCCCGCTGGCGCCGACCCGTCCCCGCCGGGCCACCCGCGCGATCACGCCCTCGGCCTCCTCCTGGTCGGCCAGCACCACGGTCAGCCCGCCGTACGGCAAGCCGTGGGCGGGAGGCTCGTCGGTGTCGCAGGCGAGGACGACGAACGGCTCGGCGGGCAGTTCCTCGTCCATCGCGGCGAGGGTCTCGCCCGCCGCCGCGCGCTCCCCCGCGAGCAGCAGCCGCAGCACGGCGGCGTGCACCCGCCGCTCGGCCGCCCGCTGCTCGCGCCCCTGCTCCAGGCCGAGGGTCAGCAGCGATCCGGCCGCGTTGACGATGGTGTGGCCGACGGGGGTGAACGGCCGCGTGGAGCCCACCGCGAAGAAGCCGCGGCGGCCGAGCGGCTGCACGATCACGTGCTCGCCCGGCACGGACAGAGCGATGCTGGAGGGTGCTCCTGGGGCGCGCAGCCGCGCCAGCTCCGGCTCCAGCGCGCGGGCCCGCGCGGCCGGCTGTCCCGTGCGCGCGGCGTGGCGCACCGCCCCCGCGGGGTCGAGGAGCAGCGCCCAGCCGTCGATCTCACGGGCGAGCCGCTCGATGACGGCGCTCATGCCCTCCGGCTGGAGCGCGGCCCTGGTGAGCCGGCCCTGGGCGGCGAACGCGCGGCTGATCTCCTCGTACTGCTCGGCCGCGAGCAGCTCGCTGACCGCCTTGCCGATCGCGATGAACGGGGTGTCCCGCGGCACCTCGACGAGAGGAAGCCCGGCCTCGGCCGCCGCCTCGATCAGATCGGCGGGCACATCCTCGTGGGTCAGGCCGACGCCGAAGCCGAGCCCGGTGACGCCCCTGGCGACCAGCCGCGACACGTACGGCAGGGCGTTGCCGGCGTCGAGCCGCATGCCGGTGGTGAGGACCAACTCGCCGCCCTCAAGGAAGGGTGTGGGATCCTCGAGCTCACTCACCGCCACCCAGCGGACCTGCCGGTCGAGCGCCGCCGCGCCCGCCAGGACCTCCAGATGGAGCGGGGCCATCGCCGTCACCCTGCGCAGCGTCGGCGCCATGTCGTCCTCGACTTATCCACCTGGTACAAACGAACATCACCATTGTGCCACGGCGACACATCGGCAGGCCGGGGCGCGGGCCGTACCGTCGATGGCATGAGCACTGCCACGCACGGCGGCCCCGGACTTCCCCAGGAGCGCCGCCTCGTCACCGAGATCCCCGGCCCCAAGTCGCGCGAGCTGTTCTCGCGCAAGCAGTCCGCCGTGCCCTCCGGCGTCGGCACGACTCTGCCCGTCTTCATCACCCAGGCCGGCGGCGGCGTGGTCGTGGACGTGGACGGCAACTCCCTGATCGACTTCGGTTCGGGCATCGCCGTGACGAGCGTCGGCAACGCCGCGCCGCGCGTCGTCGAGCGGGTCCAGAAGCAGGTCGCCGACTTCACCCACACCTGTTTCATGGTCACGCCGTACGAGTCGTACGTGGCGGTGTGCGAGAAGCTCAACGCGCTCACCCCCGGCGACCACGAGAAGCGCACGTTCCTGGTGAACAGCGGCGCCGAGGCCGTCGAGAACGCCGTCAAGGTCGCCAGGAACGCCACCGGCCGCCAGGCGGTCGTCGTGTTCGACCACGGCTACCACGGCCGGACGCTGCTCACGATGACGCTGACCGCCAAGAACATGCCGTACAAGCACCGGTTCGGGCCGTTCGCTCCCGAGGTGTACCGGGCGCCGCTGGCCTACCCGTTCCGCTGGCCGACGGGGCCGGAGAACTGCGCCGACGAGGCGGCGGCCCAGGCGATCGACATGATCAACAAGCAGATCGGCGCGGAGAACGTCGCGGCCGTCGTCATCGAGCCGATCCAGGGTGAGGGCGGCTTCATCGAGCCGGCCCCCGGCTTCCTGCCCAAGATCGTCGAGTTCTGCAAGGCCAACGGCATCGTCTTCATCGCCGACGAGGTGCAGACCGGCTTCGCCCGCACCGGCCACCTGTTCGCCTGCGAGTACGAGGGCATCGTCCCGGACATCATCGTCACGGCCAAGGGCATCGCGGGCGGCCTCCCGCTGGCGGCCGTGACCGGCCGGGCCGAGCTGCTCGACGCCGTCCACGGCGGCGGCCTCGGCGGCACGTACGGCGGCAACCCGCTCGCCTGCGAGGCGGCGCTCGGCGTGCTGGAGACCATCGAGGAGGAGAAGCTCGTCGAGCGCGCCGCGCACATCGGCGAGGTCATGCTCTCCCGCCTCAACGCCTTCAAGGAGCGCTTCGAGATCGTCGGCGACGTCCGCGGCCGGGGCGCCATGGTCGCGATCGAGCTGGTGCTGCCCGGCGGCAAGGAGCCGAACGCGGCGGCCACCGCCGAGATCGCGCGCCGGTGCCACGTCGAGGGCCTGCTCGTGCTGACCGCCGGCACGTACGGGAACGTCCTGCGCTTCCTGCCGCCGCTCGTCATCTCGGACGAGCTGCTGGAGGAGGGCCTGTCCATTCTGGAGAAGGCCATCGCCGCGGTGGCGTAGGGAACAAGGTTTAGACGGGGACACCCGGCTTCACGCCGGGTGTCCCTTTTGTTGTTATACGGTCTGCCACATGCCTGCGATTTAACCCGTGCTTGACATCTCCCTAATCGATCACACGCCGTAACCGCGTTATAACGGTTCGGGTATGCGAAGGGGGAACGCGATGGGGTGGGATTCGAAAGGGGCCGGAAGGCTCATGCCGACGTTCGACCCCGCGGGCCTGACCACGACCCAACTCGAAGGTGACGCCTGCGTGGTGTGCCACAAGAAGTGGCCGCGCCCCCGGGTTCTGGTGGGTCGGCTTCCCGACGACGCGCCCGTCCACGCGTGCGACGACTGCGCCGAGGCGCTGCTGCCCGTTCCGGAGGGCGCGGTGCCGCTCCAGCGCCGCAGCCGGGCGTTCTCCTGAACCCCGCTTGCCGTTCCCGGGAAGGTGAGTCAGGGGTCAGTCCACGAGGCGCTTCCAGCGCTCGACCCACTGGCCGTAGGGCACGCACTCCCCGTCCGCGCCCGCGCAGTTCTTCGCCGGGCGTGAGGCGAAGTAGACGTCGTCGAACGACTCGTGGTCCGCACAGATCCGCCGCATACGGCCGGTGCACGCCTCGTTGTTGACCGGGGCCAGCCCCACCCACTCGGCCGCGTCCTTCTGCACCGTCACCGAGCTGACCCAGTCGAGCCACTCGTACGCGCATGAGGGGTGGGCGGCCGCCGAGGAGACCATCCACGCGTCCGCCCAGCCGGTCACCGGCCCGCTCGCCGCCTTCACCGGCCGGTCGCCCTGGGCCAGCACGTCCCGCTGGAACGGCGTGCCCTGGGCGAGCCGTACGGACCCGGAGGCGAACCCCTGGACGACCTCGATGGGGTCGCGCCAGTAGACACGGTCGGCCGACTTCCCGCGCGACAGCAACTCGATCGCGTCGTCGAACTGGGACGGCGTGAGCTGGAAGGGGTCCTCGATGTCGGCTCCGCGCCGCTTCAGCACGAGGGCGGCGTCCGCGATCGTCAGCGGGCTGTCCTTGAGCATGACCTTGCCGGTGCCGCCGTAGAGGGCCGCCGCCGTCTTCGGCCCCTCCTTGGAGGAGTCGTAGAGGACCTCGTTGACCCCCCACAGGTACGGCACGCCGTACGCGTCGCCCTTGCGGGTTTCCAGTCGGCGCAGCCGCTTGGGGATGTCGCGGTAGGCCGCGATCAACGAGGTGTTCAGCGGGGCGACGGAGCCCTCGTCGATCAGCTTGCCCGCCACCTCGGGTGGGGCGACGACCACGTCGAACGAGCCGGGGTCGAGCGGCCGCGGCCCGGCGGCCGTCGCGGCGTCGTAGGTGCGCAGGTTCACCTTGCAGCCGGTCCGCGCCATGAACGGCGTCACCCAGTTGACCTTGGGGTCGGTGCCGCCCCATTCGACGTATCCGGGGAGCGCGAGAACGTTGACCGCGCCCTCCCCAGGTCCGGTCGAGGCGACCGGCGTGGGGGTCTTCTCCGGCTTGGACGGCGTGGCCGAGGCGGGGCTCGGCGAGGGGCCGGTCGCGCGCGCCCGCGGCGCGGCCCCGGACCCGACCGCCGGGGTCTTCGCTCCCTGGGAATGCGGCGTCGCCGTGGCTGTCACCGTCGGGGTGGCGGCCGTGGTCGCGGCCATCTCGGCCGTCGTCGTCTCCGTCGCGCCGCAGGCCGCGGCGAGCAGTCCGATGAGGGCGGCGGCGCACGGCACGGCGGGGTGGGCACGGCGGGAAGGGCGGGCAGGACGGATCGCCACTCGGACCCCCTTAGGAAACGGACGTCACGAGCCTACTGGCGCGGCGGCGGGACGACGCCGTTCGCGACGCCGTCCCGTCCCGCCTTCCCCGAGGCCGTCCCTCAGACCGTGGAGAGCGCCTCGCGCGCGGGCCCCTCGTCGGCCCTGGCCTTGATGCGGTGCCGTACGACGAGGCCGAAGACGGCGACGAGCAGGCCGAAAACGCCGGCGACCACGAACGGCCCCGCGGGACGCCACGCGTCGTGGAGTGCCCCGCCGAGCGCCGAGATGATCATGACGCCGAGGGCTCCGCAGAGGGTGTGCACCCCGAACGCCGCCCCTCGCACCGCGGCGGGAACCTGTTGTGCCAGCAAGGGCCCCGCGGTCGTGATGCCGGCGATCTCGCCGATGCCGATGAGCACGGCGACGATCATCATGCCCGGGCCGAGGGGATCGCTGACGAGCAGCGTCGACAGGTAGGCGCCCGCGCCGATGAGCTGGGCCAGGATGAGCAGGTCCTCGCGGCGCATGCGGTCGCCGAGCCAGCCGAAGAGGGGCGCGAACACCAGCGCGACGGTCTGCGAGATGCCGACCACCGCGCCCGCCTTCGCCAGCGCCTCGGCGCTCGACAGCCCGCCCTCGGCGGTCGCGTACTTGACGATCCAGAGCGACAGGAAGCTCACGACGATGGCAAGGTCGGCGCGCGCGACGAACGAGGCGGCGTAGGAGAGTGCGACGCCGGGATCGCGTCCGAGCACGAGCCCTTCGCGGACCAGGCGGGTCAGCGGCGTGCGCTCGGTGGTGGCCACCACCGGAACCCGGGAGAGCGTCGCCCAGAGGAGGCCGGCCACGAGCAGGATGCCCACCGCGATCAGCAGGAACGACACCCGGGTCGCCGCCACCGGATCCAGGCCGCGCTTCTCCATGGTCTGCGGCAGTTTGGCCACGACCAGCACCGCGATCAATGCGCCGAGCCCGCCGAAGACACCGATGAGCCCGTACGACTTGCCGCGCGACCGTTCACGCACGTAGTCGATGGCGATCGTCGAGAGCATGGCGTTGATGGCCGCGACGCCGAGCCCGAAGATCACCCTCAGAGTGACAAGGACGGTGGTGTTGCCGGCGAAGGGGAACAGCAGGGCACCGATCGCGCACAATGCCAGACCGCCGACCACGATGAGGCGGCGGCCGAACCGGTCGGCGAGCGCGCCGTACCAGGCGAGGCTGAGGATCATCGCGAGTTCGGCGGACGAGGTCAACAGGCCAACGATCGTGCCCTGCTCCGACTCGGGCATGCCGAGGATGGTGGTGAGGATGTGCGGCTGGGTCGACGGCAGGAAAGAGACCACTGCCGTTCCCGCGGTCGCGAGGAACAGCAGCGCCCACATGTTTCCCTTGGAGATGCCGTCCGCAAGCTGTGCGCCCAGCACGCGAGGCGGGGAAGTCACGGGACTGATCATGGCACCGCAAAACCTCGATAAGCTAGCTTTTCCTCAGATATCCGGATATCTCAGCTTTTCCAGTGAATTCAGCCCGGTACGCGGCGCGCGAGGATCAGCGATGAATAGGGGACGTGATGGGCGTCGAGTTTGACCCGAATACTCCCAATGCGGCACGGATGTACGACTATTACCTGGGCGGCAAGGACAACTTCCCCGCCGACCGCGCGGCGGCCGACCAGGTCCTGCGCTACGTGCCGGAGATCCCGATCGGGATCAGGGAGAACCGCGCCTTCCTGCAGCGCGCGGTGCGGTTCCTCGCCGAGCAGGGCGTCCGCCAGTTCCTCGACATCGGCGCCGGCCTGCCCACCCAGCAGAACGTGCACCAGGTCGTCGCCGAGATCGACCCCGAGGCACGCACCGTCTACGTGGACAACGACCCGCAGGTGCTCGTCCACGCCCGTGCCCTGTTGCAGGACAGCCCCCAGGTGCTCGTCGTGGAGGGCGACCTACGGCAGCCGGGCGAGATCATGGACCACCCCGAGGTCCGCGCTCACCTGAACTTCGACGAGCCGATCGCCGTGCTGCTGCTGGCGATCCTCCACTTCATCCCGGACTCCGACGACCCCCTCGGCATCATCGGCGGGATCCGGGGCGCGCTGCCCGAGGGCAGCTACATGGTCATGTCGCACGTGGCGGTGGACGAACGCCCCGAGGCCGCCCCTCCGGTCGAGGGCATCTACCGGAGCGCGTCCGCGCAGTTCGTGGCGCGCATGTCCAGCGAGATCGAGCCGTTCTTCGACGGCCTGGACGTGGCCGAGCCGGGCGTGGTCAACCTGCACGAGTGGCGGCCGGACAGCCCGGTGCTCGCGCCGCCCCTGGAGAAGGTGAAGTCCTACTTCCTCTGCGGCGTCGGCAGCGTCAAGTAGAGCCGCGCCCGAGAAGTCCAGTCCCGACGGGAACGGCGCCCCTCGCTCGCGTACGCGTGCGGCGGGCGCCGTTCCATGTCCGGCGCGAAAACGCGCGCCGGGGCGTGTTCCCACGTCCCCGGCGCGCGTCCGGCCGGTATGCCCGTTACTTGTTGGTCGGGAAGCCGAGGTTCACGCCCCCGTGCGAGGGGTCGAGCCAGCGCGACGTCACGACCTTGCCGCGGGTGTAGAAGTGCACGCCCTCGGTGCCGTGGACGTGCGTGTCGCCGAACAGCGACGCCTTCCAGCCGCCGAAGCTGTAGAACGCCATCGGCACGGGGATCGGCACGTTGATGCCGACCATGCCGACCTCCACCTCGTTCTGGAAGCGCCGGGCCGCGCCGCCGTCGTTGGTGAAGATCGCGGTGCCGTTGCCGTACTCGCCGGTGTTGATCAGCTCCAGGCCCTCCTCGTACGACTTGACCCGCACGATGGACAGGATCGGGCCGAAGATCTCCTCGCGGTGGACCCGGGAGTTGGCCGGTACGTGGTCGAGCACGGTGGGGCCGAGCCAGAAGCCGGAGGTCTGCGCCGCGGTCGTCCCGCCCTGGATGGGCGTCTCGCGGCCGTCGACCACGAGCTTGGCGCCCTCCTCCTGACCGAGGTCGATGTAGGAGGCCACCTTGTCGCGGTGGACCTCGGTGACCAGCGGGCCCATCTCGGACGTCGGCTGGTCGCCGGGGCCGACGGTGAGCTTCCCGACCCGCTCGACGATCTTGCTCACCAGCTCGTCGCCGACCGGGTCCACGGCGAGCACGACGGAGATCGCCATGCACCGCTCGCCGGCCGAGCCGAAGCCCGCCGACACGGCGGAGTCCGCGACCAGGTCCAGGTCCGCGTCGGGCAGCACGAGCATGTGGTTCTTGGCGCCGCCCAGCGCCTGGACCCGCTTGCCGTGCGCGGTCCCCGTCTCGTACACGTACCGGGCGATCGGGGTCGAGCCGACGAAGGAGACGGCCGCGACGGAGGGGTGCTCAAGCAGGCGGTCGACGGCGACCTTGTCGCCCTGGACGACGTTGAACACGCCGTCCGGCAGGCCCGCCTGCTTCCACAGCTCGGCGATCAGCAGCGACGCGGAGGGGTCGCGCTCCGACGGCTTGAGGATGAACGTGTTCCCGCACGCGATCGCCACGGGGAACATCCACATCGGCACCATCGCCGGGAAGTTGAACGGCGTGATGCCGGCGACGACGCCGAGCGGCTGCCGGATGGAGTACGAGTCCACGCGAGTGGAGACGCTCTCCGAGAAGCCGCCCTTGAGCAGGTGCGGGATGCCGCAGGCGAACTCGACGACCTCGATGCCGCGGGCGACCTCGCCGAGCGCGTCGGAGTGCACCTTGCCGTGCTCGGCGCTGATCAGCGCGGCCAGGTCGTCGCGGTGCCGGTCCAGCAGCTCGCGGAAGCGGAAGAGGATCTGGGCCCGCTTGACCAGCGACGCGTCACGCCAGGCGGGGAACGCCGCCTTCGCCGCCTCGACGGCGGCGTCCACGTCCTCGACGGCAGCGAGCTCGACGGCGCCGCTGACCTCGCCCGTGGCCGGGTTGAAGATCTCGGAGGTGCGGCCCCCGCCGGAGACGCGGGTCCCGTTGATCCAGTGGTTAACGTGCTTCATCGTTGACGGTCTCCAGAGCGGTGATCATGATGTCCAGGCCCTCCCGGGCCTCGTCCTCGGTCAGGGTGAGCGGCGGGGCCATGCGGAGCGCGCTGCCCTGCAGGCCGCCCTTGCCGACGAGCAGGCCGAGCTTACGGGTCTCCTCCATGAAGCGGGCGGCCAGCGCGGGGGCGGGCGCCTTCGTGCCCGGGTCCACGAGCTCGATCGCGAACATCAGGCCCTTGCCGCGGACCTCCTTGACGATCGGCAGCCGGGTCGCCGCCTCGCGCAGGCCGGAGATGATGATCTCGCCCGTCTTGGCGGCGTTGGCCTGCAGGTCGTTGTCGAGCACGTAGTCGAGGGTGGCCCTGGCCGCCGCCATCGAGATGGGGTTGCCGCCGAAGGTGGCCACGCCGAGCGCGTGCGGCCCGTCCATGAGGTCGCGCCGGGCGACGACGCCGCCGACCGCGAAGCCGTTGCCGAGCCCCTTGGCGAAGGTCATCATGTCGGGGGTCACGCCGTGGTTCTGGATGCCGAAGAACGCGGAGCCGGTCCGGCCCCAGCCGGTCTGGACCTCGTCGGAGATGAAGAGGATGCCCTCCTCGTCCAGGACCTCCTTGTACGCCGCGAACAGGCCGTCGGGGGCCATGGTGAAGCCGCCGACCCCCTGGATCGGCTCGGCGATCAGCGCCGCGACGTTGTTCGACACGCCGGTGGCGAGCACGTGCCGCAGGTCGTCGACGCAGGCCGCGATGTAGTCGGCGTCCGACATCCCGCGGAACTGGGCGAGGTGCCGGTCGGTGCCGTGCAGGAACTGCACGTTGAGCGGCGACAGCGAGTTGTTCTTCCACGACCGGTTGCTGGTGACGCTGATCGCGCCGAAGGAGCGGCCGTGGTAGCTCTGCCGCATGGCCAGGACCTGGTCCGACTTGCGCGCGTAGGTGGCGAGCAGCAGGGCGGTCTCGTTCGCCTCGGTGCCGGAGTTGGTGAAGAAGACCTTGGCGTCCTCGATGCCGGAGAGCTTGGCGATCTTCTCGGCCAGCTCGATCTGCCCGCGCAGCAGGTACGCCGTGGACGTGTGGACCACACCGGTGGCGAGCTGCCGCTCGACGGCCTCGCGCACCTCGGGCACGTCGTACCCGATCATGTTGGTCAGGATCCCGATGAAGAAGTCGAGGTAGCTCTTGCCGGAGGCGTCGACGACACGGTTGCCCTTGCCGCTGACGATCTCAATGGGCTCTGCGTAGTTCAGGGAGAGCCAGTTGGGCATTACCGCGCGATGGCGGGCAAGAAGGTCCGACATGGTGTCGAGTATCCCGCCTCGCGCCCTCCGCTCCCACCGGCACTATGTCGGCGTTCTCGTGTTCTGCCTTACATGATGAACCTTCCGCAAGGACATCCGCATGTCCGGACAAAGAGAGGTACGACCGCCGGGGCGCGGCGGCCGTACCTCGGGTGAAGCGACGAATCAGGCCGGAGTGTCCGCCGTGGGCGCCCCCGCGACGGGCGCCTCGGCCGCCGGCGTCCCCGCCGCGGCCGAGCGGCGCAGCACCAGCAGCGCCACCGTCGCGGCGGCCAGCGAGCACCCGACCCCGACGAGGGAGCCGACGGACATGGCCGACACGAACGCCTCCTTGGCCGTGGCCACGATCGAGGGGTCTCCGAGGGCCAGCGCTCCGCTGATCGAGTCCCGCGCCGCCTCGGGCGCCGACTCCGGCATCGCGGCGGTGTAGGCCCCGGCCAGCACGCTGCCGAGCACGGCCACCGACAGCGCCATGCCGACCTGCTGGACGGTGTCGTTCAGCGCTGAGCCGACACCCGCGTGCTCGACCGGCACCGCCCCCATCAACGTCGCGTACGCCGCGGGACCGGCGAGGCCGCCGCCGACGCCCATGACGATCAGACCGGCGATGAGCGTGCCGTACCCGTCGGTGAGCGTGGACAGGACGCCGAACCCGGCGGCCATGACGAACAGGCCGACCACGATCAGCGTGCGGTTGCTGACCTTCTTGCCCAGCCCGGCGCCGAGCCCGTTGAACACGAGCGCGGCCACGACGTACGGCAGCAGCGCGAGCCCGGCGCGCATCGGCTCGTAGCCGAGGACGAACTGGAGGTACTGCGTGAGCGCCAGCATCAGCGCGCCCGAGCCGAAGGAGAGCAGCACGATGGAGAAGCAGGCGCCGCTGAACGACCGGTCGCGGAACAGCCCGAGCGGAAGCATGGGGTGCTCGGCCCTGCGCTCCCAGAACACGAACCCGGCGAGCGCGATCACCGCGACCGCGAGGGAGAGCGGGTCCAGGCCGTCGGTGGGCATGACGATGACGACCCACACCAGGGCGGCCATTCCGACGACCGACAGGACGACGCCCACAGGGTCGATCTTCCGCGTCGAGCCGCGCGACTCGGGCATCAGGACCACGGCGGCGATGACGGCGAGCACGGCGATCGGCACGTTGAGCAGGAAGACCGAGCCCCAGTAGTAGTGCTGGAGCAGGAACCCGCCGATCGTCGGCCCCGCGATCACGCCGAGCATCGCGACCGCGCTCCAGGCGGCGATGGCCTTGCGCCGCTCCGACTCGTCGAAGACGGTGATCAGGATCGACAGCGTGGACGGCATGATGAACGAGCCTCCGACGCCCATCAGCGCCCGCGCCCCGATGAGCTGCCACGGCTGCGCCGCGAGCATCGCCAGCAGAGAGGCCCCGCCGAAGAAGACCAGGCCGACGATGAGCATGCGGCGCCGGCCGTACCGGTCGGAGAGGCTTCCGGCGGTGAGCAGCAGGCCCGCGAACACCAGGACGTACGAATCGATGATCCATTGAACGTCCGACGGACTGGCTCCCAGGTCCCGCATGAGCGCGGGGATCGCCAGGTTGAGCACGGTGTTGTCCACCACGAGGACGAGCAGGCTCAGGCAGAGAACGCCGAGGATCCACCATCGGCGCGGATGTGACATCGATCTTCCTCTCGTACAGTGTGCGATTGGGCTCGCACACTGTACGACAAACCTCGTACGCCGTGCGAGTTTTATATTCTGGGACGATGTCAGCGAAGCCCTTCACCTCCGTCTGGACCCGGGAACCCAAGGGGCGGCGCGAGCAAGGGCTCAGCCGCGACCAGATCGTCCGCGCCGCCCTCGAACTGCTCGACGAGGAGGGTCTCAACGCGCTGAGCATGCGCAAGCTCGGCGCGCGGCTCGGCGCGGGGGCGACCAGCCTCTACTGGCACGTCGCCAACAAGGACGAACTGCTCGAACTCGCCTTGGACGACGTCTACCGCGAGGTGCTCACACCCGCCGGGGCGAGCTGGCGCGAAACCGCGGGGGCCGTCGCGTGGGGCCTGCGCGGGGCGGTCCTCGCGCACCCGTGGTGCGTCGGGCTCATCGGAGTGCTGCCGAGCATCGGGCCGAACGCACTGGCGATGTCGGACCGGCTGGTCAAGGCGTGCAAGGAGGCCGGGTTCCAGGGCATGGACATCGACTTCGCCGTTGGAGCCGTCATCGCGTACACCCTGGGCGCCGCCGTGCCGGAGGCGACGTGGCGCGGCATGCTCAGCCGTTCGGGCGGCTCCGCGCGCGAGGCCCAGAACGAGATGATCCCGATGATCGAGGGACTGGCCGCCGGGCACCCCGACCTGCTCGAACGCTACAAGGACTACACCTCCGGCGGCCTGGACCCGCTGACCGCTCGGCAGATCGCCTTCGACTACGGCCTGGTCGCGCTGCTCGACGGCCTCGACGCGCGCCGGCCCCGGCCGGGCGCCACCCCGGACGAGGGCGGCACGGCACGGGTCGGCGGGGAGCGAGTCACTCCGGACGCGCCCGGGACCGCCCCCCAGTAGCGGTGACGCTGACCGATGCCACGTCATCCTGTCAGGCTGGCCCGCATCGGCCTTACATAATGATCAGGTAGCCTCATGGGCATGCTACCGACGGTCGCCGACGTGCTCGCGCTCGACGCCGTCCGGCGTGGCAACCCACGGGTGGTGGCCGGCGCGGACCGGCTGGACACCCGCGTGCGCTGGGTCCACGTCGGCGAGATCAGCGACATCGCCACCATGCTCCGCGGCGGTGAGCTGGTGCTCACCACCGGCGTCGCCCTGCCCGACGAGCCCGACAAGCTCGCCGACTACATCGCCGACCTGGCCTCGGTCGGCGCCTCCGGCCTCGTGGTCGAGCTCGGACGCAAGTTCGTGCGCGAGCTGCCCCGCCTGGTCGTGAAGTCGGCGGAGGAACACGGCCTGCCCCTGATCGTGCTGGCCCGCGAGACGCCGTTCGTGCAGATCACCGAGTCGGTGCACGCCCGGATCATCGACATCCAGCTCCAGGAGCTGCGGGCGTCCGAGCAGTTGCACGAGGTGTTCACCGAGCTGTCGGTCGAGGGCGCGTCTCCGGCCGAGGTGCTCGGCCAGGTCGCCCGTTTCTCCGGCCGCCCGGTCCTGCTGGAGAACCTCGCCCACCAGGTGCTCGCCTGCGACACCGCCGGCCGCGATACGGGGACGCTGCTGGCGAGCTGGGAGACCCGCTCCCGCGCGGTCTCCCCCGACGAGCGCACCGCGTACGACGCGGCCTCGGGCTGGCTGATCACCATGGTCGGCGCCCGGGGACAGGACTGGGGCCGGCTGATCCTGCTCTGCGACGGCGAGCCCAGCCCCCGCGACATCGTCCTCGCCGAGCGGGCCGCCACCACGCTGGCGCTCAGCCGCCTGCTCGAACGCCACCAGGAGTCCCTGGAGCGCCAGGCCCACGGCACGATCATCACCGGCATCCTGACCCACGCGTACGCCGACCCGGAGGAGGCGGCCGCCCGGGCCCGCGCCGTCGGCGTGCCGCTCACCGGGCGGAAGCTGGTCAGCGCCGTCTTCCGGCTCACCGGCCCCACCGACACGGCGCTGGGCGAGCAGGCCCAGCTCGGGGAGCTGGCCGAGGCGGGCGCGGCCGCGTGCCGCGACGCCAAGCTGCCCGCCCTGGTCGGCACGCTGGACCAGAACCACGTCGGCCTGCTGCTCCCCCTGCCTCCGCGCCTCACGGCCGAGGCCGCGCTCAACGCGCTCGCCGACCGGCTGCGCACCTCCTACACCGGCACGTTCGTGCTCGCCGCGGGCTCCGTGGTCGAGTCCATCAGGGACGTACGGCGCAGCTTCCTCGAAGCCGAGCAGGTGGCGGACGTGGCGGTGCGCCAGCCCGACGGGCGGGCCTTCTACCGGCTGCCCGACCTGCGGCTGCGCGGCCTGCTCCACCTGCTGCGCGACGACTCCCGGTTGCAGACCTTCGCCGAGCGCGAGCTCGGCACGCTGCTCGCCCACGACGCCCAGCGCAACGGCGACCTGACCCGCATCCTGCGGATCTATCTGGACGCCGGGCGCAACAAGGCCGTGGCCGCGCAGAAGGCCCACCTCTCCCGGCCGGCGTTCTACGACCGGCTGCGCCGCCTCGAACGCGTTCTGGACACCGACCTGGACGATGTTGAATCGTGCCTGTCACTTCACGTGGCACTGCTTGCCTTGGAATCCTTCCGAAGGGAGGCCCGTTGAGGGCTCGCGAGCACGGCATCGTCATCGGCACGGGAACGCCCGGACCGCACAACGCCATCACCGACGTCGCCGGAGTGCGTGTCGGCCACACAACACTGATCAGCGGCGAGGGACCCCGGGTCACCGGTCAGGGCCCGATCCGCACCGGAGTGACGGTCATCCTCCCCCACGAGGGTTCGACCTTCGACGAGCCGCTGTACGGCGGCTTCCACTGGCTCAACGGCTGCGGTGAGATCACCGGAACGGCGTCCCTCGAGGAGTTCGGGATGCTCACCTCCCCGATCGGCCTGACCAACACGGCATCGGTGGGTGTGGTCAGGGACACATTGGTGGAGCTCGAGATCGAAAGCGGCAGGCAGGCGTGGTCCCTGCCGGTCGTGGCCGAGACCTGGGACGGCCGGCTCAACGACATCAGCGGCCAGCACGTCCGGCGTGAGCACGTCCTCCAGGCGTACCGCGAGGCCGGCGACGGCCCGGTCGCCGAAGGCTCGGTCGGCGGCGGGACCGGCATGATCTGCCATGGCTTCAAGGGCGGCATCGGTACGGCCTCACGGGTCGTGGACGGCTACACGGTCGGCGTCCTCGTCCAGGCCAACCACGGCAGGAGGGACCGTCTGACGGTCAACGGGGTCAACGTCGGCGCGCGACTGCCCGCCGAGCCGGTGGCGCACGAGGGCGCCGGTTCGATCATCGGCATCGTGGCGACCGACGCGCCGCTCCTCCCCCACCAGTGCAGGCGGCTCGCGCAGCGCGCCGGGCTCGGCGTCGCCAGGACCGGTGGCGCCGGCGAGAACTTCAGCGGCGACGGCTTCCTGTGCTTCTCCACCGGCAACAGAAACCTCCCCTCGGCGGCCCTGGACTCGAACACGCCACGCACCTACCAGGTGACCGTGCTCTCTGACGAGCACATCGACCCGCTGTTCTACGCGGTCATCGAGGCGACCGAGGAGGCCATCGTCAACGCCCTGGTCGCGGCCGAGACCATGACCGGGGCCGACGATCTGACCATTACCGGCCTCGATGGGGCCACTCTGGCAAAGGTACTGACCACATGATTTCTGACAACCTGGCCACCGCCGGGGCCATCGCCTTCCCCGTCGCCGACGTGGAGCTGGAGCCGTACGAACTGGACCCGGGCCAGATCGTCTCCGGGAACCCGCGCGTGGCGCTGGCGCAGCTCAGCCCGGGTCGCGGCGTGTGGGAGATCACGCCGGGCGTGGTCACCGACGTCGAGGCCGACGAGATCTTCGTCGTGCTCACCGGCCGCGCCACGATCGAGGTCGAGGGCGGGGCGACCACCGAGGTCGGCCCCGGCGACGTCTGCCTGCTCGCCGAGGGGGCCAAGACGACCTGGACGGTCCACGAGACGCTCCGGAAGGTCTACCACTCCCGATCCTGACCCCGGCGGGAGCGGTTTTCCCACCCGGGTGTAAGACCTATCGCACCGGCCACGTTCCGTAGGGATGTGCGCACGGTGCGATGTGGTTTTCTCGATGGGTGCAGACGACCAGCGAACCTGAGATCAGTCCGGACACCGTGGTCCGCGCCCTGTCCGCCCGCTTCCCCCGATGGACGATCTGGTGGGGCAAGTCCACCTCGCACTACTGGGGACTCTCCCGCCGCCGGGACGGCGCGTTCGTCTACGTCGAGGCACACTCGGCGCGGGAGTTCATGCAGCGGGCCCGCGAGATAGACTCCCAGCGCCCTTAGCGTTTAGTCCCCCTTTAGGGGGAAGTGTCGCAATTGTCGGAATTTGGCCGATGCGAATCTCGCCACATTTTTCGATAATTACCGGTTTTCACTCCCGTCGCTTTGCGTTTCTCGCCACCATGGTCATTTCACAGATCATGAATGGGAGAGACCGCAATGAAACGCCGCCTGATCGCCGGCGCCGCCGCCCTGGCCGTCGGGATGCCGACGCTTGTCGGGCTGACCACGTCCAGCGCCGTCGCCGCTCCGGTCACCGGCCTGCCCACGACCGCCTTCCCCCTGGGCCAGCCCGGCGTCCCCAAGTCGGCGCACAAGTCCCTCGGCCCCGGCATCGACTACTTCACCGTGAAGCACGGCACCTCCACTGACGGCTACACGGTCAGCATCATCGCCGGGGGCAAGGACTTCATGTCCGAAGCGACCGCGCAGGCCCAGGCGCTCGCCGTCCAGGACGCCGGGATGACGCCCGTCGTCGTGAAGTTCACCCGGCCCGCCGTCGCCGACTTCCCCGCCGCCGACTTCTGGTCGGTCCGCGTCGGCTCCTGGTCCCTCAAGGACAAGGACGAGGCCGCCAAGGTCGTGAAGGAGCTGAAGAAGGCCGGCATCAGCTCCAAGGTCGACTTCACCGGCGACGACGGCTTCCAGACCACCGGCCCCTGGTCGATGCGGGTGGTCACGATCGACCCGCGCACCTTCCGCGGCTCGTTCCGGTCCTCCCTCGGCGTCAGCGTCGCCAAGCGTGAGACGGTGTCCTCGATGGCCAAGGCCGCCGGCGCCAAGATCGCCGTCAACGGCGGGTTCTTCGACATCCACACCCTCAAGAACCTTCGCGGCGACCCGACCGGCCTCTCCGTCGTCAACGGGAAGCTGCTCAGCGAGGCCGTTGCCGGCCGCATCGGCATCGTCCTGAAGGGCCGTACGGCTCACATCACCGAGCTCTCCTCCAGCGTCGTCGCGACCGCCGGCGGCGCCAAGGCCGTCGTCGCGGGAGTGAACCGGGTCGCCAAGCCCGACGAACTGGTCATGTACACCGAGGAGTTCGGTGCCAAGACCCCCAAGGACGACGGCACCGAAGTCGTGCTCGACACCTCGGGCAAGGTCATCGCGGTGCGCTCCCCCGGCGCCGCCGTCATGCGCGGCACCCGCGTCCTGCACGGCGTCGGCGCCGCCGCCGACTGGCTGTGGGAGTACGCCGAGGAGGGCGCCACCGTCCAGGTGGCGACCACCGTCACCGACCTGCGGACCAAGAGGACGATCCCGCTCACCCCGGACACCAGCATCATCGCCGGCGCGATCGGCCTGGTCCGCGGTGGCCAGACCGCGATCACCGCGAACCGGGACGGCATGGCCAACGTCAACATGATCCTGCGCCGCCACCCCCGCACCCTCGCCGGAGTGACCACGTCCGGGAAGCTGATCCTCGCCGTGGTCGACGGCCGGGACCCGGGCAAGACCGTCGGCGCGTCCTTCATCGAGGCGGCGCAGATCATGCGCTGGCTGGGCGCCCGCGACGCGATCAACCTGGACGGCGGCGGTTCGAGCGCCATGGTCATCGGCAACAAGGTCGTCAACCACCCGTCGGACGGCGTCGAGCGCGGCGTCGGCGACGCCCTGCTCGTCGTGCCCGAGTAAGGCCCGTACGAGCCCCTGACGACGACGCGGCGGCTCCTCGGACCGGCCCCAGCCGGAGCCCGAGGAGCCGCTTTCCGTTTCTCGCGACGGCTCAGCCGCTGTTCCTAGTCCGCTTGTTCCAGTACGCCTGTTCCGGTACGCCTGTTCCGGTACGCCTGTTCTAGTGCGCCCGTTCCGGTACGCCTGTTCTAGTGCGCCCGTTCCGGTACGCCTGTTCCAGAGCGCTTGTTCCAGTACGCCTGCTCCAGAGCGCCCGTTCCGGCGCGTCGACTGCTGTTCCGGTGGCTCAGCCCTCGGCGACGATGCGCGCGATGCTGTCGTCGTCGCAGGTCGCCCAGAAGGACCCCACGACGTCTTCGAGCTGGTCGAACGACATCGCCTCGAACAACACGTCCTGATATTTCGTGATGTCGTACTCGGTCGTCCCCATGGCCTTGAGATCGAGCGGCCGGATGTCCATGCCCCTGAACTCCTCGATCTCGCCGTACGAGCTGAGAATCCCCGCACCGTACGCCTTGAGCTCCGACGCCTCCCGCATCACGCCGAACTCCAGCGTGAACCAGAAGACCTTCGAGACGAACTGGAGGGCGCCCTCGCTCTCCACCCTCCGCGCCGCCCCTCCCGCGAGCCGGTACAGCTCCGCGAACCGGTCCGAGGCCAGCGTGTTCGCGTGACCTATCACCTCGTGGATGATGTCCGGTTCCGGAGTGTAGAACGGGACGGAATGGTGCCGGATGTACTGGGTCGAGTGGAAGTATCCGTCCGCCAGCACGCCGTAGAACTCCCGTAGCGGGACGAGACCCGCCGCCGGGATGTAGCGGAACCCGGTGAGCGGGTAGAGGCGATCACTGACCTCCTGAAGCTGGGGGATGTGATCCTTCGGCAACCCCAGCCGTTCCCCCGCATCCAGGAACTCCCTGATCGCGTAGCGCTGGTGTTTGACCGCCAGTTCCCGTGACACCAGAGCCCACACCTGATGCTCTTCCTCGGTGTACTCCGCGTGTGGGACGGGATCGCCCAGCTGATAGTTGAGCGCCAGGGCAGCGATGGCGTTGCGCCGCTCGCGGTAGACCTCGTCGGCGAATCCGGGGTGGTTGGACGCCAACTCGACGGTGACCGAGCCGTCTTCCCGCTTGGCGACGGGAGCGAAGTATTGGGCTTCCTCGAACATACTTCCTTATGACAGCAAGTCGGATTTCCGCTGGCAAGAGCGACCAGTCTAGGTACGCGAACCGTTCAATATCGCCATCGTTATCCGCTTTTGACTGGTCGAATCGCACAGTCTCGGCGTAACGTCGACTTCATGCTCGACACGCTGGACAGCAAGCTCTTGATCACGATGCGTGACAACCCGAGGATCGGTCTGACCGAGCTCGCCCGCCTCCTCGGCGTCGCCCGCGGCACGGTCCAGGCCCGCCTGGAGAAGCTCACCGCCCGGGGCGTGATCGGCGACTTCGGGCCAACCGTGATGACCGAGGAGATCGGCTATCCGATCCTCGCCTTCGCGCAGCTCCAGATCGCCCAGGGCAAGCTCTCCGAAGCCGTCGAGGCACTCGACGTGATCCCCGAAATCCTCGAGGTGTACGGCACGAGCGGCCAGGCCGACCTCCTCTGCCGGGTGGTCGCCCGTAACACGCCGCACCTCCAGGAGATCATCGCCCGCATCCTCGCCTCGCCCGCCGTCCAGCGCACGGACACGACGATCGCCCTCTCCACCCAGATCCCGTACCGCATCACCCCCTTGCTCACCGCCGCCGTGTCACCGTGACCCCCTCGTAGGCCGCATCTGTGACAGAACCAGCCGGACAGCCCCTCACCCTGCTGTCACGGCCGGCCGTGGCAATCGTCGTGCCCACACCAGCGAAGTCCTTGCTCCATATGGGCCAAGTCCGCAACCTGCTCTCATACGGCTAAGGCCCGTAGACGCTCCCCAGGGCTGAAGCCCGTAGGCGGTGCGCAGAGCCAGCCCCACAGATGCTGCCATGCCTGCGGCCATAGGAGCTGCCGTGGCTGAGCCTTCTGAGCACTCCGCAGGGCTATGCCCGTCCGTGGTGCGCATGGCTAAGGTCCGAAGGCGGTACGCAGGGCTGAGGTCCGTAGGCGCTGCGGCGGGGGCTGCTCCGGCCGGCCGTGATAGTTGCGCTCTGGTGATGCCGCTCCCGCGGCCGTCGCAGGCGCGGTGGTACATGGCACGGTCCTACGCCGGCCTCCACAACCCCCGCCTCCGCGCCAACCTCCCCCGCCGCACCCGGGCCAACTCCACAACCGTCCGAGGAGCCACATACCGCGCAGAGGCACCGCCGACTACGCACCAGTGCCGCCAGCAGCAACCAGCTCTCAGGGCCAG
>NZ_BBYK01000070.1:1716-101334 GCF_001570365.1 Microtetraspora fusca | reverse complement strand
GCGGCAGGGGCGGCTCCACCCAGGTCAGGCCGTGCTCCTCCAGCCGCAGCTCGTGGAAGGCGGGCGAGCCCGCCCCCAGCGGGTGGACCGCCGAGCAGACGTCGTGGTGAAAGCCGGGCAGCGTCAGCTCCCCGGTCCGCGCCCCGCCCCCGACGGTCGCCGCCGCCTCGTACACGTGTACGCCGAGGCCGGCCCGGGCGAGCGTGACGGCCGCCGTCAGCCCGTTCGGCCCGGCGCCCACCACGACCGCGTCCACCTCGGCCCGCGGCCGCGGCTCGGTTCCGGCCACAGTCGCCGACTGCCCCCCGCGGTGATCGTTAGCCGGGGGCTCAGGCCGAGAGCATCGCCACGTCGCGGTCGTAGTGCCGGTGAACCTTGATGGCGTCGGTGAACGCCTGGACGAACGCGCCGCCCGACGTGTCGGGCCCGACCACGCCCTGCGTGCCGGGCAGCCGGGCCGCCTGCAGCAGGGCCGCCCCACCCGGCAGCGCCGCGATGGCCTTGCCGTGCTTGAACGCCTCGCGGACGAAGTGGAGCGCGGGCCCGTCCTCGGCCAGCATGCCGCCGTCGGCGAGCAGGACCGCGTCGTACAGCACGGAGTTCGTCGCGGTGAGCTGGCGGTCCACGGTCAGCGAGGCGGCGCTCCCCTCGTGCGGCGCGATCAGCTCGCAGATCGCGCCCTGGCCCTCCAGCGCCTCCTTGACGGGGGCGAGCGCGCCCGCGTCGGTGGCGTCGGTGACCAGGATCGCGATCTTGCGGGTGGCGATCGTCTCGCGCGCCGAGTTGGCCTGGCTCAGCGCGGGCGACGCCTTGCCGTGGTTGGCCGGGCCGCCCGCGGGCACCGGCATGCCGAGCCCGAGGGCGACCTGGGTGGCGAGCTCGTGATCGATGTTGACGAGGTGCCCGACGACCTTCTCCTTGATCTCCCGGCGCTCGACGTGGCCGAGCTCGAAGAGAAGGGCGTTCACGATGTGCCGCTTCTCCCAGAAGGACATGCTGTTCCAGAACAGCGTGGCCTGGCTGTAGTGGTCCTCGAAGCTGGGGCTGCGCTTGCGGATCTTCCGCCCGTCCACCCGCTCCTGGTAGTGCTGGAACACCCCGGAGAAGTCGCCGCTCAGCATCCCGGACATCGGGCAGCCGCCGCTGATCGAGTTGATGGAGTAGCTGGTCCTGCTCTGGTGGATCATCCGCTGGTGATATCCGTCGCGGTTGTCGTTGTGCACCGGCGCGACCGGCTGGTTGACCGGGATCTGGGCGAAGTTCGGCCCGCCCAGGCGGATGAGCTGGGTGTCGAAGTAGGAGAAGTTCCTGGCCTGCAGCAGCGGGTCGTTGGTGAAGTCGATGCCGGGCACGACGTTGGCGGTGCAGAAGGCCACTTGCTCGGTCTCGGCGAAGAAGTTCTCCGGGTTGCGGTTGAGCGTCATCCTGCCGACCGGGCGCACCGGCACGATCTCCTCAGGAATGATCTTCGTGGGGTCGAGCAGGTCGAAGTCGAAGGCGTGCTCGTCCGCCTCGGGCACGATCTGCAGGCCGAGCTCCCACTCGGGAAAGGCCCCGCGCTCGATCGCCTCCCACAGGTCGCGACGGTTGAAGTCGGGGTCGTTGCCCTGGATGCGCAGCACCTCGTCCCACACCAGCGAGTGGGTGCCGAGAACGGGCGTCCAGTGGAACTTCACGAACGTGCCCCGGCCATCGGCGTTGACCAGCCGGAACGTGTGCACGCCGAACCCCTGCATCATGCGGAAGCTGCGCGGGATCGCGCGGTCGGACATCAGCCACATGACGAAGTGCAGGGTCTCCGGCTGGCACTGCACGAAGTCCCAGAAGGTGTCGTGCGCCGACTGGGCCTGCGGGATCTCGTTGTGCGGCTCGGGCTTGATGGAGTGCACGAAGTCGAGGAACTTGATGCCGTCCTGGATGGGGAAGACCGGCATGTTGTTGGCGACCAGGTCGTAGTTGCCCTGCCGGGTGTAGAACTTGGTCGCGAAGCCGCGTACGTCCCGTACGGTGTCGGCCGAGCCGCGCGAGCCGGCGACCGTGGAGAAGCGCACGAACACCGGGGTCACCAGCGACGGGTCGCACAGGAAGTCGGCGACCGTGTACTCGGCGAGCGACTCGTACACGCGGAACTGCCCGTAGGCGCCGGAGCCGCGGGCGTGGACCACGCGTTCGGGGATGCGCTCGTGGTCGAACCGCATGATCTTCTCACGGAAGTGGAAGTCCTCCAGGAGCGTCGGCCCGCGCTCCCCGGCCCGGAGCGAGTTGTCGGTGTCGTCGATCAGCACGCCATGGTCGGTCGTGAGCCGGGTGCCCTCGAGATCGACACGGTGCTGGTCGAGTTGCCGCTGCTTCTCGTCCTTCTCTACGGCGTCCTCGTGGCGCACGGGTCCCCCTTCACGGTTGGTCGTCTCTGTCCGTTCGGGGGGACCTTGGGGTCTATACCCTCATGCGCCACATCGGTTAAACAGGGATCGGACGGTCAGCCCGGATCATCGCAGCCCCGCGATCAGGGCGTCCGCGTCGCGGACGAGCACGGCGCGGGCGGCCTCGCCGGCCACCTCGGCCGCCGCGGACCGGAACTTCTCCAGGTGGTGGATCGCCTGGTCCGGGTGGTCCTTGACGTCCTGGTGGTTCGCCGCCTTCAGGAAGTTGGCGAGCTGCGTGCCCAGCGGGCCGTCGACGGAGAACCGGTCCAGCAGGGTCTCCAGGTCGCCGAACGACGTGGTCACCGTCAGCGTCCTGACCTTCTCGGCGGCGTTCCCCGCCTTGTCGGTCGCGGTCACCTTCAGGACGTGCTCGCCGAGCGCCAGCGTGTGCAGGTCGAGCGGTTTGCCGAGGGTCAGCTCCTTCCCGTCGAGGGTGGCCGTCACCGCGTCGATCCCCGACCCCTCGTCCGCGCCCTCGGCGGTGACGGTGACGCGGGCGGCGTCGCCGTACCTGCCGTCGCCGGTGACGCCTCCGACGGTGAGCGTGGGCGCGGTGGCGTCCAGCTTCACAGTGATCTTCTTGGCCTCCTCCGTGTTGCCGGCCTTGTCGGTGGAGCGGAACGCCACCGTGTGCGTGCCGTCCTTCCTGAGCGTGAACGGCTCGGTGTAGGCGGTCCAGTCGCCGTCGCCGACGCGGTACTCGGTCGAGGCGACGCCGGAGCCCTCGTCGGCGGCCGTCAGGGTGACGGTCACCGGCGCGGTGTGCCAGCCGCTCGGCCGCGCCTTCGGGTCCAGGTCCGCGGTGGTCACCGGCGCCTTCTCGTCCGGCTTCGCCCTGGTGAGGGTGAAGTCGTCCACGTCGAAGTTCGCGCCCGTGAAGACGAGGTACAGCCGCGCGCTGCCGGTGGGGAGGTCCGTCAGCGTCGTGGAGACGTCGGCGTACGACTCCCAGCCGCCGGTGTTCGGCACGGTGACGCGGCCGTGCACGGGACCGGTCGGGGAGCCGGTGCGGATCTCGAAGCCGCCGCTCGGGGCGGGCGAGGCGACCCGGGCGGTGAAGCCGGTGACGCCCGTCAGGTCGAGGTCGTCGTAGGCCGCCCAGTCCCCCGGGTTGACGTAGCCGAGCACGGTGCCGCCGTGGGCGGGCGCGTGCGGGTAGGTGTCCACGCCCTGCGCCTCCGACCAGTGCTCGGCCTGGACGGTGACGTCGCCGGCGTCCGCCCCGAGTTCCTTGATCCGGATGTTGCGGAAGGACACCTCGTCGCCCGCGCCGTGGTTCTGGATGCCCACGTACCCCTGCCGGAGCGAGCGGGCGGGGTCGGTGTTGGTGAAGTCGTTGATCAGCGTGCCGTTGAGGAAGACCCGCAGCCGCTCGCCCTCGACCCGGATCTCGTACGCGTTCCACTGGCCGGGCGGGTTCAGCGCGGCGTCGCGGGCGGCGAGATCGGCGGACTTGAAGCCGTAGACGGAGCCGGTGGTCTTCTCCGGGACGTCGGTGGCGTCGATCTGGATCTCGTAGCCGTTGTCCACCGCCGACCAGGGGTCGTCGGAGGCGGGGAAGCCGACGAAGACGCCGGAGTTGTCGTCCCCGCGCATCTTCCAGTCGAGCTTGAGCGAGTAGGAGTGGAACTCCTTCGCCTTGTACCAGTACAGCCCCATGCCGCCCTGGGAGGTCAGCGTGCCGTCGGCGTTGGTGAAGCCGCCCGGTCCCGCCTGCTTCCAGCCGGTCGTGTCGCCGTCGTAGATCGCGGTGTAGCCGGTCTCCGGCCGGCAGTCGGCCTTGGCGTCGCCCATGGCGTAGGCGATGCCGCCGCGCAGGTGCTCGCGGAAGGCGGGCTCGGCGAAGGAGGCCGCGGTGTGCCCGCCGCCGGTGTAGAAGGACCGGCCCCCGTCGTACGGCTTGCACCAGGCGATCGGGTGGTCGGCGCCCATCTTCCCGCCGGAGTAGGTGGACTCGTCCAGGGTGGCGAGCACGTGGGCGGTGGATCTGGCGTTGGTGCGGTAGTCGTACCACTCGTCGGTGCGGTTCCAGGAGCGGCCGAGGTGCGCGGTCGCCGGGTGCGCCCGATCCTCGACCTTGACGGTGGCGGGCTGGACCGCCGGGTGCGAGGCGAACCACGCGCCCACCAGGCGGCCGTACCCGGGCCAGTCGTACTCGGTGTCGGCGGCGGCGTGGACGCCGACGTAGCCGCCGCCACCCCTGACGTACGCCTCGAACGCCGCCTGCTGGGCGTCGTTCAGCACGTCGCCGGTGGTGCTGAGGAAGACGACGGCCTTGTACTTGGCGAGGTTGGCGGCGGTGAAGGCGGCCGGGTCCTCGGTCGCCGTGACGGAGAAGCCGAGGTCCTTGATCGCCTGGATGCCCGCCGGGATCGAGTCGTGCCGGAAGCCCGCCGTCCGGGAGAAGACGAGCACGTCGCCCGAGCCGCCGGGGCCGCCGGAGGCCGGCAGCACGAACCTCTGCGCGGCGCCGCCGTCGCAGTTCCTGATGACGAGCTGGCCGGTGTCCGCGCCGTCGAGGCACCTGCCGGACTGCGGGTTCTTCAGCGAGCCGTCCGGCCCGGCGGTCCACTGCTGGGCGCCGGTGTTGTTGCAGGTGTAGATCTGCACCTTGGTGCCATCGGCGGTGGCGCCGCCGGCGACGTCCATGCACTTGCCCAGCGCCTTGAGGGTCGTCCCGTCGACCGTCCATACCTGCGCCCCGGTGCCGTTGCAGGTGTACAGCTGGACCTTGGTGCCGTTGGCGCTGTTGGCCCCGGCGACGTCGACGCACAGGCCGCCGGGCCCGGCGATCGGACCGGTCGCGGGGCCGCCGGAGACCGGCTCCTTCAGCAGGGTGAAGTCGTCCAGGTCGAACAGCGCGCCGGAGCCGCCGGTGAAGACGAGGAACAGCTCGGTCGTGCCGGCCGGGGCTCCGGCAGCGAGCGTGGCGGAGACGTCCACGAAGGTCTCCCAGCCCCCGGTCACCGGCACGGACACCTTGCCGAGCAGGGCGCCGGTCGCCGAGCCCGCGCGCACCTCGATCGTGCCGCCCACGCCGCCCGAGGAGACGCGCGCGGTGAAGCCCCTGGCGTCACTCAGGTCGTACGGCTTGAAGGAGATCCAGTCGCCGTTGTTGACGTCGCCGACCGTCCTGCCGCCGTGCGCCGACGCCTTGCTGATCTGGGAGACGCCGGACATCGCCGTGTAGTGCTCGGCCTGGCGGTGGCGCGGCTGCAGGATGTGCTGGGTGTGCGTGGTCAGCCCGCCCTTGTCGGTGTACTCGGCGTCGAAGACCGCGAAGATGTTGGCCGCGTCGTCGTGCTCGCCGTCGGACGGGATGGTCAGCTCGCCCGCGCAGCCCTTCGTGGACGTGATCTGGTGGCCGTGGCTGTCGTGGCCGAGCACGTACGTCATCGTGACCTTGTCGCAGTCGATCTTCCCGTCCTCGGGGTCGGTCACCTTGATCGTGAACGGCACGGTGTCACCCCACTCAAACAGCCGGCCGGCGCCGGGCTCCTCGATGGTGACGGTCGGCGCGGTGTTGCCGGCGGTGATCCGCACGCTGGCGCGGCCCGCGTTGCCCGCCGGGTCCTTCACGGTGAGGGTGGCGGTGTAGTCGCCGTCCTCGGTGTACGTCTTGGTCGGGTTCGGGTCGGTGGAGGACGTCCCGTCGCCGAAGTCCCAGGCGTAGGTGAGCGGCTCGCCCTCGGGGTCGGCCGAGCCGGCCGAGGAGAAGGAGACGGTCAGCGGCGTCTTGCCTGAGGTCTTGTCGGCCTTGGCCACGGCGTGCGGCGCGCGGTCGCGTCCCTTGATGTACTCGATCCGGTACAGCGCGGAGTTCTGGTCACCGCCGAAGTAGCCCGAGCCGTAGTCGAGCACGTAGAGCGCGCCGTCGGGGCCGAAGGCCATGTCCATGACCTGGGTCCCGGTCCACGGGAAGTTCGCGATCTCCCCCCGGGCGCCGTCGGCGGCGACGTCGATCGCCTTGATCCAGCGGCGGCCGAACTCGCCGGCGAAGAAGTGGCCGTCCAGCTCGGCCGGGAACTTGACCTGGGAGTCCAGGTCCGGGTCGTAGCGGTAGATCGGGCCGCCCATCGGGGACTCGGACCCGCTCCCGAACTCCGGTGGGGAGCCCTCGTCGCCGCCGTACTTGATCCACGCGGGCAGGGCGGGCGGCAGTGTGGCCATGCCGGTGTTGCGGAAGGAGCGGTTGGCCGGGCCGCCGGCGCAGTCGTACTTCGGCCCGGACGGGCCGGACGGGAAGGTGAACGCGTTGTAGGTCTCGGCCGCCGTGTTCGTGCCGGTGCAGTACGGCCAGCCGTAGTTGCCCGGCCCGGTGACGCGGTCGAACTCGACCTGGCCGCTCGGGCCGCGGTTGGGGTCGGAGCTGCCCGCGTCGGGGCCGTAGTCGCCCACGTAGATGACGCCGGTGGTCTTGTCCACGCTCATCCGGAACGGGTTGCGGAATCCCATGGCGTAGATCTCCGGCCGGGTCTTGGGCGTGCCGGGCGGGAAGAGGTTGCCCTCCGGGATGTCGTAGCTCCCGTCCGGCTTGACCTTGATCCGCAGGATCTTGCCGCGCAGGTCGTTCGTGTTCCCGGCGCTGCGCTGGGCGTCGTACGCGGGATTGCGGTCGGACCGCTCGTCCAGCGGGGAGTAGCCCGCCGAGTCGAAGGGGTTGGAGTCGTCGCCGGTGGACAGGTAGAGGTTGCCCTGGGCGTCGAAGTCGATGTCGCCGCCGACGTGGCAGCACATGCCGCGGTCCGCGGCCACGTCGAGGATCTTCACCTCGCTGGCCGCGTCCAGCGTCCAGTCGGGCTTGATCGTGAAGCGGGCGAGCCGGTTCACGCCCTGCCAGGCGGAGAAGTCGGTCCCGGTCACCGGGGCGTCGCCGGCCGGGGTGTTCAGGCGCGGCGCGTAGTAGAGGTAGACGAACCGGTTCGCGGTGAAGCCGGGGTCGGCCGCCACGCCCTGCAGGCCCTCCTCGTCGTGCGTGTAGACGTTGAGGGCGCCGACGACCGTCGTGTTCCCCGCCGCGTCCGTACGGCGAAGCGTCCCGTCGCGCGAGGTGTGCAGCACGGACAGGTCGGGGAGCACGCTCATGGTCATGGGCTCGCCCATCTCGGGCACGCCCTTGGCCAGCTCGATCCGCTGGTAGTCGGCGGGGTCGATGGCCGCGTGGGCGCGGGCGGGCGCGGCCGGGGCGATCGTCGTGGTCAGCGCGGTGAGGATCGGGAGAGCCAGCAGTAAGGCGCAGATCCGCGCGACCCAGCGGGTGGCGCGGCTGGTACGCCGCCTGGGGGGCATGGCGGGGTTCCCTTCGCTTGGGGGGTGGTCGCGTCCCGGTCGGGTGGTGCAGGGGCACGGGACGCAGAGCGGTGGGTGATGGGCCCGGGTGGCACTCGCCGTGCTCCGCCGTCTCGGCGCGGCGGCGGAGCGGGCGACCGGGCCCGGCTGGACGGGAACGGTTACCGATATCGAGTTACTGGCGACATGCGTCGGATGTCGTCCATATTTCGCGAAAGTAAGCCGGACTTATGCCGACTGTCAACGAAAGGCAATGATCTGCTGATGTAACATCGCGGTGAAGCACCGGGTCCGGACGTCGGTTGATGGGAGACGCGCTTGACGCACGGCACTGTGAGCGAGCCCGGCGGCGGAGCGGCCCCGGGCGCGGGGGCCCTGCTCGCGATCCTGCGGGACGGCCAGGCCCGCACGCGCGCCGAACTGGCCCAGCTCACCGGCCTGGCCAGGTCCACCGTGTCGCAGCGGCTCGACGTGCTGATCGACAACGAGTGGATCGTCCCCTCGCAGGACACGGTCTCCTCCGGCGGGCGGCCGGCCACCGCGTTCGCGTTCAACCGCGGCGCCCGCGTCGTGCTGTCGGCCGACCTCGGCGCGACGCACGCCCGGCTGGCGGTCACCGACCTCGGCATGACGGTGCTGGCCGAGCGGGCCGCCGAACTGCCGATCGAGCGCGGCCCGGAGCCGACGCTGTCCTGGCTGGTCACCGCGTTCGAGGAGATGCTGGCCGAGACCGGGCACCCGCTCTCCCAGATCTGTGGCATCGGGCTCGGCCTGCCCGGGCCGGTGGAGCACGTGACCGGGCGGCCGGTGAACCCGCCGATCATGCCGGGCTGGGACGACTTCCCGGTGCCCGAGTGGCTCGGCGCGCGGCTCGCCGCCCCCGTCCTGGTCGACAACGACGTGAACATCATGGCCCTCGGCGAGCACTGGATCGCCAGCCCGGAGATCGACCACCTGCTCTTCGTGAAGATCGGCACCGGCATCGGGTGCGGCATCATCGCCGACCGGCGGCTGCACCGGGGCGCGCAGGGCGCGGCCGGCGACGTCGGGCACATCCGGGTCGGCACCGCGGGCGACGCGCTGTGCCGCTGCGGCAACACGGGCTGCCTGGAGGCGGTCGCGAGCGGCGCGGCGATGGCCGCCCGGCTGCGCGAGGCGGGCATCGACGCCGACGGCAGCCGCGACGTCGTACGGCTGATCCGCGGGGGCAGCGCGCAGGCCGCGCAGGTCATCCGGCAGGCCGGGCGGGACATCGGCGGCGTGCTCGCGGCCATCGTCAACTTCTTCAACCCGTCGGTCATCATCGTCGGCGGCGACATCGCCGAGGCGGGCGAGCACGTCCTCGCCGGGGTGCGCGAGGCGATCTACAGCCGCTCGCTCCCCCTCGCCACCCAGCACCTGACCATCCGCGCGAGCGAGCTGGGCGACCGGGCGGGCGTCATCGGCGCCGCGGTCATGGTGGTCGAGCACGTGCTCGCGCCGGGGACGGTGGACCAGGCGGTCACCCCGGCCGTGCATTGACCCGCCGCCGACCGCACCGTAACAATGAGGGCGCCCTGATCCCCCCGCGACGGTGGCACGCCGCCGGGATCGCCGGGCGACCGCGCACTCCCAGCGCACCTCCCGACGTGTTCGGCGCACGCGTCCGTGCCGAGAGGACGGCGGCGATGACCGCACACGAAGATCCCATCGAGACCTCGCACGCCCTGCGCCGCGCGCTCGGCCTGAGCCGGCGCCGTTTCCTGGCCGCCACGACAGGCGTCACCGCGGCGGCGGCCCTGGCCGGGACCGGCCCGCTCGCCTCGGCCGCGAGCGCCGCCACGAGCACGGCCGCCGGGAAGGGCGGCAACGGCGTGCTGGTGCCGCCGGGCAAGCGCGGCATCATCCTCTACACCGTCCGCGACGCGATCGGCCGCGACCCCGGCTCCACCCCGCTCGCGTCCGGCTTCCGCCGGGTGTTCGAGGAGCTGGCCCGCATCGGCTACAAGCAGGTGGAGTTCGCCGGCTACGGGCAGCACCCGAACGCCGAGGGCGGCGCCAATCTGGAGAGCGTCGAGGGCGCCCGGCTGCTGCGCCGCTGGCTCGACGACAACGGCCTGCAGGCCGAGGGCAACCACGGCTTCATCCCCGGCTCGTGGCCGCTCACCACGGCCGATCTCGACCGGTTCAAGCTGCACCTGGAGATCGCGAACATCCTCGGCCTCGGCCACATGGGCACCGGCGGCGACCCCACCGGCAGCGCCCACAAGGCCGACTGGGACGTGGCCGCCGAGAAGTGGAACCACCTGGGCTCCCTGGCGTCCGCGGCCGGGATCAAGCTGTACACCCACAACCATGACGCGGCGTACGGGTTCCTCCTCGACAGCGGGCCGCTGGACGCGGCCGGGCGGCCCACCCGCTCGTCGGGCGTCCGCAAGCTGGAGTACTTCCTCACGATCACGGATCCGGCGCACGTCTACCTGGAGATGGACATCTTCTGGGCGCACGTGGCCCAGTTCAGGTTCCGGACCTACACCGCGCCCGACGGGTCGGCGCAGACGGCCGTCTTCGACCCCCTCGCGGTCGTACGGGCGCAGACGAAGCGCTTCCCGCTGTTCCACGCGAAGGACGGCAAGCACAACCCGGCCAGCGCCAACGGCTACGACATGGTGCCGTTCGGCACGGGTGACATCGACTACGCCGGCTTCTTCGCGAACATGGGGGCCAAGGGCTACCACAACCCGATGTACGAGCAGGACAACGCCCCCGGGGACGCGGCGGATCCGGGCCGCTCCCTGCGGTACGCCGAGCTGAGCTACGCCAACATGGCCGCGCTGCGCGGCTGACCCGCCGGGCCGTACCCCGCCTCCGCGCTCACTCCTCGGCGTCGCGCGCCGCCTCCGGCTCCCGCTCGGGAGCGCGCAGCGTGCCGGCGTGGGCGCGGGCGGCGGGGTCACGACGCGACCTGAGCAGGCTGGCCACGGTGGTGACGGCGAGCACGACGACGATGACGCCCAGCGAGAGCATGGTCGGGATCTCCGGCACCCGGTCGCTGAGGCCGTGCGCCCAGTGCAGCACCAGCTTCACGCCGATGAACGCGAGGATCAGCGCCAGCCCGGTGGACAGGTAGACCAGCCGGTCGAGCAGCCCCTTGACGAGGAAGAACAGCGCCCGCAGCCCGAGCAGGGCGAACACGTTGGCCACCAGGACGATGTACGGCTCCTCGGTCACGCCGAACACCGCCGGGATCGAGTCGAGCGCGAAGAGCAGGTCGGTGCTGCCGATCGCGACGAGCACCACGAACAGCGGCGTGACCACGCGCCGGCCGCCGACCCGCGCGACCATCCGGCCGCCGACGTAGTCGGAGGTGACCGGCAGCACGCGGCGGGTCAGCCGGACCAGCGCGTTGTCCTCGACGCTCGGGTCCTCCTGGCGGTGCCGGTAGAGCTGGACGGCGGTCCAGATCAGCAGCGCCCCGAACACGAGGAACATGAACGAGAACAGCGACAGCAGGGCCGCGCCGAGCACGATGAAGACGACCCGCATCACGAGCGCGATCATGATGCCGAGGGTGAGCGCCTTGCGCTGGTGCTCGCCGGGCACCGCGAACGTGCTCATGATGATCACGAAGATGAAGAGGTTGTCGACCGAGAGGCTCTTCTCGACGACGTATCCGGCGAAGTATTCGGCGCCGTACTCCCAGCCCGCGTAGGAGGCGAAGACCAGGCCGAAGGCCACCGCGACCGCGACGTAGAAGACCGACCAGCCGACCGCCTCGCGGAAGCCCACCGTGTGCGGCCGGACGATCCCGAGAATCAGATCGAGCGCGAACAGCAGCACTACCACGCCGACGGTCAGCGCCCAGCCGACCGGGGTTACCTCCAGCACAGGATGACCTCCACCATGTCCGCGACCGTGTCCGCGACCGTGTCCGCGACGATCCGTGCGGATCACCCGTCGCCGCTGCTCGGCGTGCCACGGCGTCGGGCCGGCGGGTTCACGGGGTTCTGCCGCGCTCGCTCGTCCGCCTAACGCGCACCGGGTGGCCCTGGTTCCCCCGGCGCGCGAATTCGGCGCGTCCCGGCGGCGGACGTCAGCGGACCCGGCGGAAGAAGGCGCGGACGTCCTCCACGAGCAGGTCCGGCGCCTGGAGCGCGGCGAAGTGGCCGCCGCGGTCGAACTCCGACCAGTGCACCACGGCGTGCTCACGTTCGGCGAAGGCCCGCACGGTGGAGTCGCCGGGGAAGACCGCCATGCCGGTCGGGACGGGACAGCGCTCGAACCGCCGTCCCCAGGAGGCGGCGGCCTCCTTGTAAAGGCGCGCCGCCGAGCCGGCGGTGCGGGTCAGCCAGTACAGCGTGACGTTGGTGAGGATCGCGTCACGGTCCACGTCGCCGACACCCTGCCCGTACCCGTCGAACCATTCGAGGTTCCAGGCGAGTTGCCCGACCGGCGAGTCGAGCAGGGCGTAGGCGAGGGTCTGCGGCCGGGTGCTCTGGATCGCGGCGCGACTGGAGCAGCGCCGATCTCGCCGACCGGCTCGGCGTCGCGCGGCGCACGGTCCGGCGCGACGTGGAACGGCTGCGCTCCCTCGGCTATCCGGTCCACGCCACCCCGGGCGTCTTCGGCGGCTACCGGCTCGGCGAGGGGGCCGCCCTGCCCCCGCTGCTGCTCGACGACGAGGAGGCGGTCGCGGTGGCGGTGGGGCTCCGGTCGGGCGCCGCCGGAGGCGTGGCCGGGATCGAGGAGACCTCCGTCCGCGCCCTGGCCAAGCTGGAGCAGGTGCTGCCGTCCCGGCTGCGGCGCCGCGTGGCCGCGTTCCAGACCTTCACCGTGGCGATGCCCGGCACGGGCCCGACCGTCGACGTGGACGTGCTCACCGCGTTGGCCACCGCCTGCCGCGACCATGAGCGGCTGCGGTTCGACTACACGGCCCACGGCGGGTCGGCGGGCGTCCGCACGGTGGAGCCGCACCGGCTGGTGAGCTGGGACCGCCGCTGGTACCTGGTGGCCTGGGACCTGGACCGCGACGACTGGCGCGTCTTCCGCGCCGACCGGGTCCGGCCCCACATCCCGACCGGCCCGCGGTTCGCGCCCCGGGACTCCCCCGACGGCGACGTGGTCGCCTTCCTGTCCAGGCGGATGGGCACGGGCATGTGGCCGTGCCGGGCCCGGGTCCGGGTCCACGCCCCCGCCGAGGCCGTCGCCGGGAAGATCACCGGAGTGGTGGAGCCGATCGACGAACAGAGCTGCGCGCTGACCGTCCGCGGTGACTCGCTCCAGACCATCGCGGTGATCCTGGGCTTCCTCGACGAGGACTTCGACGTCGTCGAGCCGCCGTCGCTCACCGAGCACCTGGCCCGGCTCGCCGCCCGCTACGAGGCCGCCGCGCGCCGGGATAATAGGGCTTCGTGACCTCTGTACCCGTTCCGGACTCCGCGACCGGCGACCGCCCCGCCGCCCGGGTGGTGTGCGTGGACGGCGATGGGTGCGTGCTGCTGCTGAGCTGGCACGACCCGGTGGCCGGCCGTACGTTCTGGGAGCCCCCGGGCGGCGGGATCGAGGCGGGCGAGACGCCGTTGGAGGCGGCGCGGCGTGAGCTGGCCGAGGAGACCGGCCTGCCCGGCTCGGCGGTGCTCGACCGCTGGGAGCCGGTCCACCGCGACTACCACTGGCTGGGCGTCCACTACGTCAAGACCGAGCCGTTCTATCTGGCGAGGTTCGCCGAGCGTCCGGAGGTCGCTCCGTCGCTGCTGACGGCCGAGGAGAGCGACACCCTGCGCGGGTTCGGCTGGTTCCCGTACGCCGATTCGGCCGCGCTGGACGAGCCCGTCGATCCCCCGGAACTGGCCGCCGTCGTGGAGCGGCTCCTGGCGGCTCGATGATCGAGCGGCCGGGCACCGCGTAGACTGGCGCCCCGCTAAGGGGACGTTCCACCCGCGAGGGGACGTTCCCGCCAAATTGACGATTGTTCGAGGTGAACGCGATGCCGGCGGGAGCCGCACTGCTCGACCTGACCGGGTTCGGCGAGGGGTTCCACGCCTTCTGGCGCGAGCGGCACCTGTGCACGCTCACCACCGTGCGCGCGGACGGGACGCCGCACGTGGTGCCGGTCGGAGTGACCCTGGACGCCGAGGCGGCGGTGGCCCGGGTCATCACCTCGGGCGAGTCGCACAAGGCGAGACTGGTGGCCGCCGCCGGGCCGTCCGGTGCGGCCGTGGCCGTGTGCCAGGTGGACGGGCGCCGCTGGTCCACCCTTGAGGGCCGCGCCGTGATCCGCGACTCCCCCGAGGAGATCGCCGACGCCGAGCGCCGGTACGCGCTGCGCTACAAGCCGCCGCGCGAGAACCCGCGACGCGTGGTGATCGAGATCCGCGTCGCCCGGGTGCTCGGCAATGTCTGAGCTCAGCGAGACGATGCCTGAGCCGCGCGAGGCCATGTCCGACCCGCACGACGCGACGTCCGAGCCGCGCGACGGCGTCGTCACCGTCGTCGGCGTCGGGACGGACGGCTGGAGCGGACTCGGCCCCGCCGCCCGCGCGGCCGTGCGGGCGGCCGAGGTCCTCATGGGCGGCGCGCGGCAGCTCGACCTGGTTCCGGACGGCGGCGCCGAACGGGTGACCTGGCCCTCTCCCCTGCTTCCCGCGCTGCCGGGGCTGCTCTCGGCGCACGAGGGGCGGGCGGTGTGCGTGCTGGCCAGCGGGGACCCGCTGTTCTTCGGCA
This sequence comes from Microtetraspora fusca, assembly GCF_001570365.1. Classification (GTDB taxonomy): domain Bacteria; phylum Actinomycetota; class Actinomycetes; order Streptosporangiales; family Streptosporangiaceae; genus Microtetraspora; species Microtetraspora fusca. The sequence continues at coordinate 86,917 of NZ_BBYK01000070.1, read as the reverse complement.
TCGGCTCGACGCTGGTCCGCCTGCTCGGCGCCGACCGGGTGCGGGTGCTCCCGCACCTGTCGTCGCTGTCGCTCGCCTGCGCCCGGATGGGCTGGACCGTACAGGAGACCGAGGTGGTGAGCCTGGTCGGCCGCCCCGACGCGCTGCTGCACCCGGCGGTCCTGCCCGGACGCCGGGTCCTGGTGCTCTGCTCGGGGAGGGACGCGCCCGCGCGGGTCGCCGCCCTGCTCACCGCGCGCGGGTACGGCCCGAGCACGATGACGGTGCTGTCCGACCTCGGCGGCCCCGGCGAGAGCCGCTCCTCCGGTACGGCGCGGCAGTGGGTGGCGGACGCCTCCGACGCGTCCTCTCTCCGGGTCGTCGCGGTGGAGTGCCGGGCCGACCCGGGGGTGACGCCGCTCCCCCGCGTGCCCGGCCTGCCGGACGACGCGTACGAGCACGACGGGCAGCTCACCAAGCGGGAGGTGCGCGCGGTGACCCTGTCACGGCTCGCGCCCGTGCCCGGGGAGCTGCTGTGGGACGTGGGCGCCGGAGCGGGCAGCATCGCGATCGAGTGGATGCGCAGCCATCCGGCCTGCCGGGCGATCGCGGTGGAGAGCCGCGCCGAGCGGGCGGAGCGCGCGGCGCGCAACGCGGCGGCGCTGGGCGTGCCCGACCTGGACGTCGTCGTCGGCGCGTCACCGGCCGCGCTCGCCGGGCTGCCCGTCCCCGACGCCGTCTTCGTCGGCGGCGGCGCGACCGCGCCCGGCCTGCTCGACGCCTGCTGGGCCGCGCTGCGGCCGGGAGGGCGGCTGGTGGCCAACGCGGTCACCCTGGAGTCGGAGGTGGTCCTGACCGGCTGGCACGGCCGGCTCGGCGGCGACCTCGTGCGTCTCGCGGTCACCCGCGCGGCCCCGGTCGGCGGCTTCACCGGCTGGCGGGCCATGATGCCCGTGACCGTCTGGACGGCGGTCAAACCGTGGACGGATCTCGGCGAGGAGGAGCGATCGTGACGGACGCGCGGGGCGGAGTGGTGCGCTTCGTGGGGGCGGGGCCGGGCGCCGCCGACCTCATCACGGTGCGCGGCCTGCGGGTGATCGCCGCTTCCCCGGTGTGCCTGTACGCCGGGTCGCTGGTGCCCCGGGAGCTGCTGGACGACTGCCCGCCGGGGGCGAGGCTGGTGGACACCTCACGGCTCACCCTGGACGAGATCGTCGCCGAGATGGCCGCCGCGCACGCCTCCGGGCGGGACGTCGCACGGCTGCATTCGGGCGACCCGTCGGTGTTCAGCGCGATGGCCGAGCAGATGCGCCGGCTGGACGCGCTCGGCGTGCCGTACGAGGTGGTGCCCGGCGTCCCGGCCTTCGCCGCCGCGGCCGCCGCGCTGAAGCGGGAGTTCACGGTGCCGGGCGTCGGGCAGACGGTCGTCCTGACCCGCACGGCCGCACGGGCGACCCCGATGCCGGAGGGCGAGGACCTGGCCACGCTGGGCGCGAGCCGGGCGACCATGGTGCTGCACCTCGCCGTGCAGCGGATCGAGGCGGTCGTCGAGGAGCTGCTCCCCGCGTACGGCGCGGACTGCCCGGTCGCCGTGGTCGCCCGGGCGAGCAGGGACGACGAGCTGATCCTGCGCGGCACGCTGGCCGACATCACCGCGCGGGTCCGCGAGGCCGGGGTGGTGCGCACCGCCGTGATCGTGGTGGGCCGGGTGCTGACCGCGTCGGCGTTCCCCGACAGCCACCTCTACTCGGCGGAACGGTGCCGGGATTGACCGGTCTCCCCCTGAACGCCCGCGCGGCTCTCCCCCTGAACGCCCGCGCGGCCGACGATCACGCCCGATCTGTCGATGACCACGACGTCCGCCTCGACCGGCGCGCCGCGCAGCACCTCGCGCGCGGTCCGCAGCGCCCGCTCGGCCACCAGGTCGCCGAGCGGGAGGCCGGCCTCCTGGCACAGCCGCAGCGCGTGCAGCGCCGTGTTCGCGACGCGTACCCGCTCGGCGAGGGCCGGGTCGCCTCCGGCGCCCTGCACCAGCCCGGCGAGCAGGTCGGGGTTGACCTGGGAGCGGCCGGAGTGCAGGTCGAGGTGCCCGTCGGCGAGCTTGGACAGCTTGCCGATCCCGCCGGCCACGGTGAGCCGGGGCACGGGGTGGCGGCGCAGGTACTTCAGCACCGCGCCGGCGAAGTCGCCCATGTCGAGCAGCGCGTCCTCGGGCAGGCCGTACAGCTCGGCGGCCACCCGCTCGGACGTGCTGCCGGTGCAGCCCGCCACGTGGGTGCGACCGGCCGCGCGGGCGACGTCCACGCCGCGCCGGATGCTGTCGATCCAGGCCGAGCACGAGTACGGCACGACGATCCCGGTCGTGCCGAGGATGGACAGGCCACCGAGGATGCCGAGCCGCGGATTCCAGGTGCGGCGGGCCAGCTCCTCGCCCCCCTCGACGGAGATCTCGACGACCACGTCGCCGGTCCCGCCGCAGCGCGCGGCCACCTCGGCGACGTGCTCGCGCATCATCCGCCGCGGCACCGGGTTGACGGCGGGCTCGCCCACGTCGAGCGGCAGCCCCGGCTTGGTGACCGTGCCCACGCCGGGCCCGGCGAGGAAGGTCACGCCGCTGCCGGGGAGGCCGGGCCGTACGGTCGCGGAGATGAGCGCGCCGTGGGTCACGTCGGGGTCGTCGCCCGCGTCCTTGACCACGGCGGCGGTCGCCTCCCCGTCGGCCAGCCGTTCGCGGGCCAGGGCGAACGCCGGGCGCTGCCCCTTCGGCAGCGCGATCTCGACCGGGTCGGGGAAGGCGCCGGTGAGCAGCGCCGTGTACGCGGCCGTCGTCGCGGCGGTGGCGCAGGCCCCGGTGGTCCATCCGTGGCGCAGTGGTGTGCTCATCGGGCCGACCTGACGAAGCTGGAGGATCTGACGTGGGTGGAGGCATGACGAGGCGGCTGCTGATCCTGGGCGGCACCGCGGAGGCCAGGGGGCTCGCCGAGCGGCTGGTCGGGCTCCCCGGGCTGCGCGTGGTGTCCTCGCTGGCCGGGCGGGTGGCCGACCCGCGGCTCCCGGCCGGCGAGGTGCGCGAGGGCGGTTTCGGCGGGCCCGAGGGCCTGGCCGCCTGGCTGCGGGAGCACCGGATCGACGCCGTGGTGGACGCCACCCACCCGTTCGCCCGGCGCATGACCGCCTCGGCCGTCGCCGCCTCGGCCGAGACCGGGGTGCCGCTGCTGGTGCTGCGCCGTCCCGGCTGGCGGCGGCGTCCGGACGACGACTGGCGCTGGGCGGCGACGCTGGAGGAGGCCGCCGCGCTGCTGCCGGGCCTGGCCGGCGACGGCGGACGGGTGTTCCTCACGACCGGCCGCCGCAGCCTGGCCGTCTTCGCCGAGCTGGACGACCTGTGGTTCCTGGCCAGGTCGGTGGACCCGCCCGAGCCGCCGATGCCCCGGCACACGCACGTGGTGCTGTCGCGCGGGCCGTACACGGTGCCGGGCGAGCTGGCGCTGATGCGCGAGCACCGGATCGACGTGCTCGTCACCAAGGACAGCGGCGGCGAGATGACCACGGCCAAGCTGGCCGCCGCCCGCGAGCTGGGGCTGCCCGTGCTCGTCGTACGGCGGCCGCCCGCCCCCGACGGCGTCCCGCTCGTGGACACCGTCGAGGCGGCCGTGGCCTGGGTCGGGGCTCACGCCGGATAGCGGCGCGGCGTGAAGACGACGGGCCGCCCGTCGCGATCGACGACCCTCGTCGTGGAGGAGCCGACGATCAGCAGGGTGCGCATGTCGATCTCGGCCGGGTCGAGGGCGGCCAGCTCCACGACGCGGACGCTCTCCCCCGGCCCGCCGACGTCCCGGCCGATGACGACCGGGGTGTCCGGGGCGCGGTGTTCGAGCAGCAGGTCGCGCGCGGCGGCCACCTGCCAGGTACGGCTCCGCGACGCCGGGTTGTAGATCGCGAGCACGAGGTCGGCCTTCGCGGCGGCGCTGATCCGCTCGGCCACGACCTCCCACGGCTTGAGCAGGTCCGACAGCGACAGCACGCAGTAGTCGTGGCCCAGCGGCGCGCCGGCCCGGCTCGCCACCGCCTGGGCGGCGGTGAGGCCGGGCACCACGCGTACGGCGACGCCGGCGAACCGGGGCTCGGCCGCCACCTCCAGCACCGCGCTGGCCATGGCGAACACGCCGGGATCGCCGGACGACACCACGGCCACCCGCGATCCGGCCGCCGCCAGCTCCAGCGCGTGCGCGGCCCGCTCGGCCTCGACGCGGTTGTCCGTCGGGTGGCGGCGCTGGCGCGGGTTGGACGGCACCCGGTCGAGATAGGGCCCGTAGCCGACCAGCTCGTCGGCGGCGGCGAGCGCCTCCTGCGCCTCGGGGGTGAGCCACGGCCGTCCGGCGGGGCCCAGCCCGACCACGACCACCTCGCCGGCGCGTACCGGCTCGGGGGCGGGGTCCGCCGCCGCGGCGCCGGCCGGGGTGAGCGGGCTCGGCAGCAGCGCGAGCGAGAAGTACGGCACGGTGGCCGGGTCAACGTCGGCCAGCGGCTCGACGCGCTGCTTGTCGGTGGTGGCCCGCTCGACGTACCAGGCGTCGTCGAGACGTCCGGCCTCGGCGAGCGCCGCGCGCACCTTCTCGAAGGTGCGGCCGAGCTTGAGCACGGCGGCCGAGTCGGCGGCGGCGAGCCGTTCGGCCAGGACGTCGGCCGGAAGCGTGCCCGGCAGCACGGTGAGGGTCTCGTCCCGCTCGACCAGCGGGCGGCCCAGCACCGCCGACGCCCCGCTGACGGAGGTGACGCCCGGCACCACCTCGGTCGGGTAGCGGTGGGCGAGCCGCTTGTGCATGTGCATGTAGGAGCCGTAGAAGAGCGGGTCGCCCTCGCACAGCACGACCACGTCGCGGCCCGCGTCCAGGTGCGCGGCCAGCCGGACGGCGCACTCGGCGTAGAAGTCGTCCAGCGCGCCCTGGTAGCCGCCGGGGTGGTCGGTGGTCTCAGTGGTGATCGGATAGATCAGCGGTTCCTCGACCTGGTCGCCCCGCAGGTACGGCAGCGCCACCGACCTGGCGATGCTGCGCCCGTGCCGGGCGCTGTGGTAGGCGATCACGTCGGCGGCGCCGAGGAGCCGCGCCGCCTTCACCGTCACGAGTTCGGGGTCGCCGGGCCCCAGGCCCACCCCGTACAGGCGACCGGGCTGTGCGCTCATGGCCTTCACTCCTCCTCGCTGGCGATGGCGTTGACGGCCGCCACCGCCATGGCGCTGCCGCCCCTGCGCCCGTGCACCACCAGGTGCTCCAGGCCGGACGGGTGCTCGGCCAGCGCCACCTTGGACTCGGCGGCGCCGATGAAGCCGACCGGGACGCCGAGCACGGCCGCCGGGCGGCCCGCGCCCTCCTCGACCATCTCCAGCAGGCGGAACAGCGCGGTCGGCGCGTTGCCGATGGCGACCACCGCGTTGTCGAGCCGGTCGCGCCACAGTTCGAGCGCGGCGGCGCTGCGGGTGGTGCCCAGCCGGGCCGCCAGCTCGGGGACCCTCGGGTCGCCGAGCGTGCAGAGCACCTCGTTGTCCGCCGGGAGGCGGCGCCGGGTCACGCCGGAGGCGACCATCATGGCGTCGCACAGGATGGGCGCGCCGGCGAGCAGCGCCTCGCGCGCCGCCGTCACGACCCCCGGCGACCAGGCCAGGTCGTTCACCAGGTCGACCATGCCGCAGGCGTGGATCATGCGGACGGCGACCCGGGCCACGCCCGGCGGCATCCCGCTCAGGTCGGACTCGGCGCGGATGGTGGCGAAGGACCGGCGGTAGATCTCCGCCCCGTCCCGGATGTAGTCGATCACAGTCCCTCTCTGGTCGCCGCGACGGCGGCGCTCGTCTGCTCGGCGTCGGGGAACGCACGGCTGCCGCCGCCCGCCTCGACGCGGTATCCGTGCCCGGTCGCGACCACGTCCACGACCCGGCCGCGCGGCCGCCCGCAGCGCCGCTCGCACCCAGCCCAGTGCGCGGGGATCCGTCCGCCGGCACCGGACGGTGAGCGTACGGCATCGCCCGAAACGTCCGCATCCGGCCGGGGGTCGCCGAGCGCGGCGCGGATGTCGGCGTGGACGTCGGCGAGGGACTTGGCGCACCCGGGACGGCCGGCGCAGGCGGTCAGGCCGAGCCACGGGGACGCCGGGTCGGTGACCAGGCCCGCCTCCGCGAGCCTCGTCCGCCACCGCCCGGCGTTGGCGGGCGGCAGGTCGGGCACGACGACCGTGCGCCAGGGCGTCACGCGGACCTCTCCGGCGCCGCCGGCGGCGGCCTCGGCGAGCGCCTCCGCCTGGGCCGGCGTGAGCCGCCCGAGCGGGGGGAGGACGCCGAGAGCCATCCGGCCGTCCCGCTGCCCGACCACGCCGACCATGCCGACCACGCCGGCCGCGCCGGTTTCGTCGCTGTACGCGCTGGCCGCGCCGACCGTACCGGTTTCGTCGCCGTACGCGTCGGGCGGGAGGCCCGGGGACCAGCGCAGCCGGGGCTCCAGCCGGACGGCGCGGGCCGCGACGCGGGCGGGACCGTCCGCCAACTCGCGGAGCCGCCACGCGCGCGACCCCTGCGCGGCGCGCTCGGCCAGGAACGCCTCGGCGACGGCGAGCAGGCCCGCCGTCTCCGCCCCCGAGGGGGCGCGCAACCCGGGGTCGGCCCCGGCGAGCAGCAGCGCGGCCTCGCTCTCGTCCCCCGCGGCCACCGGCCGCAGCGTGACGTCGGCCTCCAGAGCGGCCACGTCGCCGGAGCCGTCGTCCAGCGCGAACAGGAAGCGTCCGGGCAGGTCGGCGAGGCCGGGCCGGGCGCACAGCGCGCGGTCCAGCTCGGCGACAAGGGGGCGCACGTCGCGCCTGCTCGCGGCGCTCCGCCCGGCGAGCGGCGAGGCCACGATGTTGCGCACCCGCTCGTGCGTGGCGGACGGCAACAGCCCGGCGGCGGCCATCCGCACGGCGAAGTCCGGAGCCCCGACGGGGGCGCGCTCCGCGCCCTCGCAGGCGTCCGGCGGGAGCGGCAGGCCGCGCACCTGAAGGTTGGCCCGGGAGGTCAGCTCGATCGCGCCGGACCCCAGCTCGCGGGCCGCGGCGGCGACCGCGCGGAGCTGGCCCGCCGTCACCGCGCCACCGGGGATCCGGACCCGCGCCAGGCCGCCGTCGGCGGCGGCGTGGACCTGGAGCGCGCCAGGGCACGCATCAGGTCCGGAGCGTCCGGGAAGGTCACCGTTGAACACGCAGAGGATGCTAACGCCCGTTTCCTGACGGATGTCCGCCTGGCATAGTGTGATCCCAGACGACGGCAATGGGAGGAAGCCGGTGTAAAACCGGCGCGGTCCCGCCACTGTAACCGGGGAGCGACCCCCACCGACGGCCACGGTCCGGAGACGGACGGGAAGGCCGGGGCGAGTGTCGATCCGGGAGCCAGGAGACTCCAGCCGTCGTGACGACCACGACCTGGGGCGAGGACCCCGAGGGAGGATTTCGCGTGCGCTCCGTGCCGTCCACCGGGCAGGCCGACGTCCTGCTGCTGTCGACCTCCGACACCGACCTGCTCAGCGCCCGGGCCAGCGGCGCGGGCTTCCGGCTGGGCAACCCGGCCCGGCTCGACGTGGCCGACCTCTCCGCGCTGGTCGAGGGCACCCGGCTCGTCGTCGTACGGCTCCTCGGCGGGCGGCGCGCCTGGGAGGACGGGCTGGACGCCCTGCTCGCCGGACCCCGCCCGGTCGTGGTGCTCGGCGGCGAGCAGGCGCCCGACGCCGAGCTGATGGAGCTGTCCACGGTGCCGGGCGGCGTCTGCGCCGAGGCGCACGCCTACCTCGCGCACGGCGGCCCGGCCAACCTGGCCCAGCTCCACGCGTTCCTCTCCGACACGGTGCTGCTGACCGGGCACGGGTTCGCCCCGCCGGAGCCGCTGCCGAGCTGGGGACCGCTGGTGCGTACGGCACGGCGCTCGGACGGCCCGGTGATCGGCGTGCTCTACTACCGCGCCCACCACGTGGCGGGGAACACGGCGTTCGCCGAGACGCTGTGCCGGGCGGTCGAGGACGCGGGCGGGCAGGCGCTGCCCCTCTACTGCGGATCGCTGCGGACCGCCGAGCCCGACCTGCTCGACACCCTGCGCCGGGTCGACGCCCTGGTCGTCACCGTGCTCGCGGCGGGCGGCACCCGCCCGGCGACCGCGTCGGCCGGGGGCGACGACGCCGCGTGGGACGTCGGCGCGCTCGCCGAGCTGGACGTGCCGATCCTGCAGGGCCTGTGCCTGACCACCGGGCGGGACGCGTGGCGGGAGGACGAGGACGGCCTGTCCCCGCTGGACGCCGCGTCCCAGGTGGCGATCCCCGAGTTCGACGGCCGGATCATCACAGTGCCGTTCTCGTTCAAGGAGGTCGACGCCGACGGCCTGACCGTGTACGTCGCCGACCCGGAGCGGGCGGCCCGCGTCGCCGGCATCGCGGTACGGCACGGCCTGCTGCGGCACGTCCCGGCGGCGGGGCGGCGGATCGCGGTCATGCTCTCCGCCTATCCGACGAAGCACTCCCGGATCGGCAACGCGGTCGGCCTGGACACCCCGGCGAGCGTGGTCCGGCTGCTGGCCGCGATGCGCGACGCCGGCTACGACCTCGGGGAGGGCTTCCCCGGGGTGGACGGGCAGGACGGCGACGCGCTGATCCACGCGCTCATCGCGGCGGGCGGCCAGGACCAGGAGTGGCTCACCGAGGAGCAACTCGCGGCGAACCCGGTGCGGATCCCGGCCGACCGGTACCGCGCCTGGTTCGAGACGCTGCCCGAGGACCTGCGCGGCGATGTGGAGAGCCACTGGGGGCCGCCGCCGGGCGAGCTGTTCGTGGACCGGTCACGCGACCCCGGCGGCGAGATCGTGCTGGCCGCCCTGCGGGCGGGCAACCTCGTCGTGCTGGTGCAGCCCCCGCGCGGCTTCGGGGAGAACCCGATCGCGATCTACCACGATCCGGACATGCCGCCGAGCCACCACTACCTGGCCGCCTACCGCTGGCTGGCGGACGAGTTCGGCGCGCACGCGATCGTCCACGTCGGCAAGCACGGCAACCTGGAGTGGCTGCCCGGCAAGTCGGCCGGGATGTCCGCCTCCTGCGGGCCCGACGCCGCGCTCGGCGACCTCCCGCTGATCTATCCGTTCCTGGTGAACGACCCGGGCGAGGGCACCCAGGCCAAGCGACGGGCGCACGCCGTGCTGGTCGACCACCTGGTGCCGCCGATGGCGCGGGCCGAGACGTACGGCGACATCGCCCGGCTGGAACAGCTGCTGGACGAGCACGCCTCGATCGCGGCCATGGACCCGGCGAAGCTGCCCGCGATCCGCGCGCAGATCTGGACGCTGATCCAGGCCGCCCGGCTCGACCACGACCTGGGCATCGCCGACCGCCCGCACGACACCGAGTTCGACGACTTCCTGCTGCACGTGGACGGCTGGCTGTGCGAGGTCAAGGACGCCCAGATCCGGGACGGCCTGCACATCCTCGGCGTCGCCCCCGAGGGCAAGGCGCGGGTGGACCTCGTGCTGGCCATGCTCCGCGCCCGCCAGATCTGGGCCGGCCGGGAGGCGCTGCCGGGCCTGCGCGAGGCGCTCGGCCTGGCCGAGGACGGCGCCGCCGCCCGGGTCAGCGTGGACGAGGCCGAAACGCTCGCCCGCGCGCTCGTCGAGGGCATGGAGGCGGGCGGCTGGGACCCGTCCGCCGTTCCCGGCGTGACCGCGTCCGTGCTCGACGGGGCCGAGCCCGCGCGGGCCGCCGCCGTACGCGAGGTGCTGCGGTTCGCGGCCGAGGAGATCGTTCCCCGGCTGGCCCGGACCTCCGACGAGATCGACGCGCTGCTCCACGCCCTCGACGGCGGGTACGTCCCGGCCGGGCCGAGCGGCTCGCCGCTGCGCGGGCTGGTCAACGTGCTGCCCACCGGGCGGAACTTCTACTCGGTCGATCCGCGCGCGGTGCCGAGCAGGCTGGCCTGGGAGACGGGCCAGGCGATGGCCGACTCGCTGCTCGACCGGTACCGCGAGGAGACCGGCGAGTGGCCGCGCTCGGTCGGCCTGTCCGTCTGGGGCACCAGCGCCATGCGCACGGCGGGCGACGACGTGGCCGAGGTGCTCGCGCTGCTCGGCGTGCGGCCGGTCTGGGACGAGGCGTCGCGGCGGGTGAGCGGTCTCGAACCGATCCCCGCGGCGGAGCTGGGCCGTCCCCGCGTCGACGTGACCGTGCGCGTCAGCGGGTTCTTCCGGGACGCCTTCCCGCACGTCGTCACCATGCTGGACGACGCCGTGCGGCTGGTGGCGGGCCTGGACGAGCCCGCCGACGTCAACTACGTGCGGGCGCACACGGAGGCCGACCGGTCGGCCCACGGCGACGACCGGCGGGCCACGCTGCGGATCTTCGGCTCCCGGCCCGGCGCGTACGGCGCGGGCATCCTCCCGCTCATCGACAGCCGCAACTGGCGCGACGACGCCGACCTGGCCGAGGTGTACGCGGTGTGGGGCGGCTACGCCTACGGCCGCGACCTGGACGGCGTGCCCGCCCGCGAGGACATGGAGAACGCGTACCGGCGGATCGCGGTCGCGGCCAAGAACATCGACACCCGCGAGCACGACATCGCCGACTCCGACGACTACTTCCAGTACCACGGCGGGATGATCGCCACCGTACGCGCGCTGACCGGCCGCGCCCCGGCGGCGTACGTGGGCGACAGCACCCGGCCGGACGCGGTGCGCACCCGGACCCTGCACGAGGAGACCGCACGGGTCTTCCGCGCCCGGGTGGTCAACCCCAACTGGCTGGCGGCGATGCGCCGCCACGGCTACAAGGGCGCGTTCGAGCTGGCGGCCACCGTGGACTACCTGTTCGGGTACGACGCCACCACCGGCGTGGTCGCCGACTGGATGTACGACCGGCTGGCCGAGACGTACGTCCTGGACCCGGAGAACCGGGCGTTCATGACCGAGTCGAACCCCTGGGCGCTGCACGGCATCGCCGAGCGGCTGCTGGAGGCGGCCGACCGCCGGATGTGGGAGCACCCGGACCCGGAGGTCCTCAAGGCGCTGCGCGAGGCCTACCTGGCGATCGAGGGCGACCTCGAGGACCGCTGAGGCATCCGCCCGCGGGCGTCCGTCAGCGGATCTCACGCCCGGGGGACCCGAAACGTAGGGTCGGGAGATGCCGGTGAAAACGCGGTTGTCGAAACGGCTCGCGCGACGTCTCGCGCTGGGCGTGGCGATCGCGGCGGCGGTCCCGGCCGTGCCGGTGGCGGCGCTGATCGTCCTGCCCTCCCCCACCCTGACCTTCTGGACCCTGGCGGTGTTCGCCCGCGAGTACAGCCTGCTCGGGGCGCTGGCCGCCCTGGCGGCGACGGCGGCGGCCGTCGTCTCCCTGTACGGACCCTACGACCTGGCCTACTCGTACGACCTGGCCGTCCCCTGGTGGGCCGCGAAGCGGCTCTCGGACGGGGAGGGACGGAGCATGCTGCACGACTTCATCGGCGGGTCGCCGATGAAGGAGCGCGACGCCTACCGGGCCGCGTCGCCCATCACCTACCTGCGGGCGGACGTGCCGCCGACCCTGTCCGTCCAGGGCGGGCACGACCAGATCGAGTACCCCGACGACGGCCGCCGCGCGGCGCGCCTGGCCCACGAGGCGGGCGCGTCCCACCGGTACGTGGAGATCGGGTACGCCGACCACGCCTTCGACCTCGCCTGGGGCGGCTTCGGCGCGCAGATGGCCAGAGCCGAGATCGGCGACTTCCTCCACCGCACCATCGGGACGGGCTGAGTCAGCCGCCCGCCGGGGCGCAGGCGGCGACGAGGCGGGCGGCGCGGCATGACGCCCCGCTGGAACGAATGGCTCACCCAGCACGGCGCCACGGTCTTCGACGTCGACTACCGGCTCGCGCCGCCCGCCACCTGGAACCAGGCCCCGGGCGACGTGCGGTGCAGGGGGCCCACATCAATGCTCGATTGGGCGAGGCGGGACAGCTACGACTGCTGACGCAGCGCATCGAGCCAGTGAGCGATGAGTTCACGGACTCTTTCGGCGATCTCAACCTGGGGGTTGTGGCCGGCGCCGTCGAGTATCGCAGCGGTCATACGGGGATAGTGGCCGAGCAACTGTAGTTGGTCCTCCCACCCCACGAGCGCGTCCTGCCGAGTGGTCACCAACAGGTGTGCTCCTCGATGGGCGGGCGCGTGCCTCTCCGGCCATTCGGGGAGCAGGAAGTCGGTCTCCAGTTCGGTCGCGGCCTCGCGGTCGTGGGCCTGCCAACCGGGGAGGATGTGACGGGTGAACAGGTCCCGGTTGGGGCGAGTGAGTCGTGCCATGACGAGGCTGAACAGTTCGCGGTCCTCGGCGGGAAGTTCGGCCAGGAGCGCTTCGTCGCGCTCAACGGTGGCCACGTCCGGCAGAGTTCGTTCGTCGCCCCACCGCACGACGGGCGCAAGCAGGGCAGAGCCGAGCACTTGTTCGCCGAACCGGGCGGTGACCGCACGGGCGATCTGCCCGCCGAATGATTGGCCGAGCACGGCGAACGGCTCGTCACCGACGGTGTCGGCCACCCAGTTGATGACGGCTTCGGCAAGGGTCGCCGCCGAGGTCGTGCCGGGTAGCCGAGGGCTGCTGCCGTGCCCCGGGAGGTCGAGGTAGTGCCGTCGCCACCCGGGGCGCTGGGCGAAGACCGGTTCGAGTGGCAGGAGCAGCCGATGGTCGATCGTGTAGCCGTGGATCATGACCAAGGGGGTGCCGTCCCCACGTGTGGTGTGCCAGATGTGGTGCGTTGTCATGTCTGGACGGTAGAATCTTCACATAAATGTGAGGGTCAAGATTTCCGCTCAAGGTGAGGGACGTCACCCTTTCATGGTCGGCGAGCAGCCGGTCCCCCCTGGTTCGTTTCAACGAGGACTACGCGACGGACGCCTCTGCCGATTACGCCAGAGCCTTGACGGCTGCCAGGTAACCGTCGATGGCGTCGCGATTGCGGGTGAGGCACTCGATGCGGCGGCTCATGCGGTCGCGCTCGTGTTCGAGAGTGACCAGCATCTCGGGCGTGGCGTCAGCGAAGTGGATCACGCGGGGCTTGTCCAAGCAGGGCAGGATCTGCTTGATGATGCGGGTGGGCAGTCCCGCGTCGAGCAGGCCGCGGATTTGGATGACGCGGTCGACGAGGTAGTCGTCGTAGTCGCGGTACCCGTTCTCTCTTCGGCGCGGTTCGATCAGGCCCTGCTCCTCGTAGTACCGCAGCAGTCGGGTCGGCGTGTCCGTCAGTTTCCCAAGTTCGCCGATGCGCATGTGGCCACGCTCACTCTCGTCTCCGCAGGTCGGCCGGTTGACTTTCACACTAATGTTAACCATTGACGATAAGGTTCATGATCCACGCCACGCGCTTCAGGCGCCCATCACCACGTTCTGATCGTCTCCCGCTGGCAGGCCTCCTCGCGCTGGCGACCGGCGGGTTCATCACGATCATGACCGAGGCGCTTCCGGCGGGCATCCTGCCGGCGATGAGCGCCGATCTCGGTGTCAGCGAGTCCGCTGCCGGGCAGTCCGTGATGGTCTACGCCGTCGGCTCGATGCTGGCGGCGGTCCCCCTGACGGCGGCGACGGTGGGGTGGCCGCGCAAGCGCCTGCTACTGGTGGCGATCAGCGGATTCGCGCTCGCCAACACGATCACCGCCGTCTCGACCGACTACACGCTCACGATGACCGCGCGCTTCCTCGCCGGTGTCGTGGCCGGTCTGCTGTGGGCACTGGTCGCCGGATACGCGCGCCGCATGGTCCCGGCCCATCGGCGCGGCAAGGCCACGGCGGTCGCGATGGCCGGCACGCCGGTGGCGCTGTCGATCGGCGTGCCCGCGGGGACCTCCCTGGCTGGTCTCGTCGGCTGGCGGTTCACCTTCGGAATCATGACCCTGCTCAGCCTGGTCCTCATCGCCTGGGTGATCCTCACCGTCCCCGGCTTCCCCGGCACCTCCCGGGCGGCCCGCCTCCCCCTTCGAAGGGTGCTGGCGATCCCCGGCGTGGCGCAGGTGCTGACGGTGACGCTGATGTTCGTGCTCGCGCACAACGTCCTGTACACCTACATCGCGCCCTTCCTCGGCCCGCTCGGCCTGGCTGATCGCGTCGATGTGGTGCTGCTGGCCTTCGGCGTCGCCTCCTTGGTGAGCATCCTCATCACCGGGGCTCTCATCGACCGGCACCTGCGCCGGCTCATGATCGTCGGCTGCGCCCTGTTCGCCACCGCCACGCTGCTGCTCGGTCTGCTCGCGGGCGTTCCCGCGCTCGTGTACGCCGGCGCCGCGATCTGGGGCTTGGGGTTCGGCGGGGCCGCCACCATCCTGCAAACCGCCTCTGCCGAAGCCGCGGGAGCGGCTGGAGAGGTCGCGCAGTCCCTGATCGTCACCTGCTGGAACATCGGCATCGCCGGCGGAGCCGCCGCCGGCGGCGTCCTCCTTGATGTGGCGGGCAGCGGCTCATTGCCGTGGTGGACCTTCGTCCTCGTCGCGATGGCGCTCCTGATGACGGTGATGTCTCGTCGGCACGGCTTTCCGAATCTGGTGCGCCGTCTGGCGCGGGAGCAGGCCTCCTGACGCCATCGGGACAGGATGAGTCAGCCGCCCGCCGGGGCGCAGGCGGCGACGAGGCGGGCGGCGAGCTCGGGGCTGCCCGCCCAGTGCAGGTGAAGGTACGACGCGGCCAGCAGCGGTTCGCCGAAGCCGTCGGCCCCGCCGCGCCAGCGGAACAGCGGCGGCGACGCGTGCCCGGGATCGGTGGCGGTGCGGTGGAACTCGTGGCCGCGGTAGCGCTCGCCCTCCCGAGTGAGCACCGAATGCGCGGTCGCCACGACGTCGCGGTAGCCGAGCGTCAGCCTGCCGGTCATCGTCGCGGTGACGGGGAGCCGGCCGCACATGGGGTGGCCGTCCAGCTCGCGGGCGAGGTAGAGGAGCCCGGCGCACTCGGCCGCGATCGGCCCGGCGAAGGCCGCCACCCGCCGCCGCAGCGGCTCGTTGGCCGACAGGTCGGCCGCGTACACCTCGGGGAAGCCGCCGCCGACGACGATCGCGCCCGTGCCCTCCGGGAGGCGCTCGTCGCGGAGCGGGTCGAACGTCACCACCTCGGCTCCGGCGGCGGCCAGCAGCTCGGCCTGCTCGGCGTACCCGAAGGTGAAGGCCGGGCCGCCCGCCACGGCCACGACCGGCCGCGCGCCGGACGGGGGCCGCGCGCCGGACGGGGGCCGTTCGCCGGACGGAGGCCGTTCCAGGGAGGACTCGGCGCTCCAGGGCCGCGCGGCGAGGGGCGGCGCGGAGCGGGCCAGCGCGACCAGCGCCTCCAGGTCGCAGGACGCGGCGACCAGCTCGCCCATGCGCTCCACGGCGGACACCGCCTCGGCCCGCCGTTCGGCGGCGGGGATCAGCCCGAGGTGACGGGAAGGGGTGGCCACCCCGTCCATGCGCGGGATCACGCCGAGCACCGGCACGCCGCTCTCCGTCAGCGCGGAGCGGCAGATCTCCTCGTGCCGCGGCGAGCCGACCCGGTTGAGGATCACCCCGCCCAGCCGCACCCGGGTGTCGAACGCGGCGAACCCCTGCACCAACGCGGCGACCGAGCGGCCCTGTCCGGCGGCGTCCACGACCAGGACCACGGGGGCGCAGAGCAGCCGCGCGACGTGCGCGGTGGAGGCGAACTCCTCCAGCCCGGCGCCGTCGTACAGGCCCATGACGCCCTCGACCACGGCGATGTCGGCGTCGCGCGCGCCGTGCAGGAACAGCGGCTCGACCAGGTCGGCGCCGGTCAGCCACGGGTCGAGGTTGCGGCCCGGCCGGCCGGTGGCCAGCGCGTGGTAGCCGGGGTCGATGTAGTCGGGGCCCACCTTGTGCGGCGAGACCCGCAGCCCCCGCGCGCGCAGCGCCGCCATCAGGCCGGTCGCGACCGTGGTCTTCCCGCTGCCCGACGACGGCGCCGCGATCACCAGACGCGGGATCACCATTCGATGCCCTTCTGCCCCTTCTGCCCGGCGTCCATCGGGTGCTTGACCTTGCCCATCTCGGTCACCAGGTCGGCGGCCTCGATCAGCCGCGGGTCGGCGTCCCGTCCCGTGATCACGACGTGCTGGGCGCCGGGCCGCGCGGTGAGGGTCTCGACCACGTCGGCGACGTCCAGCCAGCCCCACTTCATCGGGTACGTGAACTCGTCGAGCACGTAGAAGCGGTAGGTCTCGGCGGCCAGGTCGCGCTTGATCTGCTCCCAGCCCTCGCGGGCGGCGGCGGCGTGGTCCTCCTCGCTGCCCGGCCGCTGGATCCACGACCAGCCCTCGCCCATCTTGTGCCAGGTCACCGGGCCGCCCTCGCCGGACGCGCCGAGCACCCGCAGGGCGCGCTCCTCGCCGATGCGCCACTTGGCCGACTTGACGAACTGGAACACCCCGATCGGCCACCCCTGGTTCCAGGCCCGCAGCGCCATCCCGAAGGCGGCGGTCGACTTCCCCTTTCCGGGGCCGGTGTGCACCATCAGCAGCGGCCGGGTGCGGCGCTGCCGGGTGGTCAGACCGTCGTCCGGCACGACATCCGGCTTGCCCTGCGGCATCTCAGACCGCCTTCCTGTAGTCGTTGCGGTGTCCGCCGGCCGGTCCCGCGCCGCCTCTGCGCTCACGGACGAGGTCGCGCAGGCCGCCCTCCGCGAGCGCGTCGAGCCGTACGGCGGGCGCGCCCAGCCGGGCCGCGAGGTCGAGAGCCAGGCCCAGCCGTACGGGGCCGCTCTCGCAGTCCACGACGACGCCGGCCGTGCCGGCGAGCCGGGCGGCCGGGCCGGCCACGTCGCTCCCCGCCGTGGCCCGACCGTCGGTGATCACGACGAGCAGGGGCCGCCTGGAGGGGTCGCGCATCCGCTCGACGCGGAGCACCTCGGCCGCCCGGCGCAGCCCCGCGGCCAGCGGGGTCCGGCCGCCGGTCGGCAGCTCGCGCAGCCGCGCCGCCCCGGCCTCCACGGACGAGGTCGGCGGCAGCACCAGCTCGGCGTCCGACCCTCGGAACGTGATCAGCCCGACCTTGTCCCGCCGCTGGTAGGCGTCCAGGAGCAGGCTCAGCACGGCCGCCTTGACCTCCCTCATCCGGCGACGGGCCGCCATCGAGCCGCTCGCGTCCACGACGAACAGGACGAGGTTGCCCTCCCTGCCCTCCCGGACCGACTCGCGCAGGTCGGTGTCGCGTATCAGCAGGCCCGGCCCGGTACGGCCGCGCTCGCGCTGGTACGGCGCGGCGGCGCGCAGGGTCGCGGGCAGGTGCGGCCGCTGGAGACGGCCGGAGGGCAGCCGCGCGCCGACGGTGCGGCCGTTCGGGGTGCGCGCCCGCGACCGCCGCCCCGCGGCGCTCTCGCCCAGCCCCGGCACGCGGAAGGGCCGCACCCGGTACGGCTCGCCGGCGGCGATCACCCGCTCACCGGGGGCACCACTGTCAGAGGCGGGGCCGTCGCCTTCGGGGGCGTTCCGGTCCTCGCCGCGAGGGTCGCCGAGAACGGCCGATTGGTCCGCGCCCTCCGGGGTGGGTCCATCCGCGCCGTCGGCGCCGTTCGGACCCTCCGAACCCTCGGGTCCCGGGTCGTGCGGCCCCTCGGGACCGGGGCCGGACGGACCGTGGTCCGGGTCGTCGTCCGGGTCCGGCGCGTCGTGCCGGGACAGCAGGTCGTCGAGCTGGTCCTCGTCCAGGCCGGGCGCGTCGAACGGGTCGCGCCTGCGGCGGTGCGGCAGGGAGAGCCGGGCCGCCGCGCGCACGTCCTCGCTCGTCACCGTGGTACGGCCCCGCCACGCCGCGTGGGCGATGGCGGCGTTGGCGGTCACCAGGTCGGCACGAAGCCCGTCGACCTCGAATCCGGCGCACACCGCCGCGATCTGGCGCAGCCGCACGTCCGGCAGGACGACGTCCGCGACCCGCTCCCTCGCCCGCAGGATGCGCTCGGCCAGCGCCGCCTCCTCCTCCCGCCACCGCGCGGCGAACCCCGCGGGGTCGGCGTCGAAGGCCAGCCGCCGCCGTACGACCTCGGCCCGCTCGTCCGGGTCGCGGGACGCCCGCACCTCGACGGTCAGCCCGAAGCGGTCCAGGAGCTGCGGCCGCAGCTCGCCCTCCTCCGGGTTCATGGTGCCGACGAGGAGGAAGCGCGCCGCGTGCCGTACGGAGACCGACTCGCGCTCGACGAAGCAGGTCCCGAGCGCGGCGGCGTCGAGCAGCAGGTCCACGAGGTGGTCGTGCAGCAGGTTGACCTCGTCCACGTAGAGCACGCCTCGGTGGGCGGCGGCGAGCAGGCCCGGCTCGAAGGCCTTGACGCCCTCGGTGAGCGCCCGCTCGATGTCCAGCGCCCCCACCAGCCGGTCCTCCGACGCGCCCACGGGCAGCTCCACGAGCGCGGCCGGGCGCGACCGGCTCTCCTCGGCCCCGGTGTGGGGGCCGTCCGGGCAGGAGGGGTCGGGAGCCGCGGGATCGCACGCGAAGCGGCATCCGGCGACCACCTCGACCGGGGGGAGCTGCGCGGCCAGGGCGCGGACGATCGTGGACTTGGCGGTGCCCTTCTCGCCGCGCACCAGCACGCCGCCCACCCGGGGAGAGACCGCGTTGAGAATCAGCGCCAACTTGAGGTCGTCGAGCCCCACGACGGCGCTGAATGGATAGGCGGTGATCACATCGGTCCCTTCTGATGGTCCGGCCGGGCGCGGTCGGCCGCCGCACGGCACGACGGCGTCACGGAAGAACGCGGGGTACGGGGTCCACGCGCGAAAGCGCGGGTCAGGAGGCGGTGGCGGCAGGAGGGACGCCGGGCGCGGCGGGGCCGCGGCCGTGATCGTGGTCGTGGGGGCGTGAGGTCGCCGACCCGCTCATCGATGCCTCCTTGGGATGACGCGTCCCGCCAGACGAGGACGCGGCGGCCAAGTGACCTGGCTCCCAGGACTCGCGTCCCGGATACAGTGGCGCGACCGCACCGGCATCTCACCGGACTTCCCTCGGACCACCGCGAATCCTCGGGAACGTATCCCGCACCCGTCGCGAACGTCAACTTCGTCCCGTTCTCCGCCCGGCCGGTCGCGTCCGTCCCGGCGCACCGCGGCGCCAATGTTGCAGACGTTGTGCATTTACCCCGCCTTGTCGATAACGAGAGACCAGGCTTACGCTGAACGCGCCTCGGCAAACGGGAAGTCCGGTGCGCGCCCCATCCGGGACGCGAATCCGGCGCGGCCCTCGCCACTGTGATCGGGAATGCTCTCGCTCATCCGCGTACGCGGAGCCACTGGGCGCCAGCCGCCTGGGAAGGCGAGCGAGATGTGCCAACCCGTCAGCCAGGAGACCGGCCAAGGCATGGAAACACCATCCACGAGGTGCTGGAAAGGTCGGCGTTTCAATCATGCACATCGCCGAGGGATTCCTCCCTCCGCTCCACGCGGCGGCCTGGACCGTCGCGGCCGCCCCCTTCGTCGTTCACGGCGTCGTACGACTCAATCGGCAGTTGAAGGAGAACCCCGAGGCGAAGCTGCTCATCGGAGCGTCCGGGGCCTTCTGCTTCGTCCTGTCGGCCCTGAAGATCCCCTCGGTCACCGGCAGCTGCTCCCACCCCACCGGCACCGGCCTCGGAGCCATCCTGTTCCGGCCGCCCGTGATGACCGTGCTCGGCACGATCACGCTGCTCTTCCAAGCCCTGCTGCTCGCCCACGGCGGGCTGACCACGCTCGGGGCCAACGCCTTCTCCATGGCCGTCGTCGGCCCATGGGCCGGATACGGCGCGTACGCGCTGACCCGGCGGCTCGGCGGGAGGCTGCTCGTCGCGGTCTTCGCCGGCGCCTTCGTCGCCGACCTGGTGACGTACTGCGTGACGTCGGCGCAGCTCGCGCTCGCCTTCCCCGACCCGGCCGGCGGCTTCGCCGGGGCGCTGACCAAGTTCGGCGCGATCTTCGCGGTGACCCAGATCCCGCTGGCCGTGAGTGAGGGCCTGCTCACGGTGCTCGTCGTCCGCCTGCTCCGCTCCACCAGCGCGGCCGAGCTGATCCGGCTGCGCGTCCTCAAGGAAGGCCAGGTGGCCTCGTGAAGCGCAACGTCGTCGTCAACCTGCTCCTGCTGGCCACCGTCGCCGCGCTCGCCGTACTGCCCCTGGTGATCGGCGCGGGCGACGGGCATGAGGAGCCGTTCGCGGGCGCGGACGCGCAGGCGGAGACCGCGATCGCCGAGCTCGCGCCCGACTACAAGCCCTGGTTCGCCTCGCTGTACGAGCCGCCGTCCGGTGAGATCGAGTCGGCGCTGTTCGCCCTGCAGGCCGCGGTCGGCGCCGGGTTCCTCGGCTACTACTTCGGCGTCGCGCGCACCCGCAACCGGCTGTGGCACGCGTCTGCGGCGGACAGGGCGCCGGGCGCGGACCGCGGCGGGGCGGTCGAGCCCGGCGGCGGGTGAGCCCGGCGCATGCTCGCGATCGACGCCGCCGCCTACCGCAGCCCGTGGCGGGGGCACCACCCCGCCGCCAAGGCGCTCCTGGCGGGGACGCTGCTCCTGTGCGCCCTGGTGCTGCCGCCCTGGCCGGGCGCCCCGATCACGGCCGCGATCACACTCGCGGTCGCGCTCGGCTGGGCCCGGGTGCCGCCGCGCGCGTTCCTGCGCTCGGCCCGCGCCCCGCTCGCGTTCGTCGTCACCGGCGCGCTTACCTTCCTCGTCAGCGTGGACACGTCCGGGCTCGCCTGGGCGCCCGGCGGGGCGGCGCGGGCGGGTGAGGTGATCGGCCGCTGCGCGGCCGCCGTCCTCTCCCAGCTCCTGTTCGCCATGACGACGCCGCTCGCCGATGTGCTGCCGCGCCTGGCCCGCAGGCGCGGCCTCGCCGGACTCGCCGAAGTGGCCGGACTCGTCTACCGGATGCTGTCCGTCGTGCTGGAGACGGTCGACGCCGTACGGCGGGCCCAGGCCGACCGGCTCGGGGCGCGGTCGTGGCGGGCCCGATGGAGGTCGGTCACGGGGCTGGCCGCCCAGATCTTCGTCCTGTCCTTCGACCGGGCGCGGCGTCTGGAGGACGGCCTGGGCGACCGCGGCTACACGGGCGGCCTCGCGGTCAGCGTCGAGCCCCTCCCCCTGCGCGGCCGCTTCCTCGCGCTGGCCCCGCTCCCCGGGGTGGTGGCGGCGGTGCTGACCGTCGCGCTGTCCCTCGTGCCGTCCTCCGTGCCGGGCCTCGGCTGAGCCCGGCCGCCCCTCCTCCGAAAGGGGATGCCCGCAATGACCGCGGTGCTCGCCGCCGACCGGCTCTCGTACGCGTATCCGGGGGCCGCCCCGGTCTTCTCCGAGCTCAGCCTGGAGGTGGCCCGAGGAACCTCCCTCGCCGTGCTCGGGCCCAACGGCGGCGGGAAGACCACGCTGCTGCGCCTCCTGTGCGGGGGGCTGCGCCCGGCGGCGGGCCGGGTCCTGCTGGACGGCCGGCCCGTCGCCTACGGCCGCGCCGCGCTCGCCGATTTCCGTACACGGGTCCAGTTCGTGCACCAGGATCCGGACGACCAGCTCTTCGCCGCCACGGTCGGGCAGGACGTCTCCTTCGGCCCGCTGAACCTCGGCCTACCTCCGGAGGCCGTCGCGGCGCGCGTGACGTCAGCGCTGGAGGACATGGAGATCTCCTCCCTCGCCGACCAGCCCACCCACCTGCTGTCCTTCGGCCAGCGCAAGCGGGTCGCGATCGCGGGGGCGCTCGCGCTGCGCCCGGTGGTGCTCACCCTGGACGAGCCCACGGCCGGTCTCGACCCGGCGGGCACGGAGGCGCTCCTGGAGACGCTGCGGCGGCTGCAGGAGGACGGCACCACGATCATCGCGTCCACGCATGATGTGGACTTCGCCCACAGATGGGCGCGGGACGCCGCGATCATCGCGCGGGGAGAGCTGCGCTTCGGGCCGGCGGACACGCTGCTCACCGACGCCGCCCTGCTGCGCGCCGCCTCGCTCCGCCCGGCCTGGGGCCCGGCGGTGGGGCGGGTGTTGCGCGCCGTCGACGGGCTGCCCGCGGACGCCCCCGACCCGCGCAGCCCGGAGGAGGTGCTCGGCCTGCGGCCGGACCTCCGGCCCTGACCTGATGGCCGGGGCCCGGCCGCAGAGGCCGGGCCTCTCCTCCGGCCCGTCAGCCCTGGGTTCCGGGGGCGCCTCCCCTGCTGTTGCGCAGCCAGATCACGACTCCGACCACGGCCAGGGCGAGGAGGCCGCCCCAGATCCACCCTCCGGCGCCGCGCCCGCTGTCCACGTCCCGGGCGGCCGACGCGGACGGCTGCGCGGCGGGCGGGGCGGCCACGGACGAGGCGGCCTCGGGCGTCGGCTCGCTCGTGGCGGCGGCGCTCGACGCCGAGATGGAGGCGACCGGCGTGGCCGCCCCGGCCCCGCCCGAGCCGATCACCGTGAACGGGATCTCCCCTTCGATGGGGTGGCCGTCCGAGGAGACGACCCGCCAGGCGAGCACGTAGCCGCCGGGCGCCAGCGGTGCCGTCACGTCGGCGCGTACCTTGGCCCCTTCGGCGTGCGCCGCGCCGACCGCGATCGGCTTGCCCGCACTGTCCCTCATCGCGACGACGGGGAAGCGGACCTGGGCGCTGTAGTCGAGCTCGATCGTCTTGAGCTCGGTGACCTTGGCGTTCTCGGCGGGGGTGCTGCTCTTCAGGCTGTCGTGGGCCTGGGCGGCGGTCGTCGCGGTGGTGAGGAAGATCCCGCAGCCGAGCGCGGCTATGAGACCGCCGCGGATGAATCGTGGCAGGAAGGCCATCTCTGACTCCATACGAAATCCGGACTTAACCGGGAAAACCGAAAAGCGCTCTCGCCGTACGGCGGAGCGTGCGAGCGTCGGAAGCGCCCGGACCCGGCGGTCCGGCGGAGGCGGCCGCGTCGTCCGCACCGCGGAGCGGGGAGCGACGTACGGCCGCGCCGGTCAGCCCTGGGCCGGCGCGGGGCGAAGCGGCGGGCCGCGCCGGTGGATCGCCGCCTCGACCTCCCTGCCGACATACGGCCCGGCCTCGGACGGCGGAACGGGACGGGCCGGCGGCGCGAACACCCCGGCCGAGAGGGCGCGGATCCATCGGAGCACGGCCAGCGGGGCCGCGCTCCACAGCCGCAGCATCAGCCAC
Organism: Microtetraspora fusca; assembly: GCF_001570365.1. Lineage (GTDB taxonomy): Bacteria > Actinomycetota > Actinomycetes > Streptosporangiales > Streptosporangiaceae > Microtetraspora > Microtetraspora fusca. The sequence goes on along the minus strand of NZ_BBYK01000070.1, from coordinate 63,832 downwards.
ACCGCGCGCTCGCCGCGATACAGCCACCAGCCGGTGATCACGGCGAGGACCAGGTGGGCCAGCGTCATCCCCACGCCGAGGTGGCCGGCGTGGCCCGACCCGGCGAAGGGCGGCGGCACCGGCGGCAGGGGGCCCACGACCGGCCCGATCCCGACGACCGGCGCGGGCGGGAACGGCGCGGCGGGCCCGGCCGGAGCGGACCAGGCGAACAGCTCGTGCAGCAGGACCTGGGCGCCGATCGTCGCCGCCAGCACCGCCTGGGGACCGCGCTCGCGCCCGTTCAGCGCGTACGCGACCGCCAGGGCGCCGACCGCGCCGAGCGCCATCACCTCGGGCGGGACCGTGCCGCCGCCGGCGAAGGCGTGCGCGGCCGCGGAGACGACGACGCACACCGCCGCGAACACGACGGCTCGCGGCAGGCGCAGGGCCGGCTCCTCGGGTGACATGGCAAGCATCCTCCCAGGCGGGGAGGTCGGTGAGAAGGTTGGCCCGGCCGGACGCCGGGCCGGCGGCGCGACCGCGTCGGCGGCCTCACATGGGCCGGAGGGACGAGAGCCCGTGCCCGATGGGCATAAAGACCCTGTTTCCTGACATTCGTCCCATCCGAGGGTGGAGCCATGAAACGAGCGCCCTCCGGTGAATGCGACGTCCTCCTCCGCGACGGCGGGATCGCCCATCTGCGTCCGCTGCGCCCCGCGGACCGGCCCGCCCTGCACGCCCTGATCGAGCGGACCAGCGAACGGTCCGCCTATCTGCGGTTCTTCAGCGGGGGCCGGGCCTCGGCCCACGTCCACGCCGACCATCTGACCGAGCCGGACTACGCCGGCCACGCGCTCGTCGCCCTGATGAACGGCCGGCTCGTGGCGGTCGCCGAGTACGTGACCGACGACACCGGCGAGACGGCCGACCTGGGCATCCTCCTCGACGACGGCGTGCACGGCCTGGGGCTCGGCACGCTCCTGCTGGAGCACCTGGCCCTGGACGCGGCCGAGAGCGGCGTACGCGAGATGGTCGCCGACGTCCTGGCCGAGAACCGGCCGATGCTCGACGTCGTCCGGGACCTGGGCCTGGAGATGGGGCGGCGGCACGAGGGCGAGCAGGTGGAGCTGCGGATCGTCCTGCGGCCCACCCGCCGCCTCCTGGCGAAGGTCGAGAAGCGCGCGCACGAGGCGGAGCGCGCCTCGCTGGCCGGTTTGTTCTCGCCGGAGTCGGTGGCCGTCGTCGGCGCGGGCCGCGACCCGTCGAGTGTGGGCCACCGGGTGCTGCGCAACCTGGTCGAGGGCGGCTTCCCCGGCCCGATCTATCCGGTCAACCCGCGCGCGGACCGGATCTGCGATCTCACCGCCTACCCCGACCTGGACAGCGTCCCCGGACCGGTCGGGCTGGCGGTCGTCGCCGTGCCCGCGCCGGCCGTGCTCGACGTGGCGCGCGACTGCGCCAGAGCGGGCGTGGGGAACCTGGTCGTGGTGAGCGCGGGCTTCGCCGAGACGGGCGACGCGAAACAGGAGGCGGAGCTGCTGGCGATCTGCCGCGAGGCGGGGATGCGCCTGGTCGGCCCCAACTGCCTGGGCGTCGTGGACACCGGGTCACGGCTCAACGCCAGCTTCCTGCCCGCGGCTCCCGCACCCGGCCGGCTGGCCCTGATGTCGCAGTCGGGCGCCGTCGCGGTGGCGCTGATCGACCGCGCCGCCGAGGTCGGCCTCGGCCTGTCCGGCTTCGTCTCCGTCGGCAACAAGGCGGACGTGAGCGGCAACGACCTGCTGGAGTACTGGGAGGACGACGACCGGACCGGCGTGATCGGCCTCTATCTGGAGTCCTTCGGCAACCCGCGCCGCTTCGGCCGGATCGCCCGCCGCGTCGGCCGCACGAAGCCGATCGTGGTGGTCAAGAGCGGCCGCAGCGCCTCCGGCGACCGGGCCGTGCGCTCGCACACGGCGGCCGCGGCGACCCCGGACACCGCGGTGGACGCGCTGCTGAGCGGCGCCGGCGTGATCCGGGTGGACACCGTCCAGGACCTGCTCGACACGGCCCGGCTGCTGATCGGGCAGCCGCTGCCCGCCGGCGGCCGGGTGGCGATCGTCGGCAACTCCGGCGGCCCCGAGGCGATGACGGCCGACGCCTGCGAGCGACTGGGACTGGAGGTGCCCGAGCTGTCGGCCGAGACGAAGCGGCGGCTGCGCGAGCGGCTGCGGCCGGGCGCCGCCGTGGGCAACCCGGTCGACCTCACCGCCGACGGCGGCGCGGACGAGCTGGGCTTCGCCGTCTCCGCCGTGCTGGCCGACCCCGGCGTGGACGCCGTCGTCGTGGTCTACACGCCGCCCTTCGGCTCCGGCCGGGTCCTTACGGAGGCCGCCATCGAGGAGGCGACCCGTGACACGGGCAAGACCGTGCTCGCCTGCGTCGTGGGCCACGACGGGCTGATCGGCGGCCGGGTGCCGTCGTACGCGTTCCCCGAGCAGGCGGTGCACGCGCTGTCCCGCGCGGTGCACTACGCCCGCTGGCGGGCCCGTCCGGAGGAGCCGGAGACGGAGACGGACTCCGAGCGGGAGCGGCGCGCGGTCGCGACGGCGGAGGAGATCGTCTCCCAGGAGCTCGCACGTTCGCCGGGCGGCGGCTGGCTCGACCACCGCACGGCGTCCCGGCTGCTCGGCTGCTACGGCGTGGAGGTGTGCGAGTCCATCGGCGTGGACGGGCCGGAGAGCGCGGCCGAGGCGGCGGCCCTGACCGGGCTGCCCGCCGTCCTGAAGGCCACCGGCCCCGCCCTCGTGCACAAGAGCGACGTCGGAGGGGTGCGGCTGGGGCTGCGTACGCCCGAGGAGGCGGCCGCGGCGTACCGGGAGATGGCCGAGCGGATCGGCCCGGCGATGACCGGCGCGATCGTGCAGCGGATGGTGACCGGCGGCGTGGAGATGATCGTGGGGGGCGTCCGGCACGCCGCGTTCGGCCCGCTGGTCATGGTCGGCCTGGGCGGGGTGACCGCCGAGCTGCTGGCCGACCACGCGTTCCGGGTGCCGCCGCTGACCCACGCGGACGCGGCCGAGATGATCGGGGAGCTGCGCTGCGCGCCGCTGCTGTTCGGCTACCGGGGACGTCCGGAGGTGGACATACGGGCTCTCGAGGAGCGGATCGTCCGCGTCGGGAAGCTGCTCGACGACCTGCCCGAGGTCGCCGAGCTCGACGTCAACCCGCTGATCGTCACCCCGCGCGGGGCCGCGGCGGTGGACATCCGGGTGCGGCTCGCACCGGCCGCTCCCCCGCCCTCGCCGTTCCGCCGCCGGCTGCGGTGAGACCGTCTTCCGGAGCACCGATGCGTACGGACCGACGACGAGATGCCGCGGTCGCGGTGCCGGTCGCGGAGCACGGCGAGGTGGGGATCGCCCTCACCGCCGTGCTCCACGACCGAACGGACCTGAAGCCACCGGGTCAGTTGTTCGCGATGAAGTCGGCGACCAGCCGGTTGAACTCGTCGGCGTGCTCGATCATCGCCCAGTGCCCGCAGCGGTTGAGCACCACCAGCCGGCTGTTCGGGATGTTCGCCAGCAGGTACATCGAGGTCTCGAACGAGACGACGCGGTCGTCGCGGCCGTGGATGAGCAGGGTCGGCACCTGGATCGTCGGCAGCAGCTCCGGCTTGACCCACTTCGGCAGCGGGGCGCCCTTCGGCAGGCCGTCCACGTAGTTGCGCAGGTGGTCCGGACGCGCGAGCGCGGCGTCCGAGCGCGCCTGGCACAGCTCGGGGGTGGCGAACCGGGCCTTGTCGTAGACCATGATCTCGACGAGCCGGCGCATGTTCTCCGGGCTCGCGTCGCGGTAGGCCTGGATCAGCACCTTCAGGCCCTCGGAGGGGCCGTCGCCGGCGCCGAAGAGCGTGGGCATCCGGCCGACCGGCGGACCCATGGTGACCAGGTGCGAGATCCGGCCGGGGTGCTCCGTGGCCAGCCGCAGCGAGGTCTGGCCGCCCATCGAGTTGCCGACGAACGCGGCCTTCTCGATGCCGAGGGCGTCCAGGAACTGGATCGCCGCCCGCACATGGTCGAGCCGGTCGACGGTCGCGGGGTCCGACTCGCCCCAGCCGGGCATGTCGACGGCGTACACGTGGAAGTGCTCGGCCAGCGCCTCGATGTTGCCGGCGAAGTTGCTCCACCCCGTCGCGCCCGGTCCACTGCCGTGCAGCAGCACGACCGGGTGGCCGGAGCCCGCCTCGTAGTAGCGAAGCTTCCAGTCCTCGGTCTGGACGGTGCGCGCGATGTCCTTGGCGTCGAGGGTCATCAGTTGTCCTTCCCGTTCGGTGTGGGCGCGGCGGCCAGCAGCTCGGCGACGACGCCCGGGGGGCGGTGGCCCCAGCTGTGCAGCCTGTCGAGCGTCTTCACCTCCCACGTCTCGTCGTCGATGATCAGCCCGCCCCAGCCGTACTCGACGCTGAATCCCGAGGGGGTGAAGACGTAGAAGCTGAACATGTGGTCGTTCGGATGCATCCCGAGCGTCATCTCGAACGGCTGCTTGGCGTCCATGCACCGGTCGTAGGCCAGGCCGACGTCGCGGATGTCGGTCACCTCGACCATGAAGTGATGGGTCTTCTTCGGCGACGGCAGATCGCCGAAGGCCACGGTGTGGTGACGGCCGTTGCAGTGCAGGAAGATCAGGTCGGCGACCACGCCCGGGGCCAGCTCCTCGACGATGACGTCGCTGATCTTGAAGCCGAGCAGGTCGATGTAGAAGTGCAGGTAGGTCTCTCGCGGGACACCGTGCGCCAGGAGGACCTGGTGGCCCGCGCCACCGGCACCCGTGACGAACCCGCCGAGCAGCTTCGCGGACTCGAACGGCGTGGCGGCGTCGGCCAGGCCCGTGACCAGCTCGATCCGGTTGCCCATGGGGTCCGTGGTCACGAAGATCCGCTCCACCTTGCGGGCGGCCGCGAGGGCGTCGTCGCCTTCGGTGACCTCGACCCCGGCCGCACGGACCTTCTCGACCAGCGCGTCGAGCGTGGCGGCGTCCGAGACCTCGTAGCCGGTGGCCACCAGGTCGTCGGTGGGCCCCCTGGTGATGATCCAGCGGTGGGCCTTCTCGTCGGTGCGCAGCGTGAAGCCGCCATCGGTCTTCTCTCCGAACCGCATGCCCAGCAGTTCGACGGCGAAGTGCTCCCAGTCAGCGAGGTCGCCGACCTCGTAGACGACGTAACCGAGTTCCTTGACTCCGGACATCTCTCTTCTCTTTCTCAGGTAAGCGATCTCAGGCGGGTACGGCGAGGCCGCTGACGTCCGCGGCGGCGACGAACTTGTCGGGGCGGAGCGCCACGGCGCGGGCGCCGTACCGGCGCAGCCACGGCAGGAGGACCTCGTCGAGGTCGACCAGCTCGTCCGGGCCCTGCGTGTACGCCGTCTTCGGCCGTATCGCGACGTAGCGGGCGCCGAGCGCGTCCCAGCCCGCCTTCTCCTCCGCGGTCAGCAGAGTCGCGGGGTCGACGTCGTCGCCGAGCAGCACGAAGCCGTCGCCGAGGAGGTCGTCCAGGCGCGCCATCCGGCCGACGGCGTCGCCGGCGATCGGCTGCGGGACCATCCGGCCGACGATGCTGGCGTCGCCCAGCGGCCCCCGGATCCATCCGCCCTCGAGCACCGGCGGGGCGATGAGCGGCGGCTCGAACGGGGTGACCGTGTCCTGAGGGACCGCGTTCATCGCGGCCTGCTCCTCCTCGGACAGCTCCTGCTTGATGACCCGCCCGAGCTGGACCGCGAGCCCGGTGTAGAAGGCGGCGTTCGGGCGCCGCTCGGCCTCGTAGGTGTCCAGCCAGCTCTCGGGCAGCTCGCCCTTGATCACGCGGGCGAGCTTCCAGCCCAGGTTGTGGGCGTCACGCATTCCGGTCTGCATCCCGGCGCCGGCCCACGGCGGCATCAGGTGGGCCGCGTCCCCGGCCAGGAACACCCGGCCGTTGCGCCAGGTGTCGGCCATCCGGACGTGGTGCTTGTAGAAGGCGTGCTGGTGGATCTCGACGTCCTCCTCGGTGACACCGAGCGCCTTGAGCAGCGGCCAGACCTCGGCGCTGGTCGGGTAGTCCTCGGGGGACTCGTCGGGTTTGAGCGGGATCTCCCAGCGGTGGTTGCCGGCGGAGAGCGCGATGTCGACGACGGGCCGCTCCTTGTCGGACCAGAAGGTCAGGAAGTCCCGGTCGGGCCACCACCGCTTGACGCGGCAGTCGATGACCACCCACGTGACGTCGTTGGTGTCGCCCAGCAGGCGACAGCCCGCCTCGCCCCGGATGGTGCTGCTGCCGCCGTCGGCGCCGATCGCGTATCGGGCGCGGGTGGTGCGGGTCTCGCCGGTGGCGATGTCCGTCGAGGTGACGGTGACGCCGTCGGCGTCCTGGTCGATCCCCGTGACCTCGGCGCCGTAGTGGACGGCGATGCGGTCGCCGTACTCCTGCGCGGCCGCGCGGAGCTCGGCCTCCATGGTCGGCTGGTAGATGTTGTAGAAGCGCGGCTTGCGGCCCAGCGTCGAGGGCGGGTGCTCGACCCGCATGATCTCCGTGCCTCCGTAGGTCACCCAGCGCAGGGCCCGCTGGGGGTCGATCTTCTTGTCGACCCGCTCGTCGACGCCGAGGTCCTGGAAGATCCGCATCGTCCAGTCGTTGACGGTCACGGCCCGGGCCCGGGGATAGAGGTCCTTGTCCCGCTCGAGGGCGACGGCGGAGACGCCGTACCTGGCGAGGGTCAGTGCGGCGATCACGCCGGTCGGGCCGTACCCGACGATCGCGACGTCCGCGTCGTAGCTCTCGGTCATGCGCTGACTCCGTTCTCGGCCGCACGTGCCCCATGTGGCACTTTTGGACCGAACGTTCGGTCCAATCGTGGAGGAGAGTAACAACGAGCCGCGGCCGTATGTCAAGAGGTCATCGGGAACCGAGATGCACAGCGGCAGGGCCTGCGGGATGAGGCGCCATCGCCGGGTCCCTAGACTTCGGCGGGTGGAGAAGCCCGCGCAGGAGGCGCAAACCGGAAACCGCCGCGGCCGACGGTCGCGGCAGGAGATCCTCGACGCGACCGCCCGGGTGATGTCCGTGCGCGGCTACGCCGGTACGTCGATCTCGACGCTCGTGAAGGAGACGGGCCTGCCGAAGAGCGCCTTCTACCACCACTTCGAGTCCAAGGCGGGGCTGCTCTCGGCGGTCATGGCCGAGGGGGCGCAGGGCTTCTTCGACGCCATGCGCGAGGCCCAGCGGAACCCGCCGGCGGGCGGCACCCCGCGTGAGCGTCTGGGGTGGTACCTGCAGAAGACGGGCGAGGTCTTCGTGCACCGGGAGGAGTTCCTCCGCCTGTTGCTGGTGCTGGTGATGAGCAACGAGGCCGCCGAGGCGCCGGAGGCGACGCGGACCGTGATCGCGGTCCGCGACGAGGGCCGCGACCACATGCGGCACATGATCCGCTCGTCGTTCATGAGCGAGGGCGAGGACGCTGCGAACACGGTCGCGGACGCCCTCGCCCACTTCGGCATGGCCGGGTTCGACGGAGCGTTCGTCTCGCTCCAGTCGGGGGACGGCAGGCCGATCTCGGAGTTCATGGACCAGCTCGCCGACGCCATGGTGGCGATCGGCGAGGCGCTGATCGCCGGCCGCTGAGGCGGACCCGCGGCCGGCGCGACGGTCAGGCGGGCCGCTTCTCGCGCTCGGCGACGATCGTGAGCGCGATGTCGACGATCATGTCCTCCTGGCCGCCCACGAGCCGGCGGCGGCCGCACTCCATGAGGATGTCGCGGACGTCGACGTCGTACCGCGCGGCGGCGGTCTCCGCGTGGCGGAGGAACGACGAGTAGACGCCGGCGTACCCGAGGGTGAGGGTCTCCCGGTCGACCCGCACCGGACGGTCCTGAAGCGGGCGGACGATGTCGTCCGCGGCGTCCTGGAGCTGGAACAGGTCGCATCGGTGCTCGAAGTCCGAGAGGTCCGCGACCGCGATGAACGCCTCCAGCGGGCAGTTGCCCGCGCCCGCGCCGTGACCCGCCAGCGACGCGTCGACCCGGTAGACGCCGTTCTCGACCGCGACGACGGAGTTGGCGACCGACAGCGACAGGTTCTCGTGAGCGTGGATGCCGATCTCGGTCCCGTCGTCGAGGACGTCCCGGTACGCGCGGACCCGTGCGGCCACGTCGTTCATCGTGAGCCGGCCGCCGGAGTCGGTGACGTAGACGCAGTGCGCGCCGTAGGACTCCATCAGCTTCGCCTGCCGGGCCAGCTCCTCCGGCGGGGCCATGTGGGAGAGCATCAGGAAGCCGGACACATCCATGCCGAGCTCGCGCGCCGCGGCGATGTGCTGCGCGGAGATGTCGGCCTCGGTGCAGTGCGTGGCGACCCGGACGGAGCGTACGCCGAGGTCGTGGGCCCGCTTCAGTTCGTGGACGGTGCCGACGCCCGGCAGCAGCAGCGTGGTGAGGCGGGCGTTCACCAGCACCGATGCCGCGGCTTCGATCCATTCCCAGTCGGTGTGCGACCCGGGACCGTAGTTGAGCGACCCTCCGGCGAGGCCGTCGCCGTGCGCGACCTCGAGCGCGTCGACGCCCGCCCGGTCGAGCGCGGTGACGATGCGCTTGACGTCCTCCGGGGTGATCCGGTGGCGTATGGCGTGCATCCCGTCGCGCAGCGTGACGTCCTGGACGAAGATCGGGGTGCCCATCAGAGGTCCGCCTTCCCTGCCGCGATGCGCTCCGCGACCCGCAGGCCGGCGGAGGTCATGATGTCGAGGTTGCCGGCGTAGGCCGGGAGGTAGTGCGCGGCGCCCTCGACCTCGAGGAAGACCGACACCTGGTGGGTTGGCCGGGAGGCGCCGTCGGCGAGGAGCGTCCCGACCGGCTGGTCGGCGGGGATCTCCGTGATCTGCACCTGCTGCTTGAGCCGGTAGCCCGGGACGTAGGCGGCGACGTCGGCGACCATCTTCTCGACCGATCGCCGGATCTCCTCGCGCACGGCCGGGTCCGGCGCCGTGACGAGACAGAAGACCGTGTCCCGCATGATCATCGGCGGCTCGGCGGGGTTGAGGATGATGATCGCCTTGCCGCGGCGCGCCCCGCCGACCTGCTCGATGGCGGCCGAGGTGGTCTCGGTGAACTCGTCGATGTTGGCGCGGGTGCCCGGACCGGCCGACTTCGACGCGATCGACGCGACGATCTCGGCGAACTCGACCGGCACCACCCGGCTGACGGCGGCGACGATCGGGATCGTGGCCTGGCCGCCGCAGGTGACCATGTTGACGTCGGGCGCGTCGAGGTGCTCGTCCAGGTTGACGGCGGGGATGACGTAGGGCCCGATCGCCGCCGGGGTCAGGTCGATCAGCCGCTTCCCGAGCGGGATCAGCTTCGCGGCGTTCATCTCGTGCGCCTTGGCCGAGGTCGCGTCGAAGACGATCTCGATCTCGCCGAAGTCCGGCAGCGCGATCAGCCCGTCGACGCCCTCGTGCGTCGTCTGGACGCCGAACCGGGCGGCGCGGGCCAGGCCGTCCGACTCGGGGTCGATGCCGACCATGGCGCCCATCTCGAGGTGGTGCGCCCCGCGCAACACCTTGATCATCAGGTCGGTGCCGATGTTGCCCGATCCGATGATCGCGACCTTCGTCCTGCTCATGATGCTGCTCCTTCGGTGAAGCGGACCGTCACCGTGCCGAGGCCGGACAGGGTGGCGGTGACGGTGTCGCCGGCGGCGACCGGCCGCATCGGACCGAGCGCGCCGGAGAGGACGACCTGCCCCGCGCGCAGCGGCTCGCCGAGGTCGCGGGCCATCCGGGCCAGCCACACGACCGCCTCGATCGGGTCGCCCAGGCAGGCAGCGCCGGTCCCGGTGGAGACCTCCTTGCCGTCGACGCTCATCGACATCACGACGTCCACCGGCTCAAACTCGTCGAGGGTGCGGCGTTCCGTCCCGAGCACGTAGGCGCCCGAGGACGCGTTGTCGGCGACCGTGTCGCCGAAGGCGATGTCCCACCCGGCGATCCGGCTGCCGCAGATCTCGAGCGCGGCGACGCCGTACTCGATCGCGTCCCGGACCTGCGGGGCGCCGAGCGGGCCGTCGGCCAGGTCGGAACGGAGCACGAACGCGATCTCCGCCTCGATCCGTGGCTGGAGGACCCGCCCGGCCGGGATCGCGTCCCCGTCGGCGTACGCCATGTCGTCGAAGAGGACGCCGAGGTCGGGCTGGTCGACGCCGAGCTGCCGTTGCACGGCCTCCGAGGTCAGGCCGATCTTGCGGCCGACGATCCGGGCGCCGGCGGCGAGCCGGCGGCCGGTGAGCGCCGCCTGGACGGCGTACGCGGCGGCCAGGTCGTCCCGGCCGATCAGGTCCCGCACGGGGGCGCACGGCACGCCGGACGCGGACGCCCCGGCGAGCCGCTCGACCGCGGCGGCGATGTCGGACTGGCTCGCGACGGCGAGCCCGGTGGTTTCGGTCACGCCCCCACTGTGCGGTCGGGCTCGGGCGCCGACCAGCACTTCGTCTCGCTCAGCGATACGCTGCGGGGGTGACGGAGACTGCCGACCTCGACACCGTGCTGGGCAAGGCGGTGACGATCCTGCGCGCCTTCCGGCCCGAGGACCGGGTCGTCAGCCTCGCCGAGCTGGTGCGGCGCACCGGCCTCCACAAGGCGACCGTGCATCGGCTGTCCGGCGATCTGGTCGCCAACCGCCTGCTCGACCGCGCCGACGGCGGCTACCGGCTCAGTGGCGGCCTCTTCGAGCTCGGGATGCTCGCCTCGCTGGAGCGCAGCCTGCTCGAGGTGGCGATGCCGTTCCTTCAAGACCTTTACGAACGCACCCACGAGACCGTCCACCTCGGGGTGCGGGAGGGTCACGACGTCGTCTACGTCGCCAAGATCGGCGGCCACCGCCAAGCCAAGGCGCCCTCGCGCCCGGGCGGGCGGATGCCGCTGCACTGCACCGCGATCGGCAAGGCTCTGCTCGCGTACGCCGGCGCCGACCTGCGGCGCGAGGTGCTGGCCGGGCCGCTCGAGCGGCGCACGCCGCACACCGTCGTCGCGCCGGGCATCCTCCGGCGCCAGTTGCAGCGCGTCACCGAGACCGGCGTCGCGTTCGAGCAGGAGGAGTCGGCCGTCGGGCTCGTGTGCGTCGCCGCGCCGGTGCTGGGGCGCGGCGACGAGCCGCTCGCCGCGATCAGCGTGGCCGGCCCCAGCCACAGGTTCCGGCCCGAGGGACATGTGACGGCGGTGCGCGCGGCGGCGGCCGCGCTCGGCAGCACACTGAGCCGGCGCGACCTCCTCCGTTGAACCGGCGTGCACCCCACCGCGACCACGCCCGCTCGGTGAGCTGACCATGTGGGCACCGGCGGCGACCGTACGCGACCTCGCCCGTCACCGGCTCGCGGTCACACGTCCCAGGCGACCGGGAGGCTCTTCACCCCGTAGATGTCGGCGGTCTCCGGGCGCAGGGCCACCTCTTCGGCCGGTACGGCCAGGCGCAGCGTGGGGAAGCGGCTGAGCAGCGCGGGGAAGGCGACCCGCATCTCGACGCGGGCCAGCTGCTGGCCCAGGCACTGGTGGATGCCGTGGCCGAAGGCCAGGTGCCCGCCGTCCTGCCTCTGGATGTCGAGTACGTGGGGATCGGTGAAGCGCTCGGGGTCCCGGTTGGCGGTGTTGTACGACAGGATGACCGTCGTGCCGGCCTTGATGGTCTGGCCGCCCAGCTCGACGTCCTCCAGTGCCGTCCTCATGAACGTCTTGGCGACGGACAGATACCGCAGCAGCTCCTCCACGGCCCCGTCGGTGAGCGCGGGATCGGCGCGCAGCGCGGCCAGCTGCGCCGGGTTGCGCAGCAGCGCGAAGGTACCCAGCGCCAGCGTGTTCGCGGTGGTGTCGAACCCGGCCGCCAGCAGAATCAGGCTGATCCCCCTCAGCTCCTCATCGGTCAGATCGCTGTCGGTGAGGTCGCTGAGCACGTCGTCGGTGGGGTTCGCGCGCTTGGCCGCCACCAGCTCCGCCAGGTACTGCTGGGTCGCAGTATAGGCCGCGATCAGGTCCTCGTCGCTGGTCTCCCCGCCGAGGAACGTGTCGATCTGGTCCTGGAAGCGGCCCCGGTCCTCATACGGCACCCCCAGCAGCTCACAGATCACGATGGAGGGGATGGGCTTGGCGAACGCGGTCACCAGGTCGGTCGGCGGCCCGGCCTTCTCCATGGCGTCCAGGTGCTCGGCGGTGATCTGCTCGATGCGCTCGGTGAGCAGTCGCATCCGCCGTACGGTGAACTTGCCCACCAGCGGTTTGCGGTAGCGGCTGTGCTGTGGCTCGTCCATGAGGAGGAACTCGCCGGGCGGCGCCGGGGGGACCTCGATGTCGCCGTAGTCGATCAGCGGGTGGTGGCGCATGAGCTCCTTGCGTGAGCTGAACCGCGAGTCGGCCAGGACCGACCGGACCAGGTCGTAGCCGGTGACCAGCCAGCCCTGGTGCCCATCGGGGAAGGGGTAGCGACTGATCGGGCCGTGCCGGCGGGCGTCGATCAGCTCTGCCGGCGGGTCGAAGGGGCAGCCGGGCTGACGCGCCGTCGGCAGCGTCGTGACGATGTGTTCCATGGTCATTCCTCTCATCGGCCGTCGAGCATGGTCGTGTTTCTGGATGCCTTTCGCGGCCCCGAGGCCGCGATCGCTGAACCGTTCGTGGCATCCACGATCGCCGACCGCCCTGATATCGGGCCGTCGCCGTGCTGACACGGCCGCTGACACGGCACCCCATCGGCAGACCGGCCCCATCCGCGCCGGCGCGAGGGTCAGGAGGACACGACCGCGACGGGGCAGTGGGCGTGGTGGAGCACGCCGCGGCTCACCGAGCCGAGCACCATCGCCGCGATCCCGCTCCTGCCGCGGGAGCCCACGACGAGAACGGCAGCGGACGCGGCCACGTCGACCAGCGCGCTGACAGGGTGGTCGCAGACGACCTCGACCTCCGCCCGCACCTCCGGAAACCTCGCCCGCCAGGCGGCGATGCGGCCGACGTCGAGGACCTGCCGGAGTTGCCGCGCCTCCTCCGGGTCGTAGACGAAGTACCCCGTGTAGATCTCGGGTGGCGGCCGCCACCCGTACACGGCGCGCAGCCGTCCGCGGCGCAGCAGCGCCTGCTCGAACGCGTATCCCAGGGCGGGCTCGCACCCCTCCGACTCGTCCACGCCGACGACCACCTCGGTCGCGTCCGCCGCAGTGCGGCCGGGCCGTACGACGACGACGGGGACGGCCGTGTGGCCGGGGAGGCCCCCGCTCACCGAGCCGAGCAGCATCCCGGCGAAGCCGCCCCGGCCGCGGCTGCCGACCACCAGCTCGGAGGCGCCCTCCGCCTCGCGGAGCAGCATGCGGGCCGGGGCGCCTTCGAGGAGCCGGGCGGACACGTCGAGGAGGGGGTGCCGCTCCCGGACGATCTCCTCGGCCTCGCGCAGGAACTGGCCGCCGGCCCGGCTCAGCGCGTCGTCCAGCCCCGGGATCGGGTACGGCCGGCTCCCGTACGGCGGGCGGTGGACGGCGTGGACCAGGCGCAGTGGCTTGCCCTTCCTGGCCGCGTCGTCGGCCGCCCAGGCGACCGCGGCCGTGGCGGCCGGGGATCCGTCCACGCCGACGATGATCGGCTCGGCCATCTCTCCCCCTCTCCGCCCTCCCGCCCCGGGCGGGCCGGTCACGGGCGGACGACCACGACCGGGCCGTGCGCGTGATGCAGGACGGCGTGCGCGACGAAGCCGAGGCCGAGCAGCGAGCGGCCTCCTTCGTGCGCGCCCAGGATGGTGAGGTCGTGCTCGGCGGAGGCCTCGATCAGCGCCTTGGCCGGGTGCTCGCGCACGACCTGCTGGACCAGTTCGACGTCGGGCCGGTTCTCGCGCCATCCCGCGACGGCCTCGGCGAGCAGGGTCTCCTCCTCCTGCCCGACGGCCTCGACGTCGTACACGACGGGCAGCATGTCGCCCGGCCCCGTGCTGGTCGGGTGGGTCCAGGCGTGCAGGACGCGCAGGACCGCCCCGCGCAGCTCGGCCTCCCGGAAGGCGAAGTCCAGGACGGCGCTGCGGTCGGCCCGCCCGGTGACGCCCGCGACGATCTGGCCGCGCACGTGCGGATGCTGCTCGCGGACGACGACCAGGGGGCACGGCGACCGGGAGGCGGTGTAGCGGCTGACGGAGCCGAGCAGCAGCTCGGCGAAGCCGCCGCGCCCCCGGTTCCCCACGACCAGGAGCTGCGCCCCTTTGGCCTCGGCGACGAGCGTCTCGCCCGCGCCGCCCTCCAGGATCTCGGTGGTGACCTGGACGTCCGGGTGGCCGGCCCTGACCCGGTTGACCGCGCCCTGGAGCATCTCCTCCAGGGCCGCCGACCGCTCCGCGCCCCAGCGGCCGGGCTCGGGCACCAGCGGGATGTGATGGGCCCACTGCGTGGCCACGTGGACGACCCGTACCGGCGCGCCGCGCAGCGCGGCCTCCCGTCCGGACCATTCGGCCGCCTGCAGCGAGACCGGCGACCCGTCGACGCCGACCACGATCGGTTCCCTCATGGCGCCCCCTCTCCTGCGGGCCGTACTGCGCCCTCTGTCCGTACCTATCCGTACGGCCCTCTGTCCGCGCCCCTCCATTCACCCACCCCCCTAATCCCGACATATCACCTTTTATGGTGGTTTTTCTCCGCGAGGGGTGGGCAGCGGTGCTTCTTTGGAGCATCAGTCACGAGCGTGGAGCCAGCCATGGCCGAGAGCCGGAGCGAAACCCTGCGGGTCGCGTGGCACGGCGGTGATCGCTTCGACATCCGGATCCGCGGGCACTCCGTGCGGGTGGACGAGCCGAAGGACTTCGGCGGAAGCGACACCGGGCCCACCGCGACCGAACTCTTCGTCGGCAGCCTCGCCGCGTGCGTCGCGGACTGCGCCGAGCGCTACCTGCACCGATGCCAGCTTCCCGCCGGCGTCACGGTCACCGCGCGGTACGACCTCGGCCTGCAGCCGGCGCGGTTGAGCAAGGTCGCGCTCGACGTCGAGGCGCCCGGGCTGCCCGAGGGGCTGCGCGAGTCCTTCACCGCGGTCATCCGGCACTGCCCGGTGCACAACACCCTGTTCCGCGCGCCCGAGGTGACCTTCCACGTCCTCACCTCCGGACACGAGGCGGTCTGCCACCACCCGTGAGACCGTCACCCGGAGCGCGTCCGCGGAAGGGCCGCCGCGCGGGCGATGTTGCGGGGCATCCGGCCGAAGATCAGCCCGTGGAATGGCGTGATCGCCCACCAGTACAGGTGGCCGAGCAGTCCGCGGGGATGGAAGATCGCCCGCTGGCCGTATACCGTGCGTCCCCGCTCCCGCCGGCAGGTCAGCTCCAGCCACGCGAGGCCGGGTAGCCGCATCTCGGCGCGGAGCCGCAGCAGGGAGCCGGGCACGATCTCCTCGACCCGCCAGAAGTCGAGCGCGTCGCCGACCCGGAGCCGCTGCGGGTCGCGCCTCCCCCGGCGCAGGCCCACGCCGCCCATCAGCCGGTCGAGGAGACCGCGTACCCGCCAGGCGACGGGGAGGGAGTACCACCCGTTCTCACCGCCGATGCCCTCGATCACCCGCCACAGCCGCTCCGGCGGCACGTCCAGGGTCCGGCTCCGCTCGTCCACGTACAGGCTGCCGCCCGCCCAGTCGGGGTCGGTGGGCAGCGGGTCGCTCGGCGCGCCCGGCGTGGAGGCGCAGGACCAGCGGGTCGTGACGTCGGCCTCCTTGATCCGGCGGAGCGCGAGGTCCACCGCCTGGGTGAACCGGATCAGCCCCTCGGGCGGGTCGGGCACGTACCGGGCGATGTCGTGCTCCCGGCAGACCGCCTCGCCCCGGAGCGACTCGACCAGCGGCCGGGCCACCCTGGCCGGCAGCGGCGTGACCAGCCCCACCCAGTAACTGGACAGGCGCGGGGTGAGCAGCGGCACCGGCAGGATCACTCGGCGCGGCAGCCCGGCCACGGCCGCGTAGCCGCGCATCATCTCGGCGTACGTCAGGACGTCGGGGCCGCCGATGTCGAACCCCCGGTGCACGTCCTCGGGCAGCTCCGCGCACCCCACGAGGTAGCGCAGCACGTCGCGGATCGCGATCGGCTGGGTCAGCGTGCGCACCCAGCGGGGCGTGACCATGACCGGCAGCCGCTCGGTGAGGTGGCGCAGCATCTCGAACGACAACGACCCCGAGCCGATGATCACGGCCGCCCGGAGCACCGCCGTGGGGACGCCGGAGCCGAGAAGGATTCGCTCCACCTCGGCCCGGGAGCGCATGTGCGGCGAGGGCCGCTCGGGCGGCGTGAGCCCGCCGAGGTAGACGACCCGCCGCACGCCCGCCTCCCGCGCCGCCGCGGCGAACACCGCGGCCGCCTTCCGGTCCCGCTCCACGAATGCGCGGGCGGACCCCATCGTGTGGATCAGGTAGTAGGCGACGTCCGTCCCCTCGAGGGCCCGCACGGTCTGCCCCTGGTCCATGGCGTCCGCCTTCGCGATCTCCACGTCGCCGTGCCACGCCCGGTCGCGCAGCCGTCCCGGCGACCTGGCCATGCAGCGCACGCCGTACCCGGCGGCGAGCAGCTCGGGGACCAGCCGCCCGCCCACGTAACCGGTGGCGCCCGTCACCAGGCAGCGGGCCGCCCGCTCAGGCCGCGACACGGTCGCGCCGGGCGTGTTCGTGTCCGTGGGCGATGCCCACCGGCCAAGTGGGAAGACTCCTGTCGGGATCGAACCGGCGCCGTGATCGCCACGCCTCGGCGAAGCCGACCCGCGCCACGTCTTCGACGTCCTGCGCCGGGGCCGGCCGCCGCGGATAGGAGCACCCCATCGCGGGGTACACCCGGTGGCACTCGCCGAGCGCCCCGGGCTCGCCCCGCGTGAGGCGGATGGCCGTCGTATCGTCCACCGATCCCCCCGGCTCCGGACGCCGAACCCACTCAAACCTATTCATACGGAGGCATCTGATGGACAAACAACCAGCTCAGCGCAGGAACACCGCAAAAACTGCGCCGGATGCGACTTCAGGGGGCCACGACCGACGAAACCCGAAGGGAGGGAGCGCGGACTCCCCCGCCGGCTGAAGCAGGCGGTCCCCTCCGCGCTGATCTGATGGACACCGTGATCGTGCTGTTCACGCGGGATCTGCGCGTGCGCGACCACCCGGCGCTGACCGCCGCCTGCGCCCGCGGCGGCCATGTCGTGCCGCTGTTCGTGCTCGACCCCAGGGTGCCCGCCGGCTGCCGCGCCGGCTTCCTGACCGACTGCCTGGCCGATCTGCGCGCGTCGCTCCGGGCCCGCGGGGGCGACCTCCTGGTACGGCACGGCGACACGGTGGCCGAGACGATGCGGCTCGCCGCCGCGGTGGGCGCGTCCGAGGTCTACGCGAGCGCCGACGTCAGCGCGCTCGCCCGCGGGCGGGAGCGCCGGCTCGCCGGGGAGCGGATCGGCCTGCGGCTCTTCCCCGGCCTGACGATCGTCCCGCCCGGCGAACTCCTGCCGTCCGGGGGCGGGGACCACTACCGGGTCTTCACGCCCTACTGGCGGGCGTGGGCGGGCCACCCGCGCCGCCCGGTGCTCCCGGCCCCGGCGCGCGTCCCGCTGCCGCCCGGTCTGGAGCCGGGTCTGGAGCCGGGTCTGGAGCCGGGCCTGGAGCCCGGCGATCTGCCCCGCCACGCGCCCCACCCGGCGCTGCGCGGCGGCGAGTCGGCCGCGCGGGCGCGGCTGGAGCGGTGGCGGCGCGAGGGCCTGGACGGCTACGCGGACGGGCACGACGATCTGGCCGGCGACCGCACCTCCCGGCTGAGCCCGTACCTGAGGTTCGGCTGCCTCTCCCCGCTGGAGGCCGCATCCGTCGCGCCCGTCGAGCACCCCTTCGTCCGGCAGCTCTGCTGGCGCGACTTCTTCCACCAGGTGACGCTGGCCTTCCCGGCGATCGGCCGCCGCGACTACCGCCCGCGCCCACGGAGGTGGCGGGACGACGCCGACGCGGTGAGCGCGTGGAAGGCGGGCATGACGGGGATCCCGATCGTGGACGCGGGCATGCGCCAACTCCTCGCCGAGGGCTGGATGCACAACCGAGCGCGCATGATCGTGGCCGATTACCTCGTCAACCACCTGGGCGTGGACTGGCGGGTCGGCGCCGCGCACTTCTTCGACCTGCTGCTCGACGGCGACGTGGCCGACAACGGCGGCAACTGGCAGTGGATCGCGGGCACCGGCAACTCGCCTCGTCCCGGCCGGGTGCTCAACCCGCTCCGGCAGGCGCGCCGCTTCGACCCCGTCTCCGGCTACATCCACCGGTACGTCCCCGAGCTCGCCGGCCTGGCGCCGGCGGAGGCGCGCGAGCCGTGGCGGATCGGCGGGGTGCGCGGCTATCCCGCCCCGCTCACGGCCCTGGAGTGAGACGCACCTGCGAGCCGGTCAGGCGCGGATCCGGGCGGCACGGCAGGCGAGCTGCAGGGCGAGCCGCTGCTGGGGGTCGTCGAGGTCGGCGCCGAGCAGTTCCTCGATCTTGCGGATCCGCTGGCTCACCGCGTTCCGGTGGAGGTGGAGCTCCTCGGCCACCCGCGCGGGCGATCCCTGATGGTCGAGGTAGCACTGCAATGTGCGCAGCAGCGGCTCGGCCCGGGTGGGCCCGAGGGCGGTCAGCGGGGCCAGGAGCTCGCGTACGGCCTGCCGGGCGGCCTCGGAGGAGTACCACTCGATCAGCATCCGGTCGAGCCCGGCCACGTCGTGCGCGGTGACCGGCGACCGGGCGGCCGGGTCGCGCAGCAGCGCGCTCCTCGCCTCCCTCGCGGAGGTGCGCAGCCCCAGCGGGCCGCGATGGGCGCCGCTGACACCGCAGCGCAGCCCCGCCTCGGGCAGCCGCGCGCGCAGGTGGCCGAGGAGCCTTTCGGCGTCGGCCACGGCCGCCCGCAGCCCCTGCCTGCCGGGGTCGGCGGGCTGGGTGCGGATGACGATCAGCGCGTCGTCGGCGCGGGCGAGGTTCCAGTCGGGCCCTCCGGCCGAGCGGAGCAGCCGCATCGCGAGCGGCCCGGCCGCGTCGAGCACGGCGTACCGCTCGGTGCCCGCCAGCTCGGCCGGCTCCACCCGCAGCGCGATGTGCCAGGAGTCGACGGCCATGCCGAGCGCCCGCGCCCGGGCGGCCAGCCGCAGCGCCTGCTCCTCGGGGGCGATCAGCAGCTCGGCGAGGAGCTGCGAGCGGGAGCGCACCGGGATGTCGTCCGGCTCCCCGCGCGCGGCGGCCAGCGCGGCGACCTCCAGCACCACCCGGACGGCGCGCTCCAGGTGCCCGTCCGCCGCGCCGTCTCGTGCGCCGTCGGCCACATCCGAAAGGCCGGCGGAGAAGGCCCCGTCTCGCCCCGGGCCACTCCCCGGCGGTCCGGTCCGTACGGCGACGCCGAGCGCGCGCGAGGCGGCCGCGGCGATCCGCTCCGGGTCCCCGCCCGCGCGCAGGACGGCGGACGTCGCGGCCTCTACCCGGGCGAGCGCGTCGGCCGCCGACCCGGCGACGGCCCGCTCGACGGCCACGACGAGCCCGGCAAGATCGCCCCCGGGGGACGTGGCGGCGGACAGCACCGCGAGCGCGCCCCGGTCGGCGAGGGCGGCGGCGGTCGCCGCGAGCGGCTCTCCGGCGCAGGTCAGGACCAGCGCGGCCGCGCCCGCCGCCACGCAGTCGCGGAGCGCGACGTCGAGGCGGTATCCGGTGGCGCGCGCCGAGGCGGCGGCGCTCAGCACCACCACGGAACCGGCGGGCTGCCCGGCGAGCGCGCGCAGGTCCTCCACGAGCCGCACCCCGATGACCGGCCGGGCGTCGAGCGGACCGGCGAGATGCCGTACGCCGTCCAGCCCGGGCGCGCCCAGCAACGCCGAGACCGGGCGCTCGGTGGGCGGATTGACCATGATCTCCCCAAAAGATGTGCTGCGAGCACACCGTAGCATCCCGTTACCGTTCGTAGCCTTGTGCTGTGGAAATCGACGCCGAGCTGCTGCCCGCGTACGCGCGGGGCTGCGCGATCCTCGGATCGGGCGGCGGCGGCCCGGTCACCGTCGCCCGCGCCGCCGCGCTGCAGGCCGTGGAGGAGCACGGCCCGGTGCGGGTCGTCCAGCCGGGCGACCTGGCCCCCGACGACCTCGTCATGCCGTGCGGCATCGTCGGCTCGACGGCGGTGCTGAGCGAGCGGATCGGCGGCACCCGCGAGCCGTTCCACCTGCGGGCCAAGGTCGAGGAGCTGCACCGCTCCCCCGTGGCCGCGCTGATGGCGAGCGAGATCGGCGGCGCGAACGGATGCGTCGCCGTCGCCTGGGCGGCCTACCTGGGGCTGCCCCTGGTGGACGCCGACGGCATGGGCCGCGCCTTCCCCCGGATGGACCAGACCGTGATGGAGCTGCGCGGCGTCAGCCCGGCTCCGGCGGTGGTGTGCGACGAGCGCGGCCGCACGATGGTGATCGACGGCGTCGACGGCCGCCGGCTGGAGCGCCTGGTGCGGGCGGCGCTGGAGGCGTTCGGCGGCCAGGCCGCCACCGCCGAGTACGTGTTCCGCGCCGGACGGCTCCCCGACGTCACCGTCCCCGGGTCCGTCACCCGGGCGGTGGAGCTGGGCGGCGCCCCGCCCGCCCCGCTGATCAGCGGCAAGGTCGCCGTGGTGGAACCGGACACGGTCGTCGTCGAGGGGCTCGGCCCGGACGCCGGGCGACTGGTGCGGCTGGAGGCGCGCACCGAATACCTCGCGCTTTTCGAGGACGGGGCGCCGGTCGCCGCCATCCCCGACATCATCTCCCTGCTCGACACCCGCACCGGCGAGGTCGTCGGGGTCGACCAGCTCAGGTACGGCCTGCGCGTGGGCGTGGTACGCCTGCCCTGCGCGCCCGTGTGGCACACCGAGCGCGGGCTGCGGCTCGGCGGCCCGGCGGCCTTCGGACTGGACGTGGACCGGTGAGCCGGCCCCGCGCCGGGCTGGACGTGGGCCCGACCAACA
Organism: Microtetraspora fusca; assembly: GCF_001570365.1. Taxonomy (GTDB): domain Bacteria; phylum Actinomycetota; class Actinomycetes; order Streptosporangiales; family Streptosporangiaceae; genus Microtetraspora; species Microtetraspora fusca. The sequence goes on along the minus strand of NZ_BBYK01000070.1, from coordinate 42,898 downwards.
CCGACGCCGTCCTCGTCGACGCGGCCGGACACGTGCTGACCGCGGCCAAGGTGAGCTCCGTGCCGGGCGATCCCGTGGCGTCCGTGACCGCCGCGCTGGACGCGCTCGGCGCCCCCGACGTCGCCCAGGTCGCGATCGGGCTGCGCGGCGCGGCCTCGGCCATCGCCCGGCGCAGCGGCCTGTGCCGGGTCGCGGTGCTGCGCATCGGCGGCCCCGCCACCCGCGCCGTACGGCCCCTCTTCGGCTGGCCGGCCGACCTGCTGGCCGCCGTCCACGCCGGCACGGCGATCGTCGACGGCGGCGGCGGCCTCGACCCGGAGGATCGCAGCCCGCTGGACCGGGACGCGGTCGCGCGATTCGCCGGCCAGGTCGCCGAGCGAGCCGAGGCGGTCGCCGTCACCGGCGTCTTCGCGCCCCTCGACGGCGACCAGGAGCGGGAGGCCGCCGAGATCGTCCGGGCCGAGCTCGGCCCGCTGCCGGTCTCGCTCTCCGCCGACCTCGGCACGCTCGGCCTGCTGGAGCGCGAGAACACGACCGTCCTGGACGCGGCGCTGTCCCGGCACGCCCGCGACACCGTCGCGCGGCTCTCCACCGCCCTCCCCGGCGCGGCCGTGTTCGTCACCCGCGGCGACGGCACCCTCATGAGCCTGGAGCACCTGGCCCGCCATCCCGGGCTCAGCCTGGGCAGCGGTCCGGCGAGCGCGCTGCGCGGCGCGGGTCTGCTGACCGGCCTCACCCACGCGGTGGTCGCCGACGTGGGCGCGAGCCGGATCCGGGTCGGCGCGCTCGCCGACGGCTTCCCCGAGGAGGCGGCGCACGGCGCCGAGATCGGCGGCGTGCCGGTCGCCTTCCGGATGCCCGACCTGATCCAGGTCCCGATCGGAGCCGCGCCCGGCTCGCCCGGCAGCCCGGCGCCCGCCGAACTGGCGGAGCTCGCCGAGGCGGTGGACCGGCTGCAGCCCGCCGCCGACCGGCTCCCCCTCGTCGTGGTCGGCGGTGGGGCGGCGGCCGTGCCGGACGGCCTGTCCGGCGTGGGCGACGTACGGCACCCGCCGCACGGCCGGGTCGCCGGCGCCATCGGGGCGATCGGCAGCCCCGTCGGCGGGCAGGCCGAACGGATCGTCCGCCTCGACGACCGGTCCCGGGACGCGGGAGCGCTCGACGAGATCCTCGAGGAGGCGCGCGCCAGCGCCGTACGCGCCGGGGCCGACCCCCGCGCGATCGAGATCGTCGAGACGCACCGCGCGCCGCTGGCGTACCTGCCCGGCTCCTTCGTCCGCGTCCGTGTCCGGGCCGCCGGACCTCCCGCCCCGCTCGCACCCCCTCCCCCGAAAGGTCTCCGCAATGATCGATGAGGACTACCCGCTGGAGCGGGTCCCTCCGTCCGCCCGCTACTCCTGGTTCAACGTGGCCGTGCAGCGATTCGGCCAGCTCTCCGACCTGACGCAGTTCCTGCTCGGCGCGACGCTGGGCGCGGGCCTGTCCTTCTGGGGCGCCTTCTGGGCGTTCACCCTCGGCTCGGTCATCCTGGAGATCGTCTGCATCTTCGTCGGCGTCGCGGGGATGCGCGAGGGGCTCTCCACCTCGATGCTCGCCCGGTGGACCGGGTTCGGCCGCTACGGCTCCACGCTGATCGGCGTGATCATCACGCTCAGTCTCTTCGGCTGGTTCGGCGTGCAGACCGCGGTCTTCGCCGGGGGCCTGAGCTCCCTGATCGGCGGCCTGCCCATGTGGGGCTGGTGCCTCGTCGCGGGGCTCGGAGTGACCGCCCTGGTGATCAGGGGCTTCAAGATGATGGGCCTCACCGCCTTCATCACCGTGCCCGCGTTCCTCGGCCTCGCCGGATGGGCCATGTGGGTGGAGGTGTCCCGGCACAGCCTGGGCGACCTGGTCGCCTCGCCGCCGTTCGGGGCCACCATGTCGATCGCGAGCGGCGCGACGATCGTCGCCGGTTCGTACATCGTCGGCGCGGTCACCACCCCCGACATGACGCGGTTCAACCGCAACACCGGCGACGTGGTCAAGCAGACGCTCGTCGGCATCTCCCTCGGCGAGTACGTGCTCGGCCTGGCCGGTGTGCTGCTCGCGTACGCCGTGAAGACGTCCGACGTCATCGCGATCATCACCGCCTCCACGGGGATCCTCGGCGTCGTCGTGCTGGTCTCGGCGACCGTGAAGATCAACAACTGGAACCTGTACTCGGCCACGCTCGGCCTGCTCAGCGCGGTCGAGTCCACGGTCGGCGTCCGGCTCAACCGGGTCGCCGTGACGATCGGCATCGGCACGTTCGGCAGCGTCCTCGCCGCGGCGGGCATCCTCGACAGGTTCACCGACTTCCTCACCCTGCTCGGCGTGATCACGCCCCCGGTCGCCGGGATCATGGTCGCCGAGTACTTCGTGGTGCGGCGCTGGCGTCCGGCCCTGGACGCCTCGCGCCTGACCGGGCGGCTGCCCGACACCGAGCCGACCTGGGTGCCCGCCACCCTGGTGCTCTGGGGCGCGGCCGCCGTGATCGGCTGGCTGAGCGAGCACTACCAGTGGCCCGGCATCCCGGCCCTCAACTCGCTCGTCCTCGCCGGGCTCGGCTACGTCGTCGCCGGCAAGCTCGGCCTCGTCCGCGCCACCCGGGAGCGGCCCGTCGCCCACTCCGCCACCCTCGCGCCCGCCGTAACAAGCTGAAAGGACCACCGGACGACCATGCGCATCGGCATCGACGTCGGCGGCACCAACACCGACGCCGTACTCATCGGCGACGCGGACGAGGTGCTCGCGACCGTCAAATCCCCCACTACCGCGGACGTCACCACCGGCGTCGCCGGCGCCCTGGAGGCGCTCGGCACCACCGAGGTCTCGGCGGTGATGATCGGCACCACGCACTTCGTCAACGCCCTCGTGGAGGCGTCCCGGCTGGAGCCCGTCGCGGCGGTGCGGCTCGGCCTGCCCGCCACGGCCGCCCTGCCGCCCATGGTGGACTGGCCGGACCGGCTCCGGACGGCCGTCGAGGGCGCCAGCTACCTGTGCCGCGGCGGCCACGAGTTCGACGGCCGCCCGATCTCCGACCTCGACGAGGAGGAGATCCGGCGGGTCGCCGGGGACATCGCGGCGCGCGGGCTGCGCTCGGTGGCGATCTCCTCGGTCTTCTCGCCGGTGAGCGCCGAGTTCGAGCTGCGCGCGGCGGAGATCCTCGCCGCCGAGCTCGGCCCCGGCGTCCACCTGTCCCTCTCCCACGAGATCGGCCGGGTGGGCCTGCTGGCCAGGGAGAACGCCACCATCGTCAACGCCGCGCTGCGGTCGCTGGCCGTCGGCATCGTCGACGCGTTCGGCGGCGCGCTGCTGGCGGCCGGCATCGACGCCCCGCTGTTCCTGTCCCAGAACGACGGCACGCTGATGGACGTCGAGCAGGCCAGGCGGTACCCGGTGGCGACCTTCGCCTCCGGGCCGACCAACTCGATGCGGGGCGCCGCGTTCCTGTCCGGCCTCACCGACTGCGCCGTGGTCGACATCGGCGGCACGACGACCGACGTGGGCGTGCTGGTGGGCGGCTTCCCCCGGGAGGCCGCGGGCGAGGCGGAGCTGGCCGGGGTCCGCACCAACTTCCGCATCCCGGACGTGCTGTCGCTCGGCATCGGCGGGGGCTCGATCGTCTCCGAGGACGGCACGACCGGGCCGCGCAGCGTCGGCTACCGGCTCCCCTCCGAGGCCCTGGTCTTCGGCGGGTCCACCCTGACCGCGACCGACCTCGCCGTGGCCGCCGGGTACGCCAAGATCGGCGACCCGTCCCTCGTCTCGCACATCGACCCGCGCGACGCGCTGCGCCGGATCGCCGAGCGCGTCGCCGTCACCGTGGACCGGATGCGCACCTCCTCCGCCCCGCTGCCGGTCGTCGCCGTCGGGGGCGGCAGCGTCCTCATCCCCGACCGGCTGCCCGGCTTCGACGACGTACGCCGGCCGGACCACTTCGCCGTCGCCAACGCCGTCGGCGCGGCCATCGCGCAGGTCGGCGGGGAGGTGGACCGGGTGTTCTCCGGCGCCCGCGAGACCGTGCTCGACGAGGCCCGCGCCGAGGCGGTGTCCCGCGCCGAACGGGCCGGGGCGCGCCCCGGCAGCGTGCGGATCGTGGACGTGGAGGAGATCCCGCTGGCGTACCTCCCCGGGAACGCGACCCGCGTTCGGGTGAAGGCCGTCGGCGACCTGGACCTGGAGAAGATCGATGCGTGAGATCGGAATCGAGCAGCTCGACGACATCGCCCGCGGCGCGGGCATCCTCGGCACGGGCGGCGGCGGCGACCCCTACATCGGCAAGCTGCTGGCCCGGGAGGCGATCCGCCGCCACGGCCCGGTGACGGTCGCCGACATCGACGAGGTGCCGGCCGACGCGACGGTCGTGCCGGTCTCCGCGATGGGCGCGCCGACGGTCCTGCTGGAGAAGCTGCCCTCCGGCGCGGAGGAGCTCACTGCCCTGCGCGCGCTGGAGGCCGTGCTGGGACGGCCCGCGACGCACATCGTGCCGATCGAGATCGGCGGCGTGAACTCGATGATCCCCATCGCGGCCGCGGCGGAGTCGGGACTCCCGCTGGTCGACGGCGACGCCATGGGGCGGGCCTTCCCCGAGGCCCAGATGGTGCTGCCCACGCTGATCGGCGTGTCGACCACGCCCATGGCCCTCGCCGACGACAAGGGGAACACGCTCGTCGTGGACGCGGTCTCCAACCTGTGGTCGGAGCGGATCGCCCGCTCGGCCTGCGTGGAGATGGGCTGCCAGGTGTCGTGCGCCGACACCGTGCTGCGCGGCGACCAGTTGCGCGACGGCCTGGTCCCGGCCACGCTCACCCTGGCCGAGGACCTCGGCCGTGCCGTACGGCTCGCGCGGCACGAGCACGCGGACCCGGTCGCCGCGGCGCGTGACCTGCTGGGCGGCACGCGCCTCCTCACCGGGAAGGTGATCGACGTGGAGCGCCGCACCTCCGGCGGCTTCGCCCGCGGTCAGGCGTCCCTTGAGGGGCTGGGAGCCGACGCCGGCCGTACGCTGCGGCTCAACTTCCAGAACGAGCACCTGCTCGCCACCCGGGACGGCGAGGTGGTCGCCACGACGCCCGACCTGATCTGCGTGCTCGACACCGAGACCGGCGAGCCGGTCACCACGGAGAACATGAGGTACGGCCTGCGGGTCACCGTGATCGCCGCGCCCTGCGACCCGCGCTGGACCACGCCCGCCGGGCTGGCGCTGGCCGGGCCGCGCTACTTCGGCTACGACTGCGACCACGTCCCGCTGACGCTCGCATAGGCCCTGTATCGAAGTCCGCGGTGATGCGTAAGCCGGTCCGGGTGTCGGAGAGGTCGTAGACCGACAACGAGAGGTCTCCGGTAATTGGGCGGTCGACCCAATTACCGGAGACCTCGTGGCCGCCCTGGCGGTGACGAGGCGGTTCGACCTGACCGATGCGCAGGGGGCGATGGCCGGCTCGGGCGCGGGCTCGGTGCTGTCGTCGGCGTTCTGAGTTTCGAATTTCTTTCAGAATTCCGCGATTACTTGGCGTAACTAACAGCATGTATTCGCCGACCCCTTTTCTTTTACATTCCCGTTCTTGTCGGCATATTTGCGAGGTGCTTGAATCCACGCCATCCCCCCAAGATCAAGGAGATGCCGTGTTCTCTGACCGCGAGCTTGGTATGGATCGGTCGATCAACCGGCGAGACTTCATCAACGGCGTCGTGTTCACCGCCGCCGCCGCCGGACTCACGGCCGGCGCCGCCGCCGGCCCCGCCGCCGCCCAGGCCACGACCGCCGGATCCGCGGCGGCCGGGCCGTACCCACCGGCGAGGAAGGGGCTTCGCGGCCAGACGGACGCGATGCTGAAGGTGCCGCACGCGCTGCGCGACGGCGCCTTCGACATGGGCGAGCCCCAGCCGACGGGAGAGCGCTACGACCTGGTGGTGGTCGGCGCCGGGATCAGCGGCCTCGCCTCGGCGTTCTTCTACCGCCAGAAGCACGCGGGCGCCCGGATCCTGCTGCTGGAGGTGGGCGACGACTTCGGCGGCCATGCCGTGCGCAACGAGTTCGAGGTGCGCGGCCGGAGGCTGATCGGCTATGGCGGCTCGCAGTCGCTGGACACTCCCTCCACCTTCTCCAACCAGGCCAAGGGCCTCCTGAAGGACCTCGGCATCGAGCTGAAGCGGTTCGAGCGCTACTTCCACGAGGAGACGTACAAAGGCCTCGGCCGGGCGACGTTCTTCGACAAGGAGACCTTCGGCCGCGACCACCTGGCCATCGGCAAGGACGGGCTGGCCAAGGCGCCGATGCACAAGGAGGCGCTGAAGGACCTGGCCAGGATCGACTCCCACGACTGGCTGAAGGGGCTGTCCGACGAGAAGAAGAAGCTCCGGCTGGCCGAGCTGACCTACGCCGATTACTTGCGCACGGTCGTCAAGGCGCACCCCGACGTGATCAAGTACCTGCGCCACGTGCCGAGCGGCAACTGGGGCTACGACGCGGAGGCGGTCGGCGCGCTGGACGCGTGGGCGGACGGCTACCCCGGCTTCGGCGGGCTCAAGCTCGTGTCCAAGGCGCACCGGCTCATGGCGCCGACCGAGGCGAGGTTCTGGGACGCCGAAGACGAGTACATCTACCACTTCCCCGACGGCAACGCCGGGGTGGCCAGGGCGCTCGTCCGCGCGCTGATCCCCGGATCCGTCCCCGGGCACACGATGGAGGACCTAGTCCCGGCCAAGGTCCGCTACGACCGGCTCGATGTGAAGGGCGCGAAGGTGCGGCTGCGCCTGTCCAGCCCGGTCGTCCGGGTCACGGGCGACGGCGAGGTCTCCTACGTCCAGGGCGGCAGGCTCCACTCGGTCACCGGCGGCAAGATGATCCTCGCCTGCCAGCACCAGATGATCCCCTACCTGGTGCCGGACCTGCCCGAGGAGCAGCGCCTCGCGCTGAAGGGGGCGGTGCGGCTGCCACTGCTCTACACCAACGTGGTGCTGCGCGACTGGAAGGCGTTCCAGCGGCTCGGCATCCAGGGCGTCCGCTACCCCGGGGCGTACTGGCTGGGCGCCTCGCTCGACTTCCCGGTCAGCATGGGCGGCTACACACACCCGCGCTCACCCGACGAGCCGATCGTCCTGCACCTCAACCGGGCCTGCAGCGTGTCCGACCCGGACCCGCGCGTCGGCGCGGTTAAGGGGCGTGTCGAGCTGATCAGGACGCCGTTCGAGCAGATCGAACGCACCACCAGGGAGCTGCTGCTGCGCAGCCTCGGCCAGGGCGGCTTCGACCCGGCCCGCGACATCAAGGCGATCACGGTCAACCGCTGGGCGCACGGCTACGCCCTGGAGTACGGCAGGCCGTGGGCGACCTTCTTCCCTGACGGCCCGCTGCCCAGCGAAACGGCCCGGCAGCCGTACGGGAACCTGGCGTTCGCGAACACGGACGCGCTGCCCCGCGCGTACGCGGACGCGGCGATCGACGCGGCCTGGCGGGCGGTCAAGGACCTCGGCTGACCTCGGACGGTGTGGCCGCCGGACGGGTCAGACGGAGGTGTCCACAGGAAGGCGATCCCCTGCTTTCGGCGGCGTTTCCGTCGTCAGCAGGGCGTGCAGGCGCCGTGCCTGCCGTACCAGCTCGCTCCCCCGGGTGCGGGCGGCGAGCCGCGCGACCACGGCGAGTTCGCCGCGCGCGCCGGCCCACTCCGCCACATCCGCGGCGAACCGCATCAGCCGCGTGTGCGCGGTGGTGGACCGCTCGTCCGGCCCCGGCAGGCAGGCGGGCAGCAGTCCCCGCATCACCTGCCACACCTCCCGCTGCGCACCCTGCTCGGCCGCCGCCCGCAGCGCGGCGAGGGCCTCGCCGTGGCCGTTCCCGTCGCGGCTGAGCAGATCGGCGAGCCGCCTGCCGAGCTCCTCGCCGGGCAGGTCGCCGGTGGCGGCCAGCTGCAGCAGCGGGAGCACCGCCCCGCCGTCCGGCCCCTGCAGGAGGAAGTGGGCCAGCAGCAGGCACAGGCCGGGCCCCGCCGGACCGTCCGCGCTCACCAGCAGCCGCAGGTCCTCCAGCGACGGCTTGTTCAGCGGCCAGTTCGTTCGCAAGGTGTAGACGGACCGGGCGGCGGCCGGCTCCCGGTGCCCGGCCAGCACGGCGAGCAGCCGCTCGCACGACTCGTCGTGCGTCCGGGGGACGAGCAGGTCGCCCAGCACCTCGCGATACTCGGGGCCCGAGACGAATTCGGAGGCGATGCGGGTGTCACCCTGATGCGTCCCCCAGGTCAGCACGACGCGCGGCTCCTCGGGCCGGTCGGTGAGCCAGCGGGCGACCGTGCGCCCGGCCTCCCCGCTCAGGCGCCCCGCGCGCTCGGCGACCTCGTCCGTGACCGTACGGCCCAGCCGCAAGAGCGCCTGCCGCAGATCCAGCGGCAACGCCGCGACGCCGTCGCGCTCGTACCCCTCCAGCCGCTCCACCAGCGTCTCTGCGTCGAGCAGCCCGTTCGCCCGGGTCGGCGTCCCCAGCAGGTACGGCGGCAGCCGCCCCTCCACCAGCGCCTGGTACACCTCGGCGTACCGGAAGAGCGGCATGAGCTTCCCGAGGCCGGCGTGCGTCATCCCGGGAACGCGCTCCGCCACCGTCAGACGGCCCTCCGGGTGGGCGCGGCGCTCCGCCCCCGGTTCGGCGAGTTCCCTGGCCATCGCCGCGGCCCAGTCGCCGGTGCCCCACCACGGCCTCCAGCGGAACTGCCTGTCGGGGCAGCGCGCGGCGAGCGGGGCGAGCGTCGCGGCCAGCCGGGCCCGCTCCGCGCCGTCCGGGCATCCGGCCAGCCGGACGAACCCGTCCAGCCATCTCTCGGAGCTCATCCAGTCGAACTCGGAGAGCTGGAGCGAGAGCCGGACCAGCGTCTCCGGGCCCTCCACCCGCGGCGGCATCGGGGCGGGCGGCGGGACGTCGGGCAGCGGCACGGGAGCGAAGCGCACGGATTCGGGCGCGGGCGCGAGGGCGGGCTCGCCGCCGAAGACCTCGGCCAGCTCCGCCCCCTGGCCGGCGGGCAGCAGGGCGACGACCTCCCTGATCGTCTCGGCGCCCAGCGGGCCGAACCGGGGCGCGTGCTTGACCGCCAGCTTCACCGCGCGGTCCCGCGCGTCGCCCGACTCGCACACCAGTGCCGCGGCCAGCGCGGGCGCATAGGCGTCCAGGTCGCCCGCGGGATCCTTCAGGAGCCGGTCGAGCCAGGCCAGCCCGGCCCGTACCAGCCTGCCCTCGCCGCGGAACAGCAGCCCCTCGACGGCTGCGCCGGCCCGCTCGGGCGGGACCGCTCCTGCTCGCCTGACCTGCTTGAGCGCCAGGTCGGCCACGTTCGCCGGGGCGAAGGCGAGCAGCGCGAGATGGTCGCCGAGGTGCGGGGCGACCTCGTCGGGAGCCGGGTCGAGCAGCTCGTACAGGCGGACGAAGAAACGCTGGTCGGCGGCCTCGCCTCCGCGCAGGAACCGGGCCCGGCACCCGTCGAGCAGGGTCGCGCGCGCGATCCGCCCGGAGCGGGCGAGCGCGGCCAGGGCGGCGGGCCACTCCCGGTCGGCGCGCAGGAGCCTGCCCACCCCCTCGGCCGCGAACAATCTCGGCACCATCACGTCCAGCAGCGGGTCGCCGTCCAGCTCTCCGGGCCGGGAGGCCGCGATCCAGGCCAGGGTGAGCGGGTCGTGCTCGGGCGGCTCCGCCCCCGTACGGCGCAGCAGTTCCAGGGTCAGCCGCACCCGCCGGTCCGGCTCCGGGCGCGCCGCACGCAGCCGCAGCGCCATCCGCACCGCGAGGTCCCGCTGCCAGGCGGCGGGCCTGGCCGCCACGGCCTGGAGGATCGGCGCGGTGTCGTCGATCTCGTCGGGCTCCCAGAAGCGGGCGAAGTCGCGCTTGTTTAGCCAGGTGACCACGGCCGCGGCGCCGACGATGGTGCCCGCCCCCGCGACGCGCATGGGCTCAATCCAGAGATCGCCCACCCGCTCGGTGTAGAAGGTGCGCGCCTCGGCGAGCGCGTAGACCGGCCGGCCTATCCGCTCCGCCTGCCGCTGGAGCTCCATCCACCGGGCCTGCCGTTCCCGTTCCTCGTCCCTGCGCCTGCCGGCCGCCCGAGCGACCGGCAGGTATCCGGGCAGCTCACGGGCGACCTCCCGGCGCCGCTCCTCGTCGAATCCGGCCACCAGCGCCGCCACGGCGGCGGCGTCCTCCCCGTCGATCGCGGCGCGGACCTCATCCCAGGCGTTCGTCATGATCGCGACAATAGGGAGACCCTCCGACAATCCGGCGAGATCCGCCGGTCTGCCGCCCGCCCAGGCCGGCGAAGCGGCGGCGGGTGGCCGATCAGACGTCCCGGCGTACGCGCAAGGGCAGCGCGCCTTTACGATGTAGATTTTTCGCCGAACAAGGGCCGGAGGGCGACCGGGATTCGAGGGCGAGAACGGCCGAGATGCGGATAAATCGCAGACCGCAATAGCGTGCGCGAGGCAGTCTTATACCGTTTTGGCACCAGATATGTGACATATCATCGACTGGATGATCATTGCTGTCTAGTGTCAGCGCCCGTGACCATTCATGTGGCGGTGACGGCACAGGCGACGCGCACACCCGACGCGCTCGCCTACGTCGCCGGTGATCTGCGGATCTCCTACGAGGAGATGGATCGGCGCGCGAACCGGATCGCGCACACGCTCCTGCGGAGCGGCGTCGCCCGCGAGGAGCCGGTCGGGGTGCTGCTCGATCGGGGCGAGCATCTCATCCCGGCGTTGCTCGGCGTGTTGAAGGCGGGGGCGGCCTACGTGCCGCTGGACCCCGCCTACCCCTCGGAGCGGCTGCGGCTCATCGCCGCCGACAGCGGCCTGAAGTCCCTGATCACGCGCCCCGGCCTCGACCGGGCGATCGAGGCGCGCGTGATCAACGCCGGGATCGACGACGTGACGGCTCCGGACACCGATCCGGGCGCCGCCGTCACCCCGCAGAACCTGGCGTACGTCATCTACACGTCCGGATCGACCGGCCGGCCCAAGGGCGTCGCGGTCGAGCACCGCAACGTGCTGAACCAGCTCGCCTGGATCGTCGAGACGTGGGGGCCCGAGGCACTCGCCGGCTCGCTGGCCGCGACCTCGGTCTGCTTCGACCCGTCGGTGATGGAGATCTTCGCGCCGCTGCTGGCCGGCGGCGCCGTGATCCTGGCCGACAACCTGCTCGCGCTGCCCGGCCTGCCCGCGCGCGACGAGGTGACGTCCCTCGGCGGCCCGCCGTCCGTGCTGGCGGCGCTGCTGCGCTCCGGACCGCTGCCTCCGCGCGCCCGGCTGGTGCACTCCGGCGCCGAGGCGGCGTGGCCCGAGCTGATCGACGCGATCTACGGCAACCCGCAGATCGAGCGGGTCCTCAACCTGTACGGGCCGACCGAGTGCACGATCCAGTGCCTGGCCCACGAGGTGCCGCGCGGCACGACCGGCGTCCCGCCGATCGGGCTCCCGATCGCGGGCGCCGTGCTGAGCGTCCGGGACGGCGACGGCGCCGAGGTCGCCGAGGGCGAGACCGGCGAGCTGTGGGTGAGCGGCCCCCTGGTGGCCCGCGGCTACCTGAACCGGTCGGACGGCGTCCCGGCCGGGCAGGACCGGTTCGTCGAGCTGCCCGGCCTCGGCCACACCTACCGGACCGGCGACCTGGTCCGGTTCGAGGGCGGCGTCTACCACTTCGCGGGGCGGGCCGACGACCAGGTCAAGATCCGCGGCCACCGGGTCGAGCTGGGCGAGGTCGAGCGCGCCCTGACCGCGCATCCCCGCGTGGCCGCCGCCGCCGTGCTGGCGCTGCCCGACGCGGACGGCACCCGGCGGCTGGCCGGATACGCCCAGGCCGACGGCGTGGACGAGCCGGAGCTGCTCGGCTTCCTGCGCGAGCGCCTGCCCGGCTACATGGTGCCCGACCGGGTGGCCCTGCTCGACCGCCTCCCGCTGTCCCCGAACGGGAAGATCGACCGCCAGGCGCTCGGCGCCGTACGGCCCGCCGCGCACGAGGCGACCACGGCGCCGCGCGACGACCTCGAACGGCGGCTCGCCGCGATCGTCGCCGGCGTGCTGGGCGTCGAGGTCGCCCGGGTCGGCGTGGACGACCGGTTCGCCGACCTCGGCGGGCACTCCCTCGCCGCGGCCCGGGTGGTGGCCCGGGCGGGCGCCGACCTCGGTGCCGAGGTGCCGCTGCACGCGTTCCTCGCCGAGCCCACGGTGGCGGCTCTGGCCCGGCGCGTACGCTCCGGGGGCGACGGGCGCGCCCCCCTGGTCCGGCACACGGGCCGCGACCGCTACCCGCTGACCGACATGCAGCGCCAGTTCTGGGCGCTTCGGCAGATGGAGCCGGACACCCGCGCGACGCTGATCGCGATGCGGTTCCGCGTGTCCGGCGTCGCGGACGCGGCGCGTTTCCGGTCCGCGCTCGACGACGTCGTGCGCCGGCACGAGTCGCTGCGCGGCGTGATCGAGCACCGGGGCGGGGAGCCGGCCGTCCGCGTCCACGCCCCCGTGCCCGTACGCGTGGACGAGCACGACCTGCGCGGCCTGGACCCGGCGGCGCGCGAGTCCGCGATCCTCGACCTCGCCGGCCGGGCGGCGACGCCGTTCGACCTGACCGGCGACGTGCCGCTGCTGCGCGCGCTGCTCGCCTGGACCGGCCCGGCGGCGGCCGAGCTGGTGCTGGTCACCGACCACATCGCGTTCGACGGCTGGTCGGCCCGGATCCTCATCGACGAGGTCGCCGCCGGACTCGCCGGGCGTCCCGTCCCCGAGCCGGCGCTCCAGCTGGGCGACGTCGCGCTGGGCGAGGAGGAGCGCCGCGAGGCGGCGGTCGAGCGCGAGAGCGCGCACTGGCGGGAGGCGCTGGCCGACGCGGCCGTGCCGTACGACCTGCTGGGCGCGGCCGGGACGGCGACGCACGAGGGGCGCCGGCTCAGCCGCCCCATTGATCCGGCGCTGGAGGCGCGGATCAGGCGGTTCGCGGCCGAGCGCGGCGTCACCCCGGCGGCGGTCCACCTGGCCGCGCTCGCCACCGTCGTCGGCGGGCTGACCGGGCGGGCCGAGACGATGATCGGCGTGACCGCGGCCGAACGCGACCGGCCCGGCCTCGACCGGGTCGTGGGCCCGCTGCTCGGCGTGCTGCCCGTCCCCGTGCGCTTCGGCGACGACCCGGCGTTCGGCGACCTGGTGGCCGCGGCCGGCGCGGCGATCACCGGGGCGCTGGCCCACCAGGAGCAGGCGGGGGCCGCCGTCGCCGCCGCGCTGCCGCGCCCTCCGGGGTCCGGTCCAGCGCCGGTCGTGCTGTCGGTCCAGCCGGAGGACGTGCCCGTCGCCGTCGAGATCGCGTCTGAGCCCGGGCGGGAGGAACCGGGGATCAGGGTCGAGCTGGTCGGCGAGCTGGACTGCGGCGGCGCGGCCACGGAGCTGAGCGTCCTGGTGAACGCCGGGGCCGACGGCGCGGAACTCCTGGTCGAGTACGCCACGTCGCGGTTCGGCGTGGCCGACGCCGGGCGGGTGGCCGACGCGCTGCTGACCGCGCTCGACCGCGGCCTCGCCGACCCGGCCACGCCGGTCTCCGCGCTGCCGCTGGTCTCCCCTGCGGAGCGTACGGCGCTGCTCGCGGCGGGCACGGGGGCCGAGATCCGGCCGCCCGCGACCGTCGTGGACGCGATCGTCGCCCGGGACCGGAGCCGGATCGCGGTCGAGGCGGCCGGGCGCCGGCTGACCTACGGCGAGCTGGAGGAGCTCTCGGCCCGGGTCGCCGCGGGTCTGGTCGCGGCCGGCGTGACGGCCGAGGAGCCGGTCGGGGTGAGCCTGCCGCGCGACCCCCTGTTGCCCGCCGTCCTGCTCGGCGTGCTGCGGTCGGGCGGAGCGTACGTGCCGATGGACCCCGACCTGCCGGCCATGCGGCTGGCGGCGATCGTCGAGGACGGCGGGGTGCGGCGGGTGCTCGCGCTCGGCGACGAGGCGCACGCCGCGGTCGCCGGGCTCGACGGCGTGACCGTCCTCGACGCGGCGGCGCTGCTCGACGCGCCGCGCGGCGAGATCCCGGAGGCCGACCCCGACGGGCTCGCGTACGTGATCTTCACGTCGGGCTCGACCGGACGCCCGAAGGGCATCGAGATCACCCATCGGAGCCTGGCCGCGTTCGTCGCCTCCATCCAGGCCGATCCCGGGCTGACCCGCGACGACGCCGTGCTGGCGGTGGCGCCGATGGTGTTCGACGCCTCGGCGTTCGAGCTGTGGGCCACGCTGACCGCCGGAGCCCGGGTGGTCGTGGCCGACACCGCGACCGCGTTCGACGGCCGCGCGCTCGGCAAGCTGTGTGACACCGCGGAGGTCACGCTGGTGCTCACCACCCCGAGCCGGATGCGGCTGATGGTGGAGGCGGGCTGGCGCGGCCGGCCGCAGATGCGGCTCCTGGCCGGCGGCGAGCCGCTCGACCCGGCCCTGGCCGGGGAGCTGCGCACCCGGGTCGCCGGGCTCTGGAACGCCTACGGCCCGGCGGAGGCGACCGTCGCGTCCACCGTGCATCCGGTGACCGGCTCGATCGGGGACAGCGTCCCCATCGGACACCCGATCCCCGGCGAGCGGCTGTACGTGGTGGACCCGCTCGGCCGGATGCTCCCGCCCGGCGTGCCGGGCGAGCTGTGGCTGGGCGGTCCGGGCGTCGCGCGCGGCTATCGCGGCCGCCCCGACCTGACCGCCGCCGCGTTCGTCCCCGACCCGGAGGCTCCGCCCGGCGCGCCGGCGCGGCGCTACCGCTCGGGTGACATCGTGCGCTGGGTCCCGGACGGCGCGGGCGGGCTGGTGCTCGACTTCGCCGGCCGGGTGGACGGCCAGGTCAAGGTCCGCGGATATCGGGTCGAGCTGGGCGAGATCGACGCGGTGCTGCGCGCCCACCCGGCCGTCGCCGACGCCGCCGTGGTCGCCACGACCGGGCCGGACGCCCATCTGATCGGCCACGTCGTCTGGCGTGGCGAGGCCCGCGCCGCCGAGCTGGAGGAGCACGCCCGGGAGCGGCTGCCCGGTTACATGGTGCCGCGCCGGTGGGCCGCGCACGACGCGCTGCCCCACACGGTCAGCGACAAGCTCGACCGGCGGGCGCTGGAGGGCGTCGAGGTGGCCGCCGCGCCGCACACGCCGCCGGAGGGCCCAATGCAGGAGTTCGCCGCGGAGATCTGGCAGGAGGTGCTGCGCGTCCCTCTGGTCGGGGCGCGCGACGACTTCTTCGCGCTCGGCGGCACGTCGCTGCTCGCGACCCGGGTGACGGTCCGCCTGCGCGAGGCGCTCGGCTGCGACCTCGCCGTACGGGCGCTGTTCGACCATCCCGTGCTCGCCGAGTACGCCGCCGAAGTGGAACGACAGGTCATCGCGGAGATGGCCGGACAGGAGGCCAGCTCATGACCGTCGTCTCCGGCGAGGACCGGCTGCGCGAGCTGCTCAACCGCCGCATCGCCCAGGCGCGCCAGGCGACGCCGGCGGGCATCCCCCGGCGTGCGGACGACGGGCCCTGGCGGCTGTCGCCCGTGCAGCGGCGGATGTGGCTCGCGTCCGAGATGGAGCGGGACAGCCCCGCCTACAACGTGCCCGTGGCGCTGCGGCTGCGCGGCGAGCTGGACGTCGCCGCGCTTCGGCGGGCCGTGGTGGACCTGGCCGAGCGGCACGAGGTGCTGCGCTCGACGGTGGAGGTCCGCGACGGCGAGCCGTACGCGGTCACCGGCGAGGCGGACCGGATCGACGTCGCGGTGGAGGAGGTCGCCCCCGAGGCGCTCCCGAGCAGGGTGGCGGAGCTGGCGCGGGTGCCGTTCCGGCTGGCGGAGGAGTATCCGCTGCGGGCGACCCTGCTCGCCGCCGGTCCCGGGGAGCACGTGCTGCTCCTGCTCATGCACCACGTCGCGATCGACGCATGGGCGCAGCCGCTGCTCCTCGGTGACCTGGCCGCGCTGTACCGGCACCGGCTGGGGAGCGGTCCGGCGCTCGACCCGCCCGCGACGCGCTACTCGGACGTGGCCGCGTGGGCGACCGCCCGCGCCTCCTCCCCCGAGGCGGAACGGGCGCTGGATTGGTGGGAGGACCGGCTGGCCGGGCTGGAACCGGTCCCCGGCCTCCTTCCCGACCGTGCGTCCCCTCCCGGGGCGGCGTGGCGGGCCGGCGTGGTGGACGTGCCGCTGGCCCCCGAGACGGTCGCGCGGCTGCGCGCGCTCGCGGCGGAGAGCGGCGCCACCGTGTTCATGGTGCTGCTGGCGGCGCTGCAGGCGACGGTGGCGCGGGTGTCGGGCGGCTCCGAGGCGAGCGCCGACGTGACCGTGGGCGTGCCGGAGTCCGGCCGCCGGCACCCCGACACCGAGTCGCTGGTCGGCTGCCTGGTCGAGACCCTGGTCGTACGCGGGACGGTGGACGGCGCCCGCACCGGGAGGGAGCTGGTCGGGCAGGCCCGCTCCGCCGCGCTCGACGTGTTCGGCCACGCGGACGTCCCGTTCGACCGCGTCGTGGAGCGGGTGCGCCCGCCGCGCTCGGGCACGGCGGCGCCGCTGTTCGACGTGCTGCTCAACGTCTACGACGCCCCGGGCGAGGTCGCCGGCTTCCCCGGCCTGACCGCCGAGCCGTTCGAGGTGCCGCCGTTCGCGGCGAAGTTCGACCAGGCGTGGGCCTTCGTCGAGGACGGCGGCGCGCTGCGCGGCGAGCTCACCTACCGCTCGGACCTGTACGAACCGGACACGGCGGCCCGCCTCGCGGGCTGGTTCGGCGCGCTGCTCGCCCAGTTCGTGGCGGATCCGGACCGCCCGGTCGGCGAGCTGGAGCTGGAGCCGGGCGCCGACCCCGCCCTCGCCGAGCCCGCGCCGCCGGCGCTCGGCGCGCCCACCCTGCACGGCCGGATCTCCGCCCAGGCCGCCCGTACGCCGTCGGCGACCGCCGTCGTGGCGGCGGACGGCACGCTCACGTACGCCGAGCTGGACGCGCGCGCGAACGGCCTGGCCGGGCGGCTGCGCGACGCCGAGGTGGCGCGCGGCGACCGGGTCGCCCTCCTCATGGAGCGGACCCGGGACCTGCCGGTGGCGCTGCTCGCCGTGCTCAAGACCGGGGCGGCGTACGTCCCGATCGACGACGCCGCGCCGCGGGACCGGATCGCCGCCATGGTGGCCGGCGGCGGGGTGCGTGTCGCGGTCTGCGCGCCCGAACTGGCGGATCGCCTGCCCGAGGGCGTCGTCGCGGTCGTCCCCGGCGACGACGTCGCGGACGCGGCCGCGGAAAGCGGAGACGGCGCGGATCTCGCCTACGTGATCTTCACCTCCGGCTCGACCGGCACGCCGAAGGGGGTGGCGGTCGAGCATCGCCAGCTGACCGCGTACCTGGATGCCGTGCTCACCCGGGTCGGGCAGGGTGACGCCGCTCCCCGCTCGTACGCGCTCGTCTCGACGATCGCCGCCGACCTCGGCCTGCTGAACGTCTTCGGCGCGCTGACCACGGGCGCGGCGCTGCACGTGCTCGGCAGGGAGACGGCCGTCGATCCGGAGGCGTACGCGGCCTGGCTGCGCCGGCACGAGGTGGACGCGGTCAAGTGCGTGCCGAGCCAGCTCGAACTGCTGGCGGCGCACGGCGATCTCGCGGCGGTGCTGCCCCGCCGCCTGCTCGTGCTCGCCGGCGAGGCGACGCCGTGGACGCTGGTCGACCGGATCGCGCAGGTGCGGCCCGACCTGGAGGTCCAGATCCACTACGGGCCGACCGAGACCACGGTCTCGGTGCTCGGCTGCGCGGCCGGGGCGGTCGCGCGCACGGGCTCGGTGGCGCCGCTCGGCACCCCCTTCCCCGGCGTGCGCTGCTTCGTCGCCGACGCCGCCGGGCGGGCCGTGCCGTACGGCGTGGCGGGCGAGCTGTGGATCGGCGGCCCGCAGGTCGCCCGGGGATATCTGGGCGACCCCGGCAACGCGCGCTACGTGGAGCGGGCGGACGGCCGGTGGTACCGGTCCGGCGACCGGGTGCGGATCACCCGCGACGGCGTCGTGGAGTTCCTCGGCCGCGTGGACGACCAGGTGAAGATCCGGGGATACCGGGTCGAGCCGGGCGAGATCGCCGCCGCCTGCCGGGCGCTGCCGGGCGTGGCGGAGGCGGTGGTCCTGCCCGCGGGCGAGGGCGCCGGACGGCGGCTGGCCGCCTGGCTGGTCCCCGCGGCTCCGGACGGGCCCACGGTGGACGAGATCCGCGCGGCCCTGCGGCGCGTGCTGCCGGACTACATGGTGCCCTCGGCGATCACGCTGGTGGACGCGCTGCCGCTCAACGCGAACGGCAAGGTGGACCGCGCCCGCCTGCTCGACGCGCTCGCGGCCGACCGGTCCGACCCGCCGGCCTCGGACGGATCGGGCCCCGCGCCCGCGACGGAGACCGAACGGCTGATCGCCCGCGTCTGGGCGGAGCTGCTCGCGTCCAAGGCCGCCGCCGGCAACGGCGCGGACGGCGACGCCATCGGAGTGAACGCCGACTTCTTCGCGCTGGGCGGCGACTCCTTCACCGCCGTACGCGTGGCCGGCCGGCTCGGCGTCGGGCTCGGGGTCACGGTCCCGCTGCGGCTGATCTTCGAGCACCCGGTGCTCGCCGACCTGGCCGCCGCGCTGGACGCCCTGCCCCGGAGCGAGGCGGCCCCCGCGCCCGCCGGGATCCCCCGGCGCGCGGGCGACGGCCCGGTCCCGCTCTCCCCCTTGCAGCGCCAGATGTGGCTGGCCGGCGAGGTGGACCCGGACAGCGCGGCCTACAACGTGCCGGTCGTGATCCGGTTCGAGGGTGAGCTGGACGTGGAGGCGCTCCGGCTCGCCGTCGTGGACCTGGCCGAGCGGCACGAGGTGCTGCGCTCGACCGTCGAGGTCCGCGACGCGGAGCCGTACGCGGTGACCGGCCCGGCGTCGCGGGTCGTGGTGGAGGCGGTCGCCGACCTGGACGGCCGCTCCCTGCCGGATCCCGCGGTGGCGGCGCGCCTGGACGAGCTGGCCCGGCGGCCGTTCCGGCTGGCCGAGGAGTACCCGCTGCGCGCGGCGATCCTGGTGCTCGGTCCGCGCGAGCACGTGCTCTCTCTGGTGCTCCACCACATCGCGAGCGACGCCTGGTCGCGCGGCGTCCTCCTCCGGGACCTCGCCGACCTCTACGCGGCGCGTACGGGGGCCGGGCCCGCGCCCGCTCCCCTCGACCGCCAGTTCGCGGATATCGCGGAGTGGCAGCGGATGGCCGCCGAGTCGGCGGAATCCGGCTGGTGGGCGACCCAACTCGACGGCATGCCCGCCGAGATCGCGCTCCCCGCCGACCGGGTGCGGCCCGCCGCCCCCGGAACCGGCGTCGGCCTGCTGGACCTGGAGCTGCCGGACGACCTGGCCGCCCGGGTGCGGGGTCTCGCCTCCGCGCACGGCGCCACGGTGTTCATGGTTCTGCTCGCGGGCCTGCAGGCGATGCTCGCGCGGGTGTCGGGCGGCTCCGACATCGGCGTGGCGGTGCCCGAGTCCGGCCGGCGGCACCCCGAGACCGAGCGGCTCATCGGCTGCTTCCTGCAGACCCTGGTGATCCGCACCTCGGTGGAGGACGGCCTGACCGGCGGGGACCTCGTCGAGCGGGCCCGCGCGGAGACGCTGGACGCCTTCGCGCACGCGGACGAGTCGCTCGGCCCGGGCGGGTCGCAGGTCCTGCCCCCGGTGCTGCTCAACGTGTACGACGCGGCCGGCCCGATCACCGGCTTCCCCGGCCTCGCCGCCGAGGCGGTGGAGATGCGGCCGGTCACCGCGAAGTTCGACCTGAGCTGGACGGTCCAGGACACCGGCGCGGGCCTGTGGGGCGGCCTGGCGTACCGGCCCGAGCTGTTCGACGAGGCGACGGCGCGGCGGCTCGCCGGGTTCTTCGTGGCGGTCCTGGACCAGATGACCGCGGATCCCGGCCGCCGGATCGGCGACCTCGACCTCGACCCCGGCGCGGACGCGCTGCTGACGGGGCCGCAGCGGTCGCCGCTCGGCGGGCCGACCCTGCACGGCCGGATCTCCGCGCACGCGGCGCGGACCCCGGAGGCGACCGCGGTCGTGGCGGCGGACGGCGCCCTCACCTACGCGGAGCTGGAGGAGCGGGCCCGGCTGCTCACCCGCCGGCTGCGCGCGGCCGGGGTGGCACGCGGGGACCGGGTGGCGGTCCTGATGGAGCGGACCCGGGACCTGCCGGTGGCCATGCTCGGCGCACTCAAGGCGGGCGCGGGTTACGTCCCGATCGACGACGCCGCGCCGGCCGACCGGATCGCGGCGGTGCTGTCCACCGCCGGGGCCCGCGTGGTGGTCTGCGCCCCGGACCTCGCGGCCCGCGTGCCCGAGGACGTCACCGCCGTCCCGCCCTACTCCCCGGACGGGACGGCCGCCGGCGCCGAGGAGCCGGACGTCGAGGCCGGCCCCGAGGACCTCGCGTACGTGATCTTCACGTCCGGCTCGACCGGCACGCCCAAGGGGGTGGCGGTCGAGCACCGGAACATCACGGCCTACCTGGACGGGATCCTGTCCCGGCTCGCCCCGGCCGGGCCGCTCGCGTCGTGGGCGCTGGCGTCCACGGCCGCGGCCGACCTCGGCATCCTCAACGTGTTCGGCGCGCTGACCACCGGCGCGGCGCTGCACCTGCTGGACCGGGACACGGCGACCGACCCGCCCGCCTTCGCCGCCCACATGGCGAAGCACGGCGTCGACTTCCTCAAGTGCGTGCCGAGCCATCTGGAGCTGCTCGCCTCGCACGGCGACCTGTCGGCGGTGCTGCCGCGCCGGGTGCTCGTCCTCGCGGGCGAGGCCGTGCCGTGGACGCTGGTGGACCGGATCGCCGAGGTACGGCCCGACCTGGAGGTCCAGGTCCACTACGGCCCGACCGAGACGACCGTGGCCGTGCTCGGCTGCTCGGTCCGGGACGCCACCCGGGCGACCGCGAACGTCCCGCTGGGCCTGCCGCTGCCGGAGGCGCGCTGCTTCGTGGCCGACCGGGCCGGGCGGGCCCTGCCGTACGGCGTGGCGGGCGAGCTGTGGATCGGCGGCCCGCAGGTGGCGCGGGGCTATCTGGGGCACCCGGAGGACCCGCGCTATGTCACCCGGGACGACGGCCGGTGGTACCGGTCGGGAGACCAAGCCCGGGTGACCTCCGAGGGGTACGTGGAGTTCCTCGGCCGGATCGACGACCAGGTGAAGATCCGGGGATACCGGGTCGAACCGGGTGAGGTCGCCTCGGTCTGCCGTGCGCTCCCGGGGGTCGCGGACGCCGTGGTCCTCCCGGTGGGCGAGGGCACCGGACGGCGGCTCGCCGCCTGGGTGGTCCCCGCCGCTCCGGACGGGCCGACGGTGGACGGCGTCCGCGCGGCGCTGCGCGACGCGCTGCCCGACTACATGGTGCCCTCGGTCATCACGCTGCTGGACGCCTTCCCGCTCAACCCCAACGGCAAGGTGGACCGTACGCGGCTGGTCGCCGAACTGGGCGCGGCGAGCGCGGGCGAGCAGGTGGCGCCCGCCACGGACACCGAGCGGCGCGTCGCGGAGGTCTGGGCGCGGCTGCTCGGTGTGGAGGCCGTCGGCGCGACCGACGACTTCTTCGCGCTGGGCGGCGACTCCTTCGTGGCGGTCAAGGCCGTCCACGAGATCGACGCCGGGCTGCGGGT
Organism: Microtetraspora fusca; assembly: GCF_001570365.1. Taxonomy (GTDB): domain Bacteria; phylum Actinomycetota; class Actinomycetes; order Streptosporangiales; family Streptosporangiaceae; genus Microtetraspora; species Microtetraspora fusca. The sequence goes on along the minus strand of NZ_BBYK01000070.1, from coordinate 21,246 downwards.
CATCGACCTGTTCACCAACCCGACCGTGCGCGAGCTGGCCGCCCTCCTCGACGGCCGCGCCTCCGGTGAGGGCGGCGGGGGCGGCCTGCTGCACCGGCTCCGCGGCCCGAAGGCGGGCGCCACGGCGACCGCGACCGTGGTCTGCGTGCCGTACGGCGGCGGCTCGGCGGCGGTCTACCGCCCGCTCGCGGAGGCGCTGCCGGAGGGCGTCGAGGTGCTGGCGCTCGAACTGCCCGGCCACGACCCGGCCCGTCCCGACGAGGAGCCGCAGCCGGTGGAGGAGGTGGTCGAGCGCTGCGTGGCCGAGCTCGCCGCCAGGGAGAACGGGCCGATCGCGGTCTACGGCCACTGCGTGGGCACGGCGCTCGCGACCGCCCTGGCCCTGCGGCTGGAGGAGACGGGGGTGGCGGTCACCGGCGTCTTCCTCGGCGGGAGCTTCCCGACCGCACGGCTCCCCGGAAAGCTGTCCGCGTGGTTCAACCGGCGCCTGCCGGCCGACCGGTGGCTGTCGGACCGCGCCTACCGCGACGTGCTGCGGGCGATGGGCGGCCTGCCCGAGGACCTGGAGGGCCCGGCGGTCGAGACCGCCGTCAAGGCGCTCAGGCACGACGCCCGCCAGGCGCAGGCGTGGTTCACCCGGCGGCTGGCGGAGCCGGAGAGCCCCAGGCTGCGGGCTCCGGTGCTCGTCGTCATCGGCGGCTCCGACCGCGCCACGGAGCTGTACGAGGAGCGCTACCGGGAGTGGACGGCGTTCGCGGACCGCGTCGAGCTCGCCGTGATCCCGAACGCCGGTCACTACTTCCTGCGCCACCAGCCCGACCAGCTCGGCGACCACCTGACCGAGGCGCTGCGCCGCTGGACGGATCCGGACGAGCGGCCCGCCGAGGGCGCGCCGGACGCCGAACCCGCGAGCACGCCGGAGCGCGCGGCCGGACCGGGACCGCGCGGCCTGGGCGGTTTCTACACCGTGGCGATCGGCCAGCTCGTGTCGATGGTCGGCAGCTCGCTCAGCTCGTTCGGCCTGGGCGTGTGGACCTTCCAGCGCAGCGGCGCGGTCTTCGACTTCGCCCTGGTCACGATGCTGGCGCTGCTGCCGACCGTGCTCGTCGGCCCGATGGGCGGCGCGATCGCCGACCGGTACGACCGGCGGCGGATCATGCTGGCCTGCGACGCGGTCAACGGCCTCGCCATGGCGGCGGTGGCCGCGCTGCTGTGGCTGGACCGGCTCGACTTCGTCATGGTCTGCGCGGTCGTGACGCTGACCTCGGTGGTCACGGCGTTCCACCGGCCCGCCTATCTGGCCGCCATCGCCCAGCTCGTGCCCAAGCCGTACCTGCCACAGGCGAACGCGCTGGCGCAGGCCGGGCTCGGCCTGGGCAACCTCGTCGCCCCGCTGGCGGGCGGCGCGCTCGTCGCGCTCGCCGGGCTGCCGGTCGTGGTCGGCGCCGACGTGGTGACGTTCGCGATCGCGTTCCTCTCACTGCTCGCCGTACGGATCCCGAACCGGATGTTCCGGCGCAGGGAGGAGTCGTTCCGTGCGGCGGTGGCCGGCGGCTGGCGGTTCTTCACGCGGCGGCCCCCGCTGATGGTGATGGCCGGGTACTTCATGGCCGTCAACTACTTCACCGCGCTCACGCTCGCGGTGGTCTCGCCCATGGTGCTGTCGCTCGGGGACGCGGCCGACCTGGGCGTGGTGACGGCGGCCGGTGGTCTCGGCGCGGTGCTCGGCAGCGTCGTGATGATGGTCTGGGGCGGCACCCGCCGCCTCGCCGACGGCATGGTCGGCTTCGTGGCCCTCGCGGGCCTGGCGACCGTGCTCGTCGGCGTGACCGGCTGGCTGGCGGTGGTCCCGCTGATCGCGGTCGGCCTGGCGTTCCGCTGGGGCTCGACCAGCGTGATCAACGCCCACTGGCTGTCGATCATCCAGCTCAAGGTCAGGGGCGAGCTGCAGGGCCGGGTGCTGGCCACCAACCAGATGCTGGCCACCGCGATGACCCCGATCGGCTACCTGACGGCGGCGCCGCTCACCTCGTGGTCGGAGTCGCTGACCGGGGCGGCGACGGGCCCGGCGATCGGGGCGATGATGGCCGTGTCGGGCGTGCTGCTCACGCTGTGGGGCGTCGCCGGGCTCCGGATGAGGCGGCTCCGCTACATCGAGGACGAGCTGCCCGACGCGCTGCCGACGGCGACGATCAGCACCGACCTCGACGAGCTGCAGGACGAGGCCGACCGGCACGCGCTGGCGCGGTGACCGGACACCGGGCCCGGGTCGCCTCCCCTTCCGAGGCGGCCCGGGCCCGGTGCGTGCTCTGCGGCTGTGTCACATGGCGGTGCGGGCGGACCACAGCTCGGGGAAGACGTCCCGCCCCATCGAGCGCTCCAGCCAGCCCGCGCCGCTGGAGCCGCCGGTGCCGATCTTGGCGCCCATCGTGCGCCGCACCGCCATCAGATGGCGGTGCCGCCACTCCGAGAACCGCTCGGCCACGTCGGTGAGCGCCTCGGCCAGCTCCCACAGGGCGTCGCCCGGCCCGAGCTCGGTGTAGACACGCACCCACGCCGCCTCCACCACCGGGCTCGGCTCGTACGGCTCGGCCGGGTCGCGGGCGAGGGTCGCCGAAGGGATCGGGTGGCCGTTCCGGGACAGCAGGGCCAGCACGGCGTCGTACAGGCTCGGCGCGCGCAGGGCGGCCAGCAGCTCCCGGTAGGCCTCCGGGCTCCCCCGGTGCGGGCGGGTCAGCGGCTCGGACTTGTTCCCGAGAAGGAACTCCACATGGCGGTACATCGCCGACTGGAACCCGGACGCCTCGCCGAGGCTCTCGCGGAAGGCGTTGAACCGGGGCGGGGTGAGCGTGCCCAGCGCCGACCAGGCCGCGTTCAGCACGTCCACATAGCGCGTGACCCGGCGCAGGACGGCGGTCGCCCCGACCGCGTCGTCCTCGTCCAGCCGTCGCACGGCCAACCGCAGCTCGGTTCTGATCAGTCCGAAGTACAGCTCCATGACCTGCGTGGTCACCAGGAACGCGGGCTCCTCGGGCACGTCGGTCCGCGGTCTGAGGAGCGCGTGCAAGACGTCGGTGCCGACGTACTCGTCATACGGCGTGCGGTGAGAGAAGTCCACCGTGGGCGTTCTCATGGCTCCCTCCTCGTTCCACCTCCAATGATCCGCCTCCCCGGCAAAGCATGAAATAACATGACAAAGGCGATATGCCGTTTGGACCTTCCGTTCGGAAGCCAGATCGGCGGTTCGCTTTGCGTAGCCGCTCGGCGGTTCGCACATCGTCGGGCGCTGCGGCGCGGAGTGATCGGGAGGCGCGGTCGTGGACGCGATGGACTGGGCGATCCTGGCCGAGTTGCAGGCGGACGCGCGGCTGTCGTACAGCGAGCTGTCCCGCCGGGTGCACATGTCGGCGCCCGCCGTGGCGGAGCGGGTCCGGCGGCTGGAGGAGTCCGGGGTGATCTCGGGCTACCACGCCCACGTGGACCTGGGGCTCGCCGGGCGTACGGTGCGGGCGCTGATCCGCATGTCCTGCTACGGCCCCCGGTGCGTGCTCCGCGACGAGGAGGCACTGACCCGGCCGGAGATCCTCCAGGTGTACCGGGTCACCGGCGACACCTGCTGCCTGCTCCTGGTCGCGGTGCCGTCGATGGAGGAGTTCGAGGGGCTGATCGACCTGCTCGCCCAGTACGGCAGGCCGTCCAGCACCATGGTCCTGTCCAGCCCGGTGCCGTGGCGGCCGGTCACCGCTCCCCAGTGAGCGTCAGGACGAGGTGAACGGGTCCTCGTGCGCGACGCGCCGGCTGAGCAGGCGGCGCGGGCCGGGGCCGGCGTCGCCCAGCCGGTCGTCGAAGTTGCGCAGCACGCACCGGTCCAGTGACAGGCAGCCGCATCCGATGCAGTCGGACAGCCGGTCGCGCAGGCGGGTGAGCTGGTCGATGCGGGCGTCCAGCTCGGCCCGCCACTCGGTGGACAGCCGCGCCCAGTCCTCCATCGTCGGCGTACGGCCCTCCGGAAGGGTGTCCAGCGCCTCGGCGACGACGCGCAGCGGGATGCCGACGCGTTGCGCCACGCGGATGACGGCGACCCGGCGCAGGGTCTCGCGGGGGTAGCGGCGCTGGTTTCCGGAGGTCCTGCGGCTGCGGATGAGCCCCTTCGCCTCGTAGAAGTGCAGCGCGCTCACCGCGACGCCCGACCGCTCGGCGAGCTGCCCGACGGTGAGCTCCTTGATGTCCAGGGGAAGCTTCGGCATGCCGGAAGCCTACCGACCGACCTCGACATTGGTTGAGGTTCCCCCGTCGGCCGCAGGACCAGCTATCTCCGGTGGGCGGACGTGGACCTGGCGACGGTCCGTGTGGTGGGCGCGGAGAAGGTGGCCGCGCTCCTCCTGGGCATCTTCCGCGCGGACACGCGGATCGAGTCGGTGAACTGCAACAACACGCCCGCGCTCGTCGCCTACAGCGGCGACCACCTGGAGGGGATCTTCCTGGCCGACGTCGCCGGCGGGAAGATCACCCACTTCTACGCCATCCGCAATCCGGACAAACTCCTCGCACTGGCGGCGCCACGTCAGATCAGCCGGTAGGAGCCGGGCCGGTTTCGGAGCCACCGCCACGACGATCTCCGCCGTCGACGCGTGATTCCCGACGCCTTCCATCGCGGTGAGACGGGTGTGCCGCGCCTTGGTCATCGACGAAGGCGCGGATCACCCGCGCGGTCGGATCCGGCGCCTCCGGCAGGCGGAGACGATCGGTGATCAGGAAGCCGGACAGCTCCAGCGTGGACGCATGCTCGCTCTCGGTCAGGATGTGCGTGCCACCACGGACATCGGGCTCCCAACCGTGCTCCATGGCATACACGACGAGTGCCCGCACGTCCTGTGAGGTCGGGTACGCGCCGTCGGCGGCACATGCGCCCCAGGGCGCAGGCCAGCTTTTCGACAACAGGTCGGCCTGCAGCGCCCGGCTGTTCTTGCCCGCGCCCCAGATCCGCACCCGGATGCACCGATGGCAGTCGCCCTCGCCGCGCACGCAGCGGATCCGGGCGCGCCACAGGAACGCCCGCCCGCCGATCCACAGCTTCCGCAACCTGGCCCGCATCGGCGCACCCCGCATCACCGCTCGGTTGGAACCCTACGATCATCCACCGCTCCGGACCCGAGACGAGCGGGACGAGATGCCGCGGGCTCTTGACGGCGGACCTCCAATGGCGTTTTGATTAGGAAAGTTTCCTAATGGAAAACTGCTTTCCCGCTGTTCACAGGATCCGGAGGCGGAACGTGACATCTAGGAAGTGGGCTTTAACTCTCCCCGCGGCGGCGCTCCTCACGTCGGCGTTGCTCGCCGGTACCGCGCCCGCGGCCAACGCCCTTCCCGACAACTGCACGACCTCCGTCAGCGGATCGACGGCGTCGAGCTACTGCACGAGCGGCACCGGCGAGCACCGCGTGGCCGTGACCGTGCTGCACGTCAACCCGGCCGTCGGCTACGCCTACAACGTCGGCCCCTGGGAGCCCGCCGGGGTCGTCTCCTCGGCCTACATCCCTCCGGGCACGATCATTTCCCTCCGGGTGGAACGGCGCTGAACGCGGTCACGGAGACCCGGCCGGCGAGCGGTCTCACACCAGCGGATGCACCTCGGGGTGCGCCTCCCACCAGCGTCCGAAGACAGGGTTGTCGTGCACATGGTCGATGAACGCCGCGGCCAGGCCGCGATAGAGCGCCCCGGCGGTCGCGTCGCCCAGGCGGTCCCTGCGCCACGCGACGAGCAGCCGTGCCACTTGCGGCTCCCCCGCGAGCGGCCGTACGGCGGTGCCCTCCGGCGCGGGCCAGCAGGGATCGACGAGCCGCACGCCGTGGCCGTCCGCCACCAGGGGGCGGGCGGCCCCGCTCGGCGCCTCGAAGCGCACGTCGGGCTCGAAGCCGGCCGCCCGGCACGAGGCCCGCAGCGCGGCGAGGGAACCGTCGTCGGCCCCCGGCGGGCTGATCCACGCCTCGTCCCTGAGGTCGGCCAGCCGGATCTCCTCGTTTCCGGCGAGCGGGTGCGCCGCCGACAGCGCGACGAAAATCGGATACCTGGGGACCAGTGTCCGGCTGGCGACCGGCGGCGCCAGCGTGACGCCGAACCCCTCGATGACGCCGAGCAGCGCCGCGTCGAGCCGCCCGTGTGTGAGCGCCTCGGCCAGCAGCACCGCGGAGGGCTCGATGCGCAGTGAGATCTCGCGTCCGGGCAGGACGTCGCCGACCTGGTTGACGATGCTGCCCACGCAGCCGACGTGGACCGAGCCCAGCCGCAGCGATCCGGTCTCGGACGGCCCGCGCAGGTCGCCGAACAGCACGTCGACCTCGGAAAGGACGATCCGGGCGCGGGCGATGACCTGGTCGCCGAGCGGCGTCGGCTCCACCCCGGTGCGGCTGCGGACGAAAAGTTCGCCCCCGATGAGGGTCTCGACCCGGCGCAGCAGGTTCGTCATGGCCGGCTGGGAGAGCCCCACCTGGGCCGCGGCCCTGGTCAGGCTGCCCGACTCCGCTATGGCACAGATCATACGGAGATGCCGGATATCGAGATCCATAACGGGAAATTATGCGGCAATGAATAACCGGCGGCCTGATTCTCGGGAGAAACTTCCGGCTGTCTCTCCCATTGCCCACCACCGTTTTGCCCACCACCGTTTCGCCCCGAACAGCACCAAGGAGCCCGACATGATGCCGATCAGGGGTGACGTCCGTACCGGAAACGTGCCATGGACATCTCGACGAGGCTGAGCGACGGCGGCTTCCCCGCCTGGCCGTTGCCGCTGGACGCGACCTGCGCCGAGTTCGCCCGGTCGATCGCGCGCGCCCTGTGCCGCGAGTTCCGCCTGCCGCGCGACGTCACCTGCGACGTCACGCTGATGGCCTCGGAGCTCGCCACCAACGCCCTCCTGCACGCGTACCGGACCACGCCTCCCGGCGGAGGTCGCCCGGAGATGTGGGCCTACCTGCGGCGGCACGCCGGGCCGGAGATCGTGTTCAAGGTGTTCGACCCCGTGACGTGGAAGGGGCCGCTGCGCCGCCCGCCACAGTCGCCGCCCACGGACTCCGCCGGCGGGCGCGGCCTGCATCTGGTGGACGTGCTGACCACCGAGCACGGCGGCCGCTGGGGCGTCCACCCGACCCGCGGCCGCCTCGGAGCGTCGCCTGCGCCGGGGAAGGCGGTGTTCTTCACCGTGCCTCTCCCCGTGCCTCTCCCCGTGCCGCTCCCCGTCCCGCTCCCCGTCCCGCTCGCCGCCCCGGTCCCCCTCCCGGTCCCGGAGTACGCCCCGCGCCTCCCCTCGGAACGGCCCCGGCCGTGGTCGCGCCGCCGGTGCGCCGAGCGGATCCAGGCGCTGCTCGCCGCCCGCGGCCTGCGCGCGCACCTGTCCTGCGACGGGAGCCTGCGGCAGGAGCGCGGCGCGTGGCAGGTGTGGGTGCGCGAGGAGTGGATCTCCTACCGGCTGCTCGACGGCGAGGCCGTCCGGCTTCCCGCCTCGGACGTGATCGAGGTCGTCGAGCGGATCGTCCGGCACACCGAGGAAATCCCGGCGGTCTGCTCCCTGTGACAGACCCGCCGCGGGCCCCGCGAGAGAATCAACGGACGCGCAGGGCCGGGCGGCGCCCCCAGGTGGCCCACCGCCAGAGCCACTCAAGCGGGCCGAAGCGGTACCGGCGCAGCCAGAGGGTGGACCACAACCACTGGAGCGCGAGGATGGCGCCGGCGGTCAGGAGCATCGCGGTCCACGACCGGCCGACCGGCACGCCGAGCAGCCGCGCGGCCACCAGGACGAGGACCGTGGCGGTCAGGTAGTTGGTCAGCGCCATCCGGCCGAGCGGCGCGAAGACGACCTGCAGCGCGGCCCGCAGCGGCGTCCTGAGCAGGACGAGCATCGCGCACACGTACACGCCCGCGAGCAGCGTCCCGGACACGGCGAGGGAGGAGGGGGCCCACAGGTCCATGTCCTCGAGCCGCGACGTGACCTGCCACCAGAGGGCGGGCGCCGCCGCGACAGCGAAGACCAGGCCGAGCACGGCGGGCACCCGGGTCGACCGCTCGATCCGGTCGATCACTCCATATCGGGCCAGTGCCGAGCCCAGCAGGAACAGCCCGGCGATCAGCAGGAATCGGTCGCCGTGCATGAACCACGACGCCACGACGAGCACGGGAGAGAGGGCGGCCACCGCCCATCGGGGCAGCCAGGTCGAGGGCAGCAGCACCAGCAGGCCGAGCACGGCGTAGGTGCTCAGGATGTCGCCCCGCCACAGCAGCAGGAAGTGCGCCACGCCCATCACGAGCAGGACCAGGAGCCGACGGAGCAGGAGCACGCGCGGATGGGCGGCGCGACCCGCGGCGGACTCCAGCAGCAGCGAGAACCCGATCCCGAACAGCAGGGAGAAGATCGGATAGAAGCGCTGCTCGACGAGCAGGCCCATCCACTCCTCCACCGGGCCGCCCGCCGACCCCGGCGCGAGGAGGTCGACGACGCTCGCGATCGGCTGGACGTTGGCGAGCAGGATCCCGCACAGGGCGAACCCGCGCACGACGTCGAGCGCGGCGATGCGGGGACGCCCAGGAGAAGTACTGGGAGAGGCGGTCGCGGGGCCGTCCTGTGCGTCGGCGCGGGCGGGGTCCGCCGGACGTCCGCCGCTGTACGCACCACCTTCGATCCGGATGGCCGGAGAACGATCTGCATCTGACATGGCGTTCATCCTGAGTGCCGCCGCCCGGCGGCGGGACCGGCCGAAAGCAGGGTTCTCCGCCGCGGGATCGTACTTTCGGCCGGTACGGCCCGCCGGTGGTCATCTCGTAGCCTCGACGCTTGTGAACGTTCCCGAGTGGCTGGCCGGGCGGGCCAGGAACGCGTCCGACATCGGGCTCGCCGTCGTGTTCGCCGCGGTGCTCGCGTTCTGGGCGTCCCGGATCGCGGAGAGCTGGGGAGGCGGCTACTGGCAGTTCGACTGCGCCGCCGGGGCGGTGGTGTGCCTGATCGCCCTGCTGCGCCGGCGCGAGCGCGCGTGGGCGGCGATCGCCGGGCTGGCTGTCGCGGCGGTCGCGATCCCGGCCGCCCTGTTCGGCGGGCTGCCCGCCGAGCCCGGCCCCGCGATGGCCCTCGGCCTGTCCGTGCTCGTCGGTTCCGCGGTCAGGACGCTCCCGGCCCGATCGGCAGGCGCGGTCGCGGCCGGCGGGCTGGCGGTGGTCGCCGCGAGCCTGCTCAGCGCCCGTACGCTCGCGCTCGGTGTCCCGGCGGTCACGATGCTGAACGGCGCGGGATGGCTCGCCGCCGTCGCGGCCGGGCTGACGCCGCGGCTGCTCGGCGCCCGCCGGAGGGCGGCGGCGGAGAAGGTACGCCGCGACGAGCGCCTGGCGCTGGCCAGGGAGCTGCACGACCTGGTCGCCCACCACGTCACCGGCATCGTGCTCCAGGCGCAGGCGGCCCAGCTCGTGGCGCGCAAGCGTCCCGAGAAGGTGGACGCCTCGCTCGCGGGCATCGAGGCCGCCGGCTCCGAGGCGCTCGCCGCGATGCGCCGCGTCGTCGGCCTGCTGCGGGACGCCGACGGCGCCGCCCCCGCGACGTACTCCCCCGAGCGTCTGGAGGATCTGGTCGGCCGCTTCGGCGGCGACGGCAGGACGGTACGCCTGCGGCTGCCGGACGACGACGAGGCGGCGACGTGGCCGCCCGAGGTGGCGAGCACCGTCTACCGGGTCGTGCGGGAGTCGCTGACCAACATCGCCCGCCACGCCCCGCAGGCCCGTACCGTCACCGTCGGCGTCACACAGGCTCGGGACGCCGTGACCGTCGAGGTCACCGACGACGCGCCGCGCCCACCCGGCCGGTACCCCCGTCGCCGCGGGTACGGCCTCGTCGGGATGCGGGAGCGCCTCGAGGTGCTCGGCGGGACGCTGCGCGCCGGACCGCGCGAGGACGCCGGCTGGTCCGTGCTCGCCACCCTGCCCGTCCCGGCGCGGGAGCGGCGATGACCATCAGGGTCCTGCTGGCGGACGACCAGGCGATGGTCCGCGGCGGGCTGCGGCTCATCCTGGAGGACCAGCCCGACATCAGCGTGGTCGCGGAGGCCGCGGACGGCGCCGAGGCGGTCGAGCTGGCCCGGCGGCTGCGCCCGGACGTGTGCCTGGTGGACATACGGATGCCTCGTCTCGACGGCATCGACGTCACCCGCGCGCTGGCCGGCCCCGGCGTCGCCGACCCGCTCCGCGTCGTCGTGGTCACCACCTTCGACCTCGACGAGTACGTCTACGGCGCGCTGCGCGGCGGCGCGGTCGGCTTCCTCCTGAAGGACGCGGGCCCCGCGCTGCTGGTCGAGGCCGTGCGGGCGGCGCACGCCGGCGACGCCCTGGTCTCCCCGTCGGTCACCGTCCGGTTGCTGCGCCATCTGACCGCCGACCTGACCGCCGACCTGAAGGCCGACCTGACCGCCGGCGCGGCGCCCGACCGGCCGCTGTCCGGCCGGGAGGTCGAGGTCGTCCGGGCGATCGCCCGGGGCCGTACGAACCAGGAGATCGCCGCCGAGCTGTTCATCTCGCTCAGCACGGTCAAGAGCCACGTGTCCGCCGTCCAGGCCAAGCTCAAGGTACGCAACCGGGTCGAGATCGCCGCCTGGGCCTGGGAGCACCGCCTCATCGGCCCGATGTAGCGCCGGGAGGTACGCCGCGCGGACCGGGCGGCCCCCCATCTGGAACGGGCCACCCCGATCCGCTCCCGCCACAGGTCAGGCCGCGGCGCGCGTGGTAGCGGCCATGCCCCGGGCCATACCTCGGCCATGCCCCGGGCCATACCCCCGGCCATACCTCGGCCATAACGAAGACTTATGTGCCCGCTTATGGCCGCCGGCGCGATTTCGTCATCAAACTACGGGCGGCACACCCCTTCGATTCTCCGGCGGCGAATCCCCCGGAGCCACCTGGCCCGCCCACAGCGGAGCCCCGCCGCGTCCCGCCGCGCCCCGGCGCGTTCCGGGCCGCCGCGACATCCCCCGTCACATCCAACCTCACGCTCGTTCCTCGACACCCCCCGGAGGTCGCACGTGGGAGTCACCCCACCCCTGCGCGCACGCAGAAGGCTGTCACTGGCCGCACTCGCCCTCGCCCCCGTCCTCGGTCTGGGGCTCGCCCTCCAACCGGCGGCCGTCGCCGTCGCCGAAGCACCGGCGACGACCGTGTCGGCGGGCGAAAACCCGCCCCCCGCGCCGGCGCTGCTCGGAGGCGACGGCGCCGACCACGTCCGGCGCTCGCCACTCCCGGTCAGCGACCGGCCGCCGCTCCCCTCCTCCTCCGAGCGGCTGCGGCGTGACTACGACTCGCCCCAGCCCGCCCCGGCGCACCCGCGCCCGTCCCTGAAAGAGAAGGCGACGTCCGCCGCGCAGGCCAAGGCGGCCGCCGCGTGCAACGTGAGCGACTTCACCGGCCGGACCGGAAACGCCCTCGTCCAGCAGATCAGGTCGTCCACCACGGAGTGCGTCAACACGCTCTTCACCCTGACCGGCTCCGACGCTGCCGCCGCGTTCCGGGAATCGCAGATGACGAGCGTCGCCTACGGCCTGCGCGACAACGCGGCCACCTATCCCGGCGACAACAGCACCGGCACCGCCCAACTCGTGCTCTATCTGCGCGCGGGCTACTACGTGCACTGGTACAACCCCTCGACCGTGGGCGCGTACGGGCCCGCGCTGAAGACGGCGATCCAGTCGGGGCTGGACGCGTTCTTCGCGAACTCCCGGTCCTCGACGGTCGGCGACGCCAACGGCGAGGTGCTCGCCGAGGCCGTCACGCTGATCGACAGCGCCGAGGAGAACGACCGCTACCTCTATGTGGTCAAGCGGCTGCTGAACGGCTACACCAGCGCCTACGACGCGTACTGGTGGATGCTGACCGCGGTCAACAACGTCTACACGGTGCTCTTCCGCGGCCACCAGGTCCCGGCGTTCGTGACCGCCGTTCAGGCGGACCCCGGCGTGCTCGACACCCTGAACGCCTTCGCGACGAACCATCTCGACCTGCTCGGCACCGACCGCGCGTACCTGACCTCGAACGCGGGCCGTGAACTGGGCCGCTTCCTCCAGCACGCGCCGCTGCGGGCAACGGTGCGGCCCCTGGTCAGGAACCTCCTCCAGCGCAGCTCCATGACCGGGCCGACGGCACCCCTGTGGGTGGGCGTGGCCGAGATGGCCGACAGCTACGACAAGGGCGACTGCTCCTCCTACGGCACCTGCGACCTGCAGGCCCGCCTCGCGGCGACCGTCCTCGCCATCACCCACGACTGCGGGCCGAGCATCAGGATCCGCGCCCAGGACATGACCGCGGCACAGCTCGCCGACTCCTGCGCCAGCCTCACCAACCAGGACGCGTACTTCCACAACCTCGTCAAGGACGGTGGCCGCCCGGTCGCGAACGACAACAACACGACGATCGAGGTCTGCGTGTTCGACTCGAGCACCGACTACCAGACCTACGCGGGGGCGATCTTCGGCATCGACACCGACAACGGCGGGATGTACCTGGAGGGCGACCCGGCCGCCGCCGGCAACCAGCCCCGCTTCATCGCCTACGAGGCCGAGTGGGTGCGTCCCGCGTTCCAGATCTGGAACCTCAACCACGAGTACACCCACTACCTCGACGGCCGGTTCGACATGTACGGCGACTTCGAGGCGGGCGTCACCACCCCGACCATCTGGTGGATCGAGGGCTTCGCCGAATACGTCTCCTACTCCTACCGGAACGTCGCCTACGATGCCGCGATCGCCGAGGCGGCGAAGCGGACGTACGCGCTGAGCACGCTGTGGGACACCAGCTACTCCCACGACACCACGCGTATCTACCGCTGGGGCTACCTCGCGGTGCGGTACATGTTCGAGAAGCACGCCGCCGACGTCGCGACCGTCCTCGGCCACTATCGGTCCGGGAGCTGGAACAGCGCGCGCACCTTCCTGACGAGCACGATCGGCGCCCGCTACGACGCCGACTGGTGGACGTGGCTGGCCGCGTGCGCGTCCGGGGCCTGCGCGGGCGGCGGGAACGGCGGCAACCGCGCGCCGCAGGCCGCGTTCACGTTCACCGCGAACGGCCTCGCCGTGAACTTCACCGACGCCTCCACCGACCCCGACGGCACGATCGCCGCGCGCCGCTGGGACTTCGGCGACGGCTCGTCGTCCACCTCGGCGAACCCCTCGCACACGTACGGCGCGACCGGCACGTACACGGTGACGCTGACCGTCACCGACAACGGCGGCGCGACCGGCACGACCACCCGGCAGGTGACCGTGACCTCCGGGCAGTCCGTGCCGGAGTGCACCTCCGCCGACACGCGAGAGCTGGGCAAGAACTGCCGGCGGAGCGGCGTGTCCGCGACCACCGGCAACTACGCCTATTTCTACCTGTACGTCCCGGCTGGAACGGCCAGGCTCGTCATCACGTCGTCGGGCGGCACCGGGAACGCCGACCTCTACTACAGCGCCGGCTCGTGGGCCACGACGTCGGCGTACACGCAGCGGTCGGCGGGGTCCGGCAACGACGAGACCCTGACGGTGACCAACCCGGCGACCGGCTACCACTACGTCAGCCTGTACGCCACCCAGGGCTTCTCCGGGGCCTCGGTGAAGGTCGAGTACTGACGCCCGCCGCCGCTCCGTGACGATCACCTCGGCCGGGACCGGACCTCGCGTCCGGGACCGGCCCTCACGGTGTGGCGGGCCGGGTGGTCTCACCCCTGATCAGCAGGCGGTGCCCCTCCTGCAGCCCTTCGGGGAGGTCGTCGGGTGAGAACCACCCGGCCTCCAGGATCTCGAAGCCGTCGGTCCTGAGCGTGCCGCCGAGGAACTCGGCCTCGTAGACCACCTCCACCCGCAGCCGGAAGCCACTCTTGAGCAGGACGAGCCGGTGCGCGCGGACCTCCAGCCCCGTCTCCTCGCGCACCTCGCGGGCGACCGTGTCCTCGAACGTCTCCGACCGCTTCGCGTACCCGGACGGCAGGCCCCACTGGCGGCCCTCCGGCCACAGGCGGTGCTTGAGCAGCAGCACCCGCCCCTCGGAGTCGCGGACGATCCCGGTGACGCCGACCATGAACGTGGCGTGCACGAGCCACAGCAGGCGCCACTGCATCGGGCCGTGGATGGCCCGCCACAGGCGGGCGATGAGCCTCTTCACGTCGTTCCCCCGGGTGCGGTGCCGATGATCGCGAGCCTGTCCACGATGGCGCAACCGCCGCCGGATTTCCAACCGCCGCGATTCCGGGACGCGAGTCGCGGGTCAGCGGTCGGCCCGCTCGGGGAAGCCGGCCGGCAACGGCCGCGCGTGCAGCACGTCCAGGCGCGACACGGCGCGCGTCAGCACGACGTAGAGCCGGTTGAGCCCGCGCTCCTCGCCCTCGACGATGTCGGCGGGCTCGGCCACGATCACGTGGTCGTACTCCAAGCCCTTGGCCAGCGACGCGGGCAGCACCGTGACCCGGGCAGGGCCGTCCGTGGGCTCACCGGGGGTCAGCGTGCCGACGGCCTCGCCGGGCAGGCCCTCCCGCAAGCCGGCGGTGAGCGCGTCCACCGCTCCGGCCGGTGCGATCACCGCGATCGACCCGTCGTGCCGCAGCGCCTCGCCTACGGCGTCCAGCGTCGCGCGCGGCAGGTCGGGCGTCCGCGTGACGCGGACCCGGCCGTCGGCGCGGAAGGAGCGGGTCGGCGGCACGTCCACGTCCAGGACGTCCAGCAGGTGGTTGGCGAGCCGGGCGACCGCGCCGGGGACGCGGAAGCCGGTCGTCAGCGCGATCACCCGCGCCTCCGGCTTGCCCAGATGCGCGAGCAGGTCGCGCCAGTCGCGGGCCGCCCACGGTGTCGTCCCCTGCGCGAGGTCGCCGAGCACCGTGATCGAGCCGTACTCGCTCCTGCGCGCGATGACGCGGCACTGCATCGCCGACAGGTCCTGCGCCTCGTCCACGATGACGTGGCCGTACCCGGGCGCGCGCCGCAGCAGGCCGGCGACCTCGTCGAGGAGCACCAGGTCGGCGGCCGACCACCGGGCGCTCCGGTACGTACGCGGCGGCCGCGCCCACCGGATCGCCGCCTGCTCCTCCGGCGTCAGGACGCCGTCCGCGGCCCGTGCCAGCGCCTCCGGGTCGCCGAGCACCTCGGCGACCACCTCCTCGGGCCGCACGTCCGGCCACACCGCGTCGACGAACGGCGTCGCGGCGCGGGACGTCCGGCGCGTCCACACCCCGTCGAGGTTCCGGCCGCGCGCCTCGGCCTGCCGTCCCAGCGCGGAGACGACCCGGGCGATGACACGCTCGCGCCCCACCGCGTACGGCGCGGCCTCACGGCGGGTGTCGTCCACGATGCGGCGCAGCTCCTCCTCCGGCACCCGCCACCGGTAGGAGCCGTCGGTCACGGTGACCGGTCCCTCGGGCCGGCGCACCCGCGCGTACAGGGCCCGGCGCAGGACGGTCGCCATGCGGACGTCGTGCTTGACGGCGGCCGCCGCGACGTCGTCCTTCTGAGCCTCCCCGGCTCCCGTCCGGGCGCGGGCCGGCGCCGCCTCGCGGGCCAGCAGGCGCTCCATGGTGGTCTGCGCGACGTCCACCTCGCCGAGCACGGGCAACACCGCCGAGATGTAGTGGAGGAACGCGGGGTTCGGCCCGAGCACGAGGACCCCCGACCGGGAGAGCCGCTGCCGGTGCGCGTACAGCAGGTACGCGGCGCGGTGCAGGCCGACGGCGGTCTTGCCGGTGCCCGGCGCGCCCTGGACGCAGATCGACTCCTCCAGCTCGGCCCGTACCAGTTCGTCCTGCTCGGGCTGGATGGTGGCCACGATGTCGCGCATGGGACCGACGCGGGGGCGTTCGATCTCCGCCGCGACGATCCGGCTCGCGGCTCCCACGTCCTCGCCCCGGTCGAGGTGCTCGTCCTCGTATCCGGTCAGCTCGCGCTCCGCCCACCCGAACCTGCGGCGTACGGCGATGCCGTGGGTGGCGCCCGCGCCGGCCCGGTAGAACGCCCGCGCCACCGGCGCCCGCCAGTCGATGACCATGGGCGGCTCGCCCGGCCCGCCGGAGATGTGCCGGCGGCCCATGTAGTACCGCCGGCCCCGGTGGTCGCCCGCGTCCGCGTCCGAGCCGAAGTCCAGCCGGCCGAAGAACGGCGGCCCGCCGGGCTCCTCGGCCAGCTCCTTGGCCAGGCTCTTCAGGTGGCGCCCGAGCCGCTCCGCGCTGTACCGGTCGCCCGCCACCTGTTCACCGATGACGACGTTCAGCCGGGCGCCGTCCAGCATCGCGCGCAGCGCCTCGTCGCAGCGCTCGGCGTACGCCTTCTCCTCGTCGAGTCCGTTCATCACACCACCCTAGGTTAACCGAGTTAATACATTAACCCGGTTAACACGTTGCTATGCTGGCGGCGTGACAGGACTTCGGCGGCTGAAGCGACAGCGGACCCACGACGCGATCTCCGCGGCGGCGATCTCGTTGTTCCTGGAGCGCGGCTTCGACGAGGTGTCCGTCGCCGAGGTCGCCGCGGCGGCGGAGGTGTCCAAGCCCACGCTGTTCAAATACTTCGCGACAAAGGAAGACCTCGTCCTGCACCGCATCGCCGACCACAGGGGCGAGGCCGCCCGGGTCGTACGGCACCGCACGCCCGGGGGCGACCCGCTGGACGCGCTCCACACGCACTTCCTCGACGGCCTCGCGCGGCGCGACCCGGTCACCGGACTGAACGACGATCCCGAGGTCATCGGATACCACCGGATGGTCTTCTCCACCCCCTCGCTGGTGGCCCGTCTGTTCCATCACATGGCCGCCGACGAGGAGGCCCTCGCGGTCGCGCTCGGCGAGGACGCGGACGACCTCGCGGCGCGACTGCTGGCCGCTCAGGTGATCGCGGTCCAGCGCGTGCTCGCCCGCCGCAACTGGTCGGCGCTCGCCGAGGGCACGAGCGCGGACGACGCCTACCCCTCGGCCGTCTCCGCCGCCGACCGGGCGTTCGCGCAGCTGCGCGACGGCGTCCATACCTGAGCGCATACCGGGGCATGTCGCCCCGCGCGGCACTTGCATACGCCCCGGGGTATGTGCGTGTCCGAAAAAGGTCCTGGCCGGACCGGGGGCGGCTCGTGCCCCGAGGTTCAGGCCAGGGCCAGGAACAGCTTCTCCAACTCGGCGACGCTCATCGGCGGCTGCTCGCCCCGCTCCTGGGCGGCCTGACAGCACCGCAGGCCGCTCGCGACGATCTTGAACCCCGCCCGGTCGAGCGCCTTGGAGACGGCGGCGAGCTGGGTGAGCACCTTGGTGCAGTCCTCCCCCGCCTCGATCATCGCGATCACGCCGGCGAGCTGGCCGTGCGCCCGCCGGAGTCGCGTCACCGCGTCGCCGACCATCGACTCGTTCATCTCCATGACCTCAAGTTACCCCCGGGGGTATTTCCGGACAAATCCCCTGTCGGCGGCCCGTACGGTCAGCCGCGGCTGGTGTCGATGACGCAGAAGCGGTTGCCGTCGGGGTCCGCGAGCACCACGAAATCGGGGTCGTCCGGATAGAGGTCCCAATCGACGCGCTGCGCACCCAAGGCCACCAGGCGCTCGACCTCGGCGGCCTGGTCGGCCGCGTCCCCGGCGTACAGGTCCAGGTGGACCCGCGGCTGGTCCTGGACGGGCGTCTCACTGAGCCCGAGCGACAGGTGCGGCCCCGCCCCGTCCGCCGGGACGAGCACCACCCAGTCGTCCTTCATCTCCTCACGCGGGACGTATCCCAGCGCCTCCATCCAGAACGCCGCCGCACGCGGCACATCCGAGACACCCAGCACGACGGATCCGAACCTCAGCATGATCCCGATTCTGGCAGACGGCGACGGCTCCCGATCGACTCCACCAGGAGCGCTTCGACCACGTTCGTCGCCGTGATCCCGTCCGTTGGGCTACTGGCGTGGCCAGGCTTCCCCACGCACCGCCGCCGCCCCGCCCAGTCGGCTGATCGGGCAGATTCGGTGTCTGGTTGCCGCTGGTGCGTGCGCTTTCGTCCGCTGGACCGACCACGAACCTTTCCACCAGGTCGATCCGACGGCGCCAGGCGCGGCGACCGGCCCCGTGAACGCCGGTCGCATCAGCGGTGGAGCACCTCGGCGATGCGGTCGACCTGGTCCGTGTCGGCGGACCAGCAGTACAACATGACCTCGTCCGCGCCGATGTCACCGAACGCGGCCACGGCTCGCAGGACCGCCTCCGGGGTGGTCAACATCCCTTCGGCGACGCGGTCCCGGTACTCGGCGAAGGCGTAGTACGCCTGGACGGCCCGCCGGGCCTCATCCACCACCCGATCCGGACCGAGCGCCACGTTGGCCTGGGCCACCAGCCGAGGACCGCCGGAACGTCCCGCCTCCTGCCACGATCTCTCGACGGTGCGGAAGAACCGGCCCATCTCCTCCGGCGAGAACATCGCACCCAGAAACCCGTCTCCCCATCGGGCGACGCGCTCGGCGGTGGCCGGGACGAACCCGCCGAACAGCACCTCCGGCCCACCGGGCCGCACGGGCGCGGGCCCGATGGGACCGATGTCCCGGCCGTACGGCTCGCCCGACCACACCCGCCGCAGAACCGCCATCTGCTCGTCGAGACGGCGACCGCGACGCCGGTAATCGACGCCCGCCGCCCGGAAGTCGTCCTCCCTCACGCCCACCCCTATGCCGAGCGTGAACCGGCCGCCGGAGATCCGGTCGAGTGTCGCGGCCTGCTTGGCCAGCAGAGGCGTCTCGCGTGCCGGGGCGATCAGCACCTCGGTCATCACGCGGATCCGCGCGGTGGCTCCGGCGACGGCGGCCAGGGTGACCAGCGGCTCGGGGTTGTCGTACACGAGGCGGTCGAGCATCGCCAGGGTCGTGAACGGACCGTCCTCAGCACGGCGCGCCCAGGCCGACAGCGAGCCGGGGTCCCCGATGGGCAGACCGAGTCCCACTTTCATGGCGCCCCTCCCTCTCCTGCCGCCCCTCCCTCTCGTACCGGTCCGGCCTTTCCTACCGGTCCGACCTTTCCTACCGGTCCGACCTTTCCCGCCTGTCCGGCCTTTCCTGCCTGTCCGGCCGACGTCCGCGACGCCGTACGGGCGTGCGCCCGGGGCGGCGCGCCGGACGGCTCCAGGGGGAACGGCGGCGTGTGGGACATGTGCCCTCTGTTCCGCGTCCGATGCGGAGATCCGCGAGGTCACACCGGCACCGCTCGGCGTCGGCCTCGGCGCCGCCTATACCGCCCGCGGCCCGCCGGCGGCCCCCAGCCCGGCGTCCTGCCCGCCCGCCGTACCTGCGCGAACCGGACCACCCGGCGGGATGAGCGCCAGGAGGCACGCGGTCCGGCGGGATGAGTGCCAGGGAGTACGCGATCCGCCCGGAACTCAGCGAGCAGCGCGTACACGCCGGGATCATCGAGGCTCTGGCGCCAGGCGACCGCACCCTCAGGACGCCAAGAGGGTCCGGTCGATCTCGAGTACCCAGACCGCAGGGTCGGACGGATGCTCGCGTGAGCGCGGTCGCCGCAGCAGCGGCCGGGGA
>NZ_BBYK01000070.1:0-1325 GCF_001570365.1 Microtetraspora fusca | reverse complement strand
TGCCGGTGTCGGTGCCGGACGATCGACCACGGCATCAGCGGCGTCGGGTCGACGATCGGAATGCGGCGCAGGCCGCTCCCGGCTGGATCGGTGATCGCCTCGCCCAGCCTCACCGCCGCCATCTCCGCCAGCGGCTGCTCCACAAGATGCCTCTGGCCGATGGCCGGGGCGTTGAATCGCAACGGCACGCCGAACCGCTCGGCCAGCCGCGTCAGGTAGCCCCGCCATTCCGCCGCGTCCGCCGGATCGGGCATCGCGGTGCCCACCTCACGCAGGCCAGCCGGCCGCCGCGCGCTCCTGTCAGCCAATCGATGATCTTCGGGGACGAACGCGTGCAGCGGCTCCAGATGCACCAGCCTGTACAGCGGCTCCAGCTGCACCAGCTGCACCAGCCTCTACAGCAGCTCCAAGTGCACGAGCCTGTGCAGCAGCTCGGCGGGCCATGGGGCCGGCGTATCGCGTACCCACCCGAGCCCCGCGTCGATCTCCTGACGTCGCTGCCTCCGCCGGCCAGGAACAACCCCCCGCGGGCAGCAACCACCGACGAACAAATGGGTCTTATCTTACACAATCCCCAAGAAATGCCTTAGCTGGACACAGGCGAAATACCTTAAATTGACACCACGACCGGCCCTCTAGTCCGATTTTTCCTGATATACATCTTTATTCTTTCGTCGAAATTCTTTGCGAATTCGACTTGATTGACGCCACCATCTCTGAGATTATTCATACAGGCGTTCTAATGCTGGTTGGGGGTGGACATGGCTCAGCTCTTCGGGCCCGCCGGATTCTTTCCGGAGGAGCTGCCGGACCGCGACGAGTCCCGCCCCTGCGATGCCGACTGGTGGCAGCGCATCACAACCCCCAGGTCGACCCAAACAGGCGAAACGCCCGACAGTGCGGCCATATTCACGATTGACGACTTTCTCCCTAATTCAGGGAATGGTGGAGACTCAAGGGCGAATAGCGCGACCTCGACAAAAACAGCGCTGCCGCTCCTCGCCCACCTGGGCCTGGACCTGGACGCGGCTGCGGCGAAACCGGCGCCGCCGCTTTCCGGCCAGCCGAGCCGCGGCCCGCTATTCCCGGGTGTGCCCTTCGTTCCCCCGCAGTCGCGCTCTGCGACCACGCCGTCGAGCGGCTCCCCTCTCAACGGCAAGCCAGGCACCTCTCGTCCCAGCAGCCTGGACGCTGAGGCGGAGGGGTGTTCGTCATCGACTTCCGATGCGGGGTGCGGCGAGGGCCGGGGTCCTGGGGTGTCGTGGCCGTTGGTGGCGCAGGTCCGCGAGGTCGCGTCCGCGGTTGCGGTGGCGGTGGTACCGGAC
>NZ_BBYK01000069.1 GCF_001570365.1 Microtetraspora fusca | reverse complement strand
TCCGCCGCGCCAGCGCATGGGTTCTGATCTACAGCGTAAAGGCGGGAGTCTGGCCGCCACCGGGGCATGCCGGCCGGCCCGCTCATCTCGCCCACCGCGCAGCATCTCAACGACCTGCCGAACGACGATCACGGCGCAGGCAGAGGGCAAGCCGAAGTGTGGCTCTCGGTTGCCTCCGAGGGTCAGTGCGTTGCGGGCAGGTAGGCGAGGACGATCTGGCCGTTGGAGGCGTAGGCGGCGATTCTGGGGGAGAGGGCGGCGTCGACGATCACGTTCACGAGGCGGGACGCGCCGCGTGTGCCTGGTTCGCTGACGGAATCGACCAGTGCGCTTCTGGCCAGCACGGTGCTGTTGTGGTCGCCGGTGTCCTGGCCGGGGAGGGAGATGACCTGCACGCGCTGGCCGCGTTGCAGTTCGGCAGGGGACTGGCCGGGTTTGAGGGCCAGGCCGACGCGGGCCTTGCCCGGGATGAGTTCTTCGCTTGCCATGGCGGTCATCTGCGTGGTGAGCAGGGTGCCGGGGAGCAGGGTGACGCGGGCCAGGCGCTGCGCGTAGGAGACGTGCTGTGCCCAGGGCAGGTAGTCGATGCCGGTGTCGGCTATCCGGACTTCTTCCATGCCGGCGCGGCTGAGCTGTTGTCCAGCGGTGACGTGCTGGGTGATGCGGATCGCTGAGACGCGCGCGCTGCCGTTCAGTATGAGTGTGATGGTGGCCGCTGTGCCTCCGAGGATGAGTAGCGCCGCCAATGCGGCCAGGTCGGGTCGGCGTCGGCGGGGTGATGCCGGCAGTCGGCGTGCGTCCAGTCCGGACAGAGTGGCCGGCGATTCTGCGGAGGTGGCTGCCGGAGACTGACCGCCGCGGGTGGAGGTCGGACGGATCCGCATGATCGAAGCTCCCGGGGAATCAGACGTGCCCTGCGGTGCTCGGCGGCGTTGAGCGCGAGCGTGGACGGCGGAATTCACGCCATTGTCGCCAGTTTGGCGAAGAACTGTCACTCGAACGCCGAAAGTGTTGCCGATTCAAAGCGTACTTGCGTTGCTGGGTGATGCATATTTTCTGGCAAGGGTGAGAATGTGTGGGTATTCTCTTTGGATCCAGCTAGATTTCGGAAACTTGGGTATGGAGTTGTCGGCCTCATGTGGCTGCAAACTTCCGAGCATTCTGTTAATATCCAACGGTTTGGCTTCGGTGGGCTCGCCGTGTCCATCGGCGTTTATCAGTGATGTCGTGTGGGATCAGTGCAATCCATCCGTCTGGCTTAGTCGTTCGTCATGACATGGTGACGTTTATCGACGGAATTCGCCCTTCCCTCTTGGGGTAAGCTGCCCCTCGCGGTGGTCTGTCATCTCCAGCCCGGCTGTGAGGGACACGAGGGGCGTGCATGTGATTCCCGTGCCGTTGACGGTGGAGCGCCTCGTCGCCGAAGAACGTGTGGGCCGTGACCGACGGTGTCGCTGAACTCGCAGTCATGTTCTGGACCGCAGTCCGCACGGGATGGGCACCGCCTCCGCCCAGTGCCGGCCGTCCTTTCGCGCACTTCGACAGTCGACCAGCCGGAGCCGGTAAGTGTTCTCGTCGAACACCCAGATATCCGTCTCGCTCAGAACAGCTCTGGTCGTCTCAAGTGCCGCCGCACGGTGGGCCGCTGACATCTTGGCGATTGGCTGGAGGGGAAGTGGCACCAACCGGCCGTGCCTTCATGCGGACCGGCGGGGGACCTTCGTGCCCATCCCGGATGGGCACGTCGGGCGCCGGTCCCTGGCTCGGTCGACGTCGACGGTGACAACTCGGAGAGCTCTACGCAAGCAGGCATTCGGAGGTGAAGATCTGGCACTCAAGGTGTCCACACATCGGGGGAAGGCCCTCTCGCTGTTCAGAGTCGTGCCGCTACGTGCCGGGCCGTTCGAGGCTCGCCGGTACGGCTACCGCCTCGTTCCCGCCGCTGGGAGTCAGCGGAAATTTCACTGCGAGATCAGCTCAACCTCGGCACCCGGCTGACGCAGAGCTGTTCTTGCATGAACCAACTCGCCTCTAGCCGCACCCCGGTCATCGCCTCCACAGTGGCGAGGGCAGTGGGCCAGTCGGGGTAGCTCACGCCATAGTCGCCTGCTTCGTCGTCCTCGCATTTCTCCTCAGCCAAGGCCCGTAAACCGTCCAGATATGAGTCCAAGGCCTGTGGGTTCTCGCCGCCGCAGGGGAGATGCCCGTCAAAGTCCGGGATCTGTACCGTGGTGACCAGATGTCCGTCCGCCGCGTAAAACAGCTTGTGCGCGTTGTTGACCAGCCACCAAAAGCCCCACGCCTGCGCATCTTTCGTCAGCGCGGCTAGTACCTCCGGTCGGCTGAACCCGTACGTATTGGAAGCGACGATCAGCACATTGTCGCCGCGCTGCTCGAAAGCCGCAGCGGTTGGATCCGCTGAGGGCGGCAAAGGCAGACGCCGACTGATGGTGCCGGAGTCGCCGCCTAGTCGGCTCACCACATCGTCGACCGTCAATCGAACGTCGCGCCCCCGCACCACGACCCAAGCCATTGCTTCCGTGATGTAGGGATCCAGCTGACGGAGTTCGTCCAACAGTTCGTCGTAGTGGGCGACCATTACACCGGTGACCGAACTCATCCGACATCCCTTCGACGGAGGCGACAGCCTCGTTGAAATTGAATCAGGGCAGGAAAGACCGTACCTTCCTGCAGATCAAGCTGCGATCACCAGCAAGGTGAGGAGGAGCATGAGTAATCGCCGCCCCCAGTTGGGAGGCGGGGACGGCTCGGCAACTACTGGCGCGGGTGGGACCTCGAACGGCGTGTCAGCACGAAACAGGGCAAACCAAAGCTGCTACGGCACTAGCCCACGGCGACCTGCATCCGGCGAACCTGAAGGCCGCCGGGCATGCACGCCGTGCATGCCCGGCTTGCTCCCGTGGTACACGCACACGTGGAGTTCCTGCTCATGACGGCCGCCAACGGCGGGACGGGCACCGTATCGCTCCACGGCCTCACCGTCGCCGCGAGCTGAACCGGCGGCGCTCGGCAGGTCCAGGTCGGTGACCCCGGGAGGAACTGCCGGGCGTACGGCTGCTGTCCAGCGACGACCTGGGCGTACCGTCCCCTCCGAAGGAGGTCCTCGCCTTCGCGGTGCTCGGTTTCCTGACCGTGCACGACCCCCCTCCTGCGCCGGGGCGCGCCATGCCACGCCCCTGGGCTGCGTCACGCCGGGCCGCCGGCCGCTGCGCCTGCCGAAGTCGACGGCCGTCCCATCGCGGCTGCCACGCGTCGCCGGCCCTCCGGTATAGACCGGTTGCCGGGCTCCCGCTTCCCTCTCGTCGAAGATCCGCTACTCGGCGGTATAGACCATTGCCAAGCTCGCTCCTCCCCGTCGTTGCGAATCCGATGTCCGGCGGTATAGACCAAACCTTGCCTTCTGCCTAAACTGACCCAAGATCCTCCATAAAGGATCTAACCGCCGTCCTGACCATCAATCGGACAGACCGGTCATCGCTCCAAGAACAAGGAGGCGGGATTCGAGACGAGCGAGAGGATCGCCAGGACGGCCACCCCCCTCGCCGCGTGACACCCCCCAGCACCGATCGGACACCTGCACGGACGCTCCCCATGTCGAGCGGGTGTATCGGACATGTCAACCATGCCCGAACGCGAGCTGCGCTGGAGGTGTGCGGCACCCCGATGCAAGGAGTGACGTGAACTTCTCATTCCTATCCCCGAAACGCGAGCGGAGGCATGGCGGAGGCCATCGGTCTCGGCCCCGCGCAGTCTCCACTTTGACAGTCGGTGCGCTTCTGGCCACATCTCTCACCGGCCTCCTGGCGAACAGCACCGCCTACGCCGTCACGCCCACGACGTCCGCCGATCCCTCAGCTTCCGAGAGCGTCAATCTCGCGCTCCTGCCGGGTGCGGTCGCCTCCGCCAAGTCTCAACGGATGACCGCGCCCGAGGCGACGTACGCGCCCGCCAACGCCATCGATGTCTTCGTCCACAACGGTTGGACCTCGAACTATGCGACGGTCGGGAATGGCTATGACTCGACTCAGGACTGGTTCCAGGTCAAGCTGGCCAAGCCCGCCCCGGTCTACGAGGTGTTCAGCCTCTGGACGTCGCCGTCCAAGCCGACGGAGTACGACCTGCAGGTCGCCACGGACCCCGGCTGTCAGACATGGTCGACGGTCGCCCATGTGGTGAATCCGAGCGACAAGGATTCCCAGGTGATCGACCGCAAGGACCCGATCTCCTGCATCCGGATCCAGGCCCTGGCCACGAATTCCAAGACCGGATACACGATCAACGAGTTCGAGGTATGGTCCGGCCCCAAGCCGGCGCCTGTCGTGGGTCAGATCATTCCCGTGCCGGTGCAGCAGACGCCCGGCACCGGTCAGCCGTGGGAGCTCACGGCTGAATCCCGGATCGTGGTCTCCGCCGGTGACCTCGCTGCCACGGCTGAAATTCTCGCGGGCTACCTGCGGCCGGCTACCGGGTACAAACTCCCCGTGGTGACAGGTTCTGCCACCGCCGCGGACATCGCCCTCACCCTCGCGCCAGTGCCCGGCCTTCCCCAGGGCAACGAGGTCGCCGCGGCCGAAGGCTACTCCCTCACGATGTCAAGTGCGGGCGTAAAGGTCGTGGCCCCGAAGACGCACGGCCTGTTCAACGGCTTCCAGACCCTTCGGCAGTTGTTGCCGGCGGCGATCTACTCGCCTACTGCCGGCGTGGGGCCATGGAAGGCGCAGCCCATAACGGTCGTGGACTACCCCCGATATGCGCATCGAGGTCTCCAACTCGACCCTGCCCGTAACTTCCTGACTGTGGCCGAAACAAAGTCCATGATCGACCAAATGGCGGCGTTGAAGGGTGACCGACTGCACTGGCACCTGAGCGACTCCCAGTCCTGGCGCCTTGAGATCAAGGGCTACCCGGCACTGGACGGCACCGGGTGCAACGGAGCGGACTGCATCGCGGGTTTCTACACGCAAGAAGACTTCAAGGACGTGGTCAAGTACGCGGCCGATCGGTTCATCGAGATCGTCCCCGAGCTGGAGTCCCCGGCCCATGCCACGGCGGCAGTCACAGCCCTGGGCGGCCGCGCGGTCATGGGCTGCCAAGGCCAGACCCAGAACGACCGGTTCTGCACCGATCCGAATGACCCGGCCAGCGCGCGGGCCCTCGCGTTCTGGAAGGACGCCATCGCGCAGCTTGCCGCGATCTCTCCCGGACCCATCGTCCACATCGGCGGGGACGAGGCCATCGGGATGCGCCACGACGACTACAAGTGGTGGATCCGGCAGATGGAGATCATCGTCAACGACAACGGCAAGCGGATGATGGGCTGGAACCCAGCGCTGGAAGGATACGCACCGGGTTCCACCTCCATCAACCATTACTGGTCCGACTACACCGGCGGTGGGCCCGCTCTCATCAAACCTGAGTGGTTCAACCAAGGCCGGGACGTCATCGTGACCCCGGAATACAACGCCTATCTCGACTTCGGGTATGACGGGTCCCCCGGCAGGACGCCGCGGACGGAACTCCTCCAGTCCTACGCATGGGACCCGGAATGGGTGTACGAAAAGTACCGGTCGGTCTGGGCTCAACCCGCCTACGGCGGGCCGAAGGCGGAGGACATCCTCGGTCTCGAGGCGCCCATCTGGGGCGAGCAGATGCGTGGGCTGGCCACGAACGAGTTCATGGTCTTCCCGCGGCTGGCCGGAATCCTCGAAATCGCCTGGTCCCCCAAAGCACTCACCCAGGACTACGACGCGTATCGGCAGCGGCTCAGCGTGGCCGGGCCCCGGTGGGCGTTCGCGAACGTGAACTTCGGCACCATAGCCCAGGTCGCCTGGAGCACGGCGGCGATGGGGACGGTCGCTCGGTTCGGCGCGGACAAGGCCCTGAGCAATGCGCCCCTGGCGCGTCTGACCGCCGGCTCGCTTCCGCCCGGTAACTTCACGGCCGTGATCGATTGGGGCGACGGATCCCCGAAGGAGCCGGCCGGCATCGCAGGACGCGACTACGTGACGAGCCAACGGCAGGGTAGAAGCCTGATGTCGGTCAGCGGGAGCCACTCCTATCCGGCGGACCAGGTGTACCACGGAACCGTCACCTACAGTCATCAGGACCAGACCTGGGTCGTGCCGTTCATCGCCGGACCGGATTCCATCTACGGTGCGGTCACCGGTCCAGATGGTGGGGCCCTGTCCGGGGTGCGCGTGACGGCGCACGATCCGGAAACAGGAGCGACCGTTGGCACACCGGTAACGACGAACGAGCACGGGCGCTACCTGCTCAGCGTTCCGGAGGGCACGTATGACGTGTGCTTCGACGCGGAGCAGGCCGATGGTGCCGGGGCTCAGTTCGGCTTCGTTTCGGTATGTGCGCGTGGAATCGCGGTCGGCGGCGTGAATGTCGGGGCTTTTGATCGACAGCTTGCCTCCGCCTGCACGACGAAGGTGACGGGCCGAGTGAGCGGGCCTCTGCCCGTTTCCTCCGGATTGACCTGCCTCGACGGCGCGGTGGTCTCCGGGCCGGTGACGGTCGCGGCCGGCGCTGGACTGGTCGCGGTGAAGGCCAAGGTGTCCGGGCCGCTGTCGGTGAACCACGCAGCTCAGATACGAGTGATCGATTCGGAGGTCGGCGGGCCCGTCTCGGTGTCCGGGGTTACGGATCGGATCGCGATAAGCGGCACGAAGGTGAGCGGTCCGCTCAGCGTGACGAGCAACTCGGTGAAGTCGGCGCCGGTGATCGCCGCAAACCGTGTTGATGGTCCGCTGTCCTGCTCTGGCAACACCCCGCCGCCCACGAACACCGGGAAGCCCAATTCGGTGTCCGGGCCGAAGAAGGGACAGTGCGCCGGGCTATAACGCCGATCCCTACGACGGGACGTGATGGTGGGACGAAGCCTCCGCGGACGCGGAGCACTTCGTCCCACCAATCAAGGAGGATCCGTCCAGCGCGAGTGTCTCTTCGCAGGCTCGTGAGCCAGGGCACCAGCTGACGCTGCCCTTGCCGAATACCTCATCCATGCCGGACAGGCCGCATGTGCGTACCCGTTTAGGGTGCCGCCGAGCCGCACGTGCCGTCGTATGTCGAGGCGCTCGATCCGCTCCGGATCCTCGATCGTATTTCGCAGACAGCTTTCGAAAAGTCTCTACATAGCCATGGCGTTCTCGCCTCCCCTCGGAGGCGGCCACCGAATGACCCCTTCCCGCGAACTGGAAAGACCCGCACCCCCATACCAGGGCTATGGCGACCACGCCTGTGGCGGTCGCCGTCCCTGCTGATGCTCGGCACCCCGTTCGTCTCCTGGACCAGGGCGGCGACCGGCACGCCAGGCAATCGGTCGCAGCCGGTTCGATGTCCGGCTGTTCGCACCACGAGGCACTCGGTGTACTTCACAGTCACCGGGTGCAGGAGCTCGACCAACAGGAAGGTATAGATGAAAATCAGGCGGATGTTTGTCGGTGCAAGCATCGTCGGAATGGCAGTGCTCGGGGCCGTCGGTCCTGCGGCAGCCGCGAACCAATCCACTCAAACCGGCGAGACCGTACCTCCGCTGTCGACCCCGATGGTGGGCGGCTACCTGCTCTCGGATCCGCCGAGGTTCTCGCGGGTCAACATGGACCTGGTCACGCACTTCTTCTGGGCGTTCTCCACGATTCGCAACGGCGCCTGCACGACCGCGAGCGCCAACGGCATCAACGAGGTGCTCCAGACGCGTCAGGCCCGGCCGAACCTGAAGGTCATCCGTTCGGTCGGCGGCTGGGGCGCCGCCAACTTCTCGGACGTCTCCTCAACCGACGCCAAGCGGAAGGCGTTCGTCGCCTCCTGCATCAACGCCTTCGTCGCGAACGGGGCCACCGACGGCTTCGACCTCGACTGGGAGTTCCCCGTCTCCGGTGGCCTGCCGAACATCGGCTACCTGCCCAACGACCGGGAGAACTTCAACCTGCTCGTCGACGAGTTCCGCGCCCAGCTGAACGCCTACGCGGACGCCCACGGCAGGAGCCGCCGTGACTTCCTGGTCACCGCCGCCCTGCCGGCGGGACGCTGGCAGGACTCCGGCAACGGTGTCACCGGCGCGCCGTACGACACGAACACCAGCTTCGACCTGGAGACCCTCGGCCGCACGCTGGACAACATCAACGTGATGACCTACGACATGGGTACCGGGTACTCTCCCGTGTCCATGTTCAACCAGCCGCTGTACCGGCACGCCGATGACAACACCGGCGACCAGTACAACAGCACGGACGACGCCATCCGCTACTACCTCGAGCACGGTGTCCCGCGCAACAAGATGACGCTGGGCACGGAGTTCACCCTGTCGCGCGGATTCGTGATGACCAACACCAACAACAACGGCCTGTTCCAGCCGTGGACGGGGACCGGCTGCGGCCAGACCTCGCCGACCAACGCGCTCAACCCGACCAACACCTCCGTCCTGATCAACTGGGACGCTCAGGTTCAGTCGCAGTACCTGTGGAACCCCACCACGCGGACCCTCTGCAGCTACGAGACCGCGCACTCGCTCGGCATCCGTTCCCAGTACGCCAAGGACCAGGGCCTCAACGGCGTCTTCACCTGGGAGCTCACCGGTGACGCGAGCGGCAGCCAGCTGCGCGCCATCTCGCTGCCCTGGCAGCCGGAGAAGGTGACCGGCGCGCCGGCTCCGACCGTGAACGGTACGACCTTCCTCCCGAAGGCCGGCCAGTCCTTCAGCGGAACCGTGGCAACGGTGTCCGGCAGCTCCGCGAGCTCGCTGACCGCGATCATCAACTGGGGCGACCTAACCCGCAGCCAGGGCACCGTGACGCCCGCCGGTAACGGCGAGTTCACCATCTCCGGGACGCACACCTACGCCACGGCCGGCGCGTACCCGCTGACGGTGACCATCATCGACCCGGACCCGCTGAACAGCCGGATGGTCAACGGCTACGCGTTCGTCGACTCCTCGCCGTACGCCTACCTCGAGGGGCTCGTCAGCAAGTTCGCCAAGGACAGTGGTGCCGCCAACGGCCTCATCGCGAAGGTCAAGTCGGCGAGCCAGGCGCCGAACGGCAACGCGCGCGCCGGCAAGCTCCACGCGTTCACCAACCAGGTCAGCGCGCAGACCGGCAAGGCGTTCACGCCCGGCCAGGCCGAGATCCTCACCCAGATCGCCGACTCGCTGCGCTAGTTCTCCGGCAGGACGCAGCAGCGGTGCCACGGCATCGATCAGCGTCCTGCCTCTCCAAGAACCAAAGAGTTCGTGATCGTCACCTAGCCGGGTGCGCGTCCGCGGCACGGGCCGCGCACCCGGCGATCGTTGACGACGGTGCGGGTGCGGCCATCGCTTGCCGGTGCCCTCGCTGCGGTCAGTGGAACAGTCGGTACTTGGTCGATGGGACGCCGGAGGTATCCGGGACGGGGTGGCCGGTGGCCCGGCGAGCTACGGGCCGCCGAGCGTTCCCGTGGCGGGTGCGGCCGGCGCGGTGGGCGAACCCGCGGGAGCCGCCTCCCCTGGGGCACGCACACGGCGGCGGAGCAGCGGCACCAGCGCCGCGCCGAACATCGCCGCGCCCGCGGCGATCAGGAAGGACGCCGTGTACCCCGACGGTGCGGGCGCCTCGGTGCCGGGAACGGTCATCGTGGCCAGCACCGCGGCGGCGACCTGGCTGCCGACCGCGCCGCCCACGGTACGGGCGACGGTGTTGACCCCGTTGGCGCCGGCGGTGTGCTCGGGCGGGGCCGTGCCGCCCACCAGCCGGGGCAGGGACGACATCACCAGTCCCCAACCGACGCTGAGCACCACGACGAACACGACGAACTGCCACACCCGTGCGTGCGCCAGCGCGAGCGCGACCGCGCCGGCGGCCGCGGTGAGCATGCCGAGGGCCGGGGCGGCGACGCGTCCCCAGCGCGCCTCCACCCTGGCGGCCAAGGCGTTCGCCGGGAGCATGACCACCGTTCCCGGCAGCATCACCAGTGCCGCGCCGGTGACCGACATGCCGAACCCGTAGTCCGCGAGCCCGCCGGATCCCGGCGGGGTCTGGGCGAACCTTGGCACCAGCACGTAGAACACGAACTGGTTGGCGCCGATCAGGAACGCGATCGCGTGCACCGCCGCGATCGGGCGGCGTACCAGCAGGAACGGGG
Source organism: Microtetraspora fusca (assembly GCF_001570365.1). GTDB lineage: Bacteria > Actinomycetota > Actinomycetes > Streptosporangiales > Streptosporangiaceae > Microtetraspora > Microtetraspora fusca. Next base: position 94,310 of record NZ_BBYK01000069.1, on the reverse strand, counting down.
GGAACAGCGGATGCGGTACGCGGGACTCGATCCACAGGAAGAGGGCGAGGACGGCGGGACCGCCGACCAGCAGGACGATGACCGTCGGTGAGCCCCATCCCCAGCTCGCGCCCTGGGTCAGGCCGAGCAGCGCCATCAGCAGCCCGGCCGAGAGCGACAACATGCCCGGCCAGTCCAGGCGGATGGAGGTGCGTTCCGGGCTCTCCGGAACATTCCGCCAGACCAGGACCAGTGCTGCGACGATCATGGCCGCTCCGGCGACGAACAGCCAGCGCCATCCTGCGAGATCGGTGATCAGGCCGCCGCCGAGCAGCGCGATGCCCGCCGAGCCGCCGACCACGGCGGAGGTGAGCCCCAGCGCGCCCGGCACACGTACGGCGGGCATGGACTCGCGGACGATTCCGAACGCCAGCGGCAGCAGCGACAGGCTGACGCCCTGCACCGCTCGGAAGGCGATCAGCGCGCCGATGTCCCAGGAGAGTGCACCTCCCAGCGTCGCGACCAGGTACACCACCAGGACCGTGAGCATGACGCGGCGCTTGCCGTGGCCGTCGCCCAGGCGGCTGATCAGCGGGGTCAGTATCGCGCTGCTCAGCAGGGTGGCGCTGAGTACCGCCCAGGACACCGCGGCCGGGCCGGCGTTCAGGCTGTGCTGGAGCACGCCGACGGTGGGCACCAGCATGGTCTGCATCAGGCCGTAGGAGACCACGGCGACGATCACGGCCACCAGGATCGGCGTTCCGGAGGCCGCGCTCCGGCCCTTCACGCCTCCTGAGGGCTCCGGGGATGCTGCTGCGGGCATGGCGGCTCCATGATTCGGGTAGGGTACGAGACGATGCGAACGGCATTCGCGTTAGGTGAGCCTAACTACAAGCGAACGATGTTCGCAATCGGCGCCCGCACCCCGGAAGCCGACTGTTTCGGGAAATGTCAGGAAAACGTGGGAAAGGCTGCTGAGCAGAGATGCGTTCCGAACCCGGTGGACGCTCCCGGCTGACCAAGTCCGGCATCGTCGCGACCGCACGCGCGATCGCCGACGCCGAAGGGATCGACGCGCTCACCCTGCGCCGGCTCGCCCACGAACTGGGCACCGGGCAGTCGTCGCTCTACCGGCACATCGCCGACCGCCGCGAGCTGCTCCAGCTGCTCTGTGACGATCTCGCCGAGTCCTTCCCGATCGCGCCCCCCTGCAGCACGCCCGCGTCGTGGCTGCGTACGCACTGGGCGCTCACCTATGACTTCCTTGCGGAGCATCCGTGGGCGGCCCAGGTGATCGCTTCCGGTGAGATCCTGGCCGGAGGCGGCGAGGACGTCCCGCGCCGGGTCGCCGAGGTGCTCGTCGCCGCCGGCCTGGCGGTCGACGACGCGGACCGCGCCGTCCGCGCCCTGTGGAACCTCGTACTCGGCCACCTGCTCAACGCCCACCCGTTCGGCCACCTGGACGGCGGCCCTCCGCTGATCGACTGCCGCGCCGACTACCTCTGGGCGCTCGACGCCCTGCTCTCCGGAATCCTCCGTCCAGGCTGCGCCGCCGCGGCCGGCGGTGAAGGTCAGCACGGGTAGCGCCTCAGTCGACTTCACCACCGGCAAGCCAGAGGAGGACGACCCGGTTGCGCCGTCCGGTTCGCCGATACGCGCATCGGCACCTTTGCCGACTTCACCGGCGCGCACCTGCGCAACCCCGGCGGGCAGGCACTCGACGCCGCGGGGGCGACCATCGGCCGCGGACACTTCTGCTCGCCTGCTGGGGCGTCATCGGTCTCTTCTGGCTGATCTGGGCGGCGGCCTGGACCGGGAGTCACCTGTTCGGCGGCCCGGTACGCCGCCCCTTGCAGCAGTAGGCGCCCGTGTTCGGCGTCGTGACCGCGAGGCGGGCGACCGGTCCCGCCTCGGTTCCTCATTCGTGACCGGGACACCGAGTTCACCGTCCCCCGTGCCACGCCCGACCGGGCCGCGACCGCGGTCAGCACCAACGGAGGCAGCCTGCTGTCGCCGATCCCGCCGGCACACACCTGCCGCACCCGAAGTCACCACTCAGTGACGAAAGGCAACACGAGTGGTGACCGCAAGCAAGCAGCTCACTGGCCCAGGTCGTCCCACTCCTGGAGTAGGTGGGCCGTGGCCGCCGCAGGGGCCGTGAACGACCAGCGGCCCGGCGGTAGGTTCAGGGCGCAGCCCCCGTCGGCCAGTCTGGTGGTCGGCAGCTGTTCGCTGAGGCCCATGAGGAAGGTGCCGTTGACGGTCATCCCGTCCCACGCGCCGCGCACGGGCAGCACCGCGCGGGCGGTCACGCCCTCCGGGACGGCGAACGTGAACTGGACCCCGTCGGGCCCGGCCCGCCAGCCCGACTCGACGGTCCCCGACGCGCTCTCGTAGCGGGCGTGCGCCTGGCGCAGCAGCGGGACGGGGCCAGGACGCAGCAGCAGCTCGCCGAAGCCGCCACCCGTCCCGCGCGGGTCGTCGCCCAGGCCCGCCACGTGCCGGAACAGCCAGTCGCCCACGCAGCCGTAGGCGTAGTGGTTGAAGGAGTTCATGGTCGGCGTCTGCAGGCCGTGCCGGTGGTGCCAGGCGTCCCAGCGCTCCCACATGGTCGTCGCCCCGGCGCGGAGCTGGTAGCGCCAGGACGGATAGCCCTCTTGGTTGAAGATCCGGCACGCCAGGTCGTGGTGGCCGGTCTCCGACAGCACGGGCAGCAGCAGGGGGGTGCCGACGAAGCCCGTCATGAGCCGGTGCCCGTCGGCGCGGACCAGCTCGGCCAGCGCCTGCGCCGACGCGGCCCGGTCCTCGGGCGGGACCAGGTCCCAGGCGAGGGCGACGGCGTAGCCGGTCTGCGTTTCGGTGTGCAGCCTCGGCCCGTTGAGGAAGGCCCGCTGGAAGGCGCCCGACACGCGGGTGAACGCCTCGCCGTACTCCGGCGCGTGCGGCTCGCCGAGCACGTCGGCCACGTGTGCGACCAGGCGGAGGCTGCGGGCGAGGGCGGCGGTGGCGATGAGGCTCTTGGGCGTCTCGACCGTGCCGGGGGCCAGCCAGTCGCCCAGGGCCCGGCCCGGTCTGATGCCGCCCTCGGCCTGGGCCAGGCAGTAGTCGGCCCACCGCCGCATCGGGTCGTACGCGCGGCGCAGCGTGTGGTCGTCGCCGTAGCGCCGCCACAGCAGCCACGGCACCTCGACCAGCGCGTCGGACCACACGGGGGAGTCGTATCCGTACTCGGGCAGGACCGGCGCGACATGCGGGACCGCGCCGTCGGCCCGCTGCCCGTCGATCAGCGTCGTCACCCAGCCGGACAGGAACGCCTGCGTGTGCCGCAGGAAGCTGAGCGTCGAGCCGAACACCGAGATGTCGGCCGTCCAGCCGGTCCGCTCGTCGCGCTGCGGGCAGTCGGTCGGCACGCTCACCAGGTTGCCGTCCGCCGACGCGCCGATGTTGGCGACGAGTTGCCGTACGGCGGGATCGCTCACGGTCAGCGAGCCGGTGACGGCGAGCGCGGAGGACAGCAGCACCGCCTCCAGGTCGTCCGGCGTCAGCGCGCCCGGCCAGCCGGTGACCTCCGCGTAGCGGAACCCGTGCAGGGTGAACGCGGGCTCCACGACGTGCGAGCCGGGGCCGAGGACGAATTCGTCACGTTGGTCCGCGGTGCGCAGGTTGTCGGTGTAGAGCCGCCCGGTCGCGGTCAGCTCCTCCCCGTGCCGCACCACGATCCGTACGGGGCCCGGCGCGTCGACGCGCAGCCGTACACGCCCGACGACGTTCCGCCCGAAGTCGGCCACCTGGACGCCCGGCGCGGGTTCGGTCACGGACACGGCGGGCACCGTGCCGATCACCCGCACCGGGGGGGCGGGGTCGGCCTCCACCAGGATCTCCGAAGGGGTCGTCGTCTCGGCGGGTCCGACCTGCCCGGAAGGGGCCTGGACGGTCTCGCCCATCACCAGGTCGGCGCGCGGGCGGCCGAGATCCCGCCGGGTCCAGGCCGCGTCCGTGGCGAACACGCGGCGGACCCCGTCGTCGTCCCGCACGAGCACCTGGGCGCTGGCGGCGGGCCGGTCGCCGTAGCGGCGCGGGCCTCCGCCGGCGACGTGACCCGCGTACCAGCCGGGAGCGAGCCACAGCTCCAGCTCGTTCTCGCCGGATACGAGCAGCTCCGTGAGCTCCAGCAGCCGATAGCGCGTCCGGTGGCGGTAGTCGGTCCAGCCGGGGGCCAGCTCCTCCTCGCCCAGCCGTACCCCGTTGAGCAGCGCCCGGTAGACGCCCAGCGCGGTGGCGGCCAGCCAGGCGCGCCCGGGAGCGGGACGCCACGTGAACGACCCGCGCAGGCTCACCGCCGCCCGAGGGTCGCCCGCCAGCCAGGGGGCGTCCCACCCACCGCGCGCCCGCAGGCCCGTGGTGAACGCGCCGGTCGCGTGTCCTTCCACACTCCACGTGTACGGCGTCAGCGGCGCCAGCCGCTCACCCGGCACGTCCACGCTGTGCGATCCGGCCGGCACGGACGACCGCCACAGCTCGCGCCCGTCCGAGGACACCACCACGGTCGCCTCCCTGAGCAGCCGGGCGTCCCACGACAGCCGGGGCGACGGCTCGTCCACGCCCACCGGATCCGCCAGACCACACGTCAGGCCCGCCCGCGAACCGGGCGGGGCCGAACGGATGAACGGCGCCTGCGCGCCTGAGACCTGCACTCCGAGCACCCCCGAATCCCGGTTCACGCATCGAGCCCGGTGGTGAAGGCGTTGTGCAGACCGTCGACGTCGACGCCGTACAGGCTCGGCGCCATCACGTTGATCAGCAGCACGAAGCACGCGTCCTGCTCCGGGTACATCCACCACTGGCACCCCGAGGCGCCGCCGTGCCCGTACAGCCGCCGGTCGAGCAGCCCGGGAGCCGAGTGGCGCAGGTTCCAGGTGAGGCCCCAGTCCTGCCCGGCGTTGACCGGGTCGGGCTGCAGCTTGACCAGGCCCGTCGTCTGCGGGGTCGTCATGGCGGCCAGGGTGGTCGGGTGGATCAGCCGGCGGTCGCCGCGCAGCAGCGCCCCGCCCAGCGCCAGGAGGTCCTCGGCGCGGGAGAACAGCGCCCCTGCCGGGTGGCGGAGCCGTACGAACTTGTCGAAGTCGAAGCCGGGCCCGAGCAGTTCGAGGCCGTGGACCTCGGCCGCGTCGCACGCCGGGTCGAACGTGATCCGCCCGCCGCCCGGCACCAGCGTGTTCAGGTCGGAGTCGATCACGTCGGCCACGTCGCGGCCCGTGACGTCGCGGACCATCTCCGCGATCCCGGCGAAAGCCAGGTTGGAGTACTGGCTGAGCGTGCCTGCCTCGAACATCGATGGCGCGGTGACGAGGTGCTCCAGCAGGTCGTCGGGCGTGAGCGTCTGCTCGGCGATGCCGCTGGTGTGGGTGAGCAGGTGCCAGAGCGTCACGTCGGGCCGCGCGAAGTTCGGCAGTACGTCCCGCAGCGGGCGGCGCAGCGACAGCAGCCCGCGCTCGACCTGGCGCAGGGCGACCAGCCCCGTCAACGGCTTGGTCACCGAGAACAGCGCGAAGTGGTCATCGGTCCTGGTCTCTCGGCCGTCGTGCTCGCCGAACGCCTCCAGCACCTGGATCCCGTCGGAGGTGGCGGCGCCGAACACCGCGCACGGCAGCCGCCCCTCCTTGATCTCGCGCCTGACCCAGTCGAGCGCGATGTCGTGAGTGGTCATCCCTTGAGTGCACCTTCCGTAAGGCCGGCCAGGACGCGCTTCTGCGCGACGACGTACACCGCCACGAGGGGCAGCGTGGTGAGCAGGACGTGGGCGAAGACGAGGTTCCAGTTCAGGCTCTGCAAGGTGCCGGAGGCGAACTGGAACAGGCTCAGCGGCAGCGTGGCGTTCGCGCTGCCCTGGAGCAGGAAGAGGGCGAAGAAGAAGTCGTTCCAGACGTTGATGATCAGGATCACGCTGCCGACGAACAGCACCGGCCGCAGCAGGGGCAGCAGGATGCGGACGAAGACCTGCGGGCGGGAGGCGCCGTCGATGGCGGCGGCGTCCTCCAGGTCGCGGGGGAACGCCCGGACGAATCCGGTCGCCAGGAAGATTACGGCGCCCAGGCGGCAGCCGGTCATCGTCAGCACGTAGCCGAGCGAGCCGCCGTCCAGCGACAGGGCGCGCAGCAGGTAGACGGTCGGGATGATCGACGGCGGCAGCAGGATCGACAGCCCCATCACGAAGTAGGCCGCCTGCAGCCACCGCGACCGGCTGCGCCCGAACGCCCAGGCCGCCGCCGCGCCGAGGAACACCACGGCCACCACGATCGGCACGGTCACCTTGAGGCTGTTGACCAGCCCCATCAGGTAGCCACCCCGGTCGAGCACGATGCCGTAGTTCTCGGCGATCGCCCACGTCCTGGGCAGGCCGAGGCCCAGCTCGGCGGCCTCGCCCGCGGGTTTGAACGAGTTGACGACCACGAGCCAGATAGGCACGAGCACCCACGGGATCGCGAAGAGCGTCAGCGCCGTGTACTTGAGGACCGCTCTCATGCCGTCACCTCTCTGCGCCGCAGCCACCACACGAGGGGCACGGCGGTGGCGATCACCAGCAGCGTCACGGTGAACCCCAGCGCGCTGGCGGAGCCGAAGAAGCCCTGCCCCCACTGCTGGCGCATCACCACGTTCAGGGCCCGCGTGTGGTCGCCGGGCCCGCCGCCGGTGGTGGCGGCGATCACGTCGTACGCGCTGAGCGCGCCCACCAGTGTGACCGCCACGTTGAAGGTCAGCGCCGGGGCGAGCAGCGGGAACACCACCCGCCGGAACCGGGTCCACGGCCCGGCCCCGTCGACGGTCGCCGACTCCAGCAGCGACTTCGGGATGGAGTTGAGGCCCGCGATGTAGACGAGGGTGATCAGTCCGCTCCACTTCCACGCGTCGATGAACGCGACCACCACCAGCGCGGTGGACGGTTCGCCCAGCCACGCCCACTCGACGCCGAGGAAGGAGTTGACCGCCCCGTCGGGGGCGAGCAGCCCGCGCCAGATGTATCCGGCGGCCAGCGGCGAGATGAGCGTCGGCAGGAAGAACGCCGAGCGGAAGACGGTGTTGATCCCGCTGGTCCGCTGGAGGGCCAGGGCCAGCGAGAGGCTGACCGTGTTCTGGATCGCCATGCACAGGATCGCGTACAGCACGGTCACGGTGACCGCGTTGGCCAGCAGGTCCTGGTCGATCAGCGTGCGGAAGTTCTCCAGCCCGTTCCAGGTGATCTCGGCTCGGAAGCTCGTCCAGGAGGAGAACGCGAACCGGACGTTGAGCAGGAACGGGGCGACGAAGAAGACCGTGACCAGCACGATCGCGGGAAGTGCCCACGGCAGCCAGGCCGCCCTGTTCCGCATCACCATCCGGGCAGCCCTGCCGCCTTGGCGGCCTGCTCGACCTGGCCCTGGAGCTGGGTCGCCACCTTCTGCGGATCCTTCTGCCCGGCGATCAGCTCGGACATGAGCTGGGCCAGCCCACCCATGCCGGGGATGTCGGAGTTGAAGGCGATGACCGCGCCGGTGTCGTACGCCTTCTTGACGTCCTGCAGCACGGACGGGACGCCCTGCGGGTCGGGCACGTCCTTGAGCACGGGGAAGGTCTTGGACGCGGTGATGTACTCGGCGTAGGCCGGGCCGGTCATGAAGCGCACGAAGTCGAGCGACGCCTTCTCTCGCGCCGCGTCACCGGTCTTTGGCAGGTAGAACGTGCCGATCGGGCCGGGCGCGTAGGTCACGAGCGGCTTGTCGCTCGACAGGCCGACGAAGCCGACGGACTCGTCGACGGTCTTCTGGTCGCCGCCCGCGGCGGCGAGGAGGGCCGGCAGCATGTCGGAGTGCTGGGCGACCATGGCGGCCTTGCCGGTCACGAGGGCCTTCATGGAGTCCTCGAACTTGGCGGTGACGATGTCCTTGTTGAAGCAGCCGTCGGCCTTCAGCTTGGCGTAGGCGGTCAGGCCGGAGACGAAGGGCGAGCCCGCGTCGGCCAGCGTGCTGCTGTGGCCCGCGATGGCCTTGCCGTACGCGTTGGACTGGTTGGCACCCGCCAGGTAGAGGATGGGCAGGATCTGCACCGGCCAGATCGACCCGCCCGACTCGAAGACCGGCGTGACGCCGGCGGCCTTGAGCTTGGGGCAGGCGGCGGCGAGCTCGGCGAAGTTCGTGGGCGGGGTCAGCCCGGCCGCGGTGAAGACCTTCTTGTTGTAGTAGAGGCCGAAGACCTGGGGGAAGCCGGTGATGGCGGCGTAGACCTTGCCGTTGACGGAGCCGGCGGACTGGTAGAGGTCGCCGGACCTGGCGATGTACCCCTCGCCTGTCAGGTCGCGCAGGTTCTCGGCCGGGTTGAGGGCGAGCAGGCCGCTCACCGTCGCGTGGTACTCCAGGATGTCCGGGCGGTCGCCGGTGGCCCACTTGGTCTGGGTGGTGTCCTCGAAGCCGTCGGACGGGATCGACACGAGCTCGATCTTGTGGCCGGACTGCTTCTCGAACTTCTTGTACATCTCCAGCAGCGGCGCAGGGTCCGCGCTGTTGTGCCAGAGGGTCAGCTTCACCTGACCGGTCCCCTCCGGGGCGGACGACCCGCAGCCGGAGAGGGACAGGGCGAGGACGGCGCCGATCGCCGCGCTGAGCAGGCGAGATGGTGCTCTCACGCCCGTGCTCCTGTTCATTTTAGGGGGTATTATGTAGAACGTTCTCCATTGTTAGGGCACGAGAGAATCGCCCGTCAAGAGGTAGACCCGGGGATCGGTGACGGGCTAGCCTCACGTTTCGGAAAAGTGTGTAGTTCGTTCTACGAAGACTCTATGAAGGACGGCGTGTGACGAGCGGACGGGTGACGATCGCCGATGTGGCCAGGCGAGCCGGGGTTTCCACGGCCGCCGTGTCCAAGGTGGTGCGCGGGGCCTACGGCGTGAGCGCGGAGATGCAGACCAAGGTGACGCAGGCCATCGAAGAGCTGGGCTACCGCCCGCACGCCGCGGCCCGTGCCCTGCGCGGACGCACCTACACCCTCGGCGTCATGCTCTCGGACACCCGCAACCCGTTCTTCCCCGACATCATCGAGGGCATCACCGGCCGGCTGGGCGACACCGAGTACCAGGTGCTGCTCGGGCCTGGCGGGATCGAACCCAAGACGCAGGCCAGGATGACCGACGCCATGATCGACCGGAGCATGGACGGGCTCATCCTGATCTCGCCGGTCATGACGGACGCCGAACTCGCGGCCATCGCGACGGCCACCCCGGTCGTCGTGGTGGGCAGGCACGGCGGCGCCGCGGCCTACGACGCGGTCGTCGACGACGACGTGATGGGGGCGGGGCTCGTGGTCGACCACCTGGTCGGGCTCGGGCACACCCGGATCGCGCACATCACCCACCTGGAGCGGGCCCGCGCCCAGGGACTGCCGCACACGGTGCGCGCCGAAGGCTACCGCCAGGCGATGCGCGCCCACGGACTCGCCGACGACGTGCTGGCCACCTCCTTCACCGAGGAGGGCGGCTTCGAGGGCGCGCGGGAACTGCTCGCGCGCGACGACCGGCCCACCGCGATCTTCGCCGGGGCCGACATCGCGGCGCTCGGCGTGCTGCGCGCCGCCGACGAGGCGGGCCTGTCGGTGCCGGAGGACCTCTCCGTCGCCGGATACGACAACATCGGCATCGCCTCGCTCAAGCGCATCTCGCTCACCAGCGTCGACCAGGACGGGCACGTGATCGGGGCGACCGCCGCGCAACTGCTCGTCGAACGCATCGAGGGACGCTCACGATCGGTGACGTCGTCGGTGTCGCCCACGCTGATCGTCCGCGGAACCACAGGACCGCCTCGCCCCTGAGAACCAACCGCATGTCGGGGGACTGTCGCGGACCACGTACTAGAACGATTTGATGGAAGGCCCCCCACGTGAGACGACTCGCTCTCCTCGCCCTTCTCCTCCCGCTGGTCGCGCCCGCGCAACCGGCCTTCGCCCAGGCGGCCGCTCTGGCCTGCCCGGTCAGGGTCGACCCAGCCGCGTTCGCCTCCGAGGCCCGCCTGAGCACCCTGGCCAAGCAACAGGAGGCGTTCGGCCCCAGGCCGACCGGCTCCACCGCGCACGCCGACTACGTCGACTGGCTGGAGGACGAGATGGCGGCCATTCCCGGCCTCCAGTTCTCCTCCCTGCCCTACGCCATCGACCGCTGGGACAGCCTCGGCACCGGCCTGACCGTCGGTGGTACGGCCGTGCAGGTCGCGGCCCCTGTGCCGTTCTCCTCCTCCACCGGCGCGGGCGGCGTCTCGGCGCCGCTCGTCCACCTGGCCGCAGGGACGAACATCACCGCGGCCAACGCCGCCGGGAAGATCGTGGTCAGGGACCTGCCGTGGACCAGCGTGCCCAACCTGCTGTTCTATCCGCTCGGTGGGCTCGGCTACTCCATGTACGACCCGGGCCTCACGATCAACCTGCTCGGCTCGGAGTCGATGGAGGCCCCGGCCGCGGCCGACGCCGACCTCAAGGCGGCCGCCGCCGCGGGCGCGGTGGGCGTGATCGAGGTCAGCCAGCTTCCGCATGCCCAGATCCAGGGCATGTACGCGCCCTACGAGGGCCTGCCGTACGGCGTGCCGGGCGCGTACGTCGGCGCCGACCAGGGCAAGCAGATCAAGGACGCGCTGGCCGCCGGGAAGCCGGTCCAGGCCGCGCTGACCGTGAACGCCGCCTGGACGCCGACGACGACCCGCACCCTGCTCGCGACGCTTCCCGGCGGGAGCGCCCAGAAGATCGTCGTGGAAAGCCACACCGACGGCATGAGCCCGGTGTGGGACAACGGCCCGCTCACCATGATCGAGATGGCCCGCTACCTGTCGTCGCTACCGGTGGAGTGCCGTCCGCGCACCGTGCAGTTCGCGTTCGTGACCGGCCACCTCTACCAGCATCTGACCGGCCCCAACGTCCGCGAGGGCGGCGCGGGTCAGCTCGCCGCCCAGCTCGACGCCGAGTACGACCAGGGCGGGGTCTCCTCCGTCGTCGTGCTCGAGCACCTCGGTGCCAAGCGCTACGACGCGGTCGCCAGGCCGAACGGCCTGCCGGGCAAGCAGCTCGTCGCCAACCCCACCCTCACCGAACTGCTGATGGTCCCCGTCAGCGAGAGCACGCCGCTGCGCGAACTGGTCAAGGGCCACATCCAGTACTGGGACGTGAAGCGCACCGCGATCCTCAAGGGCCTGTCGGCGGCCGATCTCACCACGGTGCCGCACCACTGCGGCTTCGGTGGCGAGGGCACGCCGTACAACCAGCACCTGCTGCCCGTCATCTCGCCCATCGCCGCGCCCAAGACGCTGTTCTCGCCGCAGTTCGGCACCGAGGCGATCGACCTGCCGGCGATGCGCAAGGCGTCGCTCGCCTTCACCGACGTCGTGCTCGACCTCGGCCCGATGGCCCAGTCGGCCGTCGCGGGCGACGTGACCACCATGCGCCAGCAGCGCGCCTCCGGCACGCCGGGGTGTGCGTGAGCATCGACAGGAGGGCGCTCGTGCGTCGGCACACCATCGCCGACGCCGGGTGTCCGCTCACCGTCGGCAACGGGGAGTTCGCCTTCACCGCCGACGCCACCGGGCTGCAGACCTTCGCGCCGCTGGGCACGCAGGCGCAGTGGGGCTGGCACACGATGCCCAACCCCAAGGGCCACGTGCTGGAGGACGCGCTCACCGACTACGACGGCGTCGGCTATCCGGACCTGTATCCGGCCACCGAGGCGGGCGGCTGGCTGCACGTGAACCCGCACCGCCTGCATCTCGGCCGGATCGGCCTCGACGTCGACGAGGCCGCCCCGCTCGGCCGGTCGGCGCAGACCCTCGACCTGTGGACCGGCACGCTGTCCAGCTCCTTCGAGCTGGGCGGCCTGCCGTACGAGGTGGAGACGGTCTGTCACCCCGAGCGTGACCTGCTGGCCATCCGCGTCGTGGGCGGCGCGGGGGTCAGGATCGCCTTCCCCTACGCCAGCGACGGCTGGCACACCACCGCCGACTGGGACAAACCCGACAGGCACACCACCACGCACGCGCTCACGCGCACGCCGTACGGCTCGCGCTGCGACTTCACCCGCGTCCTGGACGCGGACCGCTACCACGTGGCCGCCGAGTGGGCGGGGCCGGCGCGGCTCACGTCGCCCCGCGGTCACGTGTACCTGATCCAGGGCGACGAGCTGGAGCTCGTCGTCGAGTTCGCACGCCACCCCGTCGGCGCCGCGCTCCCGTCCTTCTCCCAGGTCCGTACGGCTGCCGCCGCCCACTGGGAGAGGTTCTGGACCAGCGGGGGAGCGGTGAGCTTCGACGGCAGCGCCGACCCGCGAGCGCCCGAGCTCGAACGCCGGGTCGTGCTCTCGCAGTACCTCACTGCGGTCAACTGCGCGGGCTCCACCCCGCCGCAGGAGACCGGGCTGGCCGTGAACTCCTGGAGCGGCAAGTTCCACCTGGAGATGCACTGGTGGCACGCCGCCCACTTCGCCCTGTGGGGCAGGCCCGAGCTGCTGGAGCGGAGCCTGCCGTGGTACCGCTCGATCCTGCCGCGGGCCAGGGCCACGGCCGGGCGGCAGGGTTTCCGCGGCGCCCGCTGGCCCAAGCAGGTGGGGCCGGAGGGCAGGGAGAGCCCGAGCGAGATCGGCGCCTTCATCGTCTGGCAGCAGCCGCACCTGATCTACTTCGCCGAGCTGCTCCGCCGGGTCCGCCCGGGGGCGCTGGAGGACTACCGGGACCTGGTGTTCGAGACGGCCGAGTTCATGGCCTCCTTCGCGGGCGGCGGGCATCTGGGGCCGCCGCTGGTCCCGGCGCAGGAGTCCTACTACGAGTCCAGGCGGCTGGTGCGCGATCCCACGTTCGAGCTGGCCTACTGGTGGTGGGGGCTGGAGACGGCCCAGCGGTGGCGGGGCCTGCTCGGCCTGGACCCCGACCCGGAGTGGGCGCGGGTCCTGCACGGCCTGGCCCGGCCGCTGGTGCGCGACGGCGTCTACGCGGCCATCGGCGTGGAGCCGTACACGATCAGGACCGACCACCCCTCGATGGTCGGTGCGCTCGGGTTCGTGCCGCCCACCCCGCTGATCGACGCCGAGACCATGCGGGCCACCCTGCACGACGTGCTCGCCGACTGGGACCTGGAGAGCACCTGGGGCTGGGACTATCCGATGCTCGCCATGTGCGCGGCCAGGCTCGGCGAGCCTGACACCGCCGTGGACGCGCTGCTGATGGACGCCCCGAAGAACACCTACCTGGCCAGCGGCCACAACCACCAGTGGCCCGGCCTGCTGCCCCTCTACCTGCCGGGCAACGGCGGCCTGCTGGCCGCCGTCGCCCACATGGCGGCGGAGGAGTGCTTCCCCGAAGGCTGGCTGGTTCAGGCGGAAGGGGTGGTCGCGATGCCGTGATCGGGGCCGGCGAGCAGGGCGACCGTGTAGTGGTAGAGGTCGCCGGCCGACGACGTCAGAGTGGCGACGCGGCCCTCACGCACCTCCGAGGCGATGAACTCGGTGGTCCCGTAGACGATCAGGCGGGGCACCGCGGCGCGCAGCGGCGGCAGCGAGGGATCCTCCAGCCTGGCCCGCGCGGCCAGCGCCCCGAGCATGTCGAGGAAGGGCCGGTAGGCGGCGTCACGCTGCTCGACGGCCCGCTCACCCGCCCTCGGCAACTCCACGAAGTACGCCTGCGCGTACTCCGGGCGCTCCTGCCACCACCGCAGGTAGGCGGCCATCCCCAGCCAGAGCGCCTCGCGCCAGCGGTCGCCCGCCCCCGACGCGGCCGTGTGGATCGAGCCGATCATCTCGGGCAGGTCGCGCTCGCATCCGGCGAGGAAGCACGCCTCCTTGTCGGCGAACTGGACGTAGAAGGCGTTGCGCGAGACCCGCGCGGCGGCGATCACGTCCGGCACGCTCGTGGCGGCGTATCCGCGCCTCGCGACGAGCCTCAGCATGGCCTCCACGAGGCGGTCTCGCTGGGAGTTGCGCACCGTGTCGGGGGAGAGTCCGTGCCGCCCCCTGGGGAGTGGCCGGGCCGCCGGAACTTCCTTCTGTTCATGTCTTGACATCGCTCACCGATCGTACTTCCCTCTCTTAGGAGACGTTCACGTCTCCAAATAACCCGCGAGGTGACCATGGAGCACTTCACCCGTCGGCAGGCGTTGCGGGCAGGGGCGCTCGGCCTCATGTCGGCCGGATTCCTGTCGTGGACCACCGAGGCCAACGCCGCCTCCACCATCGAGACGATCTACAAGGCAACGGGTCCGTGGCCGGTCGCCACCGGCACCTCGGGCGGCCACCGGCTCTATTACCCGCAGACCCTGGGCTCGGGCGGCGTCACCCACCCGATCGTCACATGGGGCAACGGCTCGTGGGCCACTCCCGACAACTATCCGGGACTGCTCAACCACCTCGCCTCGTGGGGCTTCGCGGTGGTCGCCTCCACCAGCACGACCACGGGCACCGGCGCCGAGATCCTCGCCGCCGCCCAGCACCTCATCGGCCTCAACACCGATCCCGCCAGCGTCTTCCACGGCAAGCTGAACACCGCCCAGGTCGCCGCCGTCGGCCACTCCCAGGGCGCGGGCGGATCCATCAACGCGGCCAACCGCTCCGCCGGGCTGATCAAGACCGTCGTGCCGATCGCCGTGCCCGCGCAGTGGATGGCCAGCCCAGGAGACGAGTTCTCCGTCGCCGCCCTGACCTGCCCGGTGCTCTTGCTCAGCGGTGCGAACGACTGGCTGATCTCCTCGGCCGCGACCGTGCAGGGCTACTACGACCAGGCCACCGCCGGAGCGGGCAGGGCGCTGCTCAAGGGTGCAGGGCACAACGACATCCAGAACACCGGCGGGGCCTTCCTCGGCTACGTGACCGCCTGGCTGAGGTACCGCCTCCAGGCCGACACCCAGGCCCGCGGGGCGTTCGCCGGCAGCACCCCCGAGCTCCCCACCAACACCGCCTGGCAGAACCAGGCCCTCAAGAACCTCACCTAGGAGAACCACCATGGCGGATCTGACGCGGCGTGGGCTACTCGCCGCCGGCGCCGCCGGCGCGCTCACTCTGCTCGCCGGATGCGGCAAGGACCAGCCTCGGCAGCAGGCCGTGGACGGCAGGCCGCACGGCGAGGTCACCGTTTGGCTGCACGGCTCGCAGGACACCGGCCAACAGTTCCAGGAGCTCGTGCACCGCTACATCGCCGAGTTCAGGGTCGACGTGAAGCTGCTCTACCTGCCCGTGGGCCAGCTCGACGCCAAACTGCTGACCGCCTTCAGCGGCGGCGCCCCGCCCGACGTCTTCAAGATCGGCCACTGGAGCTTCCCCGCGCACGCCAAGAAGAAGCGGCTCGCGCCCGTCGACACCAAGGCGCTCTCGCTACAGAACTACGAGCCGGGCACGACCACCCCGCTCACGTACCAGGACGTGCCCTACGGCGTGCCCATCGACTTCAACCCCTGCATGCTCTACTACCGCAAGGACCGGTTCGAGGAGGCCGGGCTCGACCCCGACAAGCCCCCGGTGACCTGGGAGGAGGTCGCCGAGTACAGCGTCAAGCTCACCTCCAGGGACCGCAGCCGGGTCGGCCTGCAGTGGCTCTACGGCGACCCGCAGTGGGCCCTCATGATGCTGACCGCCCTCGTCCAGGGCAAGGGCGGCGAGCTCGTCGCTGCGGGCGGCGCGAAGGCGTCGCTCGCCACCGACCAGGGCCGGGCCGCCCTGACGTACATGTCGGGGATCGGCAACCCCAAGCTCTCCAACCCGCTGGGCGCACTCGGCCTGTTCTACTCCGGCGAGGCCGCCATGGTCGTCAGCGGCGCCTTCCTCGGCCCCGCGCTGGAGAAGCTGGGCAAGGACACGCTCACCTTCGGCAAGCAGTACGGCGTCGCGCCCATGCCCACCTGGGCCGGCGGCCCGCCCGTTGTCCCCGCCTACACCTGGGGCTGGGGCGTGGCCAAGGACTCGCCCAACCAGTTCACCGCCTGGCACCTCGTCAACTACCTGCAGGGCGCCCCGTCGGTGGCCGCCAACCTCGACAACGGCATCATCATCCCGACCAAGGGCTGGCGCGACGCCGGGCCGCGCGGCAAGTCCGAGATCATGAAGATCGTCGCCGACAGCCTTCCGCATGTCGACTTCGGCCCGATCATCCCCGGCACCCTCGAACTGGCGAAGGCCGCGGCCGGCGCCGTCGACTCCGTCGCCTACGGCAAGTCGACCCCCGCCCAGGCCGCGGCAACCTTCGACTCCACCGTGCGAATGGTCCTGTGAGCGTGCTCGACGGGGTCAGAGCCCGGCCCCAGGCCACCGCGGGCATGCTCGGCAGGGGCAGAACCCGGCCCCAGGCCACGGCGGGCGTGGCGCTGACCCTCCCGGTGGCCGTCTTCTTCGTCGTGTTCTGGCTCGTCCCGTTCCTGGCCGCCATCTATCTCAGCTTCACCGACTACGAGATGGCAGGGACGCCCAACTGGATCGGCCTCGCCAACTACGAGCGCATGTTCGCCGACCCCGGCTTCCTCAACTCGGCGTGGATCACCGTCGTCTACACGGTCTGCACGGTCGTCCCGACGATCGTGCTGGCCCTGCTGGTGGCCGTGCCGCTGAGCAAGCCGGGACGGCTCAACCGCCGGCTCAGAGCGCTCGTCATGATTCCGGCCGTGATGCCGCTCGCCGCCACGTCCATGGTCTGGGTGATCATCTACTCCGACCGCGGCATGGCCAACACCCTCCTCGGTCTGGTCGGGATCGAGCCGCAGTCCTGGCTGACCAGCTCCGACCTGGCCATCTGGGCCCTGGTCGTGATGGTCGTCTGGAAGAGCATGGGGCTGTTCGTGATCATCCTGACCGCCGGGCTGCAGGCGTTGCCCGGCGAGGTGTACGAGGCCGCCGCCATCGACGGGTCAGGGGCGGTGACCACGTTCACCCGGATCACGCTCCCGCTGCTGCGCAGGACCCTGCTGTTCGTCCTGGTCATCTCGGTGGCCGGATCGATGCAGGCGTTCGTGCCCGCCTTCCTGCTCACCGGCGGCGGGCCCGCCGACGCCACCCAGGTGCTGCCGTACTACATCTGGGCCAACGCCTTCCCTTACGAGCACATGGGCTACGCCGCCGCGATGGGCATGGTGCTGCTCGCCGCCATGGTGATCGTCTCGGCGCTGCAGTTCGGGTTCCTGAAGGGAGGCGACGAATGAGAGCGGGAACGATCCTGCGCGCCGTCTGGCTGATCGTCGCGGTCGGGTTCATGCTGCTGCCGGTCTACGCCATGCTCGTCGTCGCCTCGGCGCCCGACGACACCGACCTGCGCGGGCTGGTCTTCAACGGCTTCCACCTGCCCGAGAACATCAGGTTGCTGTTCGGCGAGGCCAACCTGCCCACCTACCTGCGCAACAGCCTCATCCTGTGCGTCGGCACCGGCGTCCTGGACGTGATGTTCTCGGCCGCCGCCGGATACGCGATGGCCCAGCTGTCCTTTCCCGGCCGCCGCGTCCTGTTCGCGCTGGTGATCGGCACGCTCGCGCTCACCCCGATGGTCCTGGTCATCCCCGTCTTCCTCATCGTGAAGGAGCTCGGCTGGGTCAACACCTTCCAGGGCATGATGGTGCCCGGGATGATCAGCGCGTTCGGCGTCTTCCTGGTGCGGCAGTTCGCCCTCGGCATCCCGAAGGAGCTGCTGCTGGCCGCGCGGGTCGACGGCGCGGGGGAGTTCCGCATCTTCGCGCGCATCGCCGTGCCGCTGCTCAAGCCCGCGCTCATCACCCTGTTCCTCGTACATTTCCTGGCACAGTGGGACAACCTGCTGTGGCCGCTGATCGTGGCCAACGAGCAGGAGCTGTGGCCGTTGCCGGTGGGGCTGGCCAACTTCCAGAGCGAGGTCGGCTTCAACTATCACCTGACCACCACCGCGGCACTGGTCACCGCCGTGCCACCGTTCATCCTGATGGTGGCGCTGCAGCGCTACTACGTGGCGGGGCTCACCTTCGGAGGGCTGAAGCGATGATCCCGGACATGATCCCCGACGCTGTGCGGATGATGGAGTGGATCGAGACGGTCACCTCGCGGGGCATCAGGCGTCCCGGCTACCCGGCCGACGACTGGACCGCCGCGTGGGCCGCCGAGCGCTTCACCGAGTTCGGGCTCCACGACGTACGGCTGGCGCCGGTCGAGCTGCCCGTCTGGCGGCCGGTGACGGCGGCCCTGGTGGTGCGCCTGGACGCCGACCCGTCGAGAGTCGTGCGGGTGGCGGCGTCCGCACTGCCGTACACCACGCCGAAGGCGATCGTGAGCGCGCCGGTCAGCCGCGAGGTCGTGCCGGGCGCGATCGTCGTGCCCGAGTACACCTTCACCGAGCTGCCGCAGTCCTACCTCAGGGACCTGGCGACGGCCGTGCACGACCCCGAGGGCGTCTTCGACGAGCTGGTCCAGACGCTGCCGTTCCAGCTCGACTACCTCGCCGTCATCCAGGGCGTCATGGACGGCGGCGCCGCCGCCTTCGCGGGGGCGCTGACCGGGGTGCCGTGGGAGACACGCGACTACTACGTGCCCTACGACGCCGTGCACCGCGACCTCCCGGCCGTCTGGCTGTCGGGCGGCGACTCGCGGCGGGTGCTCGACCTGGTCGACGAGGGCCCCTGCACGGGCACGCTCACCGTCGAGTCGGAGACGGGCCCGGCCGTCTCGCACAATGTGATCGGCACGCTCCCCGGCCGCTCCGACCAGTGGGTGATCATCGGCTCGCACCACGACGCGCCCTGGGCCTCGGCCGTCGAGGACGCCTCGGGGATCGCGCTGGTGCTGGCCGCCGCCCAGTACTGGGCAGGCGTGCCCGAGCGGGACCGGCCGCACAACCTGATCTTCCTGCTGACCGCAGGTCACATGGCGCACGCCGCGGGCACCCGGGCCTTCATCGAGGAGAACCGCGGCCTGCTGGGCGACGTCGTACTCCAGCTCCACCTGGAGCACGCCGCCCGGCGGTGCGTGGTCGTGGACGACGAGCTGGTGCCCACCGGCGACCCCGAACCCGGCTGGTGGTTCACCACCAGGAAGCCGGAGCTGGAGAGCCTGGTGGCGGCGGCCCTCGTCGCGGAGGACCTGAGACGCTCGTTCGTGCTGCCGCCGGACGTGTTCTCCCCGATGCCGCCCACCGACGGGGCCTTCTTCCACCCCGAAGGGGTGCCGCTCGTGCACTTCCTGTCGGCTCCCATGTACCTGTTCGACTCGGCCGACACCCTCGACAAGGTGCACGAGGCCAGCCTTGAGCCGCTCACCCGGGCGGCGATCAGAATCGTCGAAGGGACGGCCGGATGGCGCCGGGCATGATCGTGCGAACCACTGCCGGGCTGGTCGAGGGCAGGGCCGAGGAGGGCGTGCTCGCCTTCCTCGGCGTGCCGTACGCCGCCCCGCCCTTCGGCGAGCACCGCTTCGGCGCGCCCGTCCCGCCACGCGCGTGGGACGGCGTACGGCCCGCCGTCACGCGGGGCCCCGCCGCCCCGCAGGCGGCCGGTGAGGACATCGGCCTGTACGCGCCCGACGTCTTCGAGGTCGGCGAGGACTGCCTCAACCTCGACGTGCGCACCCCTGAGACCGGCCCGGCCGGGCTGCCCGTCCTGGTCTGGATCCACGGCGGCGCGTTCTCCATCGGCGGCAACGGGGCGGCCTGGCACCAGGGCTCCCGCTTCGCCCGCGACGGCGTGGTCTGCGTGGCCATCAACTACCGGCTCGGCTTCGAGGGCTTCCTGGCGCTGGAGGACGCCCCGCTCAACCGGGGTGTCCTCGACTGGCTGGCCGCGCTGGAATGGGTACGCGACAACATCGCGGCCTTCGGCGGCGACCCAGGCAACGTGACGATCGCCGGGCAGTCGGCGGGCGCCGCCGCCGTCGCCACGCTGCTGACGATGCCCCGCGCCGAAGGGCTGTTCCGGCGCGCGATCGTGATGAGCGGCTCGGCCAACCTGGTCGCCACCGAGCAGGAGGCGCGCGACTACGCCAAGACGCTCGCCGCCCGGCTCGGGATCGACCCGACCAGGTCCTCCTTCGCCGGGCTGTCCCCCGAGGCACTCGTCGCCGAACAGCCGCCGCCGCTGGCCGCCGACTCCGGCGGGCTGAACGAGTCGGTGCCGGTCAAGCCGGTCGTCGACGGCGACCTGATCCCGGCCGTCCCGCTGGCCGCCCTGCGCGCGGGCGCGAGCGGGCACCTTCCACTGCTGGTCGGCTGCACCTCCCAGGAGGCCGACGTGTTCGTCCGCCGCCTGGTCGCCGACCTCGACGAGGCCGCCGCGCAGGCCGTGCTCGACCACCTCGGCGTCCAGGTCGACGAACCCGGCCTCGCACCCGCCGAGCGCGTCGGGCGCGCCTTCACCCAGCACCTGTTCACCCGCGAGACGCGCTGGATCCGCGAGGCCAGGCCCGCCTACGCCTACGAGTTCCGGTGGGAGTCGCCCGTCGAGAGCCCGGTCGGCGGCGGACGCGTGGGCGCGGTGCACAACCTCGACCTGCCCTTCGTCTTCGACGTGCTCGACGCGCCCGGCGTAGAACGCACCGCAGGGCCAGGCGCGCCCCAGGCCGTGGCCGACGCGATGCACGCCGCCTGGGTGCGCTTCGCCCGCACCGGCGATCCCGGCTGGCCACTTGGGCACACCGTGGTCTTCGGTGAGCCCACCGACCGGAGGTTGTGACATGCAGTCCTGCTCGAGCGCGGTGGCACCGACCCCGCTGCCGGGCGAGACCATCGGCGACGACTTCGAGCGGACCGTGCGGCGCTTCGGCGACCGCGAGGCACTCCGTCCCCGCCGATAGCGTCAATCCGTGCAGGTCAAACGGCTTGCCTGGCCCTTGAGCCGAGGCTCTCGAGCATGGGTGCGCTCGACGACGATCGGCCCGACCGGGGCGCCCGGCGCCTGACCGAGATCTTCCACCTCGAAGCCCAGTTCGCCGCGCTCGACGACGAACCCGACCGCGGCATCCGACCGACAGAAAGAAGCGATCGTGACCACGCTCTCCCCCGACATCCTGGCCGAGCTCGAGCGGCAGGCCATCGAGTTGCCGAGCTGGGCGTTCGGCAACTCGGGCACCCGCTTCAAGGTCTTCTCGACGCCGGGCACGCCGCGCGACCCGTACGAGAAGATCGCGGATGCCGCGCAGGTGCACGCGTACACGGCCCTCGCGCCGACCGTGGCCCTGCACATCCCATGGGACAGGGTCGACTCCTACGACGACCTGCGCAAGCACGCCGAGAACCACGGCGTCGCCCTCGGCACGATCAACTCGAACACTTTCCAGGACGACGACTACAAGTTCGGCGCCCTCACCCACGAGGATCCGAGGGTTCGGCGGAAGGCGATCGACCACCACTTCGAGTGCATCGACGTCATGCACGCCACCGGAAGCCGCGACCTGAAGATCTGGCTCGCCGAGGGCTCGAACTACCCGGGCCAGGCCGACCTGCGCGGCCGTCAAGATCGCCTGCACGAGTCGCTGAAGACGATCTACGACCGGCTCGGCGACGGGCAGCGCCTCGTGCTCGAGTACAAGTTCTTCGAGCCGGCCTTCTACCACACCGACGTGCCCGACTGGGGCACGAGCTACGCCCAGGTCGCCGCGCTCGGCGACAGGGCCATGGTCTGCCTCGACACCGGCCACCACGCGCCCGGCACCAACATCGAGTTCATCGTCATGCAGCTGCTGCGCCTTGGCAAGCTCGGCTCCTTCGACTTCAACTCGCGCTTCTACGCCGACGACGACCTCATCGTCGGCGCGGCCGACCCGTTCCAGCTGTTCCGCATCCTCTTCGAAGTCATCCGCGGCGGCGGCCTCAACCACCCAGACGTCGCGTTCATGCTCGACCAGTGCCACAACGTCGAGGACAAGATCCGCGGCCAGATCCGCTCGGTGCTCAACGTGCAGGAGATGACCGCGCGCGCCCTGCTCGTCGACCGCGAGGCCCTCGGCGCCGCCCAGCGCAGCGGCGACGTGCTCGAGGCGAACCGCGTCTTCATGGACGCGTTCCACACCGACGTGCGCCCAGCCCTCGCGGAGTGGCGCGAGTCGCGGGGCCTGCCCGCCGACCCGATGACGGCCTTCGCCGAGTCGGGCTACCTCGCCCGGACCGCCGAAGAGCGCGTCGGCGGCACACAGGCCGGCTGGGGCGCGTGAGCCCATCGAGTCGCCGAGAATCGACCGCTCCCGCCCGGAGAGCGTCGATCTCCGGTGACTCGTGGGAGATCGAGCGACTCTCAGACCGTCAGTGCCACGACGGTCTCGACGCGGCCTGTCCGATCGACAGGGGACAGACCACCATCCGCCACACCGAAGGATCCCGCTCATGACGAACCAGGCAGCCGCCGACCTCATCGCGCGGTCGAACCGCCTCGGCGCCGACCCGAAGAACACGAACTACGCCGGCGGCAACACGTCGGCGAAGGGCGCCGAGACCGACCCGGTTACGGGCGAGCCCGTCGAACTGCTCTGGGTGAAGGGCTCGGGCGGCGACCTCGGCACGCTCACCGAGACCGGGCTCGCGGTGCTGCGCCTCGACCGGCTCCGCGACCTCGTGAAGGTGTACCCGGGCGTCGAGCGCGAGGACGAGATGGTCGCCGCGTTCGACCATTGCCTGTTCGGGCTGGGTGGGCCGCACGGCAGAGGCGGCGCCGCGCCGTCGATCGACACGGCCATGCACGGCCTCGTCGACGCCGCGCACGTCGACCACCTGCACCCGGATTCGGGCATCGCCATCGCGACCGCCGCCGCCGGCGAGGAGCTCACGAAGAGGATCTTCGGGGACCGGGTCGTGTGGGTGCCATGGCGCCGCCCGGGCTTCCAGCTCGGCCTCGACATCGCGGAGATCAAGGCGAAGAACCCGCAGGCGGTCGGCTGCATCCTCGGCGGTCACGGCATCACCGCGTGGGGTGACACCTCCGAGGAGAGCGAGAGGAACTCGCTCTGGATCATCGATACCGCCGCGGCGTACCTCGCCGAGCACGGCAAGCCGGAGCCGTTCGGCGCGGTCGTGCCGGGTTACGAGCCGCTGCCCGAGGCCGAGCGGCGCGCTAGGGCCGCCGCGCTCGCGCCGACGATCCGCGGGCTCGCTTCGTACGACAGGCCGCAGCTCGGCCACTTCACGGACAGCGAGGTGGTGCTCGAGTTCCTCTCCCGCGAGAAGCTGCAGCCGCTCGCGGCGCTCGGCACGAGCTGCCCCGACCACTTCCTGCGCACGAAGGTGAAGCCGCTCGTGCTCGACCTGCCGGCGTCGGCGAGCGTCGAGGAGAGCATCGCGCGCCTCAAGGAGCTGCACGAGCAGTACCGCGCCGACTATCGGGCGTACTACGACGCCTACGCGACCGAGGACTCTCCCGCGATCCGCGGCGCCGACCCGGCGATCGTGCTCGTGCCCGGCGTCGGCATGTTCTCATTCGGCAAGGACAAGCAGACCGCGCGCGTGGCCGGCGAGTTCTACGTGAACGCGATCAACGTGATGCGCGGCGCCGAGGCGCTGTCGACCTATGCCCCCATCTCCGACGAGGAGAAGTTCCGCATCGAGTACTGGGCGCTCGAGGAGGCCAAGCTCCAGCGTATGCCGACGCCCAAGACGCACGCGACGCGCATCGCGCTCGTTACCGGCGCGGCCTCCGGCATCGGCAAGGCCGTCGCCACCCGGCTCGCGGCCGAGGGCGCCTGCGTCGTCGTCACCGACCTCGACCTCGAGAAGGCGCAGGCGGTGGCGTCCGAGCTCGGCGGCACGGATGTCGCGATCGGCGTGCAGGCGAACGTGACGGACGCCGCGCAGGTGCAGGCCGCGATCGACGAGGCGGTGCTTGCCTTCGGCGGCCTCGACCTCGTGGTGAACAACGCCGGCCTCTCGCTCTCGAAGCCGCTCCTCGAGACCACCGAGGCCGACTGGGACCTGCAGCACGATGTCATGGCCAAGGGCTCGTTCCTCGTGTCGAAGGCTGCCGCGCGGGTGCTCATCGAGCAGGGCCTCGGCGGCGACATCGTCTACATCTCCTCGAAGAACTCGGTGTTCGCCGGCCCGAACAACATCGCCTACTCGGCGACGAAGGCCGACCAGGCCCACCAGGTGCGCCTGCTCGCGGTCGAACTCGGCGAGCACGGCGTCAGGGTCAACGGCGTCAACCCCGACGGCGTCGTGCGCGGCTCGGGCATCTTCGCCTCGGGCTGGGGCGCCAACCGGGCGAAGACCTACGGCATCCCCGAGGAGGACCTCGGCAGGTTCTACGCCCAGCGCACGATCCTGAAGCGCGAGGTGCTGCCCGAGCACGTCGCGAACGCGGTGTTCGTGCTCACCGGCCCCGAGCTCAGCCACACCACCGGCCTGCACGTCCCGGTCGACGCGGGGGTAGCCGCCGCGTTCCTGCGATGACCGCCGGGGCGGTCGCCGCGGTCGACCTCGGGGCCACGAGCGGGCGGGTCGTCGTCGGGCACGTCGACCAGGCGGCCGGCACGCTCGGGCTCGACCACGTCGCGCGGTTCCCGAACAGGCCCGTGCGCCTGGCGTCGGGCCTGCACTGGGATCTCACGGGCCTGTACCGCGACCTCACGCGCGGGCTCGCCGACGCGTTCCGCCGCGAGCCCGGCGTCGCGTCGATCGGCGTGGACTCCTGGGCCGTCGACTACGCGCTGCTGCGCGGCGACCGCGTCCTCGGCGAGCCGTTCCACTACCGCGACGAACGCAACCAGGCCGCGGTCGAGGCAGTGCACGCGCGAGTGCCGTTCGAGGAGCTCTACCGCCGCAACGGCCTGCAGTTCCTGCCGTTCAACACCGTGTACCAACTCGCGGCCGAAAGGGCGGCCGGATGCCTCGGGCTCGCCGATTCGCTCCTGCTCATCCCCGACCTCGTCGGCTTCCAGCTCACGGGCGCGAAGGTCGCCGAGCGCACCAACGCCTCGACGACCGGGCTGCTGGACGTCGAGACGGGCGGATGGGACCACGAGCTCGTCGAACGGCTCGGGCTCAAGGCGTCCGTGCTGCCCCGCCTCGTCTCGCCGGGCGCCTCGCTCGGCGGCCTGCGGCCCGGAGTCGCCGCCGAACTCGGCGCTCCCGCCGGGGTGCAGGTCGTGGCCGTCGGCTCGCACGACACGGCCTCGGCGGTCGTCGCCGTGCCGATGCGCCCCGAGTCCGCGTCCTACATCTCTTGCGGCACCTGGGGCCTCGTCGGCGTCGAGCTCGAGCGGCCGGTGACCACGGACGCCGCGCGCGAGGCGAACTTCACGAACGAGGGCGGCGTCGACGGCCGGGTGCGCTTCCTGCACAACGTCATGGGGCTCTGGCTGCTGTCGGAGTCGGTGCGCTGGTGGGAGCGCGACGGGTCGTCGATCGACCTGCCCGAGCTTCTCGCACAGGCGGCCGCGGTCACGACCGCGGTGCCCGTGTTCGACGCGAACGACCCGCGGTTCCTCGCCCCGGGCGACCTGCCGGGGCGCATCGCGGAGTGGTGCGCCGAGCGCGGGGTCGCCGCGCCGCGGAGCCGCGCGGAGTTCGCCCGCTCGATCGTCGAGAGCCTGGCCGAGGCGTTCGCGAGCGCCGTGCACACGGTGTCCGCCCTCTCGGGCGTCGGCGTCGAGACGATCCACATCGTGGGCGGTGGCGCGCTCAACGCACTGCTCTGCCAGCGCACGGCCGACCGCTCGGGCCTCCCGGTGCTCGCGGGACCCGTGGAGGCGACGGCCATCGGCAACGTGCTCGTGCAGGCCCGCTCCGCGGGCTTCGCCGAGGGCGGCCTCGAGGCACTTCGCTCGCTCGTCGCCAGGGCCTTCAGCCCGATGCGCCATGATCCGGCCGGCTGAGCGCCGGCCGCAAGAAGAAGGACGAAACATGGTGCGGGGGGATCCGGCTCGAACTACGCCGTCCTCTCCCTGGCCGTCGTCGTCGTGGCCCTGGCCGGCGCGTTGACCGTGCTCCCGATCAAGGCCGTCCGCTGACCGTCATGAGAACTTTGGAGGCAGAGAGATGAGAAGACTCCCCGAGGGATTCCTCTGGGGCGCCTCGACGTCCGGGCACCAGGTCGAGGGCGGCAACGTCTCCAGCGACTGGTG
The DNA here is from genome assembly GCF_001570365.1 of Microtetraspora fusca. Classification (GTDB taxonomy): domain Bacteria; phylum Actinomycetota; class Actinomycetes; order Streptosporangiales; family Streptosporangiaceae; genus Microtetraspora; species Microtetraspora fusca. The sequence continues at coordinate 68,311 of NZ_BBYK01000069.1, read as the reverse complement.
GCGCTTCGAGGGATCGGGGATGCTCCCGGAGCGTGGCGGAGACGCCGTGGACCACTACCACCGGTATCCCGAGGACATGCGCCTGCTCGCCAATGCCGGGCTGAACGCCTACCGGTTCGGCATCGAGTGGGCCAGGATCGAACCCGAGCCGGGACAGGTGGTCCCTCACCCCTTCGGCCCGCCGCGAGCAGAAAGGCAGACACCATGACCGACAACGCCACCGCGGTGAACGAGACACCGGCCGGCCTCACCCTGGAGGAGAAGGCGTCGCTGACCAGCGGCGCGGACTTCTGGACGACCAAGGCGATCGAGCGGGTCGGCGTCCCGTCGATCATGATGACCGACGGCCCGCACGGCCTGCGCAAGCAGCGCGGCGGAAACGACCATCTCGGCATCGCCGACAGCGTGCCCGCGACGTGTTTCCCGCCCGCGGCCGGCCTCGGCTCGTCCTTCGACCCGGAGCTGGCGCGGCGCGTCGGGGAGGCGCTGGGCGTGGAGTCGGCCATCGGGGACGTCGCCGTGCTCCTCGGACCGGGCGTCAACATCAAGCGGTCGCCGCTGTGCGGCCGCAACTTCGAGTACTTCTCGGAGGATCCGATCGTGTCCGGTGTCATGGGTGCGGCGCTCGTACGCGGGATCCAGTCCACGGGCGCGGGCGCGTCGCTGAAGCACTTCGCCGCGAACAACCAGGAAACCGACCGCATGCGCGTCTCCAGCGACGTCGATCCGCGACCGCTGCGCGAGATCTACCTGCGCGGCTTCCAGCGGGTGGTCGAGGACGCGCGGCCCTGGACGGTCATGTGCGCCTACAACCGGATCAACGGCGTGTACGCCTCGGAGAACCCGTGGTTGCTGACGCGGGTGCTGCGCGAGGAGTGGGGCTTCACCGGCCTCGTCGTCTCCGACTGGGGAGCGGTCGCCGACCGCGTGGCGAGCCTGAAGGCCGGGCTCGACCTGGAGATGCCCTCAAGCGGAGGCCGCACCGACGCCCAGGTGGTCGCCGCGGTGCGGGACGGCTCGCTCGACGAGGACGCACTCGACACCGCCGTCGCCCGGGTGCTCGACCTCGTACGAAAGGCGCAGGCCCGCCCCGCGGTCGCCGGGCCGCTCGACGTGGAGGCGCACCACGCGCTTGCCCGCGAGGCCGCCGGCCGATCGATCGTGCTGCTGAAGAACGACGGCGTGCTGCCCCTCGCCCGGGACACCCGCGTGGCCGTGATCGGCGCGTTCGCGGCGCGACCGCGCTACCAGGGCGCCGGATCGAGCCTGATCAACCCGACGCGGCTCGACACCGCGATCGACGAGATCCGCGCGCTGTCGGCGGGCGAGGTGACGTACACGGCGGGCTTCACACTCGACGGCACGGGCGACGCCGCCGCGCTGCGGGACGAGGCCGTCGCCGCGGCCTCCTCGGCCGAGGTCGCCGTCGTCTTCCTCGGTCTGCCGGCCGCGGAGGAGTCCGAGGGGTACGACCGCGACCACATCGATCTGCCCGCCGCGCAGCTCCGCCTGCTCGACGCCGTCGTCGCGGCCAACCCGCGCACCGTCGTCGTGCTGTCCAACGGCGGTGTGGTGGCGCTGCCGTTCCGTGACCGGGTGCCCGCGATCGTTGAGGGCTGGCTCCTCGGCCAGGCCGGCGGCGGGGCCACCGCCGACGTGCTGTTCGGCGTCGTCAACCCCTCCGGCAAGCTGACCGAGACCATCCCGCTGCGTCTGGCGGACACCCCGTCGTACGGCAACTTCCCCGGCGAGTCCGGCCACGTGCGCTACGGAGAGGGACTGCTCGTGGGCTATCGCTGGTACGACGCGAGGTCGATCGAGGTCGCCTACCCGTTCGGCCACGGCCTGTCGTACACGACGTTCCGCTACGGCGACGCCTCGGTCTCCGTCCGGGCCGGCGGCGACGTCGCCGTCACCGTGCCCGTCACGAACACGGGCCAGGTCACGGGCCGGGAGGTCGTGCAGGTGTACACCTCCCTGCCCGGCTCGGCGGTCCAGCGGGCTCCTCGGGAGCTCAAGGCATTCGCCTCGGTCGCGCTGGAGCCGGGCGAGACGGCGGTCGCCGAGCTGGTGGTGCGCCGCGCCGACCTCGCGTACTGGGACGTCAGCGCGGACCGCTGGGTCGTCGAGGGCGGCGAGTACGTCGTCGAGGTCGCCGCGTCCAGCCGCGACGTGCGCTCGGCCGTCACGGTGGCCGTCACCGGCGACGACGTGCGCCTGCCGCTCACCATGGACTCCTCGATCGGCGAGCTGCTCGCCCACCCGGTCGCCGGCCCGATCGTACGGCAGGCGATGTCCGGCATGGCCGACGACATGATGGGCGGCACGGACGCGGCCGGCGCGTCGATGATGGCCCATGACGAGGGCCTGCGGAGGATGCTCGACTCGTTCCCGATCGGCCGGCTCACGGCCTTCCCTGGCGTGCCGGTGTCGCGTGAGCAGATCGAGGGGCTCATCGCGATGGCGAACGCGCAGGGCTGACCGCCGCCCGCCGCCTGGCTGCGGGTGACCTGGCCGACCGCGCAGGCATGGCCGGTGGTCCGTGCCGGTGAGCGGGCGTGTCCGATACTGACGGGATGGATCAGCTTGAGCAGACCGTCGACCTCGTCCACGACGTCGTGGGGCAGGAGCTCCTGGGGACGTATCTCCACGGCTCCGCCGTGCTCGGGGGTCTCGCCCCGGCCAGCGACCTGGACGTCCTGGCCGTCACGCGGCGGAGTCTTGACGAGCGGAAGCGGCGGGCGCTTGTTGAGGGCTTGTTGGAGATCTCCGGCCTGACGCCCACCGTCCGGCCGGTTGAACTCACTGTCGTCGTCCAGTCCGAGGTCCGCCCCTGGCGGTTCCCGCCGATCGGAGACTTCCTCTACGGCGAGTGGCTGCGCGACGAATTCCAGACGGGTGAGCCTCCGCGACCCGGCCCGATGCCGGACCTGGCCCTGGTTCTCACGGTGGTCCTGGCAGGCGACCACCCCCTGGCCGGGCCGCCTCCCGCCGAGCTCCTGGACCCGGTGCCGCACGCCGACCTCGTCCGGGCGAGCGTTGAGGGAATCCCCGAACTCCTGGCCGACCTGGACGACGACACCCGCAACGTCCTGCTGACCCTCGCCCGCGTCTGGACCACCCTCGCCACGGGCGAGATCAGAACCAAGGACGCCGCCGCCGACTGGGCCATGGCCCACCTACCCCCGGAACACCGCCCCGTCCTGGAGCACGCCAGGAACTTGTACCTCACCTGCCACTATCAGGACGAGGTCTGGAGCGAGGGGTTGAAGGCCCAGGTGCGCCCGCACGTGGACGACGTGCTCACCCGCATCGACCACCTGCGTCAACAGGCGTGAACCGCTCCCCGGATGCGTGCTCACGATGTTCTTCATCATGTTGCCGAGCGCTCAGTGCGGGGACCCGCCGGAATCAGCCCGCGTTGCCGGGGTCTCCTGTTCACGCCGCGTGAGTACCAAGGGGGCGTCCTCGGTGATGGCGATCGTGTGCTCGGAGTGGGCCGTGCGTGAGCCGTCGGCCGACCGGATGGTCCAGCCGTCGGCGTCGTAAAGGATCCGGTCGGTCGTACGCGCGAACCAGGGTTCGAGCGCGAGGGTCAGCCCCGGCCGGAGCTTCAGGCCGCGGCCTGCCCGGCCCTTGTTGGAAACGTGGAGCTCCTCGTGCATGGTGCGGCCAATGCCGTGGCCACCGAACTCGGTGTTGACCGGATAGCCGTAGTCGCGGGCCACCGCCCAGATGGCCGCCGAGATGTCACCCAGGCGGTTGCCCGGACGTGCCACCTCGATCGCCGCCTCCAGCGCTTCCTCGGTGGCGCGGATGATCCGCAGGTCCTCCTCGGCAGCAGTGCCGACGACGACCGTGCGCGCCGAATCGGCCACCCAGCCGTCGATACCGACTGCGAGGTCCGCGCTGAGCACGTCCCCGTCGCGCAGTGTGTAGTTGTGGGGCAGGCCGTGCAGGACGGCGTCGTTGACGGACAGGCAGATGACGTTGCGGAACGGGCCGCGTCCGAAGGACGGCGCGTAGTCCCAGTAGCACGACTCCGCCCCGCGCCGTTTGATCATGCCGCGCACGTGGTGCTCCAGGTCCAGCAGGTTGACGCCCACGTCAGCGAGCCGGCCGACCTCGGAGAGCACCTCGGCGACGAAACGCCCGGCCACATGCATGCGTTGGATCTCCGCAGGCGTCTTCAGTTCAATCACGAAATACCTCGCGTCACAGGGTGTCGGTATAGTTATACCGGCACTCTAACACTTGCCGGTATAGTAATACCAGCCCTATCCTCGGAGCATGGTCCGCCAACCGCTCACACCTGAGCAGATCGAAGCCGGCAGGCGTCTCGGCACCCTGCTGCGTCAGGCGCGAGCGGGACGCGACCTGGCGGAAGTCGCGCACGCGGCCGGTATCTCGCCGGAAACCCTGCGCAAGATTGAGACCGGACGACTGCCGTCCCCCGGATTCGGCACGATCGTCTGCCTCGGCGAGGCACTCAACGTGCCGGTTCAGGAGTTGGCAGCTACCTGGCGCGGCAACGACCTACCGCTGGAAGCCGTCTCGTAGCCGCTGTTGCAGGCCGGCCCGCCACCCGTACACCGAGTCGGTCGTCGCCCGCCGCCGGGGGACCGGTACGTCCTGGGCGAACCACCCGGACCCCTCCATCTGATGCATCCATTCGTGATGGCGCGGCCAGCCGACCAGCGCCTGGAAAACCCGCTCGGGCCGCGCCGAGGTTTCACGGCCGCGCCCATGTGCACCAAAAGCCCGCAGGTAACGGAGGACGAGCTCCTCGAGGGACGGCAAGGCGTGCAGCTCCCGTTTTAGCCACTCCTCGGCCGTGGCGTAGGTGGTCTGGCCCGCCTTGCCCCACACCGCCCGCGGCGGCACCTGGACCGGCGCGACCAGGCTGCGCAGGATCTGCGACGTTGTCGGGCCCGACCAGCAGCGTGGCCCGCTCCTCTGGGGCCCTTGAGCAACTCGTCGTGCAGCCGTTCCTTCACCATCTGCAGGTCGGCGCCGCCGGCGAGCAGCCAGGAGGCGTGGGCGTGGTGGAAATCGTGCATTTTGACCTTGAAGTCCAGGACGGCTGACTCGCACCGTAAACTGGCCCTTTTGCTGCGCCCTGGCAATGCTATGCCTTATGTTTACGTTTGCTAGATCTGCCCGAACTCACGGGGCACCCCGTATGCGCCTGCGGAGGCGTCTGGCTCCGCTGGTCGCGATGGCCACGATGGCGGGGGGCCTGGTCGGCGCGCCGCCGGCGCTCGCCGATGACTCTGTCAAGATCGACATCCTCGGGATCAACGACTTCCATGGCCGGCTGGAGGCGAACGGTCAGGAAGCGGGAGCCGCAGCGCTGGCGACCGCGGTCAAGGGGATGAGGGCAGAAAACCCCAATACCGTCTTCGCCGCGGCGGGGGACCTGATCGGTGCCTCGACGTTCACCTCGTTCATCCAGCAGGACAACCCGACCATCGACGCGCTCAACGCGGCCGGTCTCGAGGTCAGTGCGGTCGGCAACCACGAGTTCGACCGGGGCTACGACGATCTGATGAACCGGGTCATCCCGCGGGCCACGTGGGAATACATCGGCGCCAATGTCAAGGTCAAGAAGGAGCTCCAGGACAGGTACAAGGAGCTCACCGAGTCCTGGGTCAAGGAGGTCGACGGGGTCAAGGTCGGCTTCGTCGGCGCGGTGACCGAGCACCTCGACGAACTCGTCACCCCCGCGGGCATCTCCATGCTCGACATCCTGGACATCCCAAGCGCGGTCAACCAGGTCGCCGACGAGCTGAAGGCCAAGGAGGGGGCCGACATCGTCGTGCTGCTCGTCCACGAGGGTGCCGCCACCACGCAATACGGGTCGGCAACCGACCCGACGAGCGACTTCGGCAAGATCGTGAACGGGGTCGACAAGAACTTCGACGCGATCATCTCCGGCCACACCCATCTGGCATACGACCACAAGGTCCCGGTCAAGGAGTGGCAGGACGAGAAGCGTCCGGTGACCGTGCGCCCGGTCGTGTCGGCGGGTCAGTACGGCTACAACCTCAACAAGATCACGTTCACGTACGACAAGACCAAGAAGCAAGCGGTCAACGTCGACTCGAAGATCGTCCCGCTGACCGAGAAACAGGCGGACGGCTCGTGGAAGCCCCTCTACGGCGTGGATCCGACGGTCAAGGGAATCGTGGATGACGCCGTCGAGGTGGCCAAGAGGGAGGGCGCGCGCAAGCTCGGTGAGATCACCGCGGACTTCAACCGGGCCCGCCAGGCCAACGGCACGACCGAGAACCGCGGTGGCGAATCGACCCTGGGCAACCTCGTCGCCGACGCGCAACTCGCGGGTGCTCGCACCACCGACCCATCCACTGAGATCGCTTTCATGAACCCGGGCGGGCTCCGTACGGACATGAAGTACCGGGCCGGAGGCAAGGAAGACGGCACCGTCACCTACAAGGAGGCGGCCGAGGTCCAGCCGTTCGCCAACACCCTGGTCACGATGACCCTGACCGGTGAGCAGATCGCCAAGGTGCTCGAGGAGCAGTGGCAGCCCGAGGGTGCCAGCCGGCCGTTCCTCAAGCTCGGCGTGTCCAAGGGACTCTTCTACACCTACGACCCGACCGCGCCCAAGGGCCGGCACGTCACCTCGGTCACCCTCGGCGGAAAGCCGCTGGACCCGGCCAAGTCCTACCGCGTGGTAGTGAACTCGTTCCTCGCCTCGGGAGGGGACAACTTCAGCACCCTGAACGAAGGGGCGGACAAGCGGGACACCGGCCAGGTCGACCTTCAGTCCATGGTCGCCTACCTGGGCGAGAACACCCCCGTCGCTCCGGATTACGCGCAGCGCGCGGTCGGTGTGCGGTTCGACGCGCCGCAGGGTGGCTTCAAGGCGGGTGACACGGTGACGGTCAACCTGTCGTCGCTGGCGTTCACCAGCAACGAGCCGAAGGATGAGAAGGTCACGGCTACGTTCGCCGGCCAAAAGATCGGCACGTTCGCGGTCGACGCCACGGCCGGCGCGAACACCGACAACACCGACGAGGTCGGCCGTGCGACCGTCGGGTTCGCGGTGCCCGCTGACCCAGCGCAGGAGGGCGCGACGAGCGCGGACCTCGTCATCGCCGGCGAGACGACCGGCACGACGGTCACCGTAGCGATCCCGCTGGCGGACACCAGGCCCGCGTGCACGGTCACGATCACCGGCCGCCACGCTGGACCCCTCACGGCGAGTTCCGGCGTCACCTGCCTGGACGGAGCAGTGGTCTCCGGGCCGGTCACGGTGCAGAAGGGCGCGAGCCTCTACGCGACCGGCGCCAATGTCAGCGGGCCGATCAGCGCCTCGAAGGCCGCCGGTGTCTCGCTGAACCGGACGACTGTCAGTGGTCCGGTGACGGTCAACGGTGCCACCGACAAGCTCACCATCGTGGACTCCACGGTGATCGGTCCGGTCAGCTTGACCGACAACCGGGTGACCGACGCGCCGGTCGTGTCCGGTAACCGGATCAGCGGGCCGTTGAGCTGCAGCGGAAACTCCCCGGCACCGGCGAATGACGGCAAGATCAACACCGTGTCCGGTCCCAGGACGGGACAGTGCAAGGGGCTTTGACCCGCTGATGCGGTAGTCCAAGTCGGATCAGGGGCGGTGGCGTGGAAAACGTTCTGCGCCGCCGCCCCTCGCGCGCTCATGGCACCACGCACTCGGGATCTTCAGCACCGCCCATGTTGATGTCCCGGTGGGCCCGCCGGCCGCGGCCGGGGACCTGCCCACCGCCATCACCGCCTTGGCCAGTGGTCCGGAGCTCGCGAACAGCACCCACGAGGTCAACCCAACCCGGTCGCGCGCGACCACGTCGGTGAAGGTCCTGCCAACGTCCACGCCGATCCGGCGACCGCCGTTGACCGGGCGCCGGGGGCGACGTCGTCCATGGGCGGCCCCCTAGGACTCTCGACAGGCCTGCCCGAGGCCGCGGATCAGCTCGCCGAGCAGGTGCTCGTCCGAGCCGAACGTGAGGCGGACATGCGTGTCGGGGGCGTGCATGTCGGCGCCGCGTACCGTCGCGATGCCATTCCGCAGGAGTACGCGGTCGATGTCGGCCGGTGTGTCGCCGAGGCGGGAGCAGTCGACGAGCAGGAAAGCGCCGGCCCCGGGCCGCACGGGCTCGGGGAGGCCGCTCGCGGCGATGCCGTCGCATACGAGGTCGCGCTTCGCCTGGTAGGTGGAAAGCGCCCGGTCGAGCCAGTCGCGAGGCCCGGTGAGGGCGGCGACCGCGGCCCGCTGCGGAACCGCTCCGCAGCACACCGCCTCCCACTGGAAACGGCGTTCGAGCGCGTCGAGGATCGGCGGCGGCGCCAGGACGTAGCCGAGCCGCCAGCTCGCGAGCGCGTAGTACTTGCTGAGACTGGTGACGGTGACCAGGTGCGGCCAGCGATCGGCAAGGGCCTCCACCGGGTGGTACTGACGGCCGTCGAACGTGAAGTGCTGCCATGAGTCGTCGGAGATGACGAGTAGGCCGTGACGCGCGGCGATGTCCACCACGGCCGCGACGGTCGCGGCGTCGGGCAGGTAGCCCGTCGGGTTGTTCGGGTTGCACAGGAGTATGGCGCGGCTGCGGGATGTGACAGCGGCCTCCATGCCGGCGAGGTCGAGTGCCCAGCCATCGCACTCGCGGGACGGGACGTAGGCGGGCGTCGCGCCGGCCTCGCGGATGGCACCGTCGAAGAAGTAGGTGGGCGTCGGCACGATCACCTCGTCGCCGGGAGCGAGCACCGTGCGCAGCACGAGGGAGAGGCCGTGCATCGCTCCGTGGGTGATCAGGAGACGACGCTCGGGATCGATGCGCAGGCCGTGCTCGCGCTCCAGTTCGGCCGCGATCGCGGCTCGGAGTTCAGGGAGGCCGCGGGTGTCACGCGGGTCGGGCTGGTCCATCGCCTGTGCGACCGCCCGCCTCACGTGCTCGGGCATGGGAAGGATCGGGGCGCCCACGAGCGGAAGGACGCGTACGCCGTCGCGGGCGCTCCGCGCCGCGCGGTCGCGCGTGTTCATCGCGCCCAGAGCCGGGAGGTCGCTCGCGGCGGGGAGGGCCCAAGAGTTCGAGGTGCATCGCTGCATAGAGAAAGCATGGCATGTTGAGATATCAACGGCAATGATAAAATATCTCTAGCTGCTCTCGATCAGCCGTTCCTGCTGTATCAACGATTCGCGTTGGTATCCTGACGAGGTGTCAGATATCCATAGCGTGGTCACCGGAACGCCGCATATCCCCGCGCTGCTGTTGGTCGGCAGGGACGAGACCGGCCTCGACCGCACGAGCCAGGCCTACCGGGCGATCAGGCGCCAGATCATCGACCTGACGCTACCGCCCGGCAGCAGCTTCACTGAGACGTCGCTCGCGCAGCAATGGCGCACCAGCAAGACGCCGGTGCGCGAGGCGCTCGCGCGGTTGAGGCGCGACGGGCTCGTGACCGCGCTTCCGCGCGCGGGCTACGTCGTCAGCCCGATCACGCTCCAGGACACCGACGATCTCTGTGCCTTGCGGTCGCTGCTGTCCGGTGAGGCCGCCGGCGCCGCGGCGCGCCTGGGCGTCGCGGCGCCGGCGCTCGAGCGGCTCGAAGTGCTGTCCAAGGTGCCCTTCGCACTCGCGGCGGGCGAAGTGGAACAAGAGGAGTCGCTTCAGGCCGGGATCGAGTTCGAGGGCATCATCGCCAACTTCAGCGGCAACAGCCGTCTCGGCAAGGCGATCGTCGACGTGCTCGACGAGCTGGAGCGTGTCCTGCGGATGGCCGCGTTGATCGATCCCGGCATCGCGAGCCCGCCCGGAGAACTGGAGGCCATCTTCGAGCAACTGCGCGCGGGGGATGCTGACGGTGCCCAGGACGCGATGCGCGCGCGGTGCGAGCGCGTGCGTCGCGACGTGCTTCAGGTTCTGGCGAAGAGTACGTCCGTGAGCAGGGCGCACATTGAGCTGCCGGCGCCGTCGCTCCCGCCGGCCTAGTGCCGCGGGCATCAGATCGGCGACGTCCGCTGTGGGGCCGCCGGACGACCAGGCCCCCGGGGCCCGGCGCGATGCCGATCCGGGGGCCTGGTCGTCCGGTCAGACCGCCGTTGGGAAGTGGAGGTGGCTGCGGTGGTGCGGGCCGTCCTTCGTCTCCTCGGGCCAGCGGCTGGTGACGGCCTTCGCGCGCGTGTAGAACGCGACGCCCTCGGGGCCGTGGATGTGATGGGCGCCGAACAGTGACTGCTTCCAGCCGCCGAACGAGTAGAAGGCCATGGGCACCGGGATCGGGACGTTGACGCCGATCATCCCGACCTGCACGGAGCGCTGGAAGAGGCGGGCCGCCTGGCCGCTGGCGGTGAAGATCGCTGTGCCGTTGGCCCAGTTGTTGTCGTTGATGAGGTCGATCGCCTCCTCGAGCGAATTGACGCGCACGACGACGAGCAGGGGGCCGAAGATCTCGTCGCGGTAGATGTCCATCTCGGGCGTGACGTGGTCGAACAACGTCGGGCCGACGAAGAATCCGTCGCCCTGGACGTCGAGTCCGCGCCCGTCGACCACGAGTTCGGCGCCCGCGTCGATGCCGGAGCCGATGTAACCCCTGATCCGCTCGAGCGCCTCCGGCGACACGACCGGGCCCATCTCGGACCCGGCCTCCAGTCCTGGCCCGACCTTGATCGCCTGCGCCTTGTCGCGCACGAGCTCGACGAGCGGCTCGGCCACGTCGCCGACCGCGACGGCGACCGAGATCGCCATACAGCGCTGGCCCGCCGAGCCGTACGCGGCCGCGATCAGATGGTCGGCGGCGTAGTCGAGGTCGGCGTCGGGCAGCACGACGGCGTGGTTCTTGGCGCCACCGAGCGCCTGCACGCGCTTGCCGCCGGCGGTCGCGCGCTCGTGTACGTACCGCGCGATCGGCGTCGAGCCGACGAACGACACCGCTGCGATGTCCGGGTGGTCGAGGATCGCGTCGACCGCGACCTTGTCGCCGTGGACGACGTTGAAGACGCCGTCGGGCAGGCCCGCTTCGGCGTAGAGCTCGGCGACGAAGTTGGACGCCGACGGGTCGCGCTCGGAGGGCTTGAGCACGAACGTGTTGCCGGTCGCGATCGCGATCGGGTGCATCCACATCGGGACCATCGCGGGGAAGTTGAACGGCGTGATCCCGGCGCAGACGCCGAGTGGCTGGCGAAACGAGAAGAGGTCGACGTCGGTCGAGACCTGGTCGGAGTACTCACCCTTCAGGAGGTGCGGGATGCCGCAGGCGAAGTCGATCACCTCCAGGCCGCGGATGAGCTCGCCTTTGGCGTCCTCGAGGACCTTGCCGTGCTCGGCGGAGACGATCCGCGCGAGGTCGTCGAGGTGCTTCTCGACGAGATTGCGGAAGGCGAACATCAACCGCGACCGGCGCATGACGGAGGTGTCGGCCCAGCCCGGCAGGGCGGCGCGCGCCGCTTGCACCGCGGCGTCGATGTCTGCGGGCTCGGCCAGCAGCACGTCGGCCTGGCGCTCGCCGGTCGCGGGGTTCCACACCGGGGCGGTGCGGCTCGACTCGCCGACGGTCTCGCGGCCGCCGATTCGGTGCTGGACCGTCCTGACTATCCCTGTGCTCACAGAGAGCTCACCTTTCTCGTCGGGGTGCTCGGTAGGTCTGCCGGCTGTGTCTCGCGTGCCTGGCCCGCGTGCTGTCGCATCAGACGATCAGGTCGCCGCCGTTGATGTCGATGGCCGCACCCGTGATGTACGCCGCGCGGTCGGAGGCGAGGAACGCGACGAGTTCGGCGACCTCCCAGGGCTGCCCGACGCGGGGCACCGGGAACGACCGGGTGGCGCGCTCGAGCGCCTCTTCGGGCAGCAGGGCGCGGGCCATCGGCGTGTCGATGAGGCCCGGGCAGACGGCGTTCACCGTGACCCCGTCGGGTCCGTAGGCCTTCGCCAGGTGCCGGGTGAGTCCGAGGACGCCGTGCTTCGCCGTCGTGTAATGAGCGCCACCGGCGGTGCTGATGGTCTTGCCGGCGGTAGAGGAGAAGTTGACGATGCGGCCCCAGCGGCCGCCGCGCATCGCGGGAAGCCCTTGTTGACAGCACAGGAACGTCCCGTGCACGTTGACCGCGAGCACGCGGTTCCACTCGGCCTCGCTGATGTCCTCGAACGCGGTCGGCGGTGCGATGCCCGCCGCGTTGACCAGGATGTCGAGCCGCGATCGCTCCGCCAGCAGTGAGGCGAACGCACGGTGGACCTGGTCGCCGTCCGTGACGTCCACCGCGACCGACCGGACGCGGTCCGCCGCCACCGCCAGCGTCGACGCCAGCTCGCTGGGGTCGGGCGCGGCGAGATCGAACACCGCGACGGTCGCTCCGCGGCGGGCCAGGGCGTGCGCGGCCGCCAGGCCCATGCCGCTCGCGCCGCCGGTCACGATCGCGACCCGGCCCTCGAGTTCGCGACTGTCGGCACTGGTGGGCGCCCGGAGCTCCTCGGCGGCGGTCATGAGCCGGCCAGGACGGCGCGCGCGCGACCGAAGGCGGCTGCCGCGAGTTCGAGCTGGTCGGCCGTGTGCGACGCCGAGACCTGCACCCGGATCCGCTCCTCTCCGGCCGGGACGACCGGATACGAAAGCGCGAAGACGAGGACGCCCTCGCGGCGGAGCGCCGCCGCCACGTCACGGGCCAGCGTGCCGCCGCGCAGCATCACGGGGGTGATCGGGTGTTCCCCCGGCAGCACCTCGTAGCCGAGGTCGCGCAACGCCCCACGGAGCCAGGCGGTGTTGGCGGCCAGGCGCTCCCGCAGCTCGGGACGCCCCCGCGCGATGCGGATCGCCGCCAGCGCGGCCATGGCCAGCGGGGGAGCCATCGCGTTGGTGAAGATATAGGGACGCGAGACCTGGCGCAGCGTCTCCACGACCGCACGGGAGCCGGCGACGAAACCCCCGGCCCCGCCGCCCAGCGCCTTGCCGAGCGTCCCCGTCAGCACGTCGACGCGGCCCTCCAGTCCGCAGTGCTCGGCGGTGCCCGCGCCGGTCGCGCCCAGCACACCCGTGGCGTGCGAGTCGTCGACCATGAGCGCCGCGTCGTAGCGCTCCGCCAGCGCGGAGAGCTGGGGCAGCGCGGCGACGTCGCCGTCCATGCTGAAGACGCCGTCGGTGACGATGAGCCGGTGGCGCGCCTCCGGGCACTCGGCGAGGCGGCGCTCGAGTTCGTCGAGGTCGGCGTGAGCGAACACGCGCCGCCGGGCCCGCGTCAGGCGGATGCCGTCGATCAGGCTGGCGTGATTGAGCGCGTCGCTGAGGACTACGTCGTCCGGGCCGAGCAGGGCGTCGAAGACGCCGAGGTTCGCATCGAAGCACGAGTTGTAGAGCACGGCGTCCTCGGCTCCGACCAGCTCGGCGATGCCCGCCTCGAGCTCGCCGTGGATCGCCCGCGTGCCGCAGAGCACGCGTCCCGCTGCGACCCCGAGCCCCATGTCGCGCAGCGCCCGCCGCGCCGAATCGAGGACCTCCGGATCACCGGCGAGCCCGAGGTAGTCGTTGGAGGCGAAGTTCACGAGCGTCTCGCCGTCCACGCCGAGCGTCGTCCCCTGGGCGCCCGAGACCACGAGGTCGCGGCGAAGCCCAGAGGTCATCCGGCGTTCGTCGAGCTCCGTCCGGAGCCGGTCCAGCAACGCGGCGTTCACGCTTTTCCTCCATGCCACCCGGCGCAGGGCACGACCTCGAATCCCCGGCTGGGGAAGACGGTGTCCATGAAGAAGTCGTGCATCGCCGGATCCCCGTCGGCGCAACCGTCGCGCAGCACGGTCACGTGGTAGCCACGGTCCGCCGCGTCGTAGCACGTCGCGGTCACCATCGCACTGGTCGCGACTCCGGCGATCGCGATCGTGTCGACGCCGCGGGCACGGAGCACGAGGTCGAGATCCGTGCCGGCGAACGCGCTGGCGCGGCGCTTCAGCACGATGACGTCCTCGTCGGCGACCGGCAGATCGATCTCGGTTCCGGCCGATCCCTCGTGGAAGGCGTCCCCGGCGTCGTAGAACGACCGGTACAACGCGTTGTCCGGCAGCAGGTCGGCCCCGTTGCCCCGAAAGGCGAAGTGGACGAACACAACAAGCGCACCGGCCGCGCGGGCGCGCGGGAGCAGTTCGGTGAGCGGCGGCACGACTTGCCTGGCGAACGGGTAGCTGCCCGTGATGCCCCGTTGGACGTCGCCGATGATCAGTGCGGTGGTCATGAGATGCTCCAGTCCAGCCGCTCCATCCGGCGCCCCGCGGTGAGCAGGACAGCCAGTCCGGCGGCCATGATGATTGCGATGGCCAGCAGCGCGTAGGTGAAGCTGCCGGTCGCGGACGCGATGGTCCCGGTGAAGTAGGGACCGATGAATCCGCTGATATTACTGACAGAGTTGATCAGAGCGATGCCGGAGGCGGCGGCCGCTTCGGTCAGGCCGATCGCCGGTATCCGCCAGAACTGAGGCATCGCGGTGATGATCCCGGAGACACTCAGGCAGACCGCGAGCACGAACAGCGTGCCGCTGCTGGTGAAGGTCGCCAGGAGCAGCCCCACCACCCCGAGGGCCATCGGCACGACCGTGGCCGTGACCGCCGTCCGGCGCGCGGCGAAGCGAGCCCAGGTGAGCAGGGCGACCAGAGCCACCGCGTAGGGGATCGCGGACAGCAGCACGCTGCTGACGTCGGCGGCGTTACCGATGCTGTGCGAGATGGACCTGATCATCGTGGGCAGGAAGAACTGCAGCGGATAGAGCCCGAACGCGATCGCGAACCACGTCACGGCCATCGCCCAGACCCGGCCGCTGGTCAACGCCTGGCGCAGGCCGGTCAGTGCCCCGTGGGCGCGCTGTTCGGCGGCCTCGGCGGCAAGGATGTTCTCGATGGCGGCCTTCTCCTCGTCGTCGAGCCAGCGCGCGTCTCTCGGGCGGTTGGGCAGGAAGAAGAAGATCAGGATGCTGACGACGACCGTCAAGACGCCCTCGACGAGGAACAGCGCCCGCCAGCCTGCGATACCGAACAGTCTCTGGCCCCACTCGAGCAGCGCGGCGGCCAGAGGAGAGCCGACGATCGAGGACAGTGGGATCATCATGATGAAGGTCGACAGCGCCCAGGAACGCTGCCGGCGCGGGAACCAGAACGTCAGGTAGAGCAGGATCCCGGCGGCCAGACCGGCTTCGGCGAACCCGAGCAGGAGCCGCGCGATGAACAGGGTGGTCGGGGAGTTCACGGCCGCGGTCGCCGCCGTGACCAGTCCCCACGTGATCATGATCCGGGCGATCCATTTCCGTGCACCGAACCGGCTCAGCATCATGTTGCTCGGCACTTCGAACAGGACGTAGCCGACGAAGAACAGTCCGGCGGCGAGGCCGATCTGGCTGCTGCTGAGGTGCATGTCACGCGACATGGGGGCAGCGATGTAGCCGACGTTGGCGCGGTCGATGTAGCTCGCCACGTAGGCGAGGCCGACCAGCGGGATGATCCGGATGCCGACCTTGCGCCAGGTGCGGGGTGTGACGGTGCTCTGGGTGGTCGCGACGTTTGAACTCATGGGGGGAAAGTCCAATCGGTCAGTGAGGATGGGATCACGGCGCGGTGCCCGAGCTCGACCAGGTGCTGGACCGCGCATGTTTTCTGGACCGGTAGTAGCCTTCAGCGGGCTTGGCCGCGCAACCTGGCGGTGGCGCTCGCGTCGATCAGGCCGTCTTCGGTGATCACGACGCCGTAGTCCCTTTCGGCTCCCTCGTGGGTTACTTTGCCGTCGAGGACGTCTTCGAGGACCCGTTCCGGGATGCGCTCGAAGGGGATGCCGTGCCCGCCCCCGCCGGCGGTCACATGCCGGTGACGGGTTCCCGCGGTCATCACGAAGTGCGGCTTGGACTCCAACACTCGTTCACCGGGCCCGCCGAGGTCGAGCACGTTGAGCGAGGGAGTCCCCTGCGCACCGCCTGCCAGCCCGTAGGGCAGGAACTTCCGCCGGTCGGACCTGATCTGCACGCTGGCCTCGGGCGCCAGCACCGTCATGTCCCGGAAGGTCGCCAGGCCACCACGCCAGCGGCCCGCTCCGCCGCTGTCGGGGAGGTAGCCGTAGCCGTCAATGCGGATGTGACCGGAGCGTTCCAGCTCCTCGACCGGCGTATTGGTCAGGTTCGCGCCCAGCGAGCTGATCCCGTCCACGCCGTCACGGTCGGGCCGGGCACCCCACGCTCCGGCCAGGGGATCCCACAGCACCATGGATTCTCCGTCCGGCCCGACGAGGCCGATCGCGATCCCGTCAGGTCCGCCGTCGCCGGCGGCGGGCACCCGGGTGGGGAACACCGGGGCGAGCGCCCCGAGCACCGCGTCGATGATCCGGAAGCCGACGAGGCCACGGGCGCCGCGCGCGGCAGGCCGCTGCCCGTTGAGGATGGAGGCTTCCGGGATGACGAAACTGAACGGCCGGTAGAAGCCACTGTTGGCCGGGATGTCCGAGGCGAGGACACCCTGCAGGGCGGCGTAGGCGGCGGAGCGGGTGAACGAGGCCGTCGCGTTGAGCGCGGAGCCGACCTGCGGCGAGGAGCCGGTGAAGTCGAGCTCTATCCCGGACTCGGACAGCGTGGCCTTCACGTGGATCGGGATAGGCCCGGACCCGAGGCCGTCGTCGTCGATGTGGTCGATGAACTCGTAGGTGCCGGGGACGGCCTCGGCGAGCGCGGCGCGCAGCAGGGTTTCGGAGTAGTCGAGCAGCTCGTCGATGAGGCCGGCGAGGCGTTCGGCACCGTGCCGCGCCGCGAGGGCGCGCAGGCCTTCGGCCCCGGTGTGGCAGGCCGCCAGCTGGGATTCGAGGTCGCCGCGCAGCAGCTCGGGTTCGCGGACGTTGCGCAGGATCAGCCGCAGGAACGTCTCGTTCATGGTGCCGGCCTCGACCAGGCGCGACGGCGGGATCTGCACCCCTTCGGCGAAGATGCTCGTCGACTGCACGGCCATCGAACCGGCCGCCCAGCCGCCGACGTCGGTGTGGTTGACGACCGTGACCGCGAAGCCCAGGAGGGCTTCTCCGGCGAACACCGGGGCGACCGCGAAGATGTCGGGCAGGTGCATGCCGCCCAGGGATGGGTCATTGAGCAGGTAGATGTCTCCTGGCCGGATCCGGTCGCCGAACTCGTCGAAGATCGCCTCCATCGCGTCAGGAATGGACCCCAGGTGCACTGGCAGGGTGTTGGCCTGGGCGATCACCCTGCCGTGGGCGTCGCACAGAGCAGCGGAGAAGTCCATGCTGGACGCGACGAGCTGCGAGTGCGCCGTGCGCAGGATCGTGATCGCCATCTCGTCGGCGATCCCGGTGACGGCATTGCGGAAGACCTCGAAGGTCACGGCGTCGCGGATCATGAGGCACCCCAGGTGATGACGATGTTGTTGAACCGGTCGCGGTGTACCCGGGCACCCGGTGGGACGAGGGTGGTGGCGTCCATGTCCTCGATGACCATCGGTCCCTCGACGGGCTCGGTGCCGAGGTCGGACCGCCCTACGACGGGCGTGGGCACGGTCTCGGCGAACCGGCATTCGCGGGTGGTGGGCTCGCCGCCGACGACGACGGGAAGGCTCAGCACGTCCTCGATGGACACCGAGGTGAGGAGCCGGCCGCGTACCCGGAGATTGACCAGCTCGACCAGTTCGTCCGTGCCGGCCCGGCCGTAGGTGCGCTTGTGCTCGGCGTGAAACCGCGCCCGCGTCTCGGCGAGCAGGTCGTCGGTGAGGTCGCCGTCGGGCACCCGGATCCGCAGTTCGAATCGCTGGCCGCGGTAGCGCATGTCCAGGAGCCGATCCACGACGGCGTCGGATCCCAGCTCCACGCTCACCTTCGCGGACAGCCGCGCGAACTCCGCGGCGAGCGCGCTCACCTCGGCGAACTCGGGCCGGTACGGGGTGAGTTCGTGGCGTTCGGTGTCGGCCACGAGCAGGCCCAGGCTGCTGAACAGGCCCGGATACACAGGCACTATCACGGTCGAGATACCCAGCTCGCGGGCCAGCGCGGCGGCATAGAGAGGACCCGCGCCACCGAAAGCGACCATGGTGGCCTCCCGCGGGTCACGGCCCCGTTCGCTGGTCACTGCCTTGACCGCGGTCGTCATGTTCGACACAGCCACCTGGTACGCGCCGCGCGCGGTACCCGGCACGTCGTCACCAAGCTGCTCGGCCACCGGTGACAGCGCCTTCGCGGCCAGATTCGGGTGAATCGCCACGCGGCCACCGGCGAGCGCCCGCGGGCTGAGGTATCCGAGCGTCACGTTGGCGTCGGTCAGGGTCGGCAGCTCACCGCCCTGGCCGTAGCAGGCGGGGCCAGGGCGAGAACCCGCGCTGGCAGGCCCCACATGGAGCGCGCCCGCCGCGTCGACGGAGATGATGCTGCCGCCTCCGGAGCCGACCTCGGCGATGTCGATCGACGGTGCCCGCACCGGATACCCGGCGCCGGAGCTGAGGCCACGGGCGCCATTCATGCCGCCCCCGACCTCGTAGTCGGCCGAGACGAACGGTTCGCCGTGCTCGATCAGGGACGCCTTCGCCGTGGTCCCTCCCATGTCGAACGCGACCACCGTGGACAAGCCCATCAGCTGAGCGAGCTTCTGCACGGCGGTGACACCGGCCGCGGGACCGGACTCGATGATCTGCACCGGCCGTTGCGCGACCGAGGCCGCATCGAGCAGCCCCCCGCTGGATTGCATGACCAGCAGCGGCGCGCTCACCTTCTCGGCCCGCAACCCTGCTTCCAGACGGGTGAGGTAACCGTGCACGGCGGGACCGACGTAGGCGTTGACCGTCGCGGTGCTCGTGCGCTCGAACTCGTGCGGCTGCGGAGAAACATCGACCGACGCCGTGACGTACACACCGGGCAGTTCGGCTCGCAACAGCTCGGCGACCCGCCGCTCCTCATCAGGGCGGACATAGGAGTTGAGCAGGCACACGGCCACCGCTTCGATTCCGTCCGCACGCAGCCGCGCGGCCAACGTGCGAACCTCGTCTTCACTGGCCGGTGGGTCGAGACGTCCGTCGGCCATGATCCGCTGGCCGAGTTCGTACCGATTCCGCCGTCGGGCGAGGGGCTCGGGCTTGGACCATGACAGGTCGTAGAGCACCGGCCGGCGCAGGCGCCCGATTTCCAGCACGTCGCGGAAACCACGGGTCGTGACCACCGCTGTGCGGACGCCGCTCATCGACAGGATCGCGTTGGTGGCCACGGTCGTGCCATGCAGCATCGCAACCACGGCCTCCGGCTGGGCGCCGGCCGAGGAAAGCACGGCAGTGGTCGCCGTCACAACGCCCGCGCCGTAATCGGGCGGGGTGGACGGAACCTTCATCGGTACGACCTCTCCGGCCGGACCCAGCGCGATGACATCGGTGAACGTGCCGCCGATATCGGCGCCGACTCGCCAGCCGGCCGGTCGAGGATCGTGACTGGGGGGCACTGAGATCTCCTTCGCTCAATGAGGCGACTGGGATTACAGTAGGAGGCAGTTAAGATATCAGCAACCCTACGTTGCCGTTTTTTATTGCGCCTCTTGATGGAGCAACGAGTGCTACTCGGGCGGGGCACTGACCAGTGCGGGATCGCCGGGCGGGCGCACGAGCACGCCCGCTTCTCTGCACCAGACCATCGCTCCGGCTTGCAGGAGTCGCCTCGGACCGCGGCTTCGCGTTCGGCTGTTGCCGCCGTGAGTGAGGCTCTTGAGTCTCACGTGGCGTCAGGCTGCATAGTCGGTGCCGTGGAGGATCACTGGACCGTGGGACACGTGGCCGAGCTGGCCGGCGTGAGCGTCCGCACGCTGCATCACTATGACGAGATCAGGCTCGTTCGGCCGTCGGCGCGGACCGCGGCCGGGTACCGGGCCTATTCGGCGGACGACGTGGAGCGGCTGCGGGAGGTGCTGGCCTATCGGCGGTTGGGCTTCGGGCTGCGGGAGGTCGCGGAACTGGTCGGCGACCCGTCCACCGACGTGGTCGCGCACCTGCGCCGACTGCGCGGCCTGCTGCTGGAGCGGCGTGATCGCGCTGATGCCATGGTGGCGGCCATCGACAGGGAACTTGAGGCACGGGCGAAGGGACTGAAGGTGACACCGGAGGAGCAACTGGGGATGCTCGGTGCACGGCTGTACGACGCGATCGGCGGCGCTTACACCGCGACACGGCGTACCGAGCCGCGGATCGCCGCGCAGATCTGGGACGCGCTCGGGGACGCGCAGACGGTGCTGAACGTCGGGGCCGGCACCGGCTCCTACGAGCCCGCTGATCGCGACGTGACCGCGGTGGAGCCATCGGCGGTCATGCGGGGGCAGCGGCCTGCCGACTCGGCGCCGTGCGTGGCCGCCGCCGCGGAGAGCCTGCCGTTCGAGGACCGGTCCTTCGACGTCGCGATGGCCGTCTCCACCGTTCACCACTGGGGGGACCCGATAGCCGGGCTGCGCGAGATGCGGCGCGTGGCCCACCGCGTGGTGGTGCTCACGTTCGACACCGACGAGCCCGGATGGCAGGACCGGTTCTGGCTTACCCGCGACTACCTGCCCGAGTTCGCCGCCGTCCTCGCAGAATTTCCCTCGCTTGCTGGGATGGTCGACGCGATCGGCGCCCGCGCTGAGCCGGTGCCCATCCCGTGGGACTGCGCTGATGGCCTGTTCGAGGCGTACTGGCGCCGACCGGCGGCGTACCTGGAGGATCACGTGCGCCGTGCGATGTCGGTGTGGACGAGGGTCGGGCCGGAGGCCGAGCAGCGGGCGGTGCGAAGCCTCAGCGACGACCTCGACTCCGGCCGGTGGGCCGAGCGCAACAGCGACCTCGCCGACCTCGACGCGGCAGATCTCGGCCTCCGCCTGCTCATAGCTTGAACCGTCGATGCGGGCGCGCTCCTCCTTGAGACGCTCCACCACCGCGATGGTGAAGAACCTCCATGTGAGCGGACCGCACGTCCCCGTGCACCGCAGGCACACCCCGGCCCCCGGGCCCCGTGCACCGGCGCACCCGAAGCCTTCGGGATGCCTCCCTCAGGCGTCGTCGAGGGAGAGGCCGGCCATCGTGGCGGTGACGAGGATGAGAAGCGCCAGGTAGCTCCATGCGTGGAGCCTGTCGGAGACGCGCGGCGGACGGCGGCGCATGACGACGATCACCGGCAGGGCGCCGGCGAGGAGCACCGCAGCGGCGCCGAGGTCGACCGGACCATAGAGGAAGACGCCCGCGGACGCGGGGCTCCCTGCGTTCTCCGTGCCGAAGAGAACGAGCGCCGGCGTCGCGACGGCGAGCGTCAGCGGGTTGGCCAGCGTGGTGGCCGTGCGCATGTCATGGCCCAGCCTGCGAAGCAGGGGAACGGTCATGACGCTGCCCCCGACACCGAGGAACGACGCCGTCGCGCCGATGGGAATGCCGAGCGCGGCACGGATTCGACCGGTCTCCCCTCTGCGGCCGGAGCCCGTGACCGCGCTTTCCGCTCGGCGGTGAAGGAAGCCGGGCCGCACGAGTACGTCGACGATCGTGGCGACGAGGTAGGCGATGAAGGCCCACTGCGTCACGAACGCGGGGGTCCATCGGCTCGCGAGGGCGCCGATCGCGCCACCGACGGCGAGGAGGGCCAGCAGGGGCGTGCTCCGGCGCAGCAGGTTCAGGACGGCGCGGTCGGTCGCGACGGTCGCGACGCACGCGTTGAAGATCATGACCACGGCGGATGTCGCGACCGCGACATGGGCCGCGTCGGCGCCGAGACGCGCGTCGGCCCACACGATGACCGGAACGGTGACGAATCCGCCGCCGAATCCGAACAGCACGGTGGTCAGGCCGGTGAGGAGGCCGATCCCGGCCAGCACGAGGACGCTCACGAGCCACGAGTCAAGCAATGCCAGCTTCTGGCGGACAATCGAAGCTCGGTCCATATATTTCGATTGTCAGCCACTACGCTGGGCGTGTGCGGAACGTTCAACTCGCCGACGTCGATCAGGTCGCGAGAGCCGTGCTGCCCATCGGGACGGACTATGCCCCGGGACAGGTTCTCGACTGGCATCGGCATCGGCGCGCGCAGTTCCTGTACGGCGCCACGGGCGTGATGATCGTCGAGACCGACGACGGGACGTGGACGGTGCCGACCGACCGCGCCGTCCTCATCCCGGCGGACACCCGCCACCGCGTCAGGATGCTCGACGTCAGCACCCGCAGCCTCTACATCGAGCCGGACGCGGTGCCCTGGTGGCCCCACGTGTGCACCGTCGTCGACGTCACGGCTCTTCTCCGTGAGCTGTTGCTCGTCGCCGTCGACTTCGAGGCCGAGTACGACCTCGCCGGCCGCGAGGGGGCGATCGCGGCACTGTTGCTGCACGAGATCACCCGCCTGAGCCCGGTGCCGCTCCACGTCGGGCTGCCCTCGTCGCCGGACCTGACGGACCTCTGCCGCGAGTACCTCGCCGACCCTGATGTCCAGGTCACCAACGAGGACTGGGCGCGCCGCCTGGTCATGAGCGAGCGCGCCTTCACCCGTCGCTTCCGTCGTGAGACAGGCATCAGTCCGGCCGCCTGGCGGACGCGCGCTCGGCTTGTCGCCTCGGTGCCGCTGCTGCGCACGTCCACGATCTCTCAGGTCGCGAGCCGCCTGGGCTACTCCTCGCCGGCGTCGTTCACCGCGGCCTTCTCGCGCGCGTTCGGATTCGCTCCTTCCGCGCTGGCCGCGAAATAGATCAGCCGCCTTCCTGGCTCCGCTCGGGTCGCGTCCATGTGTGATCCTGTTTCTGCCCCACACCGGCCGCAACGGAGGCGATCGCGACGGCCGGCAGCACCGGCGACACCACACCGGTGCCGAGACCGGTCAGGACGAGGAACGGCAACAACGTCGTGGTGCGGGTGGCCGTCCGCCTCCCACCTCAGGATGTTCTCGGCCCCTCGACAACGTCTTCGGCGGTGTCGTGGGCGCGGGGCTGCGCGCGGCGAAATGCGCTCGCTCGCTTCATCAGGAGCCCGTTACTGTCGCGTGGATGAGTGACGTTCCTCTGCCTCTGTTATGGCTGTCGGGACCTACGGGTGTCGGGAAGTCCTCGGCTGGCTGGGAAGTGTTTGCACAGCTGAGTCGCGGTGGCGTCAAGGTGGCGTTCGTTGACGCTGACCAGATCAGCCTGTGTTACCCCATGCCGGAGGGCATGACGCATCACGTCCGAGCGCGGAATCTGGCCGCGATGTGGCCGCACTTTCGGCAGGAAGGGGTGCAGTGTCTGGTCCTTGCGGGCTTTGTCGACACTCCCGAGGAGGTTCGTGAATACACAGCCCTTCTTCCCGAGGCCGCGTTCACGTTGTGCCGACTGCGCGTCGACAGCGCTGAGCTCAAGGAACGTTTCATCGGGCGGGGGTGGCGTCCGGAACTGGTGGAGGAGGCGGTCGCTGAAGCGGAGGCCCTGGATCGGAGCGACTACGCCGACATGTGCATGGACACCGATGGCTTGGCGGCGTCCGAGACAGCCCAGCTGATCCGTGAGCGAGCTGGGGGATGGCCAGGCGCCCTCCCCGCCGCGACGTTCCTCGGCTTCGTTGACCGACGGAGCCACCCGCCGATAGCACAGGTGGATACCGCACCCACTTCGACGCCAGTACCCGTGCTGTGGCTCCGCGGTGCTACTGCGGTCGGGAAGTCGACGGTCGGCTACGAGATCTTCATGCAGGTCTACCGGACCGGCGTGCGAGCCGCCTATGTCGATGTGAAGCAGATCGGCGCGCTGCGTCCCGTCGCGGACGACGACGTGGACAGTCATCGCCTCAAGGCGCGCAACCTTGCGGCCATCTGGGCCGGATATCGCGTGGTGGGTGCCCAGTGCCTGATCGTCTCCGGAGAGGCCGACTCCGATGACACTGTCCGTGGCTACGCCGAGCTGCTGCCCGGAATGGCATTGACCGTGTGTCGTCTTCACGCTGGGCCGGCAACGCTGTCCGAGCGCGTCGGGCGGCGTGGCCGGGGAGGCGGGCCGGCCACACCGGGTGACGAGCTGAGAGGGCTGGACTCGGATGCCCTGCACCGTATCGCCGAACGAGCGGCGCGTGAGGCCAAGGCGCTCGACCGCGCGGGGTCAGGTGATCTGCGCGTCGACACCGACGGCCGGTCGGTGAAAGAGGTGGCCGCGGACGTAAGGCTTCGCGGCGGCAATTGGCCGAATCTCTTCGCCTGAAAGCCGTCGGTGAGCGCCTGCGCAGGTAGCCACCCCGGTGGCCACCCAGGATGGGAGGTCTGCGATGTTCCCGCCCTCGAGCCGTGTCAGCCGAATCAGTGCCATGCGGAAGGGAACAGCCGATGGCTCGGGACCACGCTGGATTGGCTGCCGGGCGGCGGCACTTGGACAGCACGAAGCATCGTCCGTGGTGGAGGTGGTGTCGGCTCAGCCGGAAAGGTCGTCTTCCACCCATCCCAGTTTGTCGACGACCTCCGTGACCCCGTTGACCCGCTCGGCCATCCGTACCAGGATCCGTGCGTCGCTGTGACGTTCCATCCGGCCGTCCAGCGTCACGATGCCGTTGGTCACCAGGACATGGACGCCGGAGGTGTCCGTCCACAGGGCGCCGTCGACGATCTCGTCGCGCACTTCGCGGGCGATGTCGTCGTCGCGGCGTACGAAGACCTTGAGGAGGTCGTGCCGGCTGACGATCCCCTCAAGCCGTCCATCGTCGTCGACGACGGGCAGCCGCTTCACGCCCTTCTGGTTCATCACCCGGGCGGCGCCCACGACGCTGGTGTACGGCCTGACCGTGACAGCGGGAGCGGTCATCAGTTCGGCCGCGGTATGTCCGCGGGCCTTCTCCGCCGCGTCCCGTCCGCCGAGGCCTTCGCGGAGTCGCACGCGGAGCGGCGGTTGGTAGCCCTCCTGGTAGAACTGCTCCCTGAACTCCTCCTTGTGTAGCAGGTCGGCCTCCGAGATCACGCCGATGACGTGCCCTTCGCCGTCCACGACGGGGACCGCGCTCACCCCGTGTGTCATCAGCACCTCGGCGACATCCCTGAACGGAGTGCTGCCGTTGACGGAGGCCACCTCACGCGTCATGACGTCACGTACCTTCTTGTGCACGATCGACTCCTTCCGGTTCAGCCGAGCCCGCCGCCGTGTGGCCTCACGCGCGTAGCGAGGACGAGGAAGCAGACTGATCAGGCCCATTTCCGACGATTGGTTATGGCGAAGCCATGACTGGTAACGATGCGGCGAGCCGGTCTCCAGCCGCAGGGCGCAACTCGTTCAGTTCCAAAACCGTAACTGCGGTCCCGCCATCGACGTCGAACGTGCGCGAATAGCTAGAAACACGGCCTCCGCCTCCTCGAAGTCCGTCTTGTCGATCTCGATCTCGATCTCGATCTGCGTTTGCGCTTGATCAGTGTTTCCCTCCAGAACCAGTAGGAACGGCACCACAACGGTATTGATCTCCTGGATCAGCGCCTCCAGGGCCGCTTGGGCGTCGGCGAGATTCGGTAATCCGTCGGCCTCCGGTCGGGTGGGGGTCGGTAGCCGATCTGCGGAGATGGGGGTCCGAAGCTCGAGGGTGCACAGTGCGGCCTTCTGGTTGTACGGCGGGGCCATACAGGGGAATCCTGATTTGTCCTGCTGCCAGCCGAGCCATCCGTCGGGGATCCGCACCTGTGGTGGAGCAGCCAGTTCGACGGCCGCCAGGGCGATGTACGTGTCCTCCCACCGATGGCAGGTCGCATCCAGCACCCGTGGATTGAATCGGACATACGGCGGTTTGGACACCGACGAATCCCAGGCCGCGACGGCGTAGTGCAACGCGTCCAAGGTGATGCCGCCCGCCTGAGGTTCGCCGCTCGCGGCGGCGAAGGCGTGGCTCCATGCGCGGAGCCGCTGACCGTACCTCTCTTGCGGGTCGTCGTCTGAGGCGTCGATCCAGACCCCTATCATTACTGTGGTAATCCCTCGATAGTGAGCCTTTCGTGCCCGATGTACACCTTCATCGGTGTCCCGACGCCGATGACGATCTGGCCCTCCGAGCCCACTTGGGGCGGTGGCCGAAGGCGCCCCGCATGTCCGCCCGGTAATGGGACAACAGCCGGTGTACAGGCCCGATGATCTCGTAGTTCGCCGTGGCGGAAGGCAACATCGACAGCAGCACGCAGCCAACGGTCAACGTCATGGCCTTCCTTTCATCGGGAGGCCTTCCCCAACGCCTACCCGGGCCCTCGACTCGAAACATGCGCGCCGCGGTGTGCCGCTCTGGCGACCGGACCGCAGGGCCTGCTTGGGTGTGCCAGCGTCGTGAACAGGGCTTCTTCCTCGTGTTCTCCATGACGGACGTCTTCTGGGGAACACCCTCTGGTCTCGGATGTCCGTCGAACCGGACCAGGCCCGGGCGAGGACAGAACGTCGGCGGAGGGCTCCGGGCCTCGATCACGTCCGGTGGCCGAGATGGGAGGACAGACCTGTGAGCAAGCCCATCGTGGTCGGCGTGGACGGATCGGCACAAGCTCTACGCGCCGTGGACTGGGCCGCCGCCGAAGCCGGACGGAGACGCCTGCCGTTGCGCATCGTGCATATCGCGGTCCGCTGGGAGTACAGCATCGCGATCAAGGAACCAGGCTTGGAGGCCCCACGGCCAGAGGCTGCGGGACTGGAGGTCCTCGAGATCGCCGAGGAACGTGCCCGGACCTTCGCATCCGTCGATGTCAGTTGTCGGCTCGGCATCGGCCCCATCCCCGCCACGCTCCTTCAGGAGGCGGCCGACGCCGCCCTGCTGGTGCTGGGCCCGCATGGAATCGGGGGCTTTCCCCGGCTGCTGCTCGGCTCGGTGAGTCGCCAAGCGGCGGAACACGCCTCGTGTCCCGTCGTCATCGTGCCCCAGGAATCCGATACCCGACCCGGCCGATCGGGGATCGTCGTCGGCATTGACGGCTCTGAGGCCTCCGTCGATGCCGTGGGTTTCGCGTTCGAGGAGGCGTCCCTATGCTCGGTCGGCCTGCGCGCCATTCACGCCTGGGCTCACCCGGCTTACCCACAGGAGATGCGCGCCGCCCGCTACGACACGACGGCGGTCGAACAGGAAGGTGCCAGGCTCCTCTCGGAGTCCCTGGCGGGATGGAAGGCGCAGTATCCCGACGTCCCAGTCATCGAGCAGGTGGTCGAAGGCGCTCCTGTGCCGGTTCTGGCCGACGCTTCCGGAGATGCGGAACTCCTCGTCGTCGGTGCCCGAGGGCGCGGCGGTTTCCCTGGGCTCCGCCTCGGCTCGATCAGCCACGCCGTCCTCCACTATGCGAAAGGGCCTGTAGCTGTCGTGCGCGGTCCTCAGGCGATGTCGACTGCGCGGGAGTGATGATCAGCCGCTATAAGATCATCCGGCGTCGTGTGCCTCCGCGAGGTGTACTGCGACCGGCCGGCGGTGGTGTACGCGGTAGGTGGTCCGAGGCTGACGTTGAAGACCCTCGTCTTGCTCGCCGACGAAGACGACACCGAGCCGGCCGCACCACCTCCCGCGCTGCCCGACCACCCCGCCCACCAGCAGATTCTGACCGTCTTCGCCGACGTCGACCGACCTTCCGGGCCAGCGTCGTCACGCCGGGAAGCAACACCCGGTTGTTCACCAGCCACACCACAGCCCGGTCGAACAATGCGCGCGGACCCTCCAACGACGACCACACCCGCGCCGCCAGAAACTCCCGCAGCTCCGCTTCGCCGTTCGGATACTCCCCGAGGGCCATGCATGACAATCTGGCTCTCGAGCCCCAACCGGCGTCCGCATGCTTGGACCGTGAACCGCGCTTTCAAACCGGGACAATTCGCGCCAGGAAGTGAGTGGCTGTGGCGGGTCCTGGGTCTGTCGGACCTTGCGCGTGCGCCCGTCACCAGTTCCAGAACAAAGGGACCGGCGTCGATCGACCAGCGGGCCCTCTCGCGGCATCGCCGCACGCCGACCAGGCGACGGCGTCTGATCCGATGAGGCAACCGGACTGGGCTGCTTGGGATGCGGTCTTCATGGCCTAAGGAGCGGAGGGGCCGAGGAATACGCTGGTATCGGGCTCCGTTGACCAATGCAGAATGCTATGCGCCTGAAAAGCGGCGCGAACCGTTCGAAGGCGTGGGCCGGTAGATATACGGTAACTGCCCGAACAGGGTGAGGCGAACCCGAGGGACTTTCTCCCCGGCGCCTACATGCGAGGTTCGACTCCTCGCCCGGCCCCCGAAAGCGTCTGACGGGAAAGCCGATGTTCAGGTGACATCTCGGCCAACGCCCGATGCGGCTCCAACGACCTCCGCAGGGCAACATCAAATTGTTCTGTAACCCGGGGAACTCTGAACACCGGCTATTCAATAGAGCATGGCGAGCGCCGATTCTGTTCCCGGGGTCGTGATCTGGAGAATCCGCGTTCTCCGCGAGTGCGGGTCGCTGGGGCGGCAGCAGGAACCGGCGCGAGGCCCAGGGATCGAAGATCTCGCAGCTGATGGGCTCCGGTGCCCGCGGACATCGAGGAGGTCCTGCACCAGATGGCCGAGCACAAGATCCGTCGGCTGCCGGTGCTGGAGAACGAGGAACTGGTCGGCATCATCAGTCAGGCCGATCTCGCGGCGAAGCTGCCCGAGGACAAGGTCGGCGAGTTGGTGGAAGCCATCTCGGCAACCTCCCACTGATATCACCGGCCCCATGGCAATCGACGAAAGAGCCTCAGTCCACTCGCGCGGGCGGCAGACGGAATGCGGCGCACATCTCGATGCGCTGCCCGCAACCTCGCGCGCAGCGCATCGGGAGCAGGGACGATCAACGTCTTGATCTGACGCTCCATGGGGCGACCGCTTCCCGGGGTGGAGGCCGTGATACTCGAACGGGGGCCGGACGGGCAGGCAAATCAGCACGCACACTGCGACACGTTCTTCAGCGTCCCCTCCAAGGGAGGCGACCCATCCGTCACCGGCCGTGTCGGCGCGTGCAAGATGTCCGATTGCCGGCACAACGTCCAGCTCGAATGCCAGGCCTCTGGCATCGTCGTCGGATACGCGCAGGACGCCGCCGATTGCCTCACGTATGCGCCCGCTTAGCCACAGATGGACGGCAGGGGCTCGATCGGCCGAGTCGACGCCGTCGGTGGCCGCGCCGATCGGTGACCGCGTGTCTGTGCCCTCGCCGATCGCGATGATCAGGCGTCTGCCGACGGCGACGCATCGCCAGGTCTCAGGTGGCCCAGGCCAATGATCCAATTGGGTAGCGTGCACAGCGGCCCCCGGATGGCCCGTGAATCCGCAGGTCGGTGGGAGCAGCGACGTCATTGCTGAGCGGGACCCGAGCGATCACGAGTCTCGGCGGCGGCCAGGGCGCGGCGGACCCGTGCGCCGTCGGACCGTTCCATCTCGTCGAGGGCCAGTTCCACGGCGGCCAGCGCCTCTTCGAGACGGGGGAGGAGGAGGTCGCGCAGCGCCCGGATCCGCCGGCCGGTCATCGCCTCCTCCGCGGTGACGATCCGCGCGGCCTCCGCGGCCACCGCGTGCTCGACCCCGGCGCGCAGGGCGGCGAGGCAGGCCTCCCTGGCCGGGACGAGCGCCGCCGTGAGCGTGAGCGGAGGCGACGCGACCGGCGCGGGCGGGCGGAAGGCGGACCTGCCCGGATAGCTCGTCCCCATGGCGTCGATCCACTCCACCCGCACCTCGGCGAGAGGGCCGCCACCGGCGAGCCGGACCGTTCGGCGGCCGCCCAGCAACGAGGCGCGCAGCAGCCAGGTGTCGGCCTCCCGGCACGCCGCCTCCCATTCCTCGCCGGTACGCGCAGCGAGCCGCATGAGACGGTCCCGCTCCTGCCGCAGGATGCGCCGCTTGCGGTCGAGGACGGCAAGCCCGCGCCGCAGAGCGGCGAGGCGGTGCCGGAGCCACAGACGCCCGGCCCGCCCGGGCGGAACCTTGAGCGTCACGTCTCCTCCCCGTATCCGGCGTCGAGCGCCGCCGGTGACAGCATGGACAGCTCCCGCCGGGGCAGCACCGACACGACCCCCCACGCACGATCGAAGGTCTCGTCGAGGGAACGCGCCTCGTCCGGCCGCTGGGCCAGTAGCCGCCGCGTGAACGCGTCCGCCATGGCGAGGTAGCGGCGGTCGGTGTCGCTGAGGGCGCCCTCACCGACGATCTCGGCGAGCTCCGCCGCCTGCCGGGCGCGGGCCAGCGCGGCGAGGATCTGGGCGGCCAGATCCATGTGCTCGGGCCGGGTCCTGCCGGGCCCGACCCCTGCTCGCATCATCCTCGACAGCGAGGAGAGCGGGTCGATGTGCGGATAGACGGGGACGTCCCGGGTCAGCAGGATCTGGCCCTCCGTGATGTATCCGGTGAGGTCCGGCACCGGATGCGTGATGTCCCCCGCGGGCATGGTGAGCACCGGCAGCACGGTCACCGAGCCGGGCAGGCCCGGCACCCGCCCGCACCGCTCGTACAGGGAGGCGAGGTCGCTGTACAGATAGCCCGGGTACGCGCGCCGCGCCGGGATCTCACCGCGCGCGGCGGACACCTCCCGCAGGGCCTCGCAGTAGCTCGTCATGTCGGCCAGCACCACGAGGACGTGCCGTCCCAGAACGAAGGCGAGGTGCTCGGCGACGGTCAGGGCGAGCCGCGGGGTGAGCACCCGCTCGATCACCGGGTCGTCGGCGAGGTTGAGCAGCAGCGTCAGCTCCCCGGCCGCCGAACGCTCCTCCAGGGTGTCCCGTACGGTCGCCGCGTCGGCGTGGGTCAGGCCGATGGCGGCGAAGACCACGCTGAACGGCGTGCCGCCGGCATTGGCCTGCGCGGCGATCTGCGCGGCGAGCTCCAGATGGGGCAGGCCGCCGGAGGAGAACACGGCGATCTTCTGCCCGCGGACCAGCGTGGTGAGGGCGTCTATGACGGACACTCCGGTGAGCACGGGCTCGGAGGGAGGCTCGCGCCGGGTCGGGTTGAGTGGGAAGCCCGTCACCGCGGCGTCGGCCGTGCCGAAGACGGGCGGCCCGCCGTCCAGCGGCCGGCCGCGCCCGTCGCACACCCTGCCCAGCCAGCCCGCGCCCACCGGGATTCGGAGCGGGCACCCGGCGAAGGTCACACGGGTGCCCTCGGCCCGCAGCCCCGCGGTCCCTTCGAACACCTGGACGACGGCCAGGTCGCGGTCGGCCTCCAGGACCAGGCCGTGCCTGCGCTGCCCCGTCTCCAGCTCGATCGACGCGTACTCGTCCCAGCCGACGCCGCGCACGCCCCGGACCACGATCAGCGGGCCGCGCAGCTCCGCCACGTCGGTGTACTCCACCGGAGCCCAGGACGTCACCGCGCCTCCTTCAGCTCGCCCAGTACGGCGTCACGCCGCGCGGGGATCTCCTCCTCGGGCGCGTCCTTCGCACGCAGCACGGGGGAGAAGTCGCGGGCCTCGATAGAAGCCACCGGCACCCCGCGCTCGACCAGGGCCTGGCAACCGTCCACAACTACGAGAAGAGCGTCGGCGAGCGCGGCCGTGCGCTCGGCCCGGCTGTAGGCGTCGGCGGGACTGAGCGCGCTCTGCTGGAGGAAGCCCTCGCGGACCAGCCGGCCGCCGAGCAGGACCACGCGTTCGTGCGGAGGGAGCGTCCCGGTCCCGACCAGCTCGGCCAGCGTGGACAGGCGGTCCGCCTCGGCCAGCAGCCCCGCCATCCGCGCCCGTCGCGCCGCGCCCTCCGGGGTCCCGGCCATCAGCGCGTCGGCGTCACGGGCGAAGGAGCCGCTCCAGGACACCGCGGGATAGTGGCGCGCGTAGGCGAGGTCGCGGTCGAGCGTCCACTGGGACCGTACGAACCGCTGGGTGAGCGTGGTGACCGGCTCCGTCATGTCGCCTCCGGGCGGCGAGACGGCACCGATGATCGTCACCGAGCCGGTGTCGCCGCCGAGCGTGGTGACGCGGCCCGCCCTCTCGTAGAAGGCCGCCAGCGCGGAGGCGAGATCGGCGGGATACCCTTCCTCGACGGGAAGCGCTCCGCTGCGGGAGCCGAGCTCACGCCGGGCCTCCGCCCACCGGGACGTCGAGTCCGCGATGACCACCGCGTCGTAGCCCATGTCCCGGAAGTGCTCGGCGACCGTGACGCCGGTGTAGATGCTGGACTCCCGGGCCATCATCGGCATGTTGGAGGTGTTGGCGATCACCACGGTCCGGTCCGCGAGCCGCCCTCCGGTCCGCGGGTCGGACAGCCGGGCCAGCTCGGCGACGACGTCGGCCATCTCGTTGCCACGCTCCCCGCAGCCGATGTACACCACCACGTCCGCGTCGCACCATTTCGCGATCTGCTGGAGGAGCACGGTCTTGCCGGTGCCGAACCCGCCGGGAACGGCCACCGTGCCGCCGAGGGAGACCGGCAGGAGCAGATCGATCACCCGCTGACCGGTCGTGAGGGGGACCACCTCGTCGAGACGCGCGGAGTACGGCAGCGCCTGCCGTACCGGCCGCTCACTTTCCAGGGTGACCTCGACGCCACCGACGACCGCGACCGGGGCCCGGGCCGAGCAGGGGCCCGCCCCCCGGATCGCGGAGACTTCGCCGCCCGGCGACAGCACCAGGTAGGGGAGCGACGTGCCGCTCTCGACACGGCCGATGGCCGTTCCTCTCCCCGTCAGGGCACGCTGCTCGACCAGTGGGGTGAACCGCCAGGAACGGTCGGCGCCCATCGGGCGCGGCGCGGCCGGGTCAAGCCACAGGCCCGCGCCGCTGAGGGGGCGGAGCAGGCCGTCGAACACCCCGCCGAGCAGGTGCGGTCCGAGCAGGGCCGACAGGGGTGCTCCCCGGCGCTCGGCGGGATGGCCGGGAGCCAGCCCACCGGTGTACTCGTAGGCCTGGACGGTGGCCCGGCCGCCGCGCAGGGAGACGACCTCGCCGGGCAGCCGGTGGGGCCCCAGATCGACCAGCTCGAACATCGCCGCTCCGGCGAGACCGTCGACCTCGACCAGCGGCCCGTTGACCCTCGTCACCGTGCCCACAGCCGTTCCGCCTCCGCTCCGAGCGCGTCGACGGCTCGGTCCGCGAGCGCGCCGAGCGAGCAGTCGACGCGGTGGCCCCGCCCTTCACCCACGACGCCACCGGCGGGATGCTCGCGCACGATCAGGTCGTCGCCGCCCGACTCGCGGGCCAGCTCGCGAAGGCGCTCGACCAGGCGGGGATAGCAGGGGTCGTCCCGGAGCGCCAGAACCGCCGCCATCGCGCGCCTGCGCAGCTCCAGCAGGGCCTCCCGCCGGGCGGCCAGCTCGATGCCGCGGGCGCGCCGCCTGGCCCGGGCCCGTACGGCGTCCGCCCGAGCCCGGGCGTCAGCCGTCCCGCTCTCGCGGGCCTCGTCGATGATGTCCTGCGCCGTCCGCCGGGCGGCGGCCAACGTCCGCGCGGCGTCGTGCTCGGCCTCGGCGAGCGTCGCGTCCGCGTCGAGCCGTGCCCCCTTGAGCAGGGCCGCGGAAACGGGCGCCAGCGCGTCCCTGATCCCGGTCACACCGGCATCACCACCCTCAGCGGCCCGCCGCTCGCGTCGCCGAGGGAGGCGGCCGCCGCGGGTGTGAGGATCACCACGGCCACCTCGGGCCCCAGACCCCGCCACGCCGTACGGACCTCGTCGGCGTTCTCGGCGGGCAGGACGAGCGCGCCCGCCAGGCCGTACCCGGCCACGCGGACGGTCTCTCCGATGATCGCGATGCTCGCCATGAACGGTCACGCCCGCCCGATGAGAATGATGCCGATGACCAGCCCGTAGATCGCGATGCCCTCGGCCAGGCCGACGATGACGATGGCCCGGCCGAACAGTTCCGGCCGTTCGCTCATCGCGGCCAGGGCGGCGGCCCCCGTGTAGGCCACGGCGATGCCGGCGCCGATCGCCGAGCCTGCGACCGCGATCGCCGCGCCGAGCAGCGCTGTTCCGCTGGATGCCGTCGCCGGGGCGGTGGCCACGGCGCCCTGCGCGCCACCGGCGGTCAGCGCCCAGACGAGAAGTGTGAGCGCGGCGAGCGCGATGGTGGCGTTCACGGCGTGCAGGCCTCGTCTGATCCAGACGGACATGGCATCGCCTCCCTGGATGTCGGCGGAGGGCGCCAGGGGCGGAACGGACGCCCCTCGACCTGGAAGAGCCGGGAGAACAGCTCGTAGTACTCCAGGCGCAGGGCCTGGATGCCCACCACGAGCCCCTCGATCGTGAGGGCGAGCGCGTTTCCCACGACGAAGACCACCGCGGCGCCGACGGGGTGGCCAGGCCACAGAGCGGTTGCGCCGGTCCAGACGATCCACCCGATGGCCGCGTGGGTGAGCCCGAAGGCGGCGAGCCGCGCGAACGACGCCAGGTTCGCGCCCAGCCGTACGACCACGTCGAAGACCCGCATGGCGGCCTGGGCGGTCCCGCCGGCGCCACCGCCGGCCTCTGCCAGGAACCCGGCGAACGCCAGGACGAGACCCACGGCTGCGATCAGGCCCCCGGCCACCACGAGATCATCCAGTCCGGAGTACCAGCCGACGAACGCCAGCCCGAACCCGATGAAAACCGCCGCTCCCGCGATCCCCGAGGAGGAGTAGAGCGCGACCCGCACACCGCCTTCGCGCCACCGGTTCACGATGCCGAGCAGGTACGCGGCGCCGAGGAGTAGCGCGCCCGCGCCTATGGCGGCGAGCAGCAGTGGGACCGGATGGGAGAGCGGTTCCAGCCAGAGCACCGGGACGACGCCGGTCGGGCCGAAGAACTCGCCGTAGAGCAGGCCGAAGAGCGCGCTCGTCAGGCCGGCTCCGGCGGCGAACGGCCAGGCCCGGCGGAAGCGGCCCAGCCATCGCGGACGGCCGAAGTACAGCCCCGCCGCCGAAGCGAGCAGCAGCGCCCCGTGCCCGACGTCGCCGAACATCATGCCGAACATCAGGACGTACGCGCTCGCCGCGAGCGGCGTGGGATCGATGTCGGGGTACGGCACGGTCCCGTACGTGGCGACGAGCGGGGACAGGGAGCCGCGCACTCCCCGCGACCGGAGCAGCGACGGCGCCTCGACCCCCCTCGGGCGGGCGATCGGGACGACGGCACCGCCTGCGGGGGCCAGCCGCTTCGACAGTTCGGGGACGGCCTCGGCAGGCATCCAGCCGGCGAGCGCCGCGACGCCGTCGCGGACCGCGGCCTCTTTCGTCACGGCCTCCGGCGACGCGTCCGGCGGCGTGGCGAACTCCACCGCTCCCGCGTCCGCCACCTGGGCGAGCACCTCGCTCAAGGAGTCCACGGGGGCCGCGATCGCGACCCGCTCCATGCGTACCGGACGCAGAGCGTCGCGCCAGCTCATGATCGCCGCCGCGTCCGCGGGCCCCGCCGCCCCGACAGGTCAGACAGGGGCATCGCCGTCACCACCTCGCGCGGCGAGTTCGAGCGCGGCGCGGACCCGCCGGGCATCCGCGGCGAGAACGGCGACGGCTCCCAGGACAGGGCCCATGGAGAACCCCGAGCCGGCCAGCAGGTCGCGGCCGTCCTCCTCCACCCTCGTCCACCAGCGCTCCTCGCCCTCCCATAGCTGCCGGGGATGGTCGATGTCGCGCAGCACCCAGCGGGCGGGCGGGGCCAGACGCTCGGCCATCTCCGGGAGCGAGGCAGCCTCGACGGCCCCGACGCCGAGCAGAGCACGGCAGCGCTCCCGGATCCCGGCCGGCAGGTCACGTGCCTCGGCATACCGCTCGCGGGCGGCCAGCAGCGCCGTTGCACCCAGGACCCACGCGCCGGCGGTGGGCATCGCGTCGGCGACACGCCCGGCCCAGGCGACGCGCATGCCGAGCTGGATCTCCCGGCGGCCCGCGCCGCCCGGGTCCCCCCACGCGGAGGCGGCCAGCGTGGTCCGGAGCTCGGCGAGCGACGCGCTCCGCCGCAGACGCGGCCATGCCGTACCCGCCGAACCGAGGACGAACTCGGGGTCGGCGGGCACACCGGACAGCCGGCACATGAGTTCGTCCACGTTGGCGATCTCGAACCACCGGACCAGGACGCGGATCGCCTGCCCGCCCTCCCGGGGAAGCCATCCGGCGAGCACGCGCAGATGCCACAGCAGCGTGGCGAGCACCGCCCACTGGGCCTGGGCCAGGCTCTGGCCGCGCCGTACGTCGTGCCCGTAGGGGGTGTCGGCCAGGACGGCCACCGCCTCGTCGGCCGAGCGGCAGGCCGCGACCCGGCGGGCGGCGGCCCGGCCCACCCTCCGGCGGGCCAGGGCTCTGGCCCGCGTCGAACCGGCGACCCAGGCGGCGGTCATGATGGATCACCGGCCAGCGCCTTCACCTGGGCGACGATTCGCGCCACCTCGTCCGGCATCCGGGCTTCGGCCCGCGCGCGGACATCGCTCGCGGCGCGCTCTGCGGCGCGGGTGGCGGCCCGGCTCTCCTCGTCGGCCTCCCGCAGTGCGGCGGCCGAGGCCCGCGCTTTCTCGGTCGCGGCCGCCCGCCGGGCCGCCGAGATGACAACGGCGGCTTGGACGCGGGCCTGTTCCCGTATCTCCTCGGCGCGCTGCTCCGCTCGCGAGCGCTCGGCGGCGCACGCGGACCGCACCTCTGCGAGGGCGGAGAAGACCACGTCGAGCTCGGGGCTCCGGTCCGCGGCATAGTCGGCCGGAACCGCGGACGGCGCCGCCGCGCCCGGTACCACGGCAGGGCGGAACCGCTGCAGGAAATCACTCAGTCGGGCCATCGTCACCTCCGTCGACGCCGGTCGCATGTATGAGCCGTCATTGGAGGTGATGCCCCTGTACACGTTGATATCGCCGACAGGGGGCTTAAATATGTCCGAAATGCGGATATATGTCATGAATGGGCTGGAGGCCGCCTGTCCGGCAAGTGCCTCTCGTCTGCATAGGGCCATGCCCCCTGAGCTCGGCGAATCGGGTGCGGGGGCATGATGGGAACATGTCTGAACGTTTCGCTGCGTTCAGGGCACTGGCCGACCGGCGGGGACGTCCCGGCGTCCGGCTGATGGAAGCCCTCGCCGAAACTGCCGACCGTACGGCGGAGGACCCGAGATCGTGGGCGCCCGACGTCGCGCGGGGATTCGGCCTGCCGGCCGCGGCGGGACTCGGGCCCGCCACCTACTACGCAGACCTCGCCACCCCGCACGCCCCGCGCCACGTCCGGGTCTGCGGTGCCACCGCGTGCTTCGCGGCCCGCGCGGGACGTCATCTCGCGGAGGTCGAGAACGCGGTCGGCGTCGCGACCGGCCACGCCGACCCCGAGGCGGGCGTCTCCCTGCAGTGCGTGCGATGCCTCGGCTACTGCTACACGGGACCGGCGGCCATGGACGGTGACACGCCGTGCACCGGGCAGAACCTCGCCGATCAGCTCTCCGGCCGGGCACCGCCGTACGCGCCGACGATTCCGGCCGCTGACGCCACCGGGGATCCGGTGGTTCTCGCCGGTGTCCTGGAGGGGGAGGCCGCCTGGCGGGTGTGGCCGGATGTCGTGCGCGGGCCGGGCGGCGAGCGGGTCCGGGCCGAAGTGGCGGCCTCCGGGCTGCGGGGGCGCGGCGGGGCAGGGTTCCCCGTGGCCGCGAAGTGGGCGGCGGCGGGCGGCTCATCGGACACCGTCGTGGTGGCCAACGGGGACGAGGGCGACCCCGGCTCGTACGCCGATCGGCTGCTGATGGAGGAGGATCCCGGGCGGGTGCTGGAGGGGCTGGCCCTGGCCTGCCTCGCCTGCGGGGCGCGGCGGGGCGTCGTGCTGGTGCGCTCGGAGTACCCGCGTGCGCTGGCCCGGATGCGCGCCGCGCTCGGCGAGGCGTACGCGGCCGGGCATCTCGGGCACCGGATCCACGGCCGAGACGTGCACGTGGACATCGAGGTGGTGGAGGGCGCCGGGTCCTATGTGGCCGGCGAGGAGACGGCGCTCATCGCCGGGCTGGAGGGCGGGCGCGGCTGTGCCCTGCCCCGCCCTCCCTATCCGACGGACCGGGGGCTGTGGGACGCGCCGACCGTGGTCAACAATGTCGAGACCCTGGCGGCCATCCCGTGGATCATGCGCTGCGGCGGCGACGTGTACGCCCGGCGCGGCACGCCGGAGGAGACCGGCACCAAGCTCGTCTGCCTGTCCGAGCGGTTCGCCCGCCCAGGTTGCTACGAGGTCGAGCTCGGGACACCGGTGCGAGGGATCGTCTACGAGCTGGGCGGTGGGCTGCGTGACGGCGCGGAACTGGACGTCCTGCAGGTGGGCGGGCCGCTGGGCGGGTTCCTCGCCGCCCAAGAGTTGGACGTGCCGCTGACCGAAGCCGGGCTGAGCGCCCGCGGCGCCGCGCTCGGCCACGCCGGGCTGGTCGCCTTCGACCGGAGTGT
Source organism: Microtetraspora fusca (assembly GCF_001570365.1). GTDB lineage: Bacteria > Actinomycetota > Actinomycetes > Streptosporangiales > Streptosporangiaceae > Microtetraspora > Microtetraspora fusca. The sequence goes on along the minus strand of NZ_BBYK01000069.1, from coordinate 30,084 downwards.
GACCCCGGAGCAGGTGCTGCGGCACATCTGGGAGTTCGCCTCCGCCGAGAGCTGCGGCGCCTGCTCGCCGTGCCGCGTCGGGTCCCGCCGCGGCCTGGAGATCGCCGCGTCCGGCGCGCCGCCCGGCGAGGAGTACGCCCGGCTGCTGCGGCTGATGAGCCAGGCGAGCCTGTGCGCTTTCGGTAAGCGTGTGCCCGCCGCGGTGCGCGGCCTCGCCCGCGCGTACGGCGAGCGGCTCCGGGGGTGGGACCGGTGAGGGTACGCGTGGACGGCGTGCCCGTCGAGATCGCCGAGGGCGCTTCGCTGCTCGACGCGGTGCGCGCGGCGGGCGTCGACGTGCCGACGTTGTGCCACGACGACCGGCTGCCCCCGGCCGGCTCCTGCCGTACGTGCCTGGTGCGGGCCTTCGGGCACGTGGTCGCGGCGTGCGTGACCCCGGCGTCGGACGGCGCCGAGATCGAGGTCGCGGCCGAGGAGCTGCGGGCGCTGCGCCGCGACGCCGTCGAGGTGATCGTCTCGGCGCTGCCGCCGGGAGCGGTCCCGCCCTCGCCCGCGCCGTCCCCGCGCGGCCTGGAGGATGACATGGGCGGCGGCGAGCTGGCCCAGGTCTGCGCCGAGCTCGGTGTCGCGCCGGACGTCGCGCGCGGCGCGGGAGGCCGGGGGCGGGACGACAGCCACCCCTACATCCGCCTCGACCGGGATCTGTGCATCGCGTGCGGCCGTTGCGTGCGCATGTGCGCGGACGTGCAGGGCACGTTCGCCCTGACGCTGACCGGCAGGGGAGCCGACACCGTCGTCGCCCCGGGCACCGGCGGGGCGTGGGCGGACTCCGACTGCGTCGCCTGCGGCGGCTGCGTCACGACGTGCCCCACCGGGGCGCTCACCGAACCGGGGCTGCCCGCCCGTGCTCCGCGTCCCGACCTGACCCGAACGCGTACGACCTGCGGATACTGCGGCGTGGGGTGCTCGCTGGAGGTGCTCACCCGCGACGGCGAGATCACCGCCGTCCTGCCCGATCTCGACGGGCCGGTCAACCGCGGCCACGCCTGCGTGAAGGGCAGGTTCGCGCACGGGTTCGTCCGCTCGCCGGAGCGGCTCACCCGCCCGCTCGTGCGCCGCGACGGACGCCTGGAGCCGGCGAGCTGGGCGGAGGCGCTCGACCGGGTGGCCCGGGGGCTGCGCGCCGCCGTCGCGGAGGGCGGACCCGACGCGGTGGCGGCGATCTCCTCGGCGCGGGCGACCAACGAGGAGAACTACCTGGTGCAGAAGTTCATGCGGGTCGTGATCGGCACCAACAACGTGGACAACTGCTCCCGCCTGTGCCACGCGCCCTCGGCCGCCGGACTGACCGCCTCGTTCGGGCTGGCCGGCGGGACGGACTCCTTCGACGACGTCGAGCGGGCCGACTGCCTGCTCCTCGTCGGCGCGAACCCGGTCGAGGCGCACCCCGTGGTCGGCGCCCGGCTGCTCCAGCGCGTCCTGCGCGGGACCCGGCTGATAGCCGTCGACCCGCGGGCCGTGGGGCTGGCCCGGCACGCGGACGTCCACCTGCGGCCCCACCCCGGAACCAACGTCGCGCTCTTCCACGGCCTCGCGCACGTCCTGCTCGCCGAGGGGCTGGCCGACGAGGAGTTCCTGCGGCTGCACGCGGCCGGGCTGCCCGAGCTGACCGGCCTGCTCGCGGAATATCCGCCCGACAGGGTGGCCGTCCTCACCGGCGTCCCCGCCGCCGACGTGGTCGAGGCGGCCCGGCTGTACGGACGAGCCGAGCGGCCCGCGATCGTGTACGGCCTGGGCGTGACCGAGCACCTGCACGGCACGGACGGCGTGCGGGCGCTGGCCAACCTGGCGATCCTGCGCGGGGCGGTCGGCATCGGCCGCGGGTACGGCGTGAACCCGCTGCGCGGGCAGAACAACGTCCAGGGCGCCTCCGACATGGGAGCACTGCCGGACAGCCTGCCGGGCTACGGCAAGGTGACCGATCCCGTCGCGACCGCCCGCGCCGCCGAGGTCTGGGGCGTCCCGGTCCCCACCCGCCCCGGCCTGCGCATCCCGGAGATGTTCGCGGCGGCGCGGGCCGGCCGCCTCGGCGCGCTGTGGATCATCGGCGAGGACGTGTGCGCGACCGACCCCGACGCCACCCGGGTCGCCGAGGCGCTGGACGCCTGCCCGCTCGTCGTCTGCCAGGAGCTGTTCCTCAGCGAGACCGCCCGCCGGGCCGACGTCGTGCTGCCCGCCGCCTCCTGGCTGGAGAAGGACGGCACCTTCGTCAACTTCGACCGCAGGTTCCAGCGGGTGCGGCCCGCCCTGCCGCTTCCCGGCGAGGCCGGGACGGACTTCGCCGCCGTCCACGCCGTCGCCGCGGCGCTCGGGGTCGATCTCGGCTGCGTGACCCCCGCCGACGCGCTGGCCGAGTGCGCCCGGGTGGCGCCCATGTTCGCCGGGCTCTCGCACGCCCGCCTCGACCGGGAGGGCGCGATCCCCTGGCCCTGCCCGGATCCCGATCGCCCCGGCGAGGCCACGCTGTACCGGGAGCGGTTCGCCACCCCCGACGGGCGGGCCCGCCTCGCCGCCGTCCCGTACCTGCCGCCGGGGGAGTCGCCGGACGAGGACTATCCGCTCGTACTGGTCACCGGCCGCCGCTGGGCGCACTACAACTCGGGCAGCATGACCCGCAGGACCGACAACCTGCGGCTCGACGCCGAGGACCGGCTTGACCTGCACCCGTCCGACGCCGTCCGGTACGCGCTGCGCGACGGCGATCCGGTCCTGGTGGAGAGCCGGCACGGCCAGGCGACGCTGACCGCCCGCCTCACCGACGAGGCGGCGCAGGGGCAGGTCTTCTGCTCCTTCCACTTCCCGTCCAGCCAGGTGAACACCGTCACGTCCGGCCATTCGGACACCGAGACCTCGTGCCCGGAGTACAAGGTCACCGCCGTACGGCTGAAGCCGCTCCGCAAATAACCGAGGAACAAGTCAGGGGCCGACGCGATACGTGGACATCATCTCGCCGCCCTCGTGTTCCAGCATGTGGCAGTGCCAGACGAACAGACTGGGCTCGAATACAGCGACTATCCGCGCAATCTCCTTCGAGTCGGCAACGACTGCGTCCTTCGGTCCGGTCTCCCAAGGCTCTGCTGGCCGTCGGGCTGGGCTGTGCCGACCGCCGTCTGTTCGGCTTCCCCGCGCCCCCAGCGGTTGATCCACGCGTACGAGGCGACCGACTCCCCGGTGCCGGCCTTGATGCCCATGCTCCAGCGGCAGCTTCAGGCCGTTCAGGTGCTCGCGGGCCTGCATCTGCGTGGCGCGCCGATCACCACAACGTCCACGGTCTCACCAGGCAGTGCGTCGCTCGCGTAACGGGAGGTCTGCGTAGACATGTCGTGCCCTTTCCTCGTGCGTGGCATCAGCCGATTCGGGCCTTCTGGACACGACGTTGAAGCCGCATTGCGGAAGGAGCATATGATGTTGCGCATGACGCAAGAAAGTGGAGAGCTGGACAGCCTCGTACGCAAACGCATCCGCGCCCTGAGGGTCGCGCAGGGCTGGTCCCTGGAAGAACTGGCCGGCCGCGCCAACCTCAGCCAGTCCTCACTGAGCCGCATCGAGAACGGTCAGCGCCGCCTCGCCCTGGACCAGCTCGTCACCCTCGCCCGCGCCCTGGACACCACCCTCGACCAGCTCGTCGAGACCGCCACCGACGACGTCGTCACCAGCCCGATGATCGACGGCACCCACGGCCTGATGCGCTGGCCCGTGAAGGGCGACCCCGGCATGAGCGTCGTACGCCAGCGCATGACCGAGCCACCGCCCGACAACCCGGCCCGCATGCGCGCCCACCCCGGCCGGGAATGGCTGGTCGTACTCTCCGGCACCGCGATCCTCATGCTGGGCCACCGGCGCTTCCGCCTCGAGACCAACCAGGCCGCCGAGTTCCCCACCATGATGCCGCACGCCATCGGCGCCGAAGGCGGACCGTGTGAAATCCTGGGCATCTTCGACCGCGATGCCCGCCGTGGACACCAGCGCGACATCGGCGGCGACGGCGACACCCCTGGCATCGGCGAATGACGGCAAGGCGCACCCTCGGTACGGGCGCGCCTTGCGCGTCGGGCAGCACTACGCGCCGACATCTTGCGCATCCCGGGAGCCGTCTCGCCGGGTAAGCAAGTCCGCCTTACGGTGACGGCATGACCCACGCACACCCGCACACCCTCCACCACGGCGCGCAGCGCGGCCACCACCACCACCAGCAGCAGCAGGACGACGCCGGCCAGGCGGAAATCCTCGATCTGGACGCGGAAGTCCTCGCCGAGCACATCGCCGCCATCACCGCATGGCTGCCCCTGAAAACCAGCCCGCGCCAGATCGTCGACCTGGGCTGCGGCACGGGAGCGGGCACCTTCGCCCTCCTGAACCGTTTCCCCGAGGCTCACGTCATCGCCGTCGACGCCTCACTCGGACACCTTCAGCGCCTGCGGCAGAAGGCATGCGCCCAGGAAGCGGATGACCGCGTGCGCACCGTGCAGGCCGACCTCGACGCCACCGACTGGCCCGACCTCGGCACGCCGGACCTGGTCTGGGCCTCGGCCTCGATGCACCACATGGCCGACCCCGACCACGCCCTGCGCAACGTCCACGACATGCTCGCGCCCGGCGGCCTGTTCGCCGTCGTCGAGCTGGCCGGATTCCCCCGTTTCCTGCCCGAGAACGCCCCGGAGGACCGGCCCGGCCTGGAAGACCGCTGCCACGCTGCGACCGAGCACTTCCACGCCGAACACGTACCCCACCGCGGCGCCGACTGGGGGCCGATGCTGATCGCCGCCGGGTTCACCCTCGAAGGCGAGCGCACCATCGCCGTGAACATCGAAGGCTCCGACAGCGAGGCCATCGGCCGCTACGCATTCAGCAGTCTGCTACGCATCCGCGGTGCCGCCGCACAAGCGCTTCCGGCCGCGGATCTCGCCGCGCTCGACCGGCTGCTCGACACAGACAGCCCTCACAGCATCCTGCGCCGCGACGACCTCTCGGTACGCACCGAACGCACCGTCTGGGCCGCACGCCTCAGCTGATCTGCCCACGCGGGTTGCCCGCCAGGCTGCATCAGCACGCAACTCGTCGGGTGTCGATCCCGCGCAGCCTCTCTGCGCAGACACCGTCGCGAACCATCAACCCTGGAGCGTTCGCGACGGAGGAAAGGAGCACCTCGATGACCGCACTGCAGTCCCGTCTGGCTGGCAGGCCACAGCCGGCACCAGCGCCGCAGGCGGCGGCGTCGAGATCATCCACAACCTGGCCGAGCCCCGTGCGTCGCCGAAGCCCGCATGAATGGCCGGCTCGGTGAGGTCCGAGGCCTTCAGGTCAGCCTCACCAAGGCCAAGGAAAGGCTTGCAGGGGGGCGGCTCACCGGGAGTGATGTCGGTGGTGTTCACGGCCGGGTGTCGTCGTTCTGGGCGAAGTCGGGGAGTTCGTCGGACAGCAGTTGCTCGGCGCCGCCTTCCAGGAGCTTGGCTGTCTCGGTCGAGCGGGGCAGCATGGTCGCCTCGTAGGCGCGGACCGCGTCGGCGACGGTGGCGGACTGCGCCAGGGCGAGGGCGAGCTCGCCGGCGTCCAGCATGGCGAGGTTGACGCCGACGCCGAGCGGGGGCATGAGGTGGGCGGCGTCGCCGAGCAGGGTGACGGTGGGGTTGTGCTCCCAGGCGTGCGGGACCGGCAGGGCGAAGATGGGGCGGTCGACGTAGAGGCCGTCGTTGTCGCTGATCAGTCGGCGCATGTGCGGTGACCAGCCGGCGTACTCCTCAAGGAGCTGGGCGCGAATGGCGCCGGTGTCGTCGATGGTGAGGCGGTTTCGCTTGATCCAGTCGGCCGGGACGCGCCGGATGATGTAGACGCGGATGTGGTCGCCGCTGTTGCGTTGGGCGAACAGTCCTCGCTCGCCGTCGGCCGCGGCGGCGCCGCCCTGGCCGACCAGGTCGGCGATCTCGGGGTGCCGGGTCTGGACGTCGGAGAACCACGCCTCCAGGAAGCTCACCCCGCTGTATTGCGGGACGGCGGGCGAGACGGCCTGGCGGACCCGGGAGAAGGCGCCGTCGGCGCCGATGACCAGGTCGGTTTCGACGGTCGTGCCGTCGGCGAAGCGCAGCAGGCGCGGCCCGTCGGCGGGCCCGCTGATCGACGTGAGGGCACGGCGCCACTCCACGGTTCCCGGCTGCAGCGAGCCCAGCAGCAGGTCTCGCAGGTCACCGCGGTTGATCTCCGGCTTGAACAGCTCGCCGTCCTCGGGGACGTGATGGAACAGGATCTCGCCGGCGGGGTTCATCTGGCGCATCTCCTGCCCCTCAGGGCGGGCGAGGGCGAAGAACTCCTCCAGTAGGCCGGCTTCGCGCAGCGCGATCTGGCCGTTGTCGGCGTGCAGGTCCAGGGTGCCGCCCTGGTTGCGGGCGTGCGGGCCGCTGTCGTGGTCGTAGACGGTGAGCGCCAAACCGTGCCGCTGCAGGATGCGGGCGCAGGTCAGGCCACCGGGTCCGGCGCCGATGATGCTGATGCGGGCGTGGGCGGGTGCAGGAGACGTCATGGCTGGTTCCTTTGGATCAATGAAGAGCGGGATTCGGGGGGCTCGGGGCCCTGAGCCGGGCGTCCGGCCCGGCGGCGCGCGGACAGGACCCGTGAGTGGCAGGGCCGCGGCGGACAAAAGCGGTGCCGGGCGAAAGCGCCTGGATCCTGCGCCGCCCGGGCTCTCGCAGCTCCACTCATCACACTAAGTAGGAAAGTGCAATGAGTCAACTAAACAACTGATGCCATGATTGTCGTGATGCAACTATCGGATATGCTCAACTCATGACCGTGTCACCTGTCAGCCGCCGCGAACGCAAGAAGGCGGCCACCCGTCAAGCGATCGCCGACGCCGCCCTGGAGCTCTTCCTCGAGCGCGGCTATGACCAGGTGAGCATCCGCGACATCGCCGAGGCGGCCGATGTGTCGACCACCACGGTGTTCAAGCACTTCACCGGCAAGGAGGCCCTCGTCTTCGATCAGGACGAGGAGCGGGAAACCGAGCTGGTCGCCGCGGTCCGGCAGCGGCCCGCCGGTCAGAGCATCCCCGAGGCTCTGCGCCGGCACGTCCTGGACACCTGGCTGCCGATCGAGGCGCACCCGCAGCGGGCCGGGTTCACCCAACTGGTGGACTCCACACCGGAACTGCGCGCCTACGCCGAACACATGTGGACCCGGCACACCGACGCCCTCGCTGCGGCCATCGCCGACGAACTCGGCGTGGGCCACGACGACCTCGCCTGCACGACCCTCGCTCGATACGTCCTCGAAATCCCCGCCCTCGCCCGAGGCCGCCAGGACCGCCGCGCCGCCGTCGAAACGATCTTCGACATTCTCGCCCGCGGCTGGCAACCACCTGGCAGGCCGACCACGCCGCCCACCGGCGGGTCCACGACGGGTAGCTGACAGGCTCGCGAGTCGCGCGACCGAAGTCACCCGGCGAAAACGCGATCAGCAGGCTGTCGCGAGCTGGGAGCCCCCCACTCCGTGCGGACGGATCGATCCGCTGTTATCTGGCAATCCGGCGAATGAGAAAGGCGGGCGGCGTCGACCGCCTCGGACAGGTTGTGGTCTGGCCGATCATTCTGTGGGTCTGGCGGGCCTTGTGCTCCTCGATCACTTGCTGGGCCAAGCCGCTGCCGGCCCGAACAGGCGGTCCAGGTGGTAGTCGATGATCTTGGTGGCGGCCTCGTGGCTGCGCTGTCGGCTGAGGACACTGTGGGTCAGGCCGTTGGCGAGAGCCAGAAGGCCGGCGACTTCGGTACGCGGGTCACGATCGGGGGCGATGTCCCCGGCCTGCTGCGCGGCGGTCAACCTTGCGGTGAGGAAGTCTTCCAGTGCGTTGGGCAGGGTGAGCCCGACTGCGGCGAGCGCCGGGTCAGTGAGGGCGGCGGTGTAGTAGGCGGTCCAGGCCATAGAGTCCAATTTGCTCTGCTCGTCGAAGGGCAGGATCGTGCCGAGGACGGCGGCGAAAACGCCTCGCGGTGTCAGCTCGCCCGCGGTGGCGGCGGCCCGCTGCTTGACTCGGCGGTCCATGCGGGCACCCAGCTCGGTGAGGCCGGACTCGAGCAGGGCCTGCTTGTTGGTGAAGTAGTACTGGACGACGCGCAGCGAGACCCCGGCCTCGGCGGCGATCTCACGCATCGACACTGCCTGCAGGCCGCGGGTGCTGGCGATGCGCAGCAGCGCCTCGGTCAAATGGCGCCGCCGCTCATCATGATCCACCTGTCGGGGCATATCCGTTTTCTACCTGTTGTTCGTGCTGTGCTTCGGCGTTGCGGTCCCGGGCCGCGCCTGGCCGGGAAAGGTGAGGATCCGCTCGGCGACCAGGTCCGGAGCTTCGACGGGCAGCGAATGTCCGGTGCCGGGCACGATCTCCACGCGCCAGGACGGCGCGATGTCGGCCAGCCGCGCGGCCAGCGCCTGCGCGTCGAGCAGCGCGCTGCGGGCGCCCAGCAGCACCTGCACGGGGACGGACACCTCGCGTATCTGCTCGTCGGTGTAGGCGGGCGGGATGGGCACACGCCGGCGGAAGGACCAGCCGGCCCGCATCAGCTCCACCAGCCCATCCTCGCGCAGCACTCCGTTGTCCACTACGCCGGCCATGCGGTGTCGCAACGTACGAGGAAGCATGGAGGCGATGGCCCCGGCAAGGGCCCACCGGATGAACCGCCTGGGCAACGGCGCGAAGCCGCCCGGGTCCACCAGCGTCAGCGCCGCGACCCGGCCGCCCCCGCCGAGTTGCTGTTCGACTGCGGCCCAGCCGCCGGCAGAGAAACCCGCCACATGCGCGCGCTCGGCTCCGACTGCGGCCAGGACGTCGGTGACCCAGCCGCCGACCTCGGCGCCGGTCGCGAGCGGCCGCCTCTGAACCGAGCGGCCTGGTTCGCCGAGAGGGTCGACGGCAAGGACCGGGCGCGTGCGCGCCAGCGGCTCGATGTAGCGGTACCAGGCCAGCGCGTTCCCGCCGGCACCGGCCAGGAGGACTATGGGATCCCCCTCGGCGGGCCCGGCCCGGTGGATCCGCACAATGCCGGCGCGGGTCTCCACGTCGATGGCGTCCACCGGCACCGGCCACAGCTCGCCGAGCACTCGGTCATAGACGGTGTAGTACTTGTCACGGGCAGAGTCGCTGGTGAAGGCGGACGGCCGGTCAGGGATGCGCATCGTGACCTCATCTCCCGAATGGATACAGTCGTATCCTAACAAGGCGCGGGGCCGACTGCGGCGGTGGCGTTCGGGCCGGCTGCTCGACCAGATCGACTGCGAAGGAGCCACGACGCCGTCCGCCGGCGATCGTCTCGTTCCGGCATACGCACGCACTCTGCCTGCGCCATGGTGAGAACCGCTTGGCGATCGCGAGCGGGTGGTGGTAGCCGAGCACCAGAACCTGCGTGACCGGCCGGATCCGCCGGGGGCGCGCCACGAGGTACCCGAAGGCTGCCCAGATAGGTCAGTAATACGTATTCCTGCCGATGTGCGGACGGGCGGAGATCTCTACCGTCGGGGACGCCGACAACACCCCGAGGTGAGCCATGCGCGTGCCGAGCGTGTTCCTGCCCGTGTTCCTGTCCGCTGTCCTGACGACATCCGCCCTCACCGTCACCTCCGCTGCAGCCGAGGCCGACACCCAATCCCCACCCGCCGCAGTCGACGTCGTCTACGAGCGGGCCAACTTCGGCCCCGGTACCCGCGAGGGCGTCAAGGGAGGACACACCCTGTCCTTCGACGCCCCCGTAGGCACGATCTCCTACACCGACGCGCTGGGCACGAAGAGCTGGGAGTACGCCCGGTGGACCGGCCCTGAGCGGCCGATCGGGTTCGCGGCCACCGAACTGGTGGCCTCCTGGAACGCCGACGTGCCGACCGGAAGCTGGCTGCAGGTCGAGATGCGCGGCCGCAACGCTGCCGGGCTGACGAAGTGGTACGTGCTCGGCCGCTGGGCGTACGGCGACGAGGACATCCGCCGCACGTCGCTGCCGGGGCAGCGCGACGCCGACGGCACGGTCTCGGTCGACACGTTCGTGGCCGCGGCGGGCAAGGCGATCACCGCGTACCAGTTGCGCGCCACGCTGTACCGTACGCCGGGCTCGTCCGTGACGCCGGTCGTGCGCACGCTCGGCGCGATGGCCTCCGCCGTGCCCGACCGGACGACCGTCCCGGTCAGCCCCGGCGGCATCGCCTGGGGCGTCGAGTTGCCCGTGCCGCGCCGCTCGCAGAACGTCCACGAGGGCCACTACCCCGAGTGGGACGGCGGGGGAGAGGCGTGGTGCAGCCCGACCTCGACCACCATGGTCCTCGGCTACTGGAACAAGTGGCCCAGTAAGCAGGAAACCTCCTGGGTGGACGTCACCGATCCCAACCCCGAGGTCGACTACGCCGCCCGGTACACCTACGACTACGCCTACGAGGGAGCGGGCAACTGGCCGTTCAACGCGGCCTACGCGGGACGGTACGGGGTGGAGGGGTTCGTCACCCGGCTCCGATCGCTGACCGAGCTGGAGCGGCTGATCCGCGCCGGCATCCCGGTCGTCACCTCCCAGTCGTTCAAGGCGGCGGAACTGCCCGGCGCCGGGTACAGCACCAACGGCCACCTCATGGTCATCGTCGGCTTCACCGCCACCGGTGACGTGATCGCCAACGACCCCGCCTCGCCGAACAACGACGCGGTGCGCCGGGTCTACCCGCGGGCGAACTTCGAGAACGTCTGGCTGCGCAGCACCGGCAGCGGCGGGATCGTGTACGTCATCCACCCGAAGCAGGGTCACCCGCTGCCTCCCACCACGCCGGGGCTGCCGGCCAACTGGTGACGGCCGGCGGCAACGCGCGTGTCGATCAGGTGGCGTGCCGGCGCTGCTGTTCCGGGTAGCACCCACAGCAGCGCCGGCTCGCCCCCCGGCAGGTACAGTCCGGCGAACTCCCGGTCGAGCGGCGCCACCTGGCCGGACTCGCCGGGGTCGGTCAGCCTGAGCCCGGCGGAGCGCGGACGTCGCCTTCGAGCCCATGCCGTGCGGCGCGAGAAGTTCGTACCGGGACGGCGGAGAACGCGCGGGCGCTGATTTCATCATCGAACCGGGTGCAGGGGATCAGTTGCCCTGCGCCCGGTTCGGCGCTATCTGGGCCGGGCGGTCCCCCCGAGATTCGCCATGGAGAACTGTCGGCACGTGAGCCGCCGCCTGGGAAGACCGACTCGCTCGCAGCTGACTGCCGGGTCGTGCGCGTCACGTCAGGCCGGCCGAGCGCTGTCCAGGTCGCGAACGAGGTACGTCCGACCGGAATGAGGTGCCGGGCGGCCGCGGCGCGGGTCGCACTGTGCGAGCCGCGCCGGCAGCGCGTCACGGTCCCTCGATACGGGCGGTGCCCCTTTCTTGTTCTTCCTGATCAGGCGGCGGTAGAGACGGTCCGCGTGACCGTGGCGGCTATCGCGTCCGGCGGGTCCGCACGACCATCGTCGCAGCGCACGCGAGGGAGATCACCAGCGCGGCCGCGGACAGCCCGACCGCCCACGCACTCCCCACACCCGATCCGGTCGCGGGCGTGCTGTCCGCGGTCAGAGACACCCGGTCGGTTCCGGTCGACGGGGACGACGCCGCGTCGCCCTTGGGCACGAGCCGGAGTACCGGCGCGGGCCGCTCCGGCTCGTCGCCGTCGGAGGACGGATCCTGGATCCAGCGCACGATCTCGCCGTCGCTGTAGTGCTGGAGCGTCTTGAACACCATCCGGTCGGTATTGGGCAGCGGTCCGGCACTCACGGAGAACTCCTCGTACTCACCCGGCTGGACGCCTGACTTCGCATCCGTCGCAGTCCAGGTGATCTGGCCGGCGACCTCGCTGATCTGCGCGCCGTGCGCCTCGATCGGCGCGGCCAGCTTGGTCTTGGTGATCTCGTACGACCAACCCGGGTGTGGCTTCACCGAGACCGAGGCGAGCGGGGTGTCGGTCGGCAGCTGAACCTCGATCTTGGTCGTGCTCGCGTTGTCGCGCTCGTTGGGGACGCGGAACGTCAAGGCGGCGTAGCCACCCTGGGTGGCCGAGTCCGCGGTCACTTTCACGTGTGCGAACGCCACCGCCGGCATGATGCCGATCAGGCAGGCCGCCATCCCCACGGTTACGAGGCCACGTATCGCGCGGCGCAGCATATGCATTCTCCTTCGTGCTGGCGATCAGGAATCGCGACTGTGCTGTTTGGTCGAATAAAGCTCGCGTGCGGCGGGCTGCGGTCCGGCCCGCCGGTCTCGGTTCAGCCCAGTCTTCGCAGCACCTTCTCCACGGCGCCCCTGGCCTTGTCCGCGGAGTCGGCGCGGTCTCCGACGATCTTCGTCTGGGTGAGGTCGAGATAGAGGATGAGATTCGCCCGATGGAGCACCACGATGGCGATGTCCTCGTAGTAGACGTCGTCCATGCCCGGGGGGAATGTGTGGGCGAGTTGCTGCACGTACCCCTTCCACCCGAACACCTCGAGCGGGCGGCTTGTCACGCTGTAGGTGCCGAGGATGACCGGCGGCCCCCCGTTCACCGCATACGACCCGGGGCACTTGGCCAGCCCGGAGCCGACCTCGTCCATCGCGCCATCGGCGATGGCGCCCGAGCCGAAGACAAGGGCGTTCTGGGTCACGTACGGGACGCGCGAGTCGGTCGATCGAGCGGGCTCCACGGCGAACTGCCCCACGGGCTCGCCGCCGACCGGCTGCACCACGTTGGACGGCGCATTGGCCGCGTCCGAACGCTGGACGTACGGGCAGGTCTGTATGGCGCTCGGCGGCACGTAGTTGGTATGCGAGTGGAAGTTCCGGTCATACCAGTAGTCGCGCGCGCCTTCGCCGGCGTCCTTGGCGGTGTAGTACGCGGCCTTGACTTCGTCGGCCGTGTAGTGCGGCTTGGTCGCTGTGGCGTCCGCGGTGCCGGAACAGCCGGTGAGGGCGGCGCAGACGGCGGCCAGCGCGAGGGCGACACGGGGGCGCAAGGTCACGGATGGCTCACTTCGTCGGGGGAGGCTGCGATCGACCACGGCCGTCAGATGTCGTTGTCCGGACGCAGCATGTTGGCGAGGGTGAAGGCACCGCTTTTGACGGTCAGCACGAGATGGTTGTCGTATTTGACCGTGTGGTCGGGAGCGAACCTGAGCGCACCCATGAACGTGGTGAAGGTGTCTTCGAGCTTGGTCAACTGCTCGCTGTTCAGTGCGCGGTCCACCTTTCCCGTCTGCGTCACGGCCTGCCCCAGGGCGCGCAGCGCGTCATAGGCCTGCAGCGCGTCCCGCCCCGGTGCGCGGCCGAAGGCCTTGGTGAAACGCTTGGTCCACGCCTCGGCGGCGGGGAGGTTCTGCGGGCTGGCCGTGGCGATCACGTATGCGCCCTCGGCGCCGTCAGTGCCGGCGGCTGACAGGAAATCGGGGCTCTCCGACTGCGCGGAGGCGATGTACATGCCCTTGTACCCGGCCTTCCGTAGCGCTGCGGCGAGCCGGCCGGATTCCTGGGCGGAGCCGGCCCAGTACACGACGTCGGGGTCGGCGGCCAGCGCGGTGGCCGCGGCTGCGGCGATGTCCTGCCGCCCGGCCGTCAGGGTCTGCTTGCTGACCACCTTGGGGACGGGCGAGGCCACCGAGATCACCTGTTTGACCAGGTATGCGGACTGCGGGGTGTCATCAGCGATCACCGCGAGCCGCTGGGCGGTGTTGTAGGCCATCCAGTGCACTGTCGCCAGCGCTTCCTGGTACGGCGTGCCGTTGGTGAGATAAGCCGTAGGAGTGTCCTCCGCGCTGACCGACGTGGGCGAGTTGGCGGAGGTGATGAGGAACGGCACTCCGTTGCCGCCGAGGACCCGCGCGGCGGCCTCGGCGGCGTCGTCGCAGACGCCTCCGATCGCGCCGGCGACGCTCTCGGTGAGGTGGAGCCGCTTCGCGGCCTCCTTGCCGCTGTCGTCGAGGCACTCGTCGTCGACGGTGACCAGGGAGACGTGCAGCCCGATGACCCCGCCCCGGACGTTGAGGTCGTTCGCGGCCATCTGCGCCCCATCCACCAGGTCCTGCCCGCGCGCGCTTTCCGGTCCGGACAGCGGGGCGATCACACCGAAGGCGATGTCCCCCCTGGGGGCGGCCGGCGTGGCGCCGCCTGAGCTGCACCCGCCTGCGGCCGGGAGCGTGAGGACGGTGAGGGCCAACGGTACGAGCCAGCGGATGTGGCGGGTCCGGCCACGGCGGTCGAGGTTCGTCGGAAGCTGCATGGGGTGCTTCTCTCGGCTCCGGTACGTGTTGAAGGGGGGCGGGGCCCGGGGAACGGGAAGGGAACCCCGGGTGCCCGCTCGCGGGCTCGCGCCGTGGTGACGCGAGCCCGCGAGCGGGGCGGAGGTATCTGCCGGAGGCCTACTTCTCGCAGGAGTTCCAGCAGACCTTCTTCTCCTGCTTGCCGGGGATGTCGCCGGTGAACTTCAGGATGTCGACGCCACGGCCGTAGTCGGGGACGTAGACGTACCCGTTGTGCCAGTAGGCCGAGGAGGCGTTGCTCCCGATGATCGCCGGGCCGTCGGGGCCGGCGGCTCGGTCCGGCACCCGGAACCAGCCGACCTGCTGCGGGTTCCTCGGGTCGGAGATGTCCAGGAACCGGACGCCCTGCTCGTAGTAGCCGCCGACGACGATGTTGCCGTTCACCGTGAACCAGTGCGCGGAGCAGTCGCCGGCCTTACCCGTCGGGTCGACGTAGTGGCCGGGCTTGCCCCCGGGGCTGTACGTGGCGAGCCGTGTCATCTTGACCGGGTTCTCCGGAGTGGAGGTGATCCCGTCGGCGTCGTGTGTCCCCTCGAGCGACGCCAGGATGAACACGCCGGCCTTCGCACAGTTCTGGTTGTTGTTCTCGTTGGTGATGAGGAGCACGTCACCCTTGGGGCGATCTCCCAGGGTGTTCGGGAAGCGGTAGGCGTTGTGCAGGAAGGAGCCCTCCGAGCCGCCGACGCTCCCGCCCGCGTACGGGATCGGGTCATAGGCCGTCGCGTAGCGCTCGGTCTGCGTGGCCGGGTCGAAGTGCTTCCCGTCCGTCCAGTAGCCGCGTACGCCGCCGCTGCCCGAGACCCAGACGACGCCGTCGAAGTCGACGTCGACGCTGTGCGTGGAGCCGCTCGTCGCACCGGTGCGCCGGACGTCGGAGACGACGGCCTGGCTGTAGGTGAACGGGTGGTTGACGTCACGTACGTCGGTCACGTAGACGGGGGAGCTCACGCCGCGCACGCCCGACCCCACCGACCAGATGAAACGGCAGTCGTTGATGCAGGTCGCGGTGTGGCCGAGCGGGACCGGGTGGAAGCCCAGCAGCACCGGGTGCCACGGGTCCTTGATGTCGATGACGAACAGGCCCTTCTGACCCGAGTCGCGGGTCATGAAGACGAGCTTGCGCCTGCTGTCGACCGTGAGGTTCTCGCCCTCCCAGAACTGGGTCATGGTCTCGCCCGGCTGCTTCAGCTGGTTGACGGTGACCTCAGAGATGTACGTCGGGTGCTCGGGGTCCTTCAGCGACCAGATGGCCAGGCCGCCGGTGCCGTTGGCGACCATGACGTCGTAGCCGAGCTTCTCGTAGTGCACGAAGTTCAGCGACGAGAACGCGGGGCACTTCGACGGCTTGAAGGCGGGGCAGCTCGAGTTGCCGGACAGCACCCCGCGCACGTGGCCGACGACCTCGACGTTGTCGCTGTGCGTCGCGTTGTCGGGGAACACCCCGGTGTCCGGGAGGGTCTGCGTCCCCTCGGTGCGGGTGCCGTCGGTGACGCCGGCCAGCGACGCGGCCTCACGCTCGGCGTTGTTGGCCGCTTCCGCCGCGGCCGCTTCCGCCGCCGCCGACGCGGCGGCCTTCTCGTTGTACTCCAGCTGCGCCTGCGCCGCCTTGGCGGATGCTTCCGCGGCCTTGGCGGCGGCAGACTCCGCCTTGTTCTTGTCGGAGACCTTGCCCGACTCCTCAGCCTTGGCGGCGGCGTCGGCGGCCTTCTGCGCCTCCTCCTCAGCCTTGGCCTTGGCCTCGTCCAGACGAGCGGCTGCCCTGGCGGCGTCCTTCGCGGCCGCGTCCGCCCGGTTCTGCAGGCTGGTCGCCTCGGCCCTGGCGTGCCCGACCGTGCCGGGGTTGACCGGACCGGACGGATCCGCGTACGCCGGGCCGAGGCTCGCCGTCTGCAGCACGACCGCCGTGACGAGCGCGGCCGTGCCGGCCAGGAGGGCTCTGCCCTTCAGAGCTCCTCCAACAGGTAAGAATCTCACCGTTCCTCAAACCTCCAATAGATGTGGACGCGGCGCTAGCCGAGGCGGGCCAGCGTCGTCTTCATCAACGCCTTGACCTTCTCGTCGGAGTCGGCCCGCTGGCCGACCGCCTTGATCTGCGCATAGCCGACGTAGATGATGGCGTTGGCCTTGTGCACCACGACGGTGACCAGGTCGTCGTAGGTGTCCGGGTTCACCTCCGGGGGCGAGGTGTGCACGAGATGCTGGGCGAACCCCTTCCAGCCGTCCATCTCGATCTGCCGGCTGCCGACCTTGTAATCGCCCACGACGGACGGCGGTCCGCCGAGCACGCCGAACGTCTCCGGACACTTGGCCGACTCGGCCACGACGGTGTCCATCGTGTTGTCGGCGAGCGAGGAGCTCTTGAAGACCGCCGCGCCCTGTGTGACGACCGGAAGCGACGACGTACCCGCGAGTTGCGGGCCGACGATGAACCGCCCGGTCGGCATCCCACCCACCGGCTCGACCGCCGGCCGCACATCGACCTCGACATCCTCGGAGCGCTGGACGTACGGACAGGTCGGGATGCTGTTCGGGGGCGTGTAGACGACGTGGGAGGCGTGGCCGTTGTCCTTGAACTCGGTCGCGCCTTCGCCCAGGTCTCCGGGGCTGACGAGGCCGTACCGGATGGAGTCCAGGGTGTAGGGCGGCTTGGTCAACGGCTGCGGAGCACCGCTGGAGCAGCCCGTCAGGACGCCGAGGGCGAGCATGCCGGCGGCGGCCCCGCTCACCCGGCGCCGGGATGCCTTCCGGTCAACGCCTCGCATGTGTGCCACCAGCCTTTCAGCGTGCTGTGAACGGGACACGCACGGGTGTCTCATCGAAGTCGGAGACTCGGATGTCCAGTCGCAGCACCCACGCCCCCGGGTAGGGGATGGACATCGAGTTCGCCACGTAGTGGCCTGGTTCGGCTGCGGAGATCTTGACGGGGAACGCCGGGACACTGCGGTCGCGCGACTCGAGCTCGCCGGAGACCTCGGGCACCGCGACCAGCGAGCCATCCCGCCCGGTGATGTAGATGTCGGCCACGTTGCTTCCCGGCCTCGCCGGCTCGATCTTCACCTCGACGGAGCCGCCCCGCGGCCCGGTGGCCGGGTCGGCCCCGTCCGCGGCGGCGGGAACAGGGACCTTGGTGTGCGCCGGCGGCGCGTAGCTGGTGCGGGCCGGGGCGGTGTCGACCAGGACGGCCGTGATCGACACGACGGCGACCCCGAGCACGACCTCAGTCACGACCGAGCGGCGCAGCCGGCGCACCGCGGCGGAAGGCGCGGTGTCGAGGCCGAGAGGTTCGCGGCTGTGCCGCCGCACGAAGCGCCGCGCTCCGGCGGCAAGACCCACCACGGCGAGGACGGCGGCGAGCTTGCCGAGAAGCAGCCGCCCGAAGTCGGTCCCGCCGAGCGCACCCCACGTCCCCACCTGCCGCCAGGACAGGTATACGCCGGTCACCGCGATCACGGCGAAGCAGATCTGCGCGAGCTGGGAGAACCTCGGGAGCGCGGGCTCCAGGGAGATGGCGCGGGTGGGCTCCCGTCTCCCCGCCGGGATGAGCACGCCGGCCGCGAGCGGGATCAGGCCGCCCAGCCACAGGGCCATGGCGAGCAGGTGCAGGCTCGTCGCCGGCACGGCCAGCCAGGTCTGCACGCCGGTCTGTGCGTGATCCGCCAGCGTCCAGGTCAACGTCAGGGCGACGGCGCCGGCCGCGGCGACCGCGGGCAGGACGATCCGGCGGGTAAGGCCGGCCGCCCCGGCGCCGGCAGGGGGCGGGGCGGGGCGCACGGCGACCCCGAAGGCCACACCGAGGGCGAGCACGATCACCAGCCGCACCAGCAGCGCCTGGCCCAACCGCGTGGACAGCGTCGTGCTGAGCAGTTCAGGGTCGAACACCCCTGTCAGCGACGTGCCGGCGGCGTACGGCCCCTGTACGAGCAGGACCACCACGGTGCCGGCCGTCAGCGCGGCGAAGCCGGACCACACGATGCGCCGGGCGCGGCGGTCATCGCGGCCCGCGGGCCAGAGCACGGCCACGAACAGCGCACCACCGAGGGCGAGGGCCACACCGAGAAAGGCAAGGCCGCGGCCGACCGCGTCGACGACGGGGACGGCGGGATCGGCATCCTGCTCCACCGGTGCGGCCAGCGCGCTCGGGTGGCCGATGCTGAAGCTGAACGCACCCGACACCACGTGCGAGTCAGCGGACGTGACTCGCCAGGCCAGGACGTAGGTTCCCTCGGCCAGATCCGTGGGCAGGCTCACCCTCGCCGTGTTGGCCTTCCCGTCCACGTGCCCCGGGGTACCGATCGCCAGCTTCTTCGCGGTCACGTCGAGCAACTGGATCGACCGCTGGTTGAAGCTCACCGCCTCGTTGAAGCGGAGCCGGGCCTCGGCCGGGGGCGAGGCCAGCACCTCGCCATCGACAGGCGAGGTCTCCAGCAGGTAGGCATGCGCGTGCGCCGGATGCGTGGCCACGACGGAGACGAGGTCCGCGACCAGGCCGCCGGCCACGAGGAACGCGACCATCGCCAGCCGCGCGATCAGCCGGACCCGACGATGTCCCGCGGGGTGCATGCCGCGCATCATCCGACCGGGTCCGTACGCAGCTTGCTGGCCAGGGTGAACGTGCCGCCCCTGACCTGGGCGATGACGTAGTTGTCATACGCCAGCGAGTGATCGGCGGCGAAGCGGAGTGCCCCGGTGAAGGTGGTGAAGTCCGCGAGCCGCGGGAGGTTGTCGACGATCTTGGAGGGAGCCGTGTCCCCCGCCTGGCGCACCGCCTGCGCCAGCGCGCGGAGCGCGTCGTAGGCCTGCATCGCGTCACGGCCCGGGTCCCGCCGGTAGCGGTCCTTGAAGCGCGCGGCCCAGTCCGCCGCTGCCGGGAGAAGTCGCGGGCCCGCGGACGTGGTGAGGAACGCGTCCTCGGCCGCTCCTCCCGCCGCCTGCAGGAACTCGGGGCTGTCCGACTCCGAGGAGGCCATGAAATAGCCGGTGTAGCCGACGTGACGTAGTGCGCCCACGAGCCGTCCACCCGGTTCCGCCGCCCCCGTCCAGTAGACGAAGTCCGCCTTGAAACCGGTGACGGTGCGGGCGAGCTCCGCGAGGTCAGGACCCTTCGCTTCGGCGCTTCGCCTGCTCACCTTCAGGCCGTCGGCCTTGACCCGGTCGGTCACCAGGCCGGACAGCCGCTGCGAGGCCGGCGAGCCGTCACCGAGCACCGCCACCCGCTGCGGGCTCCGGTAGCCCATCCAGTGCACCGCGGCCAGCGCCTCCTGGTAGACCGTGCCCTCCATCGGGAACACCGACGGCAGCCCGGCCCCGACCAGCCGGTCGGCGCGGGCGGAGGAGACCAGGAACGGCGTGCCATCCGCGGCCACGGTTTTCGCCGCCGTCACCGCCGCGTCCTCGCACAGCCCGCCGACCACCCCGACGACGCTCTTGGCGGCCAGCCCCGTCGCCGCCTGCTCGCCGGTCGCCGACGCGCAGCCGCCGTCCTCGACGGCCAGCGTCACCTGCCGCCCCAGAACCCCGCCCTGTTCGTTGATCTCAGCGGCAGCCAGCTGCGCCCCGTCGACGAGGTCCTGCCCACGCTCGGCCATGTCGCCCGAGAGTGGGGCCAGTACCCCGAATGTCATCTCGCCCTGCGGCCTCGGGGCGCCGCCGCCCTCATCCGAGGCAGAGCACGCATCGAGCAGACCGCTCACCACCAGGGCGGCCGCGCCCAGCGCGACCGCGCGCACGGCACCTCTGCGTCGCACCCTCTACCTCCACGCCCGTCACCATCGAAAGCCGGTTCGAGCGCAGCGGTCGCCACGCTCGAGCCGGTGCTTTCGCTCAAACGGTTACTTGTCGCACGAGTTCCAACAGATCTTCTTGTCCGGCTCTCCGGCCAGCTTCCCGTCGAACCGCAGGACGTCGACGCCCCGGTTGTAGTCCGCGACGTAGACCAGCCCGTCGTGCCAGTAGGCGGCCGACGCCGAGCCGCCGGTCACGCCCTGCCCCGACGGCACGCGGAAGTAGCCGACCTGGGTCGGGTTCCTCGGGTCCGACACGTCGATGAAGCGGGTGCCCTGCCCGTACCACGCCTGCGCCAGGATGTTGCCGTTCACCGTGAACCAGTGCGCGGAGCAGCTACCGCTGGTGGCCGACCCCTCCTTGCCCCACGGCGACCAGTGGCTGATCAGTTCCAGCCGGAACGGCTTCTCCGGCGTGGAACGCCAGCCCTCACCGTCGTAGCTGCCCTTCAGCGAGGCGATCTTGAACTCGCCCGCCTGTGAGCAGGTCGTGATGTTCTCGTTGGTGATGTAGAGCAGCTCGCCCTTGTCGAAGGAGCCGAGCTTCTCGGTGTTGTGGTAGGCATTGTGGTCGAAGTAGTCGAAGAAGTCGGTGCCCGCCGGGTTGGTGGCAACGACGGTCCCGCCCGCGTACGGCACCGGGTCGTACGCCGTCGCGACGCGGTTGCGCTTCTGCACCGGGTCGTAGTGGTTGCCCTCGGTCCAGTAGCCGCGTACGCCGCCCTCACCGGAGGCCCAGGCGATGCCGTTCTTGTCGACGTCGACGCTGTGCACGTAGTCCGTGACCCCGTCGTGCCGGCCGAGATCGACCGCCCGGTCGAAGGTGTACGGGTGCTTGATGTCGTGGATGTCGGTCACCCGCACCGGCACGCCGTTCCAGGAGGGGTCCTGGCCTGGCGTGCCCGTGTTGGCCGGACCGACCGACCACAGGTACTTGCAGTCGTTGATGCAGGTGGCCGTGTGTCCGGCCGGGACCGGGTGGAAGATGACCGTCTCCGGCTTCCACGGATTCTTGACGTCGACGATGTAGACGCCGGACTGACCGGTTTTGACGGTGCCGCCGAAGCCGCGCGGGTCCCGGGTGAGGAAGACCAGCTTGCGCTTCGGGTCGACGGTAATGTTCTCGCCTTCCCAGAACCTGTCCTGGGTGTCCCCCGGCAGGCGCAGCTCGGCTGCCGTGATCTTCGAGATCAGGGCCGGGTGCTCGGGGTCCTTCAGCGACCAGACGGCGAGCCCGCCGGTGCCGTTGGCGAACATGAAGTCGTAGCCGTACTTGTCGTAGTGGATGAAGTTCAGCGCCGAGTAGCCGCTGACCCCTCTGACGTTGTCGATGAACGTGACGTTGCCTGCGACAGCGGTCGTCGGGGCGTTGTGCACGTCATCGAGGATCGGACCGCCATGGGCGGAGTTGTCCGACGGGCTCGAGTCGGACGGCGTGTCGGCGAATGCTGCGCCAACTCCAGACAGCTGTAATAACACAGCCGTAGCAAGAGCGGCCGCACCCGCCATGAGGGATTTCGTTTTCACTACACCCTCCCTTAAGGGGCCCTCAGTGCAGGTTGGAACCATGCGACCGAAAAGTCGCACGTGGCCATGACTCTAGAAGCGGCATTAGTGGCCGTCATGGTGCAAATGTCGGAAATGCCACCCCCTCGGCGTCCATCATTCGTCGTGGAGCGTGCCCTGGCATGCCCTGACATGCCGTAACGGCCCTGGTCGTCGCCACTTGGCCGACCTTCCGGACCGCTGGAGCCGGACGGCGAGGAAGTCGTGGAGGTCCTGTCCGAAACCCGGTTCGCGACGGCGATCAAATCACCGGCGGTCGGCGAGGCCCGGGCCGCCGCCGAGGTCGACGCGGGCGGCGGCGTCGACTGCGGCAAGAAGGTGGTCACGGTTCACCAAGGTCGGCACCGGCAAGCTGAAGCTCCTCATCCGGGACGACGTGAACCAGTTGCTCGAGCAGGTCGAAGTCGAAAACAAGCGTTCAGCGACGCGTGACAGCCCGACCGGCCCCTGTCTTACCTGGAGGAACAGTTCCTCACGCAGGTCGAGAAGGGCAGGCGACCTCCCAGGCCGCCTCGATCATCCGGAAGATCTCGTCCACCGCGGCCTGGGTCGAGCGGGTGCGGCAGCTCGGCCATGTCGACGCAGCTCTCGATCTGGCCGGCTCGGGCGTGATCCGCGAGCTCGTCGAGCTGACCGGGGATCCGCAGAAGGTGATCTCCATCGCCGATCTCGGTGCGCCGGAGCTCGGTGTCCGATTCTCCGGTGTGGCCGGGAGTATGCCGGAAGCGCTCGCCGAGGCCGTCGACCTCATCTCGCGGGGAAAGCTCCACATCCCGGTCGAGAAGTCGTACACGCTCGCCGAGGCCGCGGCGGCGCATATCGACAGCCAAGCCGGTCACACGCGCGGGCGCAGGGTCGTGCTCGTCTGAGCTTGGGGAGGGGCGCGCCTCCAATACTTTGAGCAACTGTGCGATTACATTGCGCTATCGTGGCGAACGGGCGCACCTCTTGAGCCTTCCTTTGCGTCCCCTCTCCCCATGTGCGTGTCAGGAGATCAGACCAGGTCGGCGAAACGGGTCGGGAACGAGGTCAGGGAAGTGGCACATGCCGTCAGATGAGCCCGTACTGCGGGTGCGGAACGTGCGGAAGGGCTACCGACAGGTCCCGGTCCTGCGCGGGGTGGATCTCGCTCTGCCGCCGGGCCGGGTGGCGGGGATCGTCGGGGAGAACGGCGCGGGCAAGACCACACTGCTGCGCGTCCTCGCGGGCGACCTGCGGCCGGACGGCGGGTCGGTGCACTGCGGCGGGCGCATCGGCCACTGCCCGCAGGAGACGGTGCTGCACGACGCGTTCACGGTCGAGCAGCACCTGCGGTTCTTCCAGGTCGCCTACGGGCTGGAAAGCCTGCGCAGGGCCGAGGAGCTGATGGAGGTGCTGCGGTTCCCCGCCCGCCGCCGAGCCCGCCCCGGCACGCTGAGCGGCGGCACCCGCCAGAAGCTGAACCTCGTCCTGGCCCTGATGCACGACCCGGATGTGCTCCTGCTCGACGAGCCCTACCAGGGCTTCGACTGGGAGACCTACGTGCGGTTCTGGGACCTGGCCGAGGAGCTGCGCGCGCGTGGCCGCTCCGTGCTGGTGGTCTCGCACCTCGCCTACGACGCGGGCCGCCTCGACACACTCCACCGGCTGGAGGACGGCGTGCTGCGGGAGCAGGAACGCGACGCCGCCGAGAGCGGGGACAGGGTGGGTGCGCCGTGAAACGCCAATGGGACTGCTACGCCACCGCGTTGCGGATGACGTTCGTGGAGCACCTGCGCAACCGCCTTGCGCTGGTGATCGTCGTGCTCTTCATCCCGGTCTGGACCATCCTCATCTACGTCCTGTCCCTGGAGATCCCTCTCCCGTTCCACGTCCGCGCCGCCGGCCGGTCCGTCACCGTACCGGCCAACGTCCTGAACCAGATCGGCGGGGCGCTGCAGATCCTGGCGCTGATCACCGGATTCATGATGTTCGTGACCACGATGCGCTCGGCATCCTTCGACCGCCGGCTGGTGCGGTCCGGTTTCCCGCAGCTGTGTCTGATCGCGGCCAAACTCACCGCCTTGGCGGTGGTCGCGGTCTCCGTCGCGCTCTACGCGACCGGCTTGATCTGCCTGACCCACCGGCCCGCGCAGCCCCTGCTGCTCGCCGCGGCCCTCGCGGGCGGGGCGCTGATCTACGGCGGGATCGGCATCGTGCTCGCCGCCGTGCTGACCAGCGACCTGGCCGGCATGTTCCTCGTCATCGTGATCTGCTCGGCCGACCTGGCCCTGCAGAGCCCGCTCGCCACCACCGCCGCGGGCAGTGTCCTGGTGCGCTACCTGCCCGACTTCGGACCGATGCAGTCGGCCGTCGCGGCCATCGCCCTGGACACGGTGCCCTGGCATGCCGTCGCCCCCGCCGCGTGCTGGGCACTGGGCACGGCGGCCCTCGGCGTCTCCGCCTTCGTCAGCCGCAGGGGCGCGCACCAGCCGGCAGGCGCGCCGGTGACGGCGCGCCCGTGAGTCCCGTCAGGAGGATCCATGACATCCGCAAGCGCATCCCGTGCCTTCCCCGCATTGGAGTCCGACCTGGAACGGGTACGGGAGATCCTCGGCCGGGCAGGCATACCGGGCCGGTCCGATCTGGCGGCGCTGACCAGGGAGCCGCCCGGGGGGCACCGCCGCCTGATCCGCCCCACCCTGGCGCTGCTGTCGTACTACCTGCTCGCCGCCCCGGAGCGGGCCGCCGACGTCCGCGCCGTCAAGGCCGCGGCGGCCGTCGAGCTGCTGCACACGGCGTCGCTCTACCACGATGACGTCATCGACGACGCACGGCAGCGCAGGGGCAGACCGAGCGCCAACAGCGTGTGGGGCGAGCGCCTGGCGGTCCTGGCGGGTGACCTCCTGTGCGTCAGCGGCACCCGGATCCTCGTCGAGCTGGGCCGGCGTGAGGCCCTGGCGGTCGCCGAGACCGTCCAACGGACCTGCTCGGGGATGATCGCCGAGACCGCCGACCGCTTCCTGCTCTCCCGCACCGAGGATGCCTACCTGGAGGTGACCGGAGCCAAGACGGCCGAGTTGCTGTCCGTGGCCTGCAGGCTGGGCGCGATGCAGGCGGGGCGGGGTCCCGAGGCGGAGGAGGCCCTGGCACGGTTCGGCTGGCATATCGGCATGGCGTACCAGGTGCGCGACGACATCCTCGACCTGACCGCGACGAGCGGGGAACTCGGGAAGCCGGCCAACTCCGACATCCCAGAAGGCGTTTACACGCTCCCCGTGATCAAGGCCCTGGCCCGCGAACCCGCGCTCGCCCGGCTGCTGCGCCGCGGCGTCACGGCGGCCGACGCCGAGCGCGCGCGGCGACTGGTCCTTTCCTGCGGAGCCGTGGACGAGGCGCGGACGGTCGCCGACGCCCACATGGAGACGGCTCTCCGGCAACTCGACGGCCTCGGCGATCCGCGGTCACGGGAGGGGCTGGCCGACTACGTCCGGTCGATCATGAGCTCCGCCGGGCACGCCGGGCCGGCTCTCGTCACTGCGCCCCCGCCCGCGCCCCCGCCCTCTCCCGCTCCCGCTCAGGCCGACGTCCGGGCCCGGGTGCAGGAGCGGTTGGACGCCTGGTTGCTGGACACCGGACTCGCCGCCACGCCGGAGGAGGTCCGCCACCCGCGATGGCGCGGCATGGCCTCGACCACCGCGCTGATGTGGCCGGGCGCGGACCCCGAGCAACTCGAGACGCTGGCCCGGTGGCTGCTGGTCTGCTTCGTGCTCGACGACCTCTTCGACGAGCCGGGGCTCGCCGACACCGGGGAGGTCGTCCGGCTGCGACGCCGGCTCGCGCTCCTCATCCGCGGGCTCGACGACACGCCGCCGACCGGTGGAGCGGTCGCTACGGCCCTGGCCCAGACCTGGGAGCGGATCCGCCTGACCCAGCCGCCATCGTGGCGGACGCGCGCCCTCGACCACCTCTTGGAATGGCTGGAGGCAGCCGAGCGCGAGGCATGCCACCGGCTCAGCGGGTTCGTCCCCGGCCTGCGGGACCAGGTCCCGCTGCGCCTGGGCAGTGCCGGTGTGCCCCTCTTCCTGGGCGGCTTCGAGATCGTGTACGGCAGGGAGCTCGAGCCGTCGGTACGCGACCATCCGCTCTTCCGGCGGTTGCTGGACCTCGGCACGGCCACCGTACTCGCGGACAACGACCTGCGGACCCTGGAGCACGACGAGGCCGCCGGCGCTCCCTACAACCTGGTCAGGGTGCTCCGCCACGCGACCGGCTGCACCAGACAGGAGGCGATCGACGAGGTGACCCGCCGGGTCGAGGACGGCTACGCCCAGATGGACGCCATACTCACCTCCGTGCCCGCAAGCCTGTGGCCCGCCGAGGGCGCCGACGCCGTGCCGGTAGTCGGCCTCCTTCGCCTTGTCCGAGACCGGCTGCCTGGCTGGCGCGCCTTCCACGACGTCGACCGCTACAGCCGCTCGTCCACCGGAAGCGGAACGTACCTGGCCCGGCTACGCCGGGAGCTCCTCCTCGATCCCGTCGAGACCGGCGCGGCCCGCTGACCATCGGCCGTCCACGGCCGGGAGCCTCGTTCCTTCATTTCGACGGTCGTACACGTCCTGGGCAGGGGCGTCGGTCGTGATCGTCGGCAAATTCGCCATCCCGCTGACGGGCGACAGCACAGCGGCCTACGCTTCGGCATGATCGCTAACGCACTGAGCGTCTGATCGACGAGAACGGCGAAGAAGGAGATGCCGTGAAAGCGAACGAGACCACACTTCGCCGACTCATCCAGGGCGACCAGCAGCTGCTGGTCCCGCTGTACCAGCGCCAGTACACCTGGGAGCGCCCGCAGCTCGCGCAGCTGTGGGCTGACATCAAGGTCCAGGTGGATGTGCTGGCCGAGGGCAGGCAGTCGGCGCCTAGCCACTTCCTGGGCTCGGTGGTGCTGGCGCCCGGCCCGGACCTGGCGCCGAGCCGGTCGCAGTGGATCGTGGTGGACGGTCAGCAGCGCTTGACGACCCTGATGCTGGCGCTGTGCGCCATCAGGGACTATCTGGTGGCGGAGGACCCGATTCACCGCGAGCGGATCAACGAGCTCCACCTGATCAACAGATGGCAGCACGGAGAGATGCGTTACCGGTTGCTGCCGACGCAGAGCGACCGGGCGGCGTTCATCGCGTGCGTGGACGGGGCACCGGAGGGAGGGGCCGCCGACAGCCTCGTCGGCAACGCGTACCAGTTCTTCAAGAGCATGCTGGTGGAGTTCGACGATCCGGCCGATCCGCACGATATCGAGCGGGTGGAGTCGGTGCTGCTGGACCGGCTCAACCTGGTGCAGATTCTGGTGGAGAAGGACGACAACGCGTTCCGCATCTTCGAGTCGATCAACAACACGGGCACCCGGCTCAGCCAGGTCGACCTGATCCGCAACTACGTGTTCATGTGTCTGCCGAGGCGGGGCCAGGACGTCTATGACGACTACTGGCTGCCGATGCAGAAGCGGCTGTCGCCCAAGGCGATGGAACAGCTGATGTACCTGGTTCTGGTTCTCAGGGAGGGGGACGAGGCGCAGTACAACGCCGTCTACCGGGGGCATCAGCAGATTCTGCTGGAGCTGGCGGGCGACGAGGCGAGGGTGGAGGAGTACGTCGAGGAGCTCCACCGCCGTGCCCGGCACCTGGAGCAGATCCTCAAACCTGCGGAGGACTCCTCGACAGGGCGACGGCTGCGGTTCCTCAATGATTGGCAGGCCACCACCGCCTATCCGCTGGTGATGCGCCTGCTGGAGCTCCGCGAGGACCACGTGATCGACGACGACGAAGTCGCCGAAACCCTTCTGTATGTGGAGAGCTTCCTTGTTCGCCGCTTGATCGCGGGGGTGACCACCGGCAACCTGAACAGGATCTTTCAGCGGCTCGCCGTGCAGCTGTCGTCCGATGAGGAGTCGATACCGCAGGCCGTTCGCACGGCCCTGTCACCCGCGAGACTGTACTGGCCATCCGATGATCAGCTTCGTGAGGAGATCCGGAGCCGGGCGTTCTACTGGCAGGGGCGCGCGGCACAACAGAAGCTGATCCTGCGCCGCCTCGAGGCATCGCTCGGCGGGAAGGAACGAGTGGTCCTGTCGGACAAGGGAATCAGCATCGAGCATGTTCTGCCGCAGACTCTGACCGCCGACTGGCTCCGTGAGCTGTCCGCCGACAGCGACGACCCCGGCCTGCTGCACCGGCAGCTCGTGCACACCCTCGGCAACCTCACGCTCACCGGGTACAACTCAGAGCTCAGCAACGGATCCTTCAGCACGAAGCGCGAGCTGCTGGCGAAGAGCGGACTGGTGATGAACCAGGAGATCGCCGCCGCCGAATCCTGGGGCAAGGCGCAGATTCTCGCCCGGGCCGACCTGCTGGCTGATCGTGCGATCGAGATCTGGCCCGGGCCCGTGGAGACCGACCGCGGCACCGCCGCCTCCCGCGACTGGACGCTGTTGCACAACGCCCTGGCAGCCCTCCCGCCCGCCACCTGGACCTCCTACTCGGATGTAGCCGAGCTGATCGGCTCGCACGCGGTTCCTGTCGGGGTGCATCTGGCCACCGTCCCGGTGCTCAACGCCCATCGGGTGCTGACCAAGACCGGGCAGGTGTCCGGGAGCTTCCGCTGGACGGACCCCGAGGACGACAGAGATGTGCATGAGGTCCTTCGTGCAGAGGGGATCAGGTTCGACGAGGCCGGTTACGCCGACCCCGGACAGCACATGAGTGCCCGGGAGCTCGCCGAGTTGCTCGGACTTCCCGGCGCGGCCGACATGACGGAGAACGAGCTGAGCGGGGAGACCGCATCGGACTCCGAGGTCGTCGGGGAACGTGAGCGGCGCTTCGTCGAGCAGCTCAACGAGCAGAGTGGCCCCCAGGCGGCCGGTGCGGTCCAGCGGGCGCTGGAGCATTGGCGGGCACATGGCGGAGAGGTTGAGTTCGGCACCTCGGCGGGTGCCTCGTGCGCTCCCATCATGAAGGTGGCCGGCAAGACGATCCACGCGGTCCGCTTCTACGCCGACACGGTGTCGATTCCCTTCGGGACGCTCAAGCGACGCACCCCGTTCGACGACCCGGCGTTGCGTGAGGAGCTGAGACAACGGATCAACGGCGCACCGGGCGTGGACATCCCCGTCGGAAAGCTGGAGTTGTATCCCTCGTTCAAGGCCACTCTGCTCGCGAACGACGCCGTCTTCGACGTCGTTGTCGGCGTACTCGACTGGTTCGCCGCTCAGGTGAACGCCGCCACCTGAGCGAAGGTGAGCCGACGCCCTGGCTGCTTCGCCGGCCTTTCTCAGTTCGACTGACAGCGGGGAGGCTTGGCGGGCAGCGGCGGACATCGCTGTCGTGCTCGGACCGGATACGCGGGGTTCGCCGGGCCTCTATCGGTCCGAGTCCCGCGTCCTGGCAGAGGGTCCGCCGCGTGCCATAGACTGAATGCCATTCAGATCTCCCGGTTCACGCGGATCGGTTGGGCCTGGTTGGGGGCACACATGGCGAAGTCCGGTACGAAGGCGAGAAAGCAGGAGGCATTGCCCCAAGTGGGGGAAGACGCCGAGACGCTCATCGATCTCGACGACCCGAGGCTGCAGACCGAGGCCGCACGCGGCCTGGCGGAAGCGGCCCGAGAGCTTTTCGCGAAGAAAGGGTTCTCCGCGACCAGCGTGAGCGATATCACCGAGCGTGCGGGCATGAGCGTGGGGTCGCTCTATTACCACTACGGCAGTAAGACCAACGTTTACGTCGCCATTTGGCTGCGGTACCAACGCAGCCAGGAGGCGCGGGCCAGGGAAACGGTCACCGCCGTACGGGCCGCCGGGGTCACCAACGGACTCCGGTTGTTCCTCGCCGGGACCCGGGCCTACCTGCTCGGGGCGTGGGAACACCGTGACGTGGTGCGACTCGTCGCGGACGGGGACACGCCGCCGGGGTTCGGGCTACGCATGCGTCGCATCAACCAGGACTGGTTCCGGCAGAATTCCGCACTGCTTCGCGACAGCGCGAATGCCCCGGGACACGACGATCCACTGGCCGTCCGCGCGATCGTCGCGATCGTCACCGACGCCATGGGCGGGATATGCCGGGAGGTGGCCGCCTGCGCCACCCGTGAGGAGGCCGAGGAATTGGTGGCCCGGGCCATCGACGTCTTCGCTCGGCTGGCGAATTCGCCGATGGAGAATCAATTCCGGCCCCAGATTCAGCAGCCTTCGGCGTACGGCTTTTCGGTCCGCGACGACGCCGGCTGGTGAGGGCTGCCGGACCGGTACGGCCATTTGGTTCGCCGGAATGGCCGGTACCCCCACGCCAGGACTAACCGGATAAATTGGGATATAGGCCACGAGGCCGGGAATCGGATTCGAGAACGCCCTTCAGAGCGAAGCCGGGCCGATGCTCCGCAGGCTCCTCACCGGCCCGGAGTGCCCGGCTCAGCCGG
>NZ_BBYK01000068.1 GCF_001570365.1 Microtetraspora fusca | reverse complement strand
CGACCCACCCGCCTCCTCGCCCAGCGAGATGTCCGGCTCCTCATCGGCTGGAACGCCCGCTCCCGCGCGGCCCCCGGCGTCCGATCCCGCATGCCCCACGACAACCGGCCGCTCGCCAGCCAAGACGCCCGACCCGACGCGATCCGAAGCGTCCGATCTCGCGCGCTCCAAGGCATCGGCCCCTGGGCGCTCCGAGACATCCGGCCCTTCGCGCAGTGAGGTGTTCGACTCCACTCCGGCCGGGACGGCCACTCCTCCCCGAGGCGATGCATCCGATCCCGCATGCTCAGAGGAGCGCACCTCCTCCTCAGCCAGGACGTCCGACCCAACGGGAGCCGAGGCGTCGGCCTCTGGGCACTCGAAGACATCCGGCCCTTCGCGCAGTGAGGGGTCCGACTCCACACAGGCCGGGACGGGCACTTCTTCGCGAGGCGAGGCGTCCGATCCCGCGCGCTCGAAGACATCCGACCGTTCGCCAGCCGGAATGTCCGCCTTCACGAGCGGTGAGGCGTCCGCCTCTTCGTCAGCCGACGCGTCCGGCTCACCGGAACGCAGGGCGTCTGGGCGGGGCGCCGGCGACAAGAAAGGCGCTGTGGCGGAGCATCGGCGCGCCTGCGGTACGGGGCTCGGCGTTACGGATGCCAGGCCAGGTACGCAGGATGCTGGGCCAGGTACGCAGGATGCTGGGCCAGGTACGGAGCATGCCGGGCCAGGTGCGCAGGATGCCAGGGCGAGCGCTCACGATGGGCCGCGGCACAAGCCGGAACCGGAGCAGACCCGGCAGCCCGAGAACGACGAACGGTGCGATCAGGCTGCTCGCGATGACGGGCGGCACGGTCGCAGTGCTGGGCGTGACGAGGAGCGTGGTCAGCGATCACCTGACCGGGGCACTCGGGCTGGTGGGCCGGGGTCGCCGGCTGCTCGCGATGGCGGGCAGCGGAGACCGGGACGGCGACAGGGACAGCGACAGGGACAGGGACAGGGACAAGGATGCGGTGCGGACTGGGCGACGCCCGGCGGGCTCATCTCGGGACGCACGCTGCCCGGGCTGCTGCTGGCCACCGGACAGTTCCTCCCCGTCACTGACATCCACCGGCTCGCCCAGACCTCCGGCCTCACCCGCCTGGTCATGGACGCCGACGGATGCGTCCTCGACGTGGGACGCACCGCCCGCCGCGCCACCCGACGGCAACGCCGCGCCATCCTCGCCCGCTACACCCGATGCATGGTCGACCACTGCCCCATGCCCGCCCACCTCTGCCAGATCGACCACATCACCAACTGGTCCGACGGCGGTGCCACCGACCTGGACAACCTCGGCCCCACCTGCCAGTTCCACAACCGCGACCGCTACCGGCACCCTGAGCGCTACCGACTGCACCGCGTCGGCAAGGACCGCTGGGGGTTCACCTACATCGGCCCTCGAACCAGGGCCCGCCGGTGATGACGAGAAGGTGGGTCTGCCTTCGAACCAGGGCCCGCCGGTGATGACGAGAAGGTGGGTCTGTCCTCGAACCAGGGCCCGCCGGCGATGACCACAAGGTGGGTCTGCCTTCGAACCAGGGCCCCGCCAGTGATGACCACAAGTTGGGTCTTCCGAACCGCGCTCCGACTCGGGCGGCCGCTGTGCTGGGGCGTCGGGACGGGCACGCCGAGACGCGGCTGCGGGCCTGGCGGGACCTCAGCAGGTGCCTCGCACCGTCTGGGGGTGACGGGGCGAGGCTGGGCCGGGTCAGTCGCTGGCGTGCAGGCCGGGTCAGTCGCTGGCGTGCAGGGCGGGTCAGTCGTTGGCGTGGAGGGCGGCGTTGAGCTCGATGCCGGTGCCCGCACGTGGAACGACCTCGACGGCGCCGCTCGTCGAGTTGCGGCGCAGGAGCATGTTGGAGCGGCCGGACAGTTCCTTGGCCTTGACCGTGGTGCCGTCGGGGAGGGTGACCTTGGTGCCGGCGGTGACGTACAGCCCGGCCTCGACCACGCAGTCGTCGCCGAGGGAGATGCCGATGCCGGAGTTCGCGCCGAGCAGGCAGCGCTCGCCGAGGGAGATGACTTCCTTGCCGCCGCCGGAGAGGGTGCCCATGATGGACGCGCCTCCGCCGATGTCGGAACCGTCGCCCACGACGACGCCGGCCGAGATGCGGCCCTCGACCATCGAGGTGCCCAGCGTGCCCGCGTTGTAGTTGACGAAGCCCTCGTGCATGACGGTGGTGCCGGGGGCCAGGTGGGCGCCGAGCCGTACCCGGTCGGCGTCGGCGATCCGGACGCCGGACGGCATGACGTAGTCGACCATGCGGGGGAACTTGTCCACGCCGTACACGGTCACCGGACCGCGGGCGCGCAGGCGGATCCGCACGTTCTCGAAGCCCTCGACGGCGCACGGGCCATGGCTGGTCCACACGACGTTGGAGAGCAAGCCGAAGATGCCGTCCAGGCTGAGCCCGTGCGGGCGGACCAGCCGGGCGGACAGCAGATGGAGCCGCAGGTAGAGGTCATGCGTGTCCACCGGCGGCTCGGACAACTTCGCGATGCTGGTCTCGACCGCGACGACCTCGACGCCGCGTACGTCGTCGCGCCCGAGGAGCGGGGCGAACTCGCCCGCCTGCGAGGCGTCGAGCCGCCGCGTCCCCGCAGCGGAGGCGTCGCCCAGGGTGGGAGCGGGGAACCAGGTGTCAAGGACGGTGCCGTCAGAGGCGATGGTCGCGACGCCAATGCCGTGCGCACCCATGGTGCCGGAATCGAGAGCTGTCATATCATCCAACGCTACCGGCATCGCCCGGACGGACCACTCCCGACTCGTACGCGTACCGGACGGCCTGGGCGCGGTCGCGCAGCCCGAGCTTGGCGAGGAGCCGGTTGATGTGGCTGCTGACCGTGGCCTCGGAGATCACCAGTACGGCGGCGATCTCCGCGTTGGACAGCCCTCGGGCGATGAGGACGAGCACGTCGTGTTCACGCGGGGTGAGATCCGGTCCGGGGACGGAGGTCTCCTCGGGCAGCCGTCCGTAGCCTTCGATGACGCGCCGGGTGACGGCCGGGTCGAGCAGCGCCTCGCCGCCGGCGGCGGTGCGGACGGCGGCGAAGAGCTGCTCGGGGGGCGACACCTTGAGCAGGAACCCCCGTACTCCCGCGCGCAGCGCGCGGTCGAGGTTCTCGTCGGTGTCGTACGTGGTCAGCATGATCACGCTGGGCGGATCGGGTTCGGCGAGGATCAGGCGGGCGGCGGCGAGGCCGTCCAGCCGGGGCATCGCGATGTCCAGCAGGACCACGTCGGGACGCAGCCGCCGGGCCAGCTCGACGGCGGCCTGCCCGTCGGCGGCTTCGCCGGTCACCACGAGATCGGGCTGGGTGCCGACCACCAGCCGGAGCCCGGCGCGGATCATCGCCTGGTCGTCGGCGATGAGGATGCCGATCGTCTCGCTCACAGCGGGAGCACCGCCCGTACGCGGTAGCCGCCGGGGGAGAGCGGCCCGGCGGCGAGGGTGCCGTGGAACAGGGCGACTCGCTCCCGCATGCCGAGCAGGCCGTGCCCACCTCGCTCCGGAACGCCCCGTCCCGGAACGCCCCGCCCCGGCTTGCTCCACCCTGGCACGCCCCGGGCTGATGTGTCCTTGCCCAGAGTGCGCTGGCCCGGCACGTCTGGGGCCAGTACGTCCGGAGCCGGTGTGGTCCGGCCTGGTATGCCGCGGGCCGGCGTTATGCGTGCGGAGTGGCCGGGGGTGAGCGGGGCGCGGCCGTCGCGTGGGCGGTCGTGTGGGCCGTCGTCGGTGATTTCCAGGCGCAGCTCGCCCGGCGCGTACGCGATGATCACCGCGGCCCGGGTAGGGCCGGCGTGCTTGAGCGTGTTCGTCAGCGCCTCCTGCACGATCCGGTACGCGGAGAGGCCGAGTCCGGCGGCCAGGGGGACCGGAGTGCCGGTGACCTCGACGGTCACGTCCAGGCCCGCGGCGCGGGAGTGCTCGACGAGGTCGTCGAGCCGGTCGAGGCTGGGCTGCGGGGCCAGGTCGTCGGGGTCCGGCGTGCGCAGCAGGCCGAGCATCCGCCGCAGCTCTTCGACGGCCTCGCGACCGGTTTCCTCGATCGTCGCGAGGACCTCGCGTTCGCGGTCCTGCTCCTCGCGGAGCATGAGCCGCACGCCGCCGGCCTGCATGGTCATGACGCTGACGCTGTGCGCGACGATGTCGTGCAGCTCGCGGGCGATCCGGGCGCGTTCCTCGGCCACGGCGGCCTGGGCGAGCAGCTCGCCCCGCTCCTCGGCCTGGAGGGCGAGCACGCGGTGGCGGTGCACGGCGAGCCCGGCCCCTCCGGCGATCGCGGCCATGACCAGCGCCACGGCGACGTCGCCCCAGGTCGTCGTCGGCGAGGCGCTCACCATCGAGACGATGTACGC
Organism: Microtetraspora fusca; assembly: GCF_001570365.1. Taxonomy (GTDB): domain Bacteria; phylum Actinomycetota; class Actinomycetes; order Streptosporangiales; family Streptosporangiaceae; genus Microtetraspora; species Microtetraspora fusca. The sequence goes on along the minus strand of NZ_BBYK01000068.1, from coordinate 105,328 downwards.
GCCGGTGACGGCGAGGCCGCCCGCCGCCTTCCAGCTCGTCGGCCGTACCTCACTGAGGAGCGTGAACAGCAGCACGAGTTGCGTGTAGAACTGCCACGCCGCGGCCATCTCGCGTACCAGGGCGAGGCCGAGGATGCTGGCGGCCGAGTAGACGAACAGGACGGCGAAGGGGGCGCGGCGCCGGTTGAGCACGAGGACGGCGGCCGCGAGGCCGGCCAGGACCCACCAGATCGACGGCCCTTCTCCGTGGAGTGAGCTCCTGCCGCTGAGCTCCTCGGACACCGCGAACAGGCAGACGACGATCGCCACGAGCCAGTCGATCGGTGAGCGCATGACGGCTTTATATCGATAAATCATCCTTGCGGGGGACCACGCGTTCAAAGTGTGCGTTGACGACCGAACGGGTTCTGATTTTTACGGTTCCCGGCATGATCGTTCATCGGTTCTTCACCAATCCGGACACCTTCCGCCGCACAGCGGCGGGGGTCAGCCTCATCCTCGCCCCGCTCTGCCTGCTTCTCGGCATGGCGGTCGATCCGACGGAGTCCGGGGCCGACGAGGCCCTCGCCTACGCGAACAACCCGGCGGCCACCGGCGTCAGCGCGACGCTTCTGCACTACGCCTGGATCCTGTGGGTGCCCGGCGTCATCGGCCTGGTGCACCTGGTGCGGCGCAAGGGCGTCGTGCTCGCCAACGTGGCCGGCGCGGTCACCGTGCTCGGCCTGATCAACTTCTCCGCGCTGATGGTCTCCGACTTCTTCGACATCGTCCTGTTCCAGCGACTTCCGGCCGCGCAGGCGGAGCAGATCATGCAGGACGCGGCGCAGCCCGCGATGGTCGCGGCCTGGCAGATGCCCGGCATGATCGGCTCGTTCCTCGGGCTGGTCCTCGTGTCGGTCGCGTACGCGTGGGCCGGCCGGGCGGGCTGGTGGTTCCCCGCCGGCGTGCTCGTCGGGATGCTCGTCTGGCTCTTCGGCGCGAGCTCCTGGAATCTGGTGCTCGGACTCGCCGGGCCGGTCGTCCTGCTCCTGGTGTTCGGGGCGGTCGGAGTCTCGCTCATCCGGATGGATGACCGGGAGTGGTCCTCCGCGACGTGAGCCTCATGGCAGGTCAAAGCCCACTTTTCACTACAGGCGTTACAAGCCAGTCAAAGCGGGGATGACATTGGTCCCGTGGCTGGAGGGGCGATGACCGATGTTCAGGCTTTTGCTCGGGGGTGCTTCCAGCGCACCGAAACGGACCGGGTGGGCGTAGAGCTGGAGTTCCTGGTCTTCGACGCGGAGACGCCGTCGCGCCAGGTCCCCATCGCTCGCGTCGCCGACGCGCTTCCGCCGCTGCCCGGCGGGAGCAGCGTCACGTTCGAGCCCGGCGGCCAGCTGGAGCTGGCCACGCCCCCGCTGCCACTGTCCGAGGCCGTGGCGGGTCTCGTCGCGGATCTCGACGCCGTACGGCTCGCGCTCTCGGCGGCGGGGTTGGTGCTCGGGGGCCGCGCTCTGGACTCGATCCGGCCGCCGGTTCGGCAGCTTCGCCTCCCGCGGTACGACGCCATGGCGGCGTTCCTCGGCCTGCCGTACGGGCGGCTGATGATGTGCTCGACGGCCTCGGTGCAGGTGAACCTCGACTTCGGGGAGAACCCCCGGGTGCGCTGGGACCGGGCGCACCTGCTCGGTCCGGTGCTGGTGGCGGCCTTCGCGAACTCGCCCAGGGACGGCTGGATGTCCGGCCGCCAGGCAGTCTGGCTCAACCTCGACCGGACCAGGACCGCCCCGGTGGCGAGGGGCGGCGACCCGGCCGAGGAGTGGGCCGAATACCTCCTCGACGCCCGCCTGATGCTGGTCCTCGAGCCCGCGAACGCGTCCGACACTGCCGGCGCGAACCGCGCCGGCATGGACGGCGGCATGGACGGCGGCATGGACGGCGGCATGGACGGCGGCATGGACGGTGGCGGGCGGGGGCGGGCGCTGGCCGGACCGGGCGCGGTCGCGTGCCGCGCGGTTCTGGACGGCTCGCCGTACCGGGACTTCGCCCGGGTCGCGGGCAGACCGCCGACCGGCGACGACCTGGCCTACCACGCCACGACCGTGTTCCCCCCGGTGCGGCCGCGCGGCTGGATGGAGACCCGCTACCTCGACGCCCAGGGGCCGGAGGACTGGCCCGTCTGCGTCGCCGTGGTCCACGCGCTCGTCACGGACGACCGGGCGGCCGACACCGCGCTCGACGCGGCGTTGCCGGTTCGCGGGGCCTGGGCGCGGGCCGCCCGGTTCGGCCTGGCGGAGCCGCGGATGCGGCAGGCGGCCGAGGTCTGCTTCCGCGCCGCGGTCGAGGCGCTGCCCCGGCTCGGGGCGGAGCCCTGGCTGGTCGAGCGGGTCGGCCGGTTCGCCGCCCGGTACATCGAGCGCGGCCGTTCCCCCGCCCTCGATCTGGAGATGTGCGGGTGACCATCGGACGGCCGCGACGGCGTCCGGTGACGCGCGGCGTCCGCCGCGCTTCCTCCCCAGGGCTGCGCCCGGGGTCTCCATACCGAAGGAGATCGGATGAGAGAACGGCACGCCCCGCCTCCCCCGGCAGCGGGAAAGGAACTGATCGCCACCGAGCTGGCCGCCGCGCGTGCGCGGTCGCTCGCGTACACCGACATGGAGGACGACCTGCTGGTGCGCCAGCACTCCCCGCTGATGTCCCCGCTGGTGTGGGATCTGGCGCACGTCGGCAACTACGAGGAGCTGTGGGTGCTGCGCGCGGCCGGGGGGATCACCCCGCTCCGGCCCGAGATCGACGACATCTACGACGCGTTCAAGCATCCGCGTAAGGACCGCCCCTCGCTGCCCCTCCTCGGGCCCGCGGAGGCGCGGCGCTACATCTCCGGTGTCCGTGGCCGGGTGCTGGACGTGCTCGACGCCGTCGACCTGGACGATCCGGACCCGCTGCGCGCCGGGGGCTTCGTGTTCGGGCTGGTCGTGCAGCACGAGCACCAGCACGACGAGACGATGCTCGCCACGCTGCAGCTCTCGGGGGAGCCGGGGCTGATCCGGGACGGCGAGCTCCCGCCCGGACGAGCCCAGGAGGCGGGCGAGACGCGTACCGAGGACGAGGTGTTCGTGCATCCGGGGCCCTTCTTCATGGGGACGGACGCGCTGCCCTGGGCGTACGACAATGAGCGGCCGTCCCATCTGGTGGACCTGCCGGGCTACTGGATCGACCGCTGGCCGGTGAGCAACGGCGACTACCTCGCCTTCATCGCGGACGGCGGGTACGACGATCCGCGCTGGTGGCGGCCCGAAGGCTGGGAGTGGGTCCGCCAGAAGGGGATCCACGCCCCGCTCTTCTGGACCCGCGACGGCGCGGAAGGCGACGTGGGACGCCACATAGGACACAGAGGAAACGGCGGCCGGCGTGCCGCCGGCGGCGACGGCTGGTGGCGCAGGCGCTTCGGCCGGATGGAGCCGGTGCCCCTCGACGAGCCGGTGCAGCACGTCTCCTGGTACGAGGCCGACGCGTACGCCCGATGGGCGGGCAAGCGGCTGCCGACCGAGGCGGAGTGGGAGAAGGCCTGCGGCGGCCGGAGGTTCCCGTGGGGGGACGCCGACCCCCGACCGGACCAGGCCAACCTCGGCCATCGGGCGGCCCGGCCCGCCCCCGTCGGCGCGTACCCGGCCGGGGCCGGGCCGTACGGCGCGGAGCAGATGATCGGGGACGTGTGGGAGTGGACCTCGTCCTGGTTCCAGCCCTATCCGGGGTTCCGCAGCTTCCCGTACCCGGAGTACAGCGAGGTGTTCTTCGGCGAGACCTACCGCGTGCTGCGCGGCGGGTCGTGGGCCACCCACCCCACGGCGATCCGTACGACCTTCCGGAACTGGGACTATCCGATCCGGCGGCAGATCTTCGCGGGGTTCCGGTGCGCCCGCGCGGCCGGGTGACGGCCGATGTGCAGGCACGCGGCCTGGCTGGGGCCGCCCCGGCCGCTGTCGTCGCTGATCGGGGAGCCCGAGCACGGCCTCCTCCACCAGGCGTACGCGCCCCGGCTGCAGCGGTACGGGACCGTCAACGCGGACGGGTTCGGCATGGGGTGGTTCGACGACGGGCGGACCGAGCCGGTCCGCTACCGCCGCTCCATCCCCATATGGGCGGACGCCAACCTGCCCGGGCTGGCCGCGGTGGCGCGGTCGGGCTGCCTGCTGGCGGCCGTACGCTCCGCGACCATCGGGATGCCGATCGAGGAGAGCGCCACGGCGCCCTTCTCCGACGGACGCTGGCTGCTCAGCCACAACGGCCGGGTGGAGCGCGACGCCCTCCTCCCGCTGCTGTCCGCCGACGTCACCGTCCCGGAGCACGTACCCGAAGGCGGGGCTGACGGCGCGGCGCCGGTCCCGGAGACGGCGCCCTGGAACGGCGCCGCCGCCCCCGCCGCGGGCGGCGCGCCGCCGGAGAGCCTGTGCGACTCGGCGTGGCTGGCCGCGGCCGTGTTCGCGCGGCTCCGCGCGGGGATGCCCGCGGCCGAGGCGGTGGCGCGGGTCGTCACCGAGGCGGCGCGGACGGACCCGGCGGCCCGGCTCAACCTGCTCGTCTGCGGCGGATCCGAGATCGTCGCCTCCGCGTGGGGCGACACCCTTTTCACCCATGTTCACGAGGGCGTGCTCCTGGCGAGCGAGCCCCTGGACGGCAGGCCGGGCTGGCGTGCCGTGGATGACCGCACTTTGGTCGTCGCATCCCCCGACGGCGTGAGCGTGACCCGCATCTGACCCGTCAGGCACCTCTGAGCACGTCTGACACGTATCCGAGGAGCGGAAGTGATCAACCATCTCGACGGCGGTTATCTGCGCCAGGCACTGGAACACGACGTCCGTACCGGCCTCACCTCCGAACCGAAGTGGCTGCCCCCGAAGTGGTTCTACGACGAGGCGGGGAGCGAGCTGTTCTCCCGGATCACCCGGCTGGAGGAGTACTACCCGACCCGGCGCGAGCTGGCGATCCTGCGCTCCCATGCCGGCGACATCGTGCGGAGGAGCGGCTCGGACACCCTCATCGAGCTGGGCTCCGGCACCAGTGAGAAGACGGCCCTGCTGCTTCAGAAGATGCGCGTCTACATGCCGGTGGACGTGGACGCGGTCACCCTCCGGGCGAGCGCGCGGCGGCTGTCGGCGCGCTTCCCCCACCTGGCCGTGCGGCCGGTGTGCGCGGACTTCGAACGGCATCTGTCGCTGCTCCCGCCGGGGATGGTCGCCTTCCTGGGCGGGACCATCGGGAACCTCGACCCCGAGGCCAGGGAGATGTTCCTGAAGGAGCTGCGCTCCACCCGCAAGCCCGGCGACGCCTTCCTGCTCGGGGCCGACCTGGTCAAGGACAAGGGGCGGCTGATCCGCGCGTACGACGACGCCCAGGGGGTGACCGCGGCCTTCAACCGCAACGTGCTCCACGTCATCAACCGCGAGCTGAACGCCGACTTCGTCCCGGACGACTTCGCGCACGTGGCCCGGTACGACGAGGAGAACGAGTGGGTGGAGATGCGGCTGCGGGCGACCCGCCCGGTGCGGGTGCACATTCGCGACCTCGACCTCACGGTCTACTTCGTCCGCGGCGAGGAGATGCGCACCGAGATCAGCGCCAAGTTCCGCCGCGACGGGCTCGCGGCGGAGCTGGGGCGGGCGGGTTTCGCCCTGGAGCGCTGGTACTCCGACCCTGACGGGGACTTCGCCCTCGCGCTCAGCACCGCGCGCTGAGCCGCGGGGCGGACGCCGGTCAGACGCCGGTCAGATGTCTCCGTCGAGCCGGTCCGCGAGGAGGCGGTCCCAGTCGGCCAGGAACCGGGGAAGGCCGTAGCGGGCCAGGGCCGCGGCCCTGGCCGCCTTCCCGGCCTGGCGGGCCCGCTCGGGGTCGGCCACGAAGGCGGAGACGGCCGAGGTCAGGGTCTCCAGCCGGGTGGAGATCACGCCGGCCTCCGGGGGGACCGCCTCCACGGCCTCGGTCGCGGCCAGCGCCACGACCGGCAGGCCGAGCATCATGGCCTCGATGAGGGAGAGCCCGAGCGAGGTCCACCGGTAGGGGTGCAGGTAGACGCGCCGCCGGGCCAGCTCGTCGTGCATCGCGTCCTGCGGCATGTCCTCGAACGTGCCGTACGGCAGGCCGGTCACCCGCATCCCGAACACGTCGAGGGGCACGTCGAACGCGGGCAGCAGGTCGGTGCCCGCCACGCGGGTCCGCCGTACCGGCTCGTTGACGACGACTCCGGCACGGGGCAGCTCGCCCGTGTACCGGTAGCCGGGGTCCACCACGCCGTGCTCGATCACGCGCGTCGGGGCGCGGCCGGAGTCCCAGAACAGGTCGTTGAAGTTCGTGACGTGGACCAGGGGGATGTCGTCCCGGTCCGCGAGGTGGTGGCGGGTACGCGGCACGTCGCCGGCGGGGGTGTTGTGCTCGACGTAGACGGCGGGCACCTCCCGCCCCAGCCATTCGCGGGCCAGCTCGATCTCGTGCGGGCGCTGGAACACCGCGACATCCACGTCCTCGGCCGCCAGCCGGTCCCACGGGACCTCCCGTACGGACTCGGGCCAGGGGTAGGTCGCGGCCCGGCCCCGCCCGTCCGGGCCGCGGTCCGGGATCAGCGGCACCACGTAGTCGTGCCGGCCCTGAACGAACGACGTCGTCCACGAGCCGTGCACATGCCAGAGCAGGATTTTCACACCGATCGTCCCTTTCTCATGGAGCCGTCAGCGGTCGTCAGCGGTCGCCCGTCAGCAGCGCCAGGTCCACCGCCGCCGCGAGGTCGGAGACGACCTCCGGAGCCGCCGCGACCTCCCCCGGGAGCGTCCGCGGCGTGGGCACGAGGATGCCGCGCGCCCCGGCGGCCCGCGCCGCCTCCACGTCCCGCCCGATGTCGCCCACCACCACGCAGTCGCGGGGGCTGACCCCGAGGAGCTCGGCCGCCCGCAGCACGAGGCCCGGCGCGGGCTTGCGGCACGCGCACCGGTCCGTCTCGTCGTGCGGGCAGACCGCCCAGACATGGAACGGGCCGAGGAGCTCCTCGACCCGCGCGTTCACCGCGTCGAGCGCGGCGGGGCTGATCAGCCCCCGCGCCACCCCGGACTGGTTGCTCACCACGCCGACGGGCACACCCGCGCGGCGGAGCCGGTCGAGCGCGGCCCGCGCCCCCGGGAACGGTGTCACCCGTTCGGGATCGGCGTTGTACGGGACGTCGTGGATCAACGTTCCGTCACGATCGAAAAGGACGGCGGCGGGTCGGCGCATGCCCGGCACCTACCCCCTCAATTGACTACATAGCGTGACATTCGTCAAGAAGCGCTTCTACCTCGTCCGACCATCACGCAAAGCCGCGTTTCAGAAGCGCTTCTCTCGGTAACAGCATCGAAACGCTTCCGAGCGGAGGTGCGCAGATGCGGTTCTTGGGGATCAACGCCATCTTCCATGATCCGGCGGCGGCCCTGGTCATCGATGGCGAGATCGTCGCGGCGGCGGAGGAGGAGCGGTTCAGCCGGCGCAAGCACGGCAAGCGCCCGGTGCCGTTCTCCGCCTGGGAGCTGCCGGAGCAGGCGGCGGCCTGGTGCCTGAGACAGGGGGGCCTGCGGCCCGACGACCTCGACGGCGTGGCCTACTCCTACGACCCCGCGCTGGTCCGGCCGGGGCTCGCCGGGTTGGACGAGCGTTGGGAGGACCTGCGCACCACCTACGCGCGGAGGGCCCCGGCGTTCCTCGCCACGGCCGTGCCCGGGTTGGACCCGGACCAGGTCAGGTTCGTGCCGCACCACATCGCGCACGCGGCCTCGGCCGGGCTGGCCGCGCCGTACCGCGAGTCGGCGGTGCTGGTCTGCGACGGGCGCGGGGAGGCGGTCTCGCACCTGGCCGGGCACTATCGCGACGGCGAGCTGACCGTCCTGGCCAGCCAGGAGCTCCCGCACTCCCTCGGGCTGATGTACGAGGAGGTGACCGAGCACCTCGGCTTCCTCCGTTCGAGCGACGAGTACAAGGTGATGGCGCTCGCGGCCTACGGCGTGCCGCGCCACCTGCCGGAGCTGCGGGAGCTGATCTACGCGACCGGCGACGGCGGGTTCCGGGTCGAGCCGATCGACTGGGCCGCGTACGCCAAGCGCCGTGAGGGCGGCGAGGGGGTGTGGGCGCCCGAGCACGCCGACCTGGCCGCGAGCGTGCAGGCCCGGCTGGAGGAGGTGCTGCTCGACCTCGCCCGCTGGCTGCACGACCGCACCTCGGCCCGCTATCTGACGATGGCCGGGGGAGTGGCGCTCAACTGCGTCGCCAACACCCGCCTGCTGGCCGAGGGACCGTTCGCGGACATCTGGATCCAGCCGGCCGCGGGCGACTCGGGAACCGCGCTGGGCGGCGCGCTCCACCTGGCCCGCGCGCACGGCGAGAACGTCGCGCCGATGCCGGGCGCCGACCTCGGGCGCGGCTGGCGGGACGAGGAGCTGGCCGCCTGGCTGGACGTGGCGCGGGTGGCCTACGACCGCCCCGACGACCTCGCCGGCGCGGTCGCGGCCGAGCTGGCCGCCGACCGGATCGTGGCCTGGTTCCAGGGCAGGAGCGAGTACGGCCCGCGGGCGCTCGGCCGCCGCTCCCTGCTCGCTCACCCCGGCCGGGCCGGCAACACCGAACGGCTGAACGCGGTGAAGGGACGCGAGCAGTTCCGCCCGATCGCGCCCATGGTGCTGGCCGAACGGGCGGCCGAGATCTTCTCCAGGGGGCCGGTGTCCAGCCCGTACATGCTGTTCGTGCACGACGTGCGGCCGGAGTGGCGGGACCGGATCCCGGCGGTGGTCCACGTGGACGGCACCGCGCGGATCCAGACCGTGGAACGTTCCCGCGATCCGCTGCTCGCGCGGATGCTGGAGGAGTTCGAGGTCCGCACCGGGCTGCCGGTCGTGGTCAACACCAGCCTGAACACGGCCGGGCGGCCGATGGTGGACGACCCCAGGGACGCCCTGGAGTGCTTCGGCTCCGCGCCGGTTGACGTGCTGGTGCTCGGGTCGTTCCTGGTCCGCAGAAGGGCGGTGGTCGGCACGTGATCACCGTGGTCATCCCGACGATCGGCCGCCCGACGCTGCGGGCGACCCTCGCCGCACTCGATCCCGGCCTCGACGTGATCGTGGTCGACGACCGTCCGGGGGACGTCCCCGACGACCTGGTCGACAGCCTTCCGTCATTGAAGGTGATCCGCTCCGGGGGCCGGGGCCCGGCCGCCGCGCGGAACGCCGGCTGGCGCGCCGCCCGCACCCCGTGGGTGGCCTTCCTGGACGACGACGTCGTCCCGGCGCCCGGGTGGACACCGGCGCTGCGCGCCGACCTGGACGGCCTGCCGGAGCACGTCGCGGGCAGCCAGGGACGGCTCGAGGTGCCCCTCCCGCCCGGCCGCCGCCCCACCGACGCCGAACGCGGCACCGCCGGCCTGGCGGACGCCCGCTGGATCACGGCGGACATGGCCTACCGCCGCTCGGCGCTGGAAGGGGTCGGCGGGTTCGACGAGCGGTTCCCCCGGGCGTACCGGGAGGACGTCGACCTCGCGCTGCGGCTGCTGCGCTCCGGTTTCACGCTGGCGCGCGGGAGCCGCACGTCCGTCCATCCGGTACGCGACGACGGGTTCTGGGCGAGCGTGCGCGCGCAGCGGGGAAACGCCGACGACGCGCTGATGCGGCGCGTCCACGGCCCCGGCTGGCGTACCGCGGTGGGCGCCTCGCGCGGACGGCTGGCCCGCCACCTGCTGATCACCGCGTGCGGCGCCGGTGCGGCCGTGGCGCTGGCGACCGGACGCCGGAAGGCGGGGACGGCGCTCGCCGCCGGATGGGCGGCGCTGACCGCCGAGTTCGCCTGGGCGCGGATCGCTCCCGGTCCCCGTACGCGGGAGGAGGTACTGCGCATGGCGGTCACCAGCCTGGTCATCCCGCCCGCGGCGTGCGCGTACCGGCTGCTGGGCGAGATCCGGAGACGCCGGTGAGAAGGGCGACTGTCCTGGTCGCGCGCCTGGACAACGCGGGCGACGTCCTGCTCGCCGGTCCGGCGGTGCGCGCGGTCGCCGCCGGGGCGCGGCGCGTCGTCGTTCTCGCCGGGCCGTACGGCAGGGCCGCGGCGGAGCTGCTGCCCGGCGTGGACGAGGTCCTGGAGTGGCGGGCCCCGTGGATCGACCCCGATCACGTGCCGATGACCCGGGCGCACGCAGCGCGGCTGATCGAGAAGGTGCGCGCCCTGGCCCCGGACACCGCGCTGATCCTCACCTCCTTCCACCAGTCGGCGCTGCCGCTCGCGCTGCTGCTGCGGCTGGCGGGGACGCGGCGGATCGCCGCCATCAGCGAGGACTACCCCGGCTCCCTGCTCGACGTGCGGCACGTCGTGGACGAGAGCGTGGACGTCCCGGAGGCGGAGCGGATGCTCGGCCTCGCCAGGGCGGCCGGCTTCGAGCTGCCCCCGGGCGACGACGGACGGCTCGCCGTCCGGCGGCCGTTGCCGCCCCCGTCGCCGCACGTCGCGCACCTCACCGGTCCGCCCGGATACGTGGTGGTCCACCCCGGCACCACGGCGCCGGCCCGGGCCTGGCCGGCGGACGACCACGCGCGCACGGTCAAGGAGCTGGTCGAGTCCGGCTTCCGGGTGGTGGTCACGGGGGACGAGACCGCCCTCACGGCCGAGGTGGCGGGCACGTACGCCGCCGACCTCGGCGGGGCCACCACCTTCGCCGAGCTGGCCGCGGTGCTCGCCGGGGCGAGCGTCGTGGTCGCGGGCAACACCGGCCCCGCCCATCTGGCCGCCGCGGTCGGAACCCCGGTGGTCAGCCTGTTCTCCCCTGTCGTCCCGGCCGCGCGCTGGGCCCCGTACGGGGTGCCCTCGGTGGTGCTCGGCGACCAGGAGGCGCCGTGCCGCGGCAGCAGAGCACGGACCTGCCCGGTGCCCGGCCACCCGTGCCTCACGTCGGTGACCGCCGAACAGGTGGTCCAGTCGGTCAGGAGCCTGGGATGAGGATCGCCTTGATATCGGAACACGCCAACCCTCTCGCGGCGATCGGAGGCGTCGACTCCGGAGGGCAGAACGTCCATGTCGCCGCGCTGGCCCTCGCTCTGGGGGAGCGGGGGCACGAGGTGACCGTGCACACCAGGAGGACCGCGCCGGACCAGCCGCCGGCGGTGGAGATGGCGCCCGGCGTGACCGTCGACCACGTGCCGGCCGGGCCGCCCGAGTCGATCCCCAAGGACGAGCTGCCGCCGTACATGCCGGCGTTCGCGGAGCACCTCGCGCGGCGATGGGCGGCCCGCCCGCCGGACGTGGCCCACGCGCATTTCTGGATGAGCGGCATGGCCACGCTCACGGCGGCGGAGCCGCTCGGCGTCCCGGTCGTGCAGACGTTCCACGCGCTCGGCACGGTGAAGCGGCGCTGGCAGGGTGCGGCCGACACGAGCCCGCCGGACCGGATCGCCGTCGAGCGCGATGTGGGGCGGCGGGCCACCGCGGTGCTCGCGACCTGCACGGACGAGGTGCGCGAGCTGCGCGCGATGGGCGTGCCCGAGGACCGCATCGCTGTCGTGCCGTGCGGCGTCGATCTGGAGCTGTTCACCCCGGACGGCCCCGCGGCGCCGCGCGACGGTCGTCCGCGCGTGCTGTGCGTCGGCCGGATGGTGCCGCGCAAGGGCTACGACACGGTCATCCGGGCGCTGAGCGACGTGCCCGAGGCCGAACTGCTGATCGCGGGCGACGAGCCGGAGGAGGTGGCGCGGCTCAGCGGGGTCGCCGCGTCCTGCGGGCTGGAGGACCGGGTCCGGCTCGTCGGCGCGGTCGCGCATCGGGACGTCCCGGCCCTGATGCGGTCCGCCGACGTGCTGGTCACCGTGCCGTGGTACGAGCCGTTCGGCATGGTGCCGCTGGAGGCGCTCGCCTGCGGGGTGCCGGTGATCGCCTCGTCCGTCGGCGGCCACCTCGACACGGTGGCCGGATGCGGGGTGCTCGTGCCGCCGCGCCGGCCCCGCGCCCTGGCCGCCGCGCTGCGCGACCTGCTGGCCCGTCCGGACCTGCGCGCCGCGCTCGGCGAGGCGGGGGCGCGGCGGGCCCGCACCCGGTACGGCTGGCCGCAGGTGGCGGCCAGGACCGAGTCCGTCTACCGGAGGGAGGTCGAGCCGTGCACCCTCATCTGCTCCGGCTGACCGAGACGTTGTCGGCGGTCGACGACCAGCTGCCGACGATCCACACCTGGGGACTCAAACTGGCCGCCGTGCTGACCGGGGGCGGGCGGCTGCTCGCCTGCGGCAACGGCGGGTCCGCGGCCGAGGCCCAGCACCTGACCGCCGAGCTGGTCGGGCGGTTTCGCTCCGACCGGTGCCCGTACGCCGCGATCCCGTTGCACGCCGACACCTCGACGGTGACCGCGATCGGCAACGATTTCGGGGCCGAGGAGGTGTACGCGCGCCAGGTGCGGGCGCACGGACGGCCCGGCGACGTGCTGCTGTGCCTGTCCACCAGCGGGGCGAGCAGGAACGTGACGGCGGCGGCGGTCGCCGGGCGCGAGTGCGGTCTCACGACCTGGGCGCTCACCGGCCGCGCCCCCAACTCCCTGTCCGCGTTGTGCGACGAGACGTTCGCGGTCCCCACCGGTGACTGCGCCACCGTCCAGGAGGTCCACCTGGTCGTGATCCACATGCTCTGCGACGTGATCGAGGAGTGCCAGGAGTGACCGGCGGCCCCGAGAAGCCCCCGTCCGTCCATGTTCGACAGTCCGAGGAGTGATGACATGCTGGGAAACATCCTGATCACCGGTGGGGCCTCCGGTCTGGGCCGGGCCACTGTCGAGGCGGTCGCCAAGGCGGGCGGGCGCCCGCTGGTCGTCGACGTCCGGCGGCCCGAGGGAGACGTCGACTTCGTCCAGGCCGACCTCGCCGATCGGGAGCGGGCGGAGCGGGCCGTACGGGAGCTGGCCGATCGGGCGGGAGGGCTGGACGGCGTCGTGACGGCGGCCGGGATCGACGCGTGCGGGCGGCTCGAGGACGTGCCCGCCGACGCCTGGGAGCGGGTGATCAGGGTCAACCTGCTCGGCACCGCCTCGGTCGTCCGGGCGGCGCTGCCGTACCTGGAGGGGGGCGGGCGGGTGGTCACGGTCGCCTCGACGCTCGGGCTGCGGGCGCTGAGCGACGCGACGGCGTACTGCTCGGCCAAGTTCGGCGTGGTGGGGTTCACCCGGGCGCTCGCGGCCGAGCTGGCCGGACGGGTGGGCGTGACCCTGCTGGTGCCCGGCGGGATGCGCACCCCGTTCTTCGACGACCGGGACGAGAAGTACAAGCCCGGCCCGGAGGCGGGGCTGAACCCGCCCGAGGACGTGGCCGCGACCGTCGTCTTCGCGCTCAGCCAGCCGCCCGGTTGCGAGATCAGGGAGCTGGTGGTCTGCCCGTCCACGGAGACGTCGTGGCCCTAGAGCCGGAGCTGCCGGAGCTGCTCGTGCTGCGCGGGCTCGGTCTCGGGGACCTGCTCACCGCGGTGCCCGCGCTGCGGGCGCTGCGGCGGGCCTTCCCCGGGCACCGGCTCGTGCTGGCCGCGCCGGCTCCGCTGGCCGGGCTGCTGCCGCTCATCGGCGGGGTGGACGGGCTGCGGGACGTGCGCGGCCCCGGCCCGGTGCCCGCCACGGATCCTCCGCCGGACGTGGCGGTCAACCTGCACGGGCGGGGGCCGCAGAGCACCGATGCGCTGCGCCGTACCCGGCCGGGGCGGCTGCTCGCGCACGCGCCCGAGCCCGGGGGGCCGCCGTGGCGCGAGGACCTGCACGAGGTGCGCCGCTGGTGCGCCTTCCTCGACTGGTACGGCATCCCCGCCGACCCCGATGACCTGGCCGTCCGAAGGCCGGACCCGGGTTACGCCGAGGAGTTGCCGGCGGGTGCGGTGGTCGTCCACCCGGGTGCGGCCTCGGCCGCCCGGCGCTGGCCGCCGGAACGGTTCGCCGAGGTCGCGGCGACGCTCCCCGGGGTCGTGATCACCGGCGTGGAGCGGCAGCTCGGGCTGTGCGTGGCCGCGCTCGCCGGGCTCCCCGAGGAGCGCGTGCTGCGTACCGGGCTGTACGAGCTGGCCACCCTGATCGGGCGGGCGCGGCTGGTCGTCTGCGGCGACACCGGGGTGGCCCACCTGGCCACCGCGCTCGGGACGCCGTCGGTCGTGCTGTTCGGACCGGTCCCGCCCGCGCTCTGGGGGCCGCCCGCGAACGGCCGTCACGTCGTCCTGTGGACGGGGCGGCGCGGCGACCCGCACGCGCCGCGGCCCGACCCGGGCCTGCTGGAGATCGACGTCCCGGACGTTCTGGACGCCGCCCTCGGGCTGCTGGAGGTGAATGTGTGATGCACGTGGTCGTGACCGGCGGGGCCGGGTTCCTGGGGTCGTACCTGTGTGAGCGGCTGCTGGGGCAGGGCGCGAGGGTGCTCTGCCTGGACAACTTCCTCACCGGTACGCCCCGCAACGTCGAGCACCTGATCGGCCGGCCGGGGTTCCGGCTGCTGGAGTGCGACCTGACCGGGTTCGTCCACGTGCCCGGCTCGGTGGACCTCGTCCTGCACTTCGCCTCCGCCGCCTCTCCGGCCGACTACCTGCGCCATCCCATCGAGACGCTCAAGGTGGGCAGCCTCGGCACGCTGCACGCCCTCGGCCTGGCCAAGGAGAAGAACGCGCGGTTCGTCCTCGCCTCGACCAGCGAGGTGTACGGCGACCCGCTCGAACACCCGCAGCGGGAGACCTACTGGGGCAACGTCAACCCGGTGGGGCCGCGCAGCGTGTACGACGAGGCCAAGCGCTTCGCCGAGTCGCTCACCACGGCGTACCGGAACGCGCGCGGCGCCGACACGGCGATCGTGCGCATCTTCAACACGTACGGGCCGCGGATGCGGCCTCACGACGGGCGGGCGATCCCCACCTTCATCCGGCAGGCCGTCATGGACGAGCCGATCACCGTGACCGGAGACGGCAACCAGACGCGCTCCATCTGCTACGTGGACGACACGGTGGAGGGTGTCGTGGCGCTGGCCGGCAGCGACTTCGAGGGGCCGGTCAACATCGGGAACCCGGCCGAGATGACCATGCTGGAGCTGGCCGAGACGGTCCGCGACCTGGCGGGGTCGTCGTCGCCGATCCGCTTCGTCCCGCGGCCGGTGGACGATCCGGCGGTGCGCCGCCCCGACGCCTCGCTCGCCGCCGAACGGCTCGGCTGGCGGCCGAAGGTGGACCCGGTGACCGGGCTGCGCCGGACGATCGAGTGGTTCCAGCGGGAGCTCGCGGGCGAGCGGTACCCGACGGTCGCCTGATCAAAGGATTGCGCAAAGTAGTCGGTCACGTACACCGCGTCGTTTGGTGGCGATATCCGGTGGGGACGTGTCATGACATGTCATCCCGACGGGCGTTGCCGTGCTGAGCCCGCTCGCCCTCGCGGCGGGCCCGGCCAGCCCGGCCGACCTGCTCGCGGCCCGGATGCAGATGGGGTTCTCGCTCGGGTGGCACATCATCATCGCCTGCCTGGGCGTGGGGATGCCCGGCCTGCTCCTCTTCATGGAGTGGCGGGCCGTACGGACCGGCGATGCCGACCGCATGCTGCTGGCGCGGCGGTGGGCCAAGGCGGTCGGCGTGCTCTTCGCGGTGGGCGCCGTGTCGGGCACGATCCTCAGCTTCGAGATGGGCCTGCTGTGGCCGGGTCTGATGGACGTGTACGGCCAGGTGATCGGGATCCCGTTCGCGATGGAGGGTGTGGCCTTCTTCATGGAGGCGATCTTCCTCGGCATCTACCTGTACGCCTGGGACCGGCTGCCGCCGCGTATCCACATGCTGAGCGGGCTGCCCATCGCGATCGCGGGTGTGGCGTCGGCGTTCTTCGTCGTGTGCGCCAACGCGTGGATGAACCAGCCGCGCGGCTTCGAGCTGGAGAACGGCCGGGTGACCCGGGTCGATCCGATGGCGGCCATGTTCAACCCGGCCACGCTGCACCAGACCGTCCACATGATCATCGCGGCGCTCATGGTGACCGGGTTCGCCACCGCGGCCGTCTACGCGGTGGGGATGCTGCGCGGGCGCCGGGACCGCTACCACCGGCTGGGCTTCCTGACCCCGTTCACGCTCGGCGCGGTTCTCTCCCCGATCCAGATCTTCGTCGGCGACTACGCCGGGAGGGTCATCGCCGAGTATCAGCCGACCAAGCTCGCGGCGGCCGAGGCGCTCTTCCGCACCCGCACGCACGCGCCGCTCAGCCTCGGCGGCGTGGTCCGGAACGACACGCTGCACTGGGCGGTCGAGGTGCCGAGCGGGCTCTCGCTCCTTGTCGGGCTCAGCCCCTCGACCCTGGTCAAGGGGCTGGATCAGGTGCCGCGCGCCGACCGGCCGCCGATCAACCCGGTCCACTGGGGGTTCGACGTGATGGTGGCGAGCGGGTTCTTCCTGCTCCTGATGTCCGCCTGGCTGGCGGTCGCGTGGTGGCGGCGGCGCGACCTGCCCCGCCCGCGGCTGTTCCTCTGGCTGGCCGCGCTCGCCGGGGTGGCCGCCGTCGTCGCCGTCGAGGCGGGCTGGATCGTGACCGAGGTGGGCCGCCAGCCCTGGATCGCGGTCGGCAGGATGCGCACGATCGAGGCGGTGAACCCCGCGCCCGGCCTGTGGGGCGGATTCCTCATCGTGCTGGTGGTCTATCTGGTCCTCACCGTGGCGACCCTCTACGTACTGCGGCTCATGACCAGGGCCGCGCCGGTGCGCGCGGTCGCCCCCCAGGAAAGGGCCTGACGGACAAGCCATGGACGCCTGATGGACACTGCGCAGATCGTGCTGGTCGTGCTGTGGGTGGGCCTCACCCTCTACGCGCTGCTCGGCGGGGCGGACTTCGGCGGCGGCGTCTGGGACCTGCTCGCCGGGCGCGAGCACGCGAACCGGCGGCTCATCGAGCACGCGATCGGGCCGGTCTGGGAGGCCAACCACGTCTGGCTGATCTTCGTGCTCGTCGTCCTGTGGACGGGGTTCCCCCCGGTGTTCGCGGCGGTCATGTCCACGCTCTACATCCCGCTGACGGGGGCGGCCCTCGGGATCATCTGCCGCGGCTCGGCGTTCGTCTTCCGCAAGGTGAGCACGCAGTGGTGGCAGCGGCGCCTGTTCGGCGCCGCGTTCGCGATCTCCTCGGTGGTCACCCCGTTCTTCCTGGGCACGGTCGCCGGGGGGATCGCGTCGGGCCGGGTGCCGCGCGGCCTGGCCACGGGGCCCCTGCTCGGCAGTTGGCTGAACCCGACCTCCGTCTTCGGCGGCGTACTCGCGGTCGGCGTCTGCGCCTATCTCGCCGCCGTCTATCTGTGCGACGACGCCGTACGGGCCGGGCTCGACCCGGAGGGGTTCCGGCGCAGGGCGATCGGCACCGGGATCGTGGTGGGCCTGATCGCGCTGGCCGGCATCGGCGTGCTGCGCCTGGACGCCCCCGGGCTCTTCGACGGGCTCACCCACCGCGCGCTGCCCGTGGTCGTGGTCAGCGCCGTCATGGGCCTGGCGTCGCTCGGCCTGCTCCTGGTGCGCCGGTACCTGCTGGTCCGCCTCACGGCGGTGCTCGCGGTGACCGCGGTGATGTGGGGGTGGCCGGTCGCGCAGTACCCCGTGATGCTGCCGCCGTCCTTCACCTACCGGCAGGCGGCGGCCGGACCCGAGGTGCTCCTGGTCATGTTGATCGTGCTCGGCGTGGGCGCGCTGCTGATCCTGCCGTCGATCGGGTGGCTACTCCTCATCCAGCGGCGGCTGCCGTACGACTCCGAGTGACCGGGCCTCGCTCGGGGTGTGGCCGAAGTGGGCGCGGAACACCCGGGCGAAGTGCGCCTGGCTGGAGAATTGGCGCTCACCTGGGCTGCGGCGGCCCAGCTGTCGTCCTTGACGTTGATCCACAGCGGACGGGAGCCCACGGTCTCGCTGAACGGCACGTAGTAGCGGTCGTCGTCGGTGGCGACCTTGGAAAGGTAGACCTCGGGGAGCGCGTCCGGTTTCTGGGAGTTCTCGATCGGCTTGAGGGTCTTCCAGAACTCTGACGTGGGAGTTTCGGGCATGTTAGGCACTCCTTTCGTGTGCTAGGAGTGAACCCCGTCAGGCGTCCGGCCGTCTTTCCTCTCTCGGACATCGGTGTTTGCATATTCCGGACATGTCACACGATTCGCCGCGCCATGGCGATGATCTCCTCAAGGTGGTCGCCGTGCGCCCCGCGCCAGTAGACCCGGTGGCAGACCGGGCAGCGGGCGAACGTCTCGTAGGTGCGGCGCGTGCCCGGCGGCAGCCTCCGCACCACCTCGGCCTTGCCCGTCGCGACCAGCGGCCCGTTGCAGGCCGTGCAGCGGGTCCACGGGGCCAGCGGCGGCGCGAACCTCTCCAGAACGTCGGCGAGCTGCTCGTCCGGCCGTGATCCCCGGACGTACGCCCCGAGCCACAGGGCCCTGCGCCTGAGCAGCCCGCGATCCTGGGTCAGCAGCACCCGTCGCTCGGCGTTCGCCCGCTCGATCAGCGTGTCGTCGTCCAGGTCGTTGCGGTACGCCGTGTCGACGCCGACCACCCGCAGCCGCCGGGCGAGCGTGCCCAGGTGCACGTCGAGCAGGAACCGGGGCGAGGGCACCCGCTGCGGCCGCTCGACCCCGAGCACCCGTACGGCCTCGCCCGGCGCGGGCCGGTACGCCGGGGGCACCGGGCGGCCCTCCACCACCAGCGCGCCGACCTCGGTGAGCGGCACGCCGATCGACTCGACCACGTGCCCGAGCGAGGACGTGCCGTCGTAGGGGACCGGGAGCGTCGTCTCTCCCGCCGCTTCTCCGCCGGTCTCTCCCGCTGCGGCCCGCGCTTCCGCGCGCCGCACGCGAGGCGAGAGGAACAGCCGCAGCTCGGGCGCGACGGTGACGGACAGCTCCCGTCCGGCCATGTTCCCAGCATGCCAGCCACCGCCCGTACGGCGGGGCGGGGTCCCGCCCTCACCGCCGACGAGGAGAAGGCCCGGTCAGGGGGCCAGATGTGTTGTGGAGCGCCTGCTCCTCCTAACGCAGCCACCGCAGAGCCGCGTCGGCGCAGTCCTCGGGACCGCTGTTGAAGGCGATGGCCGCGTCGGGCGCGTGCCGCCGGACCATGTTGACCACCCTCTCGAAGAATTCGAGCAACGGCTCGTGCTTGCGGATGCCGCCCCCGATCACCACGCAGGCGTAGTCTTCGCGGGTCAGCGCCTTCTCGATTGCTTCTTCGGGGTTCTCGTCGAGTGCCACCAGGCACCAGTCGGCCTCGATGCCGTGATCGTCGAAACGGGCCTGGCCGCGCGCCAACGCCGCCTGGACCGGCTCCGGGTCCCAGCCCTGGATCTTGGCGGGATCGAGACCCACTACCAGCACTCGTGCCATTGTCACGCGTCCTTCCTCTCAGAACGTTTCACCGCCAGCGCGATGGTCGCAGGCGGTGCCTGGGGCCGTCCACACTGTCGATCTCCTCCGTGGGTGGGGTGTCAACGCGGCGAGGCGCCGTCTGGGCCGCGCGCAGCAGGGCTTGATCTGTCAGACACGACCCGGCCCGTACGGTCAGATCTGGTCGACCCGCCAGAGCGTGAGACCGAACGCCGTGGCGACGGGACGCCACCGCTCCACGAAGCGGGTCTTGGCGTCCTGGGCGTCCGCCGACCGGTCGAGACCCGTGGCGTAGTCGTCGTCGCCCGTGACGGGGCCGGTGCAGCCGCCCGCCAGGTACCGCCGGGCCCAGGACAGGAAGGCGGCGTCCGCGTCCGCCGACGCGTCCAGCGCCTCGATCAGCGTCGACTTGAGGTCGTCGCCGCCGGACAGGGACGACACATCGAGCTTCCGGGCCGAGGCGAGTTGCTCGCGGCGGCTGTCGGTGATGGACGCGATCGTGTCGGCGCCGGAGCCGTCACAGCCGCTCACGCTCGCTATCGCGTCGCTCAGTCCCGAGCGCGCGGAGTGGCTGCCCGTCAGGAGGGTGTCGATCGCCTGCGCCTGCCTTCCGGCCTCCTCATCCGAGCCGCCCGCCGTGTCGGTCTCTGTGGCGGTCTCTGTGTCGGTCTCTGTGTCGGTCTCCGGGTCGGGTTCCGTGGCCGCGGGGTCCGGCGTCTCATCGGGTGTCGAGGAGCCCGCCGGCTCCGTCGAGGCGTCCGGGCCGGCCGTGGCGGCCGAGCCCAGCGGCGTGCCCGTGTGCGTCGGTCCGGTGGAGCGCCCGGCGACGAGCCACCACACGAGCGCGAGCGAGAGCAGCGCCGGAGCGACGACCAGCGCGACCTTGGGCCAGCGCCGGTTCCGCAGGCGCCACGGCTCCACGGGCTCTTCCGAAGGCTCCGGCCACGACCCGCCGCCCGGCCCCGCCTCCCACGTCCCCGCCGCGTAGCCGTCTCCCGGTGCCGCGCGTGCGGCCGGATCGTCCCACGCCGCCGGTCGGTCCCATGCCGCACGCTCCTGCGCCGCGTGCGGCGGCGGCCCTTCCCACGTCGCCGATCCCTCCGGGGGGCGCGGCCCTCCCGGCGTCTCCCGGCCCGGCTGCCGTACCGGCTTGGGAGCCCAGTACGGAGAGGTCTCCGGGGACAGCCAGAGCCGGCCTTCCGCGGACGGCTCCGCCGTCGGCGGCCGGGGCGGCTGTGGTTCGGGCAGGGAACGGCCGCATCGCGGGCAGGTGGGGAGGCTCCCCACATCTGCCCCGCAACGGTCACATAGGCGACTGGGCTCAGGATCCCGGTTCACGAGCTCCCCATATCCGGTCGGACAAAATGTGATAAAGCGCGACCTTTTCGGTGAAAGCCGAATCGATTCGCGGGTGGGAAAGGCGGCCGTTTCATAACGACTCTACTCATGGTCGTTTTGCGTTTCCTAGACCCGGCCGCACCCTGGCGACCACGGGGATCTCTTCTCCTCGGGCTGACCCGCGTGTCGCGGGACCGCCGACCCGGCGGTCACGTTCCACGCCAACACGAGACAATTCCCCCCGTGATACGCACGGAGAGGTACACCGCCGCAGGGATGGCACTCGGGGCCGTCGTCGACGCCCTCGTGGGCGACCCCCGCAAGGGACATCCGGTCGCCGTCTTCGGAGGCCGCGTCGCCGCCCTGGAGAACCGGATATACGCCGACTCACGGGCGCGCGGGACGCTGTTCACCGCGATCTGTGTGGGCGCGGTCGCCGGGATCGGGGTCGCCGCGGACCGGCTCACCCGCCGCCGTCCGCTGGCGCGTACCGCCGTCACCGCCGCCGCCACCTGGGCCGTCCTCGGAGGGACCACGCTCGGCCGCGAGGGCGCGCACATGGCCACGTCCCTGGAGTCCGGCGACCTCGCCGCCGCCCGCGCGCGGCTGCCGCACCTGTGCGGGCGGGATCCCTCCCGGCTGGACGCGCCGGAACTGGCGCGAGCCACGGTCGAGTCCGTCGCGGAGAATACCTCCGACGCCACCGTCGCGCCGCTCTTCTGGGGCGCGGTGGCGGGGGTGCCCGGCCTGCTCGCCTACCGGGCGATCAACACGCTCGACGCCATGGTGGGCCATCGCTCCCCGCGCCATGAGCGGTTCGGCTGGGCGTCCGCCCGGCTCGACGACGTGGCCAACCTCGCCCCGGCCCGGCTGACCGGCCTGCTCGCCGTCGCCCTCGCTCCCGTCACTCGCGGGTCGTCCCGCCGGGCGCTGGCCGCGCTGCGGAGGGACGGGCACCGCCACCCGAGCCCCAACTCCGGCCACTGCGAGGCCGCCTTCGCCGGAGCCCTCGGCGTACGGCTCGGCGGTGTGAACGACTACGGCGGGCGGCTCGAAGCGCGGCCCGAGCTGGGGGATGGGCCGCGCCCCGCCGTCCCCGACATCCGCCGTGCCGTACGGCTCGCCCGGGCGGTGTCCTGGACGGCGGCGGCGCTCGCGGTCGGCGCCCGCTGGGCGGCGGGGTCCCGGCGTGGGGCGGGCGCGGGGCGATGACCCCCGGCCGCGACCCGGGGTGATCGGGGCCGGTTGCCGGAACCGCGAAAGGAAGAGATCGCCAGATATCCGATGACGGGTATTTCCTCCGCGCGGCACCGGGAGGACCATTCCGGTCATGACAGCGGTTGTTCTGACCGAAGGACTGACCAAGTTCTACGGGAAACGACGGGGCCTGCAGGACCTCGACCTGGAGATCCAGCCGGGCGAGGTCTTCGGATATCTCGGCCCCAACGGCGCGGGGAAGACGACGACGATCCGGCTGCTCCTCGACGTGATCAGGCCGACGTCGGGCCGGGCCGTCGTCCTCGGCCTCGATCCGCGCGACAGCCGGGCGCGGGCCAGGATCGGCTACCTGCCCGGCGAGCTGGCCGTGGAGGGACGCGAGAAGGCGGGCGCCTATCTCGAGTTCATGGCCGCCGTGCGCGGCGGGCCGCCGCGGCGCCGCATCGAGGAGCTCGCCGAACGGCTGGAGGCCGACCTGTCGGCCCGGATGGGCGAGCTCTCCAAGGGCAACAAGCAGAAGATCGGCCTGATCCAGGCGTTCATGCACGAGCCCGAACTGCTCATCCTCGACGAGCCGACGAGCGGCCTCGACCCCCTCGTCCAGCAGGAGTTCCTCGCCATGGTCCGCGAGGTCAGGCGCGAGGGCCGCAGCGTCCTGATGTCCTCGCACGTCCTGGCCGAGGTCGAGCACGTCTCCGACCGGGTCGGCATCGTCCGCTCCGGCCGCCTGGTCGCGGTCGAGGACGTCGCCGCGCTCAGGGAGCGTGCGGTCAGGAAGGTCGAGCTCCACTTCGACGCGCCGGTCCCCCGGGAGGCGTTCGAGAACCTGCCGGGCGTGCGAGACCTGATCGTCGAGGGCGCGAACCTGCGCTGCACCATCGACGGCCGCCCCGACGCGCTGATCAAGGCGGCGGCGCGGTTCACCGTCGTCCACATGGTCAGCGCGGAGCCCGACCTGGAGGAGATCTTCCTCACCTACTACAGCGAGGAAGAGCACGGCGACGAGGAGGCCGGGCATGTCCGCGCTCGTGCGTAAGACCCTGGGCGACTACCGCAGGGCGCTCATCGGCTGGACCGTCGGGGTCTGCGCGTTCTTCCTGCTCTACCTGTCGATCTACGACAGCATCGCGGCGAACCCGGACTTCTACGAGAAGGCCGCGCTGGCCAAGTATCCGGGCGCGCTCAAGGACCTCATGGGCGGGCTGGCCGACATGACGAGCGGCGCCGGATACCTCCAGGTCATCGCGTACCAGCTCTTCGGCCCCATGATGCTGATCATGTGCGCGGCGGTGCTCGGCAACCGGGCCGTCGCCGGGCCGGAGGAGTCCGGCACGCTGGAGCTGGTCCTCACCCTGCCGATCAGCCGGCGGCGGCTCATCCTCGGCCGGTTCACCGCGCTCGCCCTCGGCCTGCTGGGCGTCGCGCTCGTGAGCTTCCTCCTGATCGCCGTCATGGCGGCCGTCCATGACATGGGCGTGCCGATCGGGCGAATCGCCGCCGCGCACGCCGGGCTGTACCTGCTGGTCCTGTTCTTCGGCACGCTGGCGCTCGCGCTGGGCGCGGTCGCCGGGAGCAGGGCGCTCACCCTGGCGGTCACCGCGGCCTACGCGGTCGGCGGGTACGTCGTCGAGACGCTCGGCAAGAGCGTGGACGCGATCTCCTGGCTCCGCTGGATCTCGCCGTTCCACTACTTCCTGGACGGCAGGCCCGTCTACCAGGGCTGGCCGGCGGGTGACTATCTTGTCCTGCTGGCCGCGACGGCCGTGCTTCTCGCGGTGGCCGTCCTCGCGTTCGACCGGCGTGACGTAGGAGTCTGATGGACGTGCTCGTTCGGGTGAGCGAGGCGACCGGGGTACCCGCCGACCTGCTCGGCGGGTACCTTTCCGCGCTGGCGGCGTCCGTCGCCACCGGCCGGCTCCCCGACCGCTCAGAGACGGACGCGCTCAGGGTGTGCGGCACGCTCGCCGCCGAGCGCGGGGTCCCGCTGCGCGCCCTCGCCGACGCCTGCCTCCTCGCCGCCGAGCTGACGCAGGCGGCGCCGGGGACCGCCGCGATCCTGGGCGCCGTACGGCGCAGCCTCTCGGCCTTCGCCGAGGGGTACGAGGAGGCCCACCTCACCGCCATCGCCAGGGAGGAGCAGGCGCGCCGGGAGTTCGTGGACGACCTGCTCCAGGGCCGGGCCGACGCGCGGCAGGCCGAGCACTTCGGGCTCCGCCTGGCCGAGGCGTACGCCGTGACCGTGGTGCGGGCGGCGGACCCGCTGCCGCCGGACGCCCCCGTGCTCCGGCGGATCGAGCGGGCGCTGGTGGCGAGGTTCGGCTCGCACAACATCCTCGTCGCCGGGCGCGACGGCATGCTGGTCTGCGCCGCGCCCGCCTCGCTGGCGGCGGCGACGGGGGAGTTCACCCACCAGGTACGGTCGTCGCTCGCGGCGTGGCGGGCCGGTGTCGGGCGGCCGCACCACGGGCCGGGCGGCATCGTCACGTCGTACCGGGAGGCGGTCGGCGCGATCGACCTCGGTGAGCGGCTCGGCCTGCGCGCCCAGGTGCTCAAGGCGGCCGACCTGCTCGTCTTCCCCGTTCTGTTGCGCGACCGCGGCGCGATCGTGGACCTGGTCGGCACCGTGCTCGGCCCGCTGGAGGCGGCGCGCGGCGGACCGGAGCCGCTGCTTTCCACCCTGGAGGCCGTGTTCGCGTCCCAGGGGAACCACACGGCCGCCGCGCGCCGGCTCGGCGTCAGCACCCGGGCCGTCACCTACCGGCTGGAGCGGGTGCGCAGGCTCACCGGCTTCTCCCCGGCCGACCCCACCCAGCGGTTCACCCTGGAGACCGCGGTGCTCGGGGCGCGCCTGCTCGACTGGCCGGCGCGTCCCCTCGACGGTCAGGTGGAACCCGACGGGCGGCACGACCCCTTCGGGCTCAGGGGATGAGCAGGAGCTTGCCGGTCGTGCGGCGGGCCTCCAGGTCGTCGTGCGCCCGGCGCGCCTCGGCCAGCGGGTAGCGGCCGGTGATGTGCACCTTGAGCGCCCCCGAGGCGACCCAGCCGAGCAGTTCGCCCGCCCGCCCGAGCAGCTCCTCGCGCGTCGCGACGTAGTGGCCGAGCGTCGGCCGGGTCAGGAACAGCGAGCCGCCCACGTCCAGCCGCTGCGGGTCGAACGGCGGGACCGGGCCGCTGGCCGCGCCGTACAGCGCCATCATGCCGCGCGGGCGCAGCGACGCCAGCGAGCCGTCGAACGTGGACGCGCCGACGCCGTCGTAGACGACGTGGACGCCCGCGCCGGTGATCTCGCGGACCGCCTCGCTGAAGTTCTCGTAGCGCAGCACCTCGTCGGCGCCCGCCTCCCGGGCGAGCTTCTCCTTCGCCTCGCTGGAGACGGTGCCGATCACCCGGGCGCCGAGCAGCTTGGCCATCTGGGTGAGCAGCAGCCCCACGCCGCCGGCCGCCGCGTGGACCAGCACGTCGTCTCCCGGTCGCACCGCGTACACCGAGTGGGTCAGGTAGTGGGCGGTCAGCCCCTGGAGCAGCACGGCGGCCGCGAGTTCGGGCGAGAGGCCCCGGGGGAGCGGCACCGCCAGGTCGGCCGGGATCACCGCGCGCGTGGCGTAACCGCCGAGCGCGTTCGCCCATCCGACGGCGTCGCCCACGACCAGGTCGGTCACGCCCTCCCCGGTCGCGATGACCGTGCCCGCGCCCTCGGAACCGGGGACGAACGGCAGCGGAAGCGGGTAGCGCCCCTGGCGGTGGTAGACGTCGATGAAGTTGACGCCGCTCGCCGCGACCTGGACGAGCACCTCGCCCGGGCCGGGCGCCGGGTCGGGCCGCTCGACGTACTCCAGGACGGAGGAGTCACCCGGGGTGGAGACGACTATGGCACGCATGAAAACTCCCGTTGCGAGACTTCCTTGCTCGTGCCCAACCCCCGCGCGGTCACCCCTTGTTCCCGCCCGCAGAGAAGATCCGGGTCCTACTCGGGCGCTGGGACGGCGCGGTGTAGATCAGCAGCCGCTGGTCGTCGGCCGGTGTGAGCAGCGTCTCCACGTCGAACTCGATCGTCCCGATCCCGGGCCGGTGCATCCTGATCCGGCGGTTCCGGTTGACGCGGACCTCGTGCAGCGCCCACAGCTCGGCGAACTCGTCGCTGCGCGCCAGCAACCGCTGGACCAGGTTCGTCGAGGCGGCGTCGCCGCCGCGCCGGGCGACGGTCACCCGGAGATCGGCGACATGGCGGCGGCTGCCTTGTTCCCACTCCTCGGCGGTGTACGGCTCCCGCAGCCGGGGGTTGGTGAACCAGGCCCACACGATGTTGCGGTCTTCGCCGTCCACCTTGCAGACAGGGTCGAACAGGGCCTCCGCCTTCGCGTTCTGCGTCAGGAGGTATCCGAGATCGCTGACGACCTGGACGGGTGTGTCGCGCAACCGGTCCAGCAGGTGACGCACTCCGGGGCTGATCTCCTCTCCCGCGGGACGGGCGGCGGGCGGCCGATGCCCGGACAACAGGTAGAGATGGTCACGCTCGTCGTCGCCGAGCCGCAGCGCCCGCGCGAGCGCGGCGAGCATCTGGGTCGACGGCTGCGGACTCCGGGCTTGTTCGAGGCGCATGTAGTAGTCGAAGGACATGCCGGACAACTGAGCGATCTCCTCGCGCCGCAGGCCTGGTGTCCGGCGGCGTGGCCCCTCGGGCAGGCCCACGTCCAGCGGACGCAGTCGCCCTCGGGATCGGCGAAGGAAGTCGGCGAGTTCGCCCCGGTTCATGTCGTTCATCAGCAGGCCGAACACGCCGCCCCAGAGCAGGATTCCCGGTCCTAGGGAAAACGCTCCGCTCCTCATCGCCCGTGCGGGGTGGCACCGTCGTCCGTGCCCGAATCCGAACGAACCCAAGGCGGTCGATCATGTCTGTTCCAGCTGTCCCGGCCAGTGCCGCGTCCATCGCGTTCTCCTCGTACGGCGAGCCCGAGGAACTGCGGCTCGTCGACGCACCCGTCCCCCACCCCGGTCACGGCCAGGTGCTGCTGCGGGTTCGCGCCGCCGGGGTCAACCCGGTCGACTGGAAGATCAGAGGGGGCGCGCTGACGGACTTCCTCCCGGTGGATCTCCCACACGTTCCCGGGCTTGAGGCGGCCGGTGTCGTGATGAGCATCGGCGCTGGTGTCAGCTCCTGGTCGGTCGGCGACGAGGTTTTCGGGCCCGCCGTGGGCGCGTACGCCGAGTACGCCCTGGCGGACGCCGACCGGCTCGCGGCCAAGCCCGCCGATCTGGACTGGGAACGGGCGGCCGGCCTGCACATGGTCGCGGAGACGGCCTACCGCGCGCTGGAGTTCCTTGAGGTCGCGGTCGGGGACACCGTACTGATCCACGGGGCGGCGGGCGGCGTCGGCGGCCTCGCCACGCAGTTCGCGATCGCGGCGGGCGCGCACGTGGTCGGAACCGCGAGCGAGGCGAACCACGCCTACCTGCGCACGTTGGGCGCCGTCCCCGTCGAATACGGCGAGGGGCTGTTCGACCGGGTCCGCGAGGTCGTGTCCGGCGGCGTCGACGCCGTGCTGGACACAGCGGGCGGCGGCGTTCTCGCAGGCTCCGTCGAGTTGCTCGGCGGCCCCGAGCGGGTCGTCAGCATCGTGGATCCGGCGGAGGCGGGCCCTCTCGGGGTGCGCTTCACGGGGGGCGATCCCGCGGAGGACCGCACCGCCCCGGCTCTCGCCCGGGCCGTCGCCCTGCACGCGGCGGGCACCCTGTGTCTGCCCATCCGCGCGACATTCCCGCTGGCCGACGCCGCCGCCGCGCACCGCCTGGGCGAGCGGGGGCACGGACGCGGAAAGATCATCCTCGTCCCCTGAACGGTTTCAGGGAGATCGCCGCGGTTCCGACACCAGGACGGGACGGTCGACGAGGGTGACGGTCACGGTGACGCCGGGCGCGAGCCGTACGGAGTCGTGGCCGGGCACGTCGGCCAGCAGCTCCCCACCGTCCGCCAGCTGTACGCGCAGGCGCGCGGTCGAGCCGCGGAAGGAGGAGGCGACCACCGTGGCCGTGCCCTCGGCCGAGGGGGTGACGATCACCGCCTCGGGCCGGACGAGCACCTCGACCGGCCCGTGGGCGGGCGGGCCGTCGACGGGCAGCGTCCGTCCCAGCACCGCGACCCGGTCGCCCGAGGCGGCCCCGGGGACGCGGTTCATGGTGCCGACGAACTCGGCGACGAACGGCGTGGCCGGCCGGTCGTACAACGTGGCCGGGTCGGCGATCTGCTCCAGGCGTCCCGCGCGCAGCACGGCCACCCGGTCGGCGACCGACAGCGCCTCCTCCTGGTCGTGCGTCACGAAGATCGTCGTGATGCCGAGGGAGAGCTGGAGCCGGCGGATCTCCTCGCGGAGCGCGCTCCGGACCTTGGCGTCCAGGGCGGACAGCGGCTCGTCGAGCAGCAGCACCCGCGGTTCGAGCGCGAGCGCCCGGGCCAGCGCCACGCGCTGCTGCTGCCCGCCGGAGAGCTGGTGCGGGTACCGCTCGCCGACGGAGGGGAGGCCGACCAGCTCCAGCAGCTCCTGCGCCCGGGCGTGCCGCCTGGCCGCCGCGACCTTGCGCACGCGCAGGCCGAAGGCCACGTTGTCCCGGGCGTTGAGGTTCGGGAAGAGGCTGTAGGACTGGAACACCATTCCGGCGTCGCGCCGGTTGGCGGGCACGCCGGTGATGTCCCGCCCGTCGATGAGGACCGCTCCCTCGTCGGGGTGCTCGAACCCGGCGACGCACCGCAGAGCGGTGGTCTTGCCGCATCCGGACGGGCCGAGCAGGGCGAGCAGTTCGCCGGGCTCGATGGAGAGATCCAGGCCGTCGAGGGCGACGGTGCCGCCGAAGCGCCGGTGCAGCCCGCGGAGCTCCACCCTGGCTCCGGTGGCGGCCTCCGTGACGGCTTCGCCGGTGGCCCCGGTGACGGGCGTGGTCATGATCGCTTCCTTCCTGCGACGGAGACGACGAGCAGCACCAGCCAGGTGAGCAGCAGGCTGAACAGTGAGACGGCGACCGACACCTGGGCCTGCGATCCGGAGATGTAGACGATCCACACCGGGAACGGCTGGAAGCTGAGCAGCCGCGCGACGGTGAACTCGCCGAGCACCAGCGCCAGCGTGAGGAACGACGCGCCGGCCAGGGCCGAGCGCAGGTTCGGGACGATCACCCGGAACACGACGTGCGGCCAGGAGGCCCCGCAGTTCCGCGCCGCCTCCACCAGCGTGCGCACGTCGATCGCGCGCAGCCCCGCGTCCAGCGAGCGGTGGACGTATGGCAGGGCGAGCACCACGTACGCGAGCACGAGCACCACGGGGAAGTCCGGGTTCTGCAGGGCGATGATCGTCCGGTAGAAGGGGGTCGTGGCCAGGTACTCCGGCCCGAACCGCAGCACGGTGCCGATCCCCGCGACGAACGTGATCGGCGGGACGACGAGCGGCAGCGTGCACACCACCTCCAGGACCGGACGCAGCCGCGGCGCGCCGAGCCGTACGGCCAGCATGGCCGGCAGGGTGAGCAGCAGGACGACCGCGATGGTCGCCACCGCCAGCCCCAGCGACAGCAGCAGGCTGGAGGCGAACCCGGGAGCCGAGAAGATCTGCCCGTAGGCGTCGAGGCTGAAGCCCTGGGGATCGTCCACCGTGAACCAGAACGAGGCGGCCAGCGGAACCAGGAAGTACAGCGCGGCCAGCCCCAGCACGGCCACGCGCCAGGCCCGCGGCCGTTCCCTGCGCGTGGGGGCGGAGGACGCGTCCCCGGCGATCGGGGCCGGGGTCAGCGCAGCCATCGGGCGCTCCTCCGTTGCAGCGGCAGGTAGACGGCCATGACCAGCCCGGCGATCACGATCATGTCGAGGCTGAGCGCGAGGGCCACGTTCTCGTGGCCGATGAGGACGTTGCCGGTCAGCGCGTTGGCGATCTGGAGGGTGACCAGCGGCACCGTCGTGCCGACCATCGCCGCGGCCGTGGCGTAGGCGGCGAAGGCGCTGCCGAACAGGAGCACCACCGCGCCGAGCAGCGACGGCGCGAGCACGGGCACGCCCACGTACCGCCAGTACTGCCAGGCCGAGGCGCCGTTGTTCAGCGCGGCCTCGCGCCACTGTGGCCGCAGGCCGTCCAGGGCGGGCGTGACGACGAGGACGGTCAGCGGGATGGAGAAATACAGGTAGACCAGGGTGAGCCCCCAGAAGTTGTAGAGGCTCCACCCGTGCTCGCCGAGTCCGAGGACGCGGGTGACGACGCCGGAGTTGCCCAGCGTGGCGATCCAGGCGAACGCCAGCGGCACCCCGCCGAAGTTCGCCAGGACGCCCGACGCCGTGAGGACGGCCTCGCGCAGCCGGGAGGCGACCACGGCCTGGGCGAGGAAGACGCCGAGGACCGTGCCGAGCACCGCGACCGTCGCCGACAGCTTCACGCTCCCGATCAGCGCGGTGAGGTAGGCCCCCTGCAGCGACTCGGCCAGGTTCTCACCGGTGAACCGCCCCTGGCGGACGAACGTGCCGCCGAGCAGCACGACCAGCGGCGCGCCGAAGACGACCGCGACGAACGCCAGCAGCGGCGCCGTCGCGATCCATCCTCTCGATCTTCTACGGCTCCGGCCCGGCACCGGGGCGGACGCCGTACTTGCGGGACGGCTCATCCCGAGACCGCGGCGCCCCAGCCGGTGGCGAGGGTCTCCTTGGCCTTGTTGATCTGGGCCTCGCCCGGGAACGTGGGCGTCCCCTCGACCGCGGGGAGCTTGGCCACCGCGGTGGCGTCGGCCGTGCCGTCGGCCTGCATCGCGGGCAGCAGGACCGCGCGGGCGTAGCCCTTGAGGTAGAGGTTCTGGCCCTCGGGGCTGAAGAGGAACTCCTGCCACAGGCGGGCGGCCGCCGGGTGCGGCGCGTCCTTGTTGACGGCCTGCGCGTAGAACTGCGCGTACTTGCCGTCGCCCGGGACGACGACCTTCCAGTCGACCCCCTTGTCCGCGAACTGGTCGGCGTACCCGGCGTTGAGGTAGTCCCAGTCGATGCTGATCGGCGTCTCGCCGTTCTGGACGGTCGCCGGGGTGGACTCGACGGGGTTGAAGTTGCCGGCGGCCTTGAGCTTCTTGAAGAACTCCAGGCCGGGCTGGATGTCGTCGAACGAGCCGCCGTTCGCCAGGGAGGCGGCGTAGACCCCGGCGAAGGCCGCGCCCGCCTTGGTCGGGTCGCCGTTCAGGGCGACCTTGCCCTTGTACTCGGGCTTGAGCAGGTCGGCGTACGTCTGCGGGCAGTTCGCCACCCTCTTGGCGTCGCAGCCGATCGAGACGTAGCCGCCGTAGTCGTTGACCCAGACGCCGTCCGCGGCCTTCTGGCCGTCGGGGATCTTGTCCCACGTCTGCACCTTGTACGGCGCGAACAGGCCTTCCTGTGCGCCGCTGAGCGCGAAGGACTGGCCGAGGTCGAGCACGTCGGGGGCGCGGTCCTGGCCCTTGAGCGTCTTCACCGCGTTGATCTCGTCCGAGCTGGAGCCGTCGGGGTTGTCGCTGGTGATCGTGATGCCGTACTTCTGCGAGAAGGTGTCGAGGAGCTCGCCGTAGTTCGCCCAGTCGCGGGGCAGCGCGATGACGTTGAGCTTGCCTTCCTTCTTGGCGGCCTCCACCAGCTTGTCCATCCCGCCGAAGTCGGCGGCGGAGGTGGCGGTCTTCGCGTCGGGCCCTCCGGAGCCGGACGTGCTCTCGGTGGGGGCGGCTCCGCACGCCGCGCTCAAGGGGATGGCCAGGGAAAGGGCGGCCACGAGGCCGGCGATGCGCGCAGACACGCTTTTGTCTCCCACTGTCGTACGTGGATCGAACGTAGGCGAACTCAATGCAACAAACCAGCCCCAGTTAGCCCTGGGCAGATTGCGCTTTGGTGAACAGAAGGGCCCGAGACGATGGCGCTTTGTGAACGGCTCGCGGCGCGTTCCTCCGACCGAGTTGCGGTCGATCTTCTGAGAACATATGTTCGAAGTAGCACGTAGCGCCCGCCTTCCCCCGGGTGCCGATCATGGGGGGAAGATCCGTCTTGAGCAGACTTTACGGCGATCCGATCGAGGTGTGGGTCAGGGACGGCCGGCCCGCCCAGTTCGTCTGGCGCGACCGTCTCTACGCGATCCGCCAGGTCCAGGATCACTGGGTGGTGGCCCGCGAGTGGTGGAAGACCTCCGACACCGACCCGGGTGAGCGGCGGTTCTGGCGGGTCGAGGCCGGCATGGGCCCCGGCGTCGGGACCTACGAGCTGCGCTTCGACACCGCGAGCCGCGGCTGGCTGCTGCTGAGGGCGTGGGACTGATGGCCTCCTTCGTCCATCTCCACGTGGCCTCGGCCTACTCCCTCCGGTACGGCACGGCCTTCCCGCCCGCCCTGGTCGCGCGCGCGGCGGCCCACGGCATGGACACCCTCGCGCTGACCGACCGCGACGGCCTCTACGGCGTGATCAAGCACATCCAGGCATGCCACGCCGAGGGGCTCGCCCCCATCGCCGGCGTCGACCTGGTCCTGCGCGCCCACGACCATCACACGGCGCGCGGCAGGCGCGCGGGCGTCCACGGCGAGGCCGGGGAGACCCGGGGCGACGGCTCGGCGGGCGACGGCGAGCGGCGGGTCGTCGTCCTGGCCCGCGCGGACGGCTGGGGCCCCCTATGCCGCCTCGTCACCGCCGCCCACCACGCGGGCGAGCGCGGCGAGCCGTACGTGACGCGCGAGATGCTCGCCGAGCACGCGCGCGGGCCCTCGGGCGAGCCCCGGCTGGTGGTGCTGCTCGGGCCCAGGTCCGACGTCGGCCGCGCGGCGGCCGGGCAGCGCGACGAGGAGGCGCGGGCGCTGCTGGCCGCCTGGCGCGCCGCGGTGCCCGACGTCGTGGTCGAGGTGACCGACCATTACGGCTACCGCGATGCGAACGTCGCCGCCCGGATGCTCGGCCTGGCCGACTGGGCGGGCCTTCCCGCCGTGCTGACCAACGCGGCGCGCCACCTCGACCCCGCCGACCACCAGGTCGGCAACGTGCTGGACGCCGCGCGCCGGCTCGCGCCGCTGCACGCCCGGCACCTGGAGCAGTCCTCCCAGGCGTACCTCAAGAGCGGCGAGGAGATGGCCGGGGTGGCGGAGCGGGTCTGCGGCGGCGACCGGAGCCGGATGGCCCGGCTCCTGGCGGAGACGCGCCGCGTGGCGGAGCGGTGCGCGCTCGACCCGGTCGAGATCGTCCCGCTCCTGTCCGACCCGCCGGGCGCGCTGCACCTGCCCGAGATCGGCGGCGACCCGGTCCCGATGCTGCGGAGCCGCTGCGAGGAGGGGCTGCGCCGCCGGGGAATGGAACGGTCGAAAGAGGCCAGGGAGCGGCTCGCCGCCGAGCTGGACATCATCGAGCGGAAGCGGCTGTCCGGCTACTTCGTCGCCGTGGCCGGCATCACCGACATGATCCGCGGCATGGGGGTGCGCTGCGCGATCCGCGGCTCCGGCGCGGGCAGCCTGGTCAACTACCTCGCCGGCATCGGCGAGGTGAACCCCATCGAACACGGCCTGCTCATGGAGCGCTTCCTGTCCGAGGGACGCCGCGGCCTGCCGGACATCGACGTGGACGTCGAGTCCGCGCGCCGGCTCGACTGCTACCGCGCCATCCTCGGCCGGTACGGCGAGGCCCAGGTGGCCTGTGTCTCCATGATGGAGACCTACCGGGCGCGCAGCGCGATCAGGGACGTCGGCTCCGCCATGGGGCTGCCCCCGCACGAGGTCGACGCCATCGCG
This sequence comes from Microtetraspora fusca, assembly GCF_001570365.1. Classification (GTDB taxonomy): domain Bacteria; phylum Actinomycetota; class Actinomycetes; order Streptosporangiales; family Streptosporangiaceae; genus Microtetraspora; species Microtetraspora fusca. The sequence goes on along the minus strand of NZ_BBYK01000068.1, from coordinate 71,687 downwards.
AAGGCGTTCCCGCACATCCGCGCCAAGCAGATCCGGGCCGCCCTGGCAGACCTCCCCGAGCTGCGCGACAGCGGTCTGAACGACCGGTCGCTGGAGACCGTGTTCCGGCTCGCGGAGAAGCTCGACGGGCTGCCCCGGCACATCGCGCTGCACCCGTGCGGCGTGCTGGTCGGCAACGCGGCGCTGCGCGACCGCACGCCGGTGGAGCGCAGCATGCTCGACTTCCCGATGTCGCAGTTCGACAAGGACGACGTCGAGGAGGCGGGCCTGCTCAAGCTGGACGTGCTCGGCGTGCGGATGCAGTCCGCGATGGCCCACGCGCTGGACGAGATCGAGCGGGTCGACGGCGTGCGGATCGAGCTGGACGCCGTCCCCCGCGACGACACGGACACCTACGACATGATCTGCTCGGGCCGCACGATCGGCTGCTTCCAGATCGAGTCGCCCGGCCAGCGCGAGCTGGTCGCCAAGCTGGAGCCGCGCACGATGCACGACCTGATCGTGGACATCTCGCTGTTCCGGCCGGGCCCGGTCAACTCCGACATGGTCACGCCGTACCTGGAGGCCAGGCACGGTTTCCGGCGGCCGTCGTACGCGCACGAGGAGCTGCACGGGCCGCTGCGGGAGACCCACGGCGTGGTCGTCTTCCACGAGCAGGTGCTGAAGGTCATCGACGTCATGACCGGCTGCGGGCTGTCGGAGGCGGAGAAGGCCCGCCGCGCCCTCGACACGCCGGCGGGCAGGGAGGCGGTCCACGACTGGTTCGTGCCGCTGGCCGGCGAGAGGGGGTTCGACCCCGCCACCGTGGAGAAGGCGTGGAAGGTCCTCGACGCGTTCGGCGCGTTCGGGTTCTGCAAGGCGCACGCGGCGGCGTTCGCGCTGCCGACCTACCAGTCGGCGTGGCTGAAGCGGCACCACACGGCCGCCTTCCTGGCGGGCGTGCTCACCCACGAGCCGGGCATGTACCCGAGCCGGGTGATCCTCGACGAGGCCCGCCGGTGCGGCGTCGGGATCCTGGCCCTGGACGTCAACCGCTCCGGCCGGCACTGGCGGGTCGAGAAGGCCGCCGGCGAGACGGCCGGGCCGCCCCCCGAAGAGCCGTACGGCGAGACGCCGGAGGGCGGGGAGGCGACGGGGGAGTCGCTGACCCTCCGCGTCCGGCCCGGCGACCTGGGCCCGCGGCGGCAGGACGTCGATCTCGGCGGTGGCGCCGACAGCGGTGTCGACGGCGGACCTGACGGGGAGACCGGAGGGTTCGGCCGGGGCTACGCCCTGCGCGTGCCGTTCTCGGCGGTACGCGGCGTCAGCGAGGCCGAGGTCGACCGGATGGTCGCCGGCCAGCCGTACACGTCGGTGGCCGACTTCTGGGATCGGGCCCGCCCGTCCCGGCCGGTCGCGGAGCGGATCGTCGAGGTCGGCGGCCTCGACGCCATGTACGGCCTGCGCCCCGGCGGCCCCCGATGGCGTCCGGGCCGCCTGACCAGGCGTGACCTGATCGCCCAGGTGGGCGCGCTCGACCGTTCGTCGGCGGCCGGTGTGGCGGCCAAGGGCGACACGGCGGCGGTGCAGCTCCCGATGGCGTTCGCCGAGCGGGTCACACCCGGCGAGCTGCCGGAGATGACCGAGGCCGAGGCGGTCGAGGCCGAGCTCGCCGTCCTCGGCATGGACGTCAGCCGGCACGTGATCGGCTTCCACGACGAGCTGCTCGACGCGATCGGCGTCGTCCGGGCGAGAGACCTGCTGCGGCAGCGCAACGGCGCCGAGATCCTGGTCGCCGGGGTCAAGGTGGCGACCCAGACGCCCGCCGTGCGGTCGGGCCAGCGGGTGATCTTCCTCACCCTCGACGACTCCACCGGACCGATCGACCTGACGTTCTTCGAGTCGGTGCAGGCGCACACGGCGGCGACCGTGTTCGGGTCGTGGCTGCTGGTCGCGCGCGGGGTGGTCCGGCGGACCGGCGCACGGGCCGTCTCGCTGCGCGCGCTGAACTGCTGGAACCTCGTCGATCTCGACGAGCTGTGGCGCGCGCCGCCGCCGCGCGGCGGCATCGACGCCGTACGCGCCCTGCTGGACGAGACGCCGGAGTCCGGCGGCGGCGTCGGCGGCCGTCCCATCGAGTACGGCAACGGCTACCGGCTCTCGCCCTACTCCGATATCGGGCCGGCCCCGGGCGTGCGCGACGCCGCGGCTTTCCTGGCCCATCCCGCCGAGCCCCAGCGGCGGCTCTGGCACGCGAGCTCCGGCAGCTCCGGGCCCACCCGCACGCGCGGGCGGTGACGGCTGGCGGCGACCGCCCGCAGGCCGCGGAATCCGGTGATCCGGTGGACGGTCGCGGCGCACAGCGCGGCGGCGACCGCCGCCGTCACCAGTTCGAGCAGCCCCACGCCGGTCAGGTCGGCCGGGCCACGGGTGCGCGGCAGCCGTACCAGGACCAGCCAGATCAGCGCCAGCCAGCTCACCCACCAGCCGACGAGCAGCGGGAGCCAGCGGGAGCGGTTCCCCCGGCCGCGCGCCGCCTCCCGCCAGGCCTGGTCGGCGATGATCGGGGGCGCCACGAGGTTCACGCCCGGCACCAGCCAGGCACCGATCGCGTAGAGACCGGAGGACGCCGGCCGCACCCTCCGCAGCCAGCTCAGATAGGCCACCGCCGCCGTGACCGTGGCCCCGGCGAGCAGCAGCATGAGGACCGCGAACACGGTCACGGCGCCGACCATCTCGCGGGCGGCCGGGTTGTGCGGGTCGCCGCCGATCGCCGCGATCTCGCGGGACAGCCGCCGCCCGCGTACGTGCTCGAAGACCACGAGCGCGGCCATCGCGGCGACCTGCGCGCCGAGGCTCGCGTAGACCGCCACGGCCGACCGGCTCACTTCCGACGAGGCGGACCGCATGTGTTTCTCCCCCCGGCCTCCGTGTCACTTGCCCCTCTCGTATCCCATTGGTACCGGGGCTAATCGGAGTCGATCCGGCGTCCGCCACGGGCCATAGAAAGGTTTGGCACGCGCTTCCCGCCGCTTTGGCCGGGAGATCGATCGTCGCTGGTGAAGGGCGGTCCGGAGAGTTGGGAGCGAAGAGCGACCGCGGCGCGGTCCAGGGGCGCGGTTCTAGGCGCCTGGCCCGCCCCGGGCGAGGGCGCGCGAGGCGAGCGCGCCGAGCATGTCGAGCGCGGCGGCGCGGGCGGCGTCCAGGCGGGCGCTGTCGCCGGTCGCCAGCCACTCGATCAGCAGCCCGCGGTGAACGGCGATCGCCAGCGAGGCGACGGACGCGGCCGGGCCGGGATCGGCGCCGACGGCCGTCAGCTCCCCCGTGATCCGGTCGTGCCAGCGGCCGAAGAGCTCGGTGAGGATCTCCCCCTCGCCGTCGCTGGAGCGCAGCGCGCACGTGTACGCGTCGAGGAACAGCAGCAGGAACGGCCGGGCGGCCGGGGTGGCGGAGTGGGTCCAGAGCGTCGCCAGCACGCCTGCGATGTCGCCGCCCACGGGGGTGGCGTCCCGTACGAGCGCGTCGGCCACGGCGAGATAGCGCGCCCGGCAGCGGCGCAGTGCCTCGGCGATCAGCTCCTCTCGCGATCCGAAGTGGTACAGGAGCGTGCGCGGCGACGCGCCCACCTCGGCCGCCAGGGGACGCAGCGACACCCCGGAGACCCCGTGCTCCAGCAGGTGGTCGCAGCACTTCTCCAGGAGCTCGTCCCGGCGCGTCGGATTCTTCGGTCTGCCCACCCCCAATTTCTACCACGACTGTTTCATATATTCTGTGCCCCATGATGAGATCACCGTGGGCGTTCCCGTTGCTGTCCGGTCTCGGGGTGTGGGTCGCCGCCACCGCCGTGTTCTGGCCGCTCGGCCACGTCGTCGTCCCCGTCGCGGACACCGCCGCGGCCTGGGCGTTCGTCCTGGCACTGGGGGGCGGCTCGCTCCTCCTCGGCGCACTCCTCGGGGACGTGCAGGCGCGGCTGCTCGGGCGGACCGGCCACGACGCGCGCCTGCGCCTCGGTGTCGCGCTCGCCGCCGTCGGCCTGCTCGGCGACGCCGCGCTCATGACGGTGGCCGGCTTCGCCTACCCCGCGCTGGCCGTCGAACGGCAGGCGACGCTGGCCGTCTTCCTGCTCTACGCGTACGGCGCGCTCGCCGTCGGGCCGCTGATCCGGCTGCGGCGCGACGGCTGAGGGGCACGGGGACGTCTGCGAGAAGCGTCTCGCCGTGTTGTGCCGGACCTATCCGAGGACGAGGTCGCGGATGGTGCGCAGCGTCTCCTCGTCGCGCGGCCCCATGACGAGGAGGTTCGTCACCGGGCTCGCCCGCCACGGCTTCAGCCGCTCCCGGATCCGGGAGGGTGGCCCGACCAGCGAGATGCCGTCGGCCAGTTCGTCCGGGATCGCGGCGAACGCCTCCTCCTTGCGCCCGGAGAGATAGAGCGCCTGGATGCGCTCCGCCGCCTCGGCGTACCCCATGCGGCCGATGATGTCGGCGTGGAAGTTGCGCGTCTTCGCGCCCATGCCGCCGATGTACAGCGTGAGCATCATCTTGACGCCGTCCAGAGCGGCCCTGACGTCGTCGGTGACCAGCGTCATGACCATGGCCGCCACGTCGAAGCCCGGCCGCGCCCCCGCGAGCGCCGTGCCGTACATCGTGTCGATCTTGTCGGGGAAGGTGAACAGCGGCAGCCAGCCCTGGGCGATCTCGGCGGCGAGCGCGACGTTCCTCGGGCCCTCCGCGCCGAGGTAGACGGGGATGTCGGCGCGGAGCGGGCGGGTGATCAGCTTCAGCGGCTTGCCGAGGCCGCCGGGCAGCGGCAGCGGATAGTTCGGCCCGTCATTCATAACAGGTTCTTCCCGGCGCCAGATCTTGCGCATGATCTCGACGTACTCGCGGGTCCGGGCCAGCGGGCGGGCGAACGGCCGGCCGTACCAGCCCTCCACGACCTGCGGCCCGGACGCGCCGAGGCCGAGGAGCAGCCGGCCGCCGGTGAGGTGGTCCAGCGTCATCGCGGTCATCGCGGTGGCCGCGGGCGTGCGCGCGGAGATCTGCGCCACGCTCGTGCCGAGCTTGATTCTGCTGGTCCGCGCGCCGTACCAGGCGAGCGGGGTGAACGCGTCGCTCCCGTACGCCTCGGCCGTCCACACCGAGTCGTATCCCAGGCGTTCGGCGGCCTGGACGAGCGCGGTGGCGTCGTCGGCCGTCCGCTGCCAGTAGCCCAGATTCAGTCCCAGTTTCAGGTCCTCGGCCACCCGGTCCTCCTCAGGTCGCGTCTGCGCGTGGAACCTGATTAGAACACGTTCTAGCCCGGATAGGCACGGGCCAGATGCTCGGTGACGGCGGCCGTCGCAGCCTCGGCGTCGCGGTCGCGCACCGCGTCGAGGATGCGGCGGTGGTCGGCCTGCAGATCGGCGGTGTCGCCGAGGCGGAGCACGGCGTCGATGGCGTAGTGCCGTACCGCGTCGCGCAGGGCGCGCATGATCGCGGAGGTGAGCCGGTTGCCGGACGCCGCCGCGAGGGCCATGTGGAAGGCGATGTCGTGCGCGACGAACTCCTCGGGGGTGGCGGCGGCGTCCATCGCGGCGACGGCCTCGGCCATCTCGCCGAGCGCGGCCCCGCCGTCGCCCGCCGCCCGGGCGGCCGCCCATTGCTCGATCATCAGGCGGGTGTCCACGACCTCGCGCATGGTGAGCGTGGACAGGCTCAGGTTGAGCCGGAGCAGCTCGGTGAGCGCGCTGTCCGGCCGCGACGTCAACACCGCCCCGGCGTCCGGGCCCCGCCCGACCTGGGACGACACCACGCCGAGCGTCGCGAGCGCGCGCAGGGCCTCGCGGACCGACGAGCGGCTCACCCGGAGCTCCTCGGCGAGCTGGCGCTCCCCGGGCAGCCGGTCGCCGACGGTGAGCCCGCCGGCGGCGATCCGCTCCTCGATCCGGTCGAGGACCTCCTCGAAGGCCCGCGTCCGGGCGCCCTCCGGGGCGCGCCGGGGCTCCCGGTGACCGTCGACGACGCTCAACGTCCGTCCTCCTCGCCGTGTGGGACCGGCTCCGTGGCCGGGTGTATGGTCAGACCATATTTGGTCAGACCATACATGCGGGAGCCGTACGTGCGGGTCGCCCTGTTCATCACCTGTGTCAACGACACGCTCTTCCCCGGGACGGGGAAGGCGACGGTGACGCTGCTGCGCCGCCTCGGCGTCGACGTCGCGTTCCCCCGGGCGCAGACCTGCTGCGGGCAGATGCACGTCAACACCGGCTATCGCGAGGAGGGCGTACGGCTGGCGCGCCACTTCGCCGAGGTCTTCGGCGGGTACGACGCCGTGGTCGTGCCGTCGGGCTCGTGCGGGGCCATGGTCCGCGAGCAATACCCGCGGCTGGCCCCAGCCGCGACCGGAGAGGTGGTGCCGAAGGTCTACGAGCTCTCCGAGTTCCTGATCGACGTGCTCGGCGTGACCGACGTGGGGGCGTACTTCCCGCACCGGGTGACCTACCACCCCACCTGCCACTCCCTGCGCGGCCTCCACCTCGGCGACCGGCCGCTGCGGCTGCTGCGGAACGTCCGGGGACTGGAGCTCGTGCCGCTTCCCGGCGCCGAGGAGTGCTGCGGCTTCGGGGGGACCTTCGCCGTGAAGAATCCCGCGATATCCGCCGCGATGTGCGCCGACAAGGTCGGGAACGTCATGGCCACGGGGGCGGAGGTCCTGTGCGCCGCCGACAACTCCTGTCTGATGCACATCGGGGGAACGCTGACCCGCCAGAAGACCGGAGTCAAGATCATGCATCTGGCCGAGATCCTCGCCGCGACCGAGGCCGCCGAGGTCACCGCGACGATCGAGAGGTCCGCCCCGTGAGCCGCACCTTCCTCGGCATGCCCGGCCGCGCCCTCGAACGCGGCTTCCCTGCCAACGCGGCCGTGGCCGTACGGGACTCGCAACTGCGGTTCAACCTGCGCAAGGCGACCCGCACGATCCGCGGCAAGCGGGCGGCCGTCGTCGCCGAGCTCCCCGACTGGGAGGGGCTGCGCCAGGCCGGCAAGGCGATCAAGGACCACACGCTGCGCAACCTCGACCGCTACCTGGAGCAGCTCGAAGCCGCGGTCACCGCGGCGGGCGGGCACGTCCACTGGGCCAGGGACGCCGACGAGGCCAACCGCATCGTCGCGGACCTGGTCAGGGCCACCGGCGAGACCGAGGTGGTCAAGGTCAAGTCGATGGCCACCCAGGAGATCGGCCTGAACGAGGCGCTCGCCGCTGAGGGGGTCACCGCGTACGAGACCGACCTGGCCGAGCTGATCGTCCAGCTCGGCGACGACTGGCCCTCGCACATCCTGGTCCCGGCCATCCACCGCAACCGCGCGGAGATCCGCGAGATCTTCCAGGAACGGATGGGCGAGTGGGGCCGGCCCGCGCCGGAGCACCTCACCGACGACCCGCGCGCGCTCGCCGAGGCCGCCCGGCTGCACCTGCGCGAGCGCTTCCTCTCCACCAAGGTCGCGATCTCCGGGGCGAACTTCATGATCGCCGAGACGGGGACCCTGGTCGTGCTGGAGTCCGAGGGCAACGGCCGGATGTGCCTCACCCTGCCCCGGACGCTGATCAGCGTCGTCGGCATCGAGAAGATCCTGCCGACCTGGCGCGACCTGGAGGTCTTCCTCCAGCTCCTGCCCCGGAGCTCGACCGGCGAGCGGATGAACCCCTACACCTCCACCTGGACCGGCGCGACCGAGGGGCAGGAGTTCCATCTCGTCCTGCTCGACAACGGGCGCACCGGCGTCCTCGCCGACGAGGTCGGCCGCCAGGCGCTGCGCTGCATCCGCTGCTCCGCCTGCCTCAACGTCTGCCCGGTGTACGAGCGCGCCGGCGGCCACGCCTACGGATCGGTCTATCCCGGCCCGATCGGGGCGATCCTCACGCCGCAGCTCCGCGGCATGGGATCGGAGCTGGACCGCTCGCTGCCGTACGCATCGTCGCTGTGCGGCGCCTGCTACGAGGTGTGCCCGGTGGCCATCGACATCCCGGAGGTGCTGGTCGACCTGCGGGCCAAGGCGCGGCACCCGCGCGCGGAGCGCCTGGGCATGGCGGCCGCGGGCTGGATATTCAACCGGCCGGAACGGCTCGCGCTGGCGCAGCGGGCGGGCGGGCGGCTGCGCCGGTTCGTGCCGAAGCGGCTGCCCGGCCCGATGTCGGCGTGGACCGACACCCGCGACCTCCCCGACATCCCTCGCGAGTCGTTCCGCGACTGGTGGGACCGCACCGGGGGACGGACGGGAACCGAGCGCCAGGACGGAGGCGCCCGATGAACGCGCGCGACCAGATCCTCGCCCGCATCAGAGGCGCCGTCGCGGGTGCGCCCGACGTGGAGGTGCCCCGCGACTACCGGGGGGCGACCGGTCCCGACGCCGGGACCGCGGAGCCGCGGCCGATCGACCTGCTCGCCGAGCGGCTGCGCGACTACCGGGCGATCGTCCACGTGGTCCCCGAAGCCGAGATCGCCTCCGTGGTGCGGGAGGCGCTCGCCCGCCGTGACGCCGCTCGCCTCGTCGTCCCGGACGGCCTCCCGCCCGCCTGGCTCCGCCCCCGGGAGGCCGAGGCCCTGCCGTACGAGACCGTGGGGGACGACCCCGAACTGAGCGCCGACGACCTCGACCGCGTGGACGGCGTGATCACCGGATGCGCGGTGGCGATCGCGGAGACCGGCACGATCGTCCTCGACGCCGGCACGGGCCAGGGACGCCGCGCGCTGACGCTGCTGCCGGACTACCACCTGTGCGTCGTACGCGCCGACCAGGTCGTGGCGGGGGTGCCGGACGCCGTGGCCCGGCTGGCCCCCGAACGGCCGTTGACCTGGATCAGCGGGCCGTCGGCGACCAGCGACATCGAGCTCGACCGGGTCGAGGGCGTGCACGGCCCGCGCACCCTCGAAGTCGTGATCAGTACCTGAGCACCGCGCCGACGCCGTCGGGAGAGTCGAGTTCCGGCACGAACCAGAGCTCGGCGTCGGTCATCGCGACGGCACGGGCCAGGGCGGCGTCGGCCCGCTCCTCGACCGGCAGGTCCACGCCCAGGTCGTTCAGCTCGCCCGGGTCGGCGGCGAGCTGGGTGCCCTCCGGGCCGATCCACAGCGTGGCGTCGGAGGTCGGGTCGTCCCGCAGCAGCAGCGTCGCCACCCGCCCGTCGCGCAGCACCCGCGCGGTCTCGGCCAGACCCGTCGCGTACGGCCCCGCGTGGTAGGCGTCGAGCAGCGCGGTGTGCCGTTTCCGCTGCCAGACCTCGATGGCGTGGTTCACCTCCGACTGGAACGGCTCGTCGGCGGCCCCCGGGGCGCGGCTGCCGCGCTCGGCCACCACGACCCGGGAGGCCGTGTCCTTGCTGAGAGCGTCCATGATCATGCGGCGGGTCTGCGGCTCGCCCGCCAGCACGATGACCTCCGCGCCGATGCCGTGCGCCTCCTTCTCCATCACCTCGGCCACCGCGACGGCGTTGCGCCGCCAGGTCTCCTCGGCGTCCCGCTCGTACCGGGTCTGCGACCAGCCCCCCTGGCCGGTCTTCTGGATGGGCCACTCGGCGGCGGCCTCGACCGTCAGCTCGCGTTTCCGGCCGCCGCACGAGACGATCACGTCCGCCCCCGCGTGGTCGGCCAGGACCTCCAGGTGCGGCACCGTCTCCCCGCGCTGGGCCAGCATGGGCACCACGTGGGGCAGCGGCGACCAGCGGGCGATCTCGCGCCGCGGCGGCGCGGCCAGGGGTTCGGTCAGCACCACGGACGTCCCTTCGGCGAACACCGCGCGCCCCGGCGCCGCCTGCGTCGGCTCCTTGACCAGCTCGCCGATGGGGGCGCGCACCTCGGGCGGCGCGCCCCGCGCCGTCAGCTCCTCGTCGATCCGCCGCCAGCGCAGCTCGACCGCGGTGGCCGCGTCCTCCGTGATGCGGGCGGTGTCCAGATAGACCGAGACGAAAGGTCCGCGGCGCTCGTACAGATGACGGACTGAGTCCAGTCTCACGAGGTCTCCCCTCACCAGCGGTGGCGCTCGACCCCGAGCCCGAGGGCCTCGGCCACCTCGCCGACATTGTGGAACTTGAGCTCGGGAAGCTGACGGACGGCCTCGATCACGGCGTCGGGAGCGCTCTTCTCCTCGGCGTGGGCCAACAGGTTCTCGCGGTTGGCCGGGTATTCGGCGTCGCTCAGCCACTTGGCCAGGTTGCTGCGGCGCTCGACGTCCGCGGGGGTGATGCCGATCGGGGTTCCCGGCTCGTGCCCCGGCGGCCGGCGGCCCGGCTGCAGGTCCTCCTCGGCCCGTTGCGTCGGCTCCGGCTCCTTCCACTCCTCGGCGTGGGTGGTGCCACCGCCCCGGGTGAGGCCCTCAGTCTCGTGCTTCTGCTCGTCGTCCACCCGGGGGCTGTGCTTGTCGCTGCCGCGTTGGATACTCATGACCTCACCTCCCGAATCCGGGTCATGAGGAGGCCCGTACCCGCCCCGTCCCCCCCAAACATCGCAACCGGAGGGAATCCATGTTCGACGAGCGCCTCATGATCACCACCGAGAGGCTCGTCCTGCGGCCCTTCGGCCCGGGTGACGCCGCGCAGGTATGCGAGATCGTCAAGGAGGGCGGGCAGGTGGGGCTGCCCCCGGGCGCCCCGGGCCACGCGATCGGTGTCGGCGCCTGGCTCTCCCAGGGCGTGCACGAGCTGTGGCGCTCGGGTCAGGGCATCCACCTCGCGATGGAGGCGGGTGGCGTGATCGTCGGCGCCATCAGCCTGTTCAAGGCCCAGTGGGCCGCGGCCACCGCCGAGGTCGGCTACGGCGTCCGCCCCGCCTACCGGGGGCGCGGGTACGCGCCCGAGGCGCTCAAGGGGCTCACCGACCGCATGCTCGGCCCCGGGCCGCTGCGCCGGGTCGAGCTGCGCGCGAACCTGGACAACACCGCCTCGATCAGGGTCGCGGAGAAGGCCGGATTCATCCGTGAGGGGGTGCTGCGCGGCGCCGGCTTCGAGGACGACGGCCCGCACGACCTGGTCGTCTTCGGTCTGCTGCGCGGCGACGGCCGTACGGTCGTCGGACGCAGGCTCGGCGGCGAGCACATCGTCCTGCGGCCGTTCGACCGGCGGGACGCCTTCGACGTGCTCGCCGCGGTGCGGGACGACCCCGAGATCGCCCGCTGGATGCCGTGGGCCGCCGGATACACCCTGGAACGCGCGGTCGAGTGGTGCACCCGCCACGCCCACGCGCCCGGCCTCTCCGGCGCCAACTTCGCCATCGAGCCGCGCGACGGCGGACGGCTCGCGGGCGCGGTCGGCGTCCATCGGGCCGACCGGGAGCGGGGCGACGTCGAGGTGGGCTACTGGATCTCGCCGTGGGCGCGCAGGCGCGGCCACGCCGTCGAGGCGACCCGGCTCGTCACCGCGCACCTGCTCGACCTCGGCTTCGACCGCGTCCAGCTCGTGATCGCGACCGGCAACCACGCGAGCCAGGCGGTGGCGAAACGGGCCGGTTTCGTCCAGGAAGGCATACTGCGGCAGGCGGTTCCGGTGCCCGGCGGACGCTCCGATGCCGTAATGTTCAGTGTGCTCAGAGGGGAAATGTAATGAAATTTCCTATGTCCGGAGCGGCCGCCGGCCGGATGATCGTCTCGCCCGTCTGACCCTTGCCGACGGCACGAGCAGTGCCCATCGTCGGCACGGTCGGCTATCCTCGCGAGCCGGATTACAAATCCGCAGGTCAAGGCATGGGAGATCAGGCAGATGAAACCGCCGCTGCTGCTCATCGGGCACGGGACCCACGATGAGACGGGGGTCGCCGAGTTCGGCAGGTTCGTTCATCGGCTCCGCTGCCGGCTCGATCAGCGCGTCGCCGAGGTCACCGGAGGCTTCATCAACAAGGCCCGGCCGCAGCTCCGCGACTCCATCTCCTCGCTGATCGCGCACGGCCACCACCACCTCATCGCGCTGCCGCTCAGTCTCACCGGCGACCGCGAGGCCCTCGGCGACATCCCCGGCACCATGGCGCTGGAACAGGAGCGCCACCCCACTCTGGAGTTCGACCTCGCCCGGCCGCTCGGCCCCGACCCCCGCATCCTCGAACTGCTCGCCGAGCGGCTCGCCGACGCCCAGGCCGACATGCCCCGCCTCGTCACCGAGGAGATGCCCGAGGACATCGACCCCGCCGAGACGGCCGTCGTCCTGGTCGGCCACGGCGCCGCCGACCCCGCCGTCAACGCCGAGGTCCACCGCGTCTCCCGGCTGTTCTGGGAGACCCACGCCTCCGACATGCTGACCGTCGAGACCGCGTACATGTCGCACAACCGGCCCGGCGTCCCCGGCGGCCTGGAGCGCTGCCGCAGGCTCGGGGCCAAGCGCGTGATCGTCCTGCCGTACCTGCTGTTCGCCGGCGGCGTCCTCGAACGCATCTGGGCCCAGGCCCTGGCGTACGGCGCGAACCACGAGGGCCTGGACATCCGCTGCGCCGAGGTCATCGGCGACTGCGAGGGCCTCGCCGACGTCGTCATCGACCGGTACGAGGAGGCGCTGGCCGGCGCCGCCGACCCAGGCGTGTGGACGGCACGCCGCCGGTTCACCGAGGCCCTGGCCGTCGAGCGGCTGACCAGGGGCGAGCCCGAGTCGGAGATCCCCACCCCCGTCTGACATTGGAGAGCACGCGTTGACACCGCTTGATGAGACGATCTCGGCGATCCGCCCGGCCGACCGCGATGCGATGGCACGGGCACGAGAGCACCAGGACCGGCTCACCAAGCCGCGCGGCGCCCTCGGTGCGCTCGAAGACGTCGCCGTACGGCTCGCCGGGGTGGCGGGCGTCTGCCCGCCCCCGATGCCGACGCCCGCCGCGCTCGCGATCTTCGCCGCCGACCACGGCGTGCACGCTCAGGGCGTCTCGCCGTGGCCGCAGGAGGTGACCACCCAGATGGTGGCCAACTTCCTGGCCGGCGGGGCCGTGGCCAACGCGTTCGCCGCCTCGGCCGGGGCCTCGGTGACCGTGGTCGACGTGGGAGTCGCCTCCGATCTGCCCGCCGCACCCGGCCTGCGCGCCCGCAAGGTCGCGTACGGCACGGCGGACCTGTCCCTCGGCCCCGCCATGACCGCCGACCAGGCCGCTGCCGCGCTCGCGGTGGGTGTCGAGACGGCCCGGGAGCTGATCGAGGGCGGCGCCCGCTGCCTCATCACCGGGGACATGGGCATCGCCAACACCACCGCCTCCGCCGCGCTCATCTGCGCGTACACCGGACGCGAGGCGGCGGAGGTGACCGGGCGCGGCACCGGCATCGACGACGCCACCCACCAGCACAAGATCGGTGTCGTGCGCCGGGCGCTGGAGGCCAACCGGCTGCGGGAGACCGACGGCTTCGCGCCGGAGCGGCGCGACGACGCCCTGCGCGCCCTCGCCTCCGTCGGCGGGTTGGAACACGCCGCGATAGCCGGGTTCATCCTCGCCGCCGCCGCGGCGCGTGTGCCGGTCATCCTCGACGGCGTGATCGCCGGCTCCGCCGCCCTCGCGGCCGTCGCCCTCGCTCCCGCCGCAGCCTCCTACTGTGTCGCCGGGCACCGCTCGGCCGAGCCGGGCCACGCCGCGACCCTCGACCACCTCGGCCTGCGGCCGCTCGTCGACCTCGAACTCCGCCTCGGCGAGGGCACCGGCGGCCTGCTCGCCCACCCGCTGGTCAGCGCCGCCGTACGGGTGATGCACGAGGTCGCCACCTTCGATTCCGCCGGAGTGACCGACAAGGAGCACTGACCCGCCCTGCTCTAGGATCTGTCGGGGCGGACGGCACGGGGGACGCGTCGTCCGGCAGATCCTGATCCGCTGAGCCGTCGGTCACCGGCCAACCGGTAAATTTGCCTCCTAACACTGCACGCTTGACGCATTAGGGAGATTGGGGTCATGGCGCCCTACCTGCTTGGCCTTCGCCTCGATGGACGGCGGGTTCTGGTCGTGGGCGGCGGCCGCGTCGCACAGCGGAGAATCCCCGCCCTGCTCGACGCCGGAGCCTCCGTCGTCCTCGTCTCGCCCAGCGCCACCCCCGCCCTCGACGATCTGATCGCCGACGGCCGCGTCACGTGGGAGCGCCGGCCGTACCAGGTGGGGGACTGCGACGGCGCGTGGCTCGTACACGCCTGCACCAGCCGGCGCGAGGTGAACGCGGCGATCGCCGCCGAGGCCGAGGCCAAGCGCATCTGGTGCGTACGCGCCGACGACAAAGAGGCGTCCGCCGCCTGGACGCCCGCGAGCGGCCGGGTCGGGGAGATCGGCGTCGCCATCACGGCGGGCGGCGACCCGCGCCGGGCCGCGGGCATCCGCGACGAGGTCGTCAACGCGCTCCGCGACGGCACCGTGGACGCGCGCCGCCACCGTGGCAAGCCTGTCGGCGTCGCCCTCGTCGGCGGCGGGCCGGGCGACCCCGGGCTGATCACCGTCCGGGGACGCCAGCTCCTCGCCCAGGCGGACGTCGTCGTTGCCGACCGGCTCGCCCCGCGCGCCCTCCTCGACGAGCTGCCGCCCGACGTCGAGCTCATCGACGCCGCCAAGATCCCGTACGGCCGCTACCTGGCGCAGGAGCGGATCAACGAGCTGCTGGTCGAGCACGCCAGGCAGGGCAAGTTCGTCGTCCGGCTCAAGGGCGGCGACCCGTTCGTCTTCGGACGCGGCGGCGAGGAGATGATCGCCTGCGCCCGCGCCGGCATCCCGGTGACGGTCGTGCCGGGCGTCACCAGCGCGGTGGCCGTGCCGGCCGCGGCCGGAGTGCCCGTCACCCACCGGGGGGTCAGCCAGGAGTTCCACGTGATCTCCGTACACGTGGCCCCGGACGACCCGAAGTCGACGGTCGACTGGCCGGGGCTCGCCCGGTCGAAGGGAACGCTCGTCCTGCTGATGGGCGTCGAACGGATCGCGGAGATCGCCGACGCGCTCGTACGGTACGGACGTTCGCCGGAAACTCCCGTGATGGTGGTGCAGGACGGTACTCTTCCCACCCAACGAGCACTCGCCGCCACGCTCGCCACGGTGGCGGAGCGCGTGACCGCGACCGGGGTGCGGCCGCCGGCGATCGTGATCGTCGGCGACGTCGTCAGAGTCGGCCAGGAGATCGAAATGGTGCGAGTGGAGCGGATCCCGTGAAGTCGCCTGCCTGGAAGACGCCCGACGACGGGTCCGTCGACCGGTCCGGCCACGCGGAGAACGAGGAGCAGGCCATCGATCACACCGGTGAGCACCCGGAGACCCCGGGAGAGCAGACGGTCGCCTTCCGTCCCATCCGCGACGGCGACCCGGCCGACGGCGACCACCCGGCCCAGAGCGGTCCCGAGCGTCCCGACCGTTCCGACTGGGACACGGGCGACAGCTGGGACGGCTTCACGGTGCGTCCCTCCCGGGCGACGGACTCCGGCACGGAAGACGACCGCTGGGACGCCTTCACCGCGCGGGACGCGCGCGCGTCCGACACGACCGGCGCCCCCGACACGACCGGCGCCCCCGACCGCCCGGCCCGCCCGCGCATCGGTGACCGTACGGCGTGGGCGACGCCGGGCTGGGACGCGTTCGCCACGCAGCAGCCGAGGCGCCCGTCCCCGCTGAGCGGCGCCTCCGGCGCGCCGGGAACGGGCGAGGCGCCCCGCGCGGCACGGCCCGACAGCGACGAACCGCTCGTACGCGGTCGATCGGCACGTCGCGACCCGGCCTGGGACACACCCGAGCACGACGTGACGCCGGGACCGGCGGGGGAGACGTCCGGATGGGACCCGCCCGCTCGTGACGACGCGGCCCGCCGCACTCCGGCGGAGGAGATGTCCGGATGGGACCCGCCCGCTCGTGACGACGCGGCCCGCCGCACTCCGGCGGAGGAGACGTCCCTCTGGGAGCGGCCGACCCGTGACGCCGCCGGGGAGAGCGCGTCGGAGGCGACGTCTGTATGGGACACACCCGCGAAGGACAGCGCCGCCGAGCGGACCTCGGTCTGGGACGCCCCGGCCCGCGCCCCCCGCGATGCCGCGACGCCTCCACGTGACGGCCGTCCGGCGTCCGCCCCCCGTACGGGATCGGAGGGGACGGGCGACTGGGACGCGTTCGCGCCGCGATCCGCTGCCGCTGCCGCCCGCGAGGGGGCCGAAGCGCCGGAAACGACCCGGCGGCCCGACCTGGCCGACGTGGTCAGCGCCGGATTCGCCGCCGTCTCGGACGGGGTCCCCGGCTGGGACGCCTTCAGCACGGCCACGCGACGCCCAACGACCGGCGACCTCGACCACGATGCGACGCCGGGCACGTCCGGCACGACGGCGGACGAGGACCGGACGTCCGGTGCGAGCGCCACGTTAGGTGACCGCGGGACGACCCCTGTTCACGACGAAACGGCGGACCGGGCAGATCGCTCCGACCCGGCCGACGGCCGGGAAAACGGTCCGGAGACGCCCACCGCCAGCGCGCCATCCCCTTGGCGACACGCCGAGACGACGGACGGCGCGGTCGCCGCCCGCGAGAAGGATGGCGACGAGTGGTCGCGGGACGTGACCCCGGTCGAGGAGGCGGAGGACGAGACCGCCACCGACCACTCTGGCACCCCCACCGCCACCGACCACTCCACCACCCCCAGCACTACCGACAGCTCCGCTATCGCCCCCGACCGCCCCGCCACCGCGTCCGACGGCGAGGCCGCCGCCGGTGGCACCGCGCTCACCGGCCCTGCCGAGCCGTACGCCGCCGGTGTGCCGGACGTTCTCGACGTCGGTGACGGCGAGAACGCCCACGACGTGGCCGACGACGGCGGGCACGTCGGTGAGATCGCGGGCACTTTCGAGGGCGCTCCCGCCATCGACGGAGCCCAGGGCGACGAGTATCCGGGGCAGATCGAGGACGCCCCCGGCACGGTGGCCGGCGGGGAAGCCGAGGACGCCCCGGGCACGGTGGCTGGTGTGGAAGCCGAGGACGCCGGGCGATCCGAGGCGCCCGAGACGATCGAGTGGCCCGGCGGCGCAGTACAGACCGAGGACGGCTCGACATCCGAGGCTCAGCCGGACGATTCCGGCGACGCCGAGTTCGCCGCGTACGGACAGGTGGATGAGAGCGAAAGCGTCTCCGCATCCGAGGCGTGGCGATCCGACGAGGCCGGGGACGAGGCGGGGGGCGGCGAAGCCGCGGGACAGGCCGAGGCGTGGCGCTCGGACGAGATCGGGGACGACGAGGTCGGAGGCGACGAGCCCGCGGGATGGGCCGACGCTGGTCCGATCGGGCCGGCCGACGACGCGCAGTGGTCCGCCGCCGAGACCGACGCGGAGAAGCGTGAAGCCGGGGCGGACAACGAGACCGGCGACGCGAACGACGCGAACGACGTCACGGGCGAGAGCAGCGACGCGTACGACATCACGCGCGAGAGCGGCGACGCGGCGGACAGCGAGGAGGCCGAGGCCGGGCCCCATGCCGCCGAGGGCATGCCTCATGACGACGAGGTCAGGACGGACGAGGCCGCGAACGCGGAGGACGCGACGGGCACGACCGGCGGCCCGGACGACGAGGCCGACGAGGTCGAAAAGGCCGACACGGCTCAAGCGGCGGTAGAGGCTGAAGAGGCTGAAGAGGATCCCGCGGCCCGGGTGCGGAAGGTGCCGCTGCCGGAACCGGTCTCCGCCGCGCTGACCGACGCGCTGGATCAGCTCCGCCTGGCCGTGGAGGACCTGCACTTCGGACTGGACATCCCGGGCGCGGAGGAGGCGCGCAAGGCGCAGGCCGCCGTGCTGGCCCAGCTTGAGGACTACGTCATCCCGCGCGTGCACATGAGCACCGCACCCGCGCTGATCGTCGTCGCGGGCTCGACCGGGGCGGGCAAGTCCACCCTGGTCAACACCCTCGCCGCGCAGCGGGTGAGCACGACGGGCGTGCGCCGCCCCACGACGGGGACGCCGGTGCTGGTGTGCCACCCCGACGACCACGAATGGTTCGCCGAGGGGGACCTGCTCGGCGGGCTGACCCGGCTCGAGCGGCCCGTCGAGGGCGTGGGCACGGACAGCGTCGTGCTGTCCACCACGGAGCGCCTCCCGCCGGGCGTGGCGCTGCTCGACACCCCGGACATCGACTCGGTCGTGGAGGAGCACCACGAGATCGCCCACCGGATGCTCGACGCGGCCGATATGTGGGTGTTCGTGACCACCGCCTCCCGGTACGCCGACGCGCCCTCGTGGAACCTGCTGCGGCTGGCCAAGGAACGCGGCGCACGGCTGGTCATCGTGCTGTCCCGGGTGCCGGAGAAATCCCGCGACGTCATCGTGAAGCACTTCGGCCGGATGCTCGACGAGTACGGCCTGGCCGACGCCGAGCGTTTCGTGATCAAGGAAACGACGGTCACCGAGGGGCGTCTTCCCGACAAGGAGGTCTCCGAGCTGCGGATGTGGCTGGCCCACCTCTCCGTGGACGACGAGCGGCGCGCCGCCGCCGTACGGACGACTCTGAACGGCGTCCTGGACAGCTTCCGCAACCGGGTGCCCGCACTGGCCAGGCATCTGGAGACGCAGGTGGCGCTGCGCGCGGACCTGCGCTCCGACGTGGACGCCGCGTACATGGGCGCGCTGGCCGACATCGACGAGGCCACCAGGAACGGCTCGCTGCTGCGCGGCGAGGTGCTGGCCCGCTGGCAGGACTTCGCCGGCTCCGGCGACCTGATCCGCACCCTCCAGCTCCGGCGGGGAGGCAAGGGGGGCCAGCGGGGGCCGCAACGCGCCCGCGCGCTCAGGACGGCGATCAGGAACGCGCTGGAAAGCGTGATCAACTCCGCCGCCGAGCGGGCCGCGGAGGAGGTCGTCGTGCGCTGGCGGCAGCGGGCGGGCGCGGGCGACCGGCTCGCCGCCACACCCGGTCTCGGCCGCTCGTCCGACGAGGCCACGCAGCGCACCTCGCGCGCCATCGGCGCCTGGCAGGACCACGTCACCGAGTTGATCAGGACCGAAGGCGTGACCAAGCGCTCGGTGGCACGGCTCGTGTCCTTCGACGTGGAGTCGCTCGCCCTGATCTTCACGGTGAGCCTGCTCGGCTACGGCGCCACGGACGTCTCGTCCGGCCGGGGAGCGGGCGCGCTGCCGCAGCGCCTGCTGCGCGCGCTCCTCGGCGCCGAGTCGCTACGGAACATCAGCGCGAAGGCCCGGAGCGATCTGCGCGCCCGCATCGGCATGGTCTTCGACGAGGAGACCCTGCGCTACGTGGACGAGCTCGACGGCGCCGGGATCCCGGACGAGGCAGCAGCCACCCGCCTGTACCAGGCGACGTACAACCTCGAGGTCGCACGATGACTGCCAGCACCACCGACGTCCAGTACGGCCTCGGGGCCAGGTTCGCCGCCCTCGCGCGGCTCGTCGAGCTGGGCGCGGACCGGGCCGACCAGGCGACGCTCACCGAGGCCGCCCAGTTGCTCGTACGCGCCGGGGACCGGCTCAGGCTGTCCCCGGACCACACGGTGGTCGCGCTGGCCGGAGGCACGGGAAGCGGCAAGTCGTCCCTGTTCAACGCCGTCTCCGGCCTCGAACTCTCGCCCACCGGAGTGCGCAGGCCGACCACCGCCCGCACCCACGCGTGCGTCTGGGGTCTGGACGGCGCCGGGCCGCTCCTCGACTGGCTGCAGATCCAGTGGCGGCACCGCTTCGCCCGGGCCAGCGCGCTGGACAAGGGCGAGAGCCAGCTCCACGGGCTCATCCTGCTCGACCTGCCCGACCACGACTCGATCCGGGCGCTCACCGACACCGAGGCCGACCGGCTGATCAAGGTCTCCGACCTCGTGGTGTGGGTGCTCGACCCGCAGAAGTACGCGGACGCCTCCGTACACCGGCGCTACGTTACCGAGCTGGCGGGGCACGACGCCGTGACGGTCTTCGTGCTCAACCACGCCGACCGGCTGTCCCCGGAGGACCGCGAGATCTGCGTGGCCGACCTGAGAGTGCTGCTCTCCAGGGAGGGCGTGGACAGCCCGCAGGTGGTCGTGACCTCCGCGGTCACCGGCGAAGGCGTCGACGACCTCAAGGCGGTGCTCGCGGAGTCGGTGGTCCGGCGCCGTGCCGCGTTCCAGAGGCTGGAGGCGGACCTCGACCGGCTGATGAGCCCCCTCGCCAAGGACGTCGCCGACATCCCGAGCGTCGAGTCCGCCGTGGACGGCGCGCGCCGCGAGGGGCTGACCGACGCCCTGTGCGACGCCGTCGGCGTCTCCGCGGTCGGCGAGGCCATGGAGAACGTGTACGGCGTACGTTCCGTGGACTGGGTCGGCTGGCCGTACGCGCGGTGGGCGGCCCGGCTGCGGCCCGACCCGCTGAGCAGCCTGCGGCTCGGCGATGTGAAGGACGAGATCCGCACACTCGTGGGCAGCGCCGTCAGCGCCCAGCCGGCGGAGGTGGACAACGCCGTGCAGGCACTGGCCGACGGCGTCACGCAGGAGATGCCGGAGGTCTGGCAGGCGGGCGTGCGCGACGCGGCTCGGTCGAAGTCCGTCGAGCTGCCCGCGACGCTTTCCGACGAGCTGTCCCAGGTCGCCCCGCCGCTGGATCGGGTCCCCGGCTGGTGGTGGCTGCTCAAGATCTGGCAGTACCTCCTCGTCGTGCTGTTCGTGGCGGGGGTCGCCTGGGCCGGCTCGATCCTCGCGTACGGCGTGCTGAAGCTGGGCGCGGCGCCGGTGGAGATCCTCGGCGACGTCGGCCTGCTGCCGTGGCTCGGGTTGCAGATCATCGGCGTTCTGGGTGTGGGCCTCCTGTCCGGCATGGCGAGCAGGAACTTCGTCGTCCTCGCCGCCGCCAGGGAACGCGAGCGCCTGGAGAGGGACATGCGTCGCCGGGTGGCGGCGGTGGCGGAGGAGATGGTGGTCGCGCCGATCGAGGGCGAGCTGCTGCGCTACAACGAGTACTTCGCAGCCGTGGCCGCCGCGTCCGGGAAGTAGCCGTCCCCAGGCGCTGAGTTGTCCACAGAACCGGATTCGGCGGAGAGCTGCCGGCGGGGAAACGGGCAGAGTCGTCCCCGGTGTCCGGCGAGGGTCCGGACCTGGGGAGGACTCCATGAGCGACGTCTACGTCACGTTGAGCGGCAATGTCACCGCCGACCCCCGGCAGTACCAGTTCCCCGACGGCTCGCGCGCGACGAGCCTGCGGCTCGCGGTCAACCGCAGGGTGCTCGACCGGCGGTCCCAGACGTGGACCACCCAGGACACGACGTACTACACGGTCCGCTGCTACCGGGGGCTCGCCGACAACGTCGCCCAGTCGGTCCGCAAAGGCCACCCGCTGGTCGTGTACGGCAGGCTCCGGATTCGGCAGTTCCAGGACCGGCAGGGCGAGCAGAGATTCCTGGCCGAGGTCGAGGCCAGCTCGGTCGGCCACGACCTCAAGTGGGGCATCGCGAGCTTCGAGAAGCCGGTCCGGTCCTTCGCGGACACGGCCGGCGGCCAGGAACGACAGGGCATGGAGGACGACACCCGCGAGTGGGAGCTGAGGCCGGTGCCCCACACGGACGAGCGGGACACGCGCCCGGCGGAGCAACGGGACAGCCGGGAGGGGCAGGCGGTTCGCCCGGTCGAGGGAGGGGACGCCCAGCCGTCGGAGAGGCGGGCTACTCACCCGGCGGAGGCGTCCTTGTCTTCCGACGACGACGGCACGTCTCCGGGCGAGGCCGCGGAAGGCGCGGACGAGCGCCCGTCCTCCAGCAGCACCGAGGGTCAGGAAACGGACGATGTGCCGTGGCCGGTCGAGACGGTGCCGGACGCGCTCGCGGCATGACCGGTGGCTGGAAGCCGGAAGTGGGTGTCGCGGGCGCCGGAGGCGATGTGCGGTGAGTGGTGGAGGTGGCGCCCGGAGTGCCGGACGGCTGCGGGTGAGGAGTCAGCGTGCGGCGGCAAGGGCATCGGCCGTGCGCGGCCGGTGCCCCACGGTGGAACGTCCGGGTATCGGCCGATGGCGACTTCCGCGTCGCTGCGTGAGCACCCTTTCTAGGTCCAGGTCACACCCCGCACCACGGCTGCTCCTTTCCCACACAGCCCCCTTCGTGAAGGAGCGGTTACCTCGTCTGCCGTCCGGACATCCGGCGGCCAGACTGCCAAAGGTAGCGGTTCCCGTCGCGCGACGCACACTCCGCAATTATTGTGTTACACATCGTGAGACGCTGGAGGCAGCGCACGGACGCGTGGGGAGACTGGATGACGGCACCCAGCCAGACCTCGGCCACACCGCGGGACGAATCGCCCTCGCGGCGCGGTCGGTGGCCCCTGCTGGCCCAGCGCCGTCCTCTCGTGGTCTACTTCTTCGGCATCGTCGCGCTGGACCTGGCCGCGATCGCGTACCTGCTGATCACGACGCCCTTCCACATCTCGCACCTCGCGGCGTTCGCCGCCCTGACGGTGTGCGGCGCCGTCTGCATCGAGGCCACCCGACGGCTCGGCATGCCCGCCGGGGTGTCCCGCGACCTGCTGTCGGCCTGGTGGCTGCCCGTCGTGCTGTTGCTCCCGCCGATGTACGCCCTGCTCGCCCCCATTCCGCTGCAGATCCTGCTGCAGGTGCGCGTCCGCGCCACGGTCGTCTATCGGAGGGTCTTCAGCGCGGCGGCGATCGGGGTGGCCGCGTGCGCCGCCTCCATGGCGTTCCACGCGTGGATCCCGGCGCCGAGCGAGCTGTCCAGCGGCCGCGCGCTGCCGATCCTCGCGGCGGTGGCCTGCGCCGTCATGTTCACCGCCGTCAACACCGCGCTCATCGCCATCGCCGTGCGCGCCGCCGATCCCGACACCCGGTGGCGGGAGTTCCTGTGGAACCGCGAGAGCGCGCTGCTCGACGCCGTCGAACTCTGCCTCGGCGTGACGGTCGCCATCGCGTGCGGACTCAACCTGGGGCTGCTACTGCTCGCCCTGCCGCCGGTGGTGCTGCTGCAGCGCAGCCTGCTCCACGCCCAGTTGCAGGCCGCCGCGCGCACCGACCCGAAGACCGGGCTGCTCAACGCCGCCGCCTGGCAGCGCGAGGCGGACACCGAGATCGTCCGCGCGAGGCGCACCGGCGACACACTCGCACTGCTCATCGTCGACATCGACCACTTCAAGCGGGTCAACGACACCTACGGCCACCTCATCGGCGACCAGGTGCTGATCGGGGTCGCCGGCACGCTGCGCAGCCAGTTGCGCGACTACGACGTGGTCGGCAGGTTCGGCGGCGAGGAGTTCGTGATCCTGCTGCCGCGGGCCGACGTCACCGAGGCCAGGCGGGTGGCCGAGCGGCTGCGCTCCAGGGTGGGCCGCATGGCGGTTCCGGCCGACCACGCCATGGTCACCGTGACGATCTCGGCCGGGGTGGCCATCATGAACATGCACGGCAACGATCTCATCGAGTTGCTCGCCGCCGCGGATCTCGCCCTCTACCGGGCCAAGGAGCTCGGTCGCGACCGCATCTGCCTCCCCGCGCGTCCCACGGCTCCTCCACCGCGCACAGGTGACGAGATGACCGGATGAAGCTGCCGTGGGTGCCACTACCCTTGGAGTCATGCCGGAGTACATCTACACGATGCAGCGCGTGCGCAAGGCGCACGGTGACAAGGTGGTCCTCGACGATGTCACGCTGTCCTTCCTGCCCGGAGCCAAGATCGGCGTCCTGGGCCCGAACGGCACGGGCAAGTCGACGCTGCTCAGGATGATGGCGGGGCTCGAGCAGCCGTCCAACGGAGACGCGCGGCTGATGCCTGGCTTCACCGTCGGCATGCTGCAGCAGGAACCCCCGCTCAACGAGACCAAGACCGTTCTGGGCAACGTCGAGGAGGGCGTCGCCGAGACCAAGGCGATGCTCGACCGGTTCAACGCGATCGCCGAGCAGATGGCCACCGACTACAGCGACGAACTGCTGGAGGAGATGGGCAAGCTGCAGGACGCGCTGGACCACCGCAACGCCTGGGACCTGGAGAGCCAGCTCGAGCAGGCCATGGACGCGCTCCGCTGCCCGCCCGGCGACGCGGACGTCTCCCAGCTCTCCGGTGGTGAGCGCCGCCGCGTCGCGCTGTGCAAGCTCCTGCTGGAGCAGCCCGACCTGCTGCTGCTCGACGAGCCGACGAACCACCTCGACGCCGAGAGCGTCCAGTGGCTGGAGCAGCACCTGGAGAAGTACCCCGGCACCGTACTGGCCGTCACCCACGACCGTTACTTCCTCGACAACGTGGCCGGCTGGATCCTGGAGCTCGACCGCGGCCGGTGCTACGCCTACGAGGGCAACTACTCCACCTACCTCGAGGCCAAGGCCGCGCGTCTGAAGGTCGAGGGCCAGAAGGACGTCAAGCGCAAGAAGCGCCTGGAGGAGGAGCTCCAGTGGGTCCGCTCCAACGCCAAAGCGCGCCAGACGAAGAGCCGTGCCCGTCTCCAGCGCTACGAGGAGATGGCCGCCGAGGCGGACAAGTACCGCAAGCTCGACTTCGAGGAGATCCAGATCCCGCCGGGCCCGCGCCTCGGCACGACGGTGATCCGGGCGGAGAAGCTCTCCAAGGGCTTCGACGACCGCATCCTCCTCGACAACCTCTCCTTCGACCTGCCCCGCAACGGCATCGTCGGCGTCATCGGCCCGAACGGCGTCGGCAAGACCACGCTGTTCCGCATGATCACCGGCGGTGAAACGCCGGACGGGGGCGCCATCACCGTCGGCGAGACCGTCAAGATCTCCTACGCCGACCAGAGCCGTGCGGGCATCGACCCGAAGAAGAACGTCTGGGAGGTCGTCTCCGACGGTCTCGACCACATCAAGGTCGGCAACGTCGAGATGCCGTCCCGGGCGTACGTCGCGGCGTTCGGCTTCAAGGGGCCGGACCAGCAGAAGCCCTCGGGCATCCTGTCCGGCGGCGAGCGCAACCGGCTTAACCTCGCCCTGACCCTCAAGCAGGGCGGCAACGTGCTGCTGCTCGACGAGCCCACCAACGACCTCGACACCGAGACCCTGTCCAGCCTGGAGAACGCGCTGCTCGACTTCCCGGGCTGCGCGGTGATCACCTCGCACGACCGGTGGTTCCTCGACCGCATCGCCACGCACATCCTGGCGTGGGAGGGCGGCTCGAACTGGTTCTGGTTCGAGGGCAACTTCGCCGACTACGAGAAGAACAAGATCGACCGGCTCGGCGCAGACGCGGCTCGCCCGCACCGCGTCACCTACCGCAAGCTGACCCGGGACTAGCCGCCCCCTCCCGGCGCACGTCGCCGGGTCAGGGGACCGGTCCCGGCCTCGGCCGGCGCTCGTCGCGACCCCGCCCGTGTGCGGAAACCGCGGGTGGAATACGGTTTCCGGTGTGTCCGGACAACCTCTCTCCGACGGCGCCGGCCGTGCTGTCGGCCGTACTGTCACGAGTGCCGCCGCCCCCGCCGACCAGCGGCACGTCTTCCACCGGCAGGTCCGCTTCGGGGACATCGACAGCCTCGGCCATGTCAACAACGTGCGGTTCTTCGACTTCCTGGAGGACGCGCGGCTCGACATGCTCGTCGTCGATCGGCTCCGCGCGGGCGACCCTCCGCACCGGGGTCTGGTGGTCGCCCGGCACGAGATCGACTACCGTCGCCCGCTGACGTTCCGCCCCGATCCGGTACGCGTCGAGACCTGGGTGACCGAGATCAAGCCGGTCCGGTTCACCCTCGCGTACGAGATCAAGGACGACGAGCAGGTCTTCGTCAAGGCGCGTTCCGTTATGGTCGCCTACGACGTCGAGGGCGCACGCCCGCGCCGGCTCACTGAGGACGAGCTCGCCTACCTCAAGCGCTTCTTCGTCGAGGAGTGAGAGGTCAGTCGCGCAGCAGCCACGCTCCCGCGTCCGGCGGCAGCACGCCGCTGTCCAGGGGAGCGCTGGAGATCAGGACCCGGTCGTGGGGCGGCAGCCGTACCGGGTCGGTGCCGCAGTTGACGGCGCAGACCAGCGGCTCGCGGGAGAAGAGCAGGGTGTCGGCGGGGGAGTCCAGCCAGGTGATCGCGTCCGGTAGCGTGCCCCGCAGGGATCGGCGCGCGGCCAGCGCCCGGCGATAGAACGACAAGGTGGAGCCGGGGTCCGCCGTCTGCCGCTCCACGGTCAGCTCCGCCCACTCGGATGGTTGCGGCAGCCACGACCCGCCCGGTCCGAAGCCGAACGGCGGGGCCGTCCCCGTCCAGGGAAGCGGGACCCGGCAGCCGTCCCGTCCGGGCATCGCCCCTCTTGTCCGGAAATAGACGGGGTCCTGACGTACTTCCGGTGGAAGGTTCTTTACCTCGGTTAGCCCTAATTCCTCCCCCTGGTAGAGATATGCCGACCCGGGGAGGGCGAGCATCGTCAGCAGGGCGGCGTGCGCCCTGGCGAGCCCGGCTCCCGGGTCCGCCGCGCCTTCGCCGTAACGGGTGGCGTGCCGTACGACGTCGTGATTGGACAGCACCCACGTGGGCGCCCGCATCGCCGCCAGGGTGGTCTCGATGACCTCGCGGAACGCGGCGGCCGACCAGGGCGCCTCCAGCCAGGCGAAGTTGAAGCTCTGGTGCAGCTCGTCGGGGCGTACGTAAAGGGCGAGGTCCTCGGCCGAATCCGTCCAGACCTCGCCCACCGCGGCGCGGTCACCGGGATAGGAATCGAGTACGGCGCGCCACTCGCGATAGACCTGGTGGACCTCGGGGCGGCTCCAGACGGGCGACCGGGCACCGAAGCCGATGGTGGTGTCGGGCAGCCCCTCCGCCTTGTGCAGGCCCATGGCGACGTCGATGCGGAAGCCGTCCACGCCCCGATCCAGCCAGAACCGCAGTGTGGTGAGGAAGTCCTCCCGCACTTCTGCGTTGTTCCAGTTGAAATCGGGCTGCTGGGGCGCGAAGAGGTGGAGGTACCACTGGTCGTCCGGGAGCCGGGTCCACGCGGGACCGCCGAAGACCGAGAGCCAGTTGTTCGGCTCCGCGTCCGGCCGTCCGGGCGGGGAGGGCCGGAAGATGTACCGGTCGCGCTCAGGCGAGCCCTCAGGCGCGTTCAGGGCCTTCTGGAACCACGGGTGGGCGGCGGAGCTGTGGTTGGGGACGATGTCCACCATCAGCCGCAGCCCCTGGTCGTGCGCGTCCGCGACCAGGTCGTCGAAGTCGTCCAGCGTGCCGAAGAGTGGATCGACGTCGCGGTAGTCCGCGACGTCGTAGCCGCCGTCCGCCATGGGGGAGCGGTAGAACGGGGTCAGCCAGATCGCGTCGACGCCAAGATCCGCCAGGTAGGGCAGCCGGCTCCGCACGCCGGCGAGGTCGCCGACCCCGTCACCGGTGGAGTCGGCGAAGCTGCGGACGTAGATCTCGTAGACGACGGCGTCATGCCACCAGGGGGTTTCACGCATGCCCCATGGCTGCCCCGTGGCAGAGGGCGTTATGCGTTCAGCATGCTCTGGGCCGCGTAGACGAGGTAGCGCAGGAGTTGCTCCTCGTGCTCGGGGGCGAGCTCCAGCGAGCGTACGGCGTCGCCCATGTGCTTGAGCCAGGCGTCCCGCTCCGCCTCACCGATCGTGAACGGCACGTGCCGCATGCGCAGCCGGGGGTGGCCGCGCTCCTGGCTGTAGGTGTTGGGGCCGCCCCAGTACTGGATGAGGAACATGCGCAGCCGGTCCTCGGCCCCCACGAGGTCCTCTTCCGGGTACATCGGGCGCAGCAGCGGGTCCGCGGCGACGCCTTCGTAGAAGCGGTGCACGAGCCGCCGGAACGTCTCCTCGCCTCCGACGGCTTCGTAGAAGGTTGTCACCGCTTCAGCCTAAGCTAGTTACCGATCGGTAAGTTCAGCCCGCGAAGGCCAGGTTCTTCTCGTCGAACGCCCTCTTGATCCGAACCCGCAGCTCACGGGCCACCTCGGCCTGCTGCGCCGGGGCGGTCTTCACGCTGACCCGGAAGATGATCGACGTGCCGGAGAGCTGCTCCAGGCCGAACACCTGCGGCTCCTCGACCAGGAGGACGTCGCGGTACTCCGGCTCCTCCCACATCGCCGTCGAGACGTTCTTGAGCAGCTCGCGCACCGTCGTGGTGTCCGCCTCGTACGGCACGGTCACGTCGACGACCGCGCGCGACCAGCCCTGGGACTCGTTGCCGACCCGGCTGATGGTGCCGTTGCGGACGTACCAGACCTTGCCGTCGGCGTCGCGGATCCGGGTGATCCGCAGGGTGACGGCCTCGACCGTGCCGACCGCGACACCGGTGTCGATGACGTCGCCCACGCCGTACTGGTCCTCCAGCAGCATGAACATGCCGGCGATGAAGTCCTTGACCAGCTCCTGTGCGCCGAAGCCGACCGCGACGCCGATGATGCCGACGCTGGTGAGCAGCGGGGCCAGCTCGATGCCCAGATTGGACAGGATCATCAGGGCGGCAGTGCCCAGAATCACGACCGAGGCCAGGCTTCGCAGCACCGAGCCCATCGTCTCGGCCCGCTGCCTGCGCCGCTCGGTGAGGATCGCGGTGCTCGCCTCGCTCGACCCGGACGACATGGTCTTGAACCGCTCCGGCAGGACGCCCTCGCTGGCCCGCAGCGTCACCCGGGTGATGAGCCGGTGCGCGACGCTCCGCACCACAAGGGCGATGGCGAGGATCATGCACAGAGTGAGCAGGGCGTCGACGATCCCGGCCACGAGCGGGACCCAGG
This sequence comes from Microtetraspora fusca, assembly GCF_001570365.1. Taxonomy (GTDB): domain Bacteria; phylum Actinomycetota; class Actinomycetes; order Streptosporangiales; family Streptosporangiaceae; genus Microtetraspora; species Microtetraspora fusca. Next base: position 43,144 of record NZ_BBYK01000068.1, on the reverse strand, counting down.
GGTACACGCCGTCGGGGAAGGACGCGTTGAGGATCGAGCACGTCAGGCCCTTGCCGCTCTTGCACGTCTCAGTCACCGCGGTGACCGCCTCTCCCACCGTGTCAGAGATGTCCCCTCCAGGAGATGGTGTCGGAGTCGGCGCGTACGGCAACACGAGGTGGATCCCCCCGGATCGGTTCGGTCAGCAACAAGCAGGTAAACCTAACTCATTTTGCCGACTGAACCGGCCGTCGTCACATCGCCGGGGAAGGCGGATTCCCCTGCTCGGCGTCGGTACGGCGGGCGGGGGTTTCGCCGCGACGAGCGGCAGAGCACGGCGTGCGCACCCGGAGCGCGCGCCGTGCCGTTCTCCGGAGGGATCCTCCTCGATCACCGTCCGTTCCGGCCGGTACGACCGGACCGGACGGCGGCATGCCGTGCCCGGCGGATACCTCCGCCGGGCACGAGGTGTAGGGGGCCGGGGGCGCACAGCGTCCCGGACCGCCGCGTCGAGCGCGGCCGTCGCGGGGCGCTCCGCACCGTGCGCTCCGCCGGCCCCATGTGCCGTGGCGAGCTATTCATTCACCGCGGCGAGCACTCGGGCGACCTTGCGCGCCGCACCGGCCGGGTCGTCCGCCCGGTGCATCGGCTCTCCCCAGGACCACCAGTAGTCCGCTGCCCTGCACACGACGTTCTCCGCGAGACTCGTGGCCTTCGGGTTGATCACCCGTACGAAGGGGCGGCCTGACTGGGTGCGTACGACCCGGGCGAGAAGGCCGCGGGAGTCGAGTTCGGATACCAGGAGTTCCAGACGCTGGAAATCGTCCTCCTCCATTTCGGTGTCCTCCTTGGTTTGGAGCGAGCCGACGCGCTGGGCGCCTTTGCCCCGGGCATTCGGTCCTGGCCGGCTCAAGATGACTCACCAAGCATGAACGGGTCAACGCCGCCCGTCGGCTCCGCGGTTAGGCAAACCCCCAAGTAGGTTGAAGAAAACCCCCTGCTGAGGAACGATCCTTAGTCAGCACCTTCAAGCACTCGTCCATGCCGGGCAAAAACTGGTCCATCATTCTTGTGTAGCCGCAGCGCGACAGAGACGTTACGCTGCGTCAGCAGATGAGGACCCTTCGGGACACGCGGTCGGCGCCATCACCCGTCCGCGAGAGAGGGGCCGGGATGTCCGGCAGGCAACACAGGGAAACGGAGATCGCGCGGCAGATCCGGGCACGAGGTCTGGCCACCGGGCGGGCCGTTGCCGTGATCGCCGACGAGATCCATCTTGCGTGTGGGCCGAAGTTCGGCACCACGAAGATCAAGGCGCACCGCCTGTCGAACGGCATCGCACTCGCGGATGTGATCGAACAGGTACGGGCACTATTCGAGCGGGACGGCAAGGCCGTCCCGGGGATCGGCGAGACGCTTCTGTCCGCCTACGAGTCGGGGCTGAAGAAGCCCGGACCCGAGTACCTCCACTACCTGTGTTCCGTCTACCGGGTGGAACCGGCCGCTCTCGGCTACGAAGGGCCGTGCATCTGTGGCCACGGCCACGGAACGCCCGGCAATGTCCGCGGCTGCGATTTCGAAGAGGGAATACCTGACACTTCCCCCAATGTGCGCGAGCTGTGGATACAGCCGGATGGCGGCAGCCGTTCCGCGGACGGGGGCGAGGAGGACGAGAACGTGCTACGGAGGACGCTGCTGAAGATCCTCGCCGGTACCCCGCTGGCTCTCGACGGGCAGGTGCTGGGTGCGGTGGAGAACATACGACGGCATATGGACGAGACGATGGCCTCGGCGACCGTCTCGCCCGCGATGCTGGACCAGTGGGAGGAGACGACCACCGGTTTCGGCAGGCAGTACATGAACACCCCGCCGCTACGCCTTCTCTGCGACGTGCTGTTGGAGTTCTCCACAGTGCGCAAGGCACTGGAGCGGCGGCAACCGGTCGACATCCAGGAACGGCTCTGCCGCATGACGGCCCAGCTCTCGGGGCTCTGCGGGATGATCATGATCGACCTCGGCGACCATCGCATGGCCCGGTCGTTCTTCCGTACGGGGCGCACCGCCGCCGACGAGACGGGCGACCGCGCGCTGCGTGCCTGGGTGAGCGCCCGTGAGGCGCTGGTCCCGCTCTACTACGGGGACCCGCGCGAGGCGCTCGCGCTGGCGAAGAAGAGCCGGGACATGGCCGGGCAGACGCCCTGCGCGGCCAAGACCATGGCACCGGTGGTCGAGGCCAGAGCGCTCGCCATGCTGGCCGGCGGCACCGGTCCCAAGAAGGAGGTCGTCGACCAGGCCAAGCGGGCGCTGTCCCGGGCCAGGGCGGCCTTCGCGCAGATGAGCTCCAACGACCAGGAGGACCCGGCCTTCGGGTACACCGAGCGGCAGCTCTACTTCTACCAGGGCGACGTCCTGGTCAAGCTGGGGCAGACGCTGGAGGCGGACCTCATCCTGGAGCAGGCGCTCGGCAAGTACTCCGGCGAGGACCTGCTCGACCAGACCCTGATCCGCTTCGACCGCGCCCAGTGCCGCCTGATCGAGGGCGAGGTCGAGGAGGCGCTGGAGATGGGCCGCAAGGCCATCGAGATGATCGAGCGCGAATACCGCACCGAACTGGTCATGCGCCCCGCGTACGACCTGCTCAAGGCGGTCCAGTCCAAGTACGGCGATGTCCCCGCGCTTACGGCCTACCGGGAGTGCCTGGTGTCCGCCTCGGAGGACGCCTCCGCTGCGGCCGCGGCGGCCACCGCGACCCTCGAGCAGAACAGGCAGCAGACGTGACGGGAGCGCTCCGGGTTCGCCGCTACCGCTGGTCGGATCTCGACGAGGTGCTGGCGCTGCACCAGATCGGCCTCGCCCAGGTCGGCCTTATGCCGGGTGACGGCGTCTACTACGACGACGACTTCCCACGCATTCAGGCGGTGTACCTCGCCGATCGAGGTGAGTTCCTGGTCGGCGAGGAGCCGGGCGGCGGCCGGATCGTCGCGATGGGCGGCCTGCGCCGCATCGACGACGAGACCGCGGAGATGTGCCGGCTCCGGGTCCATCCGGAGTTCCAGCGTCGCGGTTACGGCGCGACGATCCTCGAACGGCTGGAGGAACGCGCCCGCGAGCTCGGTTACCACGTGCTGCGCGGGGACACCACCCTGCAGCAGGGGGCCGCCCTCGAGCTCTACCGGAAGTACGGCTGGCGCGAGATCCGGCGCGAGACGTGCGGCGCAGCCATAGTGCTTTATGGGGAGAAATACCTTACTCCCGTTGTTACGCCGCAATTAATCAGATAAACCACCCTGCCGGGGCTTGCGGATTACTGATTCGTGCCAATACTTATGCCTTGTCATGAACGGCGAGGGCCGCGGTGAGCGGAGTCGAAGGCGGAACACGCCTCCCGCGAAGCGAACGCGGACCCGAGCGCGACCGTGTCAGGGAAAAGAGGCACGATGAAAAAGATCATTATCCGCAAGCCCGGCACGGTGCGGCTCACCGGAACGTCGAGCGTGATTCACAAAGGGTGACCTGGAGCCCTCGGCAGAACGGCCGCCCCATCTGGGTTCGGGGGAGGCTCTCCCGTGATCGCCAGGCCGCCCTCCACGCTCTGGAGCTTCCTCCACCCGTGGCGCCTCTGATCAACGGGCATCGACGGCTGCGCGGTCCCTACACCGTCGGGGGCGCGCTGCTGCGTGCGCTCGTCCCGGCGGCGCTGGAGCGCGCCCCCGACCTGGTCGTCGCGCACGCCGTCGCGATCCGGGCCGCCGCCCCCGACCTCCGGCCGCTCGTGCCGTTCCAGGCGGAGCCGCTCGGCGACGGCCTCCACGAGGACGAGCGGATCCTGGTGCCGGCCCCCCGGCGGACGCTGCGCCTCGCCAACGGCATCGCCGAGTTCGTCCGGGACCGTCTGGACGGGCCGCGCGCGCTGCTCGTCGACAACGTCCATGAGGCCGACGCCACCGATCTTGAGCTGCTGGCCGTGCTCATGCGCCGGGTTCCCGGCCTGACCGTGGCCGTCGGCGCTCCCACGTCACCCGGCGGATGGAGCGAGGCGGACGTCGTCCTGGTCACGGCGCCGCCTGTGGAGGACGACACCGAGAACCGCGTCGAGAACTACGCCGAGGACTTCATCGCCTCGGACGGCACCACCGACGACCCTCGGGCGTACGCGGCCTATCTGGCGCTGCCGCCGGCGGAGCGGGCCCGGGCGCACGACCGGAGGGCGGCCGAGCTGTCCGACGAGCACCTGCTGGGGGCGGTGCCGTACCACCGAGAGCTGGGCGGCGACCGGGAGGCCGCGCTGGCCGCGCTGTGGACGGCCGTGGACCACTGCGTCGGCGAGGGCTTCCTGCACGCGGTGGCCGAGCTCGGCCCGCGCGGGCTGCGTCTGGCCGCTCCCGGATCCGATCTATGGTGGCGCTTCGCGCACCGCACCGCGACCGCGATGGCCGGGATCGGCCGCCGGGCGGAGGCGTTCGAGATCTACGAGAGTGCTCGCCGCGCCAGCGTGGACCCCGCCGTCCACGCCGCGGCCGCGTACGGCACGGCCATGCTGGACGCGCGTGACCCCGACCCGGCGCGGCGCGACCTCGGCCGGGCCATGGGGTGGATCAACGAGGCGATCGCCGTCTCGACGCTGCTGCCCGACCGCCGGGAGCGCGCCTTCAAGCTCGGCTTCGACCGCAACGGGCGGGCGCTGATCGAGCTGCGGCAGGGCCGGATCGACGAGGCGCTGCGCCTGGTCGAGTCGGCGATCGAGCTGGCCGAGCGGGACCTTGCCCCGGACGCCCATCCCCAGCACCGGATGGTGCTGTTCGCCAATCGGGCGCAGCTTCTGGCCCGGGCCGGCCGGCGCGAGGATGCGCTGAAGGACTTCGACCGGGCCGTCGCGATCGATCCCGCGTTCCCCGACCACTATCTGGATCGCGGCAACCTGCTGCTCGCGATGGGCCGGCCGCAGGACGCGCTCGCCGACTATGAGACCGCGATCAGGCTCGGCCCGCCCTTGCCTGAGGCGTACTACAACCGCGCCGAGCTGCTCCTGTCCGCCGGTGACCTGGACGCGGCCCTGGCCGACCTGGACCACGTTCTCGAGCTGGACCCGGCCTTCCTGGACGCCTACGTGAACCGCGCGGGCGTCCTGGCGATGCTCGACGAGCACGAGGCGGCCCGGCGCGACGTCGAGGCGGGGCTGGAGATCGACCCGGGCAACGCGCACCTGCACGGCGTGCTCGGCCAGCTCGAAACCGCGGCCGGCCGGTACGGCGAGGCGCGCGCGGCGTTCGACACGGCGCTGGCGCGGGATCCGGGGCTCGCCGGAGCATGGGCGAACCGGGCGATCCTGCGCTACCAGACGGGTGACCTCGACGGCGCCGTGGCGGATCTGACCCGGGCCATCGAGTTCGGCGAGGACGCCGCCCTGTACGCCAACCGCGCCGTCGCCCTGCGCGACCTCGGTCGGCCGGACGAGGCCGCCGCCGATCTGAAGCGGGCGCGGGAGCTCGATCCCGGCGTCGACGTGGAGAACTGAGCCGGCGTCGCGGGGGCGGTATCATCCTCAGTTTGAGGCGAGAGCGCCAAGAAACCCAAGGATCAAGCCATGACTGCTGACTATGTGCTGACCATCTCCTGTCCGGATCGTCCTGGTGTGGTCGCCGCCGTCTCGGGGCTGCTGGCCGGGCACGGCTGCAACATCACCGAGAGCCAGCAGTTCGGGGACCCCGTCGCCAAGCGCTTCTTCATGCGCGTCCAGTTCACCGGCGATCTGCAGCTCGACGAGCTGCGTACGGCCTTCGCCGCGCTGGCGCCCGAGTACGGCATGGACCTCCAGCTCTTCGACCAGGCGGTCAAGCCGCGGGTGCTGGTGCTGGTCAGTAAGTTCGACCACTGCCTCAACGACCTGCTCTACCGGGCGCGCTCCGGACTGCTGGACATCGAGATCGTCGCAGTCGCCTCCAACCACCCCGACCTGCGGCCGCTCACCCAGTCGTACGGCATCGACTACCACCACCTGCCGGTCACGCCGGAGACCAAGCCGCGGCAGGAGGCCGAGATCCTCGCGCTGGTCGAGCACTACCAGGCCGATCTGGTGGTGCTCGCCCGGTACATGCAGGTGCTCTCGGAGGAGCTGTGCGCCAAGCTGGCGGGACGGGTGATCAACATCCACCACTCGTTCCTGCCGTCGTTCAAGGGGGCCAAGCCGTACCACCAGGCGTACGCGCGGGGGGTCAAACTGATCGGCGCGACCGCCCACTACGTGACGCACGACCTGGACGAAGGGCCGATCATCGAGCAGGAGGTCGCGCGGGTCAACCACACCCACTCGCCCGAGGACCTCGCCGCGATCGGCCGTGACGTCGAACGGCAGGCACTGGCCCGCGCGGTCCGGTGGCACGTCGAGCACCGGGTGCTGCTCGACGGCCACAAGACGGTCATCTTCCCCCGATAGGGACCACCGCCACCATCCGCGCGGGTACGGCCGGGCCTGAGCGGGCCCGGCCGTACCGGCCGGTCAGGCGAGCCCGGTGTGCCGGGCGAGGAAGGCGAGCTGGTCGGCCGCGAGATCGACGCTCCGGCTCACCGCACGCGCGCCGTGCCCGACCTCGGCCTCGTTGCGCAGCAGGATCGGGCGGTCGGCGGCCTGGGCGTGCTGCAGGGCGGCGGCCATCTTCCAGGCGTGCAGCGGATGGACCCGGGTGTCGGAGGCGAAGACCGTGAACAGCGTCGCCGGATAGGAGACGCCGTCGCGGACGTGATGGTACGGCGAGTAGCCCCACAGCCAGCCGAACTCCTCCGCCACGGAGGCGGAGCCGTACTCGACGTTCCAGGTTGCGCCGAGACCGAACTTCTCGTAGCGGATCATGTCGAGCAGCGGCGCGGAGCAGACCACGGCGGCGTACAGCTCGGGCCGCTGGGTGAGCGCCGCGCCGACCAGCAGGCCGCCGTTGGAGCCGCCGGAGATGCCGAGTTGCTCGGGCGTCGTCACGCCGGTCGCGATCAGGTGCTCGGCCGCCGCGTGCAGGTCGTCGTACACGTTCTGCTTGTTGCCGAGCATGCCGGCGCGGTGCCACTGCTCGCCCTGCTCGCCGCCGCCCCGGAGCTGGGCGATGGCGTAGACGCCGCCCGCCTCGACCCAGGCCAGGATCGAGCCGGAGTAGCCCGGGGTCATGGGGATGCCGAAGCCGCCGTAGCCGTACAGGATGGTGGGCCGGGGGCCGGAGCCCTCACGGGAGATCACCAGCATGTGGACCTCGGTGCCGTCCTTGGAGAGGTAGACCACCTGCTCGGTGTTCACCGAGGGCACCTCGACCGCGCCGGGTGAGGCGGCCCAGAGCGACGTCTCGCCGGTGCGCGCGTCGAAGCGGTAGACGCTCGGCGGCGTGGTGTTGTCCGTGTACGAGAACCACGCCTCGTGGCCGCCCTCGGGGCGCTCGGTCATGCCGCCGATGGAGCCGAGGCCGGGCGTCGGCACCTCGCCGATCCGGACGCCCGTCTCCAGCGTGTGGATCGAGATCTCGGAGATGGCGTGCCGGGTCCAGCCGACGAGCATGACAGGCTCGTCCAGGTCGTCGAGGATCGCGAAGTCGGAGAGCACCGCCTCGGAGTCCTCGGGGATCAGGTCGCGCCAGTGCTCGTACGTCGGCGTCTCGGGCGAGGTCACGCAGATCCGGGCCCGGGACGCGTCCCGGTCGGTGAACACGTACAGCCGGCCGTCGCGGCCGAAGTGCAGGCCCGTCTGCGCGTCGACGCCCTCCTGGACGGTGACCAGCGCGGGCGCCTCGACCGGCGAGGCGGTCAGGTCCGCCACCCACAGGTCGTTGCGCGGGGCGGTGCCCTGCGAGGCGGAGACGGTCAGCCAGCGGCCGTCGCGGGAGACCGAGACGCCGTAGTAGTTCGTCTTCTCCAGCCCTTCGCCGAAGATCAGCACGTCGTCGTCCGGAGACGTGCCGACCCGGTGCAGGTAGACCCGCCGGTGGAACTGCTCCTCGCCCTCGGGGACCTCCGACGGCGCCAGCTTGCGCACGTAGTAGAACGCCTCGCCGCCGGGCAACCAGGCGACGGGGGAGTAGCGGCACCGGTCGATCGGCCCCTCGACGGCCTCCCCCGTCTCGACGTCGAGCACGTGGAGCCGGGACTCCTCGTCGCCGCCGACCGAGATCTGGTACGCGAGGCGGGCGCCCTCCTTGTCCGGCTGGTACGTGTCCAGGGTGGTCAGCCCCGAGGGGTCGAGCGCCATCGGGTCGATCAGCGCCCGCTCGCCCTGCCCGTCCGCCACGTACAGGACCGCGTGCTCCTGGTCGGGCGTGCGGCGCATGAAGAACCGCCGCTCGCCGCGCCATGCGGGCGGACCGACCGAGCCGGAGCGCAGCAGCGCGGCGATGCGCTCACGGAAGCGCTCACGGCCGGGCAGCTCCGTGCTCTTGAAGAGGACGTCCTGCGCGTCCAGCCACTCCTTGGTGGCCGGGTCGTCCGCGTCCTCCAGCCATCGGTAGGGGTCGGGGACGGGGGTTCCGTGCAGGTCGTCGACGATGTCGTCGCGGCGGGCGGGTGGATACGACAGTCCGGTCATGCCTCGCACTTTAAAGCAGGTCACCGACAGGAGCGCGCCGCTCGTCAGGAGTAAAAAGAGCCTCGAAAGGGGATAAACGTCAACAGGCGTCCCAATCGTGAACCTCACTCGCGCTTTATGGGGTGGCGGATGGGGCGCGGCAAAGGCCACACTTTGGTGGAGGGCGGTGCCGTGGTGACCATCCGCTGGACCGTCCGGCGGAGGTCCCTGTGACGGAAGCACCCGGGTCCCAACCGACGGGACCACAACCAGGGCGCACAGCCGTGCTCCCGCGCCATCTCAGCCCGGCTCACGAGATGGCCGAGGAGGTCGGCTGATGCGCCAAGTACTCCTTCTCAACGCCACCTACGAGCCGTTGACCACGTTGTCCCTGCACCGGGCGGTCATCCTGGTGCTGCGCGACAAGGCGGAGGTCGTTCATCAGGACGGACGGGGGGCCGTGCTGCGCTCGGCGAGCCGCACCCTCGACGTGCCGTCGGTGATCCGGCTGAGGCGTTATGTCCGCATCCCCTATCGGTCCCGCATCCCGCTCACGCGGGCCGCGCTCATGCGGCGGGACGACTTCCGCTGCGCGTACTGCGGGCAGCGGGCCGAGACCATCGACCATGTCATCCCGCGTTCCAAGGGGGGTCCCCACACCTGGGAGAACTGCGTCGCCTCCTGCATGCCGTGCAACCACCGCAAGGCGGACCGGCTGCTCGAGGACCTGGGGTGGACGCTGCGCGTCACCCCGGCGGTGCCACACGGCGCGCACTGGCGGCTCATCGGTGCGCAGCTCGACGGCGACCCGCAGTGGGCGCCCTACCTCGCCGAGTCCGCCGCCTGACCAGGACCCGGATGACCGACCAACCGACGTGGACCTTCACCGCCGACGTGGCGACTTTCGCCGCGGCGGCCGAGGGCTGGCTGCTGCGCGACCCGGTGCGCAACACGGCCGCGCTGACCGTGCTCCGGAGCCTGCGGAGCGGCCAGTTCTCGGAGGACCCGCTCATGGGGTGGTTCACCGAGGGCGGTTCGGTGGAGGGGGCGGTGATCCACACCGCCCCCTACCCGCTGCTGCTCGCCGCCATCCCCTTGGACGCCATCCCGTCCCTGGTGAGCGAGCTGATCGCCCTCGGCAGGTCGCTGCCCGGCGTCAGCGGCCCCCTTGAGCAGGCGGAGGCGTTCGCCCGCGCCTGGTGGGAGCCCGATCGGGGCCGCCGCTCCGAGCGCCTCTACCGGCTCGGGACCCCGGCCCCGCCCACCGTTCCGGGCGCGGCCCGTACGGCCGTCGCCGCCGACGTGCCGCGGGCCGTCCGGTGGATCCGGGAGTTCGAGGTGGAGGCGGGTGTGAAGGTGGGCGCCGACCCCACCCCCGTTGTCGCGGCCCGGATCAACAGGAACGAGTTCGTGTGGTGGGAGGACGGCGGCCGTCCCGTCGCGCTGGCCGGCGTCTCGGCGCCCATCGCCGGCATGTCCCGGGTGGGGCCGGTCTACACTCCGCCGGAGTTCCGCGGCAGGGGGTACGGCTCGGCCGTCACGTACGCCGTGACCAGGAAGGCGCTGGACGAGGGGGCCGCCGAGGTACTGCTCTTCGCCGACCTGGCCAACTCGCGTTCGAACTCCATCTATCGGGCACTGGGGTACGAACCCGTGACCGACTACGCCTCCATCCGCTTCCACTGAGGGACTCGCGGCCTGTGCGAGGCGGGCGAGCTGCCCGGGTCGCGGCCCTTGGTCCAGGTGCTGCCCCGGCTCGACCCCACCGCCGGAACAAGGCCGTACGCTACGGACATGCCTCGTTATGACTACCGTTGCCGCTCCTGCGGATCGACCTTCGAACTGAACAGGTCCATGGCTGAGGCCAACGCGCCCGCCACCTGCCCCTCGGGACACGACGACACGGTGAAGCTGCTCTCGGCCGTGGCCGTCACGGGCGGCGCCGCCGCCCCGCGTTCCAGCGGTGGCGGCGGCGGTTGTTGCGGTGGCGGCTGCTGTGGCTGACCGGACTCAGGCCGCGGCGCGGCGCTGGAACGGCAGGTAACGCTCGGGAAGGTGGGGGCGGGCCGGCAGGTCGGTGGGCTCGACCGCGGCGACGCGGTCGAGCCGGAACGCCCGGATCCCGCCCCGCATCCGGCACCAGCCCACGAGGTACCAGTGGTCGCGGTGGGCCATGAAGGTGACCGGTTCGACGTTCCGGGTGGTCGTCCGGCCCGCGGCGTCGTGGTACTGGATCCGGAGCACCAGCCGGGCGGTGATCGCGTTGGCGATCACCCTGGCGCGCCGGGCGACGTCGGCGGGGAGCGGCGTGGTCAGCGTGGTCAGAGTGGTGGCGATGACGTCGTCATTCAGGTCGAGGTGCTGGAAGGCGTGGCGCAGCCCGCGGCGGGCGGTGACGGACTGCGGGCCGGCCCCGAGGTGGGCCAGGGACAGGGCCAGTGCGGCGAGCTCAGCGGTCGTCAGGGTGTTCCTAATGACGTTGGCCATACCATAATTTTAGATCTCACGACCGACATTTTTTCGAACGCGTTGTCGGCGGAGAGGTGATTGTTCCCTCTCGGAGAGCCCGTTCCCGAAGCACCCTGAAACGGCCGGAGGGGACCGGGGCCCACCGCCCCCGATCCCCTCCGTATGACGGATGACCGACTAGCGCGAGAGCTGCGAGACGTCCCTGGAGGCCCCGGTCGAGGCGGAGGTCGTCAGGGCCGCGTACGCCTGGAGCGCCGCCGACACCGGCCGGTTGCGCTCGCGCGGACGGTAGCCGCCGAGCTCGTCGAGCAGCCGCTCCCGACGGGCGGCCAGCTCACTCTCGGCCACCTTCACCTCGATCGAGCGGGCCGGGATGTCGATCTCGATGAGGTCGCCGTTCTCGACCAGGGCGATGAGCCCGCCCTCGGCCGCCTCGGGAGAGGCGTGGCCGATGGACAGACCGGACGTGCCGCCGGAGAAGCGTCCGTCAGTGACCAGCGCGCACGCCTTGCCCAGACCCTTGCCCTTGAGGAAGCTCGTCGGGTAGAGCATCTCCTGCATGCCGGGGCCGCCCTTGGGGCCCTCGTAGCGGATCACGACCACGTCGCCCGCGGAGACCTTGCCCGAGAGGATGCCGTCGACAGCCTCCTCCTGCGACTCGAACACCACCGCCGGGCCGGAGAACTTCCAGATCGACTCGTCCACACCTGCCGTCTTGACGATGCAGCCGTCGGGGGCGATGTTGCCGTACAGCACGGCGAGGCCGCCGTCCTTGGTGTAGGCGTGCTCGGCGTTGCGGATGCAGCCCTCGGCCCGGTCGAGGTCGAGCGAGTCCCAGCGGGCGTCCTGCGAGTACGCCTTGACCGTGCGGGTGTTGCCCGGCGCGGCGTGCCAGAGCTCGATCGCCTCGTCGCGGACCTCCGGCGACTTGGGGTCCCAGGCGGAGAGGTACTCGCCGAGCGAGGAGGCGTGGACGCTGTGCGCGTCGCGGTGCAGCAGCCCGGCCCGGTCCAGCTCGCCGAGGATGCCGGGGATGCCGCCGGCGCGGTGCACGTCCTCGACGTGGTACTTGGCCGTCGCGGGAGCGACCTTGCACAGGCAGGGCACCCGCAGCGACAGCTCGTTGATCTCCTTGAGCCCGAAGTCGACGCCGGCCTCGCGGGCCGCCGCGAGCAGGTGAAGGATCGTGTTCGTCGAGCCGCCCATGGCGACGTCGAGCGCCATGGCGTTCTCGAACGCGTCACGGGTGGCGATGCTCCTCGGCAGCACCGACTCGTCGTCCTGCTCGTAGTAGCGCCGGGCGATCTCGACGACCGTGCGGCCGGCCTCCTCGAACAGGGCCTTGCGCGCCTTGTGCGTGGCCAGGGTCGTGCCGTTGCCGGGCAGCGCCAGGCCGATCGCCTCGGTGAGGCAGTTCATCGAGTTGGCGGTGAACATGCCGCTGCAGGAACCGCACGTCGGGCAGGCGTTCTCCTCCATTTCGAGGAGGGCCTCGTCGCTCACGCTGTCGTCCGCCGACGCGATCATCGGGTCGATCAGGTCGAGCTTGCGGCCGGGGGTCTTGCCCGCCTCCATGGGGCCGCCGGAGACGAACACCGTCGGGATGTTCAGCCGGAAGGCGGCCAGCAGCATGCCGGGGGTGATCTTGTCGCAGTTGGAGACGCAGATCAGCGCGTCCGCGCAGTGGGCGTTGACCATGTACTCGACCGCGTCCGCGATGAGCTCGCGCGAGGGCAGCGAGTACAGCATGCCGCCGTGGCCCATCGCGATGCCGTCGTCGACCGCGATCGTGTTGAACTCGCGGGGGATCGCCCCGGCCTCGCGCACCGCGGCGGCGACGACGTCGCCGACCTCGCGAAGGTGGACGTGACCAGGGACGAACTGGGTGAAGCTGTTGGCCACCGCCACGATGGGCTTCCCGAAGTCACTCCCGGCTACACCGGTCGCCCGGAGCAGGGCCCGGGCACCGACCATGTTTCTGCCGTGTGTGACCGTACGAGACCTGAGGGCTGGCATGACGACGCTCCCATCGAAGACAGTGAGTCCTCAAATGGTACGGCCGTCGCCGGGGGAACCGGTTCGCGTGCTCAGCTCTCGGGATAACGCGGCGGCAGAACGCGCTCGGCGGCGCGGTAGATGGAGTCGATTTCCGCCGACGTGAGCGACCGCTCCCGCTTGGTGATCCACTTGCGGACCATGCTGCCGGAGAAGACGTCCACCTCGCGCACATTGAGGATGCGCCAGGGGATGGACGGCCCGTAGATCGCCAGCGAGGGGACCACCTGGATCTCGCGCCCCAGGGCCTTGCCGATCAGCTCGCTCGCCTGGGACGCCTCCCAGCGCGCCTCGTCGAGTCGCGGCTTCTGGTTGAACGGCCCGTGGAACAGCTTGCGGTGGGACTGCACCCGCACCGGCAGCCGTTTGTCCCACTTCTCGGAGTCGACGGCGTAGACACCGGTCGGGCCGATCACGAGATGGTCGATCTGCGCGTCGCTGCCCGGGACGGCGCGGGCGTGGAGCGTGCGGTAGCCGCTGCGCTCAAGCCGCTTGAGCTGGTACTCGGTGCGCCGCTCCGCCGCGGAGGGCCGCCGCCACGCCGGGACCGAGGACACGCTGCGTGCCCGGTACATCGTGTCGGCGATGGCCGCGACGATCGCGGCGGTCAGACCGATGCGCCAGCCGCCGAGCAGGAACCCGACCACCAGGCCGGCGGCGAGGGCGACCAACGCCCGTCGCAGCAGGTGGCGGTAGTCGAACCGACTGGCGAGAGCCTGCAGGGAGGCCCGCTCCACCGGGGCGTAGGTGGTGGACGCGGCCTCTTCCGGCGGCGTCGCGGGTCGATCCGACGACTCGTCACTCACCCAGATCGGTGACGTATCGTGACCGTCTTCTGGCGCTAGACCGGTATCCACATCACTCACCGTAGTTGAGCCTTCGGCGGGTTGCCTAGTGTTGGGTGGTTCATACTTTTGTGGCTGGCTTCACCGGATTGATCGGCCCGCCAGTGGGTATCGTCTCTAGATATCTTCGCGCCGCGGGCCTACCGTGCGGTAGTGGCCCACATTCACGATCTTACTGCGCTGGAGCAGGCGGCAGCCGTACGGAACAGGGAACTGTCACCTGTCGAGATCACCGAGCACTACCTGGAACGAGCCGAGCGGCTGAACGGAGAGGTCGGCGCGTTCGTCACCCTCACCGCCGACCGGGCTCTGGAAGAGGCACGCAAACTGGAGGCCCAGGCCCTCGCGTCCGACGACCCGCCTCCGTTCCTCGGCGTACCGATCCCCGTCAAGGACCTCAACCTGGTGAAGGACGTGCCGATCTTCTTCGGCTCCGCCGTCTACGAGGGTTTCGTCGCGCCCGTTGACGACAGCGTCGTCGAGCGGCTGCGCGACGCCGGCACGATCATGCTCGGCAAGACGAGCACGCCCGAGTTCGGGCTGCCGTGCTACACAGAGACCGCCGTCGGCCCGCCCGCGCGTACGCCGTGGGACCTGGCGCGCTCGGCCGGAGGGTCGAGCGGGGGAGCGGCCGCCGCGGTCGCGGCCGGTCTGGCTCCGGCGGCGCACGGCAGCGACGGGGCGGGCTCCATCCGGATCCCCGCCTCGGTCTGCGGCCTGTACGGCATCAAGCCGACCCGCGGCCGTATCTCGTTCGCGCCGATCGTCCCCGACCTCGCCGGCCTGTCCACCAACGGCCCGATCACGCGCGACGTCGCCGACGCGGCGGCGCTGCTCGACGTGATGGCCCACAACAACCCCGGCGACCTGTACTGGGCCCCGCCGCCGGAGCGCGGCTCCTTCTCCGCCTACGTCGGCGTGGAGCCCGGCCGGCTGCGGATCGCGCGGTACGCCACGCCGGCCGTCCCGGACGCGGACGTGCACCCGGAGGTGCTGGCCGCGTACGAGAGCGCGTCCGCGCTGCTGGAGTCGCTGGGGCACGAGGTGGTGGACATCGATCCGCCCTTCGGCGCCGACGTGGTGCCCGAGTTCGTGAAGCTGTGGTTCACGTTCGCCTGCATGCACCCGGTGGCCGAGGGGATGGAGTCCCGGCTGCGCCCGCTCACCGCCTGGCTGCGGGAACGCGGTTTCGCCACCCCGGCCCCCGACTTCCTCAAGGCGCAGTCGGCGCTCCAGCTCGCCACCCGCTTCGCGCTGCTCGTCACCGACGAGTACGACGCCGTGCTGACGCCCACCGTGACTAGGCCGCCCGTCCCGGTGGGCTGGTTCGAGGACGTGGAATCGCCCGAGGAGACCTTCGAGCGGATGAAGCGCTTCGCGCCGTTCGCCGCCACGTACAACATCAGCGGGCAGCCGGCGGTCAACCTGCCGCTGCACTGGTCGGCCGAAGGGCTGCCGGTCGGCGTCATGCTCGCCGGGCGGTTCGGCGACGAGGGGACGCTGATCTCGCTCTCGGCTCAGATCGAGGCGTCCGTGGGCGGCTTCTGGGGCGAACGCCGGCCGTCCGTGTGGTGAGCCCGGGCGGCCCGCCGGCCCCGTGCAGGCGGGCTCGACCCGTTCTCACCTGCGGAGTTACCGTGATGAGGTGCACAGTGAGCTGCAGATCGCCGGATTCCTCATCGGGGTGGCTGCGGGGCTCTTCCTGCTGATCTCCCTGGCGGTCCTCGCACTCGGGCGCCCGGCCAGGACCGAGGCCGTGCCGGGCGAGGAGGTCTGGTTCGGCGGGCCCGGGAAGACGGAGCACGGGGCGGACACGTCCGTCCTCGTGCTCACCGGCCGCCCGGCGCACTGGCTGCCGGCGATCGACGTCGACTGGAAGGCGATGGCCAGGGATGTGGAGCCGCAGGCCCACACCGGCGGCGCCTCCGCGGGATGGTGAGGGCCGTGCGCGCGCTGACTCCTCTGCAGATCGACGACATCCGCTCCGCGCGCAAGGCGGCCGAGGCCCGCACCGGGCTGCGCTTCGCGGTCTATCTCGGGCGGGCCGAGGGGCCGAGGCGGGAGTTCGCCGAACGGCTGCACGGCGCGCTCGGCGACGTCGCCGACCGGGCGGTCCTCATCATGGTCGACCTGGAGGGCCGGGCCCTGGAGATCGTGACGGGTGAGCGGGCCAGGAAGCTGCTCACCGACGGGGAGTGCCGGCTCGTGGCGGTCTCCATGGCCGCCGCCTTCGCCGCGGGCGACCTCGCCGGCGGCCTGGTCACCGGCCTCGCCGCCCTGGCCGACTGCGCCGCCCGCGTCTAGCGCTCCTCCAGGAGCTTCACCAGGTGGACCGACACGTCGGCCAGCAGGGAGGCCGGCTGTACGGGCGCGGCCGCGACGGCGGAGAACAGGCCGGGCAACCCGGGCAGGGCGAAGCCGTCGTCCTCGGTCGCCCGGTGGCCGACCTCGTTCTTGTCCAGCAGGGAGCGGCTGCGCTGCCACGCGTCCCGGACCTCCTCCGGCGACGGCACACCGAAGCCGTGGCCGACCGGCGCGGCGTGGCGGAGCCGTACGAGCGGGGTCTCGGCGAAGGCCAGTGCGACGCGGGCACGGAGGGCGAGATCGTCCTTCTCCGGCACCCAGTCCATGGCGGTGCAAGGGGTGCGGCAGCGGGCCACGCAGGTGGCCAGGGCGCCGGCGACCTGGCTGTGCTGCCGGTCGAAGTAGGCGCGCCAGCCCTGGCCGGGCTCGACCGCCACACGCAGCGTCCGCTCGGCGGCCGACTTCTCCGCCCGCGTGTGGTCGCACTCCCGGTCGCCGATCGAGCCGAACCTGCTGCCCGGGGCGCGCAACCCCTCGGGCCAGCGCACCGGGTCGCCCGCGTGGCCGAGGGCGGGCTCGAACGCGAGCAATGGGAGGTACTCGCTGGCGATGTGGACCGCCGAGATCATAGCGCTGAGGTCGCGCCGCCTCCAGCGGATGTCGATCACCTCCAGGAGCAGCGCGTACGAGGGCCGCAGCGACTCCAGGGCGCCGCGCGGCTGCTCGCGGGACGTCTGCGGCATGTGGCAGGCGCGGGCGCGGCGCCGAAGGTCGGCAGGGACGCTGCGCGCGTCGTTCTCGTCGGCGAAGTCCTCGGCGTCCAGGGTGAGCAGCCGCTGGCCGAACTCGCACACCGAGGTCACCTCGTCGGTGCGCTCTCCGAGCCCCAGGACCTCGGGAGCGAGGGCTTCGACGTCACCGAACGAATAGCGCTGTGCGAGCGCGGTCAACAGGTTCCTGGCCGACTTCATCGAATCACCATCTCATGGCCAACCGTCATTCCTGTCGGTGGTCGAAGATCCGGACCTCTCGGGGGATCTCCGGGGCGATGACGCGGTGCCGTCGTACCCGGCCGTTCCCTGGAGGAGGGACCGCTTGATCCGATCCAGCCGAGATTCCTGCCGGCCCCGGGCGCGCACCCTCTCTCCCTCCAGAAGGGACATCCGAGTCGCTCGGGGCAGGACATCGAGAACGGGAAAGGCCCCGGCCGGTGTGGGCCGGGGCCTTTCCGTCGATCGGACGTTGCCGCGTCAGACGGCCGAGGCGTCCTTCTCGCGGGCGCGCAGCGCCCGGCTGATGCCGTCCGCGCCTTCGAGAACCAGACGGCGCAGCGCGTGCGGCGGCTGGGTCGCGGAGATGTGGTCCTGCGTCCGCGCGACGGTCTCCGGCCTGATCAGCAGGGCCGGGTAGCAGCCGATCACGAAGTTCTGCGCGCTGTCGGAGGTCCACTCCTTCCAGATGCGGCCGACCTCCTCGAAGTACTTCTCGCTGTACGGCTCGAGCAGTTCGACGTGGTTCGGGTCCATGAACCCGCCGATCGTGGAGCGCAGCACCGCGCCGCTCAGCGTGCCGCCGGTGATGGCCGACCAGGTCTCCGCCTTGGCCTCGGGGGTGGGAATCGACGCCCGGCACATCGCGGCGGAGCGCTCGCCCTTGGCGGTGGCGTCCCGCTGGAGTTCGGCGTCGATGTCCGCTGCCCCCAGGACGCCTCCGGAGACCAGCGCCTGGGTGAGCGTCCAGCGCAGGTCGGCGTCGACCGCGAGCCCCTCGGGGGCGGCGGTGCCGTCGAGGATGCTTTCGACGAACGCCAGGTCCTCGGCCGAGACCGCCACCGAGGTGAAGGCGTTGACGTAGGCGAGCTGGTGGTCGGAGCCCGGCGCGGCCGACGCGACCAGGCCGCGCAGCGCCCGGGCCAGCTCGGACATGCCCTCGTTCACCCAGGCGGGGTCGGCGTACTGCTGCACGGACAGCCGGGCCTGGCGCAGGACGGTCTGCACGACCGTGATGTCCTTGACCGAGTCGATGCCGGAGACGACCAGCTTGACGTAGTCGCGGGTGGCCATCTCGGCGTCCCGGGTCATGTCCCAGGCGGCCGACCAGCAGAGGGCGCGGGGCAGCGAGTCGGTGAACGCGGTGATGCCGCCGTCGACCAGCGTCCGCAGGGACCGCTCGTCGAGCCGGATCTTGGCATAGGTGAGGTCGTCGTCGTTGACCAGGACGACGTCGGGCTGGACCTCGCCGACCAGCGCGGGGACCGCGGTGCGGGCGCCCACGACGTCGAGCTCGACCCGCTTGGTGCGGGTGAGCACGCCGTCGATCATGGAGTAGAGGCCGATCGCCACGCGGTGCGAGCGGAGCGTCGGGTGCTCCTGCGGGGCCTCCTGCAGCACGTCGAAGGTGAGGAAGCGGCCCTCGTCGTCGGTGGTGAAGGACGGGCGGAGCGTGTTGACCCAGGAGGTTTCCAGCCACTCCTTGGACCAGGACGACAGGTCGCGGCCGGAGGTGCGCTCCAGCGCCGTCAGCAGGTCCTGCAGGGTGGTGTTGCCCCAGGCGTGCTCGTTGAAGTAGTCGCGGACGCCGGCCAGGAAGTTGTCCAGACCGACGTAGGCCACGAGCTGCTTGAGCACCGAGGCGCCCTTGGCGTACGTGATGCCGTCGAAGTTGACCTCGACGGCCTGCATGTCCGGGATGTCGGCGGCGATCGGGTGGGTCGAGGGGAGCTGGTCCTGCCGGTACGCCCAGGCCTTCTCGACGTTGGCGAAGGTCGTCCACGCGCCCTGGCCCCAGCGGGTGGCCTCGGCCTGGCACAGCACCGACATGTAGGTGGCGAACGACTCGTTCAGCCACAGGTCGTCCCACCAGCGCATGGTGACGAGGTCGCCGAACCACATGTGCGCCATCTCGTGCAGGATCGTCTCCGCGCGGCGCTCCACCATGGCGTCGGTGACCCGCGACCGGAAGACGTAGTCCTCTAGGAAGGTGACCGCGCCCGCGTTCTCCATCGCGCCCGCGTTGAACTCCGGCACGAAGAGCTGGTCGTACTTGCCGAAGGGGTAGCGCAGGTCGAAGACGCGGTGGAAGAAGTCGAAGCCCTGCTTGGTGACCTCGAAGATGTTGTCCGCGTCGAGGAACTCGGCCAGCGACTGGCGCACGTAGATGCCGAGCGGGATGCCGTCGTGCTCGTCCCTGACCACGGCGTACGGCCCGGCGATCAGCGCGGTGATGTACGTGGACATGACCGGCGTGGCCGGGAAGTGCCAGCGCCTGGCCGCCTGCAGCGTGCCGTGCCGGCCCTCGTGCGCCTCCAGCTCCTCGATCGAGTCGGGGGCGGCGTTGGAGACGACCTCCCAGTCACCGGGCGCGAGCACGGTGAGCTCGAAGGTGGCCTTCAGGTCGGGCTGGTCGAAGCAGGCGTACATGCGGTGCGCGTCGGCCGTCTCGAACTGGCTGTGCAGGTAGACGCGCTGGTCGACCGGGTCGACGAAGCGGTGCAGGCCTTCGCCGGTGCGCATGTAGGACGCGTCGGCGTCGACGCGCAGCACGTTCTGCTCGGCCAGGCCGGGCAGCGGGAGACGGCCCTTCTCCGCGTCGTAGGTGCTCACGTCGAGCGCCACGCCGTTCAGCTTGGCGGACCTGACGTGCGCGCCGTGCAGGTCGATGAACGTGTCCGCTCCCGGTTGGCTGGAGGTGAAGTGGACCGTGGTGATGCTCTCGAACCGCTCCTCGCCCTCCGTCAGGTCGAGTTCGACCGCGTAGGACTGGACGGTCAGCAGCCGGGCGCGCTCCCGGGCCTCGTCACGGGTCAGATTCCCTGCCACATCCGCTCCTCATCGCATGCCCCACCGCCCCTTCGCGGAGGGGATGAACCGATCCTGCCATGCCGTGACGATGGAAATCGCCTTGAAATCGGCCGGTGGAATAGCGAGATCCGGCCATCGGTTACGCACCGATGCAACCACATTGCCCATCGAGAGGCCTCTTCATATGTCCGAGACCAAGACCGTTGACTTCTGGTTTGATCCCTTCTGCCCGTGGGCGTGGATCACCTCCCGCTGGATGGTCGAGGTCGAGCGCGAGCGCCCGGTGCGTACGCGCTGGCACATCATGAGCCTCGCCGTGCTCAACGAGGGCAAGGACATCCCGGAGGAGTACCGCGAGAAGCTCAGCCGGGCGATCGAGCCGGTGCGCGTGCTGGCCGCGGCCGCCGACAAGTACGGCGAGGAGGTCCTCGGTACCCTCTACACGGAGCTCGGCACGCGATTCCACAACGGGGGCCGGCGCAAGCAGCCGCAGTCGTGGACGGAGACGATCGCGGAGGCGCTCACGGCCGCCGGGCTCGCCCCCGAGCTCGTCGCCGCGATGGAGTCGGAGGAGTTCGACGACGCGATCCGCGCCTCACACGACAAGGGCATCGAGCTGGTCGGCGAGGAGGTCGGCACCCCGATCATCGCCGTGGACGGCGTGGCGTTCTTCGGCCCGGTCGTCTCGCCCATCCCGCGCGGCGAGGACGCGGGCCGGCTCTGGGACGGCGTCCTGCTCGTGGCGGGCACGGACGGCTTCTTCGAGCTCAAGCGGTCCCGCACCCGCGACGCGATCTTCGACTGACCTCGCATTTCCGGCTAATGCGGACTCTGAGCTGCTTGTCAGGCTCTGTTTGTCTATCGCGCTAGCCTGGACGCCGCGCCGGGGGGCGCACCCTCACCATCCGGAGTCGCACACAAGGATGAGGTTCATGCGTCAGCTGTACGTGAACGGAGCCTGGCTCTCGTCCACCTCGGGTGAGGGGGTCGATGTGGTCAACCCCGCCACCGAGGAGATCATCGATCGCGTCCCCGCCGGCTCGCCCGCCGACGTCGAGCCGGCGGTCGCCGCCGCCCGCGCCGCCTTCCCCTCGTGGTCGCGTACGGCGCCGACTGAGCGCGGCAAGCTGCTCGCCGCGGCGGCCGGGCTGCTGCGGGAGCGGGCGGAGGAGATCGCGCGGACGATCGCGACCGACATGGGCGCTCCTTACCCGGTCGCCCTGCAGGTGCAGACGCTGATGCCCGCGGGCGTGCTCGAGAGCTACGCGCGGCTCGCGGAGGAGTACGACTTCGACCGGGGCCGGGTCGGCAACTCGCTCGTCGTCAGGGAGCCCGTCGGCGTCGTCGGCGCGATCACGCCCTGGAACTACCCGCTGCACCAGGTGATCTGCAAGGTCGCGCCGGCGCTCGCGGCCGGATGCACCGTCGTCCTGAAGCCGAGCGAGGTGGCGCCGCTCGCCGCGTACGCGCTGGCGGACATCTTCCACGAGGTGGGCCTGCCCCCGGGCGTCTTCAACATGGTGAGCGGGCGCGGTTCGGTCGTCGGCGAGGCGCTGGTCACCCACCCGGACGTCGACATGGTCTCCTTCACCGGCTCAACCCGCGCGGGGCGGCGGGTCGCCGCGCTGGCCGCGGAGACCGTCAAGCGGGTGGCGCTCGAACTCGGCGGCAAGTCCGCGAACCTCATCCTCCCCGACGCCGACCTGGCGGCCGCCGTCAAGGTCGGCGTCGCCAACGCCTTCCTCAACTCGGGCCAGACCTGTTCAGCGTGGACCCGCATGCTCGTCCACTGGGACCAGTACGACGAGGCGGT
Organism: Microtetraspora fusca; assembly: GCF_001570365.1. Taxonomy (GTDB): domain Bacteria; phylum Actinomycetota; class Actinomycetes; order Streptosporangiales; family Streptosporangiaceae; genus Microtetraspora; species Microtetraspora fusca. The sequence goes on along the minus strand of NZ_BBYK01000068.1, from coordinate 21,346 downwards.
GCGGCTCGCCGTCGAGGCGGGGCGCAAGTACACGGTGGGCGACCCATTCGCCGAGGACACCCGCCTCGGGCCGCTGGTCTCCGCCGCGCAGCGCGACCGCGTGATCCGCTACATCAACCGGGGCCAGGAGGAGGGGGCGCGCCTTGTCCTCGGCGGCACCGACGCCCCCCTCGAACGCGGCTACTACGTCGAGCCCACGATCTTCGCGGGCGTCGCGCCCGGGATGACGATCGAGCAGGAGGAGATCTTCGGGCCGGTCCTGGCGATCGTGCCCTTCGGCTCGGAGGACGAGGCCGTCCAGATCGCCGACGGCACGCCGTACGGCCTCTCCGGGGCGGTGTGGGCGGGCACCGAGGAGCGGGCGCTCGCCGTGGCCCGCCGGCTCCGCACCGGCCAGGTGGCCGTCAACGGCGGCCGGTTCAACCCGCTCGCGCCGTTCGGCGGCTACAAGCAGTCGGGCATCGGCCGCGAGCTGGGCGAGGCCGGCCTGGAGGAATACCTGGAGACGAAGGCGATCCTGCTCTAGGGGGTCTGCAGGAGGATCTTCCTGCGGTCGTCCTTGGGCAGCCTGTCCACGTACAGGGTGCCGTTGAGGTGGTCGAACTCGTGCTGGAAGCAGCGGGCCAGCATGCCGCGCGCCTTGACCGTCACGGGCCGGCCGAGCCGGTCGAACCCGCGGAGCGTGACGCCCGCGGCCCGCGCGGTCGGGGCGTACAGCGGCTTGCCGGTCTCCTTGCCGGGCACGGACAGGCAGCCCTCCTCCTCGACGACCTCCTCGGGGTCGTCGATCGTGAGCTCGGGGTTCACCACGTGGCCCTTGCGGTTGCTGATGTCGTAGACGAAGAGCCGCCGTCCCACGCCGATCTGCGGGCCGGCCAGTCCCACGCCGTCGGCCATGTACATGATCGAGAACATCTCGTCGATGAGCCGGCGCAGTTCCCGGTCGAAGTCGGTGACCGGCTCGGCGGGGGTGCGCAGGACGGGGTCGCCCACGTAGCGGATCTCGCGCATGTCTCTCCTGGTCTGTCGGCCTCCGCTGCTGCCCGGTAAGGAGTCACGGGGGCGGTGGCTTGTTACTTTAGTGGAGCCCCTGAAGTCATGTCTCCGGTGAGCACCTGCGAGACTTGGGCCGTGCGTGTCTACATCGGTGCCGACCATGCCGGCTACGAGCTCAAGAACCACCTCGTCTCCTGGCTGAAGGAGCAGAACCACGAGGTGATCGACTGCGGTCCGTTCGTCTACGACGCCGAGGACGACTATCCGGCGTTCGTGCTGCGCGCCGCCCAGGGAGTGGCGGGCGACCCCGGCAGCCTCGGCGTGGTGCTCGGCGGCTCCGGCAACGGTGAGCAGATCGCGGCCAACAAGGTGCGCGGCATCCGGGCCGCGCTCGCGTGGAACGACGACACCGCGCGGCTCGCCCGCGAGCACAACGACGCCAACGTGATCAGCCTGGGCGGCCGGATGCACCCCGTCGAGGACGTGGTGCGCTTCGTGGAGATCTTCCTCTCCACGCCGTTCTCCGGGGCCGAGCGGCACGCCCGCAGGATCGGCCAGCTCTCCGACTACGAGGCGACCGGCGAACTGCCGCCGCTGCCGTAGTCGTCGCGCCGGTAGGCGGGCGCCATGTGTGCCCGCCTATCGGCGTTCTGTCACTCCGCCGGCCGTTCCTTCCCGCGACGTGTCTCACGCCGCGGCATCTCGTCGCGCAGCAGCCGCCGGTCGGCGACCTCCTGCTGCTCCGGGGTGGGCCGGGACACGTCCCGGGCCCGCATCGCGACGACCGTCGTAATCTGCAAGTTCTGCAGCGCCATGAGGCGAGCCTAGAAGATCAGGCCGCCCCACGGGCGCGGCTCCCACGACATCGCGGTGGACAGCGCGCGCAGCGCGCCCTCGCTGTGCTCGGTGACCAGGCCCGCCGCGCCCAGCGCGGTCAGGGGACGCCCGCCCAGGTACGCGGCGCCGAGCGCGTCCACGGGCAACGTCACGTCGGCGGGGTCGCCGGTCCGCTCGCAGGACGCCTTCGCCGTGCCGGGTCCCGCGCTCGCGACCAGCCGGAAGCGGCCCGCGTTCCACGGGCACACGCGGTCCTCCACCTCGATCACGAGGTCCACAGGGGAGGCGTAGGCGCGGGAGGCCAGCGCGCGGTCCACGTCCACCAGGCGGATCCACAGGTCGTCCAGCCAGCCCGCGTTGAGCTGCCGGGGCTCGGCCAGCAGATGCACGATCGGGTCGTCCACCGGGCGCCCCCAGACGCGCAGCCGCGCGCACAGGTCCCGGTCCAGCACGGTCCGCCAGGTCAGCGCGTACGCCGCGGGATCGGTGGCGAACAGCTCCCGCAGCAGGATCTCCCCGTCGGGCACGCTGTGCTCGGTCCACCCGTCCTTGACCCGGAACAGGGCGTAGCCCCGCGGCCCGTGGTCGTCCTCGACGATCACGCAGCGCAGCGGACCGTTCCCCCTGCGCTGGGGCTCCTCGTCCCCGAGGACGCTGAGGCGCCAGCGCGCGTCGGATCGGGTGTACAGGCCCGGCCGGGTGGTCCGTACGGACTCGAAGACCTTCTCCACGTCGGCCCGGGCCGCCGCCGGATCGGCGAGACGCACGCGCAGGGACGGGTCCGAGGGGGCGTCGCGCCGGAACGCCGAGCGCGCGGTCGGGATGCGGAAGAAGACGCTGTCGGCGGCTCTGCCGTACCCGAACCGGCCGTAGATCGCCGCCTCTGAGGCGTAGAGCGCGGCGACGGACTCGCCCTTCTCGTGCAGGTCGCCGAGCTGGCGGGTCATCAGCGCGGTCAGGACGCCCTTGCGGCGGTGCGAGGGGAGCACGCCCACGGCGGTGACCCCGGCGACCGGCAGGGGACCGCCCGGCACGGTCATCGTGAGGCTCGCCACGACGGTGCCGCCGACGAGGAGGTCCCCGTCGAATGCCCCCAGCGAGCGGTCCACCTCGAACAGCTTCCGCCAGTGGTCACGTTCCTCGGTGTCGGGGGAGTTGAACGCCTCGCGCTGGACCCGGACGAACTCCGGCCAACCGGACTCTGTGATGGGACGAACCAGGACACTCATCCGCTCACAGTAGAAGCGTGTAAAGGTCGGAGGCCAGCGAATAACCCTCGGTCCTCGGTGATCTAGGCCTTGGTCAAGTGGCTGCCCTCACCGGCGGCGGGCGGATACAGTCGAGGTCATCATGAGTTCCCGTCGGACGCCGCTCATCCCTCCACGGCTCCGTGCTCTGCTGGTGCGTGTGCCGCTTCTGGTGCCGCTTGTCCGATTGGTAAGGAAGAGTTCGTCGAAGGATCGCCATCGCCTGATCATCCTGGTCGTCGCCACGCTGCTCGTCGGCGTGCTCGACATCCAGGTGTCCGATCACTGGTTCTCACCCGCCCTGCTGGTGCCCCTGATGCTCATCGGCGGCCTCCAGCTCCGGCTGCGCAGCCTGGCCATCCTGCTCTGCGCGGTCGTCGCGTCTCTCCTCTACATGGCCGTGGCCGGAGGCGTCATGCGGCTCGGGCCGGGGTTGATCATCACCGTCGCCTTCACCGCCGCGCTCGCCTGGATCATGGCCCGTACGCGCGCCAAGCTCGGCGTGCAGGGCCTGCGCGGCGACGCGATGCTGCTGGAGCTGCGCGACCGGCTCAAACGCCAGAGCGAGTTGCCGCACCTCCCCAAGCACTGGGGCGGCAAGGTGGTGCTCAAGCAGGCCGGAGGCTCCTCCTTCGGGGGCGACTTCGTGGTGTCCGTACGGCAGGGCGACCGTGTGGAGATCGCGGTCGTCGACGTCTCGGGCAAGGGCGTGGACGCCGGCACTCGAGCGCTGATGCTCTCCGGGACCTTCGGCGGGCTGCTCGGCTCGGTGGACGACTTCCTGCACGCGTGCAACTCCTACCTGCACCGGCAGCGCGGCGACGAGGGATTCGTCACGGCCGCCCACCTGAGTCTCGACCTGTCCACGGGTGAGTACGTCATCACCTCGGCGGGACACCCGCCCGTCGTCAAGTTCGACGCCGGCACGGGCACCTGGCACGTCGCCACGGCGAAGGGCGTGGTGCTCGGCGTCGTGCCCGACCTGCACTGCGAGCCCGACACCGGCGTGCTGCGCAAGGGCGACGCCCTGATGCTCTACACCGACGGCCTTATCGAGCAGCCGGGACGTGACATCGACGCAGGGCTCGACCGTCTGCTGGGCGAGGCCGAGCGGCGGCTGCTGCCCACCGGATACCGGGAGGGCGCCCGGCAGATCGTCAACTCCATGTCCGCGGGGCACAACGACGACTGCGCCCTCGTTCTGATCTGGCGCCCATGAGCCACTGAACGGTGGGTTACGCTCGACACGGGCAACGCACGGAAAGACACTTCTCCTCCACGGGGGTACGCGCTGATGAACTGGCTGTTCTTAGCCGGATTCCTGGTCCTTTTCGCGGGCCTTCTCCTCTCCATCGCGTTGCACGAGATCGGGCACCTCGTCCCCGCCAAGCTCTTCGGCGTACGCGTGACGCAGTACATGGTGGGCTTCGGCCCCACGCTGTGGTCGCGAAAGCGCGGCGAGACCGAGTACGGCGTGAAGTGGCTGCCCTTCGGCGGCTACATCCGCATGATCGGCATGCTGCCCCCGCGGCCGAGTGACGATCCGACCAAGCTGCGCAGCGTCTCGACCGGTCCGTGGCAGGGCCTCATCGAGAACGCCAGGGCCGTCGCCTCCGAGGAGATCCGCCCCGGCGACGAGGACCGCGTCTTCTACCGCAAACCGTGGTGGCAGAAGGTCATCATCATGTTCGGCGGGCCGGCGATGAACTTCGTCCTGGCCTTCGCGCTGTTCTCGGTCGTTTTCATGGCCTTCGGCGTTGCCGTGTCCAAGCCGGTCGTCTCCACGGTGTCCCAGTGCGTGGTGCCGGCCACCCAGGTCGAGCAGCGCGAGTGCCGCGCCGGGGACCCGCCCACTCCGGCGGCCAAGGCCGGGCTGCTTCCGGGCGACCGCATCGTCGCCGTCGGCGGCACGCGGGTCGACTCGTGGGAGGCGGCCACGGCGCGGATCCGCGCGCACGGGGCCGGCCGTACAGACCTGGGCGTGGTCCGGGGCGGCAAGGAGATCACTGTCGCGGTGGACCTGATCGCGCAGGACCGCCCGTCCGTCGACGACCCGGACAAGATCGAGAAGAACGTCGGTTTCCTCGGCGTCGCACCGACGGTCGTGATCGAGAAGCAGGGCCCGGGCTACGTCGTCGGGCAGATGTGGGACTTCACCCAGCGCACCGCCAGCGCCATGGTCAACATCCCCAAGAAGATGGTGGGCGTCTGGCACGCGGCCTTCTCGGGTGAGAAGCGCGACCCGAACGGGCCGGTCGGCATCGTCGGCGCGGGCCGGATCGGCGGCGAGATCGCCGCGTCGTCGGCCCCGCTGGAAAACAAGATCATCTTCTTCATCAACCTGCTCGCGAGCCTGAACCTCGCGGTCGGCATGTTCAACCTCATCCCGCTGCTCCCGCTCGACGGCGGACACATCGCGGGCGGTCTCTGGGAGGGGCTCAAGCGCGGCATTGCGCGGATCAGCCGGCGCCCCATGCCCGGGTACGTGGACGTCGCCAAGGCGCTGCCGCTCACGTACGCCATGGCGGCCCTGCTGCTGGTCATGGGCGGCCTGCTGGTCTACGCCGACCTGGTGAACCCGATCCGCCTGTCCGGCTGACCGCCGCGTCCCGGTGTTGATCACGCGGGCGGGCGCGCCCCGGGGGCGGGGGCGCGCCCGCCCGCGCGATCGCGGGGGGTGGGGCGGATGGCTTCAGTACATCGAGATGTGCACGTGGTCGTAGTGGTTGGCGGTGATGCCGCCGCGGTTTGACATCGCCCGCCAGCCGGGGCTGCCGAGGTTGTAGATCCGCTGCTGCCAGATCACGTACTTGACACCCAGCTTGGGGCCGTTCTTGATGGCCCAGGCGGCGATGCTGTCGCCCAGGGCCTTCATGCTCGAGATCGGCATGGTGCCGCCGGAACTCATCATGAAGTCGCAGGCGCGGCCGAGAGGATGCTCGCCGCCGTCGTTCTCGGCCCGGTAGCAGCCGACCGCGAACTTCAGGTCGAAGTTCTTGCTGATCTGGTCCTTCATCAGCCGGGTCCGCGGCGTGATGTTGTCGCTGCCCGAGGGCAGCTCCGGAGCCCAGCCGCCGCCGGAGAGTCTGCCCGGCGCGACCGGCACGAGCTGGTCGAGCTTGGCCTTGATGTCGTCGATCAGCTTCTCGGCGTCCTTGCGCTGCCGGGCGACCTCCTCCGACCGCGTCTTGATCTCCGCGATCAGGGTGGCGGCCGCGTCCGCCGCGGCCTTGCGCTCCGTCTTGAGCGTGGCGAACCGCGAGACCACGACGGCCTGCTCGTCCTGGAGCTGGGCCAGCACGGCCGCCCCCTGCAGGTCGGGGGTGCCGAACAGGCCGAGGTCGTTCGTCTGGTAGCGGAGGCCCGCGAGGCTGACCATCTCCCGCCGCGCGGCCTCGAAGTCGCTCTCGGCCCTGGCCAGCCGATCCTTGGCCGCCTTCTGCGACTCCTGGGCCTTGGCGAGCTCGACCCGCTTGGCGTTGTAATCGGCGATCAGTTTGTCGACCTTCTTGCGCAGGTCGGCGAGCTGTTTCTTGAGCTGGGTCTCGCTCGGCTTGGGAGCGGCATCGACGGCCGACGCCGTACCGAAGACGAGTGCGGCGGCGGTCAGCGCGGCCGCGGCCGCCGGAAACGCGCGGGGCAGAGCCCACTCCTCTCCATCTGCCGGCCGGGTTAGCTGACGGGTTCGGACTGGAGAAGTCCGGGCACATGCGTGCCTTCACCCCAGGTGCTCGGCGTCCATCCCGTACGAGGACGGATCGCCACAAGGTCGTGGGTCCCCGGCTCCCGGGCGAGGCGCCCGGGATTAGGCGCACCGGCGGTGACCACCGGTGCGATGGATAGTAGTGGTAAAGGATGGATTTGCGCTAATTAAAGTTGCAATAGATTAGAGATCAAGTCGTTACCGCGGATTCGCGGAGCATCCGGGCGGCCTCCTCGGGTGCCACGTCGTTGACGAACGCTCCCATCGCCGACTCCGACCCGGCCAGATACTTCAGCTTGTCCGGCGCCCTCCGGACGCTGAAGAGCTGGAGGTGGAGGTAGGCCAGATCCCGCCGGTACCTCACGGGCGCCTGGTGCCAGGCCGCCACGTACGGCATGGCCACCCCGAACAGCCCGTCGAGCCGCCGCAGCACCCCCGTGTAGAGCGGCCCGAAGGCGGCGCGCTCGTTAGCGTTCAGGGAGGGCAGGTCCGGCACCCGCCGATGCGGATAGACGTGGACCTCGAACGGATAACGGGCGGCGGCCGGGACGAACGCGGTCCAGTGCTCGTTGGCCGCCACCACCCGGGGCCCCTTCCGCTCGGCGGCCAGCACGTCCGCGAAGAGGTTGCCGCCCCGGTGCCGCGCCGCGACGTCGAGCATGTGCCGGGTACGCGGCGTCACGTACGGATAGGCGTAGATCTGGCCGTGCGGGTGGGGGAGGGTGATGCCGATCTCCGCGCCCCTGTTCTCGAAGCAGAAGACTTGCTCCACCCCCGGCAGGGCGGACAGCTCGGCGGTGCGGTCGGCCCACGCGGCGAGGACGAGCTCCACCTGGTCCGGAGCGAGCGAGGAGAAGGACGCGTCGTGGTCGGAGGTGAAGCAGACCACCTCGCACCGCCCGACGCCGGGCCGCGCCGCGCTCAGCCCGCCGGGATCGGGAAAGTCGCCCTCCGCGAAGCTGAACGAGGGGAAGCGGTTCTCGAAGACCGCGACGTCGTAGTCCGAGGGGATCTCCGAGGCGGTGTGCGCCGCACAGAGCGGACACTCGTCGGCGGCCGGCAGGTGGGTCCTGGTCTGGCGGTGCCCGGCGATCGCGATCCACTCGTCCATGAGCGGGTCGTAGCGCATCTGCGAGGCGAGCGGGCGCGACGGCAGGTCGCGCGGGTCCAGGGCGGCGCGGTCGGCGTCGTCGCGCCGGTCGTAATAGAACAGCTCCCGCCCGTCGGCCAGGTGCGTGATCGTGCGCTTCACGCGGTGGGCTCCCCACGGTCATCGGGCTCGGACGGATCGGCCAGCAGCAGCTCGCCCACGCGCTCGGACAGTTCCGCGCCGGCCTCGGCGGGCAGGCCGGTGTCGCTCACGACGACGTCGGCCCGGTCGAGGTGGGCGATCGTGCTGATGCCGATCGTGCCCCACTTGGTGTGGTCGGCCAGGACCACCAGCCGCTGCGCCGACCCGACGAGCTCGCGGTCGGTCTCGGCCTCCAGCAGGTTGGGCGTGGTGAACCCGGCGCGGACGCTCATCCCGTGGACGCCGAGGAGCAGCACGTCGACGTTCATCGAGCGAATCGCCGCCACGGCGACCGGGCCGACCAGCGCGTCCGAGGGGGTGCGTACGCCGCCGACCAGCACCACGGTCTGGTCCGCCCGCCCGGATCGGTAAAACACGTCCGCGACCTTCAGCGAGTTCGTGATGACGGTCAGCTCGGGCACGTCGGCGAGGTGCCGCGCCGCCGTCCACGTCGTCGTACCGGCTGACAGTGCGACCGAGCTGCCCGGACGCACGAGGCGCGCGGCGCGGCGCGCGATGGCCTCCTTCTCGGCCTCCTGTCGCGCCGACTTGGCGGAGAACCCCGGTTCCTCCGTCGATCCGGCGCCGGCGATCGTGGCGCCTCCGTGGACCTTCTCGACCAGCCCTCGATCGGCGAGCGCCTCCAGGTCGCGCCGAATCGTCATGTCGGAGACGCCGAGATCCTGGACCAGCTCCGCGACGCGCGCCCCGCCGGTCCTGCGGATCCGCTCCAGGATCGCCTGCTGCCGTAGCTGGGCCAGCATCATCGCTCCAATCAACAGATTCCAACAAATTATGCCACAGTCCTTCGGGGAATCCTGTTTGGTCCTGGGGATATGAGCGGCGACGCTGTACGAGGCAGGCCGCCTCATGAAGAGTGAGGGCACTGGCCGTACGACGGAAGGCGGTTCCCGCATGGGTAAGCGAGCGCGCAAGTCGAAGGCACGGAAGAAGAAGCAGTCGAACCACGGCAAGCGGCCCACCGGCCGCTAGCCGCCGGGCCTCGGGGGGCGGTGGGTGGCGGCTCCGGCACCCCCACCGTCCACCGGGGCTCAGCGCGTACGGCGGCGGCCGCTTCGCGGGAAGTTCGCGGCGGCCGCGACGAGCAGGCCGGCGACCATGAGGACCCGCAGCCCGATGTCGGGAAGCCGCGTCATGGTGTCGAAGTACCGCTCGGCGGCCACGAGATCGAGCTTGTACGACGCCACGGTGTTCATGTAGACCCCGTGCGCGATCGAGAGCACGGCCGCGTGCGCGAGGGTGCAGGCGGCGATGCCCAGTCCCGCCGCGAGCGCGGCCCTGCGGCGGTTCGGCGCCAGCAGGAAGCCGGCGGCGAGCAGGATCGCCGAGGCCGCGGGAAGGATCCAGCCGAGCGAGGTGTAGGCGAGCCGGCCGGTCGTGATCAGGCGCAGCCCCTTGCGCGCCACCCTGGCGGCGTCGATCCACAGGCCCTGGTAGACGGCGCTGTGCGACAGGCGCGGCAGCTTCTCGTCCACCAGGCTCCTGACGTGGTCCAGCTTCACGTCGAGATCCAGCGGAAGCCCGCGCTGTTCGAGCGCGGCGGCCGCCTCGTCCACGCTCCACACCTCGCCCGCCGTCCACACGGCGACCATGGAGAGCGGCGCGAGCACGCACCCGAAGGCGATCAGGAGGGCCGCGAACGCCGACGCGAGGTGACGGCGGGGACGGCCCGACGCCGCCAGCTGCCGGCGCAGGCGGAGCAGTTCGGCGTGCACGTCCGTGTCGGTCACACCACCGCTCCCCCCGTACGGCAGGCGTTTCCGGGGAAGATACCCGCGACGCCGGACGGCACGGGGAAACAGCGGGTCAAGAACCCGTTCAGGGGAGGCGCTGCTCCACCCAGACGATCTTTCCCTGGGAAGTGGGGCGCGTTCCCCAGCGGTAGGCGAACCGCTTGATCAACATCAGCCCGCGCCCGGTGTCGTCGTCCAGCGTGGGCGAGCGCGGCGCCGGGGCAGTCGAGGAACCGTCGGCGACCTCGCACACCAGCGTCCGGCCGCGCAGCAGGCGCAGCTCGATCGGCGGCCACCCGTGCTTGAGCGCGTTGGTGACCATCTCGCTGACGATCAGCTCGGTGGTGTCGGCCAGGCTCGTGAGACCCCACGCGGACAGCGTGTTCCGTACGAACCTGCGGGCCGTGCGGACGAATCGGGGATCGTCCGACAGAGGGAAGGAGGCCATCTCGTCCGGGTCGAGATCGCGGACCCGGGCCAGCAGCAGGGCGATGTCGTCACGCTCGTGCCCGGGCCGCTGGCTGTTGATGGTCAGGTCGCACATGTCCTCGAGGTCTTGGAGCGGTCCCGCGAGCAGGTGGCGCAGCGCCATGATCCCCGCGTCGATGTCCCGCCGTCTGCTCTCCACCAGCCCGTCCGTGTAGAGGGCGAGGACGCTGCCCGCGGGAAGTGTCAGCTCCCGCGTCTCCAGCGGCTCGCTGCCGATGCCGAGCGGCAGTCCCGGCGACATCTCGACGATCTCGGTCGACCGGTCCGGATGGAGAAGGATCGGCGGCACGTGGCCGGCCCGCGCGATCGAGCAGTTGCGCGTGATCGGGTCGTACACGGCGTACACGCAGGTGGCGATCTGCGTCGGATCGAGGTCCTGGCTCATCAGGTTGAGCCGGAAGAGCACCTCGTCGGGAGGCAGGTCCAGGCTGGCGAGGGTGCGCGCGGCGGTGCGGAGCTGGCCCATGGTCGCGGCCGCCCTGGTGCCGTGCCCCATGACGTCGCCGACGACCAGTGCGGAGCGGCACCCGGGCAGGGGGATCACGTCGTACCAGTCGCCGCCCACGCCCATGAGGTCGCTCGCCGGGAGGTACCTGGAGGCGATCTCCATGCCGAGCGGGTGGGGCAGTTCGGCGGGCAGCAGGCTGCTCTGCAGCGTCAGGGCGGTCCGGCGCTCGCGCGTGTACAGCAGGGCGTTGTCGACGCAGACGGCGGTCCGCGCGGCCAGCTCCTCGGCCACCGCGACGTCCTGTTCATCGAACGACGGGCCGCCCGGCCGCCGGGTGAACACCGCGCACCCCAGCACCCGTCCGCGCGCGCTGAGCGGGACGGCGAGGAATGAGGTGCCGGTGAGCAGCGCCGCGATGGCGCCCTCCCGGTCCAGGCGGCCGCCGATCAGCCGCGCCGTCTCGGCGTCCAGGTGGGGATACATGAGCGGCGTGCCCGTGGCCATGCACTGGGCGTGGGGAAGCTCCGGGGGATAGGCCGTCACCTCGTCGAGCGGGACGGCCCGCACCCACGCGTGCGGATCGTCGGCGGCGACGCCGAGGGCCATCCGCCGGACCAGCGCCGTGCCGTCCAGCGCGCGGGACGGGAACTCGCCGTCCACGACCAGCCGGTCGTGGATCAGGACCTCCGCGGTGTCGGCGAAGCGCGGAACGGCGACGTCCATGAGCTCGCGGCTCGTCTCCACGAGATCCAGCGTGCTGCCGATGCGGCGGCTCGCCTCGTTCAGGAAGGTCAGCCGCTCGTTCGCCGAGACTGCACTGCTCCGGCGCCACTCGGACTGGTCCCCCTCAATGGGGTCCTTGATCAGGCAGTTGCGGTTCAAATCCGTTTCTCTCCGGAGAGGCAGAAGATGTCCCCGAATCGTAAAGAGAAGATCCGCCGCATTTCAGGCGTTTGCCAGATGACGAAGCCGGATCGTCACGGGATGCGATCTGGCTCACATACGGGCGGCGGCCCGGGGCCGCGCGCGAGCGTCCGGACACGAACGAGGCCGCCTCCGATGTCGGAGGCGGCCCGTCACGCTGCGAGAACCCGTCGGGGCGACAGGATTTGAACCTGCGACTTCTTGCTCCCAAAGCAAGCGCGCTACCAAGCTGCGCCACGCCCCGCTGCGTCGATTGCGCGAGCGCTCCGGAACTCCGGTACGCTTACGCCCTGACGACCGGATGAAGTCTAGACCAGATGAAGACCGGCGCGCGCGGACGTAGCTCAATGGTAGAGCCCCAGTCTTCCAAACTGGCTACGCGGGTTCGATTCCCGTCGTCCGCTCTGATTGCGGCAAAGGCCAGGTCAACCGGCATCGGATGACCTGGCCTTCGTCATGTGGCGGGATCGCTTCGTCGTGCGGCGGCCCGCCTGGATTTTTCCGATCAGCGCACGTTTTGCTGATCAGTCGGACGTGCGGAAGCGCGCCCACACGGCCTTGCCGCCGTCGTCGAGCGCGTCCCAGCCCCATTCCTGGCTGTACGTCTCGACGATGTAGAGCCCGCGGCCGTGCTCGGAGATGAAGTCGGGCTTCTTGGGCGTGGGGACCTCGTCGCTCGGGTCGGCCACGACCAGGAGGATGTCCGGCGAGAGGCGGATCAGAGCCAACGTGATGGGGCTCTCGTCCCGCGTCCTGCCGGGATAGAGCGCGTAGCGCACGGCGTTGGTCACGAGTTCGGAGACGACCAGGGCGGCGTCGTCGCCGAGTTCGGACAGGCCCCACTCGTCCAGAGTGGAGCGGGTGACGTCCCTGGCGGTCTTCACGGAATCGGCCTGCGGCCCGAGCGGACAGATCGCCCGGTCCGCTGCCTCGGCGGAGCGCAACATCTCGCGCACGCTCCGGCGGGATAGCTGGGCGGAGGGCATGGGCTTCTCCAACATCCTGCCCTTTACCTCCCGCTAGCCGCTTTTGACGTCAGTGCACCATTAGCCCAATATGCACTACGCCATGATGGGACAGCCGACCGGCCCCTGCAAGACCCAAATGCACGTGCAGTTGCCTTGTGCAGCGGCACACGACGTTTTCCGGCGACACGATCGGGTCAGCCCTTGTCATCGAGACGGGAAGTGGTGACACTGTGTGGGCTGAGGTGTGGCTCAGATCTTTCCCTCGGCGCATGTCACGCATCGACTGAGAGGGAGGCGCCGTGACACAGACCCAGCCGGGCTCCGGGCCTACGGCGCTTCGCATCCTTCTCGGCTCCCAGTTGCGCAAGCTCCGCGAGACCAAGGGCATCACGCGCGACGAGGCCGGCGAGGTCATCCGGGGCTCCGAGTCCAAGATCAGTCGCATGGAGCTCGGCCGCGTCGGGTTCAAGGAGCGTGACGTCGCCGACCTGCTCACCTTTTACGGCGTCGAGGAGGCCCAGGCCCGCGCCGTGGTGATGGACCTGGTGGAGCGCGCCAACGAGCCCGGCTGGTGGCACCGGTTCAACGACGTGCTGCCCACCTGGTTCCAGGCGTACGTCGGGCTGGAGGAGGCGGCCGCCCGCATCCGCACCTACGAGGTCCAGTTCGTGCCCGGTCTGCTGCAGACCAAGGAGTACGCCCGGGCCGTGATCACCGCCGGCGCCGTCGGGGCCGGGCCCGAGGAGATCGCCCGACGGGTGGATCTGCGGCTGGGACGCCAGCGCGTGCTGGACGGCGAGGGCGGGCCGATGTTCTGGGCGGTCATCGACGAGGCGGCCCTGCGCCGCCCCATCGGCGGCGTCGAGGTCATGAGGGGCCAGCTCCAGCACCTGATCGACCTGATGAACCAGCCCAACATCACGATCCAGATCATGCCGTTCAGCTTCGGCGGACACGCCGCAGAGGGCGGCGCGTTCAGCATCCTGCGGTTTCAGGACGCCGACCTTCCCGACATCGTCTACGTCGAGCAGCTCGCCAGCGCGCTCTACCTGGACAAACGGGACGAGGTGGACCGGTACGGCGAGGTCATGGAGCGGCTCTGCGCGGTCAGCACGACCCCGGACGAGACCGCGGGGATGTTGCGACAGATCATGCTCGATCTCTGAGCAGTCGCTCCTAGGCGTGTCTCTGCTCTAGACTGCACCTTGGCGCTGGACACCCGCCACAGTGGAGGCTGCCCAGAGGGTCGTGCCAAGGCGGCGGTGCTTCGTGCCGCTCACGTGGGCGCGGCGCCCGTAACGTGCCGCGGTAACCGTGCTAGGCGCGCCCGCGATCACCAAAAGCTTGATCAAGGAGACCACCCCGTGAAGACCGCTGTCGAGGAGCTCAGCCCGACCCGGGTGAAGCTCACCGTCGAGGTGCCGTTCGAGGAGCTCGAGCCGAGCCTGGAAGCCGCCTACAAGAAGGTCGCCCAGCAGGTGCGTGTCCCCGGCTTCCGCCCTGGCAAGGTACCCGCCCGGATCATCGAGCAGCGCTTCGGCCGCGCGGTGGTTCTCGAGGAGACCCTGAACGACGCCCTGCCCAAGCTGTACGGCCAGGCCGTGGACGAGACCGACGTGTTCCCGGTCAGCCAGCCCGAGATCGAGGTCACCAAGATCGAGGACGGCTCGCAGGTCGAGTTCACCGCCGAGGTGGACGTCCGTCCGTCCTTCGAGGTCCCGGACTACCAGGGCGCCGAGGTCGTCGTCGACGTCGCCGAGGTGTCCGACGAGGACATCCAGACCCAGCTCGACGCCCTCCGCCAGCGGTTCGCCACGCTGACCGGCGTGGAGCGTCCGGCCGCCGGTGGCGACTACGTCGTCATGGACCTGCGCGCCGAGATCGACGGCAAGAACCTCGAAGAGCAGCAGGCCTCCGACGTCTCCTACGAGGTCGGCGCCGGCTCGGTGCTCCAGGGCCTCGACGACGCCCTCGAGGGGCTGTCCGCGGGCGAGGAGAAGACCTTCCGCACCACCCTGGTCGGCGGTGAGAACGCCGGCGAGGAGGCCGACGTGATCATCAACGTGAAGTCGGTCAAGGAGAAGGTCCTGCCCGAGCTGGACGACGAGTTCGCGCAGCTCGCCAGCGAGTTCGACACGCTCGACGAGCTGAAGGACAGCATCCGCGAGCAGGCCCGCCGCAACAAGCTCGTCGAGCAGGTCATGCAGAGCCGCGAGAAGGCCCTCGACGCCCTTCTTGAGAAGATCGACATCCCGCTGCCGGAGAGCGCGCTCAACGCCGAGATCGACGCGAGGAAGCACAACCTCGAGCACCAGATCGCCGAGAGCGGTCTGAGCCGCGAGGCGTTCTTCCGCCTCTACCAGACGACCGAGGACGAGCGCTTCGCCGAGTTCGAGGCCAACGCCGCCAAGGCGCTGAAGTCCGGCTTCGTCCTCGACAAGATCGTCAAGGCCGAGGAGATCGGCGTCAGCGAGCAGGAGCTCACCAACTTCGTGGTGCGCCGCGCCATGCAGCTCGGTGTCGCCCCGAACACCCTGGCCCAGCACCTCGCCGACAACGACCAGCTCACGCTGGCCATGATGGAGATCGTGCGGGAGAAGGCCAAGACGGTCGTCGGAGACGCCGCCAAGGTGACCGACGAGGCCGGCAACGAGGTGGACCTCAAGGCCATCTACGCCGAGCTCAACCCCGAGCAGGAGGCCGAGGGCGCCGAGGAGGCCGGCGCTCAGGAGTCCGGCTCGCAGGAGTCCGCCGAGTAGGCGTTCGCCACAGCTTTCACCTGGCCCCCGTCGCGCTTCGGCGCGGCGGGGGTCGCGTGTTCCCGTGTGCCGGGGGTGGGGGCGCGGGCCCATGCGCCGTCAGCGAACAGCAAGCTGACGGGGCATGAGCTGTCCGCGCCGCGCGTTAAGGTCACAAGCAAAGCCAATCGATTTCGACGCATCGGAAGGTGACGCTGTGACCAGCCCGCCGACCTTCTTCCAGCCCACCACCCTCGGCCCGGACGCACGTGGCCGTGAGAACGGCGCGTACCGTCTGGAGGACCAGCTCTACCAGCGGCTGCTCCGCGAGCGCATTGTGGTGCTCGGCACCCAGGTCAACGACGAGGTCGCCAACCGGCTCTGCGCCGAGCTGCTCCTGCTTGCCGCGGACGACCCGGACCGGGACATCTGGCTGTACATCAACTCGCCCGGTGGCTCGGTGACGGCCGGCATGGCGATTTACGACATGATGGAGTACGTGCCGAACAACGTGTGCACCGTCGCGATGGGTCTGGCCGCTTCCATGGGCCAGTTCCTCCTCTGCGCGGGGGCGCAGGGCAAGCGGTACGCGCTTCCTCACGCCCGCATCATGATGCACCAGCCGTCGGGCGGCATCGGCGGCACCGCGGCGGACATCGCGATCCAGGCAGAGCAGATGCTCTACGTGAAGAAGACCCTGGCTGAGCGGATCGCCTTCCACACCGGTCAGCAGCTGGAGCAGATCGAGCGCGACTCCGACCGTGACCGCTGGTTCACGGCCGAGGAGGCCAAGGACTACGGCTTCATCGACCACGTCGTGCGCAGCGCACGGCAGGTGCCCTCCGAGGGCGCCGTCTCATGAGCGGAGCTTTCGAAGTGAATGAGCTGATCCGGCCGGGAGATATCAACGGCCGTTACATCATCCCTTCGTTCGTCGAACGCACGACGTACGGCGTGAAGGAGATGAACCCGTACAACAAGCTGTTCGAGGACCGCATCATCTTCCTCGGCGTGCAGATCGACGACGCCTCGGCGAACGACGTCATGGCGCAGCTGCTCACCCTGGAGTCGCTCGACCCGGACAGGGACATCAGCATCTACATCAACTCGCCGGGCGGCTCGTTCACCGCCATGACGGCGATCTACGACACGATGCAGTTCGTCCGCCCGGAGATCCAGACGGTCTGCCTCGGGCAGGCGGCGTCCGCTGCGGCGGTGCTGCTGGCGGGCGGCACGCCCGGCAAGCGGTTCGCCCTGCCGAACGCCCGTGTCCTGATCCACCAGCCCTCCACCGAGGGCGGCGGCCAGGGCAGTGACATCGAGATCCAGGCTCGGGAGATCCTGCGCATGCGGGAGCTGCTCGAGGACATTCTGGCCCGGCACTCGGGCAAGGCGCCGGACGAGGTCCGCAGGGACATCGAGCGCGACAAGATCCTGAGTGCCGAGGAGGCAAAGGCGTACGGGCTGGTGGACGACATCATCCCGACGCGGAAGAAGCGCGCCGCGGCGATCGCTTCCTGAGGAAGTCGAAGGCACCGGAACGGTGCCCATTTGGGCACGTTCCGGTGCGACTCACCGCCAGGGGGCTCACTCAGGGTCTGGAAGACGGTAACGTCGATACCTGAGCGGGATGACGTTTTCGCACCGACTCAGAGCGGGCGGCGGACGGAAGTGACCGCGTCAGCAGGGCGGTCCCACGCAAAGGAGTATCTGGGGTGGCACGCATCGGCGACGGGGGAGACCTGCTGAAGTGTTCGTTCTGCGGCAAGAGCCAGAAGCAGGTCAAGAAGCTCATCGCCGGCCCCGGCGTCTACATCTGCGATGAGTGCATCGATCTCTGCAACGAGATCATCGAAGAGGAGCTCTCCGAGTCCTCCGAGCTGAAGTGGGACAACCTCCCCAAGCCGCGCGAGATCTACGAGTTCCTCGAGGCCTACGTCATCGGCCAGGACAAGGCGAAGAAGGCGCTCTCGGTAGCGGTCTACAACCACTACAAGCGCGTCCAGTCCGGTGAGCGCGCCCGGGACGACGGCCTGGAGCTGGCCAAGTCCAACATCCTGCTCCTCGGGCCCACCGGATCCGGCAAGACGCTGCTCGCGCAGACGCTCGCCAAGATGCTGAACGTGCCGTTCGCGATCGCCGACGCCACCGCGCTGACCGAGGCCGGTTACGTCGGTGAGGATGTCGAGAACATCCTGCTCAAGCTGATCCAGGCGGCCGACTACGACGTGAAGAAGGCCGAGACCGGCATCATCTACATCGACGAGGTCGACAAGATCGCGCGCAAGAGCGAGAACCCGTCGATCACGCGGGACGTATCCGGCGAGGGCGTTCAGCAGGCCCTGCTGAAGATCCTTGAGGGCACCACCGCGAGCGTGCCCCCGCAGGGCGGCCGCAAGCATCCGCACCAGGAGTTCATCCAGATCGACACCACGAACGTGCTGTTCATCTGCGGTGGCGCCTTCGCTGGGCTCGAGAAGATCATCGAGTCCCGGGTCGGCAAGAAGGGGATCGGCTTCAACGCCATCATCCGGTCCAAGGAGGAGGTGGACTCCTCGGACATCTTCTCCGACGTCATGCCGGAGGACCTGCTCAAGTTCGGCATGATCCCCGAGTTCGTCGGTCGGCTCCCCGCGATCACCTCGGTGCACAACCTCGATCGGGACGCGCTGATCCAGATCCTCACCGAGCCGAAGAACGCGCTCGTCAAGCAGTACCGCCGCCTTTTCGAGCTGGACAACGTCGAGCTGGAGTTCAGCGACGACGCGCTCGAGGCGATCGCGGACCAGGCGATCCTGCGCGGCACCGGCGCCCGGGGCCTGCGGGCCATCCTGGAGGAGGTTCTCCTCTCGGTGATGTACGAGGTGCCCTCCCGCGAGGACGTCGCCCGCGTCGTCATCACCCGTGAGGCGGTCCTGGAGCACGTCAACCCGACGCTCGTGCCGCGGGACCAGCTCCAGGCGAAGCAGCAGCGCACGCCCAGGGAGAAGTCGGCCTGACCCGCGCGGAAATCGCCGCGCGGGCCCTCGACCGCAGATGGTGGCGTGGGAGCGGACGCGGACGGCCATAGAATCGGCACCGTGACAACGCCTGAACTGCCAACTCAGTACGCACCCGCCGATGTGGAGACCCGTAGCTACGAGCGCTGGGTATCGGAAGGCTTCTTCACCGCGGACCCGGGCAGCGGGCGTGAGCCGTACAGCATCGTGCTCCCCCCGCCGAACGTGACCGGTTCGCTGCACGTGGGACACGCCCTCGACCATTCGATCCAGGACGCGCTGACCCGCCGGGCCCGGATGCGCGGCATGGAGACGCTGTGGCTCCCCGGCATGGACCACGCCGGCATCGCGACCCAGAACGTCGTCGAGCGCGAGATCGCCAAGGAGGGCCTGTCCCGCCACGACCTGGGACGCGAGGCGTTCGTCGAGCGGGTGTGGCAGTGGAAGGAGGAGTCCGGCGGGCGCATCCTCGGCCAGATGCGGAAGCTCGGCGACGGTGTGGACTGGTCGCGCGAGCGCTTCACGATGGACGAGGGCCTCTCCCGGGCCGTCCAGACCATCTTCAAGAAGCTCTTCGATGACGGGCTCATCTACCGCGCCGAGCGCATCATCAACTGGTGCCCCCGCTGCCTCACCGCGCTCTCCGACATCGAGGTGGAGCACAGCGAGGACGAGGGAGAGCTCGTCTCCATCCGGTACGGGTCGGACGAGACGGAGATCGTCGTCGCGACCACGCGGGCCGAGACGATGCTCGGCGACACCGCGGTCGCGGTCAACCCGTCCGACGAGCGCTACGCGCACCTCGTCGGCCAGCTCGTGGAGCTCCCGCTCACCGGCCGCCGCATCCCGATCGTCGCGGACGAGCACGTGGATCCGTTCTTCGGAACGGGCGCGGTGAAGGTGACCCCCGCTCACGACCCCAACGACTTCGAGATCGGCCGCCGGCACTCGCTGCCGTCGATCGCCGTGATGGACGAGCGCGGTGTGATCACCGCCCACGGCCCCTTCCAGGGACTGGACCGGTTCGAGGCCCGGCCCGCGGTCGTCGCCGCTCTGCGCCAGCAGGGCAGGATCGTCGCCGAGAAGCGGCCGTACCTGCACTCGGTCGGCCACTGCTCCCGCTGCAAGACCGTCGTGGAGCCGCGCCTGTCGCTGCAGTGGTTCGTCAACGTGTCGCCGCTGGCCAAGGCCGCGGGTGATGCGGTCCGCGACGGGCGGACCCGCATCCACCCGCCGGAGCTGGCCAAGCGCTACTTCGACTGGGTCGACGACATGCACGACTGGTGCATCTCGCGCCAGCTCTGGTGGGGGCACCGGATCCCCGTCTGGTACGGCCCGGAGGGCGAGGTCGTGTGCGTCGGACCGGACGAGGAGCCGCCGGCCGGCTACGTCCAGGACCCGGACGTCCTCGACACCTGGTTCTCCTCGGGGCTCTGGCCGTTCTCCACGCTGGGCTGGCCGGAGATCACTCCTGAGCTCAAGCGGTTCTATCCGACGTCCGTGCTGGTCACCGGATACGACATCCTCTTCTTCTGGGTCGCCAGGATGATGATGTTCGGCCTGTATGCCATGGACGGGCAGCCGCCGTTCCGCACGGTCGCCCTGCACGGCATGGTCCGCGACCAGTTCGGCAAGAAGATGTCCAAGTCGTTCGGGAACGTGGTCGATCCGCTGGACTGGATCGCCCGCTACGGCGCCGACGCCACCAGGTTCACCCTCCTGCGCGGGGCCAACCCGGGATCCGACGTGGCCATCAGCGAGGACTGGGCGGCGGGTTCGCGCAACTTCTGCAACAAGATCTGGAACGCGACCAGGTTCGCGCTCATGAACGGTGCGGTGTCGGACGGCCTGCCGTCCGAACTCACCGCCGCCGACCGCTGGGTGCTGTCGAGGCTGCAGAGCGTGATCGCGTCCGTGGACGCGGCCTATGAGGACTTCGAGTTCGCCAAGGCCTCCGACGCCCTCTACCACTTCGCCTGGGACGAGGTGTGCGACTGGTACGTCGAGCTGGCCAAGGTCCAGATCTCCCAGGGCGGGCAGGTCGCGGAGAACACCAAGCGCGTTCTCGGCCACGTCTTCGACGCCCTGCTGCGGTTGCTGCACCCGCTGGTGCCGTTCGTGACCGAGGAACTCTGGCAGGCGCTGACCGGCGGAGACTCGCTGGTCGTGGCCGACTGGCCGGTCCCTGTGGCGAAGCTGGCCGATCCGGGAGCCGAGGAGGAGATCGCGGCGCTCCAGGATCTCGTGACCGAGGTGCGCAGGTTCCGTTCGGACCAGGGACTCAAGCCCGGCCAGCGGGTGGCCGCGCGGCTGTCCCTCGCCGGTACGGCTCTCGCCCCCCACGAGGAGGCCGTCCGGGCGCTGCTCCGGCTGAACGCGCCGGGGGAGACCTTCACGGCCACCGCCCGCATCGCAGTGGCGGGTGTGGATGTGGAGATCGACACCGCCGGGGCCATCGATGTCGCCGCGGAGCGCAAGCGCCTGGAGAAGGACCTCGCCGCCGCGCGCAAGGAGCAGGCCCAGGCGCTTGGGAAGCTGGGCAACGAGCAGTTCATGGCCAAGGCGCCGGACGACGTGGTGGCGAAGGTGCGTAGCCGTGCCGCCCAGGCCCAGGAGGACATCGCGCGCCTCGAGGCCCAGCTCGCCGCACTTCCCGCCTAGATACCGCACAGGGGCCGGCTGACGCAGGTTTAGGGCGACCAGAGCGTGGGAATGATGCTCAGGTTGCCTCAAGCGTGCACGGTCGGCCCCGCGGGGTGGTAAGGTTCCTTCTCGCAGGGCTCACCGGCGCGTCTCACTTCCTCAGCGGAAATGAGTGCTACGGTTCCTGTATCGCCTCCAAATTTCCGGTGATTCCGGTTGCTCGGGCGCAATTCGACAGAAATGCGAGTGGGCAGTAATTTGGAGGGGTTGCCCCGGAGACGGGGCGGCTGCGATTCCTCTGGGGTCGCA
>NZ_BBYK01000067.1:100170-111550 GCF_001570365.1 Microtetraspora fusca | reverse complement strand
TCGAGACCGGGCGCCCCGTCGCGAGCCTCGCCGAGCTGCCGCCCGCCCGCGCGTACCTGCTCGACGTCATGCCGGAGGACCTCGCGGCACTGGCCGGCGACCGGCTGCCCGAGCGGTTCGCGGCGCGGATGCGCCGCTACGCCCACGGCCCCGGCGTCTTCAAGATCGACTACGCGCTGTCCGGGCCGGTGCCGTGGACGGCGGCGGAGTGCGCCCGCGCGGGCACCGTGCACATCGGGCCGACGTTCGAGGAGATCGGCGCCGCCCTGCGCGCCGCGCACCGGGGCGTCGCGCCGCGCGTCCCGTTCCTGATCGCCGCGCAGCCCAGCCTGTTCGACGGCACGCGGACGCCGGACGGCCGGCACGTCCTGTGGGTCTACGGGCACGTGCCGAACGGCTGGCGCGGCGACCTCACGGAGGCGATCGAGCGCCAGATCGAGCGCTTCGCCCCGGGATTCCGCGATCGCGTCCTGGCCCGGGCCGCCGCCGGGCCCGCCGAGATCGAGGCACGCGACCGCAACGATCCCGGGGGCGACATCGCGGGCGGCCGGTGCGACCGGCTGCGCCTGCTGCTGCGCCCGCGCCCGGCCGTCCTGCCGTACGCCACGCCGGACCGGGCGGTCTACCTGTGCTCGTCGGCCACACCGCCGGGACCCGGAGTGCACGGCATGTGCGGCTACCACGCGGCGCGCGCCGCGCTGCGCAGGGTCTTCGGGGGCGCCCCGGGGGAGTAGCGCCGAGGGGGTGACGATCATGGACTGGTTCGCGGCGCCGGACTACTGGCTCAGCCGGATGGTGTTCCAGCGGGGCCTGGCCGCGATCTATCTGGTCGGCTTTCTCGTCGCGCTGAACCAGTTCCCCGCGCTGCTCGGCGAGAACGGGCTGACGCCGGTGCCCACGTTCCTGCGCCGGGTGCCGTTCAGCCGCGCGCCGAGCATCTTCCACCTCCACTATTCGGACCGGTTCTTCTCCCTGGTCGCGGGAGCCGGCGCGCTGCTGTCCGCGGTCCTCCTGATCGGGCTCGCCGACCTGGTCCCGCTCTGGGGCGCGATGCCGCTGTGGGCGCTCCTGTGGGTCCTCTACCTGTCCATCGTCAACGTGGGCCAGGTCTGGTACTCCTTCGGCTGGGAGTCGCTGCTGTGCGAGGCCGGCTTCCTCGCGATCTTCCTCGGCAACTCGGGCACCGCGCCGCCCGTGCTCGTGCTGTGGCTGCTGCGCTGGCTGCTGTTCCGGCTGGAGTTCGGCGCCGGCCTCATCAAGATGCGCGGCGACCGCTGCTGGCGCGACCTGACCTGCCTGTACTACCACCACGAGACCCAGCCGATGCCGGGCCCGCTGAGCTGGTACTTTCACCGGCTGCCCCGTCCGGCGCACCGGGTCGAGGTCGCGGGCAACCACTTCGCCCAGCTCGTCGCGCCGTTCGGGCTGTTCGCGCCCCAGCCGTACGCGAGCGTGGCGGCGGGCGTGATGATCGCCACCCAGCTCTGGCTGATCCTGTCGGGGAACTTCGCCTGGCTGAACTGGCTCACTGTCGTGCTGGCGGCCTCGGTGGTCTCCTGGGCGGACCTGGTCCGCATGCTGGGGTTCCCGCCTCCGCCGCACCCCACGGCCGAGCCGCTGTGGTTCACCGGGGTGGTCCTCGCCGCGACCGTGCTCGTCGTCGCGCTCAGCTACTGGCCGGCCCGCAACCTGGTGTCGCGGCACCAGCTGATGAACGCCAGCTTCAATCCGTTCCACCTGGTCAACACGTACGGCGCCTTCGGCAGCGTGACCAGGGCCCGCTACGAGGTGGTGATCGAGGGCACCCGCGACCCGGAGGTCACGCCGGAGACGGTGTGGCGGGAGTACGGGTTCAAGGGCAAGCCGGGCGCGCTGGGACGGCTGCCGCCCCAGTTCGCGCCCTACCACCTGCGGCTCGACTGGCTGATGTGGTTCGCCGGGCTGTCGGCGGCGTACGCGCACCCGTGGCTCGTGCCGTTCGTGCGCAAGCTGCTGACGAACGACCGGGCGACGCTGCGGCTGCTGCGGGAGGTCCCCTTCCCGGACGCCCCGCCGACGTTCGTCCGCGCCCTCCTCTACCGCTACAGCTTCACCACGCACCGGGAGCGGCGCGCGACCAGGCAGTGGTGGGAGCGCGAGCTGGTGGAGGAGTACCTCCCGCCGGTCAGGCTCGGCCCCTCCCGCTGACGCCACCGACCGCCCGCCGCAAGCACCCCCGCTGTTCCTGGCCGCCAGACGCCGGCGGGTAGAAGGGCGATCCCCACTACTGCTGGCCTGGGATGAAAGCGCCCGATAAGTGCACTGCAAGGACTTCCTGGCAATTCGTGATCTATCGCTGTCGCGGCTGAAAGGGAATTTCATGCGGGGTCGCATCTGTGTCGTTCTGGGGCTCGCGGCGGTCGCCGGCCTCGGGGTGGGCGTCCCGTCCGCCTCCGCGTCGGCCGTACCGCCGACGGCGGCCTCGGCCGCCGCCGCGCAGGGGTGGTCGGCCCGCTCCTCGGACGGGAAGGGCTGGGCTTCGGGCAGCTCGTCGTTCAGCGAGTCCGCCGGCCTGCGCGTCACCGGCTCCCTGTACGACGCGAGGGGCACGCGTGCCTGCTCGTGGGTGAAGGTGAGGTCGCTGTCGGACAAGCTGAAATACCGGACCGTCACGTTCAGGAACTGCTCGTCGACTCCGCGGGCGTTCAGCGTGAGGGCGGGATACGTCCTGAAGACGGAGGCGAAGGTCTGCCGGGGCACCTCCACCAGGATCACCGGAAAATGCTCCGGCTGGAGGCTGGTCTGGCGGCAGGGCGGTTGACAGGCGCCTGCCGAGCGAGGTGAGAGCCGTCGCCGGCGCTCGGTTCTCCTGGAAAACCGGGCCAGGAGACCACGTGATCGCGGGAGGGGTTCGCCCACATACTCGGGATGTGAAATGCACCCAATGTGGCGATCCAAATCTGGAGCCGGGATTCATCGAAGACAGCGGCGAACATTCCCAGGGCTACGGCCGCTGGATCCCGGGCCCTCTTGAACGGGGTGTTTTCGGCGCCGCGCGACGCTTCGGCAAGCCGCGCTGGATCATCGACGCGTACCGATGCGTCCGGTGCTCGCACCTCGAACTCTTCGTCCGGCCGAAAGACTGAGCCGGGCGACGGAGCCGGCCGCCGCGTTCAGGCGCGGACGCGGCGGCCGGCTCCGGTACGCCGGACGCTCTCAAGTGGGAGCGCACCTCCCGAGCCGGTCGCGCGAGGATCACGGGCTACCCGAGCGATGGACCACGTGGCAAGATCGAATCCGTCCGGGTACGCCACCGTGGCGCCTCGAGACCGGAGGTTTCCCATGTCTGCATCTGTGTCCGCAGCCGTCGCCTCGCCCGCACGGCCCGCCCCTCACCCGACCGCCCTGTACGGCGGCGCGACCGGGAGGCGGGTCACCGTACGCGACATCGCGGCCGCCAAGGAGCGGCGCGAGAAGTGGCCCATGCTCACCGCCTACGACGCCCTCACCGCCCGGATCTTCGACGAGGCGGGCATCCCCGTGCTCCTCGTCGGCGACACCGCCGCGGAGGTCGTCTTCGGCCACGACTCCACGGTCCCGGTGACCGTGGACGACCTGCTGCCGCTCGCCGCGGCGGTCGTCCGCGGGTCGAAGCGGGCCATGGTCGTCGCCGACCTTCCGTTCGGCTCGTACCAGGCCGGGGCGCCGCAGGCGCTCGCCGCCGCGGCCCGCTTCGTCAAGGAGGCCGGGGCGCACGCCGTCAAGCTGGAGGGCGGCCGCAGGGTCGTCCCGCAGGTCGCGGCGATCGTCGCGGCCGGCATCCCCGTGATCGGCCACCTCGGCCTCACCCCGCAGTCGGTGAATACGCTCGGCGGTTACCGCGTCCAGGGCCGTGGCAGCGCGGGAGAGGAACTTTTGAAGGACGCCAAGGCGCTGGAGGCGGCCGGCGCGTTCGCGGTCGTGCTGGAGTGCGTCCCGGAGGACCTCGCCGCCCGCGTCACCGCGTCCCTGTCGATCTCGACGATCGGCATCGGCGGCGGCAACCGGACCGACGCCCAGGTGCTGGTCTGGCAGGACATGGCCGGCCTCACCCCGCGCACCGCCAAATTCGTCAAGAAGTACGCCGATCTCGCCGGCCTCCTCGAGGAGGCCGCGCGCACCTACGCGGACGAGGTGGTGAGCGGCGTCTATCCCGCCGCGGAGCATTCCTACCGCTGATCCGACGCGCGGCCTTCCCGGTCCCACCCGGGGATCGGGAAGGCCGCCGCACCTCTGCTGATCTCCATCACGGCGCACCGCCTCCGAACGGAAGACAAAGACGCGCGCGAGTACCCGTTGCTGACACTCCTTCGTCATCTACAGTGATGGCGACATCGCCGTCTGTAGTCATCGGAGGGGAAGTTGAACGTCACGCGTATCGCCGTGGCCGCACTGGGTCTGACGGTCGCCGGAGTCGTCTGGACGGGGGGCGCGGGGGGTGGTGTGGCCCTCGCCGAGAGCAACGCGCACTCGGCGGGGCACACCGTCTCCGCCCATCTCCACAGCCACCGGAGCGGCGTCCTTCCTGGGAAGGGCGTGAGGAAGAGCAAGAAGGGTCACCACCACAGGGGCAGGAAGCACCACGGTAAGGCGCAGTCCTCCGTGGTCACCCCGGGTACCGTCTCGCACTGACGTGGCCTCCAGCGCACGGGGCGGCGGCCGCCGCCCCGTGCGTGTCCGTATCACCTGACGACCTCCCGCCGCCCTGCGGCGGACCCGGCTCAGCGCGGGCGGCGGATCATCGCCCAGGTACGCGGGCCGCCGTCCGGCAGGTCAACCTCGGCGGTGACCTCGAATCCGAGCCGCCGGTAGAACGCGACGTTCGCCTCGGTGGACGTCTCCAAGAATGCGGGGACCCCCGCCTCCTCCGCCGCCCTGATCCCGGGCTCGATCACGGCCCGGCCCAGTCCCTTGCCCTGGTGGTCCGGATCGACCCCGACCGTGCCGAGGAACCACACGGGCTCGGCCGGACGGTACGGGGCCAGCGCGGCCTCGGCCGACGCGGCGAAGGGCGCCCGGTCGCCGCTCAGCTCGGTGAAGGCCGGTGCCAGCTCCGCGAACACCTCGCCGATGCCGGTGCTCTCGGGGGTGGTCCAGACGGACACCGCCCCGCAGTCCGGCGTGACCCAGACCCGGCCGTGCGGCAGGCCGATACGGGTGACGAACAGCTCCTGAAATCGGCCGATCCGGCCCAGATGGTCGTCCGCCGCGACCGTGTGCCGCGTCCACGGATAGTCGGCGAA
Source organism: Microtetraspora fusca (assembly GCF_001570365.1). Lineage (GTDB taxonomy): Bacteria > Actinomycetota > Actinomycetes > Streptosporangiales > Streptosporangiaceae > Microtetraspora > Microtetraspora fusca. The sequence continues at coordinate 106,289 of NZ_BBYK01000067.1, read as the reverse complement.
CGCGCGGGTGAGCGTGCGTACGGCCGCTTCCACGTCGGCGTGGTCGGCGGGACGGGCGAGCGATGACATGCCACTCCAATGCGGGGTCGGTGCGGGGTGTTTCAACTGGGAGTATGCGCGGCGGCAGGTGGCGCGACCTTCTTCACCACGGCGTCGTCGGGACCGAGCCGCCTCCCGTCGGCGGAGCGTACCTCCAGCGCGCGGAGGGGGCGCTCGTCCCGGCGGTCGACGATCTCCGAATGCGGCTCCTCCGGAGCGAAGAAGTGGGCCTCACCCCACTGCCGCAGCGCGACGATGACGTTGAAGAGATCCCGGCCCTTGGGGGTCAGGACGTACTCGTTGTAGGCGCTGCCGTCGGACGCGGGGACGACATCGAGGACGCCGCCGTCCACGAGGGCGCGCAGCCGCGCCGCGAGGATGTTCTTGGCCACGCCGAGTCCGCGCTGGAACTCGCCGAAGCGGCGGCTGCCGTCGAACGCGTCGCGAACGATCAGCAGCGACCACCAGTCGCCGATCGCGTCGACCGACCGCGCGACGGGACAGTCGCTGTCGTTGAAGCGCGTCCGCCTGACCATCGCGTCCTCCTCGCCCCATCCAGTTGCAACATGCTACCAATCTCCTCTAGCGTCCGAGCGGTAGCAAGATGCAACCGATTTGGAGGAGGGGTCGTGGCCTGCCCACAGGAGACGACGACAGCGGAGGCGCATGCGGGGGCACGGGAGGGGGCGCCGCCGGGGCGCGAGGCCACCCCACCAATGCCGGGGCGCGAAGGCATGCCGCAGAGGGGCGAGGGCGCACCGCGGCCATCGGTGAATGAGGGAACGACGCCGCCCGCGCCCTCCCGCCGGGTCACGGCGCTGTTCGCCGTCGCCTGCGGGACGGCGGTCGCCAACGTCTACTTCGCGCAGCCCCTCCTGGTCACCCTGGGCCGCGATCTGGCGATCGGACCGGCGACCGTCGGCGTCGTCGTCACCCTCACGCAGATCGGCTACGGGCTCGGGCTGTTCTTCCTCGTGCCGCTGGGTGACCTGGTCGAGCCGCGCCGCCTCGTCGTCACGCAGTCGGCGCTGCTCGCGGCGGCGCTGGCCGTCGTGGGCGCCGCCCCCGGCGCGCCGGTCCTGCTCGCCGCCCTCACGGCGGTGGGCGTCCTCGCCGTCGTGACCCAGACGCTCGTCGCGTTCGCCGCGTCACTGGCCGGGGCGGAGCGGCGGGGCCGGGTCGTCGGCCAGGTGACCGGCGGGGTGGTCGTGGGCATCCTGCTCGCCCGTACCGTCTCCGGCGCCCTGGCGGACCTCGCGGGCTGGCGGTCGGTCTACCTGACCTCGGCCGCCCTCACTCTCCTGATCGCCCTCTGCCTGTGCCGCCTGCTGCCGCGCCGCGACCGGGGCGGGCCGTCCATGGGGTACCGGCGGCTGCTGGCGTCGACGATCGCGCTGTTCACCGAGGAGCCCGTGTTCCGGTTCCGCGCCCTGCTCGCCCTGCTCGTCTTCGCCGCGTTCAGCACTCTGTGGAGCTGCGTCGCCCTGCCGCTGAGCGCCGCGCCGCTGTCGCTCTCGCACACCGCGATCGGGGCGTTCGGGCTGGTCGGCGCGGCGGGGGCGCTGGTCGCCGCCCCGGCCGGCCGCCTGCACGACCGCGGCCTCGGCGAGTGGACCACCGGCACGGCGCTGGCTCTGCTCGCCGTGTCCTGGCTGCCCCTCGCCTTCACCGAGCGGTCACTCTGGGCGCTGGCGGCCGGCGCGGTCGTGCTCGACCTGGCCGTCCAGGCCGTCCACGTCACGAACCAGAGTGTCATTTACGCGGTGCGTCCGGACGCGGGCAGCCGGCTGATCGGCGGCTACATGGTCTTCTACTCGATCGGCAGCGCCGCGGGCGCCATCGCGTCGACCGCTGTTTACGCGGCCGCCGGCTGGAGCGCGGTATGTGTGCTGGGCGGGGCGATCAGCCTGCTCGCGTTCGCCGTGTGGGCGCTCGTCCACGTCCGGTACGCACGGCACGGCGACCACGTCGCCCGTCGCTGAGGCCGGGGCAGGGGAGGTGCCCCGTTCTGGGGCTGAACGGGCGGTGCAGAGGGCCGGCGACGACCCGCCGAGCAGCCCGCCACCGGTCGGTTCAGCCCCGAGTCCGGGCGACTTCGTCAAGTGCCGCCGGCGTCGCGGGCGTGCGGATGATGAACAGGTGCAGCGCGGCCGCCAGCACGGCGATGCCCGCGCCGACGTAGCACAGTTGAGTCGCCGAGATCGCGTCGAGCAGGACGCCGCCAAGCCCTGCGCCGATCGCCTGGCCGAGGTAGATGCCTGCGGAGTTGAAGGAGATGACGACGCCGGGCAGGTGCGGGACGAACTCGGTGAGCCGGTGGTTGTTCGGCGTCGCCACCGCCCACCCCGCCGCGCCGTTGAGCGTCATGACGGCGAACGCGAGCGGCAGTGAGGACGAGACGGCGAGTACGGTGAGGGTCACGGCGAGCAGGCCGATCGCGAGCGACAGCGTGCGGTCGGCGCCCCATCGGTCGGTGAGCCGGCCGCTGCCGAACGCGCATATGGCGCCGCCGACTCCCCAGGCGAGCAGGAGCAGCGCGAGGGTCGTGCCGTGGGCGTGCACGGTGTCGTCGAGGACCTGGGCGACGTAGGTGTAGACGAGGATGGCGGCCGCGCTCTCCAGGAGCATGAACGCCACGATCGCCACCACCCGGGCGTGGGCCAGCACCGCGACTCGGGCGCGGAGCGGCACGGGCGGGGGCAGCGGCAGGGGCGGCAGGACGGCGAGAAGGCCGACCAGCGCGACCGCGCCCACGAGCGCGACGAAGATCAGGCTCGCCTGCCAGGACAGGTGCTGGCCGATCCAGGTGCCGACCGGCACGCCGAGGACGGTGCCGACGGTCAGCCCGCCAAGGATGGCCGCGAGTGCCCGGCCGCGGTGGGCCGGCCCGGCGAGCGCGGCGGCCGCCGCGCTCGCGTTCGGCGTGTAGAGGGCGGCGCCGAGCCCGGCCGCGACCCGCGCGACGAGCATGAGCGCCAGCGTCGGCGCGGCGGCCGAGGCGAGGTTGGCCGCGACGAACACGGCCAGGGCGAACGCCATCAACGGCTTACGGGGAAGTTTGCCGGTGAACGCGGCGAGGAACGGCGCGGTCAGCCCGTAGGTAAGGGAGAAGGCGGTGATGGCCTGGCCGGTGGCGCTGATCGACTGGCCGAGCCCGCTCGAGATCTGCGGCAGGATGCCGGCCAGCACGAAGGAGTCGGTGCCCATGGCGAAGGATCCGACCGCGAGGACCGTGACCCGCCTCCCCCAGGCGCTGAGTCGTAAGGAGCTGGCGGGCTTTCTGCGCTCTCGGCGGGAGTCTCTCAGCCCCGAGGCGGTCGGGTTGGCCGGCGGCTCCCGTAGGCGCACACCCGGCCTGCGGCGCGAGGAGGTGGCGCAACTCTCCGGGGTGAGCGTCACCTGGTACACCTGGCTGGAACAGGCCCGGGACATCACCGTCTCCAGGCAGGTGCTCGAAAGCCTCTCGCGCGCGCTACGGCTCACACCGGCGGAGCGCAGTCATCTCTTCGCGCTCGCCGAGGCGCCGCTGCCGGCCGAGCCGGCGCGTCGGACGCCGGTCAACCCGACGCTGCGGGCGCTGGTGGAGACACTGGACCCCAACCCGGCCCACGTGATCAACCAGAGCTGGGACCTGCTGGCGTACAACCGCGCGTACGCCGATCTCGTCGGCGGACTGGCGGACCTGCCGGACGAGGAACGAAACAGCATCTGGCTTCTGTTCACGCGCCCGGGCACGCGCACGCTGCTCGTCGACTGGCAGCGCGAGGCCCGCGCGATCCTCGGGCAGTTCCGGGCGGCGGCCGGAAAGAACCCCGATGACCCGCGGACCACCGCGCTGGTCGACGCGTTGCTGGCGGCCAGTCCCGCGTTCGCCTCGATGTGGTCGGCCCATCCCATCCAGGCGTTCACCCCGGCGACCAAGCATTTCAACCATCCGCACGTGGGGCGGATCACCCTCAACTACACGAAGCTGGTGGTCGCCGAGGACGTCACCCAGCACCTCGTCGTCTTCCTTCCCGCGACCGGGGACGACGCGCAGGGTCTCGAACGCCTTGCGCGACTGGACCGGCCCGTCTCGATCCAGGGCTGACCGGGCCGGCCGCGCGGTCCGGGCACCCGGGAAGGTGGCCGTCCGCGTCGCGATGACCTTCCCGCGACGTTCGCCACCCGGAAGTCGTCGAGCGCGGCCGTGTCACCCGTCGCTGAGGCCGAAGGGCAGGGGAGGGGCCTGCCGTACCGCCCGGCTCGCGGTCGCGGCGATGGCGACGGCCAGCATCCCGCCGGCCAGGACCAGCACGGTGCCGCCGGGGCTCAGCACGGTGAGGAGCCGGCTCACGGCCAGGGAACCCAGCGGGATGACGCCCCAGCTCAGCGTCATGGCCGCGCTGCCGACCCGCCCCAGCATCCCGTTCGGCACCAGTGTCATCTGGTACGTCCCGATCACGATGTTCCACATCGGGCCGACGAACGAGGTCCCCGCGGCGATCAACCCGGCCAGCAGCGGGTGAGGGGCGATTGCGATCAACGGGAGCAGCAGGGCCCAGACCCAGTTGATTCCGATGATCACGGCTCTGGGGCTGAAGCGGCGGTGCAGACGGCCGGCGACGATCGCGCCGAGCAGCCCGCCGCCGCCGTAGACGCCCATCATCACCCCCGTCTCGGCGGCGGACGCGCCCAGCTCCCGGGCGAGCACGACGAGCACGAGGGCGAGCCCGGCGAAGATCATGTTGCTCGCCGCGACCAGGAGCACGGCGACGCGGATCAGGGGGTGCGCCCAGAGCCACCGCAGGCCCGCCGTGGTGTCGCGCCAGAGCGATCCGGGCCGCTCCGCGCGCTCGCTTCGCAGGTCGGACCGTACGAACAGCAGGGCGAACGCGGCGACCAGATAGGAGAGGGCGCTCGCCAGGAACGGGACGGCCTGGCCGATGCCGAACAGGGCGCCGCCGACGGGAGGGCCGGCGAGACCGGCGCCGCGGGTCTTGGCCTCGTTCTGCGCGATGGCGGCGGGCAGGAGCGGGGCGGGCACGATTTGCGGCAGGGCGGCCTCCTCGGCGATGCCGTAGAAGACGAAGCAGACGCCCTGGACGAACGCGGCGATCACCAGGTGGAGCAGCGTGAGGGCGCCGAGCCACCAGGCGACGCAGACGCTCGCGAGAGCGGCCCCCGCAGTGAGCTGACCGGCCAGCATGACGCGGCGGCGGTCCCAGCGATCGACCAGCGTGCCGGCGAGGAGGTTCACCACCAGGTACGGGAGGGAGGTCACGGCGGCCACGACGCCGGCGTCGGCCGCGGACCCCGTGATCGAGAGCACGAGCAGCGGCATGGCCATCGCGCTGACCCGGGAGCCCAGGGTGGACACGATCTGGCCGCTCCACAGGACGAGGAAGTCGCGGTTGCGCCACAGAGACGGCCGGCGGGCCGGGGCTTCGGTCATCGTGCCTCCCCCCGTCAGGGCGTGGGGAAGGCGTGGAAGATCACCGTGATGTGCCGGGCGCCCTCGGGCGCCTCCTCCGGAACGCGGCGCCAGCGGTTGAGCAGCGCCACGTACTCCTCCGTGAAGGCGGCCAGCTCCGCGGCCGTCAGGGTGGTGCCGCCGATCGAACTCAGCGCCGCGTCGCCGAACTCGCCGAAGGCGTGTTCGTCCGCGAGGAACGCCGCCAGTTCGCGCTCGCCCTGCTCGCGCCACCGCCGGCCCAGCTCGGCCGCGGCCACCTCCGCGTCGGCGTCCTCCGGGCGGCCGGGGAGCCGCAGGTCCAGGGGGACGGCCCGCCAGAACTTCCGCCGCCCCGCCGAGCGGTCGGCGTCCACCTCGATGAAGCCGAAGCGGGCGAGGCACCGCAGGTGATAGCTCGTGGCGCCGCGATCCTCGCCGAACTCGGCGGCGAGGATCGCCGACGTGGCCGGGCCCCGCCGCTGGAGGCGGGTGAGCATCCGCTGGCGCAGCGGATGGGCGAGCGCCTTCAGCGCCTCGGGGTCGGACAGGTCTCTCCGCTGGATCTCCGCCATGAATGAGAAGATAGCTGTGCAAAGATTTCTTCTCAATACCGTCGTGAAGATCCATCGGGAGGAAAACCGGAGCG
>NZ_BBYK01000067.1:92039-99636 GCF_001570365.1 Microtetraspora fusca | reverse complement strand
TCACCCGCTCGTGGGGGCTCCGAACCACTGGGCCAGCGCGGCGCGCAGGGCCGCGCGCTCGCGGGCGTCGGGGTTCGGCGAGTCCGAGGCCCAGACGACGTAGCAGTCCGGCCGCAGGAGCAGGGCCGTGACCGGATCCGGGGCCCGGGTGGTGGACGAGGCCTCCGGAACGCGGGCCGAGACGGCGTCCACCCGGTCCTGCCGACCGGCGAGCTCCCCGGCGAGTGACGCGTCCCGCGTCAGGTCCAGCAGCAGGGGCCGGGCGTTCTCGGTCAGCGTGGCCAGGCGGACCGGGCCGCTCCCCGCGTCCAGCGTGAGGTCGGGGGCCCACCGGCCGGTCAGCGGGTGCGTCCCGCCGATGTCGTAGCGGATGTCGGCCCCCGCCATGAGGTCGGCGACGCGTCGTACGGCCTCGCGGTCGGCGAGCAGCTCCTCGAACAGCTCGCGCAGTGCGGTGACCTCGGCTCCCGGCGCGACCAGGGCGGACTGGGCCTGGGTCTGCATGATCACCCGCTCGGCGGCCGGCCGCCGCTCGCTCTCGTAGGTGTCCAGCAGCCCGGGTGGCGCCCAGCCGTGGACTTCGGCGGCGAGCTTCCAGCCCAGGTTGACGGCGTCCTGCAGGCCCAGGTTCAGGCCGGGGCCGCCCATCGCCGAGTGGACGTGGGCGGCGTCGCCGAGCAGCAGCACCCGGCCGGCGCGGAAGCGGTCCGCCAGCCGGGTGTTGCCGCCGACCAGCCGGCGCAGCATGTGCGGGCCCGGGCCGTCGGGCGGCGCGAGCGGCAGGTCGGCTCCGAGCACACGGCGGACGCTCAGGCGCAGTTCGTCGAGGGTCATGGGCGCGTCGGAGGCCTCCGCGCCGTCCCCGGCAGTGGGCCACTCCGTCGTGCCCACCAGCAGCGGACGGGAGGGGAAGGACGCGTACACGAACATGCCGCGCTCGGTGCGGTGGTGCCGGAACGGCGGGATCGGCCCGTACCCGGGCACGTCGAGCCCTCCGGTCGCCGGGTCGACCAGCGCTGCGGGCACCACGGCGTGTGCGGTGCGGTGGACGGTGTCGTCCCTCGTCACGCCGGGGAAGTCGATGCCGGCCAGCTTGCGGGTGCGGCTGCGGCCCCCGTCCGCGCCGACGAGGTAGCGGGCGCGCACCCGGTAGGGGCCGTCCGGGCCGGAGACGTCGGCGCTCACGCCGTCGTCGTCCTGGGCCAGGCCGGTCAGCTCGTGGCCGCGGCGGATCTCGACGCCGAGCTCGACGGCGCGCTCCTCCAGCACCTGCTCGATGCGGCGTTGCGGCACGGGCAGGATGTAGAGGGGGTTGTCCTCCAGTGCGGCCAGGTCCAGCGGTAACGCGCCGAAGACGAAGGACGGCACGGGCCGGGGAGGCTCCGCCTCGCCGCTGAGCCGCCGGTGCAGCCCGCGGCGGTCGAGCATCCGCACGACCTGGCCGACCAGGCCGTTGGCCCGGTTCTCCTCGGTACGCTCGGGCAGGCGTTCCAGCACGAGCGGCCGGATGCCCGCGAGGCTCAGCTCGCAGGCCAGCATCAGCCCGTTCGGCCCTGCTCCGGCGATGACGACGTCGACGTTCATGGGGAAGTCCTTCTCGTACGCGGGGAATGGGGGACTTTTCAGGGGCGGGACGGACTCGTCGGGGGGACCGGCAGGCCGGCCGAGAGCTGACCGAGCGCGTCATGGAGGAGCCCAGCGATCGGGACGGGCGGGTCGGCGTGCAGCCACCGCTCCATGACCACCCTGATCGCGACCCCGAAGGCGCCCGCCACCAGCCGCGGGTAGAGGTCGAGGGCGGCGTCGGTGCCCGTGCGTTCGGCGACCGCGGCGGCGAGCTCGGCCTCCTCGGCGGCCGCCGCCGCGGCGAAGGCGCCGGTGAGCGCCGGATCATCGATCATCAACCGGACGCCGTCGACCCACTGCCGGTCGGGCGTGCTCTCGCCGCCGGTGTCCTGGCCGAGCGCGAACCGCGCCGTGGCGGCGTTGGCCAGCGCCTCCCAGAGGGGCTCCGACGCCGGGCGTGCCCGCAGCTCCTCGGCGATCTCCCGGGCCCGGTCGAAATGCCGGGCCGTGATCGCCTCGGCCTTGCTGGAGAAATAGTTGTTGAACGTGCGCGGGGAGACGCCGACCTCGGCCGCGATGTCGTCCACCCGGACGTTGTCCAGCCCGCGCTCCACCGCGAGGCGGATGGCCGCCCAGCTCAGCGCGATGCGGGTCTCCTGCTTCTTGCGTTCGCGCAGCCCGGGGCGCTCACCTTCGATGTCCATGCCGAGGACGGTAGCATTTCTTGCGTGATAGGAAAAGATTCGGAACACGCAAATATGCGTGCTCCGTAACTATCGAGAGGTCGACCACGGCCAGGCGAGAAGCTCCGTGGGTACGGAGCGGAGCGGGGGCCTGGGGGGCCTCTCGCACGGTTCGAGCTCGTGGTCGAGTCCCACGGCCGCGAGCAGCCGCTCGACCACCGGCGGGATGTGGGTCAGCACGAACGTGCCGCCCTGCTCCCGGGCGTGTTGCTTGATCGGTATCAGGGTGCGTACACCCGCGCAGTCCATGAACGACACATCGCACATGTTGATCTCGATCTTCGGGATCGCCACCTGCTGGATGACGCGGTCGAGCGTGTCCCACAGGATGCCCGCGGTCGTCAGGTCGATCTCACCGCACGGACGGATGACAGCGTTCGGGCCGTCCGCTTCCACCGCGACCTCCAGCCACATCATCACGACCTCCTGTGCGTCGGCTTGGATGAATGTGGGGGTTATGTCTCCTTCGTAACAGGGAACCCGGCGTGCCGCCTCCCCGTCATTCCCCCGACCTGGTAAAAGCTCGTCCGCCCTGTGCCACCGTTCCACCGCCTTCCGAGTGAGGCGGAGGACGCGGAAAGGCGGGGCGGGCCGGGTGTCGGCCGTCCTCCGTTACTGTCGTCCGTGGCGGACGGCGAGGGTGCCCCGCTCGCCCGGCGGTCACGTCCCCAGGAGCGGCGCGGAGTTCTCGCGCCCGGTCGCGCCCACGTACGGGAGTCCACGTTCGGGAAGGGTGAGAGGCGATGCGCGGTCTCGGCGAACTCGAAGCCAAGGTCATGGACGTCCTGTGGTCGGCGAGCGGCCCCCTGCGCGTCCGCGAGGTGCTCGAACGGCTCGACACGCCGCGCCCCCTGGCCTACACGACGGTCATGACCGTGCTGGACAACCTGCACGGGAAGGGGTGGGTCCGCAGGGACCGCGCCGGTCGCGCCTACGAGTACACCGCCAGCGAGTCGCGCGCCGAGGCGGGCGCCAAGCTGCTGCGCGACGTGCTCGCCTCCAGCGGGGACGCCGAGCGGGTGCTGCTGCACTTCGCCAGCTCCGCGACCCCGGAGGAGTCCGACATCCTGCGCCGCGCGCTCAACCGGCGGGGAGGCCGCGGATGACCGTCGCTCTGGGGCTGCTCGTGGCCACCGTCGTGATCGGCGTCGCCGGCCCGCTCTACCTGCGCACCGCCGTGACGCCGAGCGTGCGGCCGGGGCTCGCCCTGGCGGGCTGGGTCAGCTCGATCGCCCTGATGGTCCTCGTCGCCCTGGTCGCCGCCGTGGTGCTGCTGGCGCCCCGCGCGTACGTCGTCGACGGCCTGATCGGGATGAGCCACAGCTGTGTCAACGTCGTACGCGCCGACGGCGGGGCGGCGTGGGAGCATGTGGCGCGGGCGGCCGGGGCGGCGGCGGTCTTCTGCGCCCTGGGATGGGTGGCCGCGGTGGCCGGGCGCCTGTCGTGGCGGCGCAGGCGGTGGCGCAGGGAGCACCTGGCGCTGCTGCGCGCGGTCTCCCGCTGCGAGCGCTCCGTCCTGTGGGTGGATGAGGACACGCCGCTCGCCTACAGCGTGGGCGGGCGGGACGGGGCCGTCGTGGCGACCCGGGGCGTCGCCCGGCTCGGCCCGCGTGAGCGCGACGCGATCCTGGCGCACGAGCGGGCGCACATGCGCGGCCGGCACCACCTCCTGGTGCTGCTCGCCGACGTCATGGCCGAGGCGCTGCCGTTCGTGCCGCTGTGCCGCCGCGCGCCGGGGGCGATCCGGGTGCTCGTCGAGCTGGCCGCCGACGCGGCCGCGGCGCGCCTGCACGGGCCCGGGTCCGTACGGGCCGGGCTGCTCGCCGTGGTCGGCCGGGGCGCGCCGAGCACCGCGCTCGCCATGTCCAGGGACGCGGTCGAGGTGCGGCTCCGCTGGCTCGGCGGGGAGCGGGCGGCGGCGGGACGGCCGCACAGCCGCGCCGGGTACGCCCTCGCGGCGGCGCTCGCCCTGGCGCCCGCGCTCGTCTCGATCGGGGTCGTCGCGCTCGGGGTGCTGGCCTACTGTCTCAGCGTGCGCCCCGCCTGACCCCGGGGCTCTCCGAGGTCACTACTATGCTCGATAGTAGATCATGTCTCGCGACACGGAGGGCCCATGGAGACGAACGAGCGGCGCACCACCGCCAGGCGCACGACCGTGCTGGTCACGGTCCTGATGGTGGTCGCCCTGGGGCTGGTCGTCTCCCTGGTCAGCCGCCCGTCACAGGAGGAGGCGAAGCGGCAGACACCCGCGGCGAGCGCGTCCTCCACAGGTGCGGCGTCCCCGGCCGCGTCGCCCGCCGCCGAGTCGGGACCCCTGACCTCGGCCGCCCGCCGCGCGCCGGACGACCCCCTCGCGATCGGCCGTACCGACGCCCCGGTCACGATGGTCGTCTACTCCGACTACCGGTGCCCGTTCTGCGCCAAGTTCGGCCGGGACACCGAGCCCAAGCTGGTCGAGCGCTACGTCGGCAAGGGGACGCTGCGCATCGAGTGGCGTGACTTCCCGATCTTCGGCGAGCAGTCGATCAACGCGGCGAAGGCGGCCCGCGCCGCCGCGGCCCAGGGCAGATTCCGGGAGTTCACCGCCGCCCTCTTCGGCGCCGCGCCGGACCGCGGCCACCCGGACCTCACCGCCGCCGTGCTGCGGAAGTTCGCCGAGCGGGCCGGGGTGCCCGACCTCGACCGGTTCGCCAAGGACATGGCGGGCGGCGCGTTCGCCGAGGCGATCGAGAAGGACATGATCGAGGGCCAGGCACTCGGCGTCCCCAGCACTCCGGCCTTTCTGATCAACGGGCAGCCGATGCTCGGCGCGCAGCCCATCGAGGAGTTCATCGCCATGATCGACAAGGCGGCGGCGGGCGGATGACGCAGGTCGGGTTCCTCGGCGCGTTCCTCGGCGGGCTGCTCTCGCTCGTCAGCCCGTGCTCGGCGCTGCTCCTGCCGTCGTTCTTCGCGTACGCCTTCGACCGGGTGGGCACGCTGGCCCGGCGCACGGCGGTGTTCTACGCGGGTCTCGCGGTCGTGCTCGTGCCGCTGGGCGCGGGGGTGGGCGCGATCGGCGCGCTGATCACCCGCTACCGCGACGTGGCGACCACGGTCGGCGGGGTCGTGCTGATCCTCCTCGGCGGCGCCGCCGTCCTGGGGAGGGGCTTCGGCCTGGCCGCCGCGGGCCGGGCGGCGGCGCGGATCCGGATCTCCTCCGCCGCCTCGGTGTTCGCGCTCGGCGCGGTCTACGGCCTGGCCGGGTTCTGCTCGGGACCGCTGCTCGGCAGCGTGCTGACCGTCTCCGCCGCCGGGGGCGCGCCCGCGTACGGCGCGGCGCTGATGGCGCTCTACGCGCTCGGCATGGCCGTGCCGCTGTTCGTCCTCGCGCTGCTGTGGGACCGCTTCGACCTCGGCCGCAGGGCCTGGCTGCGGGGCCGGCCGATCCGCCTCGGCCCGCTGCGGACGCACACCACCAGCCTGGTCTCCGGGCTGCTCTTCATCGCCATCGGCGTGCTGTTCCTCGTCACGGACGGCACCGCCGCCCTCGGGGGGCTGTCCGGCGTGGACGAGCAGTTCTCGATGCAGGTGTGGCTCAGGGACGTGGCCGGCCGCGTGCCCGACGCGGCGCTGCCCCTGGCGCTCGTGCTGGTCGCCCTGGCCGTCCTCGCGGCGCGCGCGTACCGCGGCCGCGCCTCCCGCTCCCGCGACGGCGGCGCGCCCGACGGGGGATGACACCCGCCGCCGTTCACGGCTCGGCTGCTTCGGTTCGCCTCCGGCGGCGTCTTATGTTCGGACGGTGGATCAACGCAGACGGGTGCCGCGCACCGACGCCGTGCTCGCCGCCCCCGAACTGGTCGCGGCGCAGGGGCGCCTCGGGCGGGCGGCCGTCAAGGAGGCCGTCGCCGCCGCCCAGCGGCGCGTACGGCACGGCGAACTGAGCCCGGACGACGTCGTCCGCGCGGCGATCGCGGCGCTGCCCGCGCGCGCCGCCGCCCTGCGTCCGGTGATCAACGCGACCGGCGTGCTGCTGCACACCAACCTCGGCCGGGCGCCGCTGTCGGCGGCGGCGATCGAGGCGGTGACGGCGGCGGCGGGGGCCGCCGACGTGGAGTTCGACCTCGCCACCGGCAGGCGGGCCCGGCGGGGGCGGGGCACGCTCGACGCGCTGGCGCGGGCGGTCCCCGCCGCCGAGGACGCGCACGTCGTCAACAACAACGCCGCCGCGCTCGTCCTCGTCGCCACCGCGCTGGCCGGAGGACGCGAGATCGTGGTCAGCCGCGGCGAGCTGGTCGAGATCGGGGACGGCTTCCGGATCCCCGACCTGCTGGTATCGACGGGAGCGCGGCTGCGCGAGGTCGGCACCACGAACCGGACCTCGCGTGAGGACTACGCCGCGGCGCTCGGCCCGGACACCGGGTTCGTGCTCAAGGTGCATCCGTCGAACTACCGGATCGAGGGGTTCACCGGCTCGGCGGGCGTCGCCGAGCTGGCCGGGCTCGGCGTGCCCGTCGTGGCCGACCTCGGCTCCGGACTGCTCCGCCGCGAGCCGCTGCTGCCGGACGAGCCGGACGCCGCGACCGCGCTCGGGGAGGGCGCCGACCTGGTCACGGCCAGCGGCGACAAGCTGCTCGGCGGCCCGCAGGCCGGGCTGCTGCTCGGCCGCCGCGATCTGGTCGAGCGGTGCCGGCGGCATCCGCTCGCCCGCGCCCTGCGCGTGGACAAGCTCACCCTGGCCGCGCTGGAGGCCACCCTGCGCGGCCCCGCGACGCCGGTCGCCGAGGCGCTGCGCGCCGACCCGGAGGAGCTGGCCGCCCGCGCGGCGGCCCTCGCGGGCACCCTCGCCCGGGCCGGCCTCGACGCGCGCGCCGTGCCCAGCGCGGCGGCCGTGGGCGGCGGCGGAGCTCCCTGCGTCACGCTGCAGAGCGCGGCCGTGAGCCTGCCCGTACGGCTCGCCGCGCCGCTGCGCACCGGCGAGCCGCCCGTCGTCGGCCGGATCGAGGGCGGGCGGTTCCTCCTCGACCTGCGCGCCGTACCGGCGGCGCGGGACGGCGACGTGGCGCGGGCCGTGCTGGCCGCGCACGCCGCTCCGGAGGAGGGCTGATGCACGTCGTCGCCACCGCCGGCCACGTGGATCACGGCAAGTCCACGCTCGTACGCGCCCTCACCGGGATGGAGCCGGACCGGCTGGAGGAGGAGCGGCGGCGCGGCCTGACGATCGAGCTCGGCTACGCGTGGACGTCGCTTCCCTCGGGGGAGCGGCTCGCGTTCGTGGACGTCCCCGGGCACGAGCGGTTCCTGGCCAC
>NZ_BBYK01000067.1:0-92022 GCF_001570365.1 Microtetraspora fusca | reverse complement strand
GGCGCCCGCCGTGATGTTCGTCGTCGCCGCCGACAAGGGCTGGATGCCCCAGTCGGAGGAGCACCTGGCCGCCCTGGAGGCACTCGGCGTACGGCACGGCCTGCTCGCGGTCACGCGGGCCGACCTCGCCGACCCGGGGCCCGTGACGGCGCAGGCGGCGGCGCGGCTGGCCCGCGCCGGACTGGGCGGCGCGGAGCGGGTCGCGGTGAGCGGGCGCACCGGCGAGGGGCTGGACGGCCTGCGGGCGGCGCTGGACCGGCTCGTGGCCCGGCTGCCCGCGCCCGACCCCCGCGCGCCGGTGCGCGTGTGGATCGACCGCGTGTTCACCGTGCGGGGGAGCGGCACCGTCGTGACGGGCACGCTGCCCGCCGGGACGGTCGCGGTCGGCGACGAGCTGGCGCTGCCCTCCGGCGCGGTGCGGGTGCGGGCGGTCGAATGCCTGAAGGAGGCGACGCCGTCCGTGACCGGTGTCGCGCGGGTGGCGCTCAACCTGCGCGCCTCCGCCGCGCCGGAACGCGGCCAGGCGCTCGTCACCCCGGGCGCGTGGACGTGGACCGACGTCGTGGACGTCCGGATCCGCCTGGTCGGCCCGGCCGCCGACCCGAGGGAGTACCCGGCCGCCGACCATGGGGAGGGCTCGGCCGCCGGCCCGAGGGAGTACCCGGCCGCCGACCATGGGGAGGGCTCGGCCGCCGGCCCGTGGGTGGATGGGCCGGCCCTGCCGCCGCGGCTGACCGCGCACATCGGGTCGGCCGCCGCGGTGTGCGACGTGCGGCCGCTCGGCGGGCCGATCGCCCGGCTCCGCCTGGGCCGCCCGCTGCCGCTGCACCTGGGCGACGTGCTGCTTCTGCGCGACCCCGGAAACAGCGCGGCCGTCCGGGTGCTGGCCGGGGCGACGGTGCTCGACCCCCGGCCGCCCGCGTTGCGCCGCAGGGGCGCGGCCGGGGAGCGCGCCGCCGAGCTCGCGGAGGCCGCGCCGGACGCCCGCTCCCTGATGCGTACGCACCGGCTGCTGCGCGCGGCCGACCTGCGCGCCATGGGGTGCGCGCCCGAGGGAGCGCCGGTGTCCGGGGACTGGCACGCCGACCCCGCCCACTGGACCCGGCTCCGGGAGCGGCTGCCCGGCGCGGCCGGCCGGTACGCGGCCGAGCACCCCCTGGAGCCCGGGATGCCGGTCGAGGTAGCCCGGCGGGCGCTCGGCCTGCCCGACCGGCGGCTTGTCGCGTCCCTCGTCGCGCCGCCGCTCGCCGTCCGCGACGGGCGGATCGTGACGGGGCCCGGTGACCGGGCCGCGCCGCTGCCACCGGCCGTCGCCGCGGCGGTGGAGCGGCTGCGCGCGGAGCTCGCCGCCCGGCCCTTCCTCGCGCCGGAGGCGGGACGGCTGGCCGAGCTGGGCCTCGGCCCCAAGGAGGTGGCGGCGGCGGTGCGCACCGGCGCGCTGCTCCGGGTGGCCGAGGGTGTGGTGCTCCCCGCCGGGGCGGACCTGCGGGCGGCGGAGCTGCTCGCCCGCCTGCCGCAGCCGTTCACCGTCAGCGAGGCGCGGCGGGCGCTGGACAGCAGCCGCCGGGTCATGGTGCCGCTGCTCGAACATCTCGACCGGCGTGGGTTCACCGAACGCGTCGACGACCTGCGCCGGCGGTGCCGTACGCCCTCCTGACCAGGCGTGCCCGATTTTGCCGCTAATAGGCGATTTACAATGAAGTGAACTGCAATCTTCGGGGCCGGATCCGGGGGTTCCGCGGTTCCCTCGGGCCGGGGCCCGGCCGGGTACGCCCGGGACGGGGAGGGGCAGGCATGCCTGGGAACAAGGGCGTCGTCTACGAGGGTGCGGGCAAGGTCGAGGTGCACGCCATCGACTATCCCGAGTTCGAGCTGAAGGACGGACCCGGCGTGAACCCGGCCAACGTGGGCCGAAAGGTTCCGCACGGCGCGATCGTCAAGGCGATCGCCACCAACATCTGCGGCAGCGACCAGCACATGGTGCGCGGCCGGACGACCGCACCACAGGGCCTCGTCCTCGGGCACGAGATCACCGGCGAGGTCGCCGAGGTGGGGCCGGACGTCGAGTTCGTCAAGGTCGGCGACATGGTCTCGGTGCCCTTCAACATCTCCTGCGGCCGTTGCCGCAACTGCAAGGAGGGCAAGACCGGCATCTGCGAGAACGTCAACCCGGACCGGCCCGGCTCGGCGTACGGGTACGTCGACATGGGCGGCTGGGTCGGCGGCCAGGCGGAGTACGTGCTGGTGCCGTACGCCGACTGGAACCTGCTGAAGTTCCCGGACCGGGACCAGGCCATGGAGAAGATCCTCGATCTCGCCATGCTGGCCGACATCTTCCCGACGGGGTTCCACGGCTGTGTCACGGCCGGGGTGGGGCCGGGCTCGACCGTCTACGTCGCGGGCGCGGGGCCGGTCGGGCTGGCCGCGGCCGCGTCGGCGTTCCTGCTCGGCGCGGCGGTCGTCATCGTCGGCGACCTCAACAAGGAACGGCTGGCCCAGGCCCACGGCTTCGGCTGCGAGACCGCCGACGTGTCGCAGGGCGAGCCGCGCGAGCACATCGAGCGCATCCTCGGCGTGCCCGAGGTCGACTGCGCCGTGGACGCCGTGGGCTTCGAGGCGCGCGGCCACGGGCGCGAGGCCGGCACGGAGCACCCCGCCACCGTGCTCAACACGATCATGGACGTGACCCGGGCGGGCGGCGCCGTGGGCATCCCCGGTCTCTACGTCACCGGCGACCCCGGCGCCAAGGACGAGGCGGCCCGGCAGGGCTCGCTGTCGATCAGGATCGGCCTGGGCTGGGCCAAGTCGCTGTCGTTCACCACCGGACAGTGCCCGGTCATGCGCTACAACCGCCAGCTCATGATGGCGATCCTGCACGACCGGGTACGCATCGCCGAAGCGGTGAACGCCACGCCGATCCCGCTCGACCAGGCGCCGCGCGGCTACGCGGAGTTCGACAAGGGCGCGGCCCGCAAGTACGTGCTCGACCCGCACGGGATGCTCGCCACGGCCGCCTGACGCCGACGGGGGTCAGGCGGTCGGCGTCCCCGAGCGGGAGAGCCGGTCGGCCAGGCGGATCGGCTCGGGCAGGCGGTACTCCGGCGTGAGCCGCAGCACGTGGCGGCAGGCGTTGTCGAGGCCGATCCGGTGGCCCTGGGACACGTAGACCGGCTTGACACCCGTACGCGTGCGCAGCGCTCGTCCGAGCACCTCGTCGCCCTCCACGATCGGCGCCCACGCGCCGCGTTCCGGCGCGGGGACCTCGTAGCGGCCGACGAACGCCGTCTTGGCCACCCCGATCGCGGGCAGCCCGGTCAGCACGCCGATGTGGCAGGCCAGGCCGAACCGGCGCGGGTGGGCCAGGCCGTACCCGTCGCAGACCAGCAGGTCGGGTGTGACCCGCACCCGCTCAAGCGCGGTCAGCAGCGGCGGCAGCTCCCGGAAGGCGAACAGGCCCGGCACGTACGGGAACCGGGCGCGCTCCCGCACGACGACCTGGTCCACCACATCGAGGGTCAGCGCGTCCAGGACCACCACGGCCGCGGTGAGGTCGTCACCCTCGCTCTGGCCCTCGTACGCGACGTCGAGGCCCGCGACGTGCCGGACGGCCTCCGGCCCCGGGTCCGCGAGGTCCACGAAGGGGCGCAGCCGCTCCTGTTCCGCCTCCGCCTCCGCCTCGGTGCGCGGCCACGCCACCGGCATCTCCGGCCGTTCCGCCGCGCCCGTGCCCCGCTCCATCGGCCGCCTCCCCGCCGCTCGTTCCGTACCTGTCGCGCGAGGCGGGGGCGGAAAAGTGTCGGTGGTGACTGCTATATCGCGATCATGACCACTTCCCCCGCGGTCGCGCCCGAGGGACTGCCCCGGCTCACCTGGCGGCAGGCCATGGCCCGTGACCTCCGCACCAAGGGGCAGCTCGCGAAGCGACGCCGCCTGCCGGTCGGACCGCCCGTCGCGCTCGTCGTCATCGACGGGCGCGAGTTCGAACTCTACCGCGAATGCGACACGATCGATCTCGAGGCCGAACGCTGGAGGTCGATCCGGTGGGCCGACGCGATGCTCCGGTCCAACGCCGTCATCCTCGACACCGAGACCACCGGCACCGACCCGAACACCGACCGCGCGGTGCAGATCGGCGTCATCGACATGCGCGGCGACGTCCTGCTCGACACGCTGGTGGACCCCGGCGTGGCCATCCCGGCCGAGGCGACCGCGATCCACGGCTACCACGACCACGACGTCGCCGGGCGGCCCGCCTTCCGCGAGGTCCTGCCTCAGTTGAGCGCGGCGCTCACCGCGCCCGACCGGCCGGTGATCGTCTACAACAGCCGGTACGACGGACGCCTCCTGCGCGCCGAGGTCGCCCGCGTCCGCAGCCTCGACTACGCCATGGCCTGGTCGCGCGGCTTCTCCTGGAAGTGCGCGATGACCGTGTACGGCTGGTTCAGAGGCCAGTGGGACGAGCGGCGCGGAGACTGGCGCAGGCACGCGCTGCCGGGCGGCGACCACAACGCGGTCGGCGACTGCCGCGCGGTGCTGCGGCTCATCGAGACCATGGCCGAGGCGGTGGACGATCCACCCCTCGACCCGGACGCCCTCGACGACTGAGGGGCCCCCGTATTCCGGCCGGATGCCGACAATTCCGTGTATCCGTCGCGGTTCCGTACGAGATGATCCAGAAGAGCGGGGGACGCCGAGACGATCGGGGGAAGCGCGTGGCGGAGTACCGGGAGCCGTATCGGATCGCGGGGCTGTGGGTTCGGGTGCTCCTGCTCGTCGTGCTGGTGTGGGGCGGCTTCGTCACCCTGCTCAGCGTCGCGCCCCGCGAGCGCACCCTCGCCGATCTGCGCGCCGACCTGGCCGCCGGACGGGTCACCTACGTCATCTACACGGGCGGCGACGACGCGCGCGCCGAGCTGCGGGAGGTGCGCTGGTCCACGGCGCCGCTGTTCTGGTACCGGGCGCGGTCGCCGTGGCCCGGCGACGCCCCCTACACGCGGGCCGGACTTCTCACCGACATCGCCCCGGAGATCTCCGACGCCGACGCCTTCGTGCCCGACCCGCACCCGGTGGTGCGGCGGGCCGAGGACGAGCCCGGCCGTGCGACGTCCCCACCCTCCTGGCCGTTCCGGGTGCCCGTGCCGCACGCGAGCTGGACGGTCGCGGCCGCCTGGATCGCCACGCTCGTCATCATGCTGGGCACCGCCCGGCCCCGGCTCGGCAACCGCTGGGCGTGGTTCTGGCTGTTCACCGTCGGACAGATCGGCGCTCTCGCCTACCTGCTCTCCGAGCCCCGGTCGCTGTGGCGCGGGCTCGGCCCGCAGGCCCCACCGCCGTCCCGGCTCGAGGGCGGGCGGGGGTGCGTCCTCGCCCTCTGCGTCCAGTTCCTCGTCCCGTTCGCCCTCTACGGTGCGGGGGTCGCGTTCCCCGCGCTGATCGACGTCCTCATCGGCTCCTGACCCCGGCCGGCGCCGCCGCGTCCGGGGCCTGGCCGTTGCCGGCGGCGTTGGCGGCGTTGGCGGCGGCGATCACGCGCATGAGCGACTCGTGCAGGTGCTGCAGCTCGTCCAGTCCCATGCCGAGCCGGGCCACGATCGCCGGCGGGATCTTCTGCGCCTCGGACCGGAGGTCACGGCCCGCCTCGGTGAGGACGACGGCGAGGGCGCGCTCGTCCTCGGGGTCGCGCTCACGCCGGACCAGCCCGGCCGCCTCCAGGCGCTTCAGGAGCGGGGAGAGGGTCCCCGGGTCGAGCTGGAGCATCCGGCTGAGGTCCTTCACGGCCAGGGGCGCGTGCTCCCAGAGCGCCAGCATGACGAGGTACTGCGGATGGGTGAGGCCCATCGGCTCCAGCAGCGGACGGTAGACCGCGATGACGTTCCTGGACGCGACGGACAGAGCGAAGCACACCTGGCGTTCCAGGGACAACGGGTCCGGAATGTCGGCGAAGCCGGTCACATGCACCTCCGTACGACGGGCGTGGTATAAAAATTAGTACACAAATGGTTTGTGTACCAACTAATCGCTGAGTCCGTGAGCCGCCGATCCGGAGGGCCGGCGCGGCTCACCTGACCGGAGGTAAGGTCGTGGCCCCTTTGCGGCGGAAGAGCATCGAAGAGCGGATCGCCGAGCGCCAGGCGCAGCGGCCCGCCCTGGTCGGCAAGGGCAAGTACTTCGAGCACGGTCCGGCCAAGTTCATCTTCATCTTCCTGATCGTCTTCGTCGTCCTGGGCCACCTCCTCGGTCTGGTCCTGCTGATGTGGCTGGACATCGGCTGAGCCCCCCGGCCCGGCAGCCGGGCCGGGGGCGCCGGAACGGCGTCAGGGGTGCAGCGGCAGCCCCTTGAGCACCTTGTCCACGTCGTTCCTGCCGCCGTGGACCGCGAGGCCCACCAGCCGCAACTCGGCGGCCTCCCGCACCACGGCCCGGTTGTCGTCGTCGTTGCCGGTCTTGAACATCTCCTCGGTGTAGATCGCCGTACGCACGCCCCTGGCGAGGGCCCGCGTCCAGGCGCGGGTGAGCTCCTCCCCGGTCGCCGCGAACACCAGCACGGGCTGGCGGAGCAGCGGCAGGTAACGGTTCCCCTCCTCGTCCTCGTACGGCAGGCCGATCATGTCCTCCCCGTCCGCCGCGACCCCGCCGGCGAGGAAGGCGGTCACGTTGAGCTTCTGCCACGTGGCGAGGTCGGAGCGTACGGCGATGCCGATCTTGGTGGTGAAACGCATGGGGGAGATGCTCCCCGCTTCGGCGGCCGCGGTCTTGTACGCACGTGCGCGGCGGACAATGGACCCATGGCGACGCGAGGGGATCGGGCACGGGGCGAGTGGGCGCGCTACGGGCGATCGCCCGGCCAGCCGGTGGAGGCGATGCACGCCCACTTCGAGCGGCACGTCTACCACCGGCACAGCCACGACACGTACTCCTTCGGCGTCACCGACGAGGGCGCGCAGTCCTTCACCTGCCGCGGGGCCGGCCACACCAGCGCGGCCGGCATGGTCATGGCGTTCAACCCCGAGGACGCGCACGACGGGCACGCCTCCAGCGCGGGCGGGTTCACCTACCGCATGGTCCACATCGGCCCCGAGCTGATCCGCGACGCGCTCGGCGACGCCTTCGGGCGCTCGGCCGGGCTGCCGCTGTTCCGCGAGCCCGTGCTGCCGGCCCCGGAGCTGGCCCGCGCGCTGCGCCGCGCCGCCGCGGCGCTGCTGGACGGCGCCGAGCCGCTGCTCCGTGACGAGGCGCTGGCCCTGGCGATCGTGTCGGCGGCCCGGCGGGCGGGTGGGGTGACCTGGTCGCCGCCCCGGCTCGCGGGTCCGCGGCGGATCGCCGAGCGGGCCCGCCGGGTCCTGGCCGAGTCCTTCCGCACCGACGTCGGCGCCGCCGAGCTGGCCGAGCTGGCCGGGGGCAGCAGATTCGCCGTCTACCGGGCGTTCCGGTCCGCGTACGGGATGGCGCCCAGCGACTACCTCCGCCAGCTCCGGCTGCGGGAGGCCCGGCGGCTGCTGGCACGGGGGTGGACGGCCGCCGACGCGGCGGCCGAGGCGGGGTTCGCCGACCAGAGCCACCTCAATCGCTGGTTCGTCCGCTGTTTCGGGATCACCCCCGGCCGCTACCGCGAGGCGGCGCTGCGGCCGTAGGGCGCGCGGGGGACGGGACGGGCCGCCTTCTATCCTCGGAACCGCCGCGTTCTCCGGCGGGGACGACCGGATTCCACCCGCTCCCGCCCACGCACAAGGAAGGCAAGACCGTGACCTCACCCCAGCTCGGCGGTCTCGACGAGATCGTCGCCGAGCACGACCGCGCCGTCCGCGACCACGCCGCCCTCGTGGCGCGCGGCCTGTCCCTGGACCTGACCCGGGGCAAGCCGTCGCCCCGGCAGCTCGACCTGTCCGACGGTCTGCTCACGCGGCTCGGCGCGGGAGACCTCAGGGCCGCCGACGGCACCGACTGCCGCAACTACGGCGGTCTCCAGGGCCTGCCGGAGATCAGGGAGATCTTCAGCGCGGCCCTGCAGGTGCCGGCCGCCCAGCTCGTGGCCGGAGGCAACTCCAGCCTCGCCATGATGCACGACACGGTCGTCCACGCGATGCTCGGCCGGCTGCCCGGCGCGGAGCGCCGCTGGGCCGACGAGCCGCGCGTCGCCTTCCTGTGCCCGGTGCCCGGGTACGACCGCCACTTCGCGCTGTGCGAGCGCTTCGGCATCGAGCTGATCCCCGTGCCGATGACGCCCGAGGGCCCGGACATGGACGTCGTCGAGCGCCTGGTGCGCGAGGACGCCCAGATCAAGGGCATGTGGTGCGTGCCCAAGTACAGCAACCCGGACGGCGTCTGCTACGGCGACGAGACCGTGCGGCGCCTGGCGGCCATGCCGACCGCCGCGCCCGACTTCCGGATCTTCTGGGACAACGCGTACGCGGTGCACCACCTCACGGACACGCCCGTGGAGATCGCCGACATCCTGGCGCTGTGCGCCGAGCACGGCAACCCCGACCGCGTCTTCGTCTTCGGCTCCACCTCGAAGATCACCTGGGCGGGCGCCGGCGTGGCCTTCTTCGGCTCCTCGCCCGCGAACGTCGCCTGGCTCCTCGCCAACACCGGCAAGCAGACCATCGGCCCCGACAAGGTCAACCAGCTCCGGCACGTGCGCTTCCTCAAGGACGCCGACGGCCTGGCCGCCCACATGCGCGGCCACCGCGACCTGATCCGGCCCAAGTTCGACGCGGTCGGCCGCATCCTCGACAAGGAGCTGGGCGGCACCGGGTTCGCCTCCTGGTCCAACCCCGCCGGCGGATACTTCATCAGCCTCGAGGTGCCCGACGGCTGCGCCCGCGAGGTCGTGCGCAGGGCGGCCGAGGCTGGCATCGCGCTGACCCCCGCCGGCGCCACCCACCCGTACGGGAACGACCCGCGAGACCGGACCATCCGCATCGCGCCGACCTATCCGGAGCTGGACGAGCTCGAACTCGCCATCGAGGGGCTCGCGGTCTGCGTCCGCCTGGTCGCCACGGCCCGGCTGATCGAGGCCGCCTCCGCCGGCTGATCGGTTACATCCGCCCCGCCACGGGCAGTCGAAAGTCCTCGCCCAAAGAGACGAGACGTCCCTGCCGGGACCGGCCGTTCGGGCGGATGGTGGAAGTATGAAGCAGAGTCTGCGGCTCGGGCGGGTCGCCGGGATCCCGGTGGGCGCCCACTGGTCGGTGCTGGTGATCGCGGCGCTGATCGCGGTCAGCCTCGCCGGCGCCGTGCTGCCCGGCGCGGCGCCCGGCCAGGCTCCCCGGCTGTACTGGGCGCTCGCCGTAGTGACCGCTGTGCTGTTCCTCGTCTCGCTGCTGGCCCACGAGCTGGCGCACGCGCTGGTCGCCCGGTGGCGGGCCATTCCCGTGCGGTCGATCACGCTGTGGCTCTTCGGCGGCGTCACGCAGATGGAGGGCGAGGCGCGTACGCCGCGCGGCGAGCTGGAGATCTCCGTGGTCGGCCCGCTGACCAGCCTGGTCATCGGGGGGTTCGCCTTCGTCGTGGCCGTGTTCGTGCCCGGGCCGCGACTGGTGATGTCCGCCCTCATGTGGCTTGCGCTGATGAACCTGCTGCTCGGGGTCTTCAACATGCTCCCCGGCGCGCCGCTCGACGGCGGCCGGGTGCTGCACGCCCTGGTGTGGTGGCGCACCGGCGACCGCTTCCGGGCCGACCGGGCCGCCGCGCGGGCCGGGCAGGGGCTCGGGCTCCTGCTGATCGCCGCGGGCGTCGCCGAGGTCCTGTTCACCTCGTGGGCGGGCGGCCTCTGGCTCATGATCATCGGATGGTTCCTCGCCGGCGCGGCGGGCACCGAGATGGCCGCGCGCTCGGCGCGTGAGGGGCTCGAAGGCGTCCGGATCAAGGACGTGATGACCCCGCTGCCCGACCTCGCCCCGGCCTGGCTCGACGTCGGGGAGTTCGTCGCCGGCGTCGCGTCCCGATCGCACCAGACGGTGTTTCCCGTGGTCGCGTTCGGGGGCGAGCCCGTCGGGTCCGTAACACTGGAGGAGCTGGCCGCCGTGCCGCCCGCCCGGCGGGGCTCCACCCGTCTGGGCGACCTGGCCCGGCCGCTGGCGCCCGAGCGGGTGGTCGGCCCCGACGCCGAGGCGACCGTGCTGCTCGAACGCCCGTCCCTGGGCCCCCTGGCCGCCGTCGTCACCGAGGGGGGACAGGTCACCGGCATGGTCACCGCCCAGGACGTGGCCCGGATGGTCCGGCTGGCCCTGCTGCGCCGGTCCGGCTGAGCCGGGGCCCGGCGAGCGCGCGACGAGAGGAGACGCTGCATGCGAGCCGACCAGCGGCCCGTGGTGGTCGGATACGACGGATCGGCGTTCAGCGAGACGGCCCTGCGCCTCGGGGTGCGCGAGGCGCTGATGCGGTACGCGCCCCTGGTGGTGACCCACGCCTGGCAGTGGCCGTTCCAGGTCAGGCCGAGCGACCCCTCGATCGTCGAGATCGTACGGCTCTCGGCCGAGCACCTCCTCGGCAAGGGCGTCACCCTGGCCACCACGCTGGCGCCGCGCCTGGAGGTCAGGGGCCGGCTGGAGCATGGATCGCCGGCGTCGGTCCTGCTCACCGAGGCGGCGGCCGAGGAGCTGATCATCCTGGGCACGCGGGGGACGGGCGGCTTCGAGCGGCTCAAGATCGGCTCCACCGCCGTCCAGGTCGCCGGGCACGCGCCCTGCCCGGTGATCCTCGTCGGCGGGCCGGGCGCCGCCTCCGGCCCCGTCGTCGTCGGCGTGGACGACTCGCCGCTGGGCGGCAGGGCGCTCGGCTTCGCCATGGAGGAGGCGACGCTGCGCCGCTCCGAGCTGCTGGCCGTACACGCCTGGGCGGAGGACGAGGGGCCGCTCCGCGAGGCGGGCGCCCGGTTCCAGCGGGTCGTGGCGCCCTGGTGCGAGAAGTACCCGCAGGTGCGGGTCTCCACCTCGTTCGCGGAGCGGTCGGCGGTCGAGGCCCTGGTGTCCGAGAGCGAGGACGCCGCGCTGGTCGTCATCGGCAACCGCGCGCACCGCGAGCCGGCGAGGGTGACGCTCGGCCTGGTCACCCAGGCCGTGCTGCACGACGCGCGCTGCCCCGTCGCGGTGGTCCCCCGGAGCTGACCCGCCCCCTGGCCCTCTGGAGCCGCTGGAGGCCCGCTAGAGGCGCAGCAGCGGCATCAGGCGGTCGCGCCCGCGCCGCTCCTGGAGCAGCAGCTCGTTCGCCGGGCGGCGCGGAGCGCGCGGCACCACCGGGCCGTACCCCAGCCTGATGATCATCTGCGCGTGCCCGCGCGCGTGCCTCGGGTCCGTACGGCCGCGCATGTCGCGCAGGTCGAGCGGCTGGTTGAGGAACGACGCGGAGATCCCGTGGCAGGTGGCCATGAGCAGCACCCGCTGCAGCGCCTGGCCCGCGTGCAGCCAGTCGCCCGGCCGGTCGCCCCGGGTGGTGAGCACGGCGAGCTGCGGGCGCGACTCGAAACGCTCCACCCGGCGGTCCCGCCCCCGGTGGCCCAGCCCGAAGTCGCGCACCGGCGCGGGGTCGCGGTCCGGGCGCGGCCCGTGGACGTGGCGCGGGACGCCGTCGAACAGCGCGCGGCCGGCCGTCCACGCGGCCAGTTCGGCGAGGTAGCGCTTGTCCCGCGCGATCTCGTCGTCGGCCAGCGCGACCTGTTCGAGGAGCTCGCCCGACGCCTCGGCGTCCAGGGGGACCAGGTTCGCGCCCTCGCGGGTGGCCGCGATGCGCAGCCCGGCCATCACCGAGGGTGGGATCATCCGGTCCTCGAACGGCTCGCGGTTGGTCCGGCGCACCCGGATCGCCGAGTAGAGGGAGCGCTCCGTCGCGTTGGCCGGCGTCGACTCGGTCATCCGGATCGACGCGAGCAACTCGGGCTCGTCCGGATCGGGCAGCAGCGACACCGCCGGGCGGTGGCCGCCGATCCTGACCGCCAGCCGCAGGTTGAACAGCGCCGCGCCGCAGCTCAGATGCATCGACCGGCCCCTGGGGTCGCTCACCCGCAGCCTGCGGCTCGGGTCGCACAGCAGCTCGGCCACGTCGTGCCCGGAGGTCCGCAGGCGCCACGGCTGGGTGTTGAGCACGGACGGAGCCTGCTCGGCCGCCACCAGAAGGTACTGAACGCCGAGATCGGACGCCAGGGGCGAGAGCATCGTTGGCCTCCTCGAGATAGACGGATCTCGCACAGAGCCAGACTTCGCCGTCCACACCCGGGAGACCAGTGCCGACGGCCCCCGCGCCGCCGGGACTTTGGTCATCAGGCCCCCGCCCGACCGGAGAACCGGTCAGGCGGGCTCGTGCAGCCAGCAGGCGACCGGCCCGAACTCGGGCTCGCGCTCCCTGCAGACGTCCATCACCTTCGGGCAGCGGGGGTGGAACCGGCAGCCGGCCGGAGGCGAGGCCGGGTCGGGCACGTCACCCGGGAGCTCCGCCGGGAGCACCCCGGCACCGTCCGGCGCCGGGATCGCCCCGAGCAGCGCCCGCGTGTACGGGTGCCGCGGGTCGGCCCAGACCTCGTCGGTGCGGCCGGTCTCCACGATCTTGCCCAGGTACATCACGGCGATCCGGTCGGCGATCAGCCGCACCACGGACAGGTCGTGGCTGATGAAGAGCAGCCCGGCGCCCGACTCGACCGCGAGGTCGCGCATCAGGCGGGCGACCTGCGCCTGCGCCGACGCGTCCAGCGCCGAGATCGGCTCGTCGCCGATCAGCAGGGACGGCCGGGCGGCCAGGGCCCGGGCGATCGCGATCCGCTGGCGCTGGCCGCCGGAGAACTCGTGCGGGTACCGCGTGGCGAACTCGCGCGGCAGCCCGACCCGGTCGAGCAGGTCGGCGGGCGTGGTCGAGGTGTCGGCGGCGGTGCGCAGCCCGTCGGCGATCTGGTCGCCCACCCGCCGCCGCGGGTTCAACGACGCGTACGGGTCCTGGAAGACCATCTGGATGCCGGTCAGGGACGGGTCCCTGCGGCGCAGGCCGAGCGGCGTCACCGGGCGGCCCTGGAACGAGACGGTCCCCGAGGCCGGGCGGCCGATGCCGCACACCGTGCGGGCCAGCGTGGACTTGCCGCACCCGGACTCGCCGACCAGGCCGACCACCTCTCCGGCGGCGACGCTCAGGCTGGCCCCGGCGACGGCCCGGACCACGGGGCGGCCGGGAGTGCGGTGCTCGACGACCAGGTCGTCCACCTTCAGCAGTGTCATGCCGGCTCTCCTTCGGACGGTTCGGCCCCGGCGGTCGCGGCCGCCGCGTTCCCGGCGTTCTCGGGCAGCGAGTCGAGCAGCGCCCGCGTGTAGGCGTGGCGCGGCTCGACCAGCACCTGGCCGCGCGGCCCCGTCTCCACCACCAGGCCGTCCTTCATCACGCTCACCTCGTCCGCGACCGCCGACATCACGCCGAGATCGTGGGTGACCAGCAGCACGGCCAGGCCGAGGTCGTCGCACAGGCCGCGCAGCAGCCGCAGGATGCCCGCCTGGACGGTCACGTCGAGCGCCGTCGTCGGCTCGTCCGCGATGAGCACCTTGGGCGCGCAGGCGAGCGCCACCGCGATCGCGATGCGCTGGCGCATGCCGCCGGAGAACTGGTGCGGATAGCGGCCGATCGCCTCCTCCGGCCCGGGGATGCGGACCTTGCGCATCAGGTCGATCGCCCGCTCCCGCGCCTCGCCCCGGCTCAGGCGCAGGTGGTGGCGCATGTGCTCGGTGAGCTGCCGCCCGACCGTCAGCATGGGATGCAGGCTGGTCGCCGGGTCCTGGAAGACCATGGCGACCTCGGCCCCCCGTACGGCGTTGAGCTGCTTGGGAGGCAGGGACAGCAGGTCGCGCCCGGCCAGCGCGATCCGGCCCGCCACGCGGGCCCCGTGCGGCAGCAGGCCGAGCACGGCGAGGCCGGTCATGGTCTTGCCGGAGCCGCTCTCGCCGGCCAGGCCGTGGACCCGGCCCGGCTCCAGCGTGAGGTCGACGCCGCGCAGGATCTCCTTGCCGCGGATGGCGACGGTGAGCCCCTCGATGGCGAGGACGCCGTCCCCCGCGGCCGTCTCGTGTCGCTCGCTCAAATGGCACGCTCCTTGA
Organism: Microtetraspora fusca; assembly: GCF_001570365.1. Taxonomy (GTDB): domain Bacteria; phylum Actinomycetota; class Actinomycetes; order Streptosporangiales; family Streptosporangiaceae; genus Microtetraspora; species Microtetraspora fusca. Next base: position 77,956 of record NZ_BBYK01000067.1, on the reverse strand, counting down.
TGGCGCGGGCGGTACGGGGGTCGAGCGCGTCGCGCAGCGTGTCCCCGAGGAAGTTGAACGCGAGCACCACGGTCAGGATGGCGAGGCCGGGGAAGGTCGCCACCCACCAGCTGTCGAAGACCTCCACGCCGGAGGCGACCATCGCGCCCCACTCGGGCGACGGCGGCTTGGCGCCGAGGCCCAGGAAGGACAGGCCGGACAGCAGCAGCAGCGCGGTGCCGATGTCGAGCGTCGCCAGCACCATGACGGGGCCGGTGACGTTGGGCAGGACGTCCACGCGCAGCGAGCGCCAGGCCGAGAAGCCGAGCAGCCGGCCGCTCACCACGAACTCCCGCTCGCGGATGCCGAGCACCAGGCCGCGCGTCACTCGGGCGTAGGCGGGCCAGGCGACGACGAGCACGGCGAGCACGGCGTTGCCGAGGCTCGCGCCGAGCGCGGCGGCCACCACCATGGCGAGGATGATCGTGGGGAAGGCGAACACGAGGTCCGCCAGCCGCATGATCGTCTCGTCCACCCATTTGCCGAAATATCCGGCGCAGGCGCCGAGCAGGCCGCCGATCAGCACCGACAGCGCCACCAGCAGCAGCGTCAGCGGGATCGACACCCTGGCGCCGTACAGCACGCGGCTGAGGATGTCGCGGCCGAGCTGGTCGGTGCCGAACCAGTGGCCGGGGCCGGGCGGGGCCAGCCGGGGCAGCTCCTGGGCGAGCGGGTCGTGGGGCGCGAGCACCGGCGCGGCCAGCGCGATCAGGATCCAGGCGATCGCCACCACGCCGCCGGCGATCGCCAGCGGCCGCCGCCACGCCTCGGGCAGGCGCCGGAGCAGCCCCCCTGTCCGCGGCGCCGTCTGCCGTCGTCTCACGACAGTCTCACTCTCGGGTCGATGACGCCGTACAGAACGTCCACGATCAGGTTGATGACGAGGTAGACCACGCCCACCACGAGGCCTACGCCCATGACGGCGGGCAGGTCCAGGGAGGTCGCGCTCTTGTAGGCGTACTGGCCGACGCCGGGCCAGGCGAAGATCGCCTCGACGAGCACCGTGCCGGACAGCAGGCTGCCGAAGGCGAGGCCCGCGACCGTGATGACCGGGACCAGCGCCGGGCGCAGGACGTACCGGAACAGGATGACCCGGCCGGGCAGGCCCTTGGCGCGGGCCGCGCGGACGTAGTCCTGGCCGAGCACCTCCAGCACCGCCGAGCGGGTGAACCGGGTGAGCAGGCCGATCGTGTACAACGCGAGGACCAGTGCCGGGGTGACCAGGTGGCCGGCCGCCGAGGCGAACACGTCCCACTGGCCCGCCAGCGCCGAGTCGACCGTGTACAGGCCGGTGACGTGCGGCGGCGGCGTCATGCCGGGGTCGATCCTGCCGCTGCCCGGCGTGATCTGCAGCCGGTAGAAGAAGACGTAGAACGCGACGAGAGCGAGCCAGAACGTCGGCACCGAGATGCCGAACAGGCTGGTCACGCGCAGGATGTGGTCCGGCAGACGGTCCCGGCGCAGCGCGGCGACGACGCCGAAGCCGACACCGAGGATCAGCGAGATCAGGATGGCCGCGCCGGCCAGCTCCAGGGTCGCGGGCACGAACTCGGCCAGGTCGTCGGCCACCGGGCGGTGGCTCTGCTGGCTCTGCCCGAGATCCCCGTGCAACACCCCGGACAGGTGCACCAGGTACTGCTGGGGCAGGGGCTTGTCCAGTCCGTGGTCCGCGCGCCACTGCGCGACGATCGCCGGGTCGCCGATGGCGCGCTGGCCCAGATTGGCCGCGGCCGGGTCGCCGGGGACGAGGTTCGTCAGGATGAACGTGACGAGCGTGATGCCCAGGGCGAGCAGCAGCGCCGTGATGATCCTGCGGACCAGGAAGCGGGCGAACGGATGCCGGCGGGCGGCGCGGCCCCGCACAGCCTTCCGGCTGTCCGGGGCCGCGCCGCCCTCGCGGTCCTTACTTGGCGCCGAGGTCGGCGACATTGATCGTCCACACGGGGTGGTACTCCAGGCCGGTGACGGACCCGGCCGTCACGATGTTCTGGCCCGGCTGGATCAGCGGGATGAACGGCCCGGACGCGTTGAGCTTCGTCTGCACGTCGGTGTACGCCTGCTTGCGGTCGTCGTCGGTCACCGAGGCGGCGGCCTTCTCGCCCGCGGCCTCCAGCTCCTTGTCCGCGCCCGCCTTCCAGCCGGCGCGCAGGCCGACCAGCTTGCCGGGCAGGAACGACAGGTAGTTGCTGGGGTCGGGGAAGTCCGGGCCCCAGTACCAGAGGCCGAGCTCCTCCTTGCCGTTCCGGTAGTTGTCCAGGGCCGTGGTGACCGGCGCGGGCGTGATCTCCACCGTGATGCCGACCTCCTTGAGGTTGGCCTGGATGCGCTCGGCCAGCGGCTGGAAGGACAGGCCGTTCACGGTCAGCTCGCTCGGGTACTCCAGCTTGACCGTGGGGTTGGCCACGCCGCTCTCCTTGAGCGCCGCCTTCGCGCCCTCGACGTCGCGCTTGGTGGCCTGGTCGGCCGGGAGCGCGCCGAGGAACATCGACGGGATGATGCCCGCGGCCTGGGTCGAGCCCTCACCGGCCAGCTCCAGCAGGCCGGTGTAGTCGATGCCCTTGCGCAGTGCCTCGACGAACTTGGCGTTGGAGGTGACCTTGCTGACGCCCGGGTCCTGGTTGGCCAGCAGGAAGAACACGTACGCCGAGGTCGTCCGCTTGACCTGCAGGCCGCCGCCCATGCCGGACACCTGGTCGCCCGACAGGTTCAGCGCCACCTGGCTGTCGCCGCGCTGCACGTTGAGCTTCTGCGTGGCGGACTCGACGTTGCGGATGACGACCTTGTCGTAGAACGGCTTCTTGGCGCCCCAGTACTTGTCGTTCTTCTTGAGCACGACCTGGCTGCTCACGTTGAACGACTCGATCGTGTACGGCCCGGAGCCGGCCGAGGCGGAGTTGAGGTACTGCTCGGCCTTGTCGTCCGGGTTCGCGGTCGCGCCGTTCTCCTTGGCGACCTTGGAGTTGAGGATGCCCAGCGCCGGGTTCGGCAGGATGTACGGCAGCGCCGGGTTGGGCTCCTTCGACGTCAGCGTGATCGTGCTGTCGTCGGTCTCCTCCACCTCGACGCCGTCGAGCAGGAACGACGGGGTGCCCTTCATGTCGCGGACGCGGCTGAGCGAGAAGAAGACGTCCTGCGCGGTGACGGGGGAGCCGTCGGCGAAGGTGGCGTCCTTGCGCAGCTTGAGCGTGAGCTTCTTGCCGTCGGGCGACATCTCGTACGACTCGGCGAGGGACGGGACCGGCTTGGTGACGTCCGCGCCCTCGAAGGTGAGGAGCGTGTCGTAGGTCGCCTTGTCCACGATCAGACCGGTCGGCTCGTACGTGCGGCCCGGGTCGGCCGTCTTGAGATCGAAGGATGTGTCGATCACGAGGGTCTTGCCCGCGCTGCTCTGCCCCTGCGTGGCGGACGAGCCGCCGCTGGAGCACGCGGCGAGGGCGAGAGCACCGGTGAGCACGACCGGCAGCAGGGCGGTGGTCGCCCGCCGGCGCCGCGAACGGAGCGCCATATCTGTATCCTCCGAAAATGTGCCATGTGAGACGTTTAGTCGATGATGGTGCAGGAGTGTCCGACAGAAAGTCCAGCGTGTGCCGGGATGCTGAGACATATCTGATGAGGGGGAAACTGCCGTGACCGAAACGTCAAGCTACCCGACGCGTGGGAGTGCTGCTTCTGGACGTATCGGCATCGGCCTGGAACTGGATTCGACACATTTCAAGATCCTCGAGGTGCTGAGGGAGAACGGCCGGATCTCCGTGTCCGCCCTCGCCGAGCGGGTCGGCATCTCCCGCGCGAACGCCTACACCCGGTTCGAGGCGCTGCGCGCCGACGGGGCGATCAAGGGCTTCACCGCCGAGATCGACCACGTCCGGGCCGGTCTCGGCATCACCGCGCTGATCTTCGTGACCGTGCGGCAGCAGATGTGGCGCCAGTTCCGCGCGCAGCTCGCCCAGATGCCCGAGGTGGAGTACTGCGCGATCACCACGGGCCAGCACGACGCCATGATCCAGGTGCGGATGGCCGACGTCGCCGCCGTGCACAGCCTGGTGACCGAGCGCCTGGCGAGCATCCCGGCGGTCAAGGCCACCGAGACCGTCTTCATCCTCGACGAGGTGATCAAGCGGCCGTACATCCTGCCGACCGACCGGCGGCCCGCCCCGCGGCGGCCCGCACCCGAGGCGTCGGGTGACGGGGTGCCGCTGGGCAAGATGCGTTTCGAGGGCGTCTCCGAGAGCCGGGCCGGGCTGCAGCGGGACAAGGGCTGAGGTCCCGGGCGGGGACGGCCGGGGTCAGCGGACCTCGGCGCACACGCTGACGTGGGTCCTGTCGTCGCCCTCGAACTGGAACTCCTCGACGAGGTCCAGCAGCCCGTCGGGGCGGGTCTCGATACGGCTGGTGCTCCGGCCGCCCGCGCGCCCGCCCTTCTTGAGCCGGTGAATATAGGTGATCTCCAGGCGGTCGTCCTCCCGGGTGCCGACGAAGTGCCCGTGGACCACCGTGTCGCCGACGTAGCTGCCCCAGACGATGCCGTCCTCCTCGCGGTAGACGAACTCGGTCGGTGCGTCCGGGTCAACCTCGCTCGCGGTCGAGCTGACCATCACGAACTTGCGGTTGTTGAGATTTCTGTCGTCCATGCCTCCGCATCGTGCCGATTCGTCCGCGGTTCGCAAACGACGCTGGACGTTTCGCCGAGCGAGAACCCCTGATGGCCGCCTTCCGTCCAGCCAGGTGATGGCGTCCCTGACACGCCGAAAGTAAGATCGCCAAGTCGGGTATGTCGGGATCGTCGGCGGCTGGGGGTTGCGGATGGAGCTCGGTCTGGCGCTCGCGCAGTACGGGCGGTTCGCCTCGCTGGAGTCCGTCCAGCGGGTGGCCCGCGAAGCGGAGGAACTCGGCTTCGCCGGCCTCTGGGTGGGGGACCGGCTGCTCACCCCGCTCCAGCCGCGCGACCCCTATCCCGGCGGCGGAGGGACGATCCCCGCCGAGCATCTGGTCTTCCTCGACCCGTTCGCCGTCCTCTCCGTGGCCGCCGCGGCCACCCGGCGGGTACGGCTCGGCACCAGCACGCTGAACGCCTGCTGGTATCCGCCGATGGTGCTCGCCCGCTCCCTGGCCACGATCGACGCGCTCAGCGGGGGCCGGATGATCGCGGGCTTCGGGCTGGGCTGGTCTTCCGACGAGTACGCGGCCGTGGGCGTGCCGTGGGAGTCGCGCGCGGCGCGACTCGACGCCACGCTCGACCTGCTCCACGCCGCCTGGACCGCCGATCCGGTCAGCTACGCCGACGAGCGGTGGCAGGTCGCGCCGAGCCGCGTCTTCCCCAAGCCGCCCGGCGGTATGCCGGTCTACCTCGCCGGTTTCGCTCCAAGCGCACTTGAGCGCGTCGGCCGCCGGGCCGACGGCTGGCTCGGCGCGGCCCTCCCGATCCCGGTCCTGACCGGGATGTGGGCCGCGATCCGCCGGGCCGCGGAGGACGCGGGACGCGACCCCGAGGCCCTGCGCATGGTGCTGCGGGCCAACCCGATCGTCACGGACGCGCCCGCGCCGGAGGCGCACGTCCCCAGCGCGGGGACCGTGGCCCAGATCGCCGACTATCTGGCCGCGGCGGCCGAGGCGGGCGCGGACGAGATCCTGCTCGACCTCCAGCTCACCGCCCGGGACGACGACCACCTTCTCGACCTCGCCCGGGCGTTCCGCGCGGCACTCTCCTGACCATGGATTTCAGAGCCTGGCGATCGGTTTCGCGTGTGACGCGATGAAGGAAAGTTACAGAAGCTTCACGGCTTGTGGAGATAATTGACGCCATCGCCGCTTCACCATAAAGTCCGGAAAAAGTTCCGACTGTCCAGCCCCGATATAAAGACCCCCACGGAGCGGTCCATGAAGCGTGTAGCAGCGGTAGTGTCGTTGCTGAGTCTTGCCGCCGTCACCGCGACGGCCTGCAGCAGCACCAGCACGGGTGGAAGTTCGGCCGGTGGCGGCGTCTTCACCACGATCGACGGCTTCAAGCCCGGTCTCGACGTCAACGGGCCGATCAACCCGTGGAACCCCAAGGGCAACATGTTCCAGGGGTACAACTCGATGAAGCTTGGGTGGAAGAAGAACCACCTGACCGACCCGAACCAGTTCTACCCCGGCATCGCGGCGAGCTGGGACATCGCCCCGGACAACTCCTCGATCACGCTGCACCTGCAGCCGAACAACAAGTGGTCCGACGGCACGCCCGTCACCGCCGAGGATGTCAAGCTCTCCATCGCCCTCGCGTACACGCAGGGCAGCACGGCCTTCTCCGTCGACCCCGGAGCCGCGGGCGCGGCCTCCGACGTGGAGATCATCGACGACCACACGGTCAAGATCTCCCAGGACATGAGCAACCCCAGCGTCACGTTCGTCCGTGGCGTAATGGACAGCTTCGTCGTCCCGGCCCACATCTGGAAGGACGCGGTCCCCGCCAACTTCTGGGACACCCTCAAGGCCGCCCGCGGTGAGGGCGCCGAGGCCGAGAAGGCCCGCGCCGAGATCACCGCCCAGTCGGACAAGGTGCTCGCCTTCGCCCCCGCCAAGGACGTCTCCGCCGGGCCGTACACCCTGGAGCGGATGAACCCGGGCGAGGCCCTTCTCGTCAAGAACAAGAACTTCTACAACGCCGCCAACGTCGGCCCCGACCAGGTCAAGCTGCTCAACTACACGGGTAACGAGCAGATTTGGAACTACCTGATTTCGGGTAAGCTCGACAACGCGCCGTTCACCGCGGTGCCGGCCGACGTGATGAAGCGGATCGGCCAGACGCCTGGAAACGCGGTCGTCAAGGGCTTCTCGCCCGTCTCGGTCGCGATGGCGTTCAACCAGTCCAAGAAGCCCTACGACAACGTCCACGTGCGCAGGGGCCTCGCCTACCTCATCAACCGGGACGAGATCACCAAGATCGCCTCTCCCGAGGGCGGCACCCCCGCGCTGACCACCACGGGCATCCACCAGAAGCCCGCGGAGGCGTGGCTGGGCTCCGAGCTGAGCCAGCTCGAGCCGTACAAGCTCGACGCGGCCAAGGCGGAGAAGGAGTTCAAGGAAGCCGGTCTGAAGAAGACCGGCGGCAAGTGGACGCTTCCCGACGGGAAGCCGTGGAAGTTCACGATCAACGTGCCCGCGCCGTTCTCCGACTGGGTGTCCGCCGCCAAGGCGGTGACCAGCCAGCTGAACGAGGCGGGCGTCACCGCCGAGGTGCTCACCACCGCCGACTACCCGCTCTACCTTTCGGAGCTGTCGGCGGGCAAGTACGACGTCGGCTTCTGGCTCGTGGCCCTCGGCCCCGCGCCGTACAACATCTATCAGCGCCTCTACGGCGCCTCCAACGGTTGGTCCATCCTCGGTGGCAAGATCAAGCACTCTGCCCCGGGCAAGGACGGCAACTGGATGGGCAGCCCCGAGACCATCGATGTCAAGGGCGTCGGGAAGGTCAACCCCGGCGAGCTCACCGGCAAGCTGAACACCGCTCCCGAGTCCGAGCAGAAGGCGATCATCAGCCAGCTCGCCAAGGCGGCCAACCAGGACCTGCCCGTTATCCAGCTGTGGGACTACGTCAACACGCAGTTCATCAACACGAACCGGTTCACCGGCTTCCCGGAGAACGAGAGCGACCTGCTCCGTGAGACCTCCGGCGTGTGGATCCAGCTCGGAATGATCAAGAAGAAGTAGGTTCATGACGCTCATCGGGGTCCCGGGACGTTCCGGGGGAATCGCCGTCGTGCGACGGCTCGCGGGCCATCTGGCCCGCGGGCTCGTCATGATCCTGGTGGTCACCACGATCAGTTTCCTGATCATCAGGAACATTCCCGGTGACCCCATGGCGGCCAAGTACGAGAAGCTCGTCGAGCAGGGCATGTCGCCCGAGGCGGCCCAGCAGGCGGTCAACGTCCTGTACGGGTTCATGCCGACCGGCAGCATGTGGCAGCAGTACCTCGACTACATGAAGGGACTGGCCCACTTCGACCTCGGCCAGTCGCTCACCGTGCCGGGCACCGGCGTGGGGACCGTGCTCATGTCCGCGGCCAAGTGGACGCTGATCCCGGTCCTCGCCGGCACCCTGCTGAGCTTCCTGGTCGGGATCATCCTCGGGGTCTACGCCGCGATCAAGCGCCAGGGCAAGCTCGGCGACCTGCTCGCGATCTCCGGATCGCTGCTGCACGGCGTGCCGCAGTACGTGCTGGCGCTCCTGCTCGGCGCGATCTTCACGACGCTGATCCCCATCCTCCCCGCCGGAGGAACGGCCGACATCATGTTCGAGCCGGGACTGAACGCCGGCTACATCGGCTCGCTGATCCAGCACGCCACGCTTCCCGTCGTGACGTACGCGCTGGCGAGCTACGGCGGCTGGATCCTGGCGATGAAGTCGAGCGTGGTCACCGTGCTCGGCGACGACTTCATCCTCGCCGCCGAACTGCGCGGCATGAAGCGGTCGATCATCTTCAGGTACATCGCGCGCAACGCGATCCTGCCCCTGTTCACGATCCTCGCGCTGTCGCTGGGCATGCTGTTCGGCGGTGCGATCTTCATCGAGAGGATCTTCAACTATCCGGGTCTCGGCCTGATGCTGATCGACAGCATCACCGGGCGCGACTACGCCCTGATGGGCGGCGCGTTCCTGCTCATCACGGTGGCGATCATCATCGCGAACATCGCGGCCGACCTGCTGTACACCGTCATCGACCCCCGGGTCAGAAGCGGAGGTGAGGCGGCATGACCGCGACGACGATCGTGCCGGAGGCGCGCAGCGCCTCGGCCACCCTGCGCCGCAACTTCTGGCGCGGGGTCTGGCGGGTCATGAAGCGCAAGCCCAGCCGCATGCTCGGCGTGGTCATCATGGCCGGGTTCGCCTTCATGGGGATCTTCGGGCCGATGCTCTACCCCGACCGGCTCCCGCGCGACACGAACGCGCTGTACGCCGCGCCGAGCTGGGCGCACCCGTTCGGCACCGACTTCGAGGGCACCGACGTGCTCGCGCTGGTCGTCACCGGATCGCGGTACGTGCTGCTGACCGGCCTGGTCACCGCGGTGATCACGGTCGTGCTCGGCGCGGGCATCGGGCTGTTCGCCGGGTTCAGGCGCGGCCGCTGGGACAGCGTCCTCATGCGGATCACCGACATGAAGCTGACCATCCCCGGACTGCCGCTGCTGCTCGTGCTGTCCACGATCTGGAAGTTCACCAGCGCCATCGAGATGGGCCTCGTGCTCGGCCTGCTCGGCTGGGGCGGCGTCGCCCGCGCGGTGCGCTCCCAGACCCTCTCGCTGCGTGAGCGCGGCTTCGTGGAGGCGGCCCGGGGGCTCGGCCTGTCCACCACCCACATCATCGGCAGGGAGCTGCTGCCCAGCATGGCCCCGTACATCGCGATGAACATGCTCATCGCGGTCACCGGAGCCGTGTACGCGCAGGTCGGCCTCTTCTTCCTCGGCGTGCTGCCGTTCGAGGCCAACAACTGGGGCGTGATGCTCAACCTCGCCGTTTTCGGGGGCGGCGCGCTGACCACGACCGCGGCCCTGCCGTACCTTCTGGCGCCGCTGCTGGCGATCCTGCTGCTCACCCTGGGCATCGTGCTCGTCGTCGACGCCATGGACGAGATCTTCAACCCCCGCCTGCGTGAGGAGTGACCGGTGTCCGTGACTGACCAGAGGGCGCCGGGCGTCCGCATCAGCGACCTGTCCGTCGTCTACCGCACCCAGGCGGGCGAGCTGCCCGCCGTCCGGGGCGTCGACCTGGAGCTCATGCCCGGCACGATCACCGGTGTGGTCGGCGAGTCCGGCTCGGGCAAGTCCACCCTGGCGCTGTCGATGCTCAACGCGGTGCAGCCGCCCGGCCGGATCAGCTCGGGCAGCGTGGAGATCGACGGCCTCGGCGACGTCGTGGCCCTGCGTGGCGACGACCTGCGCAAGACCCGCGGCCGGCACGTCGGCTACGTCTTCCAGGCCGCGCAGAACTCGCTCAACCCGCTCAAGACCATCGGCAAGCAGCTCCTCGACCTTGGCCGCTCGCACGACGTCGACGACCTGCCCGGCCTGGTCAAGGAGGCGCGGAGCCTCCTCGACCGGATGGGCCTGGACGGGGCGCGGGTCCTCGACTCCTACCAGCACGAGCTGTCCGGAGGCATGCGTCAGCGCGTCGGCATCATGCTCGCGCTGGTGCTCAACGCCCACGTCGTCGTCCTGGACGAGCCCACCACGGCGCTCGACATGATCACCCAGGCGACCATCCTGCGGATCATCCGCGAGGTCCACGAGGAGCGCGGCCTCACCACGCTCGTCATCACCCACGACCTCGGCGTCGTCGCCGAGATCGCCGACCGGCTCGCCGTCATGTACGGCGGTCGCCTGGTCGAGCAGGGCCCGACCAGGGAGGTGCTGGGCGCACCCAGGCACCCGTACACGCGGGGCCTGCTCCAGGCGATCCCGCGCCTGGTCGGCGACATCGACGAGGCCAGGGCGCTGCCCGGCCGCCCGCCGACGCTGAGCACCGTCCCGCCCGACGGGTGCGTGTTCCGCGAGCGCTGCGCCGTCCGCATGGACGTGTGCGAGACCGGCGAGCCGCCCGTGCTCACCATCGGACCGCGCGTCGTGGCCTGCCACGCGGCCGGCGACGGGGAGTCACAGAAGGAGACCGTCACGACGGGACCCACGAGAGGGGAGGAGCAGGCATGATCACCGGCAAGGGCATCACCAAGACGTTCCGGCAGCGCGGCGGCATGCTCGGCGCCCGGGAGGTCCCGGCGCTGCGCGGCGTCGACTTCTCCATGGAGAAGGGCGGAGCGGTCTCGTTCATCGGCGAGTCCGGATGCGGCAAGACCACCCTCGGCCGTATCCTCGCCGGCCTGGAGAGCTACGACTCCGGCGAGATCACCATCGACGGCGTCCCGATGTCGTCGCTGAGCCACCGCCAGCGCCAGTCCCACTTCCGGCGCATCCAGCTCATCCACCAGGACCCGTACTCCGCGCTCAACCCGGCGCGGACCATCCACCAGACGCTGGACGCGCCGTTGACCCTGCGGGCCAAGCAGACCGGCCGCTCCCGCTCGTGGATGGACGAGCGGGCCGAGGAACTGCTCGGCCTCGTCGGCCTCGACCCGGGCTACGTGCTGCCGCGCTATCCGCACCAGCTCTCCGGAGGCATGCGCCAGCGCGTGGTCATCGCCCGCGCGCTCACCGTCGACCCCGAGATGCTCGTCGCCGACGAGGCCACCTCGATGATCGACGTGTCGTTGCGGCTCGGCATCCTGGCCCTGCTCAAGGACCTGCGCGACCGGCTCGGCGTGAGCGTGCTGTTCATCACGCACGACGTGGCGACCGCCCGCTACATCGGCCTGGACGGCGAGCTGTACGTGATCTACCGGGGCCAGGTCGTCGAGCGCGGCCCGGTCGAGTCGGTCATCTCCGACCCGGTCCACCCGTACACGCAGTCGCTGCTGTCGGCCATCCCGGTGCTGCACGGCCTGGAGGTGCCCGGCGCTGAACGCGTGACGCCCACCGAGGCGATCGACCCGAACCGCAAGGACACGGGCTGCCTCTTCGCGCCCCGCTGCCCGTTCCGCACCGACCGCTGCGAGGCCGAGACGCCCGTGCTCGGCCATGACGGCAGCACGGTCCAGGAGCACGCCTGCTTCCACCCGCGGAGCCGCAGCGTCGTCGCCACCCCGGCGGTCCGGTCGTGACCGGGAACCTGGGCATCCGCGACGCGTCGGGGGACGTCGCGGCCCTCGGCGAGCTGGCCGCGGCCGCGCTCACCTTCGACGCGGCCGAGGCGCCGCGGCTGGTCGCCCGGCTCGCCGCGCCTCCGGCCGACCGCCGCTGGACCGCGCTCGCGACCCCCGACCTCGACGCCGCCGTCATCACCTCGGTGTCCACCCGCGACCCCTCCATCGGGCACATCGACCTGCTCGCCGTCGACCCCGGAGCCCGGGGCGCCGGCCGCGGGCGGGCGCTGGTCGAGGCGGCGCAGGAGTGGCTGCGCGGCGAGGGCGTCACCACGGTGCGCGTCGCCGGCAACCCGCCCTGCTACGCCTGGCCCGGCATCGACGTGCGCTACACCGCCGCCGCCTGCCTGTTCGAGTCCCTCGGCTACGAGCGCGAGCAGGTCGCCTGGAACATGACCGCCGACCTGTCCACCGCCGCCTGTGACGAGCGGGCCCTCGCCGACGACGTCGAGCGGCTGGCCGGCAAGGGCGTCGCCGTACTCGCGGCGGGTCCCGGCGAGCGGGCCGCCGTGGGGGCGTTCGTCCGCGAGGAGTGGAACGAGAGCTGGGCCTGGGAGGCCGAGCAGGCCACCGGCTGCCACTACGCGTCCCGCGACGGCGAGATCATCGGCTTCGCCGCGTGGGGGGCCAGGCCCGCCTGGTTCGGCCCCATGGGCACCGCCCCCGCGGCGCGCGGGCTCGGCGTCGGCGGCGTGCTGCTGCGCCGCTGCCTGGCCGAGATGCGCGCGGCGGGCCTGGCGAGCGCGCAGATCTCCTGGGTGGGCCCCCTGCGGTTCTACTCCGGAGTGGTGGGGGCCCGGGCCGAGCGCGTCTTCTGGCTCTACCGCCGGGACCTGCGGTGACGGCCGGATGTCACGGGTAGAGCAGCTTCCCGCCGTACAGCCAGGCCTCCGGGGGGCAGGGGGAGGGGCACAGGTCGCGGGGGTCGTCCCCCGCGTCCGCCCGCTCGCGCAGCGAGGGGGAGCCCCACAGCAGGTCGATGAAGTGCCGCCCGCCCTCCACACCGGTCCCCGCGGGGGCGGCGGTGGTCCAGGCGAACTGCTCCGGCCACCGCGAGCGCAACAGGTGCAGGATCGACACCCCGGTCAGCACCGGCTGGAACGCCTCGGGGTCGTGCACGTGCACCTGGACGCCGCGTACCGCCGCGCCGGCGTGCTTGTGGAACGCCGGGGTGAACCAGGTGTCGCGGAACCGCACGCCGGGCAGGCCGAGCCCGTTCAGCCCGGCGGCGAAGCCGCCGTCCAGCCAGGGCGCGCCGATCAGCTCGAACGGCCGCGTGGTGCCCCGGCCCTCGGACGCGGACGTGCCCTCGACCAGGCCGGTGCCCGGGTAGACCAGCGCGGTGTCCGGGGTCGGCATGTTCACCGACGGCATGATCCACGGCAGACCGGTGTCGGCGAAGCGCATGGAGCGCCGCCAGCCCTCCATCGTGACCACGGTCAGATCGACGCCGATCGACTCGTTGAAGAGGAGCGCCAGCTCGCCCAGGGTCAGGCCGTGCCGCACGGGGAGGGGCGCCCGGCCCACGAAGCTCGCGCAGGACGGCTCAAGCGCCGGGCCCTCGGCCCGGGTGCCGCCGAGCGGGTTGGGCCGGTCGAGCACCGCGAAGCGCAGCCCGAGCCGCGCCGCCGACGCCATGAGGTCGTGCATCGTCCACACGAACGTGTAGAAGCGCGTCCCCACGTCGGCGATGTCGAAGACGAGCGTGTCCACGCCGGAGGCCGCCACCAGCGCGTCCAGGGCGTCGCCGCTCCTGCCGTACGTGTCGAGGACCGGGAGCCCGGTCGCCGGGTCCTGACCCGCGTCCTCGCCGAAACCCGCCTGCGCCGTGCCCCGGATCCCGTGCTCGGGACCGAACAGCGCGGTCAGCGGGACCCCCGCCGCCAGCAGCGCCGCCGCGGTCGGGGTCAGATCGGGAAGAACCCCGGTCGGATTGGTGACGAGGCCGATCCGGCCCCCACGTAGGAGATCGGGATCGTTCGCGAGCCGCTCGGCGCCGGTTCGTACGTGTGACATGATCCCATTCTCCGAAGAATCTTTGCATAATGGAACCATCCGGTGAAAATTAGCGACATGGAACGAGATGATTGAACCACTCGCCGACCTGTCCACCGAGCAGAGCGATCCGCGCTACAGCGAGATCGACCGGCTGCCCACCGAACAGGTCGCCAGGCTCATGAACGCGGCCGACGCCAAGGTCCCCGCGGCGGTCGCCGTGGCGATCCCGCATATCTCGGCCGCCATCGACGCGATCGTCGCCCGCATGGATCAGGGGGGACGCCTCTTCTACGTGGGCGCCGGGACCTCCGGCCGCCTGGCCGTGCTCGACGCGTCCGAATGCCCGCCCACCTTCGGCACCGACCCCGAGCTCGTCCAGGGCATCATCGCGGGCGGCGAGCCCGCGCTGACCCGCTCGGTCGAGGGCGCCGAAGACGACGACGCGGCCGGTGCCGCGGCCATCGCCGGCAAGGAGGTGGGCCCGCTCGACAGCGTCGTGGGGGTCTCCGCCAGCGGGCGGGCGCCGTACGTGCTCGGCGCGCTCGGCGAGGCCGCCCGCAGGGGCGCGCTGACCGTCGGGGTGTCCTGCAACCGGGACTCGGCGCTCTCCGCGGCGTCCGAGCACCGGATCGAGGTGATCGTCGGGCCCGAGATCGTGACCGGCTCGACCCGCCTCAAGGCCGGGACCGCGACGAAGCTCGTCCTCAACATGATCTCGACGATCTCGATGGTCCGGCTCGGCCGGACGTATGGGAACTCGATGATCGAGGTCTCCGCGGCCAACTCCAAGCTCGCCGACCGGGCCGCCCGCATGGTGGGCGACATCACCGGCGCGGGCCTGGACACCGCCCAGGCGGCACTGGAGGCGGCGGGCTGGCAGGTCAAGGCGGCCGTGCTCATGATCGAGCACGACCTCGGGGCCGACGACGCCAGGGCGCTCCTGCAGGCCAACGGCGACCGGCTGGAGGCGGCCAGGCAGGCCGCGTCCGGGGGAGTGGTCGGTGCCTGACCCGGGGAACCCCGGCGGCCCGGACGCGAGCCTGCGGGGGATCCTCGAGGCCGCCGTCCCCGCCGCCTGCTCGGCGGCGGTCGCGGTGATCGCCAAGGACGGAGCCGTCGTCGCCGCCGCCGCGGCGGGCGAGGCCGTACGTTATTCAGGAGCTACGGAGGCGCTCCTGGACGAACGTCCGCCCGCCCGCCGCGACTCGGTCTTCGACCTCGCCTCGATCACCAAGCTGTTCACCACCGCGGCCATCCTGTCGCTGGTGGAGGACGGCCTGCTCCGGCTCGACGAGCCGGTCGCCACCTGGCTCCCCCCGGCGTACGGGGGACACCGCGCGACCACGCTGCGGCACCTGCTCACCCACACGGCGGGCCTGCCGCCGAGCCGCCGGGCCCACGAGGAGATCCCCGGCGACGGCCCCGCCGCGCACGCCGCGCGGATGGAGCTGATCCTCACCACGCCGCCGGGACACCCCCTCGGGGAGCGGTACGTCTACTCCGACGTCGGCATGGTGACGGCGGGCCGGGTGGCCGAGATCGCCGGGGGAGCGCCCCTCGACGAGCTCGTCCGCACCCGGGTCATCGGGCCGCTCGGCCTGACGAGCACCTGCTACCGCCCTCCGGCCGGGCTGCTCCCGCGCGTCGTCGCGACCGAGTACCAGGCCGACCGCCCCGGCCCCGGCTGCATCAGGGGCGAGGTCCACGACGAGACCGCGTACGGCCTCGGCGGGATCGCCGGGCACGCCGGGCTGTTCTCCACGGCGGACGACCTGGTCCGCTTCGGCGAGACCCTGCGCACAGGGGGCGGGCCGATCCTGCGCCCGGACACCGTGGCGGAGATGATCCGCGACCAGGGCGTCACGGGGGCGGCGTTCGACCACGGGCTCGGCGTGCGCATCGGCGACCCCGCCATCGTGGGGCCGCTCGGCCGCGCCTACGGCCACTCGGGGTTCACCGGGACCTCCCTCGTCGTCGACCCCGAACGGGCGCTGACCGTCGTGCTGCTGACCAACAACGTCCACCCCGTACGCGGCCGGCCGGGCATCCGCGACCTGCGGCACGCCGTCGCCGCCGAGGCGCTCCGGATCGCGTCCTGACCGGAGCGCCGTCCGGCGTTCACGACCAGAGCTCGAGCGCCAGGCGCACCACGAGCCGGTCCTTCTCCTTCTCCGCCTCGGGCAGCAGGCGGTAGGGCAGCCGCTGCTCCGGTGACGCCCGCCGCCCGTTCCGTACGAGCCACGCCTCGTGCACGGCGTGGCTCGCGGACTCCATGAACTCCTCGCCGTACAGGTCGGCCCCGCGCCTGCGGCCCTCCGCCACCTGCCTGACCGCGACGACCGCCGACTCCCGGTTCTCCCCGCTGCCAGTCGCCCGGCAGGTCCCGATAGCCGGTGTTGGCGATGTCCACCTGGTCGGTGCCGTGCCGTCTCACCCAGGCCCGATCAGCGGTCGTCCTGATCCGCGGCTCATAGCCGCCGCCCGGCAGCCGGCGTCCCGCGCGCCACTCGTCGTGCAGACGGCCGGCCAGCCTCTCCACCCTCCGGGCCCGCGGCCCCCTGAAGAGGCCGCGGAAGACGCGCCCGATTCTCCTCATGACTGCTCTGAGCATCCCCTGAGCCGCCGGGTGAAGTCCTTCCTGCTGCCGGTGGCGGGTTTGGGCGAGGGTGGGATTCGCGGACTCCGGCGAGAACGGTTCGGCCCGAGGAGCGGCTTCCTCACGGGTTGGCCCCCGCCGCCGCAGCGGCCCGGCCGAGCGTCCCGCCAGGCCGGAGGTCACCCGCGTCACCTGCCGATACCCACCTTTTTGTGGGTACTTGTCGCGGGATACGGCGGCCGGAACCATGGTCATGGGCGGTCGCGCGGCCGCCGAAAGCCGGTGCGAAGGGAGGCATCGCCGTGTATCAGGAAACCCGCTGGGACTCGGCCAGCCTCTCCAGGCGCCGGTGGCCCCAGTCGGAGAGCGGAGCCAACGCTTCGGACAGCTCCCGGCCGAACTCGGTCAGCGAGTACACGGTCTTGAGCGGCCGGACATCGTGCACCTCCCGGTGGACGAGTCCGTCGGCCTCCATCTCCCGGAGTGTCTGAGTCAGCACCTTCTCGGTGAGACCGGGCAGCCGCCGGCGCAGCTCGCCGGGCCGGTACGGGCGCGATTCCAGAAGCCAGAGCAGGATCGTCTTCCACTTGCCGTCGATCACCGCGATCGCGGCGGTCACTCCACAGACGTTCAGGTCCTCGGCGCGGCTGCGCGTCATCTTCATCCCATTCATTGCCGTTTGTTGATTTCCAAGCAGGAGTTGGAACATGACGTCACATACCGAACAGTCTGCCGTCACCGTGCTCGGCCTGGGGCCGATGGGCCGGGCCCTGGCCGGCGCCTTCCTCGACGCCGGCCTGCGAACCACGATCTGGAACCGGACACCTGGCCGGGACCGGGAACTGGTCGAGAGGGGCGCGGTGAGCGCTCCGTCCGCCGAAGAGGCGGTCGCCGCGAGCGGGTTGACCGTGATCTGCGTGGTGAACTACGACGCGGTGGACGCCGTCGTGCGGCGCGACACGGTCGCGGCCGTGCTCAAGGGCCGCACCCTTGTGAACCTGACCGCCGACACCCCCGACCGCGCCCGCGACACCGCGGCCTGGGCGGCCGAGCACGGCATCGGGTACCTGGACGGCGCGATCATGACGCCGACCCCGACCATCGGCACACCGGCCGCCGTGTTCCTCCACAGCGGCCCGAAGGAGCTCTACCTGGAGCACCGGCCGGTGCTGGACGCCCTGGGCGGCACCCACACCCACCTCGGCGAGGACGCCGGCCGGGCGGCCGCGTACGACATCGCGCTGCTCGACGTCTTCTGGACCGCGATGGCGGGGTACGCGCACGCCCTGGCGATGGCGAGGGCCGAAGGGATCACCGCGCGGGAACTGGCCCCGTTCGCCAAGGGCATCGGCGCGATCCTCCCCCCGCTCTTCGACCAGTTGGCGGACGACGTGGACGGCGGCACCTTCTCCGGCGAGGGCAACCCGATCACCTCGGCGGCGTCGTCCGTGGCCCATGTCGTCCACGCCTCCGAATCCCATGGGATCGACGCGAGCGTGATGCGCGCCGTCGACGACCTGGTACGGCGCACCATCGACCAAGGCCACGGCACGGACGGGTTCATCCGGATCACCGACACCCTCAACCCCCGCTGAGAGGGACGATCAGGCTGTGGCGAGCGTCGCGCGAAAGCGGTCGTGGGCGCGTTTCGGGCGCTCGCCGTCAAATGAGCGGCGCTGCGCTGCGGCGCGTGGCTGTTCCGGTGTGAATCACGGCGGTTGTGTGGGCGTTCCGGGTCCTCGCCGTTGATGGAGTGGCGCTGCGCTGCGGCGGGTGGCTGTTCCGGCGCGCCGTGATAGCGGGCCTCTGGTGATGCCGCTGGCGCGGCCGTCGCGGGCGCGGTGGTACCGGGCACGGTCTTACGCGCGCCTCCACAACCACCCGCACTCCGCTCCGCTCCCCACCGCACCGGCTTCCCGCCGTCACGCGCCCTGTCTCGCTCCGGGTGGCCGCCGTCGGCGTACTTCGTCGGGGGTTGCCAGTTGGGGAAGTCGCTCCGTTGCGCATCGAACCCCTTCTCGTTGAACTGGAGGACATCACGGCCCGCGAGGAGCACTGGAACGAGTTGATCATCGATCCGGCCGCCGCGGTGCGGATGTTCTGACCTTCCGGTTTGGGCCACCGAGAGGACGGCCGCATCTCTTGCCCAGGTGTTGGCCCGCACGGGAATGAAATCCGGCGCAAGGAGCGAACCGGCCACCTGGGTCGGGCTGGTGTGCCGATCGGGTTACAGTCTCGCGGGCCGGCCCTTGCCTACCCGAGCAGGCGGTTCGCCCTTCACCACCTGGGCGTCAGGCGGTGACGCGGGTGTCCCAGTCGATGTGGTGGCGGTGCACGGGGGCGAACATCTGCTCGGGGGTCGGAAACGCCGTCTGAGCTTTGGCCTTGCCCGCCTTCGCCTTGTTCTTGGCGGAGGCGTCCCCGGCGATCGCCGACACGCGGGGGCGACGCAGCCGCTCGTACGCCGCGAACGCCTCCTCGACGGTGGGCAGGTCACGCAGGCAGCGAGCCAGTTCGACGGCGCTCTCGGCGGCCAGCGACGCACCCTGGCCGGAGCTTGAGGAGGGGGCGTGCGCGGCGTCACCGACCAGCACCATCCGTCCCCGGTGCCAGGCCGGGACGTCGGGCATGGCCTCCATCGGACCGACGACCATCAGGTCCTCGGGGGAGGTGCGGGCGAGGAGGGCCTCGCCGGGGACGTGGCCGGCGTACAGGGCACGCAGTCGCTCCAGCCATTCGACGGCGGGGATGGCGCGGGCCTGCGCGGCGGTCAACGGGTCGTCAGAGGGCAGGCTGCCGAACCAGACGACCCGGCCGTCCGGCAGCGCCCAGTGGCCGAGGAAGGCGCGCCCGAAGGTGAAGTACATCATCCCCGGCTCGGCCTCCACGCCGTCGCCCGGCGCGATGCCGCCGAAGCTGAGCACCCCGCCGTAGACCGGGCCGGGCGCGTCGGGGTCGATCAGGGTGCGGACGGTCGAGCGGATCCCGTCCGCGCCGACGAGGATGTCGGCACTCGCCGTGGTGCCGTCGGCGAATGTCGCGGTCACCCCGTCCGGGCCTTCCACCGCGCTGACCAGTCGCTTGCCGTAGTGCGTCTCGACGCCCTGCTGCGCCGCGTGGTCGGCGAGGGCGCGGAACAGGTCCGAGCGGGTCATCGCCAGTGTCTGCGGCAGGCCCGGGAAGCCGTGGAAGTCCGCCAGCCGCCGCCCGGTGGCGTCGGCCATCACCACGCCCGGCACCGGCTGCCCGACCTTGGCGACGGCCTGGTCCGCGCCGACGGTACGGAGCGCGTCACGGCCGTTGGGGGCCAGGGACAACATCGCGCCCACGCCATCGGCGGCGGTGTGGTGCGCCTCGAAGACGGTCGCGGTGATGCCCGCCCGGGCCAGGGCGAGGGCCGTCACCGGCCCGGCCACGCCGCCACCGATCACCAGGGCCGTCCGCACGTCGCTCATATCCGCTCCTTTTTGGGGATCCGTTACGCAATCGATAGTCACATTGAAACTAGTAACTCGTCAACTAGATTCGGAGTATCATCACCTTCATGGCCGTACGCAGCTCGCCCCTCGCACTGACCGTGCTGTCCCTCTTGCACCACAAGCCGCTGCACCCGTACGGGATGCAGCGGCTGATCAGGCAATGGGGCAAGGACCAGGTCGTCAACGTGAGCCAGCGGGCGAGCCTGTACCGGACGATCGAGCGGTTGACCGCCGAGGGCCTGATCCGCGTCCGCGAGACCGAACGCGACCAGGCCTATCCCGAGCGGACCGTGTACGAGTTGACCGATACCGGCCGGGCGACCGCCCGCGCCTGGATGGACGAGATGCTCGCCACACGCAGGCGGGAGTTCCCCGAGTTCCCCGCAGCGCTCTCCCACCTGCCGATGATCATGTCGGAGGAGGCCCTCCCCGCTCTGGAGCGCCGCGCCGCCCAGGTCGACACCGACCTCGCCGAACTGGACGCCGTCCTCGCCGCAAACGTGGTCGACGGTCACCCCCGCGTCGCCGCGCTGGAGACCGAGTACCTCCGCGCGGTGGCCGTCGCCGAACGCGACTGGCTGCGCGCGGTGATCGACGACCTGCGCTCAGGCCGCCTCGAATGGCAGGGCGCCTGACGCGCCCCGCCCCGTCGGAGACCCGCCCGAAAGGCCCCGTATGGGCGCCGTGCCGGTCCCGTACGCATGCGGATCCTGAGGCCTGATGTGCTGCTTTCGGACGCTGGTGACGGAGCTTGGCGATGCACCCCGGCGACCTGGCCTGAATCGCGCTCCGGCTGACCCGCAGCCTGCGCCTTCGTGGTCAACGGTCGGACGAACACTGAGACAGCCGGTACTTCTCGGAGTGCAGACCCGGATGTCAGCGCTTTGGATGCTGAGGTTCCGCGTTTCGGGTGGCTCGGTCGATGCTCTGGGCGCGGATTCCGTCAGATCAGCAGCAGGGTCTTGCCCACGGCGGTGCGGTTCTCGATCGCGGCGTGGGCGTCGGCAGCGCGCTCCAACGGGAAGGTCTGGCCGATGACCGGCCGCACGAGCCCGGCCGCCGCCTGGGACATCATCCGCTCCGCCCACCGCTCCACGTTCGGTCGAAAAGCGAAGAGCTGCTCAATGCCGATCACGTTCACGCCCTTGGCCCGCGCCTCCGCGGGATCGATGAGCGTCGCCTCGCCGCTGGAGGCGCCGTGCACCGAGAACCGGCCGCCGCGGGCCGTCACCTCGAACGCGGCACGCCCGATCTGCCCGCCGACGCCGTCGAACACCACATCCGGCCCCGCACCGCCGGTCGCTTCGACCACTCGCTCGGTCCACCCCGGTTCGGTGTAGTCGACCGCGAGTGCGCCCAGTTCCCGGATCAAGCCGAGCTTCCGCGCCCCGCGGGCCGCTCCGACCACCCGAGCGCCCGCAGCGCGGGCGAGCTGCACCAGCAGGCTGCCGACGCCACCGGCCGCCGCCTCGACCAGCACCCAGTCACCGGCGCCGATGTCGGCGTTCTCGGCCAGGCCCTGTGCGGTGCTGCCGTCGCTGTGCAGAGCGACCGCTTCCGGAAGGCCCAGTCCGTCCGGCACCGGAAACAGTTCCTCCACCTCGGCCGCCGCCCGCTCGGCGAATCCGCCGACCTCCCCAGTACCGGCGACGACGCGCCGGCCGAGCCAAGCCGGATCCACCTGCGCCCCGACCGAACTCACCCGTCCGGCCACCAGACCGCCCGGCACATACGGCAACGACGGCTTGGCATGCCACTTGTCGAGGCCGCGCCGGATCTGCGTTTCGACGAACGTCACGCCCGCGACAGCCACGTCGACCACGACCTGGCCCGCCTTGGCCACCGGATCCGGTGCTTCACCGGCCACCAGCACTTCCGGGCCCCCGAATGCCATCACGCGAACCACCCGCATACCGCCCAACCCCTATCCGTTCTTCGATGTGGAACCCGAGCATGCAACCTCAACCAGACTTGAGGTCAACATGCCGGTTGTCCCAGCCACGGCGCGGGGGCGTGACCTCAACGGACCCATGCTGGAACCGCCTGGTCGCACGGGCGCGGGAGGGCCCGGCGGGGGCGTGACGGTGGGAAGCCGGTGCGGTGGGGAGCGGAGCGGAGTGCGGGTGGTTGTGGAGGCGCGCGTAGGACCGTGCCCTGTACCACCGCGCCCGCGATGGCCGCGGGAGCGGCATCACCAGAGATCAGCTATCACGGCGCGCCGGAACAGCCACCCGCCGCAGCGCAGCGCCACTCCATCAACGGCGCGAACAGGGAATGTCAGGCCGCCCGCCGGAGCACAGCGCTGCTCATCGACGGCGAGCGCCGCGCACCCCACCACGCGGTGTCGCCCGACCCGTCGTACGGCGCTCAGCCCGTCTTGGTGCGGCGGCGGGCGTCCTCGAGGTAGCCGTTGAGCGCGGCACGGGTGGCGCGTAAGGCGGAGTCGGAGGTGTCGAAGGTGCGCTGGGCCACGCCGACGAAGATGCAGTCCACGATCAGGAGCTGGCTGATCCGGCTGGCCAGCGCCCCGGGGCGGAACGCGGTCTCCCGGCCGGCCGACACCAGGACGTGGTCGGCCAGCTCGGCCAGCGAGGAGCGGGGGTTGTTGGTGATCGCCACGGTGACCGCCCCGGCCGCGCTCGCCAGGCGCATGGGGCCGAGCACGTCGGGCGTCTCGCCGGTGCAGCTCACTCCGACGGCGACGTCGCCGGCGCGGACGAGGGCGGCGCTGGTGAGGGCGAGGTGCGCGTCGGTGAAGGAGTGGCCGGGCAGGCCGATGCGCATGAGTTTCTGCGCCATGTCGACCGCGACCAGCCCCGAGGCCCCCACGCCGTACGCGTCGATCCGCCGGGCCGAGGCGATGGCCTCCACGACGGCGGCGAGCCGCTCGGGGGAGAGCTGGGCGGCGGTGTCGGCGAGGGCCTCGGACTCGGCCCGGGTGACCTTCGCGATCACGTCGGTGAGGGGGTCGTCGGGGCCGAGGTCACCGGGGACGAGGCGTTCGGGCTTGGCGCGTGCCACGGCGGCGGCGAGGGCGAAGCGGAGCTGGGAGTAGCCGGCGAACCCGAGGGCTCTGGCGGTGCGCACGATGGTCGCCTCGCTCGTGCCGGAGGCGGCGCTGAACTCGGTGATCGTGCTGCCGGCGACCATCGCGGGGTCGTCCAGGATCAGGCGGGCGACGGCTTGGGCCGCGGGGGTGAGCGACGGCAGGACCGCCCGCACCGTCGCCACCAGATTGACCGGGTTGGGCCCTTCGTGTTCGTTCACCCTGCCGCCTTCTCCTGTCCGGATCTCGGTTCTTCGCCGCCGGTGAGCCAACGAGCGACGACACGCTCAGATGCCCGTGAGACGCCGTGTGTAGTGACATATACCGCCCCAACTGGTTCGGCGGGAATGCCGGTCTCCACCACGATCGCGTCCGGCCGGGCCTGTACGGCTGTCGCCACCAGTTCGCGGACCCACGCGTGCCGGCCCGCGTCGTGCACGACGAGAACGACCGGCCGATCGCCGCTCAGGTCGGGAAGCGCGGTGGCCTCCGTCATGATCGTATGGCCCTCGGTGCCGGGAAGCAGCCCGGCCAGCTCACGGGTGAGGCCGGCGGGGGCTCCGGGCTCGACCGCCCGGCTCATCCGGGGCGCGACGTGGATCACCAGGGGCGGCTGGGAGAGCGGTACGGAGGCCGCGTCGGACGCGACGACGCGCATGGCGGCGCGGGCGGCTTCCAGGCCGAGCTCCTCGCCCTGGAGGTCGACGGCCGCCGCGGGCTCGGCCGGGCGGCGCTCGGCGGCCCGGGCGGCGTGCCAGTCGGCGAGGGCGAGGACCCGGGCCGCGGCCTCGGCGAGGCGCTCCTCGGGCAGCCGGCCGTCGCGCACCGCCTCGACGATCGCGTCCCGCAGCGCGTAGACGCTCTCGCCGCCGGGGGAGGAGACGCCCACGCAGATCGCGTCCGCTCCGGCCGCGAGCGCGCGTACGGCGACCTCGCCGGGGGAGTGGAGCGCGGCGACGGCGCGCATCTCGATCGCGTCGGTGACGAGCATGCCGTCGAAGCCGAGCTCCTCGCGGAGCAGGCCGGTGAGGATCCGCCGGCTGAGCGTGGCGGGGACGTCCGGGTCGAGCGCGGGCACCAGCAGGTGGCCGCACATGATCGAGCGGACGCCGGCCTCGACCGCCGCGCGGAACGGCGGCAGGTCGCGCTCGCGGAGCACGTCGAGGGAGGCGTGCACGGTGGCCAGCGCGAGGTGGGAGTCGGTGACGGTGTCGCCGTGGCCGGGGAAGTGCTTGGCGCACGCCGCCACCCCTTCGGCCTGGAGGCCGGTGATCCAGGCGGCGGTGTGCCGGGCGACGAGGTCGGGGTCGGGCCCGAAGGAGCGGATGCCGATCACCGGGTTGGCCGGGTTGGCGTTGACGTCCGCCACGGGCGCGTAGTTCAGCGTCACGTCCGCGGCGGCGAGGAGCCGGCCGATCGCCTGGGCGACGCGTTCGGTGCGGGCGACGTCGTCCACGACGCCGAGCGCCCGGTTGCCGGGCCACGAGCTGCCCAGCGCGGCCTCGAACCGGGTGACCGCGCCGCCCTCCTCGTCGGCCGCGACGACCACGGCCGGGTTCTCCTCGCGCAGCGCGGCGACGAGCGCGGCCGTCTGCCCGACGTCCACGATGTTGCGCGCGAACAGCACGGTGCCGCCCAGGCCGTCGGCGAGCGCCCCGCGCAACCACGCGGGCGGCGCGACGCCGTCGAAGCCGGGCTGCAGGACGGTCATGGCCAGCCGGTCCAGGCTGGAGCTGCGTGCGGGCACGAGGTCACCCTCCCGTGTTGACGTCTCGAAGCAGGTTACACATCAATGACACTTTCTTTCACCGTCATTGATCTGAAAGTAAGTTTCTGCCAATCTCGCGCTCGGCGCCTTCTTCTTCATCCCCCACGGAGGTCCGATGATTTCCCCCACCCGACGTTCCGTCCTGCGCGGCCTGGCTCTGGCCGCCACCGCGACGGCTCTCCCCCTGTCCGCCCTCGCTTCCTCGCCCGCCTTCGCGGCGGGGAACCCCGACGGTCACATCCCGCCGCTGCGCCAGATGCGCGGGATGTGGATCGCTTCGGTGGTCAACATCGACTGGCCGTCGAAGCCGGGCCTGACCGTCGACCAGCAGAAGGCGGAGTACCTCGCCTGGCTCGACCTGGCGCAGGCGCGCAAGCTCAACTCGGTGTTCGTCCAGATCCGGCCGACCGCCGACGCGTTCTGGCCGTCGAGCTTCGAACCGTGGTCGGAGTGGCTGACCGGCGTTCAGGGACAGGACCCGGGCTACGACCCCCTGGCCTTCCTCGTCGAGGAGACCCACCGGCGCGGTCTGGCCTTCCACGCGTGGTTCAACCCGTACCGGGTGTCGATGCAGCCGGACCCGGCCAAGCTCCACCCCGAGCACCCGGCCCGCAAGCACCCGGACTGGATCGTCCCGTACGGCGGCAAGCTGTACTACAACCCGGGCATCCCCGAGGTACGGGCGTTCGTGCAGGACGCGATGATGGACGCGATCACCCGGTACGAGATCGACGGTCTGCACTTCGACGACTACTTCTACCCCGTGAACTCGACGGCGTTCGACGACAGCGCGGCCTTCGCGAAGTACGGCGCGGGCTTCCCCGACCTCGCCTCCTGGCGGCGGAACAACGTGGACCTGCTGGTCCAGGAGATGCAGCAGCGCGTACGGCAGGCCAAGCCGGAGGTCGCCTGGGGCATCAGCCCGTCGGGCATCTGGCGGAACAAGTCCACCGACCCCCTCGGCTCGGACACCGCCGGCGGCCAGTCCTACGACAACCTGCACGCCGACACGCGGGGCTGGGTCAGGAAGGGCTGGCTGGACTACATCGCGCCGCAGATCTACTGGTACATCGGCCAGTCGAACGCCGACTACGCGAAGCTGATCCCCTGGTGGTCCGGCGTCGCGTCCGGCACCGGCGTGCAGCTCTGGATCGGCCAGGCCGCCTACAAGGCCGGCGTCGACGGGCAGCCCGCCCAGTGGTTCCGGCCGGACGAGCTGACCAATCACCTCGCGCTCAACCGGAACCATCCGGAGGTCGGCGGTGACATCTGGTTCAGCGCCGTCGACGTGCGCGAGGACCGGCTGGGCTCCCTCTCCACGGTCGCGACCGACCACTACACCCGGCCGGCCCTCGGCCCGCTGCTGCCGCGCCTGGCGGGCGGTCGCCCGCCGCGCCGGCCGGTGCTCGCCAACGCCCGCAGGGCCGCGGGAGGCGCCGAGCTGCACATCGTGGCCACGGGCCCGGAGGCGCCGTTCCAGTTCGCGGTCTTCCGGTTCGACCGCGAGGCCGGGCGGGGCGACTTCGCCGACGCCCGCAACCTGGTCGCGGTCGTGCCGGGTGGTCGCAACGTGCGCTGGACCGACCCCGAAGGGGGCGCGGGCGCGCACTACTACGTCGCGGCCGTGGACCGGGTGAGCCGGATCAGCGAGCCGAGCGACGGCCGCGCGGTCCGCTGATCCGGGGCCGCCCGATCAGGCGATGAGCCTGCGATGGGCGGCCAGCAGGTCCGGAGCCTCGGGGGCCTCCGGCGCGGCGCGGTGGAGGGCGAGGGCGGCCGCCCCCGCCGCGCCGTCGCGGGCGGGGAGCGCGGGGCCGCCGAGCCCGGACCTGACCAGGCCGGCCAGCAGGGTCGGCTCGGTGAGCAGCGACCCGGCCAGCACCGTCGGCCCGGCCTCCTCTCCCAGGGACCGCGCCGTGGCCACGAGCCGGCGCGCGGCCTCGCGCAGGATCTCCAGGGCCGGTTCGTCGCCCAGGCGGCCGGCGGCCTCGACCGCCGGCGCGAACCGGCCCAGCCACGCGGGCCCGCCCTCGGTGACCCCGGCCTGGACGGCCCGTACGACCGCCCCCGGGGTCAGACGCGCGCCCGGCTCCCCCGGGACCTCCACCAGGGCGTCGCGGATCGCGCACTCCGGCGGCCCGTCGAGCAGCGCCGTGGGCGCGCCCCGGCCGTCGAGGGCGCCCAGCACGGCCTGTACAGCACGCCGTCCGATCCACACCCCCGAGCCCTCGTCGCCGAGGATCCAGCCGTACCCGTCGGCCCGGGCGACGACGGCGCGCCCGCTGATCCTGGCGGCGACCGCGCCGGTGCCGGCGATGAGCACCCGGCCCGAGGGCTCCTCGGTGGCCCCGGCGAACGCGGCGAGGATGTCCGGCGCCACCACGGGCCGCCCGGGCAGGCCGCAGGCCCGCCACGCCTCGGCGGCGAGCGCCTCGGCCCGCTGCGGCGCCGATCCCGCGCCCGCGAGCGCGAACACCCCGCCCGCGACCCGGTCGCGCTCCAGGCCGGACAGAGCCCCCTCCAGCGCGGAGCGCAGACTGCCCGCGGGGTCGGCGGCGGAGAGCACGTTCGCGCCCGCGCCGTGTCCCCTCCCGGCCACGTCGCCCGTACGCGTCGCCACCACGCAGCGGGTGCCGGTGCCCCCGCCGTCGACGCCGATGACCAGAGTCGTCACACGCTCTCCATGTGTAGATAATCTTCCAAGAACTATATTCCTATGAAGAATCCCGACAAGGAGCAGGCGTGCGGGTGCTCGGGCTGATCTCGGGGACGTCCCACGACGGCATCGACAGCGCCGTCGTGGACTGGACCATGGCCGCCGACGGCGTCCTCACGGGCGTGGTCGAGCACGTGGGCGCGCGGCCGTACGAACCGGAGCTGCGGGCCGCGATCGTCGCCGCGTTGCCGCCGCATCCAGTGGACATGGCGCAGGTGTGCCGCCTGGACACGCTGATCGGCCAGGCGTTCGCCGGGGCGGCGCGGGAGTGCCCCGCCGCCGACCTGATCTGCTCGCACGGGCAGACCCTCTACCACTGGGTCGAGGACGGCCGGGTCCGGGGCACGCTGCAGCTCGGCCAGCCCGCCTGGATCGCCGAGAGCCTCGGCGTCCCGGTCGTCTCGGACCTGCGCGTCCGCGACGTGAGCGCGGGCGGCCACGGCGCGCCCCTGGTGTCCGCGTTCGACCTGCCACTGCTGGCCGGACTGCCCGGCCGGGCCGGGGCGCTCAACCTCGGCGGGATCGCCAACCTCACCGTGCCCGCCGTCCCGGTGGCGTACGACACCGGCCCGGCCTCCGCCCTCCTGGACGCCGCCGTGCTCGCCGCGACGGGCCGGCCGTACGACGAGGACGGCAGGCTCGCGGCGGCGGGAAGGGTCCACGAGGGGCTGCTCGCCGAGTTCCTCGCCGACCCGTACTACCGGCGCACACCGCCCAAGAGCACGGGCAAGGAGCTGTTCCACGAGGGATACCTCGCCAGGGTGGCGGCGCCGTACGCGCTGGACCTCCCGGACCTGCTCGCGACGCTGGCCGCGCTGACCGGGGAGACCGCGGCGGCGGAGATCCGGCGGCACCGGCTGGACACGGTGGTCGTGTCCGGCGGCGGCGTGCGCAACCCGGTCGTCATGGACGAGCTGCGGCGCCGGGCGCCGGGCGTCCGCTTCCTGGTGAGCGACGAGCTGGGCGTGCCCTCCGATGCCAAGGAGGCGATCGCGTTCTCCTACCTGGGCTGGCTGACCGCGAATGGGCTGCCGGGGACGGTGCCCGGCTGCACGGGCGCGTCGGGGGCGCGGATTCTGGGCACCGTCACCCCGGGACACGGCCCGCTGCGGCTGCCCGCGCCTCTCACGGCGCCACCGGAGCGGCTCCGGCTGCGCTGACCCGCGGTTCGGGCGGCGGAGTGTCCGGGATCGAGAATGGGACTGTAAAAGGACGCGATTAGGGCTTTCCGTAATCCCTGGGCGGGCGAAGTATGGAGATACGGGAGGCCCGCCCGCAGCCGGGCGCCGTCCTCCCTGCCGTCTTGCCGGGGGACCGCTCCCGGGTGGAGGAGGGACTCGATCGTGACGGAGACGCCCCAGACGGGCCGTGCGACCCGTACACGCGCGGCCACGACGCCCCGGCCGACGAGGAAGCAGCCGGCCGTGGAGAAGCCAGCGGGCAAGCGGACGACGACGGCGACGCGGACCACCACGCGTACGCGCGCCGCCACCCCGTCCGCGCCCGCACCTACGCCCACGCCGATGCCGAGCGCGATCAGGCCGGAGCGGCATGACGGGCACAACGGGCAGTTCACGCTGAACCTGCCCATGCTCAGCCTCCAGTTCCACCGGCCGCACATGCCGCACCTGGAGATGCCGCACATGAGCCGTCAGGAGGTCGGCCACGCCGTGGACGTGGCGCGGTCGTTCCTCCCGCCGCCGGAGCGCGTCATCTACTACGGAGGCCTCGGCGCCCTCGCCGTCCTGGGCGTGATCGAGTGGCCGGTCGCCGCCGCCATCGGCGTGGGGACCATGCTCGCGCAGCGCGGACGCATGGAGGAGTCCAAGGCCTGGTCGCGGGAACGGCAGACTCCGACGGCGACGACCGCCGGTGCCGCGCGGACGCGCAGGTGATCCCGCCGTCCTGTCCGGGCGGCGGCCAGACGCCCGCCCGGACCGCCGCCCGCCGCCCGACCCACATGACAGACCGGAGCCGCTGACATGGCGCTTCCCGGACTGTCCGCTTTCGGCACGCTGCTCAGCATCCTCCCGGAGCCGCTGCGAAGTTTCGTACCGCGCCCGCGCCGCGTCCAGGCGTGCGCGGGCGGAACCCGGATCGAACTGCGCCACATCGGCGGTCCCGGAACGCGGGACGCGGCCGAGGCGCTTGAGGCCCGCCTGCGTGAGGCGGGCGCCGTCCGCGCCGAGGTGAACGGCGCGCTCGGCTGCGTCTTCGTGTACCACGCCGAGGACGCCGACCTGTCCCGCCTGCTGGCGATCGTCCAGGAGTGCGACACGGGCGAGGCCGAGCCCGACGGCCAGGAGGCCGACCCGGCGGGCGGGGGCGAGTTCCCCGACCTGAGCGACCTCGGTGACGCCGGTGACGTCGGCGACGAGGAGGAGGCCGAGGAGGTCGAGCAGGCCGGCGGCGTCCGGTGGGCGCGCGACGGTGTGGAACAGCAGGTCCACGCGGGCATCGCCCTGTTCGGCGGCCTCGCCGGCACCGGCCTCGCGCTGGCCGGGCTCCTCACCCATGTACGGCGGCTGCCGCCCACCGTCCCCGCCTTCGTGGGGCTCGTCGAGCACATGCCCCGGGTGCGGGTGACGCTGGAACGCCGGATCGGGGTGCCGGCCACCGACACGCTGTTCACGGCGAGCCGCATCGTCGTCTCGACGCTCGCGGTGCGGCCCATCGCCCTGTTCCTCGACTCGCTCGCGGCCGGGGGCCGGTTCGCCGACGCCCGGGCGGGCCGTCGCGCCTGGGCCCGGCGCGAGGAGGAGTTCGCGGCGCACGAGGGGACCTACCGCCACCTGCGCGTGCCCACCAAGCCCCGCCCCGCGTCCCTGCCGCACGGCCCGATCGAGCGGTACGCCGAGGCGGCCAGCCTCGCCGCCCTGGGCGCGCAGGGCCTCACCTCGGTGATCAGCCGCAGCCAGGAGCGCGGCGTCTCGGTGCTGATCTCCACGACGCCCAAGGCGGCCCGGCTCGGCCGGGACGGCTTCGTCAGCGTCCTCGTACGCGTGCTGTCGGAGCGTGGCGGCATCGTGCTGCACCGCATCGCGCTGCGTCGGATGGACCGGATCGACACCGTCCTCATCGACGCCGCCGTGCTCGCCACCGGCGGGTGGGAGATCGAGGAGGTGGTGCCGCTCACGCCGGACCTCGATCGCGACGCGCTGCACGCCCGGCTGTACACGCTCCTCGACCTGAAGAAGCCGGACGCGCGGCGCACGGACGGCGACTGGGTCGCCGAGCCGCTCCTGCGGGAGCGGGAGCCGGAGACGGGGGAGGTCGAGCGGCTGGCGCTGTGGCGCGAGCGCGGGGTGCGGCCGGTCGAGGTGCGGAGGGACGGCGCGCGGGTCGCGCTCGTGGGCCTCGCGCCGGAGCTGCACCCGCTCTCGGAGGCGCTCGCCGCGGCGCCGATGGGCGCCGTCCGCGTCGTGATCGCCGGAGGGGAGCCGGGACTCGGCCGCCGCCTGGGCGTGGATCAGACGGCACAGGGCGCCGCGCACCTGGTCGGCACGGTGCGGAGCCTCCAGCAGGACGGGCACGGCGTCGCCCTCGTGTCGCGGCGCTCCCCGCACGGGCTGTCGGAGGCCGACCTCGGCATCGGCGTCTTCCGGAGCGGCTCGTCCCACGTGCCGTGGGACGCCGACGTGATCGCCGACCTGGAGGGCGTCCACCTGCTGCTGCGCGGCCTGCCGTACGCCAGGAAGGCGAGCGAGCAGAGCGTCCGGGTGACCATGTTCGCCGCCGTGCTCGGTCTCGGGATGGCGGCGCTCGCGCCCGGCAGGCGCGTGATCCCGAGCGCCCTCCTCCTCGGCGATGCCGCCGCGCTGGCGACGATGGTGGTCGGCGCGCTGGTGGGCCGCGGCCTGCGCGGCGAGCGGCCGCCGACCGCCGCCGATCGCACGCCCTGGCACGCGATGGCGACGTCGGACGTGCTGACCCGGCTGGACACCTCATCCGCCGGCCTGGAAGAGGAGGAGGCCGCCCACCGACGGGGGGCGGTCGCGCTTCGCGTGCCGGAGAAGCCGCCGTCGCTGGTCCGGGCGTCCGTCGAGGAGCTCGCGAACCCGCTGACCCCGGTCCTCGCCACCGGCGCGGGGGTGTCGGCCGTGGTCGGCTCCGTCCTGGACGCCGTCCTGATCGGCGGGGTGATGGTCGTGGACGCCGTCCTCGGCGGCGCCCAGCGCAGGGACGCCCAGCGCGCCCTGCGCCACCTCACGAAGGAGACCGAGATCCACGTACGGCTCCTGCGCCGGGGCGGCCGCGGGGGAGCGATCGCCGAGGACCTGGTCCAGGGCGACGTGATCGAGCTGCGCGCCGGGGACGCGGTGCCCGCCGACGCCCGGCTGATCAGGGCGGTCGGCCTGGAGGTGGACGAGTCCACGCTCACCGGTGAGTCGCAGCTCGTGACCAAGACGACGGCGCCCACGGCGGCGCTGGCCGTCGCCGACCGGACGTCCATGGTCTACCAGGGCACCACCGTCGCGGCCGGGCACGGCCTGGGCGTGGTCGTCGCGGTCGGCGGGGGGACCGAGGTGGGCCGCACGGCGGAGATGGGCCGCGAGGGGCCGCCCCCGAGCGGGGTGGAGCTGCGCCTGCGCGAACTGAGCCGGCGCATCCTGCCCGTCGCGCTCGGCTCCGGCGCGCTGCTGATGGTGATCGACCTGCTGCGCGGCTCGCCGGTCGCCTCCGCCGTGTCGACCGCGGTGAGCCTGTCCGTCGCCGCGGTCCCGGAGGGGCTGCCGTTCATCGCCACCGTTGCCGAGCTGGCCGCCGCCAGGCGGCTGTCCACCCGCAACACCCTGGTCAGGAACCCCGCGACCATCGAGGCGCTCGGTCGCGTCGACGTGCTGTGCTTCGACAAGACCGGGACCCTCACCGAGGGGCGCATCAGCCTGGGCCGGGTGTCGGACGGCTGGACGGAGGAGGATGTGGACGCGCTCACCCCGCGGCTGCGCCCGATCGTCGGCGCCGCCCTGCGCGCGTCCCCCCGGTTCGGGGGCGGCCGGGCCATCCCGCACCCGACCGACCGGGCCGTGGTGGACGGGGGGACCCGCATCGGCGTGACCCCCGAGGACGGCCTGCGCGAGTGGACGCGCGTCGACGAGATGCCGTTCGAGCCCGCCCGCGGCTACCACGCCGTGCTCGGCCTGTCCGAGACCGGCCACCTGCTGAGCGTCAAGGGGGCGCCCGAGGTCGTGCTGGAGCGCTGCGACAGCGTCGTACGCGACGGCGAGGTCGTCCCCCTGGACGACAAGATCCGGGCGGAGCTGGGCGAGGAGGTGGACCGGCTGGCCCGGCAGGGCTACCGCGTGCTCGCCGTGGCCGAGCGCCAGGCCTCCAGCCGGGCCGACCTGGACGAGTCCCGGATCAGCCGGCTGTGTTTCCTCGGCTACCTCGGCCTGTCCGACCCGGTACGGCCCACGGCGAAGCGGAGCGTGGAGGGGCTGATCCGCGCCGGGGTCCGGGTCGTCATGATCACGGGCGACCACCCGAGCACGGCCGAGGCGATCGGGGCCGAGGTCGGCGCGCTGAACGGGATGCCCGTCATGACCGGCCCCGAGATCGACGAGATGGACGACGACGCGCTGGTGGAACTGCTGCCCAAGGTGTCGGTCTTCGCCCGGGTCACCCCCGCGCACAAGGCGCGGATCGTGTCCTGCCTGCGTCGCGCCGGGAAGGTCGTGGCGGTCACCGGCGACGGCGCCAACGACGTGCCGGCGATCCGGCTGGCCGACGTGGGGGTGGCGCTCGGATCGGGGGCCACGCCCGCCGCCCGCGCCGCCGCCGACATCGTCGTGGCCGACAACCGCATCGAGACGATCATCGACGCCATCGTCGAGGGGCGGGCGATGTGGGGATCGGTCCGCGAGTCGCTGGGCATCCTGCTCGGCGGCAACGTCGGGGAGATCCTCTTCACCGTGGGCTCCAGCCTGCTCACCCGGCGCAGCGCGCTGAACGCCCGCCAGCTCCTCCTGGTCAACCTGCTCACCGACATGCTCCCGGCCATGATGGTCGCGGTGCGCCCGCCGAGCGCCACCAGCCCGGAGAAGCTCCTGGAGGAGGGTCCGGAGGCGTCCCTCGGCGCGGCCCTGACCCGCGACATCTACGTACGCGCGGGGACGACGGCCGCGGGCGCCGGGCTGGCCTGGGCGCTGGCGCGGATGACCGGGACGCGTGGACGCGCGGACACGGTCGGGCTGATCGGCCTGGTCTCGACGCAGTTGCTGCAGACGCTCATGGCCGGCGGCAGGGACCGCCCGGTCGCGCTGGCCGCGCTGGCGTCGCTCGCCGTCCTGGCCCTGATCGTGTCGGTCCCCGGGCTCAGCCAGTTCTTCGGCTCCCGCCCGGTCGGGCCGGTAGGCTGGGGCATCGGGCTCGGCTGCGCCACGGGGGCAGCTCTGCTGGGGCGGGTGGTCGAGCGGGCGGCCGCCGTCCACCCGGCGGTCCCTCCTGTGGGCCATCCCGAGGTCTCCGCCGCCCCGCAGGTCACAGGGGTCCCTGCCATCGCGGGAGCCGCCGAGTAGTCATAGCCTGTTCATCTTCCGTTCACCTAGATGGTGCCTCGCTATCCGTTTATGTGGTGGAATCTGGCCGTAAGTGCAGTTTCACCCCGTGAGGTATCAAGTGACCGAGTTCCTGGCTTCCGTGCTGGCCAAGGCGGCCTTCATGCTCCTCGAGGCCCTCATCATGCGGATCGTCCAGTCCCTGGTTCTGTCCACCATGCGTACGGGCGGGATGCGTACGGGCGGGCCCCAGCCGGTCTTCTTCCAGGCCGCGTAGGGGCCCCGCCCGCTCCTGTCCGGTTCGGCGGGCGTTCCTCAGCCGCCGAACACGTCCTGCTGGTAGCGGCCCTCCGCCTCCAGCCGGCTTACCCCTTCTTCGCCGCAGATCTCCACCAGCGCCCGGCGCACCGCCGGGGCCATCCGCACGCCGTCGCCGCAGACGTACACGTACGCTCCGCGGTCGACCAGGTCGCGCACGCCCTCGGCGTCCGCCAGCAGCGCGTCCTGGACGTACCGGTGCGGATGGCCGGGCAGCGCGGAGAACGCCACGCGCACGTCCGCGTCCCAGGTCTCGTCCCGGTACAGCCAGTCGTGCTCGGGGTGGCGGCAGCCGTAGAACACCTTCGCCGGACCGGCGTCCGGCAGCAGCGACCGCTCCTCCAGGAAGCCGCGCAGCGGCGCGTAACCGGTGCCGGGGCCGATCAGGACCAGCGGCGTGGCCGGGTCGGCGGGCAGGTGGAACGGGGGAGAGGGCACCCGGACGTACCCGTAGAACGTGTCCCCCGGCTCAAGTCCGGCCAGGTAGGCCGAGCACATCCCCCGGTACCGCCCCGCCCCCGACCACGCGGGGCCGTCCACCAGCCCCACCGTGATCCGCACCCGGCGCGGCCCGGCCAGCGGCGAGGACGAGATCGAGTAGAAGCGCGGCCGGATCGGACCGCACATCTCCAGGAACGCCTCCAGCGGCAGCGCGATCGAGGGGAACCGCTCCAGCAGGGCCAGCACCGACACCCGCTTGGCCAGCACGTCCTCGGCGTAGTCGATCCGGGCCAGCTCGCCCCGCGTCCACGGGCACTCGGTGAAGGACGCCAGCGTCTCCAGGTCGGAGCGGGTGGCGACCTCCTGCAGCTCGACGAACTCGGTCAGCAACAACTCCACCGGCACCGGCACGCCGAGCGGCAGGTGCGTGGAGCGCTCGCCCTCCTGGCTCACCCGCACCACCTGCCCCGCGGGCAGTCGCAGGCAGCGTGTCGCCCAGGCGACCAGCTCGGGGTCGTTCTTCGCGTACACGGCGAGGTGGTTGCCCGCCTCGTACGTGATGCCCTCGGGCAGCTCGGCGACGATCGAGCGCACCCCGGGCCGGGGCCGCTCCTCGCCGAAGTCCCACAGCCCGGACGGATCCCGGACCAGCTCCTCGTTGGAGGTCACCGTGAGCGGGACCGCCCGATCGGAGACGACCGCGGGCCGCACCTGCGTCTGCGTCAGCAGCTCGGCCCGGTAGCGGCGGCCCTCCGGCTCGGCCGCCGCGCCCGCGCCGTACTCGGCGGCCAGCGCCGACCAGAGCGTCGCCGTCCATGCCCGCACGTCGCCGTCGAAGTCGCCCGAGGCGTCGGCCTCGCCGCGCGGGACGAGCTGCTCGGCCCCCGCGGCGAGCAGCTTGGCCTCGACCCTCCTCGGGAACGCCTGGTACGTCGGCCACTGCGTGTTTCCGCAGCCCAGCACGGCGAAGCGCAGCCCGCGCAGGTCGCCGAGACTCTCCGCCGCGTCGAAGGCGGCGGCGTTGTCCGGGGCCTTGCCGTTGTAGCTGGCCGCGACCACGACGAGCAGCCCGTCCCGGGGCGGCTCCAGCGCGTCGAGCGAGGTCAGCGTGGTCGCGAAGCCGGACCTGCGGGCCCGGTCGGCGACCTGCTCGGCGATGTCCTGCGAGGTGCCGAGGTTCGAGCCGTAGGCGACGGTCAGTCCCACCCCCTGGACTTCGACCTGGGCGCCCCGCTCGTCCTCCGCCTCCGCCGGGGCGGGCGC
This sequence comes from Microtetraspora fusca, assembly GCF_001570365.1. Lineage (GTDB taxonomy): Bacteria > Actinomycetota > Actinomycetes > Streptosporangiales > Streptosporangiaceae > Microtetraspora > Microtetraspora fusca. Next base: position 42,063 of record NZ_BBYK01000067.1, on the reverse strand, counting down.
GGGCGCGGCGTCCAGCCGCTCGGCCGCCCGGCGCGGCCGCACCCGCACCGTGAAGTTGTCCGGCTTGACGGTGAGGGTCTGCTTGATCTCCATCCGGTACGCCTCCGGATCGGAGATCGCGAACCGCTGGAGGACGAGCGCGAGCGCCAGCCGGGCCTCGGTGAGCGCGAACTGGCGGCCGATGCAGGCCCGCTCGCCGTTCCCGAACGGCTTGTACGCGTGCGGGTGGTGCGCGGCCTTGTTCTCGGGCAGCCAGCGGTCGATGTCGAACTCGTCGGGCCGCTCCCACGCCTTGGGGTGGCGGTGCAGCGGCGGCAGCAGCACCACGCACTTGGACCCTTTCGCCACCGGGTAGCGGCCCCCGATCACCGTGTCCTCGTACGGCGCCAGCCCGATCGAGGGGATGGGCGACCAGATCCGCAGCGTCTCGTCGAGGATCCGCGGGACGACGTCCAGCTTCATGATCGTCTCGTATGTCGGGACGGTGTCGCCGGGCAGCAGGCGGTCGACCTCGGCGTACGCCTGGGCCAGCACCTGGGGGTTGCGCAGCAGGTTGTAGATCGCGAAGGAGAGCAGGCCGCTGGTGGTCTCGTGCCCGGCGATGAGGAAGGTCAGCACCTGGTCGCGGATGTTGGCGTCGGAGAGCCGCTCGCCGGTGCGCGGGTCGGCCGCGTCCAGCATGAGTCCGAGCAGGTCGGTCTCGCCCGTGCGGGCCCCGGCAGCGCGCCGCTCGCGGATGACCTCGTCCACCAGCTCGCGCATCCGCGCGATGTCCGCTCGGTACGCCTCGTCCGCCCGCCGCTTCACCCTGGTGACGAACGGGAGCTGGCGGTTGCGCGCCATCGCCTCGGTCAGCGCGTTGCCCATCGATTGCAGAAAGGGGTGCAGCTCGGCGCTCCGGAAGGAGTCGAAGCGGTAGCCGAACCCGGTGAGCGAGATCGTGTCCAGGGTCAGCCGCGTCATGTCCTCGGGCACGTTGACCTCGTCGGAGCGGGCCCACTTCGCGGCCAGCGCCTCGGCGACCTCCAGCATCTGCGGGAAGTACGCCTTCATCGACCGCTGCCCGAACGCGGGCAGGAGGATCCGGTGCGCCTGCCCCCAGACCGGGTCGTCGCCGCGCGCCGTGAAAAGCCCGTCACCGGCGAAGTCACGTACGGTGGAGAGCGGCGCGTCCACCGGCTTGTAGAACCTGCTTTCGTCGCACAGCTCCGCGACCAGGTCGGGATCGTAGACGAAGAGCACGCTCCTGCCGGGCAGCTCCATGCGGTAGAGGCCGCCCGGGTGCCGCGCGGCCACCTCCTCGAAGTACGCGCTCGGACGGTCGCGCGGGACGCGCAGCGCGTTTCCAACGACGGGCAACCCCCGGAGGCTGGGAACGGACGCGAGCTGGGCCATGTGAGACGACCTCCTGCCTTCTGTCAGCCATACACTGTATGGAAAGCTACCATACAGCGTATGGCAGTGAGTGCGCGGAGGGGTGCGCCCCTCTCACCCGAGGAGATCCACGCTGAGGCGCTGCGCCTCATCGACGAGCAGGGGGTCGAGGCGCTGAGCATGCGGAAGCTCGCCGCGGCGCTGAACGTCAACCCGATGTCGCTCTACCACCACGTGCCGAACAAGGAGGCGCTCCTCGACGGCGTGCGAACCCTGGTTCTCTCCGAGATCAAGCCGGCCGACGACGACGGGTCCTCCTGGCAGGAGCAGATCAGGGGCCTCGGCGCCGGGCTGCGCGCCCTGGCCCACCGGCACCCCTCGCTCTACCCGTACCTGTGCGCCCACCCCCAGCTCATGCGCCAGGACGGGGTGTCGGACGTGCTGTGCCGGGTGCTGGCCGCGGCCGGCGTGCCCGAGGATCGGATGGCGGCGGTGCGCAACGCCCTCTTCGCGTTCACCGCCGGATTCCTGCTCGCGGAGATCAACGGCATGTTCCCCGGGCGCGACGACGCCGCCTTCGAGGAGGCCGTCACGCTCATCGTCAACGGCCTGTCCGCGTACGGGAGGGATGGCTCCGGCGGGACCGCGCATGCCGAGGTGTCACCCGGGTAGCGGACCCGCGTGACACGGACGGACAGCGACAAAGACGTGGTGGGCGTGCTCCTCGACCGCTACGGCCGCACCTACGCGGAGGAGGCCGGCATCCGGCTCGCCGACAAGCCGAGCCCGCTGTACCAGCTGCTGGTCCTCGCCACCCTGCTCAGCGCCCGCATCTCGTCCGAGATCGCGGTCGCCGCCGCGCGGGAGCTGTTCGCCGCCGGATGCCGCACGCCCCGGTCCATGCGGGAGGCGAGCTGGCAGGACCGGGTGGACGCGCTCGGCCGGGGCCACTACCGGCGCTACGACGAGCGCACGTCCACGATGCTCGGCGAGGAGGCCGACCTGCTGATCGACCGGTGGGCGGGCGACCTGCGCCGGCTGCGCGAGGAGTCCGGCGGCGACACGCGGCGGATCAGATCGCTGCTCACCGCGTTCCCCGGGATCGGGCCGACGGGCGCCGACATCTTCCTGCGCGAGGTCCAGGTGGTGTGGCCGCAGGTCGCGCCCTATCTGGACGATCGCGTCCTCGACGCCGCCGGCCGGGTCGGCCTGCCCCGGCAGAGCGGCCCGCTGACCAAGCTGGCCGGATCGGCCCGCGATCTCGCCCGGCTTTCCGCCGCGCTGATCCGGGTCTCCCACCGCAAGGGAACGGCCGACGAGGTGAAGGCCGCCGCGCGCTCGTCCCGATGACGTCTCGGCTGACGTTTCGGATGACGTCTCGGTGACCGTCCCGCTCAGCCGACCAGGCCGCCCAGCCGTCCCTCCAGGGTGACCAGCAGCTCCCCGAGCGCGGCGGCCAGCCTGTCCCGGCGCTCCGGGTCGAGACCCGCCAGCAGCGCGGCCTCCAGCGCGAGCTGCTCGGGCAGGAGCCGGTCGATCAGCTCGCGGCCCCGCTCGGTGAGCGACAGATGGACCACCCGGCGGTCCCGCCCGTCCACCCGGCGCGCCACCAGTCCCTCGCGCTCCAGGACCCTGACCCGCTTGGTGACGGCGGCCCCGGACGCGAACGTCTCCCTGGCCAGCCGGCTCGGCGTCAGCTCGCCGCCGACCCGGCGCAGCGCCGCGAGGACGTCGAACTCCGGCCGGGTGAGACCCTCCTCGCCCAGCAGCGCGTCCGAGGCCTGGCGCAGCAGCGCCGAGCAGCGGTTCAGCCGCCCGATCACGGCCATCGGCCCGAGATCGAGATCGGGGCGCACCCCCTGCCACTGCCGTACCACCCCGGCGACGACGTCCTCCATACGGACTCCCTTCCTTGGTCGGGCGGCTGTCAGGCGGCCCGCGCGACGGGCAGCCGCGCGGCCAGCTCGGCGAGCAGGTGATGTCCCTCACGTTCGGCCAGGGCGACCTCCTGCTCGGGGAGCGCCCGCTGCCACCACTCGCCGGAGGCGACCTCGACGGCCTCGCGGAGCTGGACCAGGGCCTCGGCGAGCTCGCGCCGCACCCGCGCCGCCTCAGGCGCGCTCGGGGCCGCGCCGTACGGCTCCCGCTCCGCGACGAGGTCGTGCGCGTCCTCCTGGGCCCGGGCCGCCCGCCGCAGCGCGCGGTCGACCCGGCCGCCCGCCCGCCGGTTCGTCACCAGGAGGCAGCTCAGGACGCCGAGCACCGCGCCGACGCAGGTGTCCAGCCAGCGGTCGGCGACGAGCACCGACGCCGGCTGCCGCACCGCGAACTCCGTCATCAGCAGGGCCATCGGGGTCAGGAAGACGTTGCCCGCCCAGTAGTTGCGGGTCATCGCCGCCTCCGTCAGGAACTGGCAGACGAGGACCGTCGCGATCAGCGCGAGCGGGCCGAGCCGCGAGACCGGCAGGATCGCGGTGAACAGCACGAGCCCGGCCAGGCTGCCGAGCACGCGCTGCAGCGCCCGCTGCCAGCTCAGCGACGTGTTCGCCTGGAAGACCGCCGCGGCGGTGACGACCGCCCAGTACGGATGGCCGACCCCGGCCGCCATCGAGGCCCAGCCCGCCAGGGCGCAGCCCACCGCGACCCGCGCCCCGATGGGGAGCAGCGGCGACCCCGGCCGCAGCGCGGACAGCAGCGAGCGCAGTCCGCCTCCCGCTCCCGCGGCGGGAAACCGGGACACGGCGCAGGCACCGGGCTCCGGTGGAACGGCGGGCAGCGGGCCGCCGCGGCGCAGCGCGCGGGCCCATTCGCGCAGCCGCGCGGCCTCGTCCGGATCGGCCCGCCCGCCCGCGAGCGCGGCCTCCGCGTGCTCCACCAGCCGCTCCAGCGCCGCCCGTGACCGGAGCCCTGCGGCCGATCTCGGCCGCAGCAGTGCGAGTGTGTGCCAGGCCGCGTTCACGGCCGCCGCCGTGTCATGCCGGGCGGCGCCGCGCGCGGGCCCCTCCTCGGGCGTCCCCGAGCGCAGCCGGGCGGCCGACTCCAGGGCGCGGGCGACGGCGATCCGCTCCGGGCCGTGGGGACGCGGCAGCGCCGGGGCCAGGCAGACCAGCAGCGCCACCACGCCCGCGCCGAGGCCGACGGCCAGGTGCCCGGGGACGTCGCCCAGGCGCTGTGGAAGGAAGGCGCAGGTCGCGGCCACGAACGTGAGGACGACGTTGCCGGGAGGGCCGATGCGGGCCGCGTCGCAGAGCACGCGGTGGACGGCGGCGATCAGCGCGGCGACGGCCACCCGGATGAGCGTCGAGTCGGTGAGGGAGGCGGTCACCAGCGCCACGCCGGTGCCCGCGAGCATCCCCGCGACCACCCAGGGCAGCGTCCGGAGCCGCGCGGCGTACGGCAGGCCGTGGCAGTACAGCGCGCACAGCGAGCCGGCGGAGGCGTAGATGGCTAGGTCGAGGCGGCCGAGGAGGAGCAGGACCAGGCTGGGGACGGCGGTAGCGATCACGACGCTGAGCGCGGGCTTGTGCCAGATGTCGCCGAACGGCCGCAGCCGCAGCACGCCCTTCAGCGGAAGCGGGCGGACGAGGCCCCTCAGCCTCGCCCGCGCCGGAACGTCCCAATATGTCCCCATATATGTCAGTTTAACATCTAATTTACTTGGAAAATATCTCGCTGGTCCAGAATGTCGATGACCTTGCCGCCCTTGCCCGCCCCCTCGGAGGACAGCGCATGCGGGAACACGACCTCTCCGGCGGCGCGGAGGTGCTGGCGCGGACCGACCTGGTCGCCCGCCGGGCGCTGCGCCACCACGCCCTGTCGCCGGAGGCGTCCGCGACGCTGATCAACGTCTCGGAGAACGCGACGTACCTGGTGGACGACCCGACCACCGGCCGGCGCTCGATCCTGCGCGTGCACCGCCTCGGCTACCACTCCGAACGGGCGATCGCGTCCGAGCTGGACTGGCTGGAGGCGCTGCGCGAGGAGGCGGGCGTACGCACCCCCCGGGTGATCCGCTCCGCCGCCGGCGCCCGGATCCTCGCGATCGACGGACCGGGCGGCGAGCGGCGCCACTGCGTGATGTTCGAGCACCTGCCCGGGAGCGAGCCGTCCGAGGACCGTCTGGTCGAGGACTTCGAACGGCTCGGCGCGCTCACCGCGCGCATGCACCGGCACGCGCGCGGCTGGCGGCGACCCCCCGGCTTCCACCGCTTCCACTGGGACTACGACGCCGCGCTCGGCGCCGAATCCCGCTGGGGACGCTGGCAGGACGGCGTCGCGGTCCACGGCGAAGCCGCCGCCGTCCTGGGGCGGCTGGACGCCGAGCTGCGGCGGCGGCTCGCCGCCTTCGGGCGGGGGAACGACCGCTACGGCCTGATCCACGCCGACCTGCGGCTCGCCAACCTCCTCGTCGAGGGGGCCCGCACACCGCACGTCATCGACTTCGACGACTGCGGGTTCGGCTGGTACCTCTACGACCTCGGCGCGGCGCTCAGCTTCATCGAGCACCACCCCCGGGTGCCCGAGATGATCGACTCCTGGTTGCGAGGATATCGCGCCGTCCTCCCCCTGGGGAAGGAGGAGGAGCGCGAGATCTGGACCTTCATCCTGTTCCGGCGGCTGCTGCTGGTGGCCTGGATCGGCACCCACTCGGCCGTCGACATCGCCCGCGAGCTCGGCGCCGGATACACCGAGGGGAGCTGCGAGCTGGCCGAGCGCTATCTCGCCGGCTCCCTCTGACCCGTTCCCGCCGGCCGGAGCCGGTCAGGGCACGAGGACGACCTTGCCCGTCGTGGCCCGGCTCTCCAGCGCGGCGTGCGCGGCGGCGGCGTCCTTGAGCGCGAACGCCTGCGTCAGCGGGACCAGCGCGCCGCCCGCCGCCGCGGCCAGCGCCCGCTCCTCCAGGCCGCGCAGGCCCCCGGGCCGGTTCAGCACCCGAGGGCCGACCGCGACCGTCGCGGTCAGTCCCCGCTCGTACAGGTCCCCGGTGGTGATCTCGGTCGGCCCGTCCGCGGCGTCGGCCCAGCCGAACAGGACCAGCCGGCCGCCGACGCCCAGCAGCTCCAGCACGCCGCGCCCCAGCGCGCCGCCGACACCGTCCAGCCCCACCGTCGCCGGGCGGTCGCCGAGCGCGTCGCGCACCGCCCGCGGCCAGTCCGGCTCGGTGTAGTCCACGGCGTGCGCGGCGCCCAGCGCGCGGACCCGCGCGACCTTCTCCGGGCCGCCCGCCAGCCCGACGACGGTGGCCCCGGCGGCGAGCGCCGCCTGCACGAGCAGGTTGCCGACACCGCCCGCCGCGGCGGTCACCAGCGCGACGTCGTCGGCGGTGAAGGCGGCCACGTCCAGGATGCCCATGGTGGTGCGACCGGTCCCGATCATCGCGACCGCCGCCTCGTACCCCAGGCCGTCCGGGATCTCGTGGACCGCCCCGGCGTCGCGTACGGCCAGCTCGGCGTAGCCGCCGGGCACCATGCCCAGGTGGGTGACGACGCGCCGGCCCAGCCAGGCGGGGTCGGTCCCCTCGCCGACGGCGTCGACCACCCCGGCGACCTCGCGTCCGGGGATCGTGGGCAGCTCCGGGACGGGGATGGGGCCGCCGCCGTAGTTCCCGGCACGGAGCACGGTGTCGACCAGGTGCACCCCGGCCGCCCGTACGGCGATCCGCACCTGGCCGGCGGCCGGTGCGGGGTCCGCGACCTCCTCGTAGCGGAGGTTCTCCGCGGGGCCGAAGGCGTGCAGGAGGATGGCGCGCATGGGTGTCTCCCGATTCGTCCGATGTTTCGCGGGCCGAGCGGCCCATGCCATCCGTTGTAGATCCGCGCCGCCCACGTCCGCCATCGGACGTAGGGCCTAGGCCGAGAGACCGGCGGGAGACGGGAGACTAGTGCTCGTACACGTGACGGGGCGGACCGGCCCCGTCTCCGAGCACCCAGGGAGCCGGCACAGATGAGTCCACGACGGCGTGACGACAAGGGCACCGCGAACGCGCGGGCGGGCAGGCGCACGGAGCTGCTCGCCACCGCGGCCGAGGTGTTCGCCTCGCGAGGGTATGCCGCCACCACCGTCAGGGAGATCGCGGACGCGGCGGGCATCCTCGGAGGCAGCCTCTACTACCACTTCGACTCCAAGGAGTCGATCGTCGACGAGATCCTCTCCACGTTCCTCGACGACCTGTGGGCCCGCTACGACGAGGTGCTCGCCGCGGGGATGGGGGCGCGCGAGACGATGGAGCGCCTCGTCGTGGAGTCGTTCCGTGCGATCGACCGGCACCGGGCCGCCGTGGTGATCTACCAGAACGAGTCGCGGCACCTGTCGGAGGGGGAGCGCTTCGCCTACCTGGGCGAGTCCTGGGACCGGTTCGAGCGCATGTGGGGCGAGCTGCTCGACCGGGGGATCAAGGAGCACGAGTTCCGGCCGGACCTGGACGTGCCGCTGGTGCACCGGTTCCTGCGCGACACGGTATGGGTGGCGGCGAGCTGGTACCGCCCCGGCGGCCGGCTGCCCGCCGACGAGATCGCCCGGCGCTACCTCAGCATGGTCCTGGAGGGCATCCAGGCGCCCAAGGAGTGACGGGCGGGTCCTCGGTATCCAGGTCGTCCCCTTCGCGCGCGTACGCGTCCATGAGGGCGGCCAGGGCGTCGCGGAACCCTTGGGCCTGCTCGGGGGTGAGCGGGTCGAACAGGCGGCGGCGCACCTCCTCGACGTGGCCGGGCGCGGCCGCCTCCAGGACCGTGAACCCCTCGCCGGTCAGCTCGGCCATGGTCGTGCGCCGGTCGCGCTCGTGCTTGACCCGGCGTACCCAGCCCTTCTCCTCCAGGCGGGCCATGGCGTGGGAGAGCCGGCTGGCGGAGAACCCGGTGACGCGGGCGAGCCTGGTCATCGTCAGCGTCCGGTCCGACGCCTCCGACAGCATGGCGAGGATCATGTAGTACGCGTGCGGCATGCCCGAGTCGCGCTGGAGCTGCCGCTCCAGGGCCTCATGGAGCAGCCGTGTGCCGGCCAGGTAGGCCCGCCAGATCCGCTGCTCCTCGTCGCTCAGCCATCGCGTCCCGGACATGACCCCAGCCTAGCGATGATTGAACATTCAAACGTGCGGGAGATGCGGATAGTCTGGGAAGACCGTTATGTGCTGATCGATGACCGTTTGACGCAGGAGGATCCGCGTGGCCAGCTCTATCGCCTACGTCGCGACCGACGCCGCCCCCCGGTACGCCAAGCAGCTCGCCTCGCATCTGGGGCGCAAGATCCAGGCCGAGGAGCTGCCCGACGGCGGCTACCGGCTGACCTTTCCCGGGCGCGGCGAGGGCCTGCTGACCCCGGAGGCCGACCGCCTCGTCATGCGCGCCACCGCCGAGGACGAGGAGTCCCTGGGCGCCGTTCAGGACGTGCTCGGCCGTCACCTCGAACGGTTCGGCCAGCGCAACGAGCTCACCGTCACCTGGGAGTGACTCCGCCCCCGCTGGGGCCCGGAACGCGCGACGCCCCCGGAGGGAAATCCCTCCGGGGGCGTTGCCCTTGGTCGGTCTGTCCGTCGTCCTACCCGACGTGTGCCTTACGCGCTCTTGCGCCGCTGCGCCCGCAGGATCGCCAGGCGCTCGTTGAGCACCTCTTCGAGGTCCTCGATCGTGCGCCGCTCCAGCAGCATGTCCCAGTGGGTCCTGGGCGGCTTCGCCTTCTTCTGCTGGGGCTGCTCGGCGTCCACCCGGAGAGCGGTGGCCCCGCAGTGGCGGCACTCCCAGCTCGCCGGAATCTCGGCTTCGGCGGCAAGCGGCACGGTGGTGCGATGGCCCTTGGGGCAGGTGTAGGACACCTCCTGGCGCGGAGCCAGATCGGTGTTGCGGTCGTTCTCGTAGCTGGTCGCGCCGAGCCGGGTACCGCGAAGTGCACGCTCGCCCATTCTTAATGCCTCCTGAGGTCCCCGCCTGAGAGGGGTCGGTCTCCACCGCGTTCAACGCTTGATACCGTGTGGGGATTCCCACAGGAAGCCCGATCCAACCGCCCTTCGCGCCCTGCGATCGCTCAGATGCGCTCCGGCACCTCGTTGCCCGCCTCCCGGATGGCCCGCGGGATGTTGACCGCGACCAGCAGTCCGAAGCCGATCACGAAGAAGACGACCAGCGAGACGATCGCGATCCGGTAGCTGTTGGAGAACTGCAGGGCCAGGGTGATCGTCAGCGATCCGAGGAACGCCGACCCCTTGTCGCTGATCTGCAGCAGGCTGAAGTACTCCGCCTCCTTGCCGCTCGGGATCACCTGCGAGAACAGCGATCGCGACAGCGCCTGCGTGCCGCCGAGGACGATGGCGATGGCGAAGCCCAAGACGTAGAACTGCGTCGCCGCGCCCTCCTCCAGGAAGACCGCCACGACCACGATCGCCGTCCAGACGACCAGGCTCGCGAGGATGGTGCGCTTGGTGCCGTACCGGGCGGCGAGGGCGCCGAGCAGGAGCGCGCCGCCGAACGCCACGAACTGCACCATCAGGACCGCGCTGATCTGCACGTCCTTGCTCAGCTTCAACGCCTCCGACGCGTACGCCGCCGAGTTCCCGATCACCGTCTGGACGCCGTCGTTGTAGACGAGGTAGGCGACCAGGAACAGCAGCGTGCGCGGATAGCGGCGCAGCTCCGCGATGGTCCGCCCGAGCTGGCGGAAGCTGCCTCCCACGGACCGCAGCGCCGTCGTCTCATGGGCGGGGACCGGCCGGTTGCGCAGGGCGAGCAGCGGAACGACCGTGAAGATCGCCCACCACATCCCGGCCGACATCATGCTGATCCGCACCGCCATGCCCTCGCTGACGCCGAGGCCGTCGCGGCCGAGGTAGAGGACGAGGTTGAGCGCGAGCAGCAGGCCGCCGCCGAGGTAGCCGATCGCCCATCCGCGCGAGGAGACGCGGTCCCGCTCGTCCGGCGTGGAGATCTGCGGCAAGAACGAGTCGTAGACCACGACCGACGCGCCGTAGGACAGGTTCGCCACGGTGAAGAGCACGCCGCCGAGCAGGTAGCGGTCGCCCTCCACGAAGTACAGGCCCATGGTCGCCAGGGCCCCGACGTACGCGAAGCCGCCGAGCAGCTCCTTCTTACGGCCGGTGTGGTCGGCGAGCGCGCCCACCACGGGCAGGGCGACGATCTGCACCAGCACCGACACCGTCATGACGAGCCCGAAGTAGGCGGCCGGCCGGATGTCCAGGCCCAGGACGTCGACGAAGCCCAGCCCGCCGGTCGCCAGCCGGTCGAAGTCGGCCACGCAGGCGTCCACCGGCATCCCGGGGAAGTCCCTGCCGCACGCCGCCGCCTTGGCGACCGGGATCAGGTACGGCCCGAGGAAGACCGAGATGATCGTGGTGTAGAAGACCGAGTTGGCCCAGTCGTAGAAGTACCAGCCGCGTTGTTCCCGAAGGCGTGCCTTCGGGGTCTCGTCGATGACCTGGGGGGCGGTCACACGTCCTCCTCGCCGGGCGCCCGCCGTGGGGCGGGGTGTCGGGTGCGGGTGTCAGGTGCGGGGATGCCACTGGCCGCGCGCCTTGAGGACGTCGCGCAGGCCGGTGATGTTGTCGGTCATGATCCCGTCGACGCCGAGGTCGAGCAGCCGGCGCATCACCACCGGGTCGTCCACCGTCCAGACGTGCACCTGCATGCCGAGCGCGTGCGCGGTGCGGACGAAGGAGCGGGTGGTGACGCGCAGCCCGCGCACGCCGATCGGCACCTGGGCGCAGGGCACCCCGGCGCGGGCGAGGGAGGCGAGCAGCCGGCCGTACCCCGATCCCATGGCGGCGGCGCGCAGCGCGGCCACTCCGCGCGGCCCGAGCGAGGAGCACACCGGCACGCCGACGGCGCGGCGGGCCTGGGCCAGGCGCAGGTCGGAGAACGAGGTAAGGCAGACCCGGTCGTAGGCGTTGGTCCGGCGCAGCACGCGGGCCAGCGGCAGGATGGACGTGCTCTCCTTCACGTCGATGTTGAACCGGACGTCCGGCCAGGCGCTGAGGAGGTCCTCAAGCAGCGGGATCTCCTCCGTGCCGCCGATGCGGGCCTTGCGCACCTCGCGGTAGGGGAGCTGGGAGATCCGGCCCTTGCGGTCGGTGACCCGGTCCAGCGTGTGGTCGTGGAAGGCGAGCAGCACGCCGTCGGCCGTCGCGTGCGCGTCGGTCTCCAGGTACGTGTACCCGATCTCGACCGCCCGCGCGAAGGCGGACATGGTGTTCTCCCGCCCCTCGGCCGCCCCGCCCCGGTGGGCGAAGGCGAGCGGCCCGGGGTGGTCGAGAAAGGCGAAGCGACGCCGGGTCATTCGTTGGTCACCGCTCCTCGGATCAGCTCCAGTATGACCAGGAGTATGCCGGTTGGAGGCCCAGCCCGTCAGCCAGCCCTCCGTGAACATCCGCCCATCACGGGTGAACGGCCGTCGATCAGGAGTGAACGGCCGTCGCCGTCCACTCCTGCCGCCGCGCCTCGGCGACCGCGATGGCCGCCGCCACCGACACGTTGAGCGAGCCCACCCGGCCCACCTGCGGGATGTAGACGACCGCGTCGGACGCCTCCAGCAGCGCGGGGGAGCAGCCGTGGTCCTCGCTGCCGACGACCAGGCAGACGTCCCCGCCGAGGCTCGCCTCGTGCAGCGGCGCGGCGTCCCCGGTCAGCTCGACCGCGACGACGCGGTACCCCTCCTCCTTCGCCGCGCGTACGGCCTCGACGGCGGGAACCGGCTCGTGCCACTCGACCAGCCGGTCGGTGCCCAGCGCGGTCTTCTGCGCCTTGGGGTTCGTCGGCGGGGTCGCGTTCCCGGCCAGCCAGATCGTCTCCACGCCGAACGCGGCGGCCGTGCGGAACACGGACCCGACGTTGAACGGTCCGGTGACCGATTCGAGGATCAGCGCGAGGCGGGACCCGGTCGCGCGGCGCCAGGTGCGGTTGAGCCGCTTGACGTCGGTCGGACGGAGCTGCCTGCGCGGGTTCGGGGTGCTCATCGCGCTTCCACCTTGAGGATTCGGTAGGCGGACCGGCTGGCGGCCCGGGTGGTGGGCCAGCCCTGCTCGTTCAGCCAGTTCTGCAGGGAGTCGGAGCCGAGGTGCTTCTGGACGACCAGGTAGGCGACGCCGTCGGGGGTGAGCCGGTCCAGCCAGCGGGTCAGCATCTCGTGCAGCGCCTGCTTGCCGATGCGGATGGCGGGGTTGGACCAGATCGCCCGGAAGCGTACGTCGGCGGGCACCTCGTCGATGTGAACCGACCTTACTTTGTCAAGGCCGGCGGCCTCGGCGTTGCGCGCGCACAGCTCCACCGAGCGGCGGTTCACGTCCACCGCCCACACGGTCGCGCCCGGCGCCCGCGAGGCCATGGTCAGTGCGATCGGGCCGTAGCCGCAGCCCAGGTCGAGCAGGTCGCCCTCGGCGGGCGGTGGTGGCACGCTCTCCAGCAGGACGCGGGTGCCCGCGTCGATCCGGTCGGGGGAGAACACCCCGCGGTCGGTCTCCAGCCGCAGATGCAGGTCGGGGAGGAGCAGGGTGACCGTGCCCGGCCGGCTGGCCGTCCGCGGCCGCTCCTCGAAGTAATGTGCCACGTGCAGAGACGTTACCAACGGGTCAGGGGAGCCGTGCGCCCAGCAGCATGGCCGTCCCGGCCGCCACCGCGCCCAGCAGCAGCGCGACCAGGATGAACCGCTGGGTGATCTCCTGGTTCACGATCTTGTACCCGAGCGAGGTGCCGATCTGGGCGTAGACGTCGCGCAGCTCGCTGCCCGACTGCGCCTCGTACGCCCGACCGCCGGTGCCGTCGGCGAGCGACTGCAGGGTGGCCTTGTTCACCGGGACCTGCACCGGCCGGTTGTCGATGGTGACGGTTCCCGTCGGCGTGCCGTACGCGATGGTGGACACGGGGATCTTGACGGACACGGCGGCCTGGATCGCCTCGTTCACCGAGCGGCCCGAGGTGTTGTCGCCGTCGGACAGCAGCACGATCGCCGAGGGCGGCGGATCGGTCACCGCCCGCTGGTCGAACGACCTGATCGCGTCGAGCGAGTCGAACACGGCCTCGCCGATCGCGGTGCCGGGCCGGGTGGTCAGGTTGGAGATCGCAGTGATCACGGCGGTGTGGTCGGCGGTCGGGGAGATGACCACGGACGCCGACCGCGCGAACGCCACCACGCCCACGTTGAAGCGCTCGGGCAGATCGGCGACGAACTGCTGGGCCGCGTGCCTGGCCGCGGCCAGCCGGTTCGGCGGGACGTCCGTGGCCTCCATCGACAGCGAGATGTCCACCGCGATCATGATGGTGGCCCGGTCCCGCGGCACACGCACGCTCCCCGCCGGGCGGGCGGCGGCCAGGACCATGACGCTCATCATCACCAGGAAGACCGCCGCGGGAACATGCCGCCGCCAGGCCGGCCGGTCCGGGGCGACCACCGACAGCAGCCGCAGGTTCGTGAACCGGACGGCGTACCTGCGGCGGGCGAACTGCAGCGCGACGTACCCGCCGACCAGGAGTGCGACCGGGACGAACAGCCACAGCCAGCCCGCGGAAAGGAAGATCATCAGCGCCCTCCTGTCTGACGGCGCCGGGCCAGGTGCGCGGTGCGGCGCTGCCGGAGCACGAACTGGACGATGTCGGCCACCCAGTCCCGGTCGGTGCGCAGCACCAGGTGCGCCGCGCCGGCGCGGCGCAGCGCGGCCCGGGTCGCCTCGCGCTGCATGCCCGCCGCGGCGGCGTACCGCTCGCGGACCCGGCGCGACAGGTGTACCTCGCGGGTCCGGCCGGTCTCCGGATCGCGGAACGCCACCAGGCCCACGTCGGGCAGCTCCAGCTCGCGCGGGTCGATCACCTCGACGGCCAGCACCTGGTGCCGGGAGGCGAGACGGCGCATCGGCCGCTCCCAGGAGTCCGGATCGTCCAGGAAGTCGGAGACGACCACCCGCAGCCCCCGCTTGTGGTGGGCCGTGGCCAGCGCCTCCACCGCGGCGCCCAGGTCCACCGCCCCCGCCCCGCGCGGCGCGTCCGCCAGCCGGCGCAGCAGCGCGTACAGGGCGGGCCGCCCGCCGCGCGCCGGATGGCGGCGGACCTCCGCCCCGTTCAGGATGTACGCGCCGAACCGGTCGCCGACCCGGCCGGCCAGAAACCCGATCGCGCCGACCGCCGAGACGACCAGGTCGCGTTTCTCCATGTCGGCGGTGCCGAAGTCCATGCTCGCCGACAGGTCCACCACGGCCCACGTCTCCAGTTCGCGGTCGGCGATCAGGTCCCGCACGTGCGGGGTGGTGGTGCGCGCGGTGACCGCCCAGTCCATGCGGCGGACGTCGTCCTCGCCCGGGACGTAGACACGGGTGTCGCCCAGCTCGCTGCCCGGCCCCGGGACCAGCCCCTGGTGGTTGCCGTGCAGCAGGCCGTCCAGCCGCCGGACCACGGTGAGCTCCAGGCGTCGCAGGGCGAGATCCGGCGACGCGGCGCTCATGAGCCGATCACCTGGCGCCCTGGTTCCACACCACGACCGGCGGGGGGACGGTCGCCAGGATGCGCCGCACCACGTCCTCGGCGTCCACGTCGTCGGCGAGGGCGTCGAAGGTGAGCATCAGCCGGTGCGCCATCACGTCGATCGCCACGTCCCGCACGTCGTCGGGCAGCAGGTAGTCGCGCCCCCGCAGCAGCGCCAGCGCCCGCCCCGCCGCCATCAGGCCCAGCGTGGCGCGCGGGCTGACGCCGACCTCGATCGTCTCCTCCAGCTCGCGCAGGCCGTACTCGGAGGGGGAGCGGGTGGCCATCACCAGCCGCACCACGTAGTCGGCGACCAGATGGTGGACGGAGACCTGCTCCGCCGCCTCCTGCAGCCGGGTCAGCCGGTCGGGGTCGAGCACCGGCCGGGCCGCCGGCGGCCGCACGCTCATCCGCTGCAGGATCTCCAGCTCCTCACGCGCGCTCGGATGCGCCACCCGCACCTTGAACAGGAACCGGTCCCGCTGCACCTCCGGCAGCGGATAGACCCCCTCGGACTCGATCGGGTTCTGCGTCGCCAGCACCACGAACGGCCGGGGCAGCGGATGCGTCCGGCCCGCCAGGGTGACCTGCCGCTCGGCCATCACCTCCAGCAGGGCCGACTGCACCTTCGCCGGGGCGCGGTTGATCTCGTCGGCGAGCAGGAAGTTCACGAAGACCGGGCCGAGCTCCACGTCGAACCGCTCGCTGCCCGGATGGTAGACGCGGGTGCCCACGATGTCGCTCGGCACCAGGTCGGGGGTGAACTGGATCCGCGCGAACGTGCCGCCCACCACCGTGGCCAGCGTCGAGGCCGCCAGCGTCTTGGCGACCCCGGGGACGCCCTCGAGCAGGCAGTGGCCCCGGGCCAGCAGCGCGACCAGCAGCCGCTCGACCATGTGGTCCTGCCCGACGATCACGCGCCTCACCCCGGCGAGGGTCTCCCGCAACGCCCCGGCGTCGTCGTCCCCCGCCCGATCCCGATCCGGTCCACTGCGCTCATCCGCGACGGTCATGCGCGTTATTCAATCGTGACTTGGCGGGAGAATCCATGCCCACACAGTGCCCGGCGTCGGCGGCCGGAACCGTCCGGTGTGTTTTCATGAGCTGGATGGCCACACCTTTGCAGTACGGCGACCCGCCCCACCTGGGGCCCTTCGTGCTGCAGGCCCGCCTGATGACCGGCCCGGCCGGCCTCGTCTACCTCGGGCAGGGCCCCGACGGCCGCGTCGTCTCCGTCGCCCTCCTCACCCGGGGCGCCGCCCTCGACCCGGCGGCCAGGGACCGGTTCGTCACCGCCGCCCGGGAGGCCGAACGGCGCGGAAGGCGGCGCGGGTCGCGCGCGGCCCCGACGGTCCTCGCCATGGACGGCGGGCCGGCTCCCTGGGTGGCCGTGCCGTACGCGCCGGGCGGGGCGGGGGCGGAGCGTTTCCTCGAACCGGTCATGGTGTCGGGGATGCTGCTCGGCGACCGCAACGGGCCCGACTTCGTGCCGTACTGGCTGGGCGACCGCGACCCGGCGCTGCCCGCGCCCGCGCCGCCCGCGCCGCCGCCGGTCATGACCGGGCGCACGGTGGGCCTGGCCGCGGCGCTGCTGGGCACCCTCGTCACGCTGATGATCGTGATGGCATGGCTGCTGTTGTTCCGGATGGAGAGCGACCCCCCGCCGATCCGCCCGCTGCCCCCGCCGGTCGTCGTCCCCACGCCGCCGCCGACCCCGGCCTCGCCGCGTCCCGGGGAGCAGTCGCCGACGCCGTCGCAGGGAGGCACGGAACGCCGGACCACCCTCCCGGGCCAGGACGACGACATCGGCGGGGACATCTAGCGGCCCGTCGCGCCCGATCAGCTGGGGGAGACGAAGCCCGACTCGTACGCGGAGATCACCGCCTGGGTCCGGTCCCGGGCGTCGAGCTTGGCCAGCACGTTCCGCACGTGCGTCTTGACCGTCTCCGCCCCGACCACCAGCTCGGCCGCGATCTCGCCGTTGGACAGGCCGCGCGCCATCAGGCGCAGCACGTCCGCCTCGCGCGCGGTGAGCCGGCCGATCCCCGGCACCGTGCGGCGGGCGCCGCGCGCGGCGGTCAGCGACCTGATCGCGGCCGGGAAGAGCAGCGAGTCGCCCGACGCCACCAGCCGGATCGCGTGCACCAGTTCCTCCGGCCGGGCGCGCTTGAGCAGGAAACCGCTCGCCCCCGCCCGCAGCGCCTCGTAGACGTAGTCGTCGTTCTCGAAGGTCGTGACGACCAGCACCTTGGGCGGCGCCTGCCCGGCCAGGATCCTGCGGGTCGCCTGGATCCCGTCCACGGCCGGCATCCGCACGTCCATCAGCACCAGGTCCGGCCGCGTCTCGCGGACGACCGACACCGCCTCGGCCCCGTCCGATGCCTCGCCCACGACGCTGAGGCCGGGCTCGGAATCGATGATGATTCGCAGGCCCGTACGGATCAGGTCCTCGTCGTCGACGATCACCACGCTCAACGTCATGGCCCAACCCTAGAACGCTGCCAACCGTTGGTTTGCATGCCGTCCGGCTGATGTGTCAACGACCAGGCCCAACGACTGAAATGGCCCCGAGCGGTGCTGGAACACGTTAACAAGGGTGTGGTCAGCTGGGCGCCGCCGTCGACACAGGCATCCCTATGTCGACATCACGCGATGGACCGGCCGGCCCCCGCGCGGTCACGGTGGCGACCCTTGCCTGTCCGACGTCAGCGGCAGGGTGAACTGCTCCGCCCCGGCCCGCGTACCTGGCGGGCCGGGGAACTGCGTGCCGTGCGGGTGCTCACGTGATGCTCATGAGCCCAGGCGGCGCACCGAGGGGCCCGTCAGGAGACTTGCTCCGTTCCGCCGCTCTCCGCGGCGCGTTCGATCGCCGCGAGTACCCGGTGGTGGCGCGCGGCGGCGTGGAAGTCGGGGTACGCGGGGCGCCCCTCAGCGAGCGCACGTGCGATCTCCTGGTAGAGCGCCGCTACGTTGGCGACCGGTCCGGCCGCCGGGTCGAAGGGGACGGTGCGGTACGCGTCGGGGATGGTCACCCGTTCGCCGTCGGACCTGATGTCCCAGTCGGTCCAGTGCATGTAGACGCCCGGTCTGGGCTGCGTGGCGGTCAGCGTCCCCTCGGAGCCCACGAGCTTCACGAAGAACCCGTCGGGGCTCCCGCTGCCTCCGTGCACCGCGATCGAGGCGGTGGCGCCGCTGTCGAGGAGCCCATGGAGCAGTACCTGGCTGGGCATCCGGTTGACGACCGTCTTCCCGGTCCCTGCAACGGCGACCCGGTCGTGCAGGCGGGGAAGTCTTGCCGTTACCTCCACCAGTCGGCCTGCCATCTGCTCCAGCATCGGCAGGAAATGGCCCGCCATGATCGTCAGCACTGATGTGCCGCCCGCGGGTTCAGTGCTCCATGCGAGTTCGGCGGGGAGGCTGGCGCCGCCCAGCGGACTGCCGGAGGCCACCAGGATCGCCGACTCCAGGCGGCCGATCCTCCCGTCGGCGATCAGGTCCGTGACGAACCGCATGTCCGGCGAGTGGTGGCCCTGCAGGCACACGGCGTGCACCACCCCGGCGGCCGAGGCGAGATCGGCCAGCTCGGCCGCCTCGGTGGGGTCCACGGTCAACGGCCACTCGGACAGCACGTGCTTGCCCGCCTCCAGGGCGGCCCTGATCACTTTGGCGTGCTCGGGAGCCTTCACCGACACCACGACGAGTTCCACATGGTCATGGGCGATGAGCATGCCCGGATCGGCGAACGCCAGCGGCACGCCGTACTCCGCCGCCACCCGGTCCGCGCTCTCCTGACGGGTCGTCGCGACCGCGGTCACCTCGTACTCCGACAGCGCCGTCAGAGCGGGCAGATGCGAAGCCCTGGCCCACCCGCTGGCTCCTACCACTCCGGTTCTGATCACGTCACCGACCTCCTAGTTATGTACCGATCGGTATGAAAATAACGCAGGCCGGATGCGGAATCAAGAGGTAACGTACCGATAGGTATAAAACTCTGAGGAGGAACGGCATGCCGGGAGGACGCCCCCGCGCCTTCGATCCCGACGTCGCGCTCGACCGCGCCCTTGAGCTGTTCTGGCGGCAGGGCTACGAGGGCACCTCACTGTCGGACCTGACCGCGGCGATGGGCATCAACAAGCCGAGCCTCTATGCGGCGTTCGGCACCAAAGAGCAACTGTTCGCCAAGGCCCTCGACCGCTACGTCAGCGGTCCGGGGGCGTTCGCGCGCGAGGCTCTGGCGGCGGCCACCGTACGGGAGGTTGTCGAGCGCCTGATCCACGGGGCGGTCGAGCTGACCACCGGACCGCGCACGCCCCCTGGCTGCCTGAATGTGAATACCGTCCACGCGTGCGGCGCCGACGCCGCCCCCGTCCGCGAGCTGGCCCTGGCCTGCCGCATGGCCGGGGAGGTGGCCCTTCGGCGGCGCCTTGAGCAAGCTCTCGACCTGCCCCCCGGCCAGGACCCGGCCACTCTGGCCCGGCTCGTCCACACCATCACCGACGGCATTGCGGTCCAGGCGGCCGCGGGCCGTACCCGCAAGGAGATCCGCGAGGTCGCCGACCTGGCCCTACGGGCCCTCCTGCCGGCCTGACCCGGCCTTCAGCGTCGCCCAGGCACCGGTCAGTACCTTCGAGCCGGGCGGCGTGTCACGGCGCTGCGCCGGTGCCCACGGCCTCGCCGAGCTTCACGCCGAGCAGGTGCGCGGCCTGGCGGAGGCGTACGACATCGACCGGGCCGCCCGTCGCCGGCGTCGCCGCCGCTCTCCCTTCCGCCAGCTCACACTCGCCTGATCTGTTCTCCTGTGGTCGTGATCGCGCGGCTCCTGAGTGGGCTCGAATAGACGACGCTGGTGGTGACGGATCCCAGCCCGGCGATCCGGCCGGTGGTCAGTTCCAGGTGGCGCATCGAGCGGGCGACGACCTTCAGGGCGAAGCAGTCTCCCCCGGTCACGTGGTGGGCCTCGAGGATCTCAGGAGTCGTGTCGACCAGATCGTGGAACGGTTTGTAGCCGGTCATCACCTACTGCTGGGGTCCGGGCTGTGACGGCGTGACCCGCGCGGCGCTCGCCCTGGCCACGCTCGGGTACCGGGTCAAGGAGATGATCGGCGGCATCGAGTACCGGATCCGCGAGGGTTTCCCGATCGAGGGCGTGACCGGTGTCTCGCGGCGCGCGGCCGACCCGCTGACCGCGCCGGTGGGCTCCCTCACCTGCGCATGCTGAACGACGTCGGACCGGCGGTTGAGAAGCACGTTATCCAGGGCGGGACGGGCACAGCCTTCACCCGCCTGTTGGGCGTCATCGCCCTGGCGGGCGTGGCCGTCCTGGTCTACCTGATCGTGGTGATTGCGGCCGCCCGTAAAGCGTCGGTTCTCGGTGCGACCGGCGGTCGCTGAGTGCTCTGGGCGCTGCTGGTCATGGGTGGGGGAACCGTTGGGTGGGCCCTGGGGTGGGCAGCGACCGACGTCGCCATGCTCGGAGTAAGCCGCAACCCACTGTTGACGTTCCTTCTTGAAGGGATCCCGTTCGCTCTGGTGGCCGCGATGTTCCTGCGCGGCTGGCAGTTCAGCACCGCCGCGCTCGGGCTGAGCCTGGTGCTGACCGGCGCCGGCGTGGTCGTACTGCGCCACGAGTCACCGGACGAACTGGAGGTGCGGCTGGCCGCCAACGGCGTTCACAGGGAGACCACCTACGTGGTCGCCATCCCCGGCTACCTGCCCACCGGCAAGCGCGACTACGGCAACGGGCCGGGCGGCCAAAGCTTCCACCCCAAGAACCCGGACGCGGTCCCGCCTGACCGGTACATCATGATCAACGCGTACGACCAGGTCATGCCAGGCGAGCAGATGTGCAGGCAGCCGACCGCCCTGGACTCGCGCCTGACGTGGGGCTCCTGCACGGGCGAGGCGGACGGTCTGGTCTACCGGAACGACCAGATCGAGCACGGCGTAACCTCGTCGACCGCCTCCGCCAATGGCTGCGCACGTTCTAGATCCGCGAACATGATCATCGAAGGAGTACAAAACGGGCCGTGATCCAGGCAGGCCGGACATCCGGCCTGGCCTTACGTTCCTGAGAAGCTCTAACACAATGATCAGCGGACGAGGCGTCGCCGGCAGATGATGGCGGTGGCAAGGGTCATGAAGGCTTCAGGCATGTCGTCGCGGCCTGGTCAGCTCCGCACCAGGGCCCCGGACTCCATCGCGACCCAGATCGCGCCGTCGGGCCCGACCGTGAGCCCGTGGGGTTCGGCGCCCTCCAGCGGATACTCCTCGATCTTGCCCTCGGTGGTGATGCGGCCCAGCTTGCCGATGCCCCACTCGGTGAACCAGAGGGCGCCGTCCCGGCCGGTCACGATGGCGTGCGGCCTGGCGGCTCGATCAGGCAGCGGGAACTCGCTGATCGCGCCGGAGGTGTCGATCCGGCCCACCTGGCCCGCGCCGATCTCCACGAACCACAGCGCCTCGTCCGGTCCGGCGCAGATGCCCACCGGAGCGGCGCCTGCCGTGGGCAGCGCGTACTGCGTCACCTCGCCGTCGACGGTTATGCGGCCGATCGCGTTGCCCTGGTTGAGCGTGAACCAGAGCGCGCCGTCAGGCCCCGCCGCGATCGCCGACGGCATCGCGCCTTCGGTGGGCAGCGGGTGGAGGGTGACCTCGCCCGCCGCGGTGATGCGGCCGATCCGATCACCCTGGAGCTGGGTGAACCACATGGCCCCGTCGGGGCCGGCGGCGATGCCATACGGCGAGGCCACCTCGAAGGCGGTGACTGTGCCGTCCAGGGTGATCCGCCCGATCCGGCCACCGACGAACTCGGTGAACCACAACGATGCGTCATGCCCCACGGTGATCACGGTGGGTTGGCCGTCGGCAGGATCGAGCTGGAAGATCGTGGGCTCCTCGCCCGGTACGACCCGCCCGATCTGTCCCTGATGGACGAGCGTGAACCACAGCGCGCCGTCGGGACCGGTGACGACGCCGTAAGGAGAACCATTGATCAACATACGTAGCCCCCTGAAAGTGAGATCTCCGTGCCGGTGAAACGGCGCCGCAGCGCCCGGTCGTGCGTGACCACCACGAGCGCGCCGCCGTAGCCGTCGAGCGCCTCTTCGAGCTCCTCGACCAGGGTGAGCGAGAGGTGGTTGGTGGGCTCGTCGAGCAGCAGCAGATCGTGCTCGCCCGCCAGCAGCATGGCCAACGCCAGCCGCCGCCGCTGGCCCACCGACAGCGCGCCGACCTTGAGTCCGAGCGCCTCCGGAGGGAAGAGGCCGGTCGCCATCAGCGCCGCCGCGTCTCCGCCGTAGGTCTCGATGACCGTCTTGTCTGGATCGAACGTCACCTCCTGCGGGAGGTAACCGGCCCGCGCGCCGGCCTCGGCCGCGATCGCGGCGAGCAGCGTCGACTTGCCCGCGCCGTTGGGTCCGTGGATCAGCAGCCGGTCGCCCGCCGCGATCCGCAGCTGGTCGAGCTGCACGAGCGTGCCCGTACGCGCACCGGCGGGCGCGAACGTCCCGCGGAAGCGCAGCCGCCTGGGCGGGCGCGGGACCGGGCTCTCCTCCAGACGGCGCAGGCGCTCCTGGGCCTGCCGTACCCGCGAGGCCACCGAGCTCTGCACGCGCCCGGCGTTGCGGTCATAGGCCATCTTGTTGTTGTCCTTCATGGCCCGGCCGACGGCGACGCGGTGCGCGGTGGTCGCGGCGAACTCCTTGACCTGCCGGATCTCGTCCTGCCAGTCGGCGTAGGCCTGCTCCCAGCGCAGCCTGGCCGCCGCCTTCTCGGCCAGGAACCCGCTGTAGCCGCCCCCGAACCTGGTGATCGTGCCGCCCTCGACCTCGAGGATCGCCGTCGCCACCCGGTCCAGGAAGATCCGGTCGTGCGAGACGGTCACCACCGTGCCCTTGTGCTCGCGCAGCCGATCCTCCAGCCAGGTCATCGCCGCCTCGTCGAGGTGGTTGGTCGGCTCGTCGAGCAGCAGGATCTCCGGCGAGGCCGCCAGCACGCAGGCCAGACCCAGCCGTGCCTGCTCGCCGCCGGACAGGCTCGACAGCACGCGCGAGCGCTCGATCTGAGCCAGGCCCAGCCCGTGCAGCGCCTTGTCCACGCGGGCGTCGGCCTCGTATCCGCCCCTGGCCTCGAAGGCGGTGAGCAGCTCGCCGTACCTGACCATGTCCTGCGCCTCGGCGGCCTCCTGAACGCCGCGCTCGAGCGCACGCAGCTCGGCCAGGGCGGCGTCGATCGCCTGTTGGACGGTGTGGTCGCCCGGCAGGTCGAGGGTCTGGCTCAGGTAGCCGACACCACCGGCCGCCGACACCGTCACCTCGCCGTCGTCCGGTATCTCCACCTCGGCGATCATCCGGAGCAGCGTGGACTTGCCGGAACCGTTCTCGCCCACGATCCCCGCGCGCTCGCCGGGGCGGACGTTGAAGGTGATCTGGTCGAGGACTCGGCGCTCGCCGTAAGACTTCGAGACTCCCTTGAGGGAGAGCTGAGTGGTCAGGAAAGAGCTCCAATCGCAACTTTAGTAGCGTTAAGCTAGCATTGTCATGAGGCTTAACGCAACTGGAGTAGATTTTGGAGCAGCGTCCCGGTGGTCGCAGCGCGCGGGTGCGCGACGCCGTACGGCAGGCGACCCTCGCCGAGCTGGCCGAACACGGCTACAGCGGACTGACGGTGGAGAATGTGGCGATCCGCTCAGGCGTCCACAAGACGACCGTGTACCGCCGTTGGGGAAGCGTGGAGGGACTGATCGCGGACGCGCTGGAGCTCGCGCGGGAGGAGCCGTGGCCGATACCCGACACCGGCTCCTTCCGGGGTGATCTGAGGGCGATCGTCCGGCTGGTGCAGGGCGGGTTCGCCGATCCCGTCGCCGGGCCGATCTCCGCCGCGTTCGTGGCGGCGGCCGTGCAGAACGGCGACGCCGCGCGATCCCTGCACGACTTCTTCATGGCCCGCCACGAGCAGGCGGCCGAAGTGGTGCGGCGAGCCGTCGAGCGGGGAGAACTGCCGGCGGACACGGACGGCGCCGACGTGATCAGGATGGCCGTCGCCCCGATCTACTACCGGCTGTTCGTCACCCACGAGCCGGTCACCGAACGCGACGCGGTACGCGCGGCCGACGCCGCTGCCGCCGCCGCCCGCGCGGGCGTCATCCACGGTGACCCTGCGGGGCGGGCGGCTGATCAGTAAGGGGGAGGCCCCTCGACGTGCCGCACCGGCTGGGCGCGCCTCTCAACGTGGTGGCCGGCGCGTGCGCGCGAAGCCGAGCAGGTTCCGGAGGGCCGCCGTGCCGGCCCTCGCGGACCATCAGGACCTCGGGTCCAGCGTCCTCGTCAGTCTGGCCAGTGCCCCGGTGATCTGCTCCGGAGTGAGGCCGAGCACCGTGCGCTGGTAGCCGTACACCTCGGGGGCCAGGGGGGCGAGCAGGACGTCGACCAGCGCGTCCGGCTCGGGCGTGCCCGCGGCGGCCAGGAGCGCGCGCACGTGTGCGCGCCAGAAGCCGTACGCGCCCGTCTCGAAGCGGGAGCGGCCCACCTCCGAGCCGAGCACCAGGTGGGAGTGGCCCTCAAGCAGGCGCACCATGGCGGAGTAGAAGGCGGCCAGCCGCTCGGCGGGTGGCGCTCCCGGGCCCAGGGGAGGCTCGCCGCGCAGCAGGCGTTCTTGCAGGTCACGCTCGTGCTCATCGAGCAGCGCCACGGCGATCGACGCCCGGTCGGGGTAGCGGCGGTAGAGCGTGCCCCGGCCCACCCCGGCCATCTTGGCGATGTCGTCCATCGTCACGTCCTGCGGCGCCCGCTCCGCGAACAGCTGTGCGGCCGCCTCGAGGATCCGTGCCCGGTTGCGCGCGGCGTCGGCTCTCTCCATACGTCCCATTGTATCTGGACGCACTGTCCGGTTATATTCAACTGGACAGTGTGTCCACATATCTGTGGCGAGGAGAGATCATGCTGCTGCACCTGGACGCCAGCGCCCGCCGGGCGTCGTTCTCGCGGAGGCTGTCGGGCGTGTACGCCGCGACCTGGCGGGCCGCCCACCCACAGGCCGGCTACGTCTACCGCGACCTGGCCACGCAACCCGTGCCGCACATCGGCGAGGCGTGGACCGAGCTGTGCGACCACATCCTGGAGCACGAGATCACCGACATCTCGCGCTATCGGGAGGCGGTCCGCACCCCTGCCCAGCGCCAGGCCTGGGCCGTCGTGGAGCCGTTGCTCCAGGAGGTGGTCGCGGCCGAGGTGATTCTCATCGGCACGCCGATGTACAACTACTCGATCCCCTCGTCGCTGAAGGCCTGGCTCGACCAGATCACCTTTCCCAAGATGTCGCTCGACGGGCGCTCGTTCGTGGTGACGAGCGCCCGCGGCGGCGCGTACGGCCCCGGCACGGCCCGCGAGCCGTACGACCACCAGGAGCGCTACCTGCGCGACTTCTTCAAGGGGCACTTCAGGGTCGAGGACGTGACGTTCATCCACGCGGAGTTGGTCAACGCACGCCTCGACCCGGCGCTGGCGCACCTGCGTGACCGGCACGAGGAGTCACTGGCCGCGGCGCTCAAGGAGGCAGCCGGATGAAGTGGCTGATCCTGCTGCTGGCCGGGCTCGTCGAGGTGGCGTGGTCACAGAGCATCAAGCCGACGCACAACTTCACCCGGCCGCTGCCCACGCTGATCTGCCTGGTCCTGATGGCGGCCGCCGTCTGGCTGCTGTCCCAGGCGATGAACGCGCTGCCGGTCGGCACCGCCTACGCCGTCTTCACCGGCATCGGTGCCGTCGGCGCGATCACCCTGGGCATCGTCGTCAACGACGATCCCGTGTCGGTGGGCAGGGTGGCGGCGCTCGCCCTGATCGTCGGCGGGATCGTGCTGGCCCGGGTCACCACCTGAGCCCGGCAGTCCTGTCCGGCGCCCCCGGCCTCGACGCCGTATGGATCACGCCGCACCCGAACCAGGCGTCCCTCCCTGGGGATCGAGCGGCAGGCGGGCCACGACCCGCCAGCCTCCCTCGGCCGGTCCGGCCGTGAACTCCCCGCCCAGCAGATCCGCCCGCTCCCGCATGCCCGCCACGCCGCGACCGGTACGGCGCAGGCCCGCCCGCCGCGACTCCGTGGCGTTGCGCAGGTCCAGCTCAAGGCTTCCGGCGCGTACGTCCAGCGTCACCTCGACCGGGCCGGCGCCGTACCGGAGGGCGTTGGTGAGCGCCTCCTGGACGATCCGGTACGCCTCCCGGGACACCACCGGAGGCACACCGGACAGATCGCCGATCCTGCGGACGATCCGGGCGCCCGAGGAGTCCAGGAGCCGGTCCAGGTCGCGCAGCGTCGGCTCCGGCTCACGGCGGCTCGCGCCCTCGCGCAGCACCCCGATCACGTGGTCCAGCTCGGCCAGGGCGGACCGAGCCGACTCCTCGATCGCCCCCAGGGCCGCCCGCGCCGTCTCCGGGTCCCGGTCCAGGACCCGGCCCGCCGCGGCGGCCTGGACGGTGACGACGCTGAGGGCGTGCCCGACCGAGTCGTGCAGCTCACGGGCCAGGCGGTTGCGGGCGGCCAGCCGCCGCGCGTGCGCCTCGGCCGCGGCCAGCCGGTCCTCGGGCGACGGGCCGAGCAGGGCCGGGGCCAGCTCGGCCAGCAGCGCCCCCGCCCCCACGAGCGCCCCGAACAGCACCACGAGCGTCAGCACGGCGAGCGGCGGTCCCCACCACGCCGCCGCACCCGTCTCGACGACGAGTGCGCCGACGGGTATGGGGCCGTGCACCAGCGGCAGCGCCGCCGCCCAGATCGCGAACGGCACGAGCGCGAGCGCCAGCCCGCTGGCCACGCCGCCGATCGCGAGATGGGCGGTGAACCACGCGGTGGTGCGCAGGCGCTCCGGCCAGGTGCGCCGGGCGTGGGGAGGGGGAGCCTCCAGGGAGACGCCGAGCAGCGCCCGGGCCGCCACGATCTCGAACGCGCGTACCGGCAGGAACAGGCCCGAGACGGCGACGACGGGAAGGACGGCCAGGAAGATCAGCGGCTGGACCGACAGCAGCGGGTCGCCCACGCCCGGCGAGCGGTACCACACCGCCGCCACCACCTCGCCCGCCATCATGTACGGCATCAGCAGCGCCCCGCCGAGGACCAGGCAGGCCCACCGGCGGTAGGTGACCGCGCTGCGCAACGCGGCGGCGACGGCGTGCACCGCGGGCCCCCTTCCGCTCATCTGGTCATCGGTCCGCAAACCTAGCCGAGCCCGCAGGCGGCGCAGCGGCCCCGGGTCCGGTAGTGGTAGCCGACGGCCGCGACCGCCATGGTCAGCCCCCAGGTGAGGAACAGGGGATAGATCCCCTGGAAGACCCACGCCGAGACGCCGCCGAGGTCGCCGTGGTTCGGAGGCTCGAGGAGGCCGAGCCCGGCGGCGACCGACATGCCGGTCCCGAGGAGCCCGACGGAGATCGACATCACCGACCCGACGAAGGCGGCGGTCAGCGGCATCCAGCGGGGGATGAACCGGGGAGTCCAGGTGCGCGCGAAGCCGATCCCGAGCGCCACGCCGATCAGCCCGAGCACGGCCGTGTCCCCCAGGCCCGGGGTCCACAGGTGGACGTCGTCGCCGAAGGCGCGCGGGTCGTCCAGGCCGAACGTGCCGCCCAGCCCCCACTGCGCCTTCAGGCCGCCGTACGCGGCGGCGAGCAGGGCGCAGGCGTAACCGGCGTGGCGGGTGTATCCGCTCAGGCCGTGCCGGCCGTCCGGGCCGCCCCTGCCGTCGGCGGCGCGGCCGCAGCGCGCGCAGGCGCCCAGCGCCCGCCGCCGGTACCGCATGGTGGCGATGGCGGCCGCCGTGCCCGCGACCAGGGCCGCGATCCGGCTGCCGCTGAGCAGCCAGTCCATGTCCATCAGGCCGAGCATGCCCGTGTCACCGCTGAGAAGGGAGACCCCGTGCATGATGAGCAGCAGGATGTCGAAGGCGACACCCGTGGCGGAATAGCCGATGAGCAGCCCGGCGGCGATCCACCCGCCCGCCACGACGGCCGGACGGTACGACGACGTGAGAGAAACCATGCCCCCACGGTCCCGCGCCCACGATCAGCGCTCCTCCCGTACCAGAGTGAGCCGCCTCCCCCGCACGGGGGAGATCACCAGGGCGCGCCCCGGTCGAGCACCTCGGTGAGCCGCGCGGCGTGCGGCCGCCAGTCCAGCCCCCGGCCCTCCGCCCAGACGTCGTCGTGACAGGCGCGCAGGTGGCGCGGGTGCGCCTCGCCGATCACGGCGACCACGTCGCCGCGTACGCCCTCGGCGCGCATGCGCGCGGCGAGCTCCAGCGCGCCCCACAGGTTCGTCCCGCCGGCCGGGCCGACCGCGAGGCCGGTCGCCGCGCGCAGGCGGCGCGCGGCGGCCACGCTCGCCGCGTCGGGCACCGGGACGACCAGATCGACGACGTCCGCGGCGAACCCCGGCTCCACCCGGGGGCGGCCGACCCCCTCGATCCGGGACGGCATCCCCGTGGAGTAGTCGGCCGCGCCGTAGGCCCAGCCCGGGAAGTAGGCGGAGTTCTCCGGGTCGGCCACGGCCAGCCGTCCGGGCAGGCCGCGCCCGCGCAGGTGGCGGCCGAGCGCGGCGGACGTGGCGCCCGTCGCCGCGCCCACCACGACCCAGTGCGGGCACGTTCCGAGCTGCCCGAACAGCTCCTCGGCCAGGCTGCCGCCGTGCCAGTCCACGCTCGCGGCGGCCGCGTAGTGGTCCACGTAGTGGCCACCGAGCCGCTCGGCCAGCTCCCGCGCCTCGTCGTAGATCGCGAGCGGCGGATCGACGTACCGGCACGTGCCGCCCAGCCGCTCCACGTCCGCGCCGGAGGACTTCTTCGGCATCACGGCGACGTACGGCAGGCCGAGGAGCCGGGCCAGGTACGCCTGGGCGGCCGCCATCGCGCCCCCGGCGGCCTCGACCACGGTGGTGCCCTCGCGGATCCGGCCCGCGGCGATCGCGCCGCGGAAGAGGGCACGCGCCAGCCGGAGCTTGAGGCCGCCCTCCGGGTGCGCCGACTCGTCCTTCAGCAGCAGCCGTACCCCCCACTCCTCGGGGAGGGGGAACTCGCGGAGCGGGGTGACCCCCGTCCGGCGCCGTTCCTCGTCCAGCCTGCCGATCGCCTGCGTCGCCCATGCGTTGATCACGTGGGCAATCTAGCCGCCGAAGGGATGCCCCACCGCCTCACCCTCTTCAATAGCAAGAACACGCCGTCTTCAACCGCCGAGCCAAGAACCAGCGTCTGGCTCACACGGCCACCAACGGGCGTTCTGCCTCCTGACCACCTAACCAGGCGCGCCCACCCAATACCGGCGCCGACGAGAACACGGTGACCGCCACCTCGCGGCGCAACCCGACCTGTTCAACCGCATGCTCTGCATCGTCCACCACTGCCTGACCACCGGCCAGACCTATGACGAGGCGACCGTATTCCCTCAGACGCAGAAACTCCAGCACGGGTACTCAAGTGCAATCCGACTCCGTCAACATCCACCGGTTATGGTCACCTCGTGACCGCCCCGGCCTGGCAAGAGATCGACATGGAACACTACGAGGACTTTTGGGCGCCGTTCGACGCCCAGTTCAGATTCCGGCCCCACCAATATCGCCAACCCGCAATCAACGAGCCGACTCCGTCGGTAACCATCGACCTGGCCCCCATCTTCGCCAGCAAGCCGGCCCAGTTCGCGGCAGCTCACGACGCAGTCAACTCGCTCGGCTTGCTGGCCATGACCAGGACCTTCGCCCCGTCACAGCGACTGCTCGTGCTCGACTGGCAGCACCCCGCCTGGTGGTTCTGGCCCCACCGCCAAGCCGCAGACGATCATCCACACTGGCCGGTCGAGATCTTTCCCGATGGGGACTACTACATCTTCCTGTCCGAGGACGCGACCACCGGCACCTTCGGCCACCCCTGGGAACGGACCCTGTGCATCTTCGGTGCCCCACTGATCAACACCTTGGCGCCACTCCTGACTACATGGCTGCCCACCAAGCGCGCCCGCTTATAGATAAGCCGACAAGATTGCAGGGGCTCCGCCTGCTGCACCCCCGGCCCTCGACGGAGATGGAGTTGATAGCTGCCTCCGTGGGAGGTCTCGGAGGGGCAAGCCGTGGTAGTTGCGCCTTTTCCGGACGGCTCCGGGGGGACCGCTCGATGGATAGGCGCCGGCCCATAGGACGACGGCTGTGGCCCCGCCCTCTGCGCGCCAGGAGGCGGGAGTCGTCTCTCGACGCCCCCTATCTGCGGCGGGATTCCCGGAGAGCAATACTCGCCGAATCGCCTATATGGGCATGAGAGTCGGCTATTTCGGTGTCGAGATCACTTTGCCTTCCCCATGCGGGTCGGTGGCAAGTCTGCGCACGGGGCGTTCACGATCATCCGTAACGCGACTCTGTTGAACTCACGGGGAAGTTGGTGGTCCGTCACCTAACGTCGGCCGGGGATTGCGTGGCCGGTGGAGCCCCGTCAACGGTTTCATGGCTTTTCGTGTTGTATAGCGATTGGTGGCCGGACAGGCTGCCACTGAGCCAAATGTCCTCCGCCCGAATGCGATCGCCCACCTGGCCTCGGGCCTGCAAGATCATGCGATCGAGGTGACGTGGTGACAGGCGCTGCCCGCGTGCCCTCGGCATACGCATCCACTCAATCCGGATGCCATCGACGGCGAGGGGTTGTGGTTGTGCCTGGCGGCCCATGGGCGGCGTAGAGAACCGATCGTCTAGTCCGACTTTTCCTGCGCGGGGCCTGTTCCGTGAAGATCCGGGGTAATCGCCCGCCGACGCCGTAGCTCTATGTTGCCAGGGAGGCCCTTGTTCCAAGGCAGGCCGTTGCGTGGTCGGGCGCTGGGAGCCTCTCCCCGCACGCCGTGGTTGTATCCCGAGGATGCGAACTGGGAGATCGTCCACTACGGATGGGCGGCCGTGCTGCCGCCCGCGCTGGTCGCGCTCGGCTGGGCCAACCGCGGGTGAGCGTCCGGCCCCTGCCGTCCGGCACGGGGGCCGATAACCTCGGACGGTCAAGAGATCGTCAAGGGGGAGGGGAGCCGCATGACGGCGGGAGAGGTCGTCGTCCTGCTCGTGGCGGCGCTGGCCGCGGGCTGGGTGGACGCGGTCGTCGGCGGGGGAGGGCTGCTCCAGCTCCCCGCGCTCCTTCTGGCGGGGCTGTCCCCGGTGCAGGCGGTGGCGACGAACAAGTCCGCCGCCATCTTCGGCACCGCGTCCGCCGCGGTCGCGTACGCGCGGAACACCAAGCTCGACCGGGCGGTGGCCGTGCCGTCCGGTGTGCTGGCGATCGGCTTCGCGGGCCTCGGGGCGGCCTCGGCCGCGATGCTGGAAGCGGGTGTGCTCAAGCCGCTGGTCCTCGTGGTGCTGCTCGGGGTGGCGGCGTTCGTGACGCTGCGCCCGGCGTTCGGTCTCGTCCCGCAGCCCCACCTGCGCACCCCGGCCCGGCTGGCCGCCGCCATCGCCCTCGCGGGCGTCGTGATCGCGTTCTACGACGGGATCCTCGGCCCGGGGACGGGCACGTTCCTGCTCATCGCGTTCACCTCGGTGCTCGGGATGGACTTCGTGAACGCGTCGGCGACCGCGAAGATCCTCAACACCGGCACGAACCTGGGCGCCCTGGTCGTCTTCACCTGGCAGGGGCACGTGCTGTGGGCGCTCGGGCTCGGCATGGCCGTCTGCAACATCGCCGGAGCCCAGCTCGGCACGCGCATGGCGCTCCGGCGGGGCTCCGGCTTCGTCCGGGTCGTCCTGCTCTGCGTGGTCACCGCGCTGGTCCTCAAGCTCGGCTACGAGCAGTTCCTCGCCCGCTGAGGGCACCGCGGCGGCGCGTCAGGAGGGCACGTCGCCGAGGGCCGGGGTGGCGGCGCCGGACGCGTGGGCGGCGCGAGGCGAGCGCAGCGCGGACGCCGTCACCGCCACGAACAGCGACAGGAGCACGGGAATGAGCAGGGCGTGGCGCAGCGTGGACAGCTCGGAGGCGCCGCCGATCAGGACCGGACCGGCGAGGAGCCCGGCGTACCCGAGGCTCGCCACCCGGGCCAGGGCGCGGCCGGCCTGGGCCGGGTCGCGGTGTCCGGCGGCGGAGAAGACCTGCGGGATGGTGCACGACAGGCCCGCCCCGAACAGTCCGAACCCGATCATGCCCGTGGCCTGCGTCCCGCCGAGCACCGCGAGCGCGAGGCCGCCCGCGGCGAGGATCCCGCAGCAGCGCACCAGCCGCACCGGGCCGAGCAGCGCGGCCAGACGGTCCCCGGCGAACCGCCCCGCGGTCATCATGACGGCGAACGCGGCGTAGGCGGCGGCCCCCGTCGCGGGGGCCGAGCCCAGCGACTCCACCAGGTAGACCGAGCTCCAGTCGCCCGCGGCGCCCTCGCCGACCAGGCAACAGAACGCGAGTACGCCGAGGAACAGCACGCCGCGCGGCAGCCCCGCGGCGGTCTCCGCCGCCGCGGCCGGTCCCTCGGAGGCTTCGGCGGCGTCGCGCATGGCCCACCGGGACGACACCGCCGCGAGCACGACGATCAGCAGCCCGGCGGACAGGAACGTCGGGCCCGCCTCGACGGAGGCGTGCGCGAACAGCCCGCCGATCGCGGCGCCGAGGAACCCGCCGATGCTGAACACCGCGTGGAACGACCCCATCAACGTCCTGCCGTACGCGCGCTCGACGACGACGGCGTTGGCGTTCATGGAGACGTCCAGGCTGCCGTGCATCAGGCCGAAGACGAACAGCGCGGCGGCGAGCGTGGGCAGGTTCGGTACGTAGGCGGGCAGCACGAGGACGACCCCTTGCGCGATCGCGGTCGGGATAGCGACGCGGCGGCTGCCGAACCGGTCGATGAGCCGGCCGACCACCTGCATACCGGTGATCGCGCCCGCCGCGATGCCGAGGAGGCCGAGGCTCAGCTCGCCGTCGGACAGGACGAGGCGCGCCTTGACGGCGGGGATGCGGGCCGTCCACGTGCCGAAGGTGAGCCCGGCGAGCAGGAAGAACCCGTACACGGCGAGCCGCGCCCGCAGCAGGGCAGGCCGGTCGAGGGTGGGAGAAGCCATGGGACGCTCCGATGGGGGAGGGGAGGCGGGAAGGGACGCCCTCACGGGGCGGCGACGCGGACGACGACGCCGGCCGCGACGAGGGCGTCGTGCTGCTCCCGGGGCACGCCCTCGTCGGTGACGACGACGTCGAGCCGGTCGAGCGGGCAGACGGCGCCGAAGGCGGTACGGCCGAACTTGCCGGAGTCGCACGCCGCCACGACCCTGCGCGCCGAGGCGATGGCCGCCTGCTTGATGGCCAGTTCGGGCAGGTCGTGCGCGGTCAGCCCGTGCTCGGCGGACAGTCCGCAGCACCCGATCACGGCGGTGTCGAACCGCAGCGTCCTGATCGACGCCTCGGCGAGCGGGCCGACGAAGTTCAGCTCGCCCTGCCGTACCTCGCCGCCGGGGAGAACGAGGCGGATCCGCGGGGCGGCGGAGAGCTCCTGCGCCGCCTGGAGGCCGAGTGGGAGCACGGTGAGGCGGCGGTCGCGCACGGCCCTGGCCACCTCCAGCAGGGTCGTGCCGCCGTCGAGCAGCACCGCCTCCCCGTCGGACAGGAGCGCGGCCACCTCGGCGGCGATGCGCCGCTTGGCCTCAACCGCCTCGCGCGCGCGTACGCCGAAGGGCGGCTCCTCGCCGCGCAGCAGCAGGCTGAGCGCGCCGCCGCGGACCCGGCGGACGACGCCCTGCTGGGCCAGCTCGTCCAGGTCCCTGCGGATGGTCATCTCCGAGACGCCGTGCGCGGTGGCCAGCTCCGCGACCGAGACGCTGTCGGCGACCCGCAGCGCGTTCATGATCGCCCTGATCCGGTCCGAACTCTCCATGCGTTCATTTGAACATGTCCAGCGTTCATAGATCAAATAAATCTACGTTGTAAAGGTGGCAGGATGGGATACATGCGCGCCAGCAGGTTGCTGTCCCTCCTTCTCCTCTTGCAGACCCGCGGCCGGATGACAGCCCCCGAGCTGTCCGCCGAGCTGGAGGTCTCGGTCCGTACGGTCTACCGCGACATCGAGGCCCTCTCGGCGGCCGGCGTGCCGGTCTACGCCGACCGCGGCCCGGCGGGCGGCTACCGGCTCCTGGACGGATACCGCACCAAGGTGAACGGGCTGAGCAGCGAGGAGGCCTCGTCGCTGTTCCTCGCCGCGCTGCCCGGGCCGGCCGCCGAGCTCGGGCTGGCGGAGGTGGCCGCGACGGCCGAGCTGAAGCTGCTCGCGGCGCTGCCCCCCGGCCCCCGCTCGCAGGCCGCCCGCATGCGCGAGCGCTTCCACCTGGACGTGCCCGGCTGGTACCGGGCCGGCGACGACGTCCCGTTCCTCTCCGAGGTCTCCCGCGCGGTGTGGGACCAGCGGGTGCTGCGGCTGCGCTACCGGCGCTGGGGCCCGCAGGAGGTGGAGCGCCTGGTCCACCCGTACGGCCTGGTGCTCAAGGGCGGCTCCTGGTACCTGGCCGCCGCCTGCGACGACAGCGTGCGCACCTACCGCGTCAGCCGCGTCATCGACGCGGACGTCCTGGACGAGTGGTTCGAGCGGCCGGCCGACTTCGACCTGGTCGCGTTCTGGCGGCGGTTCTCCGCCGAGTTCGCCGCCCGCATGTACACCGCCGACGCCGTCGTGCGGGTCGCGCCCGACGCCGCCGGGCTCTTCCGCTACACCTTCGGGGACGTGGCCGACGAGGCGCTGCGCCTCGGCGTCACCGAGGACGACGGCTGGACGCGGGTGAAGCTGCCGATCGAGTCCCCGCGCCACGCGCGCTGGCAGCTCCTGCGGCTCGGCGCCGCCGTCGAGGTGCTGGAACCGGCCGACCTGCGCGACCTGATGGCCGAGACGGCCGCCGAGCTCTCCGCGATGTACCGCGCCTGACATCGGCCGGGGATTCGGGCGAAAACAAATTGCCAGGCGGCGGGACGCGCACCACCATAGGCGGACATTTCCATGCATGACAGAGGAGCCGTGAGGCGATTTTGACCGGTGTCTGGTACGAGGTCGGGGGAGTGGGCGATCCGGTGCTGCTGTTGCACTCGGGCACAGCGGACGCCCGCATGTGGGATCCGCAATGGGAGGCGCTGACCGCGTCGTTCCGCGTGATCCGGCTGGACTTCCGGGGGTTCGGCCGCAGCCCGTGGGCCGCGGACGGCCCCTACTCCGACGACGGCGACATCGCCCAGGTGCTCGGCGACCTCGGTCTGGAACGCGTCGCCGTGGTCGGCTCCTCGCACGGCGGGCGGGTGGCGCTCGAACTGGCCACCGCGCGTCCCGGCCTGGTCTCCCGGCTGGTCCTGCTCAACGCCGGATGCGGCCTGCCCGAGACGCCCGACGTCGAGGAGTTCGGCGCCGAGGAGATGCGGCTGGTCGAGGCCGGCGACCTCACGGGCGCGGCGGAGCTCAACGCACGAACCTGGCTCGGCCCCGACGCCGACGACGCGACCCGCGCCCGGCTCGCCGAGATGCAGCGCCACGCGTACGAGGTGCAGCTCGCGGCCGACCCCGAGCCCGAGCGGATCCGCGGCCGGATCGACCCGGCCGCCGTACAGGCCCCCGCCCTCGTGGTGGGCGGAGGCCACGACCTGCCCTACTTCCGGCAGACGGCCCGCCACCTCGCCGCGACCCTGCCGCACGCGCGCCTGGTCGAGCTGGAATGGGCGGGACACCTGCCCAGCATGGAACGCCCGGCGGAGACGACCCGGATCATCCAGGACTTCCTGCGGGCGACCGACCAGCCGTAACAGGGGTGACAAGGAGACCAGGCGGCGAAGACGTCCGGAAGGAAGGCTGTCAAGCGCCGCCGTCACCTCCTCCGGTCGCTCCAGCGGCGGCAGGCGGCCCGCGTCTCGGGCAGGTCGAGGCGGCGGGCGCCGGAAATGCCCCCACGTCCTCGGGATCCGCATGCCCGGCGCTCCCCCGCCGGTGGCGGGCCGGCCGCTCGGCCGGCACCGAGCCGTGCACCCGTTCGTCTGTTCATCAGGGCTGGAACCGACCCCCGGCGGGCCGGTTCCAGCCCGTGCGGTAGGTTCCACCCGTGCTCCTCGATCCCGCCGTCGCGTTGACGTTCTGCCTGGCCGCGCTGGTCATCTCCCTGGTTCCGGGCCCCGACATGCTCTTCATCGCCGCGACAGGGCTGGCGTCCGGACCCCGCGCGGGGGTGCTGGCGGCGCTCGGCATGTCGACGGGCCTGGCCGTCCACACGACGGCGGCCGCGCTGGGCTTCGGCGCGCTGATGCGGGCCTTCCCGGTGGTCTTCGACATCGTGCGGGTGCTCGGCGCCGTCTACCTGCTCTACCTCGCCGTGGCGTCGTTCCGGTCGGCACGCAGGCCGGAACCGCTCGGCCAGAGCGCGCACAGGACGTCGTGGGCGCGCATCTACGCGAAGGCGCTGCTGACCAACCTCGCCAACCCCAAGGTGATCGCGTTCTACCTGGCGTTCTTCCCGCAGTTCGTCGACCCGGCCCGGGGCAGCGTGATGGCGCAGTTCTTCGTGCTCGGGGCGCTGTTCATCGTGGTCGGCCTGATGGTCGACGCGTCGGCCGGACTCCTGGCGGGGCGCCTCGGCGACTTCGTGCGCCGGCATCCCGCCGTACAGAAGTGGCTGCACCGCGTCTCCGGCACGATCTTCGCCGCCCTGGCCGTCCGCCTCGCCACGGACAGCCACTAGCCGACCGCGCCGGAGACGGCCGGTCAGGCGTGGTCGGCGCAGCAGGGCGTGGGATCGGGGATCTCGGCGGGGGTCAGGCGCCCACCGGACGCGGGCATGGTGACCAGCGTCATCACGCCGTCGCGCCACTCCGGCCGCACGTGGTCGTTGGTGACCACGGCCGTGTCCGCGTCCGGCTCCTCCGCCTGGGCGAGGACGACCACCCGCTCGACGGCCGAGCGGGCGAGGATCTCGCCGACGGCCAGCGTGCCGGTCAACTCGTCCCGGCCGGGGAAGAGGACGATCCGGCCCGACCGTCCGGCCGCGTGCTCGGCCGCGGCCAGCGCCGCGCCCTCCGCGTCCGGGCCGGTACGGCGCTCGCCCAGCGCGGCCGAGACGCCCTCGGGCAGGAGGGACAGGTCGGCGTCTCCCTCCAGGGCGACCGAGCACGCCACGTGGGGGAGCGCCCCGGTCCTGACGAAGTGCGTGCAGCCGATCACGCCGGACGGCAGGCCGAGCGCCTCCACCACGGAGTGGAGAAGGCGCTCGGCCTCGGCGACCGTACGTGATCCCGAGTCGACTCCCAGGATCATCGGCGCGGCACGATCCAGATCGGGTTGGTGTAGAACCACAGGTCGTTCCACGGGTCGGCGTCGCCGAAGACGTCGATCTGGGGACCGTTCGGGTCGACGGACGCGCCGAGCAGGCCGGGGGCGGAGCGCTTGCCGTCGGTGCCGCGCAGCCGCACGTAGATGGGCCGGTCGACCGCGCCCACCTGGTAGGTGAACGTGACGGTGCCGCTGTTCCTGCCGACCTCGAACGACTGCACGACCTTCGTGTTCGGCGTGGTGAACGCGTCCTTGTCCGACACCGGGCCGGTCACGTCGCCCTGGATCACGTCGACCCGGGCCAGGGTCGGCACGACCTGCGCCCAGTTCGGGGTGTTCGCCAGGGTGATCTGGATGGACACCTCGGTCTTCGCGCCCTTGCGCACGAACAGGGTGTCTCCCAGCGTGACGCCGTGGTTGCCCTGCGCCCGGGCGCGCACGACGATCCCGCTGATCAGGCCGCCGTGGTCGACCCAGATCCGGCCCTGCCGGATGCCCTCCATGACCGCGGCGTAGGAGAAGTCGGTCGCCCCCACGTGGGTGCGGCTGTAGTAGCCGGGCCAGAAGTCGCCGCTCGACAGGTTCGGTACGCCCTTGTAGATCGGGTCCTCGTACCTGCCGTTGGCGTTGAAGTCCCCGCCCGGGCCGCGGTCGGTGGTGTCGCCGTAGATCGTGTGCGAGTCCGAGTTGGCGGTGATCCACCAGGGCTTGCCCTCGGCGAGCAGGCTGTCCCACAGGCCGCCGACCGTCGCGGTCATCCAGTCGAAGCCGCCGAAGGTCTTGTAGCTCTCGGCCGGGTAGCCGGGGAAGGAGTCGGCGCTGGGGCCGTTGTCGTAGTAGCCGCGGCCGGACCCCGGGCCGTTCGGCTTGGCGATGCCCGCCGCCTGGTGGCCGGGCGCGCCCTCCATGCCCACGGCGATGTCCGGCTGGGCGTCGCGCCAGCCGCGGATCTCGTGCGGCGAGTCGATGCCCTTGCGCGAGGGGTGGTTCGCGAGGAACAGCGCGTCGGGGACGCGGCGCCGCTTGACGGCGTCGGCCAGGAAGCTGAGGCCCGCGATGGCGAGGGCCTCGTTCTGCGGGGTTCCGGCGGTCGCGCCCTTGACCACGCCGTCGAAGGCGTTCTCGAACTCCTTGAGCGTGGCGACCTCGCCCTTGCCCGGCGCGACGAAGACGGTGCCGTGCTCGGCCGCCGGGATGTTCCACTCCAGGCCCTGGAAGACGAGGGTGTCCTTGACGGCCTGCCGGGCGGCGACGATGTCGGGGTTGACCTTCTCCACGCCGATCTTCGCGTGCGCCACGCTGCCGTGGTCGGTGATGACCATCCAGTCCAGCCCGTACGCGTTGGCGTGCTGCACCTGGTCGATCACCTTGTACATGCCGTCGGAGCTGTACTGGGTGTGGATGTGGTGGTCGCCCGCGAGCCAGAGGTAGCCGTCCTGCCTCGCGGGACCGCCGGCCGAGCGGGCCGCGGTGGCGGCCGCGGCGGACGGGGACACGGCGCCGAGGACGCCGGCGGCGGTGAGCCCGGCGCCCAGGAGTCCGGCGCGGCGGAACATCTGCCGCCGGGACAGGTCGCTCGGCGACAGCTCCTGGTCCGGGATGGCCATGTCCGCGGCAGGTGCGACGTCGCCGCCGTGGTCATGGTCATGGTGGTGGTGTTCGTGGTCGTGGGTATGGGGGTGCCCGTGACCCATGAGGGTGCCCTTTCTCTCCGCCGGAGCAGAGATCGCGCTCCGGCTACGCAGGGCACCCTTTCGGAATCGGACAAACCACAAGTGAACGGCGCGGACCGCACAGTGGTCGGCTGACTGTACGATCTCCGCCGCCCCCGGCGACGGACGCCGGGGGCGGCGCACCTACCCCGTGGTCTGGAGGGTCGCGAACTCGGCTCGAGCTTGCTCGACGGCGTCGGGGTGGCGTTGGGCCTTCTCGTACTCGACGAGGGCGCGGTAGATGCTGGCGAGGGAGGGGGTGTGGCCCTTCCGTTTGCCGGTGGGGATGCCCAACCCGCGCTGACGACCCGCCCGAGGCGTTCACGACCTCCAGCGGGACGGAGGTCAGAAGGCGTACGGGCCGAAGCGGCCCCAGGCGATGAGGGCGGCCAGCGCGAGCAGCGCCACGTTGACGGCGGCGGCCACCGGCTCTTTGCGGCGGGCGTGGGTGACGGCGGCGCCGAGCATGGTGATGGCCAGGCCGGTGGCGGCCAGCGGGGTGAGGACCGGGGCGATGCCAGTGGCGGCGGGCAGAAGTAGGCCGAGGGCGCCGAGAAGTTCGACCACGCCGATCAGGCGGACCTGGGCGGGCGTGAAGTCCTCCACCCAGGGCAGCATGGGGCGCAGTTTCTCCTTGGGCTGGGTGGAGTGCATGACACCGGCCAGGCCGAAGACGGTGGCCAGGACGGCCTGGAGTACCCACAAGAACACGTACACGTCAGTTGCTCTCTTTCATCCAGGTTCCTGGCCTAGTAGCGGCCGAGGGTGCCGCGGCGTCGGGCGAGGTGTTCGAGCTGGTTGAACAGGACCACCCCGGTGGCGGTGATGAGCAGCGGTTGGGCCAGCAGCCATCCAAGACCCCAGCCCGTCGGGAGGGCGGCCAGGGAATGCCCGCCGAGCAGGATGTCGCGCATCGCCTCGATGCCGGGCGCGATGGGGACCGTGAGCCGGCTGAGGAAGGCGATCGGGTCGGGCAGGGCGGTCAGGGGTACCAGGGTGCCGCCGGCGATGGCGTAGACGGCCACGGACAGCTGGGTGATGATCTCGATGCGTTTGAACACCAGGGTCAGCCCGCACAAGATGAGGGCCAGGCCGCAGGTGCCCAGTGCGATGGCGGCCAGAGGCACGATCACCTGCGCGTCGAAGGGCAAGTACCCGCCCTGGAGGGTGATGGCGGCCGCGCCGGTGGCCAGGACGGCCAGCGCGGTGGGCAGGGCGGAAATGACCGCGGCGACCTGGCGGCCGAGGATGAGCGCGGCCGAGGGCAGCGGGGTCAGGTAGGTCTGTTCCAGCACGCCGGACTGGATGTCGCCCAGGTAGCTCCAGAACACGCGGTTGACCTGCTCGTGGATGAAGGTCAGCGCCACCATGCCGAGCAGTACCGGCAGCAGCAGGTCCGCGCGCAGTTGTCCGCGTCCCATGAACAGCACGATGAGCAGGTAGAACAGCGGGAAAGTGATCATCTCAATGAGGACCTGGCGCCATCCGGCGGCGAGGTTGAGCAGGCCCTTACGTACTTCTGCGGTGAATCCGCGGGCGAAGATCATGCCGTCTCCTGCAGGGCTCGGCGGTGGTTGCGGACGAACAACAGGCCGCCGCCGACGGCGAGCGTGATCGTGTGGATGAGCAGCCAGGGCAGGGTGCCTCCGCTCCAGACCTCGGCCAGGGGCCGGCCCTGGAACAGCGTCTGGGTGAGCGCCTCGATGCCCAGGGTGGTGGGCAGGATCCTGGCCAGGGCGGCCAGCCAGTCCGGATAGAAGGCCAGCGGCAGGAACGACCCGTTGAGCAGCAGCACCAGTGCGGTGAACAGCGACTGCAGGGCGCCGATCATCGGGGAGACCAGCGCGAGGGCCGCCAGCAGGAACGTGAAGGCCAGCACGTTCGCTCCGAGCAGCAGGGCCGGCAGCAGCGCCGCCCAGCGCAGCGGGATCGCGATACCGGCCACCAGCATGGGGACGAGCGCGGCGACGGCGGCCACCGCCAGGCCGAACACCGAGGCGGTGATCAGCCGGCCGAGCATCGGCAGCCACGGCGGCGCCGGGGTCATCTGCGCTTGGGCGAAGGTGCCGGCGCGTTTCTCCTCGATGAGGTCGGCCACCATCACCAGCGCGGCGTACTGCAGGAACCAGTAGCCGCCGATGGCGACCAGGGTCTGCGGTAGCAGATCCTGGCGCAGCTCGCCCTGGCCGAGCACGAACTGCAGGCCGAGGTACATGGTGGTGCTGATCAACAGCGTGATGACATGGCCGATCGGGTGGGCCAGCTGAACGCGCAGGCCCTTGCCGATCTCCGCGCCCAGGACGTCAAGCAGCATGGGACGCCTCGTTCACCAGGGCGAGGAACACATCCTCCAGGTCGGGCTGCACCTGGGTCAGCGACTCCAGTACGGCCCCCTGGGCGCGCAGGCGCTCGACCACGTCGTACACCTCGCCCGGGCTGCTGACCCGCATGCTGATCGTGGTGACGCCGTCGCGGGTGACGGCGTCGAAGCCGGGTGGCGCCGTACCCTCGATGCGGATCTCGTACCTGTCGCGTTCGCGGAAGCTCGCCAGCAGTTGGTGTGTGGGCAGGTCGGCGACGAGTCGTCCTTTGCGCATGACGGCCACCCGGTCGCACAGTTCCTGGGCCACGTCGAGCTGGTGCGTGGTGATCAGGATGGTGGTGCCCAGTTCGCGGGCCTGCTCGGTGATCCAGTTCTTGACGGTGCGGGTGGCCTCGACATCGAGGCCGAGGGTCGGCTCGTCGAGCAGCACGATCGGCGGGCCGGCGATGAGAGCGGCGGCGATCGCGACCTTCTGCTGCATGCCGCGGGAGAAGCCGCCGACCTTGTCGTCGCGGCGCTCCCACAGCTCCAGGTCGGTTAGCAGATCCTTGGCCCGGTCGGCGGCCTGGGCCTTGCGCATGCCTTTGAGTCGGCCGAAGTACATCAGGTTCTGCCAGGCCGACAGGCTCCAGTAGACGTTGCGCGAGCCTTCCAGCACGGCACCGAACTGCGCCATCGCGGCCGAGCGCTGCCGGGTCACGTCGAAGCCGCCCAGCCGGACCTGACCGGAGGTGGGGGTCAGCAGGCCGCACAGCATCTTGATGGTGGTGGTCTTGCCGGCGCCATTGGGTCCCAGGAAGCCGAAGACCGAGCCGGAGCGGATGTGCAGGGACACCTCGTCGACCGCCCTGACCTGCGCCGAACCGTACACCTTGGTCAACGCGTCGATTTCGATCATGTCATCTCCTTGATTCGAGGAAACCCCGGCTCCGGGCCGCGGAAGC
>NZ_BBYK01000066.1:8072-111025 GCF_001570365.1 Microtetraspora fusca | reverse complement strand
CTCCTGGCATCAGGGGTGGGTGAATCGCCCCCTTCCCTCCGCTTGCCTGCCGATGTGGCAGGGGCTTAGGGTTTCGATCTGTGACTGCCGGGTCGGCCATGTGCCATGAGCGAGTGAGGCACCCGGCTACTGCGTGAACGCCCGGCGGGCCAGGGGCCCGCCCATCGCCGTTTCCACGCGCCCACGCCACCGTTTGAAACCCCGCGCGATGCCGACGTGTCCACCGACGGGCTCC
This sequence comes from Microtetraspora fusca, assembly GCF_001570365.1. Classification (GTDB taxonomy): domain Bacteria; phylum Actinomycetota; class Actinomycetes; order Streptosporangiales; family Streptosporangiaceae; genus Microtetraspora; species Microtetraspora fusca. The sequence continues at coordinate 110,790 of NZ_BBYK01000066.1, read as the reverse complement.
CCACTGGTCGGGCTGCTCCCCTGACCGGCCTTCGCCGTCAAGCCCGTACCTCGGCTCACCAAAACGGTTGCGGCCCCAAAGGCAGTCGCAGTTCGGAATGAGGCACCTCTAACCGTGTCGGCCCCCGGGGCGCGTTTTCTCGTGACCACGTCATGACGTCAGAACGCTCGACGTCGCCTTTGTCATTGTTTTGCGCCGCCTGTGCGCGGTTTCCGTCATTTCGGCGAACAACCGACATGACGCCAGATTTCGGAGAAGAAGCCAAAAAATGCCGAACGAGTTCAACCAAAAGATCATCGAGGAGTTTCGGGCCAACGGCGGGCGCGTCGGCGGTCCTTTCGAAGGAGGCCGGTTGCTCCTCTTGACCACGACAGGAGCGCGATCGGGCGCTCCGCACACGACGCCCGTCGGATACCTTCCGGACGAAGAACGGGTACTGGTGATCGCATCCGCAGCCGGCGCGCCCAAGCATCCGGACTGGTTCCGCAACCTCGTCGCCAACCCTCGGGTCACCGTCGAGGACGGCGTGTTCACGTATGAGGCGGAGGCCGTCGTGTTGCAGGGCGACGAACGCGACCGCGTCTTCGCCCGTGCCGTCGAGGCCGACCCCGGGTGGGGCGCCTATCAGGCCAAGACGACGCGCGTCATCCCCGTGGTCGCTCTCACGCCGGTAGCGGGCGGGCCTCCCCAGGCGTCGTCCCCGGGCGCGGCACTCAAGGCCGTCCATGACGCGTTCCGGCGAGAGCTCGCCCTGATCCGCAAGGAGATCGCCGAATCCGGCGCGAGCCTGGGCGCCCAACTCCGCGTGAACTGCCTGACCGTCTGCCAGGGGCTGCACAATCACCACACCGGCGAGGACGGGACGATGTTCCCCTACCTCGCCGAGCATCACCCCGCGCTCGGCCCCGCCCTGGAGCGGCTGCACCAGGAACATCAGAAGGTGGCCGCGCTCCTCGACGCCCTTCAGACGGTCGTGACCGCCGAGGACGCGGACCCCCGGTCCGTGCTCCGTGAAGTCGAGCGACTCACCGACGAGCTGGAGAGCCATCTGACCTACGAGGAGGAGCAGCTCATCCCGATCCTGGACGCCTCCTGACTCCCACTCACCCCCTCCTCGTGCTGATGCGCCGCCGGTCTGGACGTGCTCCAGACCAGCAGCGCCACCGTGCGCCTTGGGCTCGCGACGCCGTAGCAGCGAAGGCGAGGCGAGACACGCCCAGCCTGGGTCCCTCGTCTGCCCCGCGACCACAGACAACGGACGCCAGCCCGGGTCCTTCGTCCGCCCCCCCGACCACAGACGACGCCCGTTCAACCAGGGCGGGGTCCCGCCGAACCACAGACGACGGACGCCAGGCCAGGTCCTTCGTCCGCCCCCGCGACCGCGGACGACGCCCGCTAAGCCGGGCTGGCACCCGCCGAACCGCGGACGACGCCCCGTCAACCGGGCTGGGGCCCGCCGAACCGCGAACGACGCCCGCTCAGCCGGGTGGGCGTGCCGCCGAGCCGATCGGTGATCTCCTCGCGGGCGCGATCACCGGCCGCGCGGAACGACCGAGAGGCGGCCGGCTTGCTCGATGACGGCGACGTCGCCTGACAGATCCGTCCGATAGGTACGCATCCCCAGCAGGTGCAGGCGAGCCATGGTCAACGGGGCGGGATGCCCGTAATCGTTGCCGGCGCCGACGCTGACAAGCGCCGCACCCGCCCTCGTCGCGGCCAGGAAAGCGGGGTCCTGTCGAAGCGAACCGTGGTGCGGCACCTTCAACACATCGACCTGCGGGACGCCGTGACGCAGCATCCTGGCCTGTGCCTCGGTCTCCACGTCACCCGCGAGCAGCGCCGACCCGATCGGCGAGCCTCTCGCGTCGTACCACCGTACGAGCAGGACGACGCTGGCGTTGTTCGCGACGGCCCCCTCACCGGACCCCTCCTGGGGAGCCTCGGGCTCGGGGGCGAGCACCGTGAGCTCGGCAGCGCCGAACCTCCATCGGCCACCCGGTGGCACCACCCACTCCGGAATGCGCCGCGCGCGCAGTTCCGTCGAAACGCGCGTGCTCTCACCTTCGGGTACCCGTCCCGGACTGACGACGACGGCGCCCACACTCCGTCCACGGAGCACTCCGGTCAACCCGCCGACGTGATCGAGATGAGGATGGCTGAGGAACAGAAGCGGCACCCGCGTGACTCCCAGATCACGTAGGCATCGGTTCGCAGACCCCGGCTTCGGACCGGAGTCGATCACCACAGCGCTGCCGGGTCCGGTAGACAGGGCGAGGCCGTCGCCCTGCCCCACGTCGCACGCGACGAGCAGCCATCCCGGAGGCGGCCACGGCGACGTCGCCGGTCCGATGACCAGGACGGCGGCGAGCGCGGCGGCCAGCACCGCCGCGACGAGGTACCGGCGGAACCTGCGACGCAGGATCAGCCAGCCCAGGACGGCCGCGACCGCCAGGAGCGCGAGCCCCGGGACACCGCCCGGCCAGCCGACCGTCGCCGCCGGGAGCGCCGCCGCCCGTTCCGCGACGGCGATGATCCAGGCGGCGGCCGCCCCCGCGGGCCGGACCAGCAGTTGGGCGGCGGCCATGCTCACGGGGGCGACGATCGCCGCGCCGAAGCCGAGCAGGGTCGCCGGCGCCACGGCCGGGCCCGCCAACAGGTTCGCGGGGATGGCCACCACGTCGAGTTGCCCGGACATGAGCACCAACAGCGGCGTGACGGCCACCTGCGCCGCCGCGGGTACGGCTATCGCCTCGGCGAGCCAACCGGGCATCCGCAGCGCCATCCGGTCTCGCCATCGGGGAGCCAGCACGAGGATGCCGCCGGTGGCGAAGACCGACAGCGCGAAGCCGTACTGCCGGGCGAGCCCGGGGTTGAAGAGGATCAGGCCGAGCACCGTGGCGGAGAGCGCGGCCACGCCGTCCCGGGACCGTCCCGTGCCCATGGCGAGCGCCGCCACGATCCCCATGGCGAGCGCCCGGACCACGCTGGGCGAAGGCCGGGCGACGATCGCGAACCCCACCATGGCGAGGGCCGCCAGAATCGCCCGCGCGCGGAGCGGAAGCCCCACGAGCCTCGCGATCGCCAGGACGGCACCGGCGATGAATGCCAGGTTGGCCCCGGACACCGCCGTCAAGTGGCTGAGACCGGCGGCGGTGAAGTTCTCCTTGATCTCCTCGTCCAGGCGTGAGACGTCCCCGACGACCAGGCCGGGCAGCAGTCCCCGCGGCCCCTGCGGAAGCACGTCGCTCGCCTCTCGCAGGCCCCCACGCAGTGCCCCGGCGACCCGCTGCACCGCGGAGGGAGCGGACAGCACCTCCGGCGGCCCCCGCACCACCAACACGGCGGCCGTCAGATCTCCCCTGTCGGCCGTGCCCAACCGGCCGCGCACGCGGACGCGCTGACTCGGCAGCAGGGTGCCCCATCCGTCGCCCGATGCGAGGATGACGATCGGCACATCGACCCGAACCCGGTCGCCCGCCACCTGACCCCGTCTGTCCGGCGGCCGAGCCCGGGCGCCCTCCGCGATCTGGACGGAGAGCATCCGTGCCTCCACCACGAAACTGTCTCGGTGCGTCAGGCCACCACGCTGCGGTCTCCTCCGCGGGTCATCACCGATCTCGACCTCGGCGATGACGGTGGCGTGCCGGGCCGCGAGCTCCACCACGGGACCGGTGCTGACCGCGTGCACCTTGACGGCCACGACCGCCGCGGTGGCCGCACCGCAGGCCAACACCGCGAGAGCCGTACCGGCCACGGGGCCGCGCGATCGCCCCGCACCGGAAACCGCCGATCCGCCCGAGGGACGACGGCCGCTCCTGGTCAGCGCCCAGACCAGCAGCGCGGCGGACGCGAAGCCGACGGCCACGACGGCACCCGCCGTGGCGGAGCATCCGAGGAGCACCAGCGCGACCAGCCACGACAGGAGCGCCGGGCACACCAGACGCAGGGAATGGCTCGCCGCCCACGGGGTGCCGCCCTTCGCGGGAGAGATCGGGCCGGGCGGCTCTGTCGACGAGCCCGAGCCGCGCCGACGATCCGGACCACTCACGGCGTGACCCTGCCTTTCAGATCGGCGAACTTCTGCGGTCCGATGCCTGAGACGTCCTGCAGTTGATCGACGCTCTGAAATCCTCCGTGGGCTTCGCGATATTCGATGATCCGCTGCGCCAGCACCTCGCCCACGCCGGGAAGGTCCTGCAACTGCTCGTACGTGGCCGAGCTGAGGCTGATCATCGTCGCGCCGCCGGCGCCGATCGCGGGTGCCGCACCCTGCGCGGCGGCGGCGGGGGCTCCCACCACGATCTGCTCGCCGTCCACAAGACGCCGGGCGAGATTCACCCCGTCAAGTGACGCACCTGGGCGGGCTCCCCCGGCCGCCTGGATGGCGTCGACGACCCTGGACCCCGGCGGGAGGGTGAGCACTCCCGCCTTCCGCACCTTGCCCGTGACATGGACCGTCACCCCCGGCGCCGACGGGGGTGAGGCGAGCCCGACGGCACCCGGTACGGCACCGGACGGCGCGGCTGTCGGCACTCCTTCGGCGGAGCCGACGCCGATGGCGGCCGCCCCCGAGGGAGCGGGCGGGACCAGCGGGTCGGCTACCGGCTGCGATCGCCACGCGTAGATCCCCGCCACGGCCGCCGCGAGCACCCCGAGCAACACCAGGACACGCAGACCGGGACGGCCGGGGTCGAGCAATGGGGCGGTCTCCCTGATCACCCGGCTTCCCCCGGCAAGCGCTCGTCCCTTCGACAGCACGCTCGCCATCAGGCCGACGCCCGACCCTTCGCCGTCCAGTCGTCGGGTCGCACCGATACGGCCGGGCAGCGACGCCCCCGCCGCATCGGCTGCCCGCGGCGCCCGGCCGCTCAACGCGAGTCGGGGCCCCTGAGCCTCGGCTTCCCAGTCCTCGTCCGCCCCGGTCCCCTCTTCCGGATCCGCCCACCCTCGCCCTGCGTCGCCCTCCCAACCACGCCCCGCCAGCGCGCCACCCTCCCGGTCGGCCTGTACCTCCGCGCTCTCATCCGACCGGCTCGCCCGCCCTCGTCCTGCCTCGCTCTCCCATCCGCGACCCACCTGCGTACCGCGCTGCCGAGCCGGCCAATCTTGATCGGCCGGGACCAGCTCTCCACGCTCCCGATCTGCCTGAACCTCCCGTGGCCGCTCGGCCTGGAGCCCGCCTGCGTGCGCCGTAGGGACGGACTGTCTCTCGGTGCCCGAATCGGCCGATCGCCCGAGCCCACCCACGGTTCCGGCGACCGACGATCTCTGGGGAGAGAGGACAGGATGGCTCGGCCGGGGCCCCAACAGGAGGCGGAGGCGTGCCTCGGCGGCGAGGCGGTGGTCCGGCTGCTCCCTGGTTCGCACGCAGGCGACGTTAGGCGCGGTCACACCCCCGCCGGGGCTCCGCGATGCGGCCTGTGGAAATCAGCTCGCCTGTGGATGGGCCGGGGCGATCGTCACCGCGAGCAGGCCGGGGCCGACGTGGGCACCGATCACCGCTCCCACCTCCACCAGGAGCGGCCGGGACGCCATGGGGAGCCGGGACGCGAGGGCGTCCACGAGCGCCCCGGCCCGCTCCGCCGCTCCGAGATGCTGTACGGCAACGCGTACCTCGTCGCCATCGGCCGCCTCGACGGCGAGGTCCACCAGCCGGGCGATGGCGCGGTTCGCCGTCCTGACCTTCTCCAGCACGGTGATCGTGCCGTCGGCGAGGTCGAGCAACGGCTTGATCGCGAGCGCGGCGCCCAGCAGGCCGGCGGCGGCGCCGATCCGCCCGCCCCGCCGGAGGTATTCCAGGGTGTCGACGTAGAAGATGCTGCGCGTCGCGGCGGCGGACGCCTTCGCCGTGGACGCCACGTCCGTGAGCGCGCTGCCCAGACGGGCGGCCTCGGCGGCGGAGAGGACCGGGAAACCGAGCCCCATGCCGACGGATCCGCTGTCGACGACCTCGACCGGCACCGGAGACTCGTTGGCGGCCAGCCGGGCGGCCTCCGCCGTGCCGGACAGGGAGCCGGAAAGATGGACCGAGACCACACCGTCGGCTCCCTTGGCCGCCGCCTCGGCGTAGGCGGCGGCGAAGCGCTGCGGCGCGGGCTGCGAAGTGGTGACGGACGCGTGCTCGCGAAGCGCCTCCGCCACTCCCACAACCGCGGGGTCCGCCATGTCGTCGTACTCTCGGCCGTCGATGGCCACCTGGAGCGGGACGACCGTGATGCCGAGTGCCGCGGCCACCGACGCGTCCAGGTAGGCAGTGGAGTCCGTGACGACGGCGACCGGCATGGCACGAGGTTACCGGGCGGCCATCTCTCCCCCAATGACAGAGACCGTCCGGTTCATCCCTTCTGTCGCGTCAGAGCGGCGGCGTCACTGAACGGGGGTGCCGCCGCGCCACACCCGGCGCGGTTTGAGACCGAACGACCATGCGAAGGCGCCCTCGTGGTCCGCGTCCCACTGGACGATGTCGGCGAGCCGTCCGGGCGCGAGCACGCCGCGGTCGGGCGCGCCGAGCACCTGCGCGCCGCCGAGCGTCGCGGCGCGCAGCGCGTCGCCCACGCTCATCCCGAACGCGGCCACCGCCAGGCTGATCACCAGGGACATCGACGTGATGCCGCAGTGGCCGGGGTTGTGGTCGCTGCCGAGCGCGACCGTGACGCCCTGGGCGAGCATCCGGCGCACCGCCGGGAGCCTGCCGTGCTGGAGGGCGGTGCCGGGGCACACGACGGCGGGCACGCCGTACCGCGCCATCAGCGCGATGTCCTCGTCCGAGGTGTGGTGCAGGATGTCGGCCGACGCGCAGCCCATCTCGGCCGCGAGCTGGACGGCGCCCCGCCTGCTGTACGCGCCGGCGTGGATGCGGGGCAGGAGGCCGACGTTGCGGCCGGAGGCGAGGACCCAGCGGGCCTCGTCGATGCCGAAGTGTCCCTCGTCGCAGTAGACGTCGACGCTGTCGGCCCCGGCGGCGGACGCGTCCGCGCACCACGCGGCGGCCGCCTCGACGTAGTCGCGCTGGCGGCCGAAGTACTCCGGCGGGACGACGTGGGCGGCCATGAACGTTACGTGCACCCGCGGCATCATCGGCTCTTTCTCGAGCTCGCGGAGCAGCCGGACGTCGGCCAGCTCACCGTCGCGGGTCAGGTGGTAGCCCGTCTTGGCCTCGACCGTGGTGGTGCCGCCGAGCAGCCACTCCCGTAGCCGCTCGCGGACGCCGTTGCAGAGCGTCCAGGGATCGGTGCCACGGGTGACGGTGATGGTGGACAGGATGCCGCCGCCGGCCGCCGTGATCGCGGACGCGGTGGAGCCGCCGGACCGCATCGCCATCTCGGCGTACCGGTTCCCGGCGTACACGGGGTGGGTGTGGGCGTCGATCAGCCCGGGGGTGACGAGCGCGCCGCCGAGGTTCTCGACGTGGTCGACGTCGACGATGTCGTCGACGACGCCGGGCACGCTCTGCGGCAGGTCCGCGGCGCGGCCGACCCAGGCGATGCGGTCGCCGTGCACCAGGATGGCCGCGTTGCTGCACACGTCGTGGCCGGTCCAGAGACGGCCGATGTTCGTCAGGAGGCGAACGGTCATCCGACCACCTGCTTTGCGGCCGGGGACAGCGAGCAGTCATCGATCGCGGGCGAAGCGCCCGCCGGGCCCGCTCGGTGTCCGGAGGTCATCGGGGGTCTCCTGCCTCATCGCGCACTTCGTGCGATGACCCTGTCGCCGAGGTCGTGGACCCAGGCGATTTCAGTCCAGTTACGTTATTTCACAGGCTGGCTTGCTGTACAGAGTTATTGGGAAGAACGCCGCTGCGCCGCGGCAAGGCCGGGACGGCCGGAGTGTTCCCCCATCACCTACGATGGCGTCTCCGCAGGTCAGAGACGGTGGTCACGCCGACCTCCACGCGTGACAGCATTTGACGGCGCCACCATGCTACTCGCACAGAATGTCTGATAAGGCTTGCGAAATCGTAGCAAGGTCAACGGGAATGAGCCAGTATTTCCGCACTTAATCCCTTAAGTCCTGCTTTCGCGCCGAATATCCAATAAGTCGGGAAATGCCGCACTTGTGACTGCAGTGCAGCGAGTGACGCAGGAGAAAGAACCATCCCACAAACGGACGAACGCCGCCCCCGCGAGCGGGAGCGGCGTCGAAAGCGGAATCCGCGCCGGGTCAGACGGTCTCGACCGGCTTGGCCACCCGGTCCAACTCGGCGTAGAGGTCGCCGAGGACACGGGCGTGCAGCACGCTGCCGTCGCCGGTGTGCTCCACGGAGAGCACCTCGCCCTCCTGGTGCGCCCGCGCGATCAGGTCGCCCCGCTCGTACGGCACCAGCACATGGACCTCGTGGTCGAGCCGCGGCAGCTCACGCTCGATCAGCTCCATGAGCTCGCGGACGCCGGAGCCGGTGCGGGCGGAGACGACGATGCTGTGCCGTTCCTTCATGGTCAGCCGGGCGAGCACGACGGGGTCGGCGGCGTCGGCCTTGTTGATGACCACGACCTCGGGCACGTCGAGAGCGCCGTCGATCTCGGACAGGACTTCGCGCACCGCGCTGAGCTGGGACTCGGGGTCGGGGTGCGATCCGTCCACGACGTGCAGGATCAGATCGGCGTCGGCGACCTCCTCCAGCGTCGAACGGAACGCCTCGACGAGCTGGTGCGGCAGGTGCCGGACGAAACCGACCGTGTCCGCGAGCGTGAACAGCCGGCCCTCGGGCGTGCGCGCCTTGCGGACGGTGGGGTCGAGGGTCGCGAACAGCGCGTCCTCGACCAGGACGCCCGCGCCGGTCAGCCGGTTGAGCAGCGACGACTTGCCGGCGTTGGTGTATCCGGCGATCGCCACGGCGGGCACCTGACGGCTGCTGCGCCGGGACCGCTTGGTCTCCCGGGCGGTGGACATCTCCTTGATCTGCCGGCGCAGCTTGGCCGTCCGCTCGCGGATGCGCCGCCGGTCCAGCTCGATCTTGGTCTCACCAGGGCCGCGGCCGCCGATGCCGACGCCGCCCGCGGCGCGTCCGCCGACCTGGCGGGACAGGTTGCCACCCCAGCCTCGCAGGCGGGGCAGGAGGTACTGGAGCTGCGCCAGCTCGACCTGGGCCTTGCCCTCACGGCTCTTGGCGTGCTGGGCGAAGATGTCGAGGATGAGCGCGGTCCGGTCGATGACCTTGACCTTGACCACGTCCTCGAGCTGCCGGAGCTGGCCGGGGGTCAGCTCGCCGTCGCAGATCACGGTGTCGGCGCCGGACACGGCCACGATGTCGCGCAGCTCGACCGCCTTGCCGGAGCCGATGTACGTCGCGGGGTCGGGCCGGTCGCGCCGCTGGATCAGGCCCTCCAGGACCTCGGATCCGGCGGTCTCGGCGAGGAGCTTCAGCTCCTGGAGCGAGTTCTCGGCGTCGATCACCGTGCCGCTGGTCCACACGCCCACCAGGACGACCCGCTCCAGCCTGAGCTGGCGGTATTCGACTTCGGTGATGTCTTCGAGCTCTGTCGACAGACCCGCCACGCGCCGGAGCGCCTGGCGCTCTTCGAGATCGTAATCGCCGTTGACGAAGTCTTCGGGCTCGTTGCGCATATATGTCATCTCTACTAGACCAACACGTCGACACCCCTGGTGTCTTCCCCACGATGGTGACACGCGGCCCGGCGCTGACGCACCCCCTTATCCGCCCAGGTCAGCGAGGACCCTCCGGCTCTCCTCCGACCAGTGCCGCAGCCGCAGCCGCTCGTGCTCCTCAAGGGCGCGGCGGGCGTGGCTCAGGGCCCTCTCGCGGTCGCCGGTCTCCGCGGCCAGCAGGGCCAGCACCTGGTGAATGGATCCCCATCCCGCGGTCCCGCTGCCGTTGACCGCCAGCCGGTCCGCGTAGGGCAGCAGCCTCCCGTACAGCCACGCCGGGTCGGGGACGCCCAGCTGAACCGTCACGTACGACCAGACGACGGCGGCGAACTCGCCCGACCAGTCGTCGGGAACGGGGGTGCCCCAGCGCGCGATCAGCCTCGCCGCGAGGTCGCGGTCGCCCACGTCGAGGGCCGCGAGCACGGCCATGGGGCGCAGCGGCTCCATGTGCGGCTCCGACGCGCCCGCGATCATGTCGTTGAGGATCTCGGCGACCCGTCCCTGCCCCCGCCGGCAGGTGTAGAGCACGGACAACCGCACGTAGTTGAGTCCCCATATCGTGCTCGCGCCGAAGATCTCGCCCAGCTCGTCCACCAGGCGTTCGGCGTCGCTCCACCGGCCTTCCAGGGTGAGCCGCGCCGCCTGGGCGACCCGCACCATGGCCGTCAGCTCCGAGCTGCGGACCTCGCGCAGCAGGCGTTCCGCCCGCGCCAGGTCGCGGTCCCATTCGGCCAGTTCGCCCATCCTGAACAGGCAGTGCAGCCGGTGGATCCGGGCGATGAGCTCGGCGCTCGAGGAGAGCCGCGACACCGCGAGCATCTCCTCCACAGTGCGTACCCGCTCGTGCTCGCGCTCGGACACCCAGGCGGCGATCAGGTAGTTGCCGAGGACCTGGAGGAGCAACGCGGGGACCCCCAGCCGCCGGGCGATCTCCACGCCCTCCGCCGCCATCGCCTCTCCCTCGGCGCGCCGGGGCCCGTAGTGCAGCTCGATGCCGAGCGTTCCGAGCAGCGCGGCCCGGTGGGCGTCGTCCAGCGGGCCCGCCAGCAGGTCCTCCACCAGGGCGACCGCCCGATCGTCGACCACGCCGTACGGCCGCCAGTTCCAGACGCTGAGCGTGCCGTACACCGTCACGGCGTCCACCAGGACGCTCCGGTCCCCCTGGGCCGCCGCGACCTCGACGGCCTCCTCGATGGCGGCGCGGGCGCGTACGGTGTCGCCGATGTCGCGGCGCGCGCGGCCCAGCTCGACGAGCAGGCGGCATCGCCTGCCCGGATCCCGCTGACCGAGCGCGAGCAGGGCCTTCTCCCAGAGTTCGACCGCCTCGTCGTAGGCCCGCTGGGCGGTGGCCTGCCGGGCGGCCGCCGCGGCGTACTCCACCGCTTTGGCCGCCCCGCCGATCCGCGCCGCCATGGCGAAATGGTGGGCGAGGATCGGCAGCCGCGCCGCGCCGCCTCCGACGGGCAGGGACTCCAGCGCCTCACCGGCCCGCAGGTGGAGGCGGGCCTTCTCCAGGCGGCCCAGTCCCGCGTACATGGCGTCCCTGACGAGAGCGTGGGAGAAGCGGTAGTCGACCCCCTCCGGGGTCTCCACCAGCAGCCCGGCGGCCACGGCGGGTTCGAGCCGGGCCATCACCTCCTCGGCGGGGACGCCGGTGAGCGCCTCCAGCACGTCGAGGTCGACGTCGCGGCCCAGGACGGCGGCGGAGCCGAGCAGTTCCCTCGTGGCGTCCGGCAGGCGGGCGACCCTCCGGCCGATCACCTCGCGGACACCCTCCGGGACGCCGAGTGCCGCCGTGTCCAGCCGGTGCTCGCTGCCCAGCAGCCGGATCAGCTCTCCCAGATAGAACGGGTTGCCGCCGGTACGCCGGTAAAGGACGCGGGCGAACGCGGGGTCGGCGAGGTCACGGTTCGACAGGAACGCCGTGACGTCCTCCTGGGTGAAAGGGGGAAGCGTCATGCGCTCGGTCCCGGGGTCACGGGCCAGCGCGGCGAGCGTCTCGCTGAGCTGCTCCGGATCGGTGCCGGGCTCGGGCCGCAGCGTGGCCAGGACGAGCACGGACGCGCGGCCCAGCCGGCCCGCCATGTAGCCGAGCAGCCGCAGCGACGAGGCGTCGGCCGCGTGCAGGTCGTCGAGCACGACGAGGGTGGGACCGCCCGCCGAGGTGAGCGCCGAAAGCACCTGCTCGTACAGCTCGAAGAGGGCCGCGCCCGGGTCGGCCGGCACGTCCGTCCGCTCTCCGGCGAGGATCCCGGCGGCCCGCTCTCCCCGCTCGCCGAGTGCGCGCAGCGCCTGGAGCCAGGGCCAGAACGGCAGCGCCACGTGGTCCTCGACGCAGCGCCCCCAGACGACCGAGATCCCGCGCGCCTCGGCCTCCTCGGCGGCGGACTGCGCGAGGCGCGTCTTCCCGATGCCCGCCTCGCCGGTCACCAGCACCATCCCGCCCCGGCCGCGCCGTACGTCGCCGAGGCGGTCGGCGACGCGGGAGAGATGGTGAGCCCGCGCGATGAGCGGCTCGGGTCGGGGGCGCGGCGGTTTGGGCGCCGCGGCCGGGACCGCGGCGTGCGGGGCCGCGGCGGGCGGGACCGCGGCGTGTGGGAAAGGTGGATCGAGTGGCGCGGACCCGACCTCGGTGTGCGGGAGAGGCGGATCGAGCGGCGCGGCCCCACCGGAGACCGCGACCGCGTCGAGGGAGGCGGGCCCTCCCGGCACCCCGGCGCCGTCGAGCGACGCGGACTGATCGAACACCGCCTTTTCGATCCGCCGCAGTTCGGGGCCGGGTTCGATGCCGAGCTCCGTAGAGAGCCGAGCGCGCACCCGGCGGAGCGCGCCCAGCGCGTCGGCCTGCCGTCCCGACCGGTAGAGGGCGAGAACGAGCAGCCCCCAGGACCGCTCGCGGTACGGGTGGGACTCCACCATGCGCTCCAGGTCGGCGACGCATGATCCGCTGTCGCCCAGGGCGAGCCTGGCCTCGAGCCGGTCCTCCTCGGCCAGGGCTCGCTGCTCGACGAGGCGGGCGATCACCGGCTGGGCGAACTCGTGGTCCGCGAACTCCATCAGCGGTTCGCCCCGCCACATGCCGAGCGCCCGGTCCAACGCCTCCAGTGCCGCGCCGTACCGGCGCTCGGCGGCCGCCCGGCGGCCCTCCTCCGCCCAGGAGGCGAAGCACGAGAGATCGACCTGCCGTGGGGCGATGGCCAGCATGTAACCGGGCTCGCGGGTCAGCAGGACCCTGGGCGGCGTGCGCGGCGCGCGACCGGGTTCGAGGACCCGCCGGAGATGCGAGATGTACGCCTGGAGCGTTCCCGTGGCGCTCGATGGCGCCTCGTCGGCCCAGATCTCCTCGATCAGCCGGTCGAGCGAGACGATTCGCCCGGGTTCGAGCGCGAGCAGGGCGAGAACGGAGCGTTGTTTCCGCGGTCCCAGGTCCAACCGCCGGCCGTCTCCGGAGACCACCTCGAGGTGCCCGAAAAGCCGGAAGAACAACGAATCCATGGCGTTCCCATCTAATCGGCCAGGCAAGCGTAAAGCCTCGTCAGAGGAGGGACGCAATCCCCCATTTGAAGGCGACTTGCGGAGTCCGCAAGCCGGCTACAGGGAAGCCGCAAAAGCCGAGCTCCACCCTCGATCACGAGACCCCGACAAGTGAGAGAGGGACACAGACGAGATGAGCGACAGGAACCGGTACATGACCGTGGACAGCGTGGCGGCGACCCTGGGCCAGGACCTCCGCCGTACGGTGCGCGGACGGGTTCTGGTCAGGGGCGACGAGGGCTTCGACGCCGCGCGTGCTCCGTGGGACCCCGCCGTCGAGCAGAACGTGCTCGCCGTCGTGGAGGCGGAGGACGCCGCCGACGCCGCCGCGGTCACGGCGGCCGCGCGGCTCGCCGGCGTCGGCGTGGCCGCTCAGGCGTACGGCCACGCGCCGGCCGCGTTCGATGGGGCGATTCTGCTCAGGACCGGCCGGATGCGCGGCGTCCAGGTGGACGCCGGGGCGCGGACGGCCCGCGTCGAGGCGGGCGCGAGCTGGGGCGACGTCCTCCAGGCCGCCGGCGGGCACGGGCTCACGGGACTCGCGGGCAGTTCCCCCGTGGTGAGCGCGACCGGCTTCACCCTGGGTGGCGGGCTGAGCTGGTTCAGCCGGGCGCACGGCTTCGGGGCCGACGCCGTACGCGCCTTCGAGGTGGTGGACGCCGAGGGCGAGCGAGGCCGGGTCACCGCGGACTCCGACCCCGACCTGTTCTGGGCGCTGCGGGGCGGTGGCGGCGACTTCGCGCTGGTGACCGCGATGGAGATCGACCTGTACCCCGCGCCCTCCCTGTACGGCGGGCGCCTCGTGTGGCCGGCGGAACGCGCCCAGGAGGTGCTGGCGGCGTACCGCTCCGTCACCGCGGCGGCCCCGGACGAGCTGAGCGTGTGGTTCCACCTGCTGCAGTTCCCGCCGTTCCCGGGCGTGCCCGAGCCGCTGCGTGGCCTGTCGGCCGTGACCGTCGAGGCCGTCTTCCTCGGCGAGCCGGAGAAGGGGCGGGCGCTGCTGCGCGAGTTCGACGCCATCCCGGGCGTGATCCTCGACACGAGGGGCCCGCTGAATGTGGCGGATCTCGGCGACGTCTGCGCCGAGCCGACGGAGCCCACCCCGGCCCTGCTCCGCGGCGAGTTGCTGACGGCGCTCGACGACGCGGCGGCCACGGCGCTGCTGGCCTCGGCGGGGCCGGGCACGATCGCGCCGTTGGCGTACGTGCAGCTGCGGCATCTCGGTGGAGCGCTGGCGCGGCCGACGAAGAACGCCGGGGCCTGCGGCCGCGTCGAGGAGCCGTACCTGCTCGGAATGCTGGGCGTGCCGGCGACCCCCGAGCTGGCGGCGGGGATCAGGGAACGGCAGGCGTCGATCGTCCGGGCGCTGACCCCGCACACAAGCGGACGCAAGCCGTTCACGTTCCTGGGGCACGAGGAGGGCGCGGCGGCCGCGTTCCCGGGTGACGTGCTGGCGAGGCTGCGGGAGGTCAAGCGCGACCGCGACCCGATGGGGGTGTTCCGGGCCAACCATTCCGTGCTGGGCTGAGGTCCCCGTGTCTGTCCGGCCGTGTCTCACCCGCACGGCCGGACGGTCAGATCTTGAGCACGTTGATGGCGCCCACGCCGGTCTTGACGACCACCTTCCGGGCCGCGGACGAGTCGCGGTCGACGTCGATCTTCCGCTCGCCGAGGCCGCTCTCCGCGCTCACGTTGTAGCGTTCGGCCGGAAGCCAGAGTGCGACCTCGCCGGTGCCGGCCTCCGCTCTGATGTCGTCGGGCGCCGCGACGAACTTCAGCTTCACCTCTCCCGTGCCGGTCTCGACCGCGACCTTCCGGCTCGCGAGTCCGGAGGCGTCGACGTCGCCGGCGCCGGAGTTCAGGTCAAGCGGGCCGCCCAGCTCCCGGAGCGTGATGTCTCCCGCGCCGGTGTCGATCTTCACGTTCATCGCGCGCGGCACCTCGATGTGGTAATCGATCCCGCACCTGTTGCAGTCGTATTCGAGGGCCAGCGTGTCGCCGTTCACCCGGTGACCGTCGCGAGGCTTGTCCCCCGACCAGTGCAGTGTCTCCGTGACCCTGATGTCAGACCTGTCGGACGCGTTCACCGTCACATCACCGGCCCCGGTCCGCACGGTCATCGCGCTGACCTTCTCGGCGATGTCGTACGTCAGGGTGTCGCGCTCGCCACCGACGTTGACCCGCAGGTCACAGGCGGCAACAGTGAGGCCGAGGCCGAGCACGAGACCCAGCACGGCGATGTTCTTCCTTCTCATGCCCTTGATTTTGCTTGCGGCCGGGGAGATCGCCCATCGGGGAATCCCCCTGCCCTCCCCTGAGACGACCCCCGACATTGACCTTGCTCGCACCCGCAGAGTACCGTTCAATTCCATAATCCAGAACTAATTTTCCGCATTATGGAAATACGACGCGAGGAAAGGAAGCGCGATGGAAGGCGTTGAGATCAGAGGTCCGCTCCTGGACCGGTTCGACGAGATCCTCACCACCGAGGCCCTCGACTTCGTCGCCACCCTCCAGCGGGAGTTCAACGCGCGCCGGCTCGAACTGCTCGCCGCGCGGCAGGCCCGCCAGGCGGAGCTGTCGGCCGGCGCGACGCTCGGCTTCCTCGCCGAGACCACGGACGTCCGCGAGTCGAAGTGGCGGGTCGCGCCCCCGGCCCCCGGCCTGGAGGACCGCCGGGTCGAGATCACCGGCCCGGTCGACCGCAAGATGACGATCAACGCGCTGAACTCGGGGGCCAAGGTGTGGCTCGCCGACTTCGAGGACGCCAACGCCCCCACCTGGGAGAACACCGTCAGCGGGCAGCTCAACCTGCGGGCCGCCCTCGACCGTGAGATCGACTTCACCACCGGCGGCAAGACGTACGCGCTGCGGCCGGACGAGGAGCTGGCCACGATCGTGGTCCGCCCGCGTGGCTGGCACCTGCCCGAGAAGCACATCCTGGTGGACGGGGAGGAGATGTCGGCGTCGCTCGTCGACTTCGGCCTCTACTTCTTCCACTGCGCGGAGCGGCAGATCGCCAAGGGCCGCGGGCCGTACTTCTACCTGCCGAAGATGGAGTCGCACCTGGAGGCGCGGCTCTGGAACGACGTGTTCGTCCGGGCGCAGGAGCTGCGCGGGGTCCCGCGCGGCACGATCCGGGCCACCGTGCTGATCGAGACCTATCCGGCGGCGTTCGAGATGGAGGAGATCCTCTACGAGCTGCGCGAGCACTCGGCGGGCCTGAACGCGGGCCGGTGGGACTACCTGTTCAGCGTCATCAAGAAGTTCCGCACCCGGGGCCGGGAGTTCCTGCTTCCCGAGCGCAACGCGGTCACGATGACCGCGCCGTTCATGCGCGCGTACACCGAGCTGCTGGTCCGCTCCTGCCACAAGCGGGGCGCGCACGCGATCGGCGGCATGGCGGCGTTCATCCCGTCGCGCCGCGACCCCGAGGTCAACAGGGTGGCGCTGGAGAAGGTGCGCGCCGACAAGACCCGCGAGTCCGCCGACGGCTTCGACGGCTCCTGGGTCGCCCACCCCGACCTGGTGCCGATCTGCCAGGAGGTCTTCGACGGCGTGCTCGGCGACCGCCCCAACCAGCTCGACCGGCTGCGCGAGGACGTGCGGGTCACCGCCGAGGACCTGCTCGCGGTCTCCAAGACGCCGGGTGAGATCACCGAGGCGGGCCTGCGCAACAACGTGGACGTCGCCCTGCGCTACCTCGCGGCCTGGATGGGCGGGCTCGGCGCGGTCGCGATCCACAACCTGATGGAGGACGCGGCGACCGCCGAGATCTCCCGCTCGCAGATCTGGCAGTGGATCCACAACGACATCGAGCTCGCCGACACCGGCGCGGTCGTGACGCGCGAGCTCGTCGAGCGGATCATCGGCGAGGAGCTGGACAAGATCGCGGCCGAGCCCGGCTACGACGAGAAGCTGTACGCCGAGGCGACCGCCCTGTTCAAGGAGGTCGCGCTCGACGACGACTTCGCCGAGTTCCTCACCCTGCCCGCGTACGCGCGGCTCCCCTGACGAGGGGCTCCGCGGCCCGGCCCGCCCGGCCGCTCCCGGCCGGGCGGGCTCTCCCCCTGGCGATGTCCGCCGCGCGGTGATGGACTGAAGCGTTGGGCGTTTCATCCCGCATCGTGGTGAAAGGGCGGGCGTCTCGACGCCGAAGGAGATCCGATGTCCGATCCGGTCCTGGACCGGCTGGCCGTCCGGTTCGAGGAGCTGCTGCCGGCAGGCGCGGTGATCACCGATCCCGTACGCCTGCGGACGTACGAATGCGACGGGCTGACCCACCACCGGGCGATGCCGGGGATCGTCGTCCTCCCGGAGACCGCCGAGCAGGTCGCCGCCGCGGTCCGGCTGTGCGGCGAGTACGGCGTGCCGTTCGTGGCGCGCGGCTCGGGGACCGGGCTGTCCGGCGGCGCGCTCCCCCGGACCGACGGAGTACTGATCGTCACGTCCCGGATGCGGCGCATCCTGGAGATCGACCTGCCGAACCGGCGGGCGGTGGTCGAGCCGGGGGTGACCAACCTGGCGATCACCGAAGCGGTGCGCGAGCAGGGCTACTACTACGCGCCCGACCCCTCCAGCCAGCAGGTCTGCTCGATCGGCGGCAACGTCGCGGAGAACGCCGGCGGCGCGCACTGCCTGAAATACGGCTTCACCGTCAACCACATCCTCGGTCTGGAGATCGTCACCCCCGACGGCGAGATCGTGGAGCTGTCGGCGCTGGACCCCGGCTATGACCTGCTCGGCGCCTTCGTCGGCTCCGAGGGCACGCTCGGCATCGCCACCAAGATCACCGTACGGCTCTCGCGGACGCCGGAGGCGGTCACCACCCTGCTCGCGGCGTTCGGGAGCATCGAGGGGGGCGGTGAGGCGGTGTCGGCGATCATCGCGGCGGGCATCGTCCCGGCGGCCATCGAGATGATGGACGCGCTGGCCGTCGAGGCGGCCGAGGCCGCGGTCGGGTGCGCGTACCCCGAGGGGGCGGGGGCGGTTCTCATCGTGGAGCTGGACGGCCCCCGGGCCGAGGTGGAGCACCAGTTCGCCGCGGTGGAGCGGATCTGCCGGGAGACCGGAGCGTTCGAGATCAGGGTCGCGGCCTCCGCCGAGGAGCGGGCCGCCATCTGGAAGGGACGCAAGTCGGCGTTCGCGGCCGTCGGCCGGATCAGCCCGGCGTACATCGTGCAGGACGGCGTGGTGCCGCGCACGGCGCTCCCCGAGGTGCTGGCCGGGATCGACCGGCTCCAGGAGGAGTACGGCATCCGCGTGGCCAACGTCTTCCACGCGGGCGACGGGAACCTGCACCCGCTGGTCCTGTTCGACGACGCGGCCCCGGGTGAGGGCGAGCGCGCCGCCACGGTGAGCGGGCGGATCCTCGACCTGTGCATCGAGCACGGCGGATCGATCACCGGCGAGCACGGCGTCGGCGTCGATAAATCCCGATATATGCCGAAAATGTTCACGGAGGAAGATCTGGACACGATGCAGCTCGTCCGCTGCGCCTTCGATCCCCGCAGTCTGTCCAACCCCGGGAAGGTCTTCCCCACCCCTCGGCTGTGCGGCGAGGTGCCGGGCGTCCGCAAGGGGGTCCATCCCCTCGTCGAGTCCGGCCGGGCGGAGCAGTTCTGATGAACGCTGCGACCGGCCCCGGAGCCGCGCTCGCCGCGGCGGGCGTGACGATCCGGCCCGCGGGCCCGGACGACGCGGTCGCCGGGGTCGCGCCGCGCTGGGTGGCCCTTCCGGAGACCACGCGGGAGATCGCGGCCGTGATGCGGGTGAGCGCCGCGCACGACCTCGCCGTCGTGGTGGCCGGCGCCGGGACCACGCTGCACTGGGGCCGCCCGCCCGAGCGGTGCGACGTTCTCATCGACACCTGCTGCCTCAACGAGATCCTGGAGCACGAGGCGGGCGACCTGGTGGTCCGTGTCCAGGCTGGAGTGCCGGTGGAGACGCTGACCGAGGCGCTCGCCGCGAAGGGGCAGGAGCTGGCCCTCGACCCGCCCCTGGCGGGCGGCACCGTCGGCGGCCTGCTCGCCGCCGGCCTCGCGGGCCCGCGCGCCTTCCGGTACGGCACCGCGCGCGACCTGCTCATCGGGATCACCGTCGTCCTCGCGGACGGCACGATCGCCAAGGCGGGCGGCAAGGTCGTCAAGAACGTCGCGGGCTACGACCTGGGCAAGCTGTTCACCGGCTCGTACGGCACGCTCGGGGTGATCGCGGACGCGACGTTCCGGCTGCACCCCCTGCCGGCGGCCCGCGCGTGCGTGGTGTGGTCGGGCCCGACACTGGACGAGATCCTCGCCGCCGTCCCGGCCGTCACCGCGTCCCAGGCCGAGCCGAGCGCAGTCGAGCTGGACCGGCCCGCCCCGGACGGCCCCCGCGCCGTCGCGGTGCTCGTCGAGGGCGCGGCCGCCGCCGAACGCGCCCGGGCCGTACGGGACCTGCTGGGCGGGGAAGCGCGAATCGCGGACGAACCGCCGCGATGGTGGGGACGGCTCCCGGAACCAGGCTTTGTCGAGCCCGGAGGGCCCTCCGGTGGCGGGGGCGTCCTGTTGGAGATCAGGACCGTGCCGTCGCGGCTGCCCGGCCTCTTCGCCGGCGCCCTCGCCAGGACGGACGCCGCCGTACGGGGTTCCCTGGCGTCGGCGGTGCTCCGCGTGGCGCTCCCCGCGGAGACCGATCCGGCCGCCGCGGCGGCCTTCGTCTCCGCGCTCCGCGCCGAGCTGGCGGACGAGGGCCGGGTCGTCGTGCTCTCCGCGCCCGAACCCGTCGCACGGCGCGTGGACCTGTGGGGGCACGTGGGCGGCCTCGCGCTCATGCGCCGGATCAAGGACCGTTTCGACCCCGATCGCCGGATGTCCCCCGGCCGGTTCGTGGGAGGTATCTGACCATGGACCCCGAGCTGATCAAAGACTGCGTGCACTGCGGGTTCTGCCTGCCCACCTGCCCGACGTACGTGCTGTGGGGCGAGGAGATGGACTCGCCGCGCGGCCGGATCCACCTCATGTCGCAACACGTCGAGGGCACCCCGGTCACCCCGGAGATGGCGGGCCACTTCGACGCCTGCCTCGGCTGCATGGCCTGCGTGACCGCCTGCCCGTCCGGCGTGCGGTACGACCGGCTCATCGAGCAGACCCGGGCCGTGGTGGAGCGGGAGCACGTCCGCGCCCCCGAGGAGCGCGCGATCAGGGAGCTGGTCTTCGCGCTGTTCCCCTACCGGCGGCGGCTGCGCGCGCTGCGCCTGCCGATGCGGCTGGCCACCCGGCTGCGGCCGTTGCTAGAACGGGTGCATCCCTCCCTGGGCGCCATGGCCGAGCTCGTCCCGCCGCCCGCCCGGCCGGTACGGCTGCCGCCGCGCGTCCACGCCGTCGGACGGCGCAGAGCGACCGTGGGCATGCTCGTCGGATGCGTGCAGAGCCAGTTCTTCCCCCAGGTCAACGCGGCGACGGCGCGCGTGCTCGCGCTGGAGGGCTGTGACGTGGTGATCCCTCCGCGGCAGGGATGCTGCGGCGCGCTGTCACTGCACTCGGGCCGGGACGCCCGCCGGTTCGCCAAGGCCACGATCGAGACGTTCGAGCGGGCCGGCGTTGAGGCCGTTGTCGTGAACGTGGCCGGCTGCGGGTCGAGCATGAAGGAGTACGCCGAGGTGCTCAAGGACGAGCCCGGAGGCTGGGCGGAGCGGGCCGCGGCGCTGCGGGTGCGCGACCTCGCCGAATACCTGGTCGAGCTGGGACCGGTGGCGCCCCGCCATCCCCTTCCGGTCACCGTGGCGTACCACGACGCGTGCCATCTGGCGCACGCCCAAGGAGTGCGCTCCCAGCCCCGTGAGCTGCTGCGCGCGATCCCCGGCCTGGAACTGCGGGAGATCGCGGAGTCGGCCGTCTGCTGCGGGTCGGCGGGGACATATAACCTTTTCCAGCCGGGGCCCGCCCGAGAGTTGGGCGACCGCAAGGCCCGGCACGTCCTGGCCACCCGCGCCGACGTGCTGGTCTCCGCGAACCCCGGCTGTTCCATGCAGATCGCGGCCGCGATGCGCAGGTCGGGAGAGGGCGAGATGAGGGTGGCGCACACCGCCGAGGTGCTCGATGCGAGCCTGCGCGGGCTCGGCGCCCGGGCGCTGGGAGGCCGATGAGCGGGATGAGGACGGTGCATCCGTGAGCGTGCAGAGCGTCGAGCGGGCGCTCGACGTGCTGGAGGCCCTGGCCGGCCAGGGGGGCGCGGCCGGGCTGTCGGAGATCGCCGCCCGGACCGGCCTGCCGTACGGCACGATCCACCGGCTGCTGCAGACGCTGCTCGCGCGCGGCTACGTCCGGCAGGAGACCGACCGCAGGTACGCCCTCGGCGGCGCGCTGCTGCGGATCGGCGGCGCGGCGGAGCGGATGGTCGCCGCGTGGGCCGAGCCGTACCTCGCGAAGATGGTCGAGCTGTCCGGCGAGACCGCCAACATGGCGGTGCTGGAGGGCGACTTCGTGGTCTACGTGGCGCAGGTGCCGTCGCCGCGCCGGCTGCGGATGTTCGCCGAGGTCGGGCGGCGGGTGCTTCCGCACAGCACGGCGGTGGGCAAGGTGCTGCTGGCCGACCGGCCGGACGCCGGGGCCGTCCTCGGGCGTACCGGCCTGCCGCGCCGTACCGACCGGACGATCGTCGAGACGGACGAGTTGCTCGCCGAGATCGGCCGGGTCCGCGAGCGCGGGTACGCGCTGGACCTGGGCGAGGAGGAGAGCGGCGTCCACTGCCTGGCGGTTCCGGTGTACAGCGGCGGCCGGGTGCTGGCGGCGATGTCGGTGTCCGGGCCGGCCGAGCGGATCGACGCGCACGACCGCGAGGAGCTGGCCGCCTCCCTACGCGCGGTGGCGGACGACTTCGGCGTCTCCGTCTTCGGCGGCTGAGAGCTCCCCGGGGTGCCGGGCGGCGCGAGAACGAGGAGGATGGGCGCATGTGCCGAAGCATCAAGACCCTGCGCCCGCCCTTCACGGACGACGTGACCGACGACGACATCCGGGCCGCCGCGCTGCAGTACGTCAGAAAGATCTCGGGGTTCCGTGCCCCGGCCGCGCACAACGCCGCCGCGTTCGAGCGGGCCGTCGAGGAGATCACGCGGGTCAGCGCCGACCTGCTCGCCTCGATCGAGGTCCGCGGGGCGCGGTCCTAGGCTCACGGTCACGGCCCGGCGAGCGGCGGGAGAGCCGCCCCGCAGGCAACGTGCAAGCGAGGCCCAAGTCACGCTCCCGACACTTGGCGACATGGCATTCTTCTCCGACTTCTTCCTGGCGCGGCGGCTGCGCAAGGGGCCGACGCTGCTCCTGCCGTACGTGCCCGACCCGGCGGCCGTGCTGGAGGTCGTACAGCTGCACGCTTCGGACGCCCGGCCGTACGGCGACGGCCTGCGGGTGGGCGGCAATGTCCGGTTGCAGGGCCCGATCACGGTGACTCCGGAGCTGGCGACGAAGGCGGGGATCCCGGCCGGGTGGCAGACCGCCTACGTCGCGGGCAACATCGACGACGAGGAGGGCGGCGAGTACGACCGGCCCATGGCCCTGGCGGCCGGCCTGGCCGAGCGGCTGAACGGCACGGTGCACCCGCGTGGGCCGGAACCCCCGGCCGACCTGGCCGAGGTCACCGGCGGGCGGCCCGTCCCCATCGCCGAGCTGATCGCGTCGCTCGCCGAAGAGCTGCCCGGCCTGACCGCCCGCGCCATGGCCGGGGGGGTCACCGTGCTGAGCTGCGGCGGGAGCCCGATCGAGATCGTCGTGGAGGAGGACGAGGACGAGGTCGGCTACTCCGTCTGCGTGGACGACGGCGTGCACGGTCCGGGCCTCGCCGAGACGGCCCGCCGGGTCGCCCTGACCATCGCCGCCCGTGGCGGAGGCGTCGCCAGGGACCACAACGGGTTCCTGATCACCGAGACCGGCTGACCCGAGACAGGACGGCATGGAACTCGATCCGCGCGAGCGGCGGAGGACAGGGTGAAGGGCGCGTCCGCGCCCGCCCATCCCTGGAAGGACCCATCCTCCCCATGCCGATAGAAACCGGAAGTCCACCCCTCACGCCCTCCTTGGCGGACAGGCGGAGCGGGTGGTGAGTTCGACGGCTCCGCGTCTGGACCTGCCGGCCGGCGACCCGGCTGAGCCGGACGGTCCGACGGACGCCGGGCTGATCCGCGCCTCCCTGGAGAGGCCGGAGGAGTTCTCCGGCGTGTTCGACCGGTACGCGGACGAGATCCACGCCTACGTCTCCCGCCGTCTCGGCCCCGAACTCGGTCAGGCCGACGACGTGACCGCGGAGACCTTCCTCGTCGCCTTCCGCAAGCGGCACAAGTACGACCTGACCCGGCCGGACGCCCGGCCCTGGCTGTACGGCATCGCGGGCAAGCTGATCTCCGGGCATCGCCGCTCCGAGACGCGCCGGCTCAAGTCGCTGGCCAAAGCCGCGGGCGGTGCGGACGGGCCCGGGGCCGCCCTCCACGAGGAGGAGCGCAGCGCCGAACGCGTGAGCGCCGCCGCCATGCGGCCCGCGCTCGCCGCCGCCCTGGCGCGGCTGTCCGCGGCCGAGCGGGACCTGCTCCTGCTCGTCGCCTGGGCCGACCTCACCTATGAGGAGACCGCCGAGGCCCTCAAGATCCCTGTCGGCACGGTCCGCTCCCGGTTGCACCGGATCAGGGCGAAGCTCCGCCGCCACCTTCACCTTCCCGAGGAGCCAACCGCATGAACGACGAAATCGAGATGGTCCGGCAGGCCCGTCCGGAGGCCGCGCCGTACTCGCGGGAGGCCAGGCTCGCCGCGCGGCGCGCCCTGACCGGCCCGGCCCCACGCCGGCGGCGGCCGTACGGCATCGCGCTCGCCGGGGCGCTCGCGGTCGCGGCGGCGAGCGTCGTCGCGATCGGCACGCTCGTTCCCGGCACGAGGGACGCCGGGCCAGGCTCGGTGAGCACGGCGAGCGTCGGCGGGCAGGCCCCGGTCACCCTGCCGAAGATCGCGAAGATGTCGGCGGAGGAGGTGCTCGGCCGGGCCGCCGACGCGGTGACCGACCTGCATCCGCGCGACGACCAGTTCATCAAGGTCACGTCCGAGACGATGTACGGGGCCTTCCAGGTAAGCCTGAAAGCCGAGAACGGCGATCAAGTGGGCGAGAACCGCTACCTCTACCGGACCAAGCGGGCGATCTGGCTCTCGGCGGACGGCACGAGGGACGGCGCGCTCAAGATCGAGCGTCTGGCGCCACGCGCCTACCCCGGTTGGCCGCTTCCCAAGGAGGCGAACGAGGAGAAGCCGGGCACCGAGTGGAACAAGTTGCCCACCTGTGGCCGCGTCTCCGACACCGCGTACACCAGCCTGAAGAAGCTGCCGGAGGACGCCGAGGGCATGCGCGCCTACCTGTACTCCAGGGAGCACGGTGACCGGCCGGCGGACGCCGCCGCCTGGACGGCCGTGGGCGACCTGCTCAGGGAGACGTACATGCCCGCCGCGCAGCGCGCCGCGCTGTTCAAGGCGGCGGCGACGATCCCCGGCGTCACCGTCACCGAGGACGCCGAGGACGCGGCCGGACGCAAGGGCATCGGCGTCGGGCGCGAGTCGGCCGGCGTCCGCGAGGACATCGTCTTCCACCCCGAGACGTACGAGCTGCTGGGCGAGCGCGGCATCGTGGTGGACGAGAAGGAGGCCAAGGCGCCACTCGGCAGCCTGGTCGCCTCCACGGCCCAGCTGACGGTCTCGGTCGAGGACACGGCGCCCGAGGTCGACGACCCGTACGTGCGCTGCGGCTGATCTCCGGCTTTCCGCCGCGCGCCTGATCGAGGGCCCGCTCCCCACGGCCATAGGAGCGCGCCCTCGATCAGGCGATCACCTCGTCAGGCGCACTGCTCCAGCATGGTCGTCTTGTCCTCGGGGGTCACCGGCAGCGCGTACTTCAGCGCGACCTGCGCGAACCGCACGGCGTACGAGCAGCGGATCTCGGTGACGGGCGGGAGCCAGTCGGCCGGGCCGGAGTCGCTCTTCGACGCGTTCATCGACCCGTTCACGGGCAGCAGGTTGAGCGGGTCGTTGGCGATCTGCTTGCGCTTGGTGTCGCTCCACCGGGACGCGCCCATCTGCCAGTCGTAGGAGAGCGGCATGACGTGGTCGATCTGGACCTCGGAGGCCTTCTCCTTGCGCCACTCGATCATCTTGCCGGTGTAGGGGTCGTCCAGCGTCATGGAGATGAGGATGCAGGTCGACCCTTCGCGATATTTCAGCTTCTGACCGTCCCGGCGGAGGAGGTCGTTGCGGGTGTCGCACCCGTTGCGGCCGAACGGAATGTCGTCCACGCTGTCGGTCCACGCGGAGCCGAACTTGTCCCGGCTGTATCCGTCCTTGGTGCCGCGCTTCTTGGTGGCGACCTGCTCGATGAGCTCGCGGGCCTTCGCCTTCTCCTTCGCCCCCGTGATGGGCGCGAGTCCCGGCCGGGTCCCGTCGGGGTTCTCCAGCGGACTGGCCCCCCGCCCGCTCCCGCCGGCCTTCGGCGAGGCGCTCTTGGCGAGGTGTTCGACTCCGATGTCCGGCACGTCCAGCGGCCCACATCCCGCCAGTACGGCCGCCACCACCGAGAAACCGAGGATCGCCCTGGACCCGCGTACCCGCATTTCCACCCCTAGGTAAAGAAATTTCCTACCTAGGTATAGCAAAGGGTCAAGAAATAGTAATTATCAGGACATGTCAGGTTTTGCAGTCAAGGCCGGACATTAGGGCGACCGGTCACGTCCCGGCCGCGGACGGCCCGGCCCCGGCGGCGGCCGAGGAAACCGACGACGATGTTCCGCTGACAGGCCCGGCGGCGGACGACGACGCGGGGGCGGAGTGCGACGCGGACGCCGCCGGGGAGTCGGACGGTTCCGCTTCCGCGGGCTTCGCACCGCCCCGCCGCCCGCCCAGCAGGGCGCGGAAGGCCAGGCCGGCGGCGAGCCCCCAGAACGCGGCCCCGATGCCGAAGGGAGCGATCCCCGACGCGGTGACCACGAACGTGACCACCGCCGCGTCGCGCTCCCTCTCGTCCGCGACGGCGGCCTGGACCGCCGACCCGAGCGTGGCCAGCAGCGCCAGCCCCGCCACCGTCTCGATGAGCAGCGGCGGCGATCCGGCGATCAGCGAGACGGTCAGGCCGATGGACAGGCCGAGCACGATGTAGACGACCCCGCCGGTGACCGAGGCGATCCAGCGCCGCTCCCGGTCGGGATGCGCGTCCGGGCCCGCCGCCAGCGCCGTCGTGATCGCCGCGAGGTTGACGGCGTGCCCGCCGAAGGGGGCCACGGCGATCGTGGCGAGCCCCGTCGAGGTCAGGATCGGCCGGAGCCTCGGGTGGTAGCCGAACGTCGCGAGCATGCTCATCCCGGCCACGTTCTGGGACGCCATCGTGACGATGAACAGCGGGATCGCGATGCCGACCACGGCGCCGACCGAGAACGCGGGCGCCTCGACGGTCACCGCGGGCCACAGGCCGCCGCCGTGCTCCGCCCGGGGCTGGGTGAGCAGGATGACGGCGACGGCGACGACCAGCGCGCCCGGCACCGCCCACCTCCTGGCGAAGCGGAACAGCACCGCCCAGGCGACGACGATCGGTATCGCCGGCCCGGGGAACCGTACGACCGCCTGGACGGGGGCCAGGCACAGCGGCAGCAGCACTCCGGCGAGCATGGCCCCGGCCAGCGGGGCGGGGATGGCGTGCAGCAGGCGGCTGAACCGGTCGGACAGCCCGGCCAGCACGAACAGCAGGCCGGTGACGGCGAAGGCGCCCAGCGCGGCGCGGTAGTCCGCTCGGTGATCGGCGCCGTCCGACCCCACCGACGCCAGCAGCGCGGCGCCCGGCGTGGACCAGGCGACGCTCATCGGCATCCGGTAGCGCAGCCCGAGCACGATCCCGAGGATCCCCATCGCGAGACAGAGCGCCAGCAGCCCGGACGTCGCCTGCGCCTGGTCGGCCCCGACGGCCCGCAGCCCGGCTAGCACGACGGCGAAGGAACTGGCGAAGCCCACGACGGCCAGGACCACCCCGGCGAGGATCGGCTGCAACACGCGCCCCATGACAGAACTCCGTTCGTTCCGTATACGGAACAGAAGTTTATGCCGCCGCGTTCCGAGAACGGAACGGGTGGGCCCGATACTGGGCTCATGAGGGAGAACTCCGCCGCCTTCGCCGCCGAGGTGGGCCGCCGCGTCCGGCGGTTGCGCGCCGAACGCGGACTTTCGCTGTCGGAGCTCGCCCTGCGGGCGGGGGTCGGCAAGGCCACGCTGTCCGGGCTGGAGGCCGGCACCCGTAACCCGACCGTCGAGACCCTCTACGCGATCACCGCCCAGCTCGACGTGCCCCTCGCGGCCCTGCTCACCGACGCGTCGTCCGACCCGGCGCGGGGAACCGTCCCGGCGGAGGTCGTCCACGGGGACGCGGTCTCCGCGACACTCCTGGAGACCTTCGTGGACGGTCGCGTCACGACCGAGCTCTACCGGCTGCAGATCAGGCCGGGCCGGGTGCAGGTCTCCCCCGCGCACCCCCTGGGCGCCGTGGAGTTCCTCACCGTCTTCACCGGGACCGCCAAGGTGGGCCCGCTCGACAGCCCGATCGTCATCCCGGCCGGCGGCCACGCGAGCTGGGTGTCCGACGTGCCGCACATGTACGCCACGGAGACCGGCGAGGACGTGCACGCCTCCCTCGTCATCCGCCACACCTCCCCGGCGCCGCCGGAGAGGCCCTGACTCGCCGCGACGACAAAGGGGCGCCCGCGCCCGGTCGGTGAGACCGGGACGGACGCCCCTCACGCTTTCGCCGGCTCCCCGCGACCGGAGAGCCGGAGCTCAGAGGCCGTACTCCTTGGAGATGCGCTCGTGCCGCTCGACCTCGATCCCGACCTCGCGGGCGAGGTCGAGCCAGGCGAGCGGGTGCACCCACTGCTCGGTCGCGTCGTCGAGCACCGCGTCCAGCTCGGCCGGGGTCACCGCCGGCGGCACCGCGATCCAGCCGAACACTCCGGGCAGCTGCTCCCCGGTCGCCGGGTGGGTCACCTGGTAGTTCTCGTCGCTGTAGACCCACATCGGCCAGCCGCGCTCGGCGAGCAGCTCGTTGAACTCGGTCCACTCCTCCTCCGACGGCGCCGCGCCGTCGAAGAACCAGCTCGTGTACCCGCCGGGGCGCAACATCGTCACGCCCGCGAACGGGATGACGAAGCTCTCCCGCTCCTGCGGGTCCTCCGGGACCGGCTCGAGCGGACGCGGGTCGATCACGATCACGTCGCCCGCGTTGTAGTCGACGCCGCGCGGCTGCGGGATCGCGAGGCGCGCCGTCGCCGGACCGGTCCGTACGGCGAGCACCTCCCGCTGGCTGCCGTCGGGCGCGGGCAGGATGGCGCGGACGAGGTGCCACTCCTCCTCGATCGGCCCCTCCGCGGACTGGATCGGCATGCCCAGCTTGGCGGCGGCGGTGCGGACGGCGGGCCAGTTCTCGGCTGCGGTGGCCAGGACGATGATCCGCCAGGTGTCCTCCTCCTCCGCCTCGTCGGAGTCGAGGAGCGGCAGCATGATCTCGGCGCCCTTGGCGTTGTCGCCGAGCTGCTGCACGGCGCCCGACCAGAGCCGGCGGCCCTCGACGGTCGCTCCGGCGGCGACGGCCTGCTCCGCCTCGGCCGCGGTCTCCGGCCAGCGCTCGCGGGCGCGGTGCAGCCGGGCGAGGGCGAGGTGGGAGTGCCGCTCGGGAAGGCGGGCGGCGAGCTCCTCGACCCGCTCGTCCTGGTTCGCCTCGATCAGCAGGCCGGTGAGGTACGCGAGGTCCTCCTCGGTGGCGGTGGCCGGGTCGCCGTCCACGGCGATCATCTTCCAGTAGATGTCCGCCCCGGTGCCGGGGAAGCCGAGGAAGCCGAGCGTGGTGGTGTGGCGGCGGGTGGCCTCCAGGTCCCGGCCGGACAGCGGCCAGAGCCAGCCCACCCACCGCTCCGGGTCGGCCGTGCGGCCGTCGGCGGCGTCGAAGTAGGCGACCAGCTCCTCCTGCGGGCCGGGCGCGGGCAGGAGGGGGGCCGCGTCGACGGCGGCGCGCAGCGCGGCGATCCGCTCGGGGAGGCCCTCCGTGGTCCTGAGGTCGGCCAGCGCCGCCTCGGCCAGGTCGGCGAGCATCCGGGCCTGCCACAGGCCCTGGCGGGCGACGGCCAGGTCGCCGGCGGCCAGCGCCAGCTCCACCCGGGCCCGGTGCCCGCCCATCGTCTCGAAGTACGCGAGCCACTGGCGCAGCACCCGGCCGAGCTGCCAGCTGTTGGCGATCGAGCCGCTGCCGGCCAGCTTGGCGACCGTCCGCGCCCACTCCACCCACTCGCGCGGGTGCTCGCCGACGACGTCGAGGTCGGGCAGCGCCTCGACGGCCTCATCCATACGGCCGAGCTCGATCAGGACGGCGGTGCGCAGCAGCGCCTCGCGGCGCGCCTTGGCGACCGGGTCGTCCGGCTTGAAGCCGGTGGCCGCCTCGAGCGCGGCCAGGGCGGCCTCGGCCCGCCCGTCGGCGAGCAGCGCCTGCGCGGCGATCGCGCCGAGCTCCCAGCTCGCCTCGCGGCCGGCCGCCCGCAGCCGTTCGACCGCGGCCTCGGCGTAGGTGACCGCCTCGCCGGCCTTGCCCGCGTCGAGCAGGGCGGCGACGTACTGGGTGGTGAGCCCCGGGAAGGCGAGCGAGTCCGGCTCCATGCCGTCGAGCGCGGCGCCGACGGAGGCCAGCCGCTCGTCGGCGTATCCGGGACCGTCCGTGTTCGCCTGGGCCATCGCCAGCGCCTCGACCGCGACGGACGCGGCCGGGCACTCCCGGACGTCGTCCCGCTGGGCGAACTCGAAGAGCTGCCGCGCGTCGTCGAGCGCGACCGCGCCGTTCGCCCGGTCGCCCACTCGGCCGATCATGTGCCAGTAGCGGGCGAAGAGCTCCAGCCACGGCTTGCCGAGCACCTCCGCCTGCTGGGCGATGGCCGGGGCCACGACGTCGAGCTGCCCGTACCGCCCTTCGAGGGCCTGCGCGGGGACGTCACCCAGCGCCACGGCCAGACCGGCGTTGCCGGCTTCGTGCAGTTCCCGCTGGGTGTCGCCGACCCAGGCCCAGATGTCCACGTCCATGGGGAGTCAGTCTGCCAGCTCACCGACCATGCCCCAAACGCCGCGACCCCTGTGTTAACCGGGCGTTGGGGAAATCCGTCGGTTAGAGGTCCAGGACGGCGGGCCACTCTCCGGAGGCGACCAGGACGGCCGGGCCGGAGAGGTAGCTGGTCTCCTCGTCGAGGGTGACGGTCATGGTGCCGCCGAGCACGCGGACGGCCCAGGTTCCGGTGCTCTCGCCGGCGGCGTGGGCGGCGGCCACGGCGGTCGCGACCGCACCGGTTCCGCAGGACCGGGTCTCCCCCGACCCGCGCTCGTGCACGCGCATGGAGACGGTGCGGTCGTCCACCCGGTTGATCAGTTCGACGTTGACCCCGTCGGGGTAGACGTCGCGGTCGAAGCCGGGCTGCGCGGTGAGGTCGAGCCCGGCCACCGGGTCGTCGATGAGGCAGGCCAGGTGCGGGTTCCCCATGTTCACGTTCAGGCCGCGGTACTCGCGGCCGTTCACGGTCGTACGGCTCTCACCGAGGACGCGGGGCCGGCCCATGTCCACGGTGACGTCGCCCTCGGCGGCCAGCCGTACCCGCCTGACTCCGGCCCGGGTGGCGACGCCGAACTCGCCGGGCGCGGCCAGCCCCGACGCGACGAGGTAGCGGGCGAAGACCCGCACGCCGTTGCCGCACATCTCGGCCAGGCTGCCGTCGGCGTTGCGGTAGTCCATGAACCACTCGGCCCGGCCCGCCTGGTCGGCCACTTCCGGGCACAGCTTGGTGCGCACCACGCGCAGGACGCCGTCGCCGCCGATCCCCGCACGCCGGTCGCACAGCGCCGCGACGGCCGCGGCCGTCAGATCGAGCGCCGCGTCCGGATCCGGGATGATGACGAAGTCGTTCTCGGTGCCGTGTCCCTTGACGAACCGCATAGCAGCGGATTTTAGTCGCCGCCCACCATTCCGGACGCGACCTGCCTCCGGCTGAGGGGGGACTACCGCCGGATCAGGGCGAGTGCCCGGTCCGTCAGGTCAGGGGCGTCGAAGGGCAGCCACACGACGCGGGGGTCGCGGCGGAACCACGACTCCTGGCGGCGGGCGAACCGTCGGGTGGCCCGGATCGTCTCGTCCCTGGCCTGCTCCTCGGTCCACTCCCCCTCGAGGAAGCGCAGCACCTGGGCGTAGCCGAGCGCCCGGCTGGCCGTACGCCCCTCCGCCAGGCCGAGCTCGGCGAGCCGCCGCACCTCCTCGACGAGGCCGGCGTTCCACATGCGGTCCACCCGCAGGGCGATCCGCTCGTCCAGGATCGGCCGCGGCACCTCGACGCCGATCTGCACGCTGTCGTAGACGGAGTCGTACGACGGCATCGTGGCCGAGAAGGGCCGCCCGGACAGCTCGATCACTTCAAGCGCGCGGACGATCCGGCGGCCGTTGCTCGGCAGGATCTGGGCCGCCGCGACCGGGTCCTGCCGGGTGAGCCTCTCGTGGAGGGGGGCCGGTCCGATCTCGGCCAGCTCCTTCTCCAGTCGCTCGCGGATGGCGGGGTCGGTCCCCGGGAACTCCAGGTCGTCGAGCGCGGCCCGGACGTAGAGCCCGGAGCCGCCGGCGAGGACCACCGCCCGGTCCGCCGACCTGAGCCGGTCGATCAACGGACGGACCAGCCCCTGGTACTCGGCGACGCTCGCGGTCCGGGTCACCGGCCAGATGTCCAGCAAGTGGTGGGGCACACCCCTGCGCTCGGAGACGGTCAGCTTCGCCGTCCCGATGTCCATGCCTCGGTAAAGCTGCATGGAATCGGTGTTGATGACGTCGCCGCCCAGCCGGAGCGCCAGATCGACGGCCAGGTCGGACTTTCCGGCCGCCGTGGCCCCCACGACGGCGATGACAGGTAGCAGGCCCACAACGATAAGTCTCTCAACTCCTGGGTAAGGGGGTGCCGTACGGCCCGGTCGCATCGAATCGGGGTGAATGTCACGATGTCGATCATCGACAAGGTCAAGGAGATACTCAGCAACACGGCCGAGAGGCTGCAGAGTATCCCGAAGCAGCGTCACGCCAAGATGCACGAGACCATGGAGCGCGACGCCACAGGCACCGCACGCGACACGTTCGAGGGCACCGAGGGCAGGCTCGGCGAGGAGCCGGGCAGGAGGGAAGGCCCTGGCGACATCACCGGCGGGCCCGGTGGAGGCGGACCCCGCTGAGGCCGGCCGCGCCGACGGGCGCGAAGGGGGCCGCGTCGCCGCCCCCGAAGGGTCCCGGGTGCCGCTCCGCGAGTCCGGAGCGGCACCGGATCAGAGGTCCCAGTCCAGGGTGGGCTGCAGGTATCCCTCAAGGGTGAGCAGCCAGCGCTTCGACTCCACACCCTCTCCGCCGCTGAAGCCGCCCAGGCCGTTGCCCGCGACGACGCGATGGCAGGGCACGATGATCGGGATGGGGTTGCTGCCCATGATCGATCCGATCCCGCGCGCCGGAACGCCGGTGCCGCTCCGGGCGGCCAGTTCGCCATATGTCACGACGTGTCCGTACGGGACCGTGGCGAAGAGCGTGCCGAGCACCCGGCGCTGAATGCTGGACATCAGCCGCCAGTCGAGGGCCACGCCGAACTCGCGCAGGTCGCCGGCGAAATAGGCCGCCAGCTCCTCCCGGACCGGCGCCGTGCGGTCCGGGTCCTCGACGACGGTCATCCGCAGCCGCTCGCTGATCCGCGCCCGGGCCTCGGGGCCATCCTGGAACAGTGTGACGGCGACGCCGTCCTCCGTCACGGCGGCGAGGACGTCGCCGACTTTGGTCGGGACGCTGCCGAAGGCGACTGTCTCCATACGTTCCATTCTTCCGGTCCGTTCCGCCACAGCGGACACCGTCCCGGCCCGGAACAGCCGTGCTGGGAGGATTCCCACCACCGCGATAGTTTTCAGACGTGCTGCGCGAACTCGTCGTTCTCGGAACCGCAAGCGCCGTGCCGACCCGGCGGCGCAACCACAACGGCTATCTACTGCGCTGGGACGGCGAGGGATTCCTGTTCGACCCCGGCGAGGGCACGCAGCGGCAGATGCTGCACGCCGGGGTGAGCGCGCACGACATCACCTGGATCTGCGTCACGCACTTCCACGGCGACCACTGCCTCGGGGTGCCCGGCGTCGTGCAGCGGATCGCCCGGGACCGCGTCGGCCACCAGGTGCAGGCGGCCTACCCCGCCGCGGGCCAGACGTACTGGGAGCGGTTGCGGCACGCCTCGGCCTTCGCCGACACCTCCGTCATCAAGGCGCGGCCGGTGTCCGGCGAGGTCATGCACCTGCCCGCGGGACCGGTCACCCTCACCGCGCGGCCGCTCTCGCACCCCGTCGTGTCGTACGGCTATCGCGTGGACGAGCCGGCCGGGCGACGGATGCTCCCCGCCGAGCTCGCCAGGCGCGGCGTGACCGGCCCCATGATCGGGGAGCTGCACCGGAACGGCACGGTGACCGCCCCCGACGGCTCCACCGTCCATCTCGCCGACTGCAGCGCGCCGCGCCCCGGCCAGAGCGCGGCGTTCGTGATGGACACCCGGCTCTGCGACGGCGTGTACGCGCTGGCCGAGGGCGTCGATCTGCTGGTCGTCGAGTCCACGTTCCTGTCCGCCGAGGCGGCCCTGGCCACCGAGTACGGCCACCTCACCGCGGCCCAGGCGGGCAAGGTGGCGGCCGAGTGCGGGGTGCGCCGGCTCGTCCTGGCCCACTTCTCGGAGCGGTATTCGGCGGACGACGAGCCGCGCTTCCTCGACGAGGCGGGCGAGGCGTTCGGTGGCGAGGTCGTCCTCGCCCGCGACCTCATGCGGGTCCCGGTACCGAAGCGGCAGGGCTGATCGATCGACGGCGCGGTCAGGCGGCGTCCGCGGCGGACCATCGGGCCACCAGGTAGCCGACGCCGTAGGGCGCGTCCTTGTAGAGCAGCTCGCCGCACAGCCCGCCGGGACCGCCCTCGGCGATCGCCGCGGCGGCGAGGGTCTGGAACGCGGCCCGCCCGGCCACCCACAGATCCGCGGCCTCCGCCGGGTCGAGGGCGGCCAGCCGGTCCACCCGGGCGTTCCCGAGCGCGTCCGCCAGCAACTCGTCGTACGGCGCCGCCGCCGGGCGCAGATATCCCGGGGACTTCTCGGTCAGCCGGGCCGAGCCGTCCCCCATGGCGAGGACCGCGACCCGGTCGCCCGCCCGGGAGATCTTGGCGCCGAGCGCCGCGCACTCGTCGGGCGGCGCGTCGAAGGCGACCGCCTCGGACCGGACGGCCGGAACCGTCCCGGGAAGCTCCGCGTGGTCGAGCAGCCAGCGGCCGACGGTGAGCGACAGCGGGAGGACGGGGTCGCCCCGGCCCACCCGGACGTCCACGCCCCACGGCCGCAACGTGCCCGCGGCGTCAGCGGGATACGAGGCGCTCCGCTCGGCGCCGCCGAGCACGACGATCACGTCGGGCCGGGACCGGACGAGGGACCGCAGCGCCTCCGTGCACGCCGTACGGAGCGGATCGAGCTCGGACGCGGCCGATCCGGCGAGCTCGGGGACGATCAATGGCGGATGCGGGCATACCGCTGCGGCGACGAGCACCGCCCCAGGCTATCCGTCGCGACATCGGCCGCCGACCGTCCCGCCGGACGGGCGCGGGTCAGTTGCCGCCGGCGGGCTCTCCGGGCTCGACGACGCCGGCGCCTCCGGTGCGGTCCAGCCCGTCCGGGTCGCTCGTCTCGCCGGCGGGCGACTTGGCCGGCGACTTCCCGGTGGCGGACGACGTCTTCCCACTCGTGGTGGGCGCCGTGCCGCCGTTCGCGCCGGAGGTGCCGGAGCCGGACCCGCCGCCGGTCGCGGACGAGCCTCCCGCGGTCGAGCCACCGCCCGAGCCCGCGTCATCCTTACCCGCGCCGTCCTTACCCGCGTCATCGGGTGCGGCGTCTGCGTCCGGCGGGCTCTCGTCGCCCGCCCCGGCGTCGGCGCCCGGCGTGGGGCGGCCGTCCGCGGACTGGCCGTTCTGGGCCGGCCCGCCCGCTCCTCCCGAGCCCGCGACGGCGTACACCACGCCGCCGGTGGCCAGGATCGCGACGAGCGCGGCTCCGGCAACGATGCGCTTGTCCAGACCGCTCTTGCGGCGGGATCGCGGGCCGCCCGCCGATCTCGGCGGGTGAGCGGGAGTGAGCCGGGCCGGCTCCTCCTCGTGGTACGGCGGTCGATCGTGCGTGTCCAAGGTGAAACAGCTCCCTGCGGCTGGTCGGGGGAAACCTCCAGGCTTCCGAAGGGTCCGGCCAGCCTAGCCAGCAGAAGCCACCTTTCGCACATTAACCACTCAAATAACACCACTTCATCTGTAATGATCTTAAATCGCCCGAGGTGAAGCGGGTCGGCGGAACGGGATCGCCGAATCGGCGCCACGCGCCCGGCCGGTGCACCACACTGGTCCCCCGCCCGCCGTGACGGAGCGGCGTCGGCCGATCACGAAAGAGTCATGTCTTGTCAGGCTTGAGCGATTTTGCGGACGTCTCGCGACGACAGCACCCATGGCGTACGGGCATCGCCCTGGCGGGAGCCGCCGGCGTCGTCGCCCTGGCCGGGGTGGGCGTGCTGCTCGGCGCCGCCGGCGGTCCGGTGGAAGGCGACGACGGTCATCGGCGTCATCCCTCGATCGGCGGGGCGGCTCTGGGAGCCCGGGACTCCGCACGCGGCCCGGCGTCGCTCGGCCACGTTCACGGCCTGGACCCGGCGCTCGGCGGCGCGCCGGGGGCCGCGGACGGCTCGGCGACCGGCCGGAGCCCCAGCGGGCACGCCGGCACGCCGGTCGGCCGCAACGGCGACTCCGCGAACGCCTCCCGCGCCGGGACCGCGGCCATCGGCACGACCGGACCGGACCGCGCGCGGGCGAGCGACGCCAGCGCAGACGATGGGGAAACCAGCCACATCGGCACGGACGGCCTGGTCCTGGACCCCGGAGGGCTCGGCACGGTCCGCCTCGGCCCCGGCGGCCCGGGAGGAACGGCTCCGCAGTCCCTCACCGGGCTCACGCTGCCGCCGCTGTCGCGTCCCGCGGCGCGGATGTCGCCGGTGCCGTTCCCTCCCCCGGTCCGGAGCACCGGAGACGCGTGGCCGTCGCCCGCGCCCGGAGTGACGGCGGCCCCGAAGCCGACGCCGACCCCTCCGAAACCGACTCCCAAGACGGCGGACACCGGAGGAGCCTCGATCACCGGGAAGACGGGGACCGCGCGACGGAGGCCCGCCACGCCGTCCGACCGCATCCGGCCGCGCGGTCGGCTCTTTCCGGACCCCTGCGCGACCTTCCACGACTTCCGCCGGGACTACTGCTACCGGCTCCTCGACAGCATGACCGCGCCCCGCCCCTGAGCCCCGTACTACGCGGAAAAGGGACGGCCACCGCACGGCGACCGTCCCTTTCGGAAGCATCCCGGCGCTCGGCCAGGCCGAGCGCCTACGTCACGAGTGAGCGGAACAGGCCGAGGAGGGAGCGGGCTCGGCCGGCGGCCGGCCGATGGTCGGCATGCCCAGGCTGACCGCGCTCCCGGCGCTCGGCGCGGCCTGCCGCGCCTCCCACGCGTCCCCCGCGCGCGTACGCCGCACGGAGGCGACCTTGTCGGCGACGAGGTGGTGCGGGGCGGCGTACGTCACCTCGGCGGTCACCATGTCGCCGGGACGGGCGTCCACGGCGGCGAGGTGCACCAGGCGGTTGTCGGCGGCGCGACCGGACAGGCGGTGGGTGGCGTCGTCCTTGCGTCCCTCACCCTCGGCGATCAGCACCTCGAGCGTGCGCCCGACCTGCTTCTTGTTCTCCTCCCAGGAGATCTCCTCCTGGAGGGCCACCAGGCGCTCGTAACGCTCCTGGACGACGGCCTTGGGCACCTGGTCCTCCATGGTCGCCGCCGGAGTGCCGGGGCGGATGGAGTACTGGAAGGTGAAGGCGTTGGCGAAGCGGGACGCGCGGACCACGTCGAGGGTCTGCTGGAAGTCCTCCTCGGTCTCGCCGGGGAAGCCCACGATGATGTCGGTCGAGATGGCCGCGTCGGGCATGGCGGCCCTGACCCGGTCGATGATGCCGAGGTAGCGCTCCGCCCGGTACGAGCGGCGCATGGCCTTGAGCACCCGGTCGGAGCCCGACTGCAGCGGCATGTGCAACTGGTGCATGACGTTGGGCGTCTCGGCCATCGCGTGGATGACGTCGTCGGTGAACGCCGCCGGGTGGGGTGAGGTGAAGCGGACCCGCTCCAGCCCCTCGACGTCCCCGCAGGCGCGCAGCAGCTTGCCGAACGCGAGCCGGTCGCCGAACTCGACGCCGTACGTGTTGACGTTCTGGCCGAGGAGGGTGATCTCCAGGACGCCCTGGTCGACCAGGGTGCGGATCTCGCTCAGGATGTCGCCGGGACGGCGGTCCTTCTCCTTGCCGCGCAGCGACGGCACGATGCAGAAGGTGCAGGTGTTGTTACACCCGACGGAGATGGCGACCCACGCGGCGTAGGCGGACTCGCGCCTGGTCGGCAGCGTCGAGGGGAAGGTCTCCAGCGAGTCCTTGATCTCGACCTGCGCCTCCTGGGCGATGCGGGCGCGTTCGAGCAGCACCGGAAGCGAGCCGATGTTGTGCGTGCCGAAGACGACGTCCACCCACGGGGCCTTGCGGACGATCTCGCCCTGGTCCTTCTGGGCGAGGCAGCCGCCGACGGCGATCTGCATGCCCTCCCGGGCCATCTTGAT
Organism: Microtetraspora fusca; assembly: GCF_001570365.1. Taxonomy (GTDB): domain Bacteria; phylum Actinomycetota; class Actinomycetes; order Streptosporangiales; family Streptosporangiaceae; genus Microtetraspora; species Microtetraspora fusca. The sequence continues at coordinate 72,865 of NZ_BBYK01000066.1, read as the reverse complement.
CGGCCGCAGGTGCCCGAGGTTGCCGTAGAGCCGGTTGTCCGCGTTCTCCCGCACGGCGCAGGTGTTGAACACGATGACGTCCGCCGTCTCCCCTTCCGGGGCGCGGACGTATCCGGCGTCCTCCAGCAGCCCGGAGAGCCGCTCGGAGTCGTGCACGTTCATCTGGCACCCATAGGTCCGTACCTCGTACGTGCGGGCGCCTGCTTCGGTGACAGTCATCTCAACCAACAAGGGTAGGCGCTCCGGCGACCCCGGAACGCCTCCGCCGGCCCATCCCGAGCCGGGACAAGGAAGATCCAATCCGAAGGGTCCGACAATGGCCGGAAACAGGTGGTCAAAGAGTCAGGTAGGGCTCGTTTCTCGCCCGCGCCCGGAAGCCGGACTTCGCCGCCCGGTTCACCCCTGGCCGTATCCACGTATCAGGCCCGGCCGAATCGGGGCGTAAGGCCCCCGCACCCCCTCACGGAGAACACGAGAGCCACGTCCCACATACCGGTCACCCTCCCCCTTGCGACGGATCGGGCGCTACGGGAAGATCTCTAAACGACTTTTTTGACCAGAAGATGACATCCATTACGGATTGACTGCATTTTGGTCACATGTCCCCCTCGCATTGAGAAATGACGATATGAGGAGGCTGTGGTGCAGCCCCAGGAGAATGTCGAGCAGTTCGGTTACCGGCAGGAATTACGCCGCCGCATCGGACTGACCGACCTGGTGTTCTACGGTCTGATCTTCATGGTGCCGATCGCGCCATTCGCGATTTTCGGCCACGTGTACTCCATCTCCAAGGGCATGCCCGCCCTCACGTACGCGATCGGGATGGTCGCGCTGCTGTTCACCGCGTCCTCCTACACGCAGATGGTCAAGGCGTTCCCGCTGTCGGGCTCGGTCTACAACTACGCCGGCCGCGGTATCGCGGCTCCTGTCGGTTTTATGACCGGGTGGGCGGTCCTGCTCGACTACATCCTCGCCCCGGGCCTGCTTTACCTCGTCGCCTCGATCGCCATGAACGCCTCCATTCCCGCGATCCCCGTCGGGGTGTGGCTGGTCTTCTTCGTGGTGGTCAACACGGTCATCAACCTGCGCGGCATCCGGATGACCATCTCGCTCACCAAGGCGCTGATCACGATCGAGCTGATCGTGCTCGGGCTGTTCCTCGCGGCCGGGTTCTGGGCCCTGCTGCAGGGCAAGGGCCACGGGTTCAGCTTCGCGCCGTTGTTCAACCCGGACACCTTCTCCTGGCCCGTCGTGTTCGGCGCGGTCTCCGTGGCCGTCCTGTCCTTCCTCGGGTTCGACGGCATCAGCATGCTCGTCGAGGAGGCCAAGGGCGGCTCCGCCCAGGTCGGCAGGGCCATGCGGCTGGCGCTGATCCTGGCTGGCGCGCTCTTCATCGTCCAGGTGTGGGTCGCCGCGCTGCTGGTCCCCGACCCGGCCGGCCTGCTCGCGCACGGCGACCCGGGCGGCACCGCCTTCTTCGACACGGCGGAGGTCGCCGGAGGGAGCTGGCTCGCCCACGTCACGTCCACCGCGACCGCCGTCTCCTGGGGCCTGGCCGACACGATGGTCGCGCAGGTGGCCGTCTCCCGGCTCCTCTACGCGATGGCGCGCGACCGGCAGCTGCCGTCCTTCCTGGCCAAGGTCTCGGTCAAGCACTCTGTGCCGACCAACGCCACCCTCTTCGTCGCGACGCTGTCCATCGTTCTCGGCCTGTGGATGTCGACCCGCGAGGACGGCGTCGACCTGCTCAGCAGCCTGATCAACATGGGCGCGCTGATCGCCTTCATCGTGCTGCACGTCTCCGTCATCACGCACTACGTGATCCGCCGCAAGTCGACCGACTTCCTGAGGCACCTGGTCGTCCCGCTCATCGGCATGGCGATCCTGATCTTCGTTGTCATCAACGCCAATATCCTGGCGCAGAGGGTGGGTCTGATCTGGCTCGCCGTCGGCGCCGTGGTCCTGCTCGTCCTGTACGCCATGGGACGCAGACCGACCCCGTCCGGCTTCGCCGCAGCGGAGGAGCACCGGTGAGGGGCGCCGTCGGCGGCCGGACGTCCTGCCCGCCCACAGGCACGCACTCCCCTCAGGACCGGCCGGGACGGCATCCGGCCGATCCGCCAGTCCGGACGCCCCCAGCAAAGGACCCCCCGACGTCATGAACCGGTCGCCGCTCCATCACGACCTCTACCTGATCGCCCACGACCAGACCGGCAAGCCCCTGATCCACCTGTCCTCGCTGGGCGTCGGGCTCGCGGGCGCGGTGCTGCTCGAACTGGCCCTGAACGGCCGCCTGGAGATCACCCAGGGACGGCTCGCCGTCTACGACCGCAGCCCCACCGGGGACATGATCGCCGACAGCCTGATCCCGGCGATCCTCAAGGACCGCGACAACCGGGACAGCAGGTTCTGGCTCAAGAAGGTGGCCGAGGACGTCTACGACCGCGTCTGCGGCGGCCTGGTCGCCGCGGGCGTCCTCACCCGGGTTACCCGGAGGCGCATGGGCGTCGTGTCGCAGACCCGGTACCAGCCGGCGGACATCGCCCCTGTCGTACGGGCGCGGGCCGGGGTGCGCGGCGCGGTCGAGGGCGGCGAGCAGCCGGACGCGCGGAGCGCCGCGCTGTGCGGCCTGGTCGGCGTCCTGCGACTGGAGGCGGCGCTCCACCTCGCCCAGCCGTCCGGGCCGCTCGTCAACCGCCTGCGCGCCATCGCCCGGGAGCACCCCCGCCCGGTCAACGAGGTCATCGGCGTCGTCGAGACCCTCATCAGCGAGAACGCCATCGCCCTGTACCGGTGATCCCGCCTCGCCGCACCGATCCCTCTCCAATCGGGACAAAGTCCCATCTTTCTCGGCGGTGACGTCACTAGCCTGGCGACAAGGGAGGTCACGGTGCGGCGTACGGCATTGATCGTGTGTGCGGCCACGCTCCTGCTGGTCGTCACCGCGCTCCTGCTCGGCGTGCGCAACGGGGCGGAGCCGTTCTCCCAGAGCCACCTGCTCTTCGTGGCCGCCTTCGGCGGCGTGGGCGGCCTGATCGGCGTGCGGCGGCCCGGCAACGCGATCGGCCTCATCATGGCGACCGGCGGCCTGTCCTTCACCCTGCTCGACGCCTTCGGTCAATATGCGATCTTCGCGCGTTCCACCGGGGCGCCGCTGGCCGAGGCATCGGCCTGGCCGCAGTCCTGGCTGTGGGTCCCGGCGAACGTCTCGCTCGCCTCGGTCCCCCTCTTCTTCCCCGCCGGGCGGCTCCCCTCGCAGCGCTGGCGGCCGTTGCTGGGCGCGGTGGGCGTGATCTGCGTGGCGGCGATGGCGCTGAGCGCCGTACGGCCGGGGCCCAACGACCAGGCGGGGCTCGGCACCGCGGTGGTCAACCCGCTCGGCGTGCCCGCTCTCGCGGACCTCTCCCGGATCGCCGAACCGGCGACGACGGTCCTCTCGGGCACGCTGTTCGTCGTCGGCGCGGTGGATCTCGTCCGCCGGTCCCGGCACGGCGGACGGCGGGAGCGCGACCAGGTCAAGTGGCTGGCGTACGCGGCCGGGCTGGCCGGTCTGATCGTCGTCGCCCGCCTGGTCGCCGGGCTCACCGACGACATGCCGGAGGCCGTCTGGCCGGCGAGCAGCACGCTCTGGGAGCTCGCGGGGACGCTGGGCGGCGTCCTCCTGCCCGTCGCGGTCGGCGTGGCCGTGCTCCAGCACCGGCTGCTCGACATCGACCTCGTCATCAACCGGACGTTCGTGTACCTCCTGCTCTCCGGATGCGTCGTCGGCGGATACGTCGCGACGGTCGCCTACCTCGGGGCGATCTTCCGATCCGGGAGCACGCTGCCGGTCTCGATCGTGGCCGCCGGGGTGGTGGCGCTGGTCTTCGCCCCGCTGCGCGACCGCGTCCAACGCTGGATCAATCTGCTCATGTACGGCAGGCGTGACGATCCGTACGCCGTGGTGGCGCTGCTGGGCAGGCGGCTGGAGGAGACGGCGGAGCCCTCGGCCGTGCTGGCGGCGGTGGCCCGCTCCGTGGCCGAGGCGCTGCGACTGCCGCACGTCGCGGTCGAGGTGGCCGGCGGTCCGTCCCACGCGCACGGCGTGCCCGCCCCCGACCTCGTACGGCTGCCGCTGGTCTACCACAACGAGCCCGTCGGGGAACTGGTCCTGTCCCCACGTCCGGGCGAGAGCGGGTTCGGGCCGAAGGACCGGCGCGTCCTCGCCGACCTGGCCAGGCAGACCGGCGTAGCCGTCCACTCCGTACGGCTGTCCGCCGACCTCCGGAGGTCGCGCGAACGCCTGGTCGTCGCCCGGGAGGAGGAGCGCCGCCGGCTCCGCAGGGACCTGCACGACGGCCTCGGTCCCACCCTCGCGGCGCTCACCATGCGGGCGGAGGCCCTGCAGGACATGGTCGAGGACGAGGCGGCGAAGGCCATGCTGGAAGACATCATGACCGACGCCCAGGCGGCCATGAACGACGTGCGCACGTTGGTGGAGGGGCTGCGCCCGCCCGCGCTGGACACCCTCGGCCTGCTCGGCGCGATCCGCGCGCACGTCGCCGGCCTCCCGAGGAGCGCGGGGGCGCGGCTGGACGTGCGGGTGGAGTCCGCGGGAGAGCTGCCCACGCTGCCCGCGGCGGTGGAGGTCGCCGCGTACCGGATCGCGGTGGAGGCGCTGGCCAACGTGCGCGGGCACTCCGGGGCCACACGTGCCCTGATCCGCCTGTCCGCGGCCGACGGCCGCCTGTGTCTGGAGGTCGCCGACGACGGACCCGACCCGTCGAACACGGATGCCGGCCCGGCATCGAGGGGCGTGGGCGCGGGCGTGGGGATGGCGTCGATGCGCGAGCGGGCGGCCGAGCTCGGCGGTTCGTGCCTGGTCGAGCCCCGGGCGGAGGGCGGCACCCGGGTGCTCGCCGAGCTGCCTCTCGGCGACGATCGAGAGACTTTCCCGGAGCGCCGGGAGACGACGGAAGGAGAGCCGGTAACCGATGGACCCGATCCGCGTGCTGCTCGTTGACGACCATGCCGCGTTCCGCGCCGGGCTGCGCGCGCTGCTCCGGTCCGTCGAGGGCGTGGAGGTGGTGGACGAGGCGGCCAGCGGCGAGCAGGCCCTGGCCCTCGTCACGAGGGCGCAGCCCGACGTCGTCCTGATGGACCTGGCCATGCCCGGCATGGGCGGGGTCGCGGCCACCGAGCGGATCGTGCGGGACCATCCCCACGTCCGGGTCCTCGTCCTCAGCATGTCGGACGACGACGACGCGGTGCTCGCCGCGGTACGCGCCGGGGCGAGGGGCTACGTGCTGAAGGGTGCGCGGCGGGCCGAGCTGGTCCGCTCGATCCAGGCGGTGGCCGAGGGCGAGGCCATCTTCGGCGCCGCCCTGGCCGTACGACTGACGGACTACTTCTCCCGGGGGTCCGGCGAGAAGGAGGCCTTCCCGGAGCTGACCCGGCGGGAACGGGAGATCCTGGAGCTGCTCGCCTCCCACCTGACCAACCCGCAGATCGCCACGCGGATCGGCCTGAGCCAGAAGACGGTGCGCAACCACGTGTCGAACATCCTGGCGAAGCTGCGGGTGGCCGACCGGGCCGAGGCGATCATCCGCGCCAGGGAGTCCGGTCTCGGCGGCTGACGAGCAGGATCAGGCGGCCGCCCAGGTCGCCACGGGCATGCGCAGCACGCGCACCCCGACCCAGCCGAACGCGGCGAGCTGGAACAGCGCTCCGATCGACTGGACGGCCGGCGTCTGGCCCAGGGTCAGGAACGGCCCCACGATCCCCATGAGCGTCACCGGGAGCAGCCACCACGGCCCGGCCTTGGCGAGGGCCAGGCCCGTCATGAGGGTGAGCACGCCGACGTGGGCGAGGAACCCCGGAAGCAGCATGCCGTACACGAAGCCGCCGAGCGCGCCGGCGGTCTCGGTCACGCGTACGGCCTGCTCGGCCGGCACGGTCTGGGCCAGCGCGAGGTCGTAGAAATCGGTGGTGAAGAGGGCGACCGCGCTCGCGGCTCCGGTCAGCCCGATCGCGGCGCCCACGTTGCCGGTGCGCGGCATGCGTACGCGCAGCAGGTGCGCGAGCCCGAGTATCGCGGGGATCAGGGCCATGGTGGCCCACTGGAACAGCAGCGCGCTCGCCTGGACCTGCACCGGCCGGCTCGCGAAGACCGCCGGGGCGTGGCTCGTGCCCGGCGGCGAGGTGAGGAAGCCCAGGAACTCCAGCACCGGCCACGCCAGCATGGCGCCCCCGGCGACATTCCTTCTGAACAGGTCGGAATTTTTCACCATCGATGACTCACCGCTTCTCCCTGGGCCGCTCTCGACCGCTCTGGACGTATCGCTGCGAATCCAGCCAAGCGGCCCACCGTCCCGGGACGGATGCGCCTCCGTCCCGGTGAAGGCGGGAGAAATGACCTGACATGTGCACGTAGGGAGCCTGTGATCTGATCGGTACCGTGACCTAGTGACACGGCAAGGTTGACCCCCCTACGTTGTAGGCCATGACAGAGCCTGGTGACCCGCTTGTCAGCTTGAGAGGCGTCAACAAGAGCTTCGGCACACTGCATGTGCTCAAGGACATCGACCTGAACGTCGCGCGCGGCGAGGTCGTCGTGGTCATCGGGCCGTCCGGCGGCGGCAAGTCCACCCTGTGCCGTCTGGTGAACCGCCTGGAGACCATCGACTCGGGCACGATCACCTTCGACGGCCAGGAGCTTCCCGCGGAGGGCAAGGCGTTGGCGCGGTTCCGCTCCGACGTCGGGATGGTGTTCCAATCCTTCAACCTCTTCTCGCACAAGACGATCCTGGAGAACGTCACCCTCGGACCGATGAAGGTCCGCAAGGTCCCCAGGGAGACGGCCGAGAAGCGCGGCATGGAGTTGCTTGAGCGGGTCGGCATCGCCTCGCAGGCCGCGAAGTATCCGGCCCAGCTCTCCGGAGGCCAGCAGCAGCGCACCGCCATCGCCCGCGCGCTGGCCATGGACCCCAAGATGATCCTCTTCGACGAGCCGACCTCCGCGCTGGACCCCGAGATGGTGCAGGAGGTGCTCGACGTCATGACCGGCCTCGCCCGTGACGGCATGACCATGATGGTCGTCACCCACGAGATGGGCTTCGCCCGCCGGGCCGCCAACCGCGTCGTCTTCATGGCCGGCGGCGAGATCGTCGAAGAGGCCGCGCCCGACGAGTTCTTCGACAGTCCCCGCACCGACCGGGCCAGAGACTTCCTTTCCAAGATCCTCACGCACTGATCACGGGATCCTCCCCCGAGCCGCGACCCGGCTCAGCGCACGGAAGAAGAGGTGGCAGTTATGCGAGCACGTCGAGTCTGGGCGGCTCTCGCCGTCGCCGCCACAGCCGCGAGCCTGACGGCCTGCGGCGGGGGCGACGAGAGCTACTCCAGCGTCGCCGAGAAGCTGGAGAAAGCACACAAGGTGGTCGTCGGCACCAAGTGGGACCAGCCCGGTCTGGGCCTGAAGAAGGGCTCCGAGCCCGAGGGCTTCGACGTCGACGTCGCCAAGTACGTCGTCAAGGAGCTCGCCGGCGGCAAGGACGTGGACATCACGTGGAAGGAGTCCGCGTCGTCCAACCGCGAGGCGTTCCTCGCCAACGGCACCGTGGACATCATCTTCGCCTCCTACTCCATCACCGAGAGCCGCAAGGAGAAGGTGACCTTCGGCGGGCCGTACGTCCTGGCCCACCAGGACGTCATGGTCCGCAGCGACGACAGCGCGATCTCCAAGCCGACCGACCTGGCCGGAAAGCGCATCTGCCAGGCGGCGGGCTCCAACTCCTACAAGCGGATCACCGACCCGCCGCCGGACGGCGAGCTCAACCTCGACGCCCAGCTCGTCGGCGCGGCGACCTACTCCGAGTGCGTGAGCAAGCTCGGCGGCAACAACCTCGACGCCGTCACGACCGACGACCTGATCCTCGCCGGGTTCGCCGGCCAGGCCCCGGGCAAGTTCAAGATCCTCGGCCAGCCGTTCACCGACGAGAAGTACGGCGTCGGCCTGAAGAAGGGCGACACCAAGACCTGCGAGGCCGTCAACGCCGCCATCGGGAAGATGTACCAGGACGGCACCATGCAGCAGATTTTCACCAAGTGGTTCGGCCAGGCGCAGGGGCTCAAGGCCCCCACCGGTGTGCCGACGTTCGAGGGTTGCTCCTGACCTGCCCTGAGAACACCTGACACGGCCGCCGCCGCGCCGGTCACCCGTCCGGCGGCGGCCTTCCCCACCGGTGGAGCACGATGGACGATCTGATCAAATACGCGCCGGCCCTGCTGGCCGGCTTCCTGGAGAACGTCAAGCTCTCCCTGATCTGCGGGGCCCTGGCCCTGGTGCTGGGCACGATCCTGGTGTCGGCCCGGGTCGCCCCGACGCCGGTGCTGCGCGCCGCCGGAACGCTGTACGTCAACATCGTGCGCAACACGCCGCTGACGCTGGTGCTGGCCTTCTCCTCGCTCGGCCTCAGCGACACCATCGGACTGATCTTCTCCGACACCCCGAGCACCAACAGCTTCTGGCTGGTCGTGCTCGGCCTGTCCGCGTACACCGGGGCGTTCGTCTGCGAGACGCTGCGCGCGGGCATCAACACCGTCCCGCTCGGGCAGGCGGAGGCGGCGCGCGCCATCGGGCTCACGTTCCTGCAGTCGCTGCGGCTGATCATCCTGCCGCAGGCGTTCCGGACGGTCATCGCGCCGCTGGGCAGCGTGATGATCGCGATGATCAAGAACAGCACCGTGGCGATCGCCGGAGGCTACCTGATGGAATCGGCCTTCGTCATGAAGGACACGTTCGACGACACGGGCGTGTCGATCCCCATCTTCATCGGGCTGGTCATCGCGTTCATGGTGGTGACGATGCCGGTCGGCTTCCTCACCAACCGCCTGGCGTCGCGGCTGGCGGTGGTCCGATGAGCACGAACGTCCTCTTCGACGCCCCGGGCCCGCGCGGGAAGCTCCGCAACGCCGTACTCACCGTGCTGTCGGTGGTCGTCCTGGCCGCCGCCGTGTACTATGTCTACGCCAGGTTCGACGCCAAGGGGCAGTGGGACGGGGAGATCTGGAAGCCCTTCCTCGACGCCTCGACCTGGACCGAATACATCATCCCGGGGCTCCTCGGCACGCTGAAGGCGGCGGGTCTCGGCGCGATCTGCGCGCTGATCTTCGGCGCGGTCTTCGGCCTGGCCCGGCTCTCCGACCACCGCTGGCTCCGCGTCGTCGCGGGCGCGATCGTCGAGACGTTCCGCGCCATCCCGCTGCTGCTGCTGATCTTCTTCCTGTTCTACCTCGCGCCGAGTGTGTTCGGCGGCGGCGACTACTCTCTGGTCGCGCTGGTGGCCGGGCTCACGCTGTACAACGGGTCCGTGCTGGCCGAGGTCGTCCGGGCCGGGATCCGCGCGGTGCCCCCCGGCCAGGCCGAGGCCGCGCAGGCGATCGGGCTGCGCAAGAGCCAGGTGATGCGGCTGGTCCTGCTCCCCCAGGGGGTCACCGCGATGATGCCGGCCATCGTGAGCCAGCTCGTCGTGCTGCTCAAGGACACGGCGCTCGGCTACATCATCGCCTACGTGGACCTGCTCAACATGGGGTTCAAGCTCATCCCGGCGGTGTACTTCGGGTCGCTCATCCCGGCCGCGATCGTCATCGGCGTCATCTACGTCGGGCTCAACATGTCGCTCAGCGCGCTCGCGAACTGGCTGGAGCGGCGTACGAGGCGCAGCCACCGGACGGCGGTGCAGCCGATCATCCCGCCCGGAGGCGTCGGCGAGCCCGAGGCGACCGGAGCCGGCGTCGTCTGATCGGTCGGGCACGCCGGAAAGCTCGGCGGCCGCGATCGAACGGGAGTGGAACCGCGCTTCATCTCGCAGGCGCATGCCGAATGAAACGCGTTGGAACAGCGAGCCGGCTTCTTTCCGGTTCCTTGTCGTGTCGCTGCTTGGCCTTGAGCCGGACCCGCCCGGATCCTTGGGCTCGTGCGGCACGTCGCGGCCCTGTTCCTGGGCCTTTCGCTGACGGTCGCCTCCCTCACCTCGTGCGGCAGGGGCGGCGTCCTCGTCGTCGGCGTGCGCGTCGGATACCCCGGGCTGGTCGTCCGGCTCCCTGACGGGGGCTACACCGGCTTCGACATCGCGATCGCCCAGTACGTGGCGCGCGAACTCGGCTACAGCGACGGGCGGATCGTGTACACCGGCGACCCGGACGAGGCCGACATCGTCGTCGGCGCGACCGACGCGGCCGACTCCGCCGGGCCGTACCTCGTGACCGGCTCCGACCTCCTCGTACGCGCGCGGGACCTGACCATCGCGGGCCCGAAGGACCTGCGGGACCGGCGTGTGTGCGGCACCCGCGCGGACGCGGCTCCGCTGGTCCGCAAGCTGGGGGCCGCGTGGACGGCCGCGTTCCTCGCCGTGGCGAACGTGCCCGCCGCGTGCGCTCCGCTGCTGGCGAAGGGGACGGTCGACGCCATCGTGGCCGACGCGCCGGTCCTGGTGGGGCTCGACGCGCAGTACCCCGGGAGGTTCCGGCTCTGCGGCCGTTCGCTCGCCGTCCACCGGTACGGCATCCGCGCGAACACAGAGGGGACGCGGGAGGAGATCGACGCCGCGCTGCGGCGGATGTTCGACGACGGCGCCTGGAAGCGGGCGGTGATCAGTCATCTCGGCGTGCTCGCCACCCGCTACACCACCCCTCCCGCTCTCGATCCGAGATAGCGCCCCCGTTGCGGGACGCGGCGGACGTCTCGTCTGCTCCCGTCTCCGGAGGGGGTGAGCGGACACGGCGACCTTCCGTCCGTCAGGATGGGAGGCATGTCCCCCGAGCCCATGCCGCACGGAGCCTGGCCATCGCCGATCTCGACCACCGACGTCGCCCGGTCGGGGCTGTCACTCGGCTTCCCCACCGTTATGGGCGACCACCTGTGGTGGGAGGAGGACCGGCCGGCGGAGGGCGGGCGACGCACGGTCGTCCACCGCCACGCCGACGGGATGCTGCACGAGTTACTCCCCGCCCCCTGGGACGCGCGCACCCGCGTCCACGAGTACGGCGGGCGTTCCTACGCCGTCGTGCCGGGGCGGGGCATCGTCTTCGCGAACCACGCCGACCAGCGGCTCTATCTCGCCGCCGCAGGGGCCGACCCGTGGCCGCTCACGCCCGAGCCGGACCGTCCCGGCGGGCTGCGCTACGCCGACCTGCTCGTCCACGAGAGCCCCGACGGCCCCGAGCTGTGGTGCGTACGCGAACGCCACCACGACGACGGGGTGGTCAGCCGCTCCATCGTCTCCCTGTCCCTCCCGACGGCGTCGCTCGCGGCGGCGCAGGAGGGCCGCACGGACGGGATCGTGGAGCGGGTGAGCGGAAGCGACTTCTACGCCTTCCCCACGCTCTCCCCCGACGGGCGGCACCTCGCCTACGTCTGCTGGGACCACCCGGCCATGCCGTGGACCGGCACCGAGCTGCGGGTGACCCGGATCTCCGACGGGCACACCGTGGCGATCGCGGGCGGCGCCGACGAGTCCGTGCTCGCCCCGTGCTGGCGCGACGACCGCACCCTCTACTTCGTCTCGGACCGTTCGGGCTGGTGGAACCTCTACCAGTCCGACCTCCTCGGCGGCGCCCGCCGGGCGCTCCACCCGGCCGAGGAGGAGTTCGCCGGGCCGCTCTGGCAGCTCGGCGGCCGGCCGTACCAGCCGTTGGGGGACGGCCGGCTCGCGGTGCTGCACGGGCGCGGCGACCTGCGGCTCGGCATCCTCGACCCCGCCACGGGGACGCTTTCCGACGTCGAGGTCCCCTACACCGGTTGGGTCCCCGCGCTGGCCTGCGACGGGCGCAGCGTCGCCGGCATCGCGTACGGCCCGCGCCTGCCCAGGGCGATCGTCCGGATCGCCGCCAGCGGCCGGGTCGAATTGCTGTGCGGCGACCTCGCCGAACTGCCCGAAGCCGCCTATCTCCCGACCCCGCGCGCCGTCGAGATCGAGAGCGGCGACGGCCGCTCCGTCCACGCGTTCCTGTACCCGCCCTCCGGTCCCGACGCGACCGCGGCGACCGCCGCGCCGTACGTCGTGTTCGTGCACGGCGGACCGACCGGGCACGCGACGACCGAGCTCAGCCTGGAGAAGGCGTTCTTCACCAGCCGCGGCATCGGCGTGCTCGACCTCAACTACGGCGGCTCAACCGGGTACGGCCGCGCCTACCGGGAGCGGCTGCGCGGGCAGTGGGGGATCATCGACGTCGAGGACGCCGTCGCGGCGGCGCGGTGGCTCGCGGCGGCGAACCTGGCCGACCCGGCGCGCATCGCGATCAGGGGCGGCAGCGCGGGCGGCTGGACCGTGATGGCCGCCTGCTGCGCCTCCGACGTCTTCGCCGGAGGCGTGTCGATCGCCGGGGTCAGCGCCCTCGCCCCGCTCGTCGCCGCCACGCACGACTTCGAGTCCCGCTACATCGACTGGCTGGTCGGCCCCGAGGCGCTGTACGGCTCCCGCGAGCCGCTGGCCAGGGCGGGCGAGATCGGCTGCCCGATGCTGCTCATGCAGGGACTGGCCGACCCGGTGGTGCCACCGGCCCAGTCGGAGGCGTTCGCCGACACGATGACGGCGCACGGCGTACCCTGCACCTATCTCGCTTTCGAAGGCGAGTCGCACGGCTTCCGCCGCCAGGAGACCAAGGCCACCGCGCTGGCCGCGGAGCTCTCCTTCTATCTACAGATCTTCATCGCGATGGACTGATGAGGTTCACGACCCCGTGGGGGACGGTCGGCCGCCGCCCCCGCCTCGACCGTACGGCGACCGCGCTGACCGTGATCACGGCGGCGGCCGCGGCGCTCTACTCGGCGGCGGGCCTGATCCGCCTGCACGCGTTCCGCCTGGGCACGTACGACCTGGTCATCTTCGACCAGGCGGTCAGGTCCTACTCGCGTTTCGGGCTGCCGGTGTCGATCGCGAAGGGCGTCCACAACGACTTCGGCCCGGACTTCTCGGTCCTCGGTGACCACTGGTCGCCCATCCTGGCCTCGCTCGCGCCGTTCTACTGGCTGCACGACGGGCCGGAAACCCTGCTCGTCCTCCAAGGGGTGCTGCTGGCCGCGGCGATCCCGCCGCTGTGGCTGTTCGCACGGCGACGGCTCGGCGCGGCGGCCGCCCATCTGATCGCGGGCGCGTACGCACTGTCCTGGCCGATCGCCGAGGCGGTCGTCTTCGACTTCCACGAGGTGGCCTTCGCGCCGGCGCTGACCGCGTGGATGATCGAACGCCACGACGCGGGCCGGCCGCGACAGGCGGTGCTGGCCGGGGCGCTCCTCCTGTGCGTCAAGGAGGACATGGGACTGGTCATCGCCGGATACGGCCTGTTCCTGATCGCCGTCCGCCGCTTCCGCGTGGGGCTGCCGCTGGTGGTGGCCGGCCTCGCCGCGGTCATGATCACCACCCACGTGCTCATCCCGGCCTTCGGCGGCCGGGCCGACTACTACTGGGCCTACGGAACGCTCGGCCCCGACCTGCCTTCCGCCGCCGTGCGGGCTCTCACCCATCCGCTGGACGCGCTGGCGCTGCTGGTCACCCCGTCCGAGAAGGCCGCCACGGTCGCCCTGCTGGGCGCGATGGTGCTCTTCCTGTGTCTGCTCTCGCCGCTGACACTTATCGCGGTTCCGCCGCTCGCCGCCCGGATGCTGGCCGGCTCGTTCCCGAACTGGTGGGGGACGGAGTACCACTACAACGCCTTCATCGTCGTGGTGCTCTTCTGCGCGGCGGCGGACGGCATCGCCCGGACCCGGCTCGTCGTGCGTAAGACGCCGTTGGCCGCGTCGCTCCTGTCGGTCGCCGTCGCCCTCGTCCCGTTCTTCGCGTACGGACGGCTGCTCACCCCCGCGCCCCGCGTCCAGGCCGCCTCCGGGGCGGCGGCCGCCGTACCGGACGGGGTGCTGGTGGAGGCGGCCAACTACGTCGGCCCGGCGCTCACCTCGCGTACGCGCGTGCTGCTGTGGGACCGGCGTCCGCGCTGGGCGCCCTGGGTGGTGGCCGACACGGGCAGGATGACGTTCCCGTTCACGGGTGTCGACGAGCAGCGCGCACGCGTTGCCCTGCTGCGTCGCAACGGCTACCAGGTCGTGTACGAGCGCGACGGCTACGTGGTGCTGCGCGCGGCGCCGGGCACGCGGCCACCGGACCTCGGCCACCCGTGACGCCTCCCCGCGGCCGGGCTGAGCGAGAACGGACCCCGGGCCGCTGAGAACACGACCCGCTCCAGGGCGCGGTCACGCATTCCAATGCCGACAACCGCGAGTTCGACCCGCGGAGTCGATGAACCGGATGATCGGTGGTCCGGCCGCCGCGGCGCGGCGCTGTCCGCGAACGTTCACCGGGATCGAGGGAGCGGAGCGGAAGGGAGCGAAGGCCCGGCGAAGCGGGCTTCGCGAGGACCGCAGCTTCCTTCCGGCGAAGTGACCGACCCAGCCAAGACTCGCGGACACACCACTAGCGGGCGAACTCGGTGGCGCGGGACTCGCGGACGACGGTGATGCGGATCTGGCCGGGGTAGATCAGCTCCTCCTCCACCTGCTTGGCGACGTCGCGGGCGATGACCTGGGCCTGGATGTCGTCCACGGCGTCGGGGCGGACCATGACCCGGATCTCCCGTCCGGCCTGCATCGCGAACACCTTCTCCACGCCGTCGTACGACTGGGCGATCTCCTCCAGCCGCTCCAACCGCTTCACGTACGCCTCGAGGGACTCGCGCCGGGCCCCGGGACGGCTGCCGCTGATCGCGTCGGCCGCCTGGGTGAGCACCGCCTCGACGGTGCGCACCTCCACCTCGTTGTGGTGCGCCTCGATGGCGTGGACGACGTCCTCGTGCTCGCCGTACCGGCGGGCGATCTCCGCGCCGATCAGGGCGTGGCTGCCCTCGACCTCGTGGGTCAGCGCCTTGCCGATGTCGTGCAGCAGGGCGCAGCGCTTCACCAGGTCGCGGTCGAGCCGCAGCTCGGAGGCCATGATCCCGGCGATGTGCGCGGACTCGATCAGGTGCTTGAGCACGTTCTGCCCGTAGGACGTCCGGTAGCGCAGCTGGCCGAGCAGCGTGATCAGCTCGGGATGCATGTCGGTGATGCCGAGCTCCACCAGGGCGTCCTCACCCGCTCGCACGCACAGGTCACGCACCTCGGCCTTGCTGCGCTCGTACGCCTCCTCGATGCGCTGCGGGTGGATGCGGCCGTCGAGGACGAGCCGCTCCAGCGTCAGCCGGGCGGTTTCCCGCCGGACCGGGTCGAAACAGGAGAGAAGCACCGCCTCGGGCGTATCGTCTATGATCAGATTGACCCCGGTCGTGGACTCGAACGCCCTGATGTTGCGGCCCTCGCGCCCGATGATGCGGCCCTTCATGTCGTCGCCGGGCAGGTGCAGCACGCTGACCACGGACTCCGCGGTCTGCTCGGTGGCGACCCGCTGAACCGCCAGTGTCACGATCTTGCAGGCGCGCTTCTCCCCCTCTTTGCGCGCCTCGCTCTCGATCTCGCGGACGATCAGGGCGGCCTCGCGCTTGGCCTGGTTCTCGATCTCTTTGACCAGCTCGTTCTTGGCCTGGTCGGCGGTGAGCCCCGCGACCCGCTCCAGGATCTTTCGCCGGTTGTCGGCGACCTGGTCGAGCTCGACCCGTCGATCGGCCAGCTCGGTCTCGGTCTCGGCCAGCTTGCGCGCCCGCTCGGCCTGCCTGCGCGCCTCCTCGTCGAGCCGCTGCTCCCGTTCGACCAGGCGGCTCTCCCTGCGCTCGAGATCGGTGCGCAGCTCTTTGATCTCGCCTTTGAGGAGCCGCGCCTCCTCTTCGACTTCCTTGCGCATCAGCGCGGCGCTCTCGGCGGCAGACTCGGACTTCTTGACGATCTCGCCCGCGTCTCTCTCCGCCTGTCCCCGGATCTCCGCCGCCTGACGCCTCGCCTGCTCAAGCTCCTCGTTCACCTCGGCCTCGGCCGCGGCGACTTGCTCAGGGGAAGGGCCTTTACGCCGGGAGCCTCCGGTGTGGCGCACCACCATGACGAGCGCGGCGATCGCTACGAGCGTCAGCAGCACCACCGCCAGCGCCAGAACGATCACGATCGTATTCATGCGCGCTCACCCCTCCTCGCGTCGCAACTTCGAGCTAGCGAGGGGGTAACGCACGCAGCACGGCAGAACCCGGCGACGTCAACGGAACGTCGTGAAATCCGGCAGCCCGGAGGGCTGCCGTCATGCCCGGCAAGCCGGTCGATATCTCTCGTTCTGTTATCCACCGATATGGCAATCCGCACTGCGGAGTAACTCCTCACTGCGGTCGAGATTAAGCGTCAGCGAGGTAACGGGCAAGCAAAGGAGTGGCGTCAAATCGCTTCCCCGGTCAGATCCGGCGCCAGAAACGGTCCGAGCTCCTGTCCGGCGCGCGGCGAGGGCCCGGTCAGCCCTCTCGACACGCCCTCTCCGCGAGTCGCCACTCATCGCCGAACCCGCGCGGCGCGGGAGGCACCCCATGGCACCGGGCGCACCCCACATGGTGCCGAGACGACGAGATCACGGTGCCGATGCACTCGCCCTCCACCTCGGTCAGCCCACCCGACAGACCCTCGGCGTAGGGCACCCTCATCACCGGGACGACGAGATCGCGGCGCCGACACAGGCGCCCCCCATCTCGGCCAGCCCGCCCGGCACACCCTCGGCGCAGGTCACCCTCATCGCCGGAAAGGTCGCCACCCGGGACAGCCGTCCACAGCCGACCGCATTTGACCAGGTTCGCCGGGGAGCACCCGAACACGCCTACCGCACCGTCACCGCAGGTCGCCATCGAAGAAGTCGTCGACCTCGCCGCCCTCGCCTTCGAGCGCCTCGCGGACGACACGGAAGGCGAGCCCGGGACCGTACCCCTTGCGGGCGAGCATCCCGACAAGCCGCCGCGTACGGGTCTGGGGGTCGAGGCCGCGCGTGCCCGAAAGCTTGCGGGCGACCAGTCTGCGCGCCGTCTCCACCTCCTGCTCGGGGTCGAGCTGATCGACGGCCTCGTTGACGGTGTCCTCGTCCACCCCTCGGTGCCGCAACTCCTGTGCGAGCGCCCGCCGTGCGAGACCGCGCCCGGCATGCCGGGAACTGACCCACGCCGCGGCGAACGCCTGGTCGTCGATGAGCCCCACCTCGGAGAAGCGCTCCAGCACGGCCTGCGCGGCCTCCTCGGGCACTTCCCGCTTCCGCAGGGCTTCGGCGAGCTGGGCCCTGGTCTTCGGCGCCATGGTGAGCAGCCGAAGGCAGATCGCCCTGGCCACGGCCTCCGGGTCGGCGGACGGCCCGTGCTCCGCGGAGAACTCCTCATCACGGGCAGAACCACGCCCACGCCGAGAGCGACGCTCACGCTCGGGCTCATGCTCCGTGGAGAAGTCCTCACCGTCGAAAGCACCGCGCCTGCGGCGAGAACGACGCGAACCCTCCTGCCCGGACTCCCCGAAGAGGTCCCCACCACCGAAAGCACCACCCCCACGGCGGGAGCGACGCTTCCGCTCGGGGCCTCGTGACTCCGGGAAGTCGCCGTCGGCGGAAACGCTCCCGCTGTGAGGAGCTCCGGCCTGGTCGTCCGGGTTCCGGCGGTCGCGGGCTCCCGCGCCGTCGAAGGCGTCCGAATCCCCGAAGGCGCCGGCGCGACCGGCACCACTCGAGGAACGACGAGGTCGCTCCCCGGGGGCCGCCCGCTCCGAGCGGAACCCGCGCTCGCGCGCCCGGATCTCCTCCCGAAGCGCCTCCAGCGAGGGGACACCCGACGCCGGAAGCCCGAACTCGGCGTCTCCCGGCCACGGCTCGTCAGCGGGGCCGGGAGAATCGTCACGCCTCACGGCCGCGCTCAGACATCACCCGGCTTGGGCGTGGCCGCCGCCTTGGATCCGCGTCCGCCGGAGGGAGCCGCTGCCGCCGGAGCGGGGGCGGGAGGCTCGGCGGCAGCGTCCAGACGCGGCCCGACCCCGAGCTTTTCCTTGATCTTCTTTTCGATCTCGTCCGCGATGTCCGGGTTGTTCTTCAGGAAGTTGCGGGCGTTCTCCTTGCCCTGGCCGAGCTGATCGCCCTCGTAGGTGTACCAGGCACCGGCCTTGCGCACGAACCCGTGCTCGACGCCCATGTCGATGAGGCCGCCCTCGCGGGAGATGCCGATGCCGTACAGGATGTCGAAGTCGGCCTGGCGGAAGGGCGGAGCCATCTTGTTCTTGACGATCTTCACGCGGGTGCGGTTGCCGACCGGCTCGGTGCCGTCCTTGAGCGTCTCGATGCGCCGGACGTCCAGCCGGACCGAGGCGTAGAACTTCAGCGCCTTACCACCCGTGGTGGTCTCGGGCGAGCCGAACATGACGCCGATCTTCTCGCGGAGCTGGTTGATGAAGATGGCGGTGGTGCGGGTCTGGTTGAGCGCGCCGGCGACCTTGCGGAGAGCCTGGGACATCAGACGCGCCTGCAGACCCACGTGGCTGTCGCCCATCTCGCCCTCGATCTCGGCCTTGGGCACCAGAGCGGCCACCGAGTCGATGACGATGATGTCGACCGCGCCGGAGCGGATCAGCATGTCGGCGATCTCAAGGGCCTGCTCACCGGTGTCGGGCTGGGAGACGAGCAACGCGTCGACGTCGACGCCGAGCTTCTTCGCGTACTCCGGGTCGAGGGCGTGCTCGGCGTCGATGAACGCCGCGATGCCGCCGGCCCGCTGGGCGTTGGCCACGGCGTGCAGCGCGACGGTGGTCTTACCGCTGGACTCCGGCCCGTAGACCTCGACGATGCGACCGCGCGGGAAGCCGCCGATGCCGAGAGCCACGTCGAGGGCGATCGCACCGGTGGGGATCACCTCGACCGGGGCGCGTGCGTCGTCGCCGAGACGCATCACGGAGCCCTTGCCGAACTGCCGCTCGATCTGCGCGAGGGCGGTCTCAAGGGCCTTCTCGCGGTCGTTGATTGCCATTGGGTGCCCCCTGGGGGTCGTGGTCTGTTGGTCACCGGAAAGCTACGGGGTGCCACCGACATTTTCCGGAGATCCGGAGGCCGGCACCCGGAAACCGATGCCGAACGCCCCGGGAAGCACCGAGGAGTCCCGGAAAGCGGCTGCGGCTGCCGGGCGGACGCGGCACACCCTGCGGCGGCGGGTTCAAATATAGCCGAACGACTGTTCGATCACATCGGGAGCGTACGGCGAGTCGGCGTGCCGTCCGCCGATGCCGTACTGCACGGCCCCGCCCGGCCGCGGCGCGGCCGCTGATGTGCGGGATCAGGGCACGGAGACGGCCCGGTCCCCAGGGCTACACATCGGTCCGCCCGACACCTGGCAAGCCGCGCCGCCCCCCCACCCCAACCACAAAGTCACATTCACGGGCATTCCATCACCGCTGTTGCCTGGCCGGTGACCTGCGGCGATCCTGAGGGAAAGCCGGTTCTCCCCTCAAGGCGGCCATGTGACGAGCACCAGCACCTACGGACCGCAGCGACGTACGCATCTGGAGGCACTCGCCGGACGGCTCCCTGAGCGTGGGCTCGTCGGCCGCATGTTGGGCGGAGACGACCCCGTCCTCTGGGTGTGGCACCCCGAGACCGGGAACCAGACGATCATCTTCGCCGCGCCGACGATCGACGGCTGGATGTTCCTGTGGTCTCCCGACGGTCAGGAGAACGCCGAGGACCCGGGAAAGACGGCCGACGCGGTGACGAAGCTGCTCTCCCACACCGGCTGAGGCGGACCGGGGTCGGATGGTTCAGATGGTGATGACGACCTTGCCGAACGCCTCCCCTGAGGCGTAGTACCGGTAGGCGGCGAGGGCGTCGTCGAAGGCGAACGCCCGGTCGATGACCGGACGCAGCCCGTTGACCTCGATGACGCGGTTCATCTCGAGGAACTGCGCACGGCTGCCGACCGCGACGGGGCGCAGGGTCGCGCCGGAGGCGAACAGCACCCGAGGGTCGATCGGCGGCGCCGTGTCGGAGACGAAGCCCACGCAGGCGACATGGCCCGCCATCGCGACCGCTTTCAGCGACTGTTCCAGCAGACCGGCGACCTCGACGACGCGGTCGGCGCCGCGTCCTCCGGTCAGCTCACGGATCTCGCGGGGCCAGTCGGGCGTGGCCCGGTAGTCGACGACCTCGTCGGCGCCGAGCTCGGCCAGGCGCGACGCCTTCGCCGGGCCGCTCGTCGTGGCGATCACGCGGGCTCCGAGAGCCTTGGCGAAACGCAGCGCGAACAGCGACACCCCGCCGGATCCCTGCAGCACGACGGTCTGGCCGGCGCGCAGCCCGGCACCGTCGCCGGTCAGGGCGTTCCAGGCTGTGACCGCGGCGCAGGGAAGCGTCGCGGCCTCCTGGTAGGAGAGGTGCGCGGGAACCGGCACAAGGGCCTTCTCGTCGAGCAGCGCGAGTTCGGTCAGCATGCCGTCCAGGGAACCGCCCAGTTGCGCGAGGTGCTCGACCGCGAACGGGCCGTCCTGCCAGCTGGGGAAGAGCGTGGCCGTCACTCGGTCGCCGGCACTCACTGAGCTCACACCGGGTCCGAGCGCCACGACCTCGCCGGCTCCGTCCGACACCGGCACCACATCCGGCTTCACCGGCAGCACGTAATCGCCGCGCAACACCATCAGCTCGCGGAAACTCAGCGATGCGGCCCGTACGGCGACCAGCACCTGTCCCGGGCCGGGGACGGGGTCCTCGTGCTTCCTGATCGACAGGCCGTCCAGCCCGGCGCCGCTGTCGAGGTGATAGCTCCGCATGAATGGGTTCCTTCCGCTCTCGGCGCCCGGCGCTCAGTCGTCCAGGCCGGTCTCGGCGGCCGGCGGGATCTCGCCGGCGGTCTTGCTGTAGCCGAGGGCCTCGACGATCAGCCCGTCGCGCAGGCGCATGAGGTTCACCCCGCGCACCGAGTCGGCGGGACCGTCGCCGAAGCGGTAGCGCCAGCGGATCGTCGCCCGGTCGCCCGCGACCACCACCTCCTCGGGCTCGAACTGCGTGGTGCGGTCCTCGGCGAGCGCCTGCCAGAACGCCAGGCAGGATTCGCGGCCTTCGTGCCGGTCGCCGTCGGGTGCCGGCTGGACGGACTCCATCACGCAGTCGTCACCGATCAGGTCGGCGAGCACGGACGGGTCGTGGTGGACGAAAGCCTGGTTGAACCGGTCGATCACGTCGGCGGTGGTGCGCTCGGGCACACGGTCTCCTAGGAGATAGAACGTTCGGTATACGAGCAATGTATATCGACCAGTCGTTCTATTCGTCAACCGATGGCGGACTGAGGCACATGCGCACCCGCAACCACACCCGGCCTTCGGGAACCCTGGCGGAGCGGGGATGCCCGGGTCTGCCGTCACGTGCCCGGCGGTCGCCCGGTCAGGACGCGTCGGACCGGCAGTCACCTGCCGTGAACCGTCAGTCGGGCATCGCGGTGAAACACGAAGACCTCCGTGTATGGCATGGATCTCGGGCATCTCCACCACACCGGAGGTCTTCGTGTCGATCAAGCGGAGCCGTCGACGACTCTCATGGTCGATGCGCTAGAGCCCCGCGTCCGGGCTGAAGACCTCGTAGTGGATGTGGTCGGCGGGGACGCCCAGGTCGAGGAGGCGTTCCTGCATCGAGCGCATGAACGGCACAGGCCCGCAGAGGTAGGCGCGGGTGCCGTCGAGGATCTCGACGCCGCCCAGGTCGACCAGGCCCGTACGCTCGGCGGGCCACCCCTCCTCCGGCTCCTCGTACCAGACGTGCGTGACGGCCTGGGGGATCTTCTCGGTGAGCAGTTCCAGCTCGCCGCGGAAGGGGTGGGTGAGCGGGGAGCGGTCGCCGTGCACCACGGTCACCGGTCGGGTGGTCGCGGTGGCGGCGAGGTGGGCCATCATGCTGATGATCGGGGTGGCGCCGACGCCCGCGGAGGCGAGCAGCAGGGGGCAGTCCCCCTCGTCGAGGGCGACGTCGCCGAAAGGAGCGCTCACACGGAGGATGTCCCCCTCGTGGGCGTTCGCGTGCAGCCAGTTCGAGACCTCGCCTTCGGGGTCGCCCGCCACCCGCTTGACCGAGATCCAGTGGTCGGAGCCGCCCGGCGCGCAGGACAGGCTGTACTGCCGGATCTGGCGCGCCCCGTCCGCGAGCTCGACCTGGACCGAGACGTACTGGCCGGGCCGGAAGGGCGGCGTCGGGCCGCGGTCGGCGGGCCGCAGCATGAAGGTGGCGACGTCAGGGGTCTCCTCGACCCGCCCGACCACGCGCCACGGCCGCCACACATCGCCGTCGGCGACGCCGGACTCGGCGTACAGGCGCGCCTCCAGGGCGATCAGCGAGCCGGCCATCAGCCAGTAGACCTCGTCCCACGCCGCCGCCACCTCCGGGGTGACCGCGTCCCCGAGCACCTCGGCGATCGCGGCGAACAGGTGGCGGTGCACGATGCCGTACTGCTCCGCGGTGATGCCGAGCGAGGCGTGCTTGTGCGCGATGCGCTCGAGCAGCTGCTCGGGACGGGTGTCCGGGTGCTCCAGCAGCGCCACCGCGAAGGTGGCGATGGAGCCGGCCAGCGCCCGGCCCTGTGTGCCGTTGGCCTGGTTGCCCCTGTTGAAGAGGTCACGCAGCAGTTCCGGATGGGCGGTGAACATCTTGCGATAGAAGATCGGGGTGATGTCGTTGATCGCCCCTCCGACGGCGGGCAGAGTCGCGCGGACGACGGCGGCCGATTCCGCTGAGAGCATGACGAACTCCTTAACATGATTTTCAGATACCAATTACGACTGAGCCGTTCACCGCAGCCGGAAGGGACTATGGGCGAGGTCAGGCAGGCGGGGAGGTGAGCAGCTGGAGGAGCACCGGCCTGGAGGAGTCTCCGACCAGATCACGTACGGTCAGCGGATCGAGAGAGGAGTAGAACGCCTCCTGAGCGTCACGCAGCGCGGCGCGCAGGCGGCACGCTCCTCGCAACGGGCAGGGCAGCGGCTCGTCGTCGCACCCGACCACGTCATCCGCGCCTTCCAGTTGGCGCACGAGCCAGCCGACGGAGGCGTCGCGGCCGGCTCCGGTGATCTCGAGACCGCCTCCCCTCCCCCGCCGGGTTTCCAGGACGCCGAGGTGCTGCAGCCGGCTGACCACCTTGGCGACGTGCGTGTACGGCGCGGCCACGGAAGCGGCCACCTCTTTGGAAGTGGGCAGCTCCTCCGCTCCGTCCGTCACCGCCAAGCGCATGGTCACCCGGAGCGCGAGGTCGGTGAACTTCGTCATCCGCACGTCACGAAAGGTATCAAATCGGTATCTAGGGGTCGCATTTGGGGCTCCGGGCGCGTACGACCAGGGTGGGACCGGGCCTCCGAGTGCGTATGACCAGGGTGGGATGCCACGGACGCGCGTCCAGGCGCGAGGTGGGCGCGAAGCGCTTGATCAGCGAAGCTTGGGGTCCACGTCGACGACCGTGCAGACGGCTCGCCAGACCTGCTTGGCGCCCACGCCGTCGGCGAGGGCCTGCTCGACGGTCCTGCCGTCGAGAGCGGCGATGACATAGTCCTTCGCCCACGATTCGGCGTACGCCTCGCCGAAGTGGCGGTGCATACGGCTCCAGAAATCGGTCAGGCGCATCCCCCAAGTATGCTGCCGCGCCGGAGCGGCCTCAAATGACGGGAGAGCCGTACATCTCGCCGAGCCGGTCGGCGAGCAGCTCGAGGCGGGCGCCGTCCGGGTCGCGGAAGTAGATCGACGCTCCGCTCTCGATCTGGTACGGCACGCCGGCCGCCTCCAGCTTGCCCCGTAACCGCTCCCAGGTCGCGGGTTCGACGGAGATCGCGATGTGATGAACCCCACCGAGAACCTCCTGGTACGGCCCGAGATCGAGGCCGGGCAGGTCGAAGAACGCGAGCAGGTTGCCGTTGCCGATGTCGAAGAAGAAGTGGTTGGACCCCTTGTAGTCACGGTTCTCGAAGATTTCGGTGAGGGGGAACTCCAGGAGTTCCTGGTAGAACCGGATCGTGCGCTCCGGGTCGGACGAGAGCAGCGCGAAGTGGTGGAGTCCCCTTGCGCTGCTCGGCGGTCGGTTCTCGCGCAGGTAGCGTTCGCGGATTCGGGACCGCTCCCGCTCGATGGCCTCGTAGTCGATGTCCATAGCGGTATGCATGTCCTCTTTTCCGAATAATCAACGCATCTGGGAAGTCGGGCCGCACAAAACGCCGTGTACGACGCCGGATGCGGCTCCGCGCGCCCGCCGGCTGGGGAAGCCGGAGAAGATCGCATCCGTTTTTGTCGGAGGCTGGATGCATGATGGCCACCTGACATCCCTCGCCCGCGGCGACGCCCCGCCGCCCCCTGATGTGGAGGACGACGTTGAGTGCTCCCCGGCCCCTTCGTGCCGTCCCCGGCAGCGCAGGCTCGACGATCACGACGCTGTGCTGGAGATCGAGGCGGCGGCGTGACGGCCGCCGCACATGCGCGGATCCGGGCAGTTGTGGGCCGTTACGCGAGAGATGGCCATAGCCTGAGAGAGGCCCCTGGG
Source organism: Microtetraspora fusca (assembly GCF_001570365.1). GTDB lineage: Bacteria > Actinomycetota > Actinomycetes > Streptosporangiales > Streptosporangiaceae > Microtetraspora > Microtetraspora fusca. The sequence goes on along the minus strand of NZ_BBYK01000066.1, from coordinate 48,418 downwards.
AAACCCGCCGACGGCCCGCCGTCGGCCCGGTGCGTGACCACGCGGTGGCTGCGCTCCAGCCGCGGGCGCCGCTCGGCGAACACCGGCGCGGACGGTCGGCCGCAGGTCGGCAATCGCTTGGGCATCCGACGGATGCCGCTCGACGGACACCGGCGGGAAGCCCGTCGAAGGCGCGCGTCGCGAACGTCGGTCCGGGACGCCCGTTCCGGTGCCGGCGGCGCGAGCGTGACGGATGACGGGCGAGGAGCGACGGACGACAGGCGACGGACGACGGACGACGGGCGACGGACGACGGGCGACGGACGACGGGCGACGGGCGACGGGCCACGACAACGCGCGAACGTCGCTCCGGCGGCCCGGCCGCGCGGGGCACGGATGGATGTGCCAGAGAGACGACCGGGACCCGACCTGACCGCCTTGACCTGACCGCCTTGACCTGACCGCCCGACCCGAGACCTGGAGAAACCGGAGAGCCGGGAGAACCTGGAGACCACCATGCGAGACCGTTCCGCGGTTCCTCTTCGCCCCGGCCGGCCGGGCCCGTACGCCGCCGTGGGTGTCCGATGAACGTGCTCGACCACTTCGGGCCGGTGACCAGGGAGTGGTTCACCGGCGCCTTCGCCGCGCCGACGGCCGCGCAGGAGGGCGCCTGGTCGTCGATCGCGCGCGGCGACAACACGCTGGTCGTCGCTCCGACCGGTTCGGGCAAGACGCTGGCGGCCTTCCTGTGGTCGCTCGACCGGCTCGCCGTCGAGCACGCCGGCGCGACCCCGGAGCCGGACAGAACGCCCGGACGGCTGTGCCGGGTGGTGTACGTCTCCCCGCTCAAGGCCCTGGCCGTCGACGTCGAACGGAACCTGCGCGCGCCGCTCACCGGGATCAGGCAGACCGCCCGTAGGCTCGGCCTCCCCGCGCCGGAGATCTCCGTGGCGATCCGATCGGGTGACACCTCGGCGGAGGACCGGCGCCGCTTCGCGGCCCGGCCCTCGGACATCCTGATCACCACACCCGAGTCGCTGTTCCTCATCCTCACCTCGCAGGCGCGCGAAGCCCTGCGGGGGGTGGAGACGGTCATCGTCGACGAGGTGCACGCGGTCGCGGCCACCAAGCGCGGGGCCCACCTCGCGCTGTCCCTGGAGCGGCTCGACGCGCTGCTGCCCCGTCCCGCGCAGCGCATCGGCCTCTCCGCGACCGTACGCCCGGTGTCCGAGGTGGCGACCTTCCTCGGCGGATCACGCCCCGCCACGGTGGTCCAGCCGCCCTCGGAGAAGGTCATCGAGGTCGATGTGGTCGTCCCGGTCGAGGACATGACGGAGCTGGCGCCTCCTCCTCCCGGCATGGACGGCGAGCCGGCCGAGCACCGGCGGAGCATCTGGCCGCATGTGGAGGAGCACCTGCTCGACCTCATCGAGGCGCACCGGTCCACGATCGTCTTCGCGAACTCCCGCCGCCTCTCGGAGCGGCTCTGCACCCGCCTCAACGAACTGGCGGACGAACGCGCGTCCGCCGAGCCGGCGGCGGGGCCGGGCCGTCCCGGCGGTCCGGGGTCTCCGTGGGGAGAGGGGGCGTCCGCGCCGCCACCGGGTCACGGCGGAGCCATCGACGACGGGACCGCCGGGTCACGGCCCCGTGGCTCTCTCGGCACCCCGGCCGAGATGATGGCGCAGGCCGGGGCGTCCCGCGGCGCGCCCGTCGAGATCGTGCGCGCGCACCACGGCTCGGTGTCGAAGGAGGAGCGGTCCCAGATCGAGGAGGCGCTGAAGTCGGGCCGGCTGCCCGCCGTCGTCGCGACCTCCAGCCTGGAGCTGGGCATCGACATGGGGTCGGTCGATCTCGTCGCGTGCGTGGAGTCGCCTCCGAGCGTGGCCAGCGGCCTGCAGCGCATCGGCCGCGCCGGGCACCAGGTCGGGGCCGTCTCCCGAGGGGTGATCTTCCCGAAGTACCGCGGCGACCTCGTCCAGACGGCGGTCGTCGCCGAACGTATGAGGAGCGGCCAGATCGAGGAGCTGCGCTACCCGCGCAACCCTCTCGACGTGCTGGCCCAGCACATCGTCGCGATGACCGCGCTCGACGAGTGGACGGTGGACTCGCTGGAGGCCCTCGTCAAGAAGGCCGCGCCGTACGCGACGCTGCCCCGGAGCGCGCTTGAGGCGACGCTCGACATGCTCGCGGGGCGCTACCCCAGCGAGGAGTTCGCCGAGCTGCGGCCGCGCATCGTGTGGGACCGGGTGACCGGGACCCTGCGCGGCCGGCCCGGCGCGCAGCGGCTGGCCGTGACCAACGGCGGCACGATCCCCGACCGCGGGCTCTTCGGCGTCTTCCTCGTCGGCGAGCGGGCCTCCCGGGTCGGCGAGCTGGACGAGGAGATGGTCTACGAGTCCCGCGTGGGCGACGTCTTCGTGCTCGGCGCGACGTCCTGGCGCATCGAGGACATCACCGCCGACCGCGTGCTCGTCTCCCCCGCCCCCGGCCAGCCGGGCAAGCTGCCGTTCTGGCACGGTGACGCCCCCGGGCGCCCCGCCGAGCTGGGCCGGGCCATCGGCGCGTTCATCCGGGAGCTGTCCGGCGCGGGGCTCCCGGCCGACGGCGGCCGCAAGCCCAATGAAAAGGACCGGCCGGCGTCGCGTACGGCGGACCGGGACCTGCCGCCGCGACGGCAGGCCGCTGGGAAGGACCGGCCGGCGGTGCCCGCGTCCGGCGCGGGCGGGCAGCCGGAGGCGTCCGCCGCGGCCCGGGTCAGACAGGCCGGGCTGGACGAGTTCGCCACCGGCAACCTGCTGTCCTACCTGGGCGAACAGCGCGAGGCCACCGGATACGTGCCGGACGACCGCACCCTGCTCGTCGAGCGCTTCCACGACGAGCTGGGGGACTGGCGGGTGGTGATCCACTCGCCGTACGGGGCGCGCGTGCACGCGCCGTGGGCGCTCGCCATCGGGCGGCGGCTGCGCGAGCGGTACGGCCTCGACGTGCAGGCGATCCACTCCGACGACGGCATCGTGCTGCGCATCCCGGACACGCTCGACGAGCCGCCCTCGGACGTCGCGGCGTTCGACGCCGACGAGATCGAGCAGATCGTCACCGAGGAGCTCGGCGGCTCGGCCCTGTTCGCCGCCCGCTTCCGTGAGTGCGCCGGGCGCTCCCTGTTGCTGCCCCGCCGTACGCCGGGGCGGCGGACGCCCCTGTGGCAGCAACGCCAGCGCGCCGCGCACCTGCTGGCCGTGGCGAGCAAGTACGCCGGTTTCCCGGTCGTGCTCGAAACCATGCGCGAATGCCTTCAGGACGTCTTCGACGTGCCCGGCCTGGTCCGGCTGATGCGCGACATCGCGGCCCGGCGGGTCCGGCTGGTCGAGGTCGAGACCGCCCAGGCGTCGCCGTTCGCCGCGTCGCTGTTGTTCAACTACGTCGGCGCGTTCATGTACGAGGGCGACGCGCCGCTCGCCGAGCGCCGGGCGCAGGCCCTGGCCCTCGACACCGCGCTGCTCGCCGAGCTGCTCGGCCAGGCGGATCTGCGTGAGCTGCTCGACCCCGACGTGATCGCCGAGGTCGAGCGCGAGCTGGCCCGGCTGGACCGGCCGCTCCGCGATCCCGAGGATCTGGCCGACCTGCTCCGCACCCACGGTCCGCTGCTCGCGCAGGACGTGTCGATCCGCGAGGGCGACCCCGCGTGGCTGACCGAGCTGGAGCGGGCCCGCAGAGCCATCCGGGTGCGCGTGGCGGGCGAGGAGCAGTGGGCCGCGGTCGAGGACGCCTGGCGGCTGCGCGACGCCCTCGGCACCCCACTTCCCGTCGGGATCCCGCAGGAGTTCCTCGACGCTCCGGCCGCCGCCTCGGGTCCCGGCTCCACCGCACGGCCTGATCCGCTGGCCGACCTGATCGCCCGGCACGCCCGAACGCGTGGTCCCTTCCCCGCCGACACGGCCGCCGCCCGGTTCGGGATCGGCGTGGCCGTGGTCGGCGACGCGCTGAGACGCCTGGCCGCGACCGGACGGGTCGTCTCGGGCGAATTCCGCCCCGGCGGGCGCGGCGAGGAGTGGTGCGACGCCGAGGTGCTGCGGATGCTGCGCCGCAGGTCGCTGGCCCGGCTCCGCAAAGAGGTGGAGCCGGTCCCGCCCGAGACGCTGGCCACGTTCCTGCCCACCTGGCACGGCATCGCGCCCGCCCGCCCGTCCCACGAGCACGGCGCCGACGGAGGGCGTCGCGGCGGCCCCGCGCGGGCCATGGACGACCTGGTCAACGCGATCGAGCGGCTCCAGGGGGCGACGGTGCCCGCTTCGGCGCTGGAGACGCTGATCCTGCCCGGCCGGGTGCCGGGCTACTCGCCCGCGCTGCTGGACGAGCTGACCGCGTCCGGCGACGTCATCTGGTCGGGTCAGGGATCGCTGCCGGGCGGCGACGGCTGGGTGTCGCTCTACTTCGCCGACACGGCTCCACTGCTGCTCCCCGAGCCCGCCCAGATCACGATGACGCCGCTGCACGAGGGCATCCTGAGCGTGCTGGGCGGCGGCGGCGCGCTCTTCTTCCGTGAGCTGTCCAACCGGGTCGCGTCCCTGGCGATCGGCGCGGCCGGGCCGGGCGAGGCCGTTCCGGACGACCCGGCCCTGGCCGCGGCGCTGTGGGACCTGGTCTGGTCCGGGCGGGTCACCGGCGACACGCTGGCTCCGCTGCGGGCGGCGCTCGGCTCCGGGCGGCCCGCGCACCGGCCACCGGCGAGCCGTTCGCTCCGCCGCCGGCGCGCGGTGCTGCCGACGCGCAGCGGGCCGCCGACGGTCAGCGGCCGGTGGTGGCCGCTGCCCGCTCCCGCCGACGACGGCACCCAGCGGGCGCACGCGCAGGCCGAGGTCCTGCTCGAACGGCACGGCGTGCTGACGCGGGGCGCGGTGGGCGCGGAACGGCTACCGGGCGGGTTCTCCGCGGTCTACCAGGTACTGCGGGCGTTCGAGGAGAGCGGCCGCTGCCGCCGGGGCTACTTCGTCGAGGGGCTCGGCGGCGCGCAGTTCGCGCTGCCCGGCGCGGTGGACCGGATGCGCGCCATGTCCCCGAGCGGATCCGCCGCGCCGCCCGCCGCCGGAGCCCCCGCGTTGGAGGACCTGTGGACGACCCCGCCGCCGCGCGCGCCCCGGCGCGTGGTCGTGCTGGCCGCCGCCGATCCGGCCAACCCGTACGGCGCGGCGCTGCCCTGGCCCGAGCGGCCCGGCGAGATCACGCACAAGCCGGGCCGCAAGGCGGGCGCGCTGGTGATCCTGGTCGAGGGGCGGCTCGTGCTCTATGTGGAGCGCGGCGGCAAAACGCTGCTCTCCTTCGGCACTGGAGAAGGCGCCGAAGGCGGCCTCGACGGCGACGACCTCCAGTCGGCGGTCGACGCGCTGGCCCAGGCGGTGCGAGACGGGGCGCTGGGCAAGCTCACCGTCGAACGGGCCGACGGGGCGGCGATCATCGACTCGCCTCTGGCGACGGCCCTGGAGGCGGCGGGCTTCCATCCGACGCCCAAGGGCCTGCGCATCCGCGGCTGACGCTCGTCTCGTCCGGAACGCCCCCGATGGGTCCGGACGAGACGAGCCGGTCATGAGACGGCCTTCTCCGGTGCTTCGAGCAGCTCCTTCAAGGCGCGGAGGAACAGCGCCGCGTCCCTGCCGTTGATCAGGCGGTGGTCGTAGGCGAGGCCGATGTTGGCGACGGTGCGGCTCACCACCGCTCCCGCTTCGAGCCGGAGCTCGTCCTGCGGTGCCGTCACGGCGAGGGCGCACGCGTTCCCCGGGAAGATCAGCGGGATCGCGAGCGTGACGTCGCCGTCATGGTGCAGGGTGACCACGATGTCGGCCCCGGCCAGGTCGCTCTCCCGGAAATCTCCGGTGAGGGCGGCCAGGCGATACTTCATGAGCAGGTGCGCGACCTCCCGTACCGGCCGGCGGGCTGCGTCGTGGACGACCGGCACGTACAGGCCCTCGCCGGCGTCGAAGGTGACGCCCACGTTCGGCACCTCCGCCGGCATGGCGTGGCCGTCGTCGACGAGCGTGGCGAAGAACAGCGGGAACGTCGCGTGGAGCCTGGCCACCGCGCACGTCACGAGTTCGGGCAGGCCGACGGGTCGCCTGACCTCCTTCGTCAGCCTGGCCGACAGTTCGAGCGCCGCTCCGACGTCCACCCTCACGACCGCGTACGCCGCCGGAACGGTCTCGTGCGACGTACGGACCGCCCGCGCCACCGCCCGTTGCACCCGCGAGAGCAGGTACGGCACGCCACCGGGGGCCGACCCGGACCCGTCACCGGACGAGGGACCGGACGGCCCTCCGGGCGCGTGGGCGGACGCCCCATGGGGCGGCATATCGGAGGCGTGATCAGCCGCGGGACCGGGCGGCATATCGGAGGCGTGACCAGGCGCGGAACCGGGCGGCCCACCGGAGGCGTGACCCGGCGCGGAACCGGGCGGCCCACCGGAGGCGTGACCCGGCGCGGAACCGGGCGGCCCACCGGAAACGGGCCCGGGAGTGGAACCGGATCTCGGAACGGATGCGGGACCGGGGTGTGCCGGGCGATCGGCCACGAGCCGTTCGATGTCCGCGCGGCGGACGACGGAGACGCCGAGGCGGCGCACCTCCTCCGGATCGATGTCCAGCTCGTCGATCAGCTCCTGCGCGGGCCCGGTGACCAGCGGCCGGTGGGCACTCTGGTCGCCGCGCACGGGCCCCGAGCCCGCCTCCGAGGCGGCGACCACACCGGCCTCCGGCCGCACGGCCGCGGCGAGGCCGAGTGCGTCCGGGCGTCCGTCACGAGGACCCGCGGCGAGGCCGAGTGCGTCCGGGCCTCCGTCACGAGGACCCGCGGCGAGGCCGACGGCATCCGGGCCTCCGCCGCGGGGATTCACGGCGAGGCCGCTCCCGTCAGCCGGGGCATTCGACGCGGGCGAGGGGCGCGTGTTCTCGCGGGTGAGGCGGGCGATCACGGTCCCCGGAGGGCAGTCGGCGTTCACGGGGACGGCCTGCCAGACGAACCCGTCCTCCTCGGCGACCAGTTCCTCCGTGGCCTTCGACGTCTCCAGAACCGCGATCAGGTCGCCTGTCCTGGCCCGCTGCCCGTCCTCGACGAGCCACTCGATTAGAACGTAGGAGCTGTCGTTGCTGTTGAACTTGGGCACCCGGATGTCAGTCACGCAGGGCCTCCAGCACGGCGTCGTAGATGGTGGACTCCCCTACGAGCACGGCGCTCTCCAGGTGGGCGGCGGCGGGGATGACGCTGCCGAGGGAGTTGACCTGCGCCACCGGCCGCCGGAGATCCCGCCACATCAGGCGGTGGATCCGGTGCGCCACCTCGCTCCCCCAGGTGCCGCCCGCGGTCCCCTCTTCCACGACGAGTACGGCTCTCGCCCGGCGCAGCGCGGGCACGAGCCGTCCCGCGCCGACGTCCTGGGCGCCGGAGTCGAAGAGGTCGAAGGGATACAGCCGCGAGGGCACGTACAGGCAGCAGGTGATCTCGTGATCCAGCAGCAGGGCGCGCATCGCGCGGGTCACCCGGTCGACCATGCCGCCGGGCGCGATGATGACGCAGTCGGCCTCCTCGGGGTCGTCCAGGAAGACGCGCGCCACGCCCGGCCCGGTGTCCCCCGCCGGGATCAGGTCGGAGTGGAACGGATCGGGGACGTCGTACATCCTGCGCGTGTAGAGCACCTTGTCCTCGAAGAACACGGACGGCTCGCCCGAGGCCAGCATGGCGCTCATGACCGCCCGGTTGTCGTGGAGCGGCGACATCTCGTAGACGGACAGCCCCGGCACGCCGATGAAGTGCTTCTGCAGGCTCTGACTGTGGGTCGGGCCGTACCCGCGGCCTCCACCCGTCGGGCAGCGGACGACCATCCGCATCGGGACGCGGGAGCCGTACATCGTGCACGACTTGGCGGCGAAGTTGACGATCTGGTCGAAGGCGAGGGCGACGAAGTCGCCGAACATGATCTCCACGATGGCCGCGTCACCGCACAGCGCGAGACCGGCGGCCAGCCCGGTGATGCCCGCCTCGCTGATCGGCGTGCCGAGCACGCGCCCCGGAAACCGGCTGGAGAGGCCCTTTGTGATCTTGAATGCCCCGCCGTACGGGTCGAGGATGTCCTCACCGATGACGTACGCGGTCGGGTCGGCCTCCAGGACGCCGTGGAGGGCCGCGTTGAGATTCTCCGCTACCCGCATGGCTCCCACCTCGACAGCGGGCGCGCGGAGACCTCGCGGACGATCGCGGCCATGCGGTCCCGCTGGATCTCGTCGGCCCGCGCGAACCTGTCGGCGTCGGACTGGGCGTACCGGCGGTACCAGTCGTGCGCCTCGGCCTCCCGTACGGCGTCGTGGGGGCGGGTGTCGTCGCCCTTGCTGTGCGGGCCGAGCCGGTGGGTGGCGAACTCGACGACCAGCGGCCGATTCTCCAACCGCACCTCCGACACAAGAGGCGCCAGCTCGTCCCTGATCACTCCGATGTCGGTGGTGCCGACGCGGTGGTGACGCGCCCCGAACGCCTCGGCGCGGGCGGCGACGGTCCCGGCCATCTGACAGGCCGTCGGGGTGGACTGCGCGATCCCGTTGTTCTCGACGACCACGAGCAACGGGAGCCGCCAGAGCGAGGCGATGTTGAGCGCCTCGTAGACGGCCCCCTCACCCCAGGTGCCGTCGCCGATGAAAGCGCAGGCCAGGGCGCCCGGAGAGGTGTGCTTCAGGTGCAGGGCGACCCCGGTGGCCACCGGCAGGCTCTCCCCTTGGACGCCGGTGGACATGTAGCGATCGCGGTAGACATGCTGGCTGCCGCCCACACCCCGGCAGACGGCCCCTTCCCTGCCCATGATCTCGGCGAGCAGCCCGGCCGGGTCCTCGAACCGGGCGAGGTAATGGCCGTGTCCGCGATGGTTGCTGAAGACGAAGTCGTCCGCCCCGAGCAGCGGCCGGAGGGAGACGGGCACGTACTCCTGGCCGAGGCAGGTGTGCGTGGTGCCGGCGAGCAGGCCCTGGCCGAAGAGGTCGAGCAGCGCCAGTTCGAAGTGCCTGATCAGAAGCAGCAGGTCGAGATCGCCGTCGTCCGGGAGCGGCGGGCGGGCGAGTACGGCGGACTGCTCGGTCACCGGCCGCCGTCCACGCCGACCGGCTCCTCGCTCGCGGCGTCCTCGATGCTCCGCAGCACGCCCGCGATGGTGGGCGTGTCGAAGAAGACGTCGAGCGACACCTCGATGCCCAGGCGCTTGCGCATGCGGGCGATGATCTGGGTGATCGTCAACGAGTGGCCGCCCAGGTCGAAGAGGTCCTCGTCGTCGCCGATCTCGTCGAGGCCGAGCACCTCCCGCCAGATGGCTCTGATCTCGTCGGCCGGGCCGGACGCTCCGGTGTGGACCGCGCTCGAGGGTACGCGGCTGTCACCCGAGAAGGTCGGTCGGTCGCCCGTCAGGATGTCTCCGATGACGGAGTCCGGATTATTCATGATCGCAGTCAGGTCCTTCGCTATCTGGGTGACTCCCGCGACCGCGCGCGGGTCGTACTGCATGATCACGTCGAGCCCCTCGGGGCCGTCGACGGCCTGAATGTGCAGGACACTGCGGACGGAACCGTTGAAGACCGCCCAGTCGACCGCCGTCCGCAGCCCGGCGAACCGGGGCTCCGGTCCCCGCCTTCGGTAGCTCAGGGAGATCGGCGCCAGCGCCGTACGGGGCCGGAGCCCGCGTACGGCCCGGGCCAGGGGCACCGGCCGGAACCGGTACATCAGCCGCAGCTCCGCGTGGAGCAGTGCGGCGAGTTCGGCGACGGTGGCGCGCGGCGACGGCGCCGACGCCACCGGCAGCTCGTTGACGAAGAGGCCGATGTGGTCGCGCGCCTCCGGCGTCCGTGTGGACATGTCCACCGCGCACACCGGCTCCTCGTTCCCGTACGCGTACAGCAGCGCGTGGACGGAAGCGAGGAGGAGCTCGAAACGCGAGACCTTCGCCGCCCCGGCCGGGCCGTCGGCGAGGGGGCCGGGCACGCGGAAAGTGTGGACCGCCCCCTGCGCCGCGCCCCGCGACCGCGCCGTCCCGTCCGGCGGACACGACAGGCCGGGCAGGAGCACCTCTCCGGGTTCGCGCCAGCGTTCCCGCCAGAACTCGCGGGCGTCCACGAGCAGTCTCTCCATCCGCGCGCGCTCCGTCGCCGCGTGGTCGGCGTACGTCCCGCTCGGTGGGGAGATCGGGTCTCCGTTGTAGAGCGCGGCCAGGTCGCGGAGCAGGACGTCCTTGGACTCGCCGTCGAAGACCAGATGATGCGCCACGATGATCAGAACGTGCCGGGCGGGCGCGACCCGGACGAGCCGGAACCGGACCAGCGGCCCCGCCTCGACGTCGAACGGCCGCCGGATCTCCTCGCGGACGAGCTCGTCGAGGTCTCCGGAGAGGCTCACATCGATGCTCGGGGGCAGGCCGGGCACCTCCACCGGCACGCCGTCGTGCTCGCGGATCGCGGTGGCCAGGACGGGATGGCGGTCGGCCAGCGCCTCACACGCCTCGATCAACCGGGGGGCGTCCAGATGCCCCTCGAAGGTCACCAGCAGCGGCATCCGGTACGCCGTACCCGCCCGGCCCATGCGCTCGGTGATCCATATGCCGACCTGGGCGGGCGACGCCGATACCGGGACGTTCATGTGCGCGCCCGCAGGGCCCGCTTGTCCACCTTGCCGCCGGCGTTCCTGGGCAGGGCGTCCATGGTGGCGATCTGGGACGGGATCTCGTGCCGGGCCAGCCGTTCCGCCAGGAAGGCGCGCAGCGCCGCGAGGGACACTTCGCCGTCGTCCGGCGCGCCCTCGTGCCGCCCGTCGGCCTCGTCCGTGCCGAGGCCCCCTCCGATCGCCTGGTCCGGCCCGGGAGAGCGCAGAACGACGGCCGCCGCCACGGCCATGCCGAGCACGGGGTGCGGGACTCCGTACGCGGCGGCCTCCGCCACGGCCGGGTGGGCGTGCAGCGCCTCCTCGACCTTGAGCGTGGAGACCTTGAACGCCCCCGACTTGATCACGTCGCTCTCCCTGTCGACCAGGTAGAGGTAACCGTCCTCGTCGATGTAGCCGAGGTCGCCCATCCGGATCCAGCCGCCCCGGAAGACGTCGGAGGCCGCGTCGGTGTCGTTGTAGTACGAGCGGGGCGCGGCCGGCGAGCGCATCCACACCTCGCCGGTCTCTCCCGCGCGAACCGCCTCTCCCTCCGGCGAGGCGATCCGTACGGCGCCGCCCGCCGCCGCCCTGCCGACGGACCCCGGCCGCTCCGGGTCGACGATCATGATGGTCTGGGCGGGCGCGGCCTCGGTCGAGGTGTAGTAGTTCGCGATCGTCGCGTTGGGGAACATCCCCGCCAGCCTGGTGGCGACCGCCGCCGGCAGCGGCGCCGCGGCGGACCCGAGCAGCTGGACACTCGACAGGTCGTGGTCCTCGCGACGGCCCAGCAGCTCCACGGCCATCGCCGGGACCAGGAACACCGTGCCCGCACGGTGGTCCGCGATGAGCCGGGCGAAACGATCGGGTGTGAACCGGGGCAGGGTGACCACGGCCGGATGCGCGTTGAGCGCGTTGACGAGCATCATCTGCCCCGCGTTCGTCCCGATCGGGAAGGCGTGGACCAGGTGCCGCGAATGGGCGAACATCCGCATCCCGGGGCGGCGTGGATTGAGCACGGCGCCGAAGGCGAGGTTGGCGTGCGTGGCGGCGACGCCCTTGGCCGTGCCCGTGGTGCCCGAGGTGTAGAGGATCTGCGCGACGGCATCCGGGTCGTTCGGCAGACCGGGAGGCTCGGCCGAGGCCCGGGGCAGGTCGGCGAGTTCACCGATCGTCATGGAGATCGAGCAGTGCGCCGCGATCCGCGCGACCTCCGCCGCCGGTGTGCGGTCCGCGAGGGGCACGGCCACCGCCCCGGCCTTGAGCACTCCCAAGAACGCGATCGCGTAGTCGATCCAGCGCCCGGCGGGGAAGATCAGGCCGATCCGCTCTCCGCGTCCGATCCCCATGGAGAGCAGCGCGTTGGCGACCTCGTTCGAGCGCCGCTCCCACTCCTCGAAGGTCAACTCGCCGGCTCCGTGAACGATCATGGCGACCTTCCCGGGCTCCGCGGCGGCCCGGGCCGCGAGCAGAGCGGGAAGCACCGGCGTTTCGAGCGCGGTCTTCACAGAACGACTCCGAAAGATCGATGAATGGTTCTCAGCCCCCGACCGGTCCGGCGCGTTACTGGAAAGATTCTTTCCAGTTATCTCGGGACCGGATTCTGACACGGCGACGCGACGGCCGACAAGGGGGGCGATCAGATCGCCTGACCACCGGCCGCACCGCAGCCCAAGGGGTTGTGGCCGACCGGATCTGATGCCACACTTGACCACCCGATAACTGCAAAGAAACTTTCCTATTCTCTGTCAGCCGACATCCGCCTCGGCCGTTTCGGGCTGCGGTCATCCGATCCGTTGGAGGCGTACGCCTTGACGCTTGCCATCTCCGACATCCCGCTGTCCCTCGGGCAGGAGCGGCTCTGGTTCCTGCACGAGCTGAACCCGGGCGACGCCTCCTACAACATCTGCGTCACCGAACGACTGCGCGGGCCGCTCGACCCTGCCGCGCTGGAGCACGCCCTCGGCGCGGTCGTACGGCGCCACGACGTGCTGCGGACCCGCTACCCCGCGGTGGACGGGCGCCCCGTACAGGTGGTCGAGGACAGCGTCCCCGCGCTGGAGCACGTCACCGCCCCGGACGAGGAGCGGGCGGCGGAGCTGGTCGCCGAGCTGACCAACCGGCCGTTCGACCTCGCACGCGGCCCGGTGATCCGGGCGCGCCTGATCACGCTCGGCGACACGGGCGTGGCGGCCGGGGCCGAGCACATCCTCGTCATCGTCCTCCACCACATCGCGGGCGACGGATGGTCGCTCGGGGTGCTGTTCCGCGAGCTGGCGGCCCATTACGCGGCCTTCCTGGACGGCACGCCGCCCGCCGTCCCCGACCTGCCGATCCGGTACGCCGACCACGCGATCCGCCAGCGCGCCGCGGACGACGTCCGGCAGCGCGACCGCTCCCTGGAGTACTGGAAGGGACGGCTGGCCGGGGTGCCGGTCCTCGCCCTGCCCGCCGACCGGCCGCGCCCCCGGGTGAGGAGCTCGCGGGGCGAGTGCGTCACCCTCCGGCTGCCCGCCTCCCTGGCCGAGGGGCTCACGCGGCTCGCGCGAGCCCAGCGGGTCACGCCGTTCATGTTGCTGCTCGCCGCCTTCCAGACGCAGCTCTCGCGGTACTCGGGCCAGACGGATTTCTGCGTCGGCTCCCCGGTGGCCGCGCGCGAGGACGAGGAGACCGAGCACCTGATCGGCTTCTTCCTCAACACCCTCGCCATCAGGGCCGACCTCTCCGGCGACCCCACCTTCCGTGAGCTGCTCCGCCGTACCCGCTCGACCGTGGTGGAGGCGCTGGTCCACCAGGACACGCCGTTCGATCGGCTGGTCAGCGAGCTCGGCGTCGAGCGCGACCTGAGCCGGACCCCGGTCTTCCAGACGCAGTTCAGCCTGCGCAACGAGACGAACGACCGCCTGAACCTCGCGGGGGTCGTCGCCGAGCGGTACGACCCCGGTTTCCGGCAGGCGAAGTTCGACCTATCGCTGGAGATCGTCCCGTCCGGGGACGCTTTCGACGCGTTCTTCGTCTACAGCGCCGACCTCTTCCACCGCGAGACCGTGGAGCGGTTCGCCGCCAACTTCGCGACCCTGCTGCGGTCCGTGACCGCCGATCCCGACACGCGGGTCTCCGAGCTGGAGTTGCTCGCGCCCGCCGAGCACACGCTTCTTGAGGGATGGAGCCGCTGCCCCGGCGTCCCCGAACCGCCCGCGCCGACGCTTCCCGAGATGGTCGCCGCGACGGCTCGCCGCTCTCCCACCGCCGTGGCGGTGCGGTACGGCGCGGACGAGCTGACCTACGCCGAGCTGGAGGAGCGGGCCGGAGGGCTGGCGGGCCGGCTCAGGGATCTCGGCGTCGGCCCCGACGTCCTCGTCGGGATCCGCCTGGAGCAGTCCCTCGACCAGGCCGTGGCCATCCTCGCCGTGCTGAAGGCGGGCGGCGCGTACGTGCCGCTCGACCCGGAACAGCCCGGAGAACGCCTGCGGCACATGCTCGACGGCGTGGCCGTGCTGATCTCCAGGACCGGCGGCGTCCAGGAGGGCCTCGAGACCCCGCCCGAATTCGCCGGCCCCGTGGTCGACCCGGGTGAGACCGGCGCGGGTGACGCCGGCGCGCCTCCCTCCCCCGACGATCTCGCCTATGTGATCTACACGTCCGGATCGACCGGACGGCCGAAGGGCGTGGCCGTACAGCACCGGCAGGTCATGAACTACCTGGCCGACGTACGGGACCGGTTCGGCGTCGCCGAGGGCGGCAGCTTCGCCCTGCTCCAGTCGCTCACCTTCGACTTCGGCATGACCGTGTTCTACCTGGCGCTCATGACCGGGGGCACGCTGCACCTGCTGCCGTCGCGGATCTCCGCCCCGGAGCTGGCCGCGCGCATGCCGGAGATCGACGTTCTCAAGATGACGCCCTCGCACCTCGGCGCGCTGGCGGCCGACGTCTCCGCGCGGGACCTCCTTCCCCGGCGCCTGCTGATCCTGGGCGGCGAGGGGTCGAGCTGGGAATGGGCGCGCGATCTGGCCGCGCTCGGCGCCTGCCGGGTGGTCAACCACTACGGCCCGACCGAGGCGACCATCGGCGTCACCACGTACGACGTCGAGGCGGACGCCGAGCCGGCCGGGCCGATCACCCCGATCGGACGGCCCCTCGGCCACGCGCGCGCCTTCGTCCTCGACACGCACCTGCGACCGGTTCCGGTCGGCGTGCCCGGCGAACTTTGCGTCGGCGGCGACCGGCTGGCCCGCGGATACCTCGGCCGGCCCGATCTCACCGCCGAGGCGTTCGTCGAGTCGGAACGGCATGGGCGGATCTACCGGACCGGCGACCTGGCCCGGTGGCTGCCGGACGGCACCCTCGAATTCCTCGGCCGCCGCGACCTGCAGGTGAAGATCCGCGGTTACCGGGTCGAGCTCGGCGAGGTGGACGAGGCGCTGCGGCGGTGCCGGGGCGTCGGCCACGCGGTGACCGACACCCGGCACGGCGAGCTGGTCGCGTACCTGGTGGCCGAGGACGGCGCCGCGGCGGCGGACCTGCCGGGCGTCGCCGAGCTGCGCCGCGACCTCGGCGCGCGGCTGCCCGACTACATGGTGCCGACCCGCTACACCTGGCTCGACACGCTTCCGCTGAAGGGACACGGCAAGGTCGATCGGGCCGCGCTGCCCGATCCGGAGGGCGACCGTCCGGACCAGGAGGTCCCGTTCGAACCCCCGGCCGACCCGATCGAGGAGATCATCGCTGCAGCGTGGTGTGAGGTGCTCGGCCTGCGGCGGGTGGGCGTGCTCGACGACTTCTTCGATCTCGGCGGCCATTCGCTGCTGGCCACCCGTGTCGTGGCCCGGCTGCGTCGCGAGCTGCCGCCGGGAAGTCATCCGATCGCCCTCATGGACCTCTTCCAGCGGACCACCGTCCGCGAGCTGGCCGAGCTCGCGAGGAGCGGCGGCGGCCCGCGCGGCCTGCTGTACGAGCTGACCCCGCCGCGCGCGGGGCGCGTCGCCTCGACCCTGGTCTGCGTGCCGTACGGCGGGGGGAGCGCGGTCGTCTACCAGCCGCTCGCCGACGCGCTGCCGGAGACGTGGGCCCTGTTCTCGGTCGCCGTCCCGGGGCACGATCTCGGGCTGGCCGAGGACCCGCGTCCGCTGGAGGAGGTCGCGGAGCGATGCGTCGCGGAGATCGCGGAGAAGGTGACCGGTCCGCTCGTGCTGTACGGCCACTGCGGGGTCGGCGGCGCGCTGACCGTCGAGATCGCCCGGCGGCTGGAAGCGGCGGGGCGGGCGGTGGAGGCGATCTACCTGGGCGGCGTCTTCCCGTTCGCCCGTCCGGTGAAGGGGCTGCTGGGGCGGTGGGCCGCGCTGACCCGGCTGGAGCGGCTGCGCAGCGACCGCGCGGACGTCAACTGGCTGACCGCGCTCGGCGCCGACCTGTCGGACCTGAACGACGAGCAGAAGGCGTTCGTTGTCCGGAACATGCGGCGCGACGCCCGCGCGGCCGAGGACTACTTCACCCGGCTGATCGACGAGGGCACGGACCGGCTGTCCGCGCCGATCATCTCGGTGGTCGGCGAGTACGACCCGGCGACGGACTACTACGAGGAGCGCTATCGGGAATGGGGCTTCCTCACTGACACGACCGCCCTGGTCGTCCTGGACGAAGGCGGCCACTATTTCCTGAAATATCGGGCGAGTGAGCTGGCGGCCGCCGTCACCTCCACCCATGCGCGGCTCTCAGAGAGCGACACCCCAAGCAGCACAGAGCGGGACGCTCAGACCAAAACGAACACCAGCGGGCAAACCGCCGGACCCGACCCCTCGGTGCGCCGGTTCCTCGCGGTCGCCCTCGGCCAGATGGCCTGCCTGATCGGCTCCACGCTGACCGAGTTCGCCATCCCGGTGTGGGCGTACCTCAAGACCGGCTCCATGTCGCAGTACGCCGTGCTCCAGATCCTCGCCGTGATCCCGGGCATCCTGGCCGCACCCCTCGCGGGCGCGATCGTGGACCGGTCGAGCCGCCGCACGGTGATGATCATCGGGAACGCGGCCGCGCTCACGATCCAGACGACCGCCGCGCTGCTCCTGTGGGCCGGCCAACTCGGCACCTGGCCCCTGTACGCCCTGCTCACCGCGTTGTCGGTCGCGTTGACCTTCCAGCGGCTGGCGTTCACGTCGGCCGTGCCGCAGATCGTGCCGAAGCGGTATCTCGGGCACGCGAACGGCGTCGCGCAGACCACCCTCGGCGTCGCGCAGTTCATCGCGCCGCTCGCCGCCGTGGGCCTGCTGTCGGCCGCGGGGCTGGAGGGCATCCTCGTCCTCGACGTGGCGGGACACGTGTTCACGCTGGTCGTCCTCGCGCTCGTGGCCTTCCCCGCGACGATGGCGCACCGCCGCAGGGAGAGCGTCGGCCGGGAGATCGCGGAGGGGTTCCGGCTGTCGATGGGCAACCGGAGCTTCCGCGCCATGGTGATCTTCTTCGCCCTGCTGTCGCTCGGCCTCTCGCCGGTGTTCATGATGTACTCGCCCCTCGTGTTGTCCTTCGGCACGCTGGCCGACGCGGGCGTGATCGCGGTCGTCGCGGGCGCGGGAGCGGTGGCCGGCGGCCTGACGATGGCCCTCTGGGGCGGCCCCGCCCACGGGCGGATGCGCGCGATGCTGCTGACCACGGCGTTGATCGCCGCGTCCTGCCTGGTCGTGGGGCTCGACACCTCGCTGGTCCTGATCGGCGTGGGCGCCTTCGGGGTGTCGTACGGCCTGGCCCTGGTCAACGGCGTCTACGCGACGATCATCCAGGTGAAGGTGCCGCAGCGGTTCCACGGCCGGGTGTTCGCTCTCAACCAGATGGTCGCCTGGTCCACGATCCCGCTGGGGGTCGGCGTGATCGCCCCGCTCGGCACCCGGCTGCTCGGCGACATCGGCGCGATGTACCTGGTGTTCGCCGTGTACATCGCCGCCATCACACTCGGCGCGCTCCGCACCCGCGTCCTGGCCCGCTTCGATGCCGATGTGCCGGACGCCACCCCCGACGACCTCGTCGGACTCGAACGGCGATCGCGCACGGCATGAGAAGCACCGGGATCCCCGCACGGAAAGGGACGAAATGCTGAAGGAACGACTGGCAGAGCTGGTGGCGGAATCGTGCGACGGCGAGATCAGCAAAGCCGAGGCACTGGAGGCGACCGTGCCGCTGTCCTACCTCGGCGTCACCTCGCTGGCCCAGATGCGCCTGATCGACGCGATCGAACGGGAGTACGGCGTGGAGGTCGACCTCGGCGGTGACATCTCCTTCCTCGACAGCGTCGACGCGCTGGCCGCGTGGCTCTCGGCGGCACGGTGATCTCCTTCGCGGGCAGGCGCTCGGGCACGGCGCCGCTCACGTGGGGCCAGCGCGCGATCTGGCAGGCCATCCTGCGCACGGCGCCCGACGACCACTACTTCAACTTCGGCCGGGTGGTCGAGGTGCCGAGGGGCGCCCGGCCCGCCTCGGTCGCGCACGTGTCGCGCGGGATCGGCCTGCTCGTGGAGCGGCACGAGGCGCTCCGCACGCTCGTCGGGCCGGAGCCGTGCCAGGACCTCCGCGACCGGGGCGAGCTGCCGATCCGGGTCGCGGCGGACGCCGACCCGGCCTCGCTCCTGGCCGAGCTGTCCGCCACCGCCTTCGACTACGCCGAGGAATGGCCGCTCCGGGTGGCGCTCGTGACCACGGGCGGGCCCCTCCGCGAGGAGGAGGTCACGCACGTGGTGCTCGTCTTCTGCCACATGGCCGCGGACGGGCTCGGCACCGAGCAGGTCGTCCGCGACCTGCGGCTGTTCCTCCTGCGCGGCGCGATCCCCGGCGACCCGCCGCGGCAGCCCCTCGACCTGGCGCGGTGGCAGGAGTCCCCGGACGGGAGGAGGCAGGCGGCCGGCGCCTCCGCCCTCTGGGAACGCGAGTACGGCAGGATCCCGCCCACCATGTTCGACCGGCCGTCCGGCGTCGCCGAGCAGCCGCCCATCCGGCGGGCCGTCCTCACGTCGCCGGCCGTCCACATGGCCACCCAGCGGCTCGCCCTGCGGTACGGCACCAGCACCTCGACGGTTCTCCTCACGGCGGTGACCGCGCTCGTCGGCGAGGTGACCGGACACGAGAGCGTCGCCGTCCTGCCGATCGTGAGCAACCGCTTCGGCCGGGACACGCGGACCGCGGTGACCACCCTCTCCCAGGAAGGGCTGTTCGTCCTCGGCTCCGCCCCCCGCGCCGGACTCGGGAGCGCCTTCCCCGACCTGCTCGCCGCGGCCCGCCCGGCCGTGCTGCGGGCCTACCGGAGCGGGTACCACGATCCGGACGACCGGGAGCGGATCGTCGCCGAGGCCGGACGGGAACGCGGCGTCCCCGTCCACCCGTACTGCTGCTTCAACGACATGCGGTTCGCCGAGCGGGTGGCGGAGCACGACGACGAGCTGATCCGGCGGGCCCGCGCGGAGACGTCGCTGTCCTGGCCCCTCAGCCAGAACGAGCTCAACTGCCGGTTCTGCGTCCACGTGAGCGACGCGACCCGGATCTCGGTCACGGCCGACACCCGATGGCTCTCGGCGGCGGACGTCGAGCGATACCTGCTCGACCTGGAGCGGCTGCTCGTCGAGGAGGCCCTGCGGTGACCGCGAGCGTCCGCGCGTACGCGACCGCCACCTCGTGCGGGCAGGGCGAGTCGCTGGAGTTCCGCCTGGACGGCCCGCCCGAGATGGGCGTCACCGTCCATGACGCGACCAGCGACCGGCTCATGCTGGCGACGTCCGTACGCGGGCCGTCGTGGCGGCTCGACGTGCCGCCGGACTGGCCCAGCTCGCTCTACCGGGCCAGGTTCGTCGCCGGCCCTCCCCAGCCGGACGTGCCCGTGACCCGTGCCTCCGGCGAGCTTCCCGGCACGGCGACGCCCTCGGACGACGAGGTCTACTTCGTCGTACGGCAGGCCGTCCCGGGCACGACGTCGCCGATCCTCGTCTCGATCCCGTTCGCCACGTGGCAGGCGTACAACCGGGCGGGCGTCCCCGGGGAGAGCGTGTACTGGACCGAGCAGCCGGATCGCGCCGCCCGCGTGTCGTTCGACCGCCCCGGCGGCGGGCCGCCGCCCGAGCGCTGGGAGGACGGCCTGCTGCGGTGGCTCGGCCCGGCGGGGTACACCGTGGAGTACTGCTCGGGTCTGGACCTCGGCCTCGACCTGCTGTCCCGCTACCGGCTGCTCGTCGTCAACGGGCACGACGAGTACTGGACGGCCGGGATGCGCGACGCCTGCGAGGAGTTCGCCCGGCGCGGCGGGAACATCGCCTTCCTCTCCGGGAACACCTGCTGGTGGCAGATCCGCATGGAGGGCCGGACCATGGTCTGCCACCGCGACCCGGTGAGCGATCCGGTCGAGGACCCCCGCCTGACCACCGTGGAGTGGTCGAGCGCGCCGGTCTCCCGCCCGGAGAACGCGCTGACCGGGGTGAGCTTCCGAAACGGGGCGGGCACGTGGGGGCCGTCCATGCCGCTCATGCGGGAGGAGTCGTACACCGCGAGGTTCGCCGCGCACTGGGTCTTCGAGGGCACCGGGCTGACCGACGGCGACAAGTTCGGCCAGGGGGCGCTCGGCTACGAGACCGACGCGGCCGAGTTCACCGAGGTCATGGGGGTGCCCCGGGTCACCTGCCGCGACGGCACCCCGCCGTCGTTCGTCGTGCTCGCGACGGCCGACCTGCGGCACTGGAGCACCTGCGGGCAGGGCGGCTGGGCCACGATGGGCGTCTTCTCCCTGGGCCGCGGCACCGTCTTCAACGCCGCCACGGTCAACTGGGGCAACACCCTGCACGACCCGGTCGTCGACCGGATCACGCGCAACGTCCTGGACCGGCTCTCACGGCCGGCGCGGCCACGCTGGGAGATGATCGGCCCGGCCGCCGACATCCGCGCGCTCGCCGCCTGGCGCTCCACCCTGTACGCGGTGGGCGCCGACGGCGTCCTCCTGACCCGCGAGCTGTGCGGGCAGAACCTGCCCTGGCGGCCGATCGGCTCCGGCGGCGGGGTGATCTGCCTGGACACGCCGCGGGAGGCCGCCGCCGGCCTCGGCACCGGCCTGTACGGCGTGACCGCGGACGGGATGCTGCGCTATCGCGAGGCCGAGGCGGGTCCCGCGGAATGGACGGACGTGGGGCCGGCTCCTCGGGGCACGATCGCCCTCGCGGTGCACGACGGCGCGTTCTTCGCCGCCACGTCGGGCGGCCGTCTGCGCACGGCGTCCTTCGGCGAGGTGGCCGCCGCCGACGCGCCCGTCTGGCGCGACATCGGCGACTCGGGCGGCGCGATCTGTCTGAGCGGGAGCAACGGCCGCCTCTACGCCCTGGGCGCGGACGGGCGGGTCCGCACCCGCCTCCCGGTGACCGGGCCGGAGCCCTGGTCGGACCTCTGCGGGGCGCCGGGGGCGGCGGTGCTCGCCGCCCACGCGGGCCTGATGGTGTCGGCCGGTGGAGGCCGGGAACTGATGTGGCGGGTCGCTCAGAAGTCGACCGGACCGTAGACGGCGGCGGAGGCGCCCGTCGTCATGGCCCAGTAGCGGTCGCCGTAGGACCAGTGCCACCACTCGGTCGGATAGTTGACCAGCCCGACGGCCTCCAGGGCGGCCCCGAGGATCTTGCGGTTCTGCCGGGCGTCGTCGCCGATCCCGGGCGCGGCGGTGTAGCAGTTGCCGCCGCTCTGCTCGGGGTTGTCGTTCACCGCGGTGCCCATGTCGAGTTCGACGCCGTCGTCGCCGCACAGCGTGAGATCGACCGCCGCGCCGGCGGTGTGCGGCGCGACCTCGATCGGCGAGACGTACCGGCTGGCGGCGCTGTGCAGTTCCTCGGGCGACATTCCGGGAAAGGCCGCCCGGAGCTCGTCCTTGTAGTCCTCGAAGTACGTCCGCTGCAGCGCGGGCGGGCGATATCCCTCCACGACCACGATGTGGTAGCCGACCGGCAGCAGGGCCTGCGCGTCCTCAAGCCGGGCCAGCACCCCTTCCCGCAGGTGCGCGTACGCCCCGGCGTCGTCGGCGAGACGGCCGTCCACGCGGAGCCTGCCCCGGACGTCGCGGAGCGGCTCACCGCACTCCTCGACGGGAAGGGAGGTCACGCGGGGGTCGGAGATGAGGACGATGTCAGACATGGTCAAAAACCTACCTGCTCTTGACGGCGTCCGGGCTGACCGGACCCGGGGGCTCACGTGGGAGCGGGCGATCAGACCGTGGAGGAGAAGACCTGCTCCCGCGCCTGGTCCAGCGCGGCGACCAGCGCGCCGCGCAGGATGGGGTCGCCCTCGACCTGGGTGACCGCGACCTTGGGACGGCTCGGGCAGATCCGGGCCACCGCCTCCTCCACGCGGCGGGCCAGTTCCCAGCCTCCGGCCCGCCCGATGTCGCCGCTGAGGACGACCAGCCCGGGGTCGAGCACCACCGCGACCGCCGCCACCCCCACGGCCAGCCGTCTGGCCAGATCCTCCAGGAAGGCGGAGTTGCCGGTGGCGACGGCCGTACGGACGAGGTCGGCGACGGGCGCGGCGGCGAGGCCGTACCCGGCCGCGATTTCGGCCAGTGCCGTGTTCCCGACCAGCCGCTGGAAGGAGCCGGACTGGGGGTCCGTGACGTCCGCCGGCAGCGGCTCGCCGGGGACGGGAAGCCAGCCGAGCTCACCCGCGCCGCCGGAGATGCCCCGATGGAGCCGCCCGCCCAGCATCACGCCGAGCCCCTGGCCGACGCCGGTCCACAGGATGACGAAGTCGTCCACACCCTTGGCGACGCCGTACGCCTGCTCGGCGAGGGCGACCAGGTTGACGTCGTTCTCGATGGCCACCGACCCGCCGAGCTCGGCCCGCAGCCCGGCGAGGACGCCGACGTGCCAGGCGGGCAGGTCGAAGGAGTAGCGCACGTCACCGGTCTCCGGATCGACCACGCCGCGCGTGCCTATCACGAAGGACCGCAGCCGGGCCATGTCGACGCTCGCCGTCGCGCAGGCGCGGAGCACGGCGTTGCGCACGATGCCCACCGGATCGGCGGCCTCGCTGGGGTCGACGGTCACCTCGGCCACCACCGTTCCGGTGATGTCCGCGACGACGGCGGTGACGCTGTCCGGCACCACCTCCAGGGCCGCCACGTACGCGCTGGTGGGGTCCACGGCGTACAGCGCCGCGTTGGGGCCGCGGCCACCCGGCCGCTCGCCCGCCATGGTCACCAGCCCCCGTTCCTCCAGCCGCGCCAGCAACTGGCCGGAGGTGACCCTGGAGAGCCCGGTCAGCTCTCCGAGCTCGCCCCTGGTCAGCGGGCCGTGCGCGACGAGGAGCTCCAGCGCGGCCCGGTCGTTCATCTGGCGCAGCAGCCGGGGTGTTCCCGGTCGTAGTGACACCGGCCGCGTCTCCTCTCGTCACGATCCGCTAACGGCATGTTTTTTTTAATAAAGTTTATTGTTAGTTTAGCCCCAGCCGCCCCGGAGGCAAGCGATCAGGCCACGGGACGCGCCGACCGAGCGCCACCCCGACGTGAAGCCGGGAAGGGAGAAACCCAACGTGAAGTTCGTGAAGTTCGCGGCCGCCACCACCGCGACCGCCGCTTTGGCCCTGGGTCTCGCCGCTTGCACGAGCAGCGAGGACAAGCCCGCGACGCAGGAGACCGCCGCCGCGTCCGGTGCCGCGTCCGGCCCCAAGTACGCGGGGCAGACCCTCACCGTGTGGCGCCTCGGCGCTCCCACGGAGGTCTTCGAGAAGTACATGAACGACCTGGGCGCCAAGTTCAAGGAGGTCACCGGCGCCGAGGCCAAGGTCCAGTGGGTCCCGTGGCCGGAGGCCCAGAAGAAGTGGACCGCCGCGCTCGCCGGCGGCGAGGGCCCGGACGTCACCGAGTTCGGCAACGACCAGGTCGCCGCGTGGGTGCAGCAGGAGGCGCTCGCCGACATCACCGATCTGACCAAGAACGACCCGGACCTGCAGCAGATCCCGCAGAACCTGTGGAGCTACGAGACGATCGACGGCAAGATCTACGCGGCTCCGTGGGGCGGCGGCACCCGCGCCGTGCTCTACCGCAAGGACTGGTTCGAGAAGCTCGGCATCTCCGTGCCGACGAACTGGGACGAGCTGGTCGCCGCGGCCAAGAAGATCGTCGAGAAGCAGGGCAAGGACGTGGACGGCTTCGCCTTCAACGGCGGGTCGGACGCCAACATGTCGCTCTCGCCGTTCGTCTGGTCGGCCGGCGGCGACTTCGCCGCCTTCGAGGGCGGCAAGTGGGTCGGCAAGCTGACCGAGCCCGCCTTCAAGGAGGGCTTCCAGTTCTACACGGACCTGGTCACCAAGAACGGCGTCTCCGGCAAGGGCCGCCTGACCCAGAACTCGGTCGACATCGCCCAGCGCTTCGCCGCCGGCAAGGTCGGCATGTACGTCACCGGCGGCTGGGACATCGCCCAGATCAAGGAGCAGAGCAAGGGCAAGGTCGACGAGTCGAAGATGGCCTTCTTCTCGCTCCCGGCCAAGGACGGCAGCGGCCCGGCCCCGGCCTTCCAGGGCGGCAACGACATCGCCATCTGGAAGGACGCCAAGAACCCCGAGCTGGCCGCCGAGTACCTGAAGCTCGCCGCGGGCAAGGAGTTCGGCGTGCGGTACGCCAAGGAGGGCGGCCTGCTCCCGCTCTACCCGGACGCGCTCGCCGAGCTGGGCAACGACCCGGCGCAGAAGGCGTTCACCGACACCTTCAAGGTCGCCAAGGGCTTCCCCGCCAGCCCGAACTGGGCCGAGGCCAACGACACCAAGGCGGTGCTGCAGAACGCGGCCCGCGCGGTGATCGACGGCAAGAAGAGCGTGGACCAGGCTCTGGCGGACGCCAACACCGAGCTCGAGACGATCCTCAACCAGTAACGCCATGACGACTCACACGTCGACAGCGTCCCGGGGCGGGGGCAACCCCCCCGCCCCGGCGCGGCGCCTGCGACAGCCGCCCCGCCGACCCAGCCGCCTCCCGGACTGGATCGTTCCGTACCTCCTGCTCCTGCCCGGACTCCTGGTCATCGGGGGGCTGCTGCTCTACCCGCTGTACCGGGTCATCGACATGTCCTTCCACAAGGTCGGGCTGGCGCAGCTCAAGGCGATCAATCCCCGCCCGGCCGAGTTCGTCGGGCTGGACAACTACGCCCACATCTTCGAGTCCGACCTCTTCTGGCCGTCGCTGCGCAACACCATCCTGTTCGCCGCCGCCGCGGTCACCCTGACGCTGGTGGTCGGAACGCTCGTCGGCCTGCTGCTCAACAAGCTCGGCAAGAAGATGTCGATGTTCGTCATCGTCGGCATCATGGCCGCCTGGGCGACCCCGCCCACGGCGCAGGCCATCGTGTGGAAGTGGCTGTTCGACTCGGACGCGGGCGTCGTCAACTGGGCGCTGAACCTGCTTCCCGACTGGCTGTCCACCCTGGTCTTCGGCCGCGCCGACTGGAGCGGCCAGCCCTGGTTCAACGACACGATCACGCTCTATCTCGTGCTGATCATCACGGTGGTGTGGGCATCGTTCCCGTTCATCGCGGTGTCGGTCCTCGCCGGACTGAAGAGCATCCCCTCGGAGATGTACGAGGCGGCGCAGATGGACGGCTCCAGCCCGTTCACCACCTTCAGGAAGATCACCTTCCCGCTGCTCAAGCCGGTGTTCTCGGTCCTCGTTGTGCTGTCCATCATCTGGGACTTCAAGGTCTTCACCCAGCTCTACCTGCTCAACGGCGGCACGGTGAACCGCGACGCGTTCAACCTGTCGCTGTGGAGCTACGCCGAGGCGTTCAGCAACCCGCCGAAGATGGGCCTCGGCGCCGCCATCGCGGTCGTGCTGACCGGAATCCTGCTGGTGATCACCTTCGTGTACGTCCGGCAGATCGTGAAGACGGAGGACGTGCGATGAACGACGCCCTGACCCGCAAGCGGCTCGGACGCGTCGCGCTCAACGCCGCCGGGGTCATCGTGTTCCTGTTCGCGATCTTCCCCGTCTACTGGATGGTCGCGACCGCGTTCAAACCGAACGACCAGATCTTCACCACCGAGTTCATCCCGTTCCCCAGCCCGCCGTCGTTCGAGCACATCACCCGTGTGTTCACCAAGGGCGTGGCCGGGCACTCGATCTGGCAGTACCTGCTGAACAGCGCGATCGTAGCGGTCAGCGTCGTCGTGATCGGCGCGCTCTTCGCGCTGTTCGCCGCGACCGCCGTAGCCAGGTTCAAGTTCAGGTTCCGCACCTCGTTCCTGATCCTGCTGTTGATCGTGCAGATGGTGCCGGCCGAGGCGCTGCTGATCTCGCTGTTCACCATGGTCAAGCGGTTCGGCATGTACGACCAGCTCATCGGCCTCGTGGTGGTCAACATCGGGCTCACCCTGCCGTTCTCGGTCTGGATGCTGCGCACGTTCGTCGCCGCGGTGCCCAGGGAGGTCGAGGAGGCGGCCTGGATCGACGGTGCCGGCCGGTTCGCGACCTTCTGGCGGGTGCTGTTCCCGCTGGTGGCCCCGGGCCTGGTCGCGACCAGCATCTTCTCGTTCATCACCACCTGGAACGAGTTCATCTACGCGCTGACCCTGATCAACACCCAGGGCAACTACACGATGCCGGTCGCCCTGCAGTTCTTCGTCGGCCAGCGGTCGACGGACTGGGGCGGCATCATGGCCGCCTCGACGTTGATGACCATCCCGGTCCTCATCTTCTTCCTCCTGGTGCAGCGGCGCATGGTCTCCGGACTCGTCGCGGGCGCCGTCAAGGGCTGAACCCGCCCTTCACACCGCGCGCTGAACCATCAGCGCCATCCACGCCATCTCGTACGGCTCCGGCACACCGCGGGAGCCGTACCACGACAATCATGGAGCCGAAGACAGCCATGTCCGACTTCTCCGCGAGCATCGGCAACCGGGGGCTATACCGTCTCGCGGCCGGCACGTTGCTCGTCGCCTTCCCCGGCACGACCGCCCCGGACTGGGTCCTCCGCGAACTGGAGAACGGTCTCGGCGGTGTCACCCTCTTCGGATTCAACGTGGAAAGTCCCGAGCAGCTCTCCCGGCTCACCGCGCAGCTCGGCGGAGCGGGCCGCCCGGTGATCTCGCTCGACGAGGAAGGGGGCGACGTCACCCGCATCGCGTACCACACCGGCAGCCCGTACCCGGGCAACGCGGCGCTGGGCGCGGTCGACGACGTCGAGCTCACCGAGCGGGTCTACCGCTCGATCGCGGCGGACCTGGCCAGGTCCGGCGTCAACCTCGACATGGGCCCGGTGGCCGACGTGAACACCGCGGACGACAACCCGGTGATCGGCACCAGGTCCTTCGGCTCGTCCACCGAGCTGGTCTCCCGGCACACCGTGGCCGCCGTACGCGGACTGCAGGCGCTCGGCATCGCCGCCTGCGTCAAGCACTTCCCGGGGCACGGCGCCACCCAGCAGGACTCCCACCTGGAGATCCCGCGGGTGGACGTCCCGCGCGACCTCCTCTGGGAGCGCGAGCTGGCGCCCTTCCGCGCCGCCATCGAGGCGGACACCAAGTCGATCATGACGGCGCACGTGGCGGTCCCGCACCTCACCGGTACGACTCCCGCCACGCTCTCCCCCGCCGCGCTGACCACGCTGCTGCGCGGGGAGATGGGCTACGACGGCGTCGTGATCTCCGACGCCCTGGACATGCACGCGATCTCCAGGAGCGTCGGACTCGGCGGAGGCGCCGTGCTCTCCCTCGCCGCGGGCGCCGACCTGCTCTGCCTCGGGCCGCTCCCGACGCAGCAGGAGATCCACGGCCTCCTGGACGAGATCATCCGGGCCGTGGACGACGGCCGGCTGCCGCTCGCGCGCCTTGAGGAGGCCGCCGACCGCGTCGCGCGGCTGCGCGAGTGGTTCGCGCTCGCGCGCGACGAGGCGGCGGAGAGCGACATCGTCGGCCTGGACGCCGCCCGCCGCGCCGTCACCCTCTCCGGATCGCCGGCCCCCCTGGTGGATCCGTTCGTGATCGAGGTGGACACCCCGCCGACGATCGCGGTCGGCGACGTCCCGTGGGGCGTCGCGCCGTGGCTGCCCGAGGCCGAGATCGTCCGGATCAAGCCGGACACGGCCCGGCCCGCCGAGTTGCTCGGCCGCGCCGAGGGCCGCTCGCTGGTCATCGTGGTCAAGGACGCGCACCGGTACCCCGGCAGCCGCGACCTCGTGTCCACCCTCCTCGCCGAACGCCCCGACGGGGTGGTGGTCGAGATGGGGCTGCCCGTCTGGCGACCCCGGGCGGCGGCGTACATCGCGACCTACGGAGCCGCGCGGGCCAACGCCCAGGCGGCAGTGGAGCTGCTCACGGTGTAGCCCCTCGAACGGCATGGACGCCCGGCCTGCGCTCGCCCGCGCGGGCCGGGCGTTCGCCGTTATGAAGCGCTAGGTGTGACATCTCATGACATTGGTTCCTCGCTGTCAGGCTTGGGGGGCGTAGGACGCGAGGCGATCGGCGAGCGCGGTGACGAGGTCGCGCAGTTCATCGGGGCGCTCGATGACGAACGGCCGGTCGAGTGAGGCGAGTACCGGAGGCAGCCAGTCGAGCCGTGCCGCCCGTAGCTCGACGCGCAGCCAGCGTTCGGCCGCCCGGTCCTGGCCTGTCGCGGGCTCGTGCTCCGCCAGGCTCGCGATGCCGGCGGGAAGGTGGGCGCGGATCTGCTCAACTGTCCCGTGAATCCGCAAGGTCACCTCATGCCGGTACTCAGCCGTGGCGAACCCTGACAACACGCGCTGTGCCGGATCGGGACCCACGGGCGCTTCGAATGAGCCGGGCAGGGTCCTCGCGTCCGCGATGCGCTCGAGCCGGAAGGTTCGATCCTCGCTGACCCGGGCGTCCTTGCCCGTGACGTACCACCGGCCCGAATGGGCGACGATCCCGTACGCGTGCAGTGTGCGTTCACTGCGCCGTCCGTACGCGGGAGCCCTGAGATCCCAGGGCTCCCGATGAACGCGACCACCGTGTCACCTTCCACCAGCCGCCGGAACCGCTCGACACCTTCCCCCAGCAGCTGACCACAGAGGACATCGTGGAACCAACGTCCTGAGACATCACAGCTAGGAGGCGAAGATCTCCTCGCGGGCCTGTTCGAGCGCGGCCAGGACGGCGCCGCGGAGCACCGGGTTGCCCTCGACATCGGTGGTGACCACCTTGGGACGGATCAGGCAGATCCGTGCCACCGCCTCCTCCACCCGCGCGGTCAGCTCCGTGCCTCCCGCCCGGCCGACCTCTCCGGCGAGGACCACCAGCCCCGGGTCGAGCACCACACACACCGACGCGACGCCGAGGGCCAGGCGGTAGGCGATCTCGTCCAGCAGCGGCGCGCCGGGCTCCCCGGCCTCCACCGCCACCGTCACGCACTCGGCCGCGCTGCCGCCGACGAAGCCGTACTCGCGGGCCAGCTCGGTCACCGCCTCGGAGCTGACCAGGGACTGCAGGCCGCCGGCGAGCGAGGGCAGCCGCCCGGGCGTCGCCTTCACGGTCTCGGCCAGCGGCACGCCGGGCACGGGGAGGTAGCCGATCTCGCCCGCGCTCCCGGTCCTGCCGCGGTGCAACCGGCCGCCGAGGACGACGGCGAGGCCGATGCCGCGGCCCACCCAGACGAGCACGAAGTCCTCGACGTCCCGGGCCGCCCCGTTGGCACGTTCCGCGACCGCCACGAGGTTGACGTCGTTCTCTATGGTGACCTCGCGCCGCAGGTCCCGGGCCAGCGCCGCGTGGATGCCCTCGTGCCAGTGCGGCAGGTCGAAGGAGAACCGCACGTCACCGGTACGCGGATCCACCACGCCGGGGGTGCCGATCACAACGCCGCGCAGCCGCGACAGCGCCACCTTGGCCGACCGGCACGCCTTGACGACGGCGCTGTGGACCGCGGTGACGGGGTCCTCGTGCTCGCCCGGCTCCACGGTGACCTGGGCGACCACCTTGCCGTTGATGTCGGCGATCGCCGCCGCGACCCGCCGGGGGCCCACGTCCAGCCCCGCGACGTACCCGCACGAGGGGACCACGCCGTACAGCGCGGCGTTGGGACCCCGGTTGCCCGCCTGCTCGCCGACGACCTCGACGAGGCCGCGCTCCTCCAGCCGGGCGAGCGTCTGCGACGCGGTGACCTTGGACAGCCCGGTCAGCTCGCCGATCTGGCCCCGAGTGAGTGGTCCCGAGGCAAGGAGCAGTTCGAGCGCGGCCCGATCGTTGATCTCCCGTAGCAACCTCGGGACGCCGGGACGCCGCTCCGCCGTCCTACTTTCCATGATCGCCCCCGAAAATCCGTTAGGTGCGCCGCGACCGGTCAGCAAAGTTTCCTGCCAGCTTAGCGATCGGGCAATCCCCCCGCATCGGACGGAAACCCCGAGACCTCGCTATTGATCTCCCAACCAAGAAGTACGAGGATCGCTCATGTCTTCGGCAGAGGAGAGCACATGGCCGGACAGGTCACCGAAAACCGCGACATCGGCATCGTGCGTCGGCTCACTCCCCGGTGCGCGGCTCCGGCCGCCATCGCCCTGGGCGTCCTGCTGCTCACCGACGCGCTGCGGGTCTTCCTGCCCTCCCTGATCACCCTGTACGGCAGGGCCGGCGAGACGCCACCGGAACAGATGGGACTCTTCGCCGCGCTGTGGTTCGTGCTGCCCTTCGCCGCGATGCCGATCGCGCGTCTCACGGGCGTCCGCCCGATCCTGCTCTTCGGCGCCGTCGCCCTGGTCGCGGCCCGGATCGGCCTCCAGGCGGCCGACGGCGGCGACCCGCAGGTCTACCTCTCCGCGATCGGCGTGTGCGCCGGCCTGCTCTTCCTGTACGGCGCCGCCCGCACGGCCACGCGCGACGCCGCACCCATGGGCATCGCGGCCGGGCTCGCGGCCTCCACCGGCGTCCACCTGCTGCTCGACCGGATGGACCTGGTCTGGCGGGACGGCCCGCTCCCCTGGATCGCCGTACTCGCCGTCTGCGCCGCCTTCCTGGCCGCCGTCGTCGCGTCCGTACGGCTCCCGCACCGACCGCACGACCTCGCCCCCGCCGCCGTGTGGCTCCTCGCCGGCCCTGTCCTCCTGGTCGGGGGCATGACCATGGGTCCGGTCCTCTTCCCCGGCGGAGTGTCGGAGCAGCATTCCGCGGTGTTCACGTCCCTCGGTGTGGCGCTCCAGGTGGTCGCCCTGTGTTGGGGGGTCGTCATCGCGCGCACGACCCGCTGGGGCTGGTGGTCGGCGATCTCGGTGCTCGTGACCGTCGCCTGGATCGCGATGCCGGCCTCTCCGCTCACCCTTCTCGTCCCCCTGGCCCTGGGCGGCTGCCTGCGCCTCTCCGCGTTGGGCGGCCTTCCCGCCGCCCGGCCTCCCAGGAGCGGCGCGGCCGCGCTCGCGGGCATGGTCGTGTTCCTCGTCGGCACGTTCCTCTACTACGCGGCGTACGACGCGGACCTCGGGTTCCCGAATGTCGTGATCCCGATCGGGGTGGTCCTGCTGGTCGGGGCAGTGAGCGCGAAGGTCTCCTGGCGCCGTCCCGTCGAACCCGCCCGGTGGCCCTTCAGGAGATGGCTTCCGGCCGCGCTGCCCTTGGCGCTGCTCGCGGGCGTCGTGACGTGGCACCCAGTCCCCGACGAGCGTGTTGCGAACGGCCCCGAGTTCACCCTGATCACGTACAACATCCGCATGGGGTTCGGCCTGAAGGGACGGCTCGACCTGGACCGGATCGCCGACTGGGCCCGCGCGCAACGTCCGGACGTGGTGCTGCTCAGCGAGGTGGACCGGGGCTGGATGCTCAACGGCGGGCACGACGACCTGGCCAGAATCGCCGCGCGCCTCGGCATGCGCTACTACTTCGCCCCCGCGGCCGACCCGCTCTGGGGAGACGCGCTGCTGACGAACCTACCGGTCCGGCAGATCGTCTCGCACCCCCTCGGCCGGCACGACTACCCGACCGGGGCCCAGGCACAGGCGATCGTGCTCACCGTCGGGGGCACGGAGGTCGGCATCGTCAACACCCACCTGCAGGCCCCGCCCGGGCAGGCGCCGGAGGCGGCGGCGATCGTCCGCGCCCTCGCGCAGCCGAGAGGCGGTACGGCACGGCCGGTGCTCCTCGCCGGCGATCTCAACACCACGCCGGACGACCCGGCGATGCGGGTCCTCACGGCCGCCGGGCTGTCCGACCCGCTGCTGGCGCTCGGCGACCCGCCCACGTCCCCCGCCGACGCGCCCACCCAGCGCATCGACCACGTGCTCCTCTCCCCCGGGCTGCGGGCGGTCGAGGCCCGCGTGCCGCGGGTCCCGTTCTCCGACCATCTCCCGATCGTCGTACGGCTCCGCCTGGAGTAGGGCGTACGGCCCGAGGGCGGCGTCGAACCATTGCCAACCAGGCGGGATAATCGACTACATGCGACTTTCTGCCCGTGTCGACTACGCCCTCCGTGCCGCCGCCGAGCTCGCCGCCGCGGGTGAGGGACCCACAACCGTGGGCGAGCTCGCCAAGGGTCAGGAGATGCCCCCGAAATATCTGGAGAACATCCTGCTCCAGATGCGCCGCGCGGGACTGGTCCGCGGTCAGCGCGGCCCGGAAGGCGGCTACGTCCTGGCCCGGCCGGCAGACCAGATCTCCCTCGCCGACGTGATCAGGGCGGTGGACGGCCCGCTGGCCAACGTTCGCGGCGAGCGCCCGGAGCACGTGGGCTACACCGGCGCCGCCGAGGCGCTTCAGCGTGTGTGGATCGCGTTGCGGGCCAGCGAGCGCGCCATCCTGGAAGAGGTCACGCTGGAGCAGATCGCCAAGGGCGAGCTGCCCGAGAGGGTCGTCGACCTCGCCTCCGACCCGTCCGCGTGGAACTCGCACACGCCGGTCTGACATGCCCGAGGGCGACGCGGTCTATCGGGCCGCCAAGCGGCTGCGCGGGGCGCTCGACGGCCGGACGCTCACCCGATCGGACTTCCGGGTGCCCCGGCACGCCACCGCCGACCTGCGCGGCCGCGCCGTCCTCGAAACCGTCTCCCGAGGCAAACACCTGCTCACCCGTGTGGAGGGCGGCCTCACGATCCACACGCACCTGCGCATGGACGGCGCCTGGCGGATCTCCCCCGCCGGGCGGCCGACACCTCGGGGCGACGTCGTACGGCTGATCCTCGCCAACGTCGAGTGGCAGGCCGTCGGCACCAAGCTGGGCGTGGTCGACCTGTTGCCCCGGGACAAGGAGGACCTGGTCGTCGGCCATCTGGGGCCCGATCTCCTCGGTCCCGACTGGGACGCGGCGACAGCCATGCGGAATCTAGGTGAAGCGCCGGAGACCACCATCGGGGAGGCGCTGCTCGACCAGCGGAACCTGGCGGGGATCGGCACGATCTGGCGGGCCGAGACGCTCTTCCTCGCGCGTCTGTCGCCATGGCGGAGGGTCGGGTCGATGTCGGCGGACGAGCTCGAAAACGTGGTGACGCTCGCCCATCGGATCATGGACGCGAGCAAGGACGCTCCGGCCCCGGTCACCACCGGCGACTCCCGGCCAGGGCGGGCATTCTTCGTCTACGGCAGGGCACACCGCCCCTGCCGGCGTTGCGGCAACCCGGTCAGCAGTGGAGAACTCGGGCCGCGGTCCTACGAACGGTTGATCTTCTGGTGTCGCGCCTGTCAAGGAGACTAGGCGGCGACCATGTCCTTGACCTCGGGGAAGCCGTCGAACTCGGGGCCGGGCAGGCCACCGGGGACGGTCTCCGGAATCGGCAGCCGCTCGTGCTCGGGCATGTCGGCCAACACCGGCGCATGCTGCAGCTCGGCCAGCGCGAACTGGTCGGAAACCTCACGAAGCACCTGAGAGAGCGGGACACCGAGGGCGCCGCAGATCGAGGCGAGCAGCTCCGAGGACGCCTCCTTCTGACCGCGCTCCACCTCGGACAGGTATCCAAGTGAGACGCGCGCCAGGGTGGACACCTCGCGCAGGGTGCGGTTCTGCCGCACCCGCAGCCGCCGCAGCACATCACCGAGCAGCTGACGCAGCAGGACCATCTGTCGCTCCCTCCCGAGCGCAGGCGTCTTCACGGCGCTCCGCGCGGTCGCCTCGTATCGCCCGTTCTTCGAACGCCCTTCGTACATAGTCCTCGCCGTCATCATTGGTTCGTTCGGCCCTTTCCCCGGCCGCTTTCCGGACTTGCTCCTCGCCGATGGCTCACGGACCTCACTCACAGCTCCACCGTACCCGTATCGAGCGACACCGCGGCAGACCGTGGCGAGCATGTTCGCTGGTGACGTAACGCGGTAATCACCCCGATTGTTCCCCCAAATTTGCTTCTAGCACACCTCTCAGCAGTTCCAAGGCCTCCTGCGCGGTGGCTTCACGGATGCTCTCACGGGGCCCGCTCAGCATCATGTTCCGGTGCCAGATCCGGCCGTCCGGCCCGCAGAGCGCGGCGTAGACGGTGCCGACATCCTTGCCGTCCTGCATGTCCGGACCGGCCACCCCGGTTACGGCCAGGCCATAGTCGGACCCGGTGACGTCGCGGACCCCACTGGCCATCGCGGCGGCGACGTCGGGATGCACGGCCCCCTCCCGCTCGAGCAGGTCGGCCGGCACCCCCAGCAGCTTCGTTTTCAAATCGGTCGCGTACGCGATCACGCCGCCACGGAAGGCGGCCGAGGCGCCCATGGGATCGGTCAGCCCGGCCCCGAGCAGACCGCCCGTCAAGGACTCGGCCACCGCGACGGTGGACCCCTGCCTGACCAGCAGCGACAGGATGCGCGCTGCGGCTGAACCCCTCACTCGGCGCGTGCCCTCCTCGCCACCTGACGCAGCCGGACCGCCCGGACCACATAGTCGACGCCCGTACCGACCGTGACGGCCAACGCGAGCCCCATGGACAGCCACCGCAGCACGTCGGGCGCCTGCGGGAGGATGTAGAGCGCGATCGCCACGATCTGCAGTACGGTCTTCACCTTCCCGCCATAGCTGGCCGGTATCACGCCGTGCCGGATGACGATGAACCGGAGCAGGGTCACCCCCGCCTCCCTGCTGATGATCACAATGGTGACCCACCAGGGCATCTCGCCGAGCAGCGACAGGCTCACCAGCGCGGCCCCGATCAGCGCCTTGTCGGCGATGGGGTCCGCGATCTTCCCGAAGTCGGTGATCAGGCCGTACCGGCGGGCCAGCCAGCCGTCGAGCTGGTCGGTGAGCGAGGCGATGAGGAAGACCCCGAGGGCGGCGAACCGCCAGCCCTCCCCCTCCATGAAAAGGAACACCGTGAAGACCGGCACGATCACCAGCCGCACGATGGTCAGGGCGTTCGCGATGTTCCAGGTGCTGACCAGGCGAGCGGGAGCCTCCGCCGGCTCGGCGAGGCGCGGCGCCGGCGGTTCCGGGACGATCTCCGGCGAACTCACGGCGGTCACCGGAGGCTCACTGCGCTCGGTCATGGACCGGCCTTGATCCGGGCGATCAGGTCAACCCCCTCCGAATCGACGGCGACGGCGGGGACGATCTGCCCGGGCACCAGGCCGATGCCCTGGACGGTGACCGAACCGTCCACCTCCGGCCCCTGGTGGGCCGCCCGTCCCTCGTAACCTCCGTCGCCCAGATCCTCCTCGATGAGGACCTCGAGGTCGGTGCCGATGCGCTCCTCCGCCCGCTGAGCGACGAGCTCCTCGGCCAGCTCGGACAGGGCGGCGACCCGCTCGTCCACGACCTCCTGGTCGAGCTTGCCGTCGAAGGCCGCCGCCTCCGTGCCCTCCTCGTCGGAGTAGCCGAAGACGCCGATCACGTCGAGCCTGGCCTCCTGAAGGAAGGCCACCAGCTCGTCGAAGTGCTCCTGGGTCTCTCCGGGGAAGCCCACGATGAAGTTGGAGCGCACACCCGCCTCGGGGGCGCGCTCGCGGATCTGCTCCAGCAGGTCGAGGAAGCGCCGGGGGTCGCCGAACCGCCGCATCCGCCGCAGCACCGGCCCGCTCGCGTGCTGGAACGACAGGTCGAAGTACGGCGCCACGCCTTCGGTGGAGGCGATCACGTCCAGCAGGCCGGGCCGCAGCTCGGCCGGCTGCAGGTAGCTGACCCGGACCCGCTCGATGCCGTCGGTCGCCGCCAGCCGCGGCAGCAGCGCCTCCAGCGCCCGCAGGTCGCCCAGGTCCTTCCCGTAGGACGTGGAGTTCTCGCTGACCAGCACAAGTTCCTTGACGCCCTGCTCGGCCAGCCAGCGCGCCTCCGCCAGCAGGTCCTCAGGAGCCCTGGAGACGTACGCGCCACGGAAGGCCGGGATGGCGCAGAAGCTGCACCGCCGGTCGCAGCCGGAGGCGAGCTTCAGCGAGGCGACGGGACCGCCGTTCAGCCGCTTGCGCAGCGTGCGCGGGCCGCTGGCCGGGGCCAGGCCCTCCGGCAGGTCGCCGCCGTGGCCGGGGATCTGGGCCCGCGCGGCCTGCCGCTCGACCGGAGAGATCGGCAGCAGCAGCCGCCGGTCGCGCGGCGTGTGCGGCTTGAGCGCCCGGCCGGACACCACGTCGTCCAGCCGCTCCCCGATCGAGCCGTAGTCGTCGAAGGAGATCACCGCGGCCGCCTCGGGGAGCGCTTCGGCGAGTTGCTCGCCGTAACGCTCCGCCATGCAGCCGGCCGCCACGACCTTGGCACCGGAGTCGGCCGCCGCGAGCAGCGTGTCGATCGAGTCCTTCTTCGCCGAATCGATGAAGCCACAGGTGTTCACGACGATGACGTCCGGCGCGTCATCGCCCAACTGCCAGCCTGCGGCTTCGAGACGCGCGGCCAGCTCTTCCGAGTCCACCTCGTTGCGCGCGCAACCCAAGGTGACCAGCGATACGGTTCGGCGAGAAGACATGATGAAACTACGGTATCGGGAGTCTGGCCCTAGCGGGGACCCGGGACTCCCGGCCCGTAGGTGCGCCGCAGCATCTGCCCTCCCTTGCCCGGGGTTCCGAGGTCCTTTCCGTTCACCTCGAGGTGGAAGGCGCCGGCGTCGCCGAAGACGACTTTGACCTGGTCACGCGCCTTCCAGGTGGAGGTCTTGCCCTTCGGGACGGTGCCCTGGAAGAGCTGGCGACCCGCGCCGTCCCTGACATTGATCCAGGACGACCTCTTGGCGGTGACCTTGAGCACGACCGTGTCGCTCGCGGGCTTGGCCGGCTCGTGCTGCGTGTCGGGCGCCCGCCGGCTGTGCGACGCCGTCTCCTGGACCGCGTCCCCTGAGCCGCCGAGCAGCCGGACGATACCGAAGATCGCGGCGAGGACCACGGCGATCGCCAGCGCCATCGTCCATCCGGACGCCCTGCGCGCCCGGCCCCCGAGGGAGCGGCCGGCCTTGAACACGCTCGACGCGCGCACCGACATGACGGACCCGCCGCGCAGCTCGTCGTACTGCCTGACCGTCTCGTCCGGGTCCAGCCCGACCGCCTTGGAGATCGCGCGCAGGTGGCCCCGCGCGTAGAAGTCGCCTCCACAGAGCGAGAAGTCGTCCCGCTCGATGCCCTCGATCACGGTCTCGCGTATGCGCGTGCGCTGGCTGAGCTGACCGATCGTCAAGCCCATGCGCTCTCGCGCCTCCGCCAGAGCTTCGCCTATCGTCATAGCTTCCGCCCCCCGAAACGACTACGCCGGAACCATCACCCGTCATCGACGGTGCGTAGTTGATCCCATTCAACCAGTAGTCGATCCCAGGCGGCTCAGCGCGGGCACTCCAAATCGTAATATTCCGGCTACTCTCCGCGCAGATCGGCGAGCAGCCCCGGCAGGTCATCCGGCTTGACGAGGACCTCGCGCGCCTTGGACCCCTCGCTCGGACCGACGACGTTGCGGCTCTCCAGGAGGTCCATCAAGCGGCCCGCTTTGGCGAAGCCGACCCGCAGCTTGCGCTGCAGCATCGACGTGGAGCCGAACTGGGTCGAGACGATCAGCTCGGCCGCCTGGATCAGCAGGTCGAGGTCGTCGCCGATCTCCTCGTCGATCTCGCGCTTCGCCGAGGCCGGGGCGGCCACGTCCTCGCGGTACTCGACCTGCATCTGCGTCTTGCAGTGCCCGACGACCTCGGCGATCTCCTTCTCGGAGACGAAGGCGTTCTGCAGGCGCATGGGCTTGCTCGCGCCCATCGGCAGGAACAGCGCGTCGCCCTGTCCGACCAGCTTCTCCGCACCCGGCTGGTCGAGGATGACCCGGGAGTCGGCGAGCGAGGAGGTCGCGAACGCGAGCCGGGACGGCACGTTGGCCTTGATCAGGCCGGTGACGACGTCCACGGACGGCCGCTGCGTGGCGATCACCAGGTGGATGCCGGCGGCGCGGGCGAGCTGGGTGATGCGGACGATCGAGTCCTCCACATCACGCGGCGCGACCATCATCAGGTCGGCGAGCTCGTCGACGATCACCAGAAGATAGGGGTAGGGCTGGTAGACGCGCTCGCTGCCCGGCGGCGGGGTGAGCTTGCCCGCGCGTACGGCCTTGTTGAAGTCGTCCACGTGCCGGAAGCCGCTGGCCGCGAGGTCGTCGTAGCGCCGGTCCATCTCGCCGACGACCCATTCGAGGGCCTCGGCGGCCTTCTTCGGGTTCGTGATGATCGGCGTGATGAGGTGCGGGATGCCCTCATAGGCGGACAGCTCCACCCGCTTGGGGTCGACGAGCACCATCCGGACCTCGTCCGGGGTGGCCCGCATCAGGATCGAAGTGATCAGGCCGTTGATGCAGGTCGACTTGCCCGCGCCGGTGGCGCCCGCGATGAGGATGTGCGGCATCTTGGCGAGGTTCGCCACTATGGTGCGGCCCTCGACGTCCTTGCCGAGGCCCACGATCATCGGGTGGTGGTCCGCCTGGGCCACCTGGGAGCGCAGCACGTCGCCGAGTGAGACGAGGTCCTTGTCGGTGTTGGGGATCTCCACCCCGATCGCCGACTTGCCGGGGATCGGGGACAGGATCCTGACATCGGCGGACTTCACGGCGTAGGCGATGTTCTTGGTGAGCGCCGTGACCTTCTCGACCTTGACCGCCGGGCCCAGCTCGATCTCGTACCGGGTGACGGTGGGCCCCCGGGTGAACCCGATCACCTGGGCATCGATGCCGAACTGCTCCAGCACGCTGCTCAGCGCGTTGACCACGATCGTGTTGGCCTTCGTCTGCGGCTTGGGCGCCGTGCCCGTCCGCAGCATCTGCGCGTCCGGCAGCGTGTACGGCCCGGCCTGCGGCGAGAGCACGAGCTGCTCGACCTTGCGCGGCGCCGGGGTCGGCTCCGGCGGCGGAGAGGGCGTCTTGGCCGAAGCCGCGGCGGTCTCCGCCTCGTCGTCGACCAGCCCGGGGACGATCTCCGGCGCGTGATCCGCGCGCCGTCCCTCTTCCTCTGACAGCACCGGGGTGTCGTACGGCTTGACGTTGTCGCCGATCTCGGCCTCGCCGTCGGGCGTCCCCGGCTTCTTCCGTGCGCGCTTGGGACGCTGCGGCTTGGTCCGGTCGCCGGAGGAGCCCCGCCCTGCCGACTCCGGTCGCTGGAAGAGCATGTGCCGGATCTCGGTGAGCCGCTCAGGAACCCGGTGGACCGGGGTGGCCGTGATGACCAGGACGCCGAAGCCCGACAGCATCAGCAGCAACGGGATCGTGATGAACGCGGGCAGGATGCTCGACGGCGGGGCCGAGACGAGGAAGCCCAGCATCCCCCCGGCCTCGGAGATCTTGTCCATGCCGTCGTTCGGCCCGCCCGAGGGGTACGGCGTGCCGTGCGCCACGTGGACGATCCCGAGGATCCCGGCCAGGAGCGCCGCCCAGCCGATGCCCATCCGGCCGGTCTCCGCGTTCTGGTCGGGGTGACGCAGGAAGCGCCAGGCGAGCAGCCCGAGCAGGAACGGCACCGACCAGGTGAGCGCGCCGACGGTGCCGTGGACGACGGCGTCGACCACCGCGGCGACGCCGGTCTTGGTCTCCCGCCAGGTCATCGCGGCCAGCACGATCGCGCCGGCGAGCACCGAGAGGCCGAGGCCGTCGCGGCGGTGCGCCGGATCGAGGTCGCGGGCGCCCTGCCCGAGAGCGCGTACGGCGCTGCCCATGCCATGGGCGATCATCGACCAGACACCGATGACCAGTCTGCCGATCATCAGGAAGACCCAGCTCACCGGGTCCTGCCCGGTCGCGACCTGTCGAGTGCGGGCCGGGCGGGATCCGGAACCGGACGGGCGGGAACCCGATCGGGACCGGCCGCGGGACCCCGACGGCGTCCGCTTGGCGGCGGCCGGGCGGGACCCGGTCCGCGGCGTGGGACGTTTCCCTGAACCGTTGCCGGACGTACGGGTGGCCATGATGCCAAAGTTACATTCGAGACCCGGCCGAGATCTCGGAGGCACGCCGAAAGGAGCTCCAGGCCGGTCAGCTCTCCACGGTGCGACCGCCGAGCCAGGCGTAGTCGGGGTCGGCGACATCGAGCTCGGGCAGCTCGGCCGCGTAGGCCTCCGCGTCGTCGCGCGGGTCGTAGCCGAGGGCCCGTCCCGGCTCCAGGTCGAGCCACCCCCTGGTGTTGGCCGACACGCCCCACACCAGCGCGTAGGTCAGATCCGGTGCCGTCAGGCAGGCGTGGGCCAGCCGCACCATGTCGCCCGGGCTGAGCCACGTGGAGAGGGCGCGGGCGTCGGGCGGGCGGGGTTCGAAGGAGCCGATGCGCAGGCAGGCCACGCGCATGCCGTACCGGTCGGCGTAGTACCGCCCCAGGGCCTCGCCGTACGCCTTGGAGACGCCGTAGAGCGAGTCTGGCCGGACGGGGGTGTCGGCGGGGGCGCATTCCTGGCGGGGG
>NZ_BBYK01000066.1:0-8057 GCF_001570365.1 Microtetraspora fusca | reverse complement strand
CTGCTGGCGAAGACGATCCGCTCCGCGCCCGCGAGCCGCGCCGCCTCGAAGACCCGGTATGTTCCCTCGATATTGGCGTCGAGCACGCTCTCGAAGGACGCGCCCGTCGAGGGGTCGCCCGCCAGGTGGAC
Source organism: Microtetraspora fusca (assembly GCF_001570365.1). Classification (GTDB taxonomy): domain Bacteria; phylum Actinomycetota; class Actinomycetes; order Streptosporangiales; family Streptosporangiaceae; genus Microtetraspora; species Microtetraspora fusca. The sequence continues at coordinate 7,926 of NZ_BBYK01000066.1, read as the reverse complement.
GACGGCGCGCACGCCCTCCATGGCGCGGGCGAGCGTCGCGGGGTCGGTGATGTCGCCGACGACCTGGTCGACGCCGGCGTCCTCGATCGGGGCCCGGTCCGTGAGGCGCAGCCGGTGCCCGAGCGCGGGCAGTCCCCGGCGCAGGCAGGTGCCGATGTGACCGGCGGCCCCGGTGATGAGCGTGATCATGTACCGACACTAGCCGCAGCGTGACGACGGCCGAAACCCCGCCTCCTCATGGGCCGGTCCTCTTCGGCCCGACCGGGAGTCGGCGGGACGAGGTTGGGAGCTCAACCGCGGAGGGCGGCTGACTGTGGTCTCGCTCTTGCGCACATCCACCACCCCGTCGCCGGGCGGGTCGTGCGACTCGCTGGCGATAGGGGTGCGCCCCGCCCGCGCCTCAGGTCGGCGGAGGTTATCCACAGGCCGGTGACACCGGTCACCTCGTCGCGAGCCGCCTGGTGCAGGATGGGTCCAGCCGCCCGCGCCCCTCCGGCGGACCGCGTGAGATCGTGATTGGAGACCCGCACCGATGACCCTTTGGAGCGTCGACGCCCGCACCGGCGACCGCCGCGGCGAGTTCGCCGAGTCATCCGCCGATCAGGTCGATCTGGCCTGCCGGACCGCCGAGGCGACCCGGCGAACGCTGGACGAGGCGGGCCCGCGCGGCCGCGCGGAGCTGCTGGAGGCGATCGCCGCCGAGCTGGAGGCGGCCAGGGACGCGCTCGTCGCCGCCGCCGACGCGGAAACCGCGCTCGGCGTGCCGCGGCTGACCGGCGAGGTGGGCCGGGCCGCCGGGCAGTTCCGGCTGTTCGCCGAGGCGTTGCGCGAGGGGTCCTTCCTGGACGTGCGCATCGACCGGCCCGACCCCTCGGCGACGCCCCCGCGCCCCGACCTGCGCCGCATGAACGTGCCCGTCGGCGTGGTGGCCGTGTTCTCCGCGAGCAACTTCCCGCTCGCCTTCAGCGTCAGCGGGGGCGACACCGCGAGCGCGCTCGCCGCCGGCTGCCCGGTCGTGGTCAAGGCCCACCCGCTGCACCCCGAGACATCGGAGCTCGCCCTGGCGGCGCTGCGCGCCGGAGCGCGCACGGCCGGCCTGCCCGAGGACGTCGTCCAGCTCGTCCACGGCCAGGACGCCGGGATCGCCCTGGTCCGCCACCCGCTCGTGAAGGCCGTGGGCTTCACCGGGTCGGTCCCCGGAGGCCGCCACCTGCACGACGTGGCGAAGTCGCGGCCCGAGCCGATCCCCTTCTACGGCGAGCTGGGCAGCCTCAACCCGCTGGTGATCACGCCGGGGGCGGCCGAGGCGCGCACCGCCGAGATCGCCTCCGGTCTGGCCGCGTCCGCGACGCTGGGCTCCGGGCAGTTCTGCACCAAGCCGGGCCTCGTCCTCGCCCCCGCCACGGACGCGGGTCGCGCGCTGGTCGAGGCGCTGGCCGCGCACTTCACCGAGACGGGGCCGCAGGTGCTGCTCGGCGACAACATCCGCCACGGGTTCGCGTCGGGGGCGGACGCCCGTTCCTCGCTGCCCGGCGTGACCGTCGCCGCCACGGGCAAGCCCGGGGACGACCGGCAGGTGGCCGCGCGTCTGCTGACCGCCCCCGCCACGCTGCTCGCCGACGGGAACGCCGCCGAGCTGCTCCTTGAGGAGTGCTTCGGCCCGCTCACCGTCGTGCTGACGTACCAGGACGAGGACGAGCTGGTCGCGGCGCTGTCGGCCACGCCCGGCAATCTGACCGCCACCCTGCACAGCGAGCCCGGCGAGGAGAAGTTGGCGACGCGGCTGACGTCCGTCCTGCGTGACCGCGCCGGCCGGCTGATCTTCAACGGGTACCCCACCGGCGTCGCGGTGTCCTGGGCCCAGCAGCACGGCGGGCCGTACCCCTCGTCCACCGAGCCGGCCACGACCTCGGTGGGGCAGGCGGCGATCTTCCGCTTCCTCCGGCCGGTGGCCTACCAGGACACTCCCCCGGCCCTGCTGCCCGAGGCACTGCGCGACGACAACCCGCTGCGGGTGCCCCGCCACGTGGACGGCGTCCTGGACCTGCCGCACTGACCCCCAGCGGCCGTCCAACGGCCGCGGTGGCCGCCGGAAGGCGTCAGCTGACCAGGGAGAGCCACCGGTGGTGGGCCCCTCCGAAGGGGCCCTCACCGCGCCGTACCGCGTCCATCAGCCAGGCGGCCGATCGCTCCGCCTGGCTGATGATCTCCACGGGATAGCCGTACAGCACCTGGTGCTCGGCGAACTCGTCCTCGTCGTCGAGATGCAGGCGGCCGTCCTGGAAGCGCAGCACGTCGAGATCCAGATCGACCATGGTCACCTCGCCGTCGCGCCACTCGGGCACGGTGGTGACATCGCAGTAGATCGCCGTCTTGTGGTCGGCGGGGTTGAACGTGGCCGTCCACCACGCCTGGTGGGGGAACAGGATCACGAACGGCCGCTCCCACACGACCGGCGGCTCCTCGCCCCTGCGGGCGCTGGTCCCCGCCGGGCACCCCACCCACACGCCGAACTCGTCGTCTCCGAGCAGGCGCGCCGGATGGTTCCAGTGCAGCGACCCGCCGTATTTGCGGTAGACGACCCTGACCTGATCCGCCTCGGCCGTCACGCGGCCCCTTCCTCACGTACGTCGATGATCGCTTCGAACGTACGCGCCGGCGCACCGGTCACACAAGGCGAGGAGCACCGGGCACACACGGTGCCCGGTGCTCCTTCCGCTATACCTCGACCACCACAGGGATGATCATCGGGCGGCGGCGGTAGGTGTCGCTCACCCACCGGCCGACCGTACGACGGACCGCACGGCGGATCTGCTGCACGTCCGCGACCCCGTCGGACGCCGCCTCCTGAAGGGCGGCCTCGATCTGCGGGATGACCCCGTCCAACGCGTCCGGATCGATACCGGAACCGCGCGCGGTGATCTCGGGACCGCCGGTCAGCTTGCCGGTCGTCGAGTCGACCACCACGACGACGGAGATGAAGCCCTCGTCGCCGAGGATGCGGCGGTCCTTGAGCGCGACGTCCGTGATGTCGCCGACCGACGTCCCATCAACGAACACGTAGCCGCAGGAGACCGCCCCCGTGATCCGCGCCTGACCGTCGACGAGGTCGACCACCACGCCGTCGTCGGCGATGACGATGTTCTCGTCGGGCACGCCGGTCAGCCGCGCGAGCTGCGCGTGCGCCCGCAGATGCCGCCACTCCCCGTGCACCGGCATGAAGTTCGACGGCTTGGTGAGGTTCAGCACGTACAGCAGCTCACCGGCCGCCGCGTGGCCGGACACGTGGACGCGGGCGTTGCCCTTGTGGACGACTCGGGCGCCCCAGCGGCTCAGGCCGTTGATGACCTTGTTGACCGCCGTCTCGTTGCCCGGGACCAGCGAGGACGCCAGCAGGACGGTGTCGCCGGCGGCGATGCGGATCGGGTGGTCGCGGTTGGCCATCCGCGACAGCGCGGCCATCGGCTCGCCCTGGGACCCGGTGCAGATCAGCACCACGTCCTCCGGCGGCCACTCCTCGATCTCGCGGGAGTCGACCAGCAGCCCGGCGGGCACGTGTAGGTAGCCGAGGTCGCGGGCCACCCCCATGTTGCGGACCATGGACCGGCCGATCAGCGCCACCTTGCGGCCGTGCTTCTCCGCCGCGTCCATGATCTGCTGCACGCGGTGGATGTGCGAGGCGAAGCTCGCCACGATGATCCGCTTCTCGGCGGTGCGGAAGACGTCGTCGATGACCGGGGCGATGTCCCGCTCACTGGTGACGAAGCCGGGCACCTCGGAGTTCGTCGAGTCCGACATCAGGAGATCGACGCCCTCGGCCCCCAGCCGGGCGAACCCGCCGAGGTCGGTCAGCCGCCCGTCCATCGGGAGCTGGTCCATCTTGAAGTCGCCGGTGTGCAGCACGATGCCGGCCGGCGTCCTGATCGCGACCGCGAGGGCGTCCGGGATCGAGTGGTTGACCGCGAAGAACTCGCACTCGAACGGCCCGAACCGGCGCCGCTCCCCCTCGACGACCTCGACCTTGACCGGCTGCATCCGGTGTTCGGTGAGTTTGCTCTCGATCAGGCCCAGGGTCAGCCGCGACCCGACCAGCGGCAGGTCCCGACGCTCCCGCAGGAGGTACGGCACCGCGCCGATGTGGTCTTCGTGGGCATGGGTCAGGACGACCGCCTCGATGTCGTCCAGTCGGTCGCGGATGTAGTCGAAGTCGGGCAGGATCAGATCGATGCCCGGCTGCTCGGGATCGGGGAAGAGTACCCCGCAGTCCACGACGAGCAGGCGGCCGTCGAACTCGAAGACCGCCATGTTGCGGCCGATCTCCCCGAGACCGCCAAGCGCGACGATGCGCAGGCCGCCCGTGGGCAGCGGCGGCGGAGGACCGAGCTCAGGATGCGGATGGCTCATGCGAACTCCTCGATCCGCCCGCCGCGGGTTCCGATCGCTCCCCCGCTCACCGGATCTCCCCGCCGGTCGGCTGGATCCCCCGGAGGTCGCGACCGTTATGTCTGGTGATGCGCTCGCTCATTCGTCTCCATCGTTACTAGCTATCTGCAAGCTTCAGGCCGCCCGCGACGAGGTCCACGCGCAGCATCGCGATCTGCTCCTCCGTCGCGTCGACGAGCGGCAACCGCATGTAACCGGCGTCCTGGCCGATCAGACGCAGCGCCGCCTTGGACGTGATCGCCCCCTGGGTCCGCGTCATGATGCCCGCGACCACGGGCAGCAGCCTGCGGTGCACCTCCAGGGCGCCGGCGACGTCCCCGGACCGGTAGCGCTCGATCATCGAGGCGAGGTCCGCGCCGGCCACATGACCCACCACGCTGACGAACCCGGCGGCGCCCACGGACAGCCACGCCAGGTTCACCAGGTCGTCCCCGGAGTAGAACACCAGGTCGGTGGCCGTCATGACCTGCGAGCCCGCGAACAGGTCGCCCTTGGCGTCCTTCACGGCGACGATCCGGGGATGCTGGGCCAGCCGGATGAGCGTCTCGGTCGCGATGGGCACCCCGGTCCGGGCGGGAATGTCATAAAGCATCACTGGAAGGCCGGTAGCGTCAGCCACAGCGGTGAAATGACGATAAAGGCCCTCTTGCGGCGGTTTATTGTAATAGGGAGTCACCACCAACAGACCATGCGCTCCGGCGCGCTCGGCGGCCCGGGCGAGTTCCACGCTGTGATGCGTGTCGTTGCTGCCGGCCCCTGCCACGACCGTGGCCCGGTCACCCACCGCCTCGACCACCGCGCGGAGGATGCGCTCCTTCTCGTCGTCGGTGGTGGTGGGAGACTCTCCGGTCGTGCCGCTCACGACGAGCCCGTCGTTGCGCTGCTCGTCGACCAGATAGGCGGCGAGACGCTGGACACCCTCATAATCGACGGCTCCGTCCTTGGTGAACGGGGTGACCATCGCGGTCAGCATGCGGCCGAAGGGGGCGTCAGAGGTTCCAGTTGGCGATGCCATAGACCGAACGCTACCCGGATCCTCGGAATCGGTGGACCTCGCCACCCCGTTACCCGGACGGCCCCGTACGGACCGGGTCAGGACGGGATGGAAAGAGGCCGCTGATATGTGCTCGGGGGTACACAGATCAGCGGCCTCTACTCCAACAATCGCCGCGCCTTACGAGCGCGTTACACGTAACAGACGAGAATTTTTCGAATCTCTCGCCCGGTGACGTTCTCCCAGGTCACAGGCACCCTGGGCAGCTTGACCAAGTCACGACCGTCTCTCGTGCCGTACGGCGCGGGCGCGGCACCGGCCGGGCGCCTCACCGACTCCGTCCCCGTCCTGGCGTGGGCCCGCTCACGATCATCGGGCCTCGCCGAGCAGCAGCATGAGCCAGAGGGCCTCCATCTTGGCCGTGACGAGCCGATCGCTCTCGTGCACCCGCGCCCCGTCGGGTCCGCGTACTGTCCGGCGGATGAACAGCAGACCGCCGGAGTGGCACAACTCATAGATCGTCGCCTTGCATTCGCAGGTATGCCGACGGACCCGGACACGGTCGCTCCGCTGGGCCGGGGCGAGCCAGCGGATCTTCTCGTGCCCCTTTTGCGCCGGAGCCACGTGAACGCCGTGATACGGCTCGGGAATCGGGTTTTCCGGAACGGCCGCGGGGGGCGTCTCCATCTCCGGCGCACCTTTCACCATCTGATCCGTAAAGTTGGAGTCACAGACAGGGACCATTACTCTGGGTTGTCCATCGGATACGCCAAGATTGGGCGACCGCATCAAAGCCCACCCCCAGGGATGGATGATGGCCAATTCCGATCCGGTCTACCTGCGCGTTGTCGAGGACATTCGACGTCAGATCGTCGATGGCACTCTGCCGCCGGGTGCACCGATCCCCTCACGTCACCAGATCACGCGGAAATACAGCGTCGGCGAGACCGCGGCCCGGCACGCGTTGCGCGTGCTCGCGCACGAGGGTCTCATCGTCGGCCGTGTCGGCTCCGGCCACCGCGTCCGGGAGAAACCGACATTGCTCCCCCTCTACCGAAGTCGCCTTCCCGACACCCTGGCCACGCTGCCGTCGGAGATTCAGGGGGGCGGCTATCGCCCCACCTGGAGCTGGCGCAGCGAGCTTTCGGAGGCTCCTCCGGAAATCGTCCAGCGCCTGCGGCTCGGGCAGGGCAGTCAGGTGACCAAGGTCTTCCACGTGGTTCGCGGCGACGGGCGGCCGATCCAGCTCGCCACGTCGTATGAGCTGCTGGAGTTCAGCCAGGGACAGGCTCCCGACGAGGGCACGACGGAGCGCAAGAGCGTTCTGGAACGCCTGGCGATCTCCGGAACGAAGATCACCGAGATCAGCGAGAGCGTTCATATCCGGGTCCCCCAGCCGACCGAGAGCGATCTGCTCGAACTCCCGGCCGGGGTCCAGGTAATGCACGTCGAGCGCACCCACTGGACCGGCGACCGCCCGGTCGAGACCAGCGACATCGTCATACCGGGCGACAGGTTCCGCCTGGTCTACGGGATCCCGGTCCAGCTCTGACTGTCGGTGGCCGCTGGTAGAACCGATCCGGATTCCCCGTCCGGAGGTGGCGATGCGCGTCAAGGATCTGCCCGTGGCCGACCAGCCCCGAGAGCGTCTGCTCGCCTCGGGCCCGGCCGTACTCGCCGATCGTGAGCTGCTCGCGCTGTTGCTCGGCTCGGGCAGCAAGGGCGCCAACGCCGTCGAGCTGGCCTCACGGCTCATCGCCCACTGCGGCGACCTGGGAGAGCTGGCCCGGGCCGAACCCCATCGCCTGCTGGCGGTTCCCGGTGTGGGTCCCGCCAAGGCCGCCCGCGTCGCCGCCGCATTCCAGCTCGTACGGCGTGCCCAGGCCGAGCCGGAGCGGACCCGCATCACCTGCTCGGGGGACCTGGCGGCAGCCGCGGCACCACTCCTGCACGGCCAGGCGAGGGAACGCCTGGTCGTGCTCGTCTGCGACGCCAGGGGCAACGTCCTGCGGCGGACCCTGGCCAGCGAAGGGGGCAGCGACCACACCCCCGCGCCCGTTCGCGACATCATCGCCACCGTCCTCGTCTCCGGCGGGGCCGCCTTCGGCCTCGCCCACAACCACCCCAGCGGCTCCCTTGAGCCCAGCCGGGCCGACCTGGAGGTCACCGCACGCCTCCACGAGGCGGCCGAGACCGTCGGCCTGCGCTTCCTCGACCACGTGATCGTCACCGACACACGCTGGCGCCGTATCCCGTCCCCTCCTGCAAAGAACGCCTCGCAGCACGATGGACCTTAACTCACTCGACCGCATTGGTCTAGTACACGTATGCATAAGTGAGCCAGGTGTCTGCTTTGTGGGTAGACGTACGGTTTCGCCTATCATGCGGTTGTGCTTGATCGCGAGGGACCCGTACCCGTCTACAAGCAGATCGCCGAGATCATCCGAGAGCAGATCGATCAAGGCGATCTGACACCAGGCGACGCCGTA
>NZ_BBYK01000065.1:85753-112897 GCF_001570365.1 Microtetraspora fusca | reverse complement strand
CCGAATCCGTCGGAGACCTACGGGGAGACCGTGTGCGTCGCCGCCCTGCGGCTGGACATCGAGTATCCCGGCTGGATACGGCTCTACCCCATCAACTTCCGCGAGTTGGACGGCAACAGTCGTTTCCGGAAGTACGACGTCGTGACGGTGGAGGCCAAACCCGCCTCGAACGACCCCCGGGCGGAGAGCTGGCGACCTCGGGCGGACGGTTTCGTCGTGGAACGGCATCTCGACGGCTGGCCGAAAAGGATGGCCTACATCGACGACTACATCGAAACGTCGATGTGTGACCTCATCGCGGCGGTGCGGCGGCACCCCGCCGCCCGATCGCTGGCCGCCATCAGGCCGAAGGAGATCCTTTCGCTTGATATCGAACGCCATCCGGGCTGGACAGCCGCGGAGCAGCGGAAGATCGACCAGTACGTGCGACAACTCGGGCTCTTCGACTCCGGCCCACGTATGGCTCTCCAGGCCCCCAGATTCAAAGCGTGGTACCGGTACCGATGCCACTCCTCACACTGCAACACCCATCGACAGGGCATCTACGACTGGGAGTTGGTGGCCCTGCAGCGGAGCGTGGACAGCCGCGACGACGCGGGGGTCGAACAAGCTGTCCGGGAGAAGTTCTGGGACCTGATGTGCGCGCCCGATCGCGACACGATCTTCTACGCGGGCAACCAGCAGGCCCACCCGCAGAGCTCCATCGTGCTGGGCGTCGTCTATCCCCGGCGTCTCACAGTCCGGCGGCCGAACGAAACCGCTCTCGAACGGCCTCCAGCACCACGTCACGATGGCAACGCCGTTCATCGGCCTCGAAACACATGATCGCTACCGTCTCCCGCCGTGCCATCTCGGCGATCCGCTCGATGCACTGGCGCGCGCCGTCATCCGTCATCTGCCCGGCGTAGGTCAGCCGCGCGGCACGCAGTTCCGAGGCGCTGCCACCGAAACCCGCCCTGTTCCACTTGGGATTGCCGAGCGCCCGCATGTGCTCGTACGCGATACCGGCGCCGGCCAGGGCGGCGGCCAGCGCCGTCTTGCTGAAGCCGCGCTTGCGCGAGATCGGGTTCAGCCGGACGTCGACGAGCCGCGTCACGCCCTCCTGATGGAGCGTCTGGATGAACCCGTGGAGGTCGGCGCCTTCGTAGCCGATCCCGGTCAATCGCACCAGCGGCTGGATCGTCAGCATGGTTCGCACTCTCTCACGCCCGCTCCCTGCCCGTCACAAGGAACCCTCGACCCCGCCGGGCCGTACTCGGCGGCGATCTGCTCGCGGAGCTCGATGGAGAGGTGGGCGGCCGCCTCGAGAACGGCGGCCCGCTCCGGGTCCCGGCGTACGGCGTCGCCGATCCAGTGGGCGAGCGCGATGGCGATCCGGGGCTCCGGCCGGGACGCCAGCGCCTCCGCCGCCTCGGCGAACATCTCGACGGCCAGGCGGTCCCCGGCCTCCAGCAGGCGCAGCCGCGCCAGCGCCGCCTCGGCCACCGTGAGCGGCGCGGCGGGGAGCAGCCGGACATAGTCGGTGACGCGTTCCCCCAGCTCGTCGAGGGTGGGGTCGAGCCGGTCGTGCAGCTCGGTCAGCGCGGGCAAGGCCGAGGGGCCGTCGGCGAGCAGCCGCCCGACTACCCGGTCGAGGATCTCGGCCCGGTCGAGCAGGCCCTCGTGGACCATCCGGGCGATGACGTCCACCTGGGCTCCGAAGAGGGCCGAGCCCAGGCCGGCGAGGTCGAAGACGCGCGGTAGGAGCCGTACGAGCAGCGGATCGCGGGCAAGGCGCTCCAGGTCGGGCCGTCGCGCCGCGTGGCCGGCCGCGCCGAGGGAGCGGAGCCAGCCGACCACGAAGGCGTCGTTCGGGGGCGGCTCGATGCCGGTCTCGCGGATCAGGCTCGCGGCGATCCGCCAGTGCGGGATCTCCGCGCCCACCTGGGACGCCCGCAGCCGCTCGACCATCCGGCGAGCCAGATCCGCGCGCCACGGCTCGGGCCGCCGGCGCAGCACTCCGAGGATGCGTCCCGCGTCGGCGACGTGGTCGTCCCGCCAGCCGAAGTCACGCCGGTAGAGCCAGTTCGCCACGACGCCAGGACCCGGCAGACAGGCCGCGCCGGCCACCCGCAGGGCCGGGATCTGCGCCCGCCACTCCCACCAGCCGTCCGTGGTCCGCTTCAGCTCGGCCAGGTGGCGCGGCAACTCCGTCGCCACCGCCCTCCTGCCGCCCGTGTCGAGCGAGGTCACGAGCCGGAGGGTGCCCGCGGTGTCACCGGCGGCGATCCGCGCGGCGACCACCCGCCAGGGGGTCATGGGGCCCGCTCCGGCCGCCGCCCCGTCATGTCCGTCCGCACCGCTTCAGCCATGCCCTGGACCCTAATGATCACCTCCGACAAATCCTGGAGCTCCAGACCGTCGAAATCGCTTTGACCCCTGCGGCCCCGGCCGGGAAGGATCGGCGGAGCCGTCGGGTGAGGGGAACCAGAGATGCTGATCAGAGCGGCGCGGGCGGACGAGGCCGAGATCCTGAGCGAGCTGGCGATCCGCTCGAAGGCGTACTGGGGCTACGACGCGGCGTTCATGGCGGCGTGCGCGGACGAGCTCACCCTCGCGCCGTCCCAGGTCGAGACCGTACGCGCCACGGTGGCGGAGCGGGACGGGCGCGTCCTCGGCTTCGGCACCCTGGAGGGCGAGCCGCCCGAGGGGGCGCTCGGCATGCTCTTCGTGGACCCGGACGCGATCGGCGGCGGCGTCGGCCGTGCCCTGTACGAGCACATCGTGTCCGGGGCGCGCGAGCTGGGCTTCACCCGCCTGACGATCGACGCCGACCCGAACGCGGAGCCGTTCTACCTGGCCATGGGGGCGGTGCGGATCGGCGCCACCCCGTCCGGGTCCATCCCGGGTCGGGTCCTGCCGCTGCTGGAGGTCGCCCTCTCCGACGACGCCGCGCTGCCGCGATCCGTCGAGGAGGCGATCGCGGCCGAGCGGGCGGGCCGGCCGCCCCGCTACCTTTTCTTCTGGGGCCACCACCCCCGGCGGGACGGCGTGATCGGGCCGAGCTGCCTCAGCCAGTGGTGGGAGGCCCCGTTCACCGCCGACGGGCGGCTCTTCCGTACAGCTGAGCACTACATGATGGCGCACAAGGCGTGGCTGTTCGGGGACGAGGAGACGGCCGAGCGGATCCTGGCCGCGGGCCACCCGAACGAGGCCAAGGCTCTGGGCCGCGCCGTCCGCGGATTCGACGACGAGCTGTGGGCGGCCCGGCGCTTCGAGATCGTGGCGCGCGGCAACATCGCCAAGTTCGGCGCCGACCCGGACCTGACGGCGTTCCTGCTGGGCACCCGGAACCGGGTGCTCGTCGAGGCCAGCCCGTACGACCGGATCTGGGGCATCGGGCTGGCCGCGGACGACGAGAGGGCGGCCGGCGCGTCCACCTGGCGCGGGCGCAACCTGCTCGGCTTCGCCCTGATGAAGGCCCGCGACGCGCTCGGCGACGGCTGACGCCGATAACCTTGGAGTCCTCATGAGCGCCACTCTTGTCGGAAAAGACCTCACCGCCGGGCACGGCGACCGCGTGCTGTTCAGCGATCTCGATCTCGTCGTCGCCCCCGGGGACGTCGTCGGGCTGGTCGGGGTGAACGGCGCGGGCAAGTCCACGCTGCTGCGCCTGCTGGCCGGGCTCGACACCCCCGAGCACGGCTCGGTACGGCTCAGCCCGCCCACCGCCAATGTCGGCCATCTGCCGCAGGAGCCCGAACGGCGGCCGGGCGAGACGGTGGCCGCGTTCCTCGCCCGGCGGACCGGCGTGGCCGCCGCGCAGCGGGCCCTCGACGTGGCCACCGAGGCGCTGGCCGACGGCGACCCCGGCGACGCGTACGCGGAGGCGCTGGAGCGCTGGCTCGCCCTGGGCGGCGCCGACCTGGAGGAGCGGGCCGCCGAGGTGGCCGCCGAGCTCGGGCTCACGGTCGATCTGGAGCAGGAGATGACCTCCCTGTCCGGCGGCCAGGCGGCGCGGGCGGGGCTGGCGTCGCTGCTGCTCAGCCGCTACGACGTGTTCCTGCTCGACGAGCCGACCAACGACCTCGACCTCGACGGCCTCGACCGGCTCGAACGCTTCGTGACCGGGCTGCGCGCGGGCGTCGTCGTGGTCAGCCACGACCGCGAGTTCCTCGCCCGTACGGTCAACCGGGTCGTCGAGCTCGACCTCGCCCAGCGGCAGGTCCGCGCGTACGGCGGCGGCTACGACGCCTACCTGGAGGAGCGCGAGGTCGCCCGCCGGCACGCGCGGGAGCGGTACGACGAGTACGCCGAGACCAGGGCGTCGCTGGAGACCCGCGCCCGGACCCAGCGCGCGTGGATGGAGAAGGGCGTCAAGAACGCCCGCCGCAAGGCCCCCGACAGCGACAAGATCGGCCGGAAGTTCCGCTCCGAGGCCACCGAGAAGCAGGCCGCCAAGGCCCGGCAGACCGAGCGGGTGATCGAGCGGCTGGAGGTCGTCGAGGAGCCGCGCAAGGAGTGGGAGCTCCGGATGGAGATCGCCGCCGCTCCCCGCTCCGGCGCGGTGGTGGCGACGCTGCGCGGAGCGGTCGTACGGCGCGGCGGCTTCACCCTCGGCCCGGTGGACCTGCAGATCGACTGGGCGGAGCGGGTCGCGATCACCGGCGCGAACGGCTCGGGCAAGTCCACCCTGCTCGGCGCGCTGCTCGGGCGGCTGCCCCTCGCCGAGGGCGCGGCGGCGCTCGGCCCCGGCGTGGTCGTCGGCGAGGTCGACCAGGCCCGCGCCCTGTTCGAGGGGGACGAGCCGCTGCTCGACGCGTTCGGGGCGCTCGTCGAGCTTCCGCCGGCCGACGTCCGCACCCTGCTCGCGAAGTTCGGCCTGCGCGCCGACCACGTGCTGCGCTCCGCGGCCACCCTGTCGCCCGGCGAGCGGACCCGGGCGGCGCTCGCCCTCCTCCAGGCGCGCGGGGTCAACCTGCTCGTCCTGGACGAGCCGACCAACCACCTCGACCTGCCCGCGATCGAGCAACTCGAGTCGGCGCTCGCCGCGTACGAGGGGACGCTGCTGCTGGTCACCCACGACCGGCGGATGCTGGAGGCGGTCCACACCACGCGCCGCCTCCACGTCACCGCCGGCAGCGTCACCGAGAGCTGAGCCCGCGCCCACCCGGCACCTCAGGCGCCTGGTTTACTGGAGCCTTCACCTGCGAAAGCACACCTGGTCAGAGGTCTCGCCCGGTGGTAGACAGACCGCATGACTGAGATCGTCCTGTTCCACTCCGCGCAGGGCCTCCGACCCGGTGTCTCCGCCGCCGCCGACATCCTCCGGTCGGCGGGCCACACCGTACGCACACCTGACTACTACGACGGAGAGATCTTCGACGACATCGAGAGCGGCCTGCGCAAGCGCGACGCGCTGGGCTTCGCCGAGGTCGAGCGCCGGGTCCGGGAGATCGGCGCGGACATCCGGGAGCCCGCGGTTTTCGCCGGGTTCTCCCTTGGCGCGTACGCCGCTCAGCTCCTGGCCGCCACCCATCCCGCGGCACGCGGCGCGGTCCTGCTGCATGGCGGTGTGACCGCGGACGAGGTCATCTCCGGGCCGTGGCCGTCGACCGTTCCGGTCCAGGTCCACTACATGGAGCGCGATCCATGGATCGACGCCACCGAGATCGCCGAGCTGGGCCGCGCGGTCACCGCCGCCGGAGCCCGCTTCGAGGCGCACGTCTATCCCGGCGAGACGCACCTGTTCACCGACCCGGACCTCCCCGGATACGACCCCGACGCCGCCGCACTCGTCTGGCAGCGGGTCATCGATTTCTTCAAACCACTATGACTTGACATTACAAAATGAGTCATTGTGATTACCGCAGGTATTTGGGTCTCGCTTTTCCGGTGATCCTCCCCCTAAACTCTCGCCCGACCGGAGAAATCGACGGAAGGGGTTCCCCATGAAGATCGAGATCAAGAAGGTCGAAGAAGTCGAGACCACAGGGAACAGCAACAGCTGCTGACCGTCCCGTGGGGCCGCCGACGCCGACGCGGTGGCCCCACACCGTCTTCTTTCCTTTCCGGGAGCCCAGCCGATGCCTCGGGTTCAAGTGAATCCGGCTTTCCCTCTTTTTCTCGACGATTTCCAGGGACGGGCCAGGCTCGGAGACTTTCCTCCGACCGGGCAGATCCTCGAACCCGCCGAAGCACCCCTGCGCCACCTGCTGCGCCTGTGCGCGAACACGCCGCGCAGCAGGAAAGAGCTGTACGAACTGATCGACGACATCTCGCCGGATGACATCGACGCCGCGGTCGACACGCTGCTCGCCGCCCGCGTTCTGGTCGGCGAGGACGACGTGGCACGCCTGACCCGGGACGAGCGCCTCTCCCGCCAGGCCCTGTTCCTGTCCATGTTCCACCCCGCCGAGCGGGTCGAGGCGGGGCTACGCGAGCTGTCCGGGCTCGACGTCGCCGTGCTCGGCGTGGGCGCGATCGGCGGAGCCTGCGCCACCCAGCTGGTCACCGCCGGGGTCCGGACCCTCCGACTCGTCGACGACGACCGAGTCGAGCCGTCCAACCTGCATCGCCAGCACCTGTACACGCCCGAGGACGTGGGCGCGCCCAAGGTGGCCGCCGCGGCCCGAACGCTGCGCCGGTACCGGCCCGAAGCGGAGATCCGGACGCTGGAACGTCGCCTGTCCGGCGCGGAGGATGTCGCCGAGGCCGTCGTGGGCGCTGATTTCGTGGTGAACACCGTGGACACGCCGCAGCCGCACATCCGCAGGTGGGTGAACCGCGCCTGCGTCGAGGCCGGCGTGCCGTTCGTCACCGGGGGCTTCAACCAGCACGTCGGGCTGATCGGGCCGCTCGTGGTGCCGGGCGAGACCGCCTGCCTGGCCTGCCAGGAGCGGCAGCTCGCCGAGCGGTACGGCAGGCCGGAGCTGCCGACGCCGGAGAACGCCGGGCGGGTGACCCCCTCCTTCGGCCCGCTCTGCGCGGCCGTGGCCGGCCTGCTCGCCTCCGAGATCACCCGCTACGCCACGGGGACCGGGCCGTGCGCGATCAAGGGCAGGACGGTGTACCTTGACCTGCTGACCTTGGCCACGACCAGCCGCGACTTCGTCCGCATGAGCGACTGCGGAGTCTGCGGATGACGTCCGCGGACCTGTCCTTCCTCAGCGTCGTCGCCGACGGCCCGGACGACTACGTCATCGGCAACGGGGAGACATTCGTCAACGTACCCGCCGTCGCCGCCGCGGTGATCGAGCTGATGGACGGGACCAGGACCGCCGACGACGTCCGCGCCCGCGTGCGGGAGAGCCACGACATCGATGTGGACGTCGCCGATTTCGTCCGTGACCTGGAAGGTCTCGGCCTGCTCGCCCCGCCGCGGCGGCCGCCCAACTTCTGGGACCGGATCCGGCCCGAACTGGTGCGGCCGCTGTTCTCCCGGGCGGCCGACGCCGTGGTGCTGGCCGTGTTCTCCTGCGCGGTGGCCGCCGTCGTGGCGCGTCCGGAGATCCTGCCCACGTACACCGGGCTGGTGTGGGCCGACAGCCTCGCGTTCACCGTCGCCTTCGCGGCCGGCTCCTGGCTCCTGGTCTTCGTCCACGAGCTGAGCCACATTTTCGCAGCACGTTCTCTCGGGGTACGCGCCGAGCTTTCCCTGGGAACCAGGATGCAGTTCCTGGTGGTCCAGACCAAGGTAACCGGAATTTGGCAGACGCCACGAAGGGCGCGTTATCGCGTACATCTCGCGGGAATGCGGACGGATCTGTTCCTCTTCTCCGCCGGAGCCTGCGCGCTGCTTTTCACGGACAGCGGAGCCATACGCCTGGTGATGCTGATCTGCCTGTCACAGATCGTCTGGCAGTTTCTTTTCTTCATGCGTACCGACGTGTATTACGCGTACGCGAACCTGACCGGAGAAAAGAATCTCATGGAGGACGCCCAGTCGTATCTCCGGGCGGTGATCGGCCGCCGGCCGGCGCCGGGTGCGTCGCGGGGCGTCCGCCGGTACGCCTGGTTCCTCGTCGTGGGCCGCGTCCTCGGGCTCGCCTTCTTCGCCGGATACACGGTCCCCATCACGATCGCCGCGTGCCGCGGGGCGCTTGACGAGCTCGCCGCCTCCCCGGGCTCGCCGGCTCCGCTCGCCACTCTGGCGATCATCGCCCTCGGCTGGGTGCTGTACCTGTACGTGTTCGCCCGGCGGGGCGTACGGGCGCTGCGGGCGCGGAGATCGGCGGGTGCCGGATGACCTGCACGGGGGCGATCGTGTTTGGATTGCCCATGTGGAGGCGTCGGTAGAGCAGCTCGTGTTCGTCCGCGAGGACGAGTACACGGTCGCGCGGATGAGCGCCGACGGCGAGCCCTCGTTCGTCGCCTCGGGACGGGCGCTGGCCGGGGCGCAGCCGGGCGAGACGCTCCGGCTGACCGGCGAGTGGGACGACCACCCGCGGTTCGGCCGGCGGTTCGCGGCGACCGGATGCGAGCGGATCGTCCCGTCCACGGTGCGGGCGATCCGGCTCTACCTGGGCTCCGGCCTGATCAGGGGCATCGGGCCGCGTCTCGCGCAGGCGATCGTCGAGCACTTCGGCGAGTCCAGCCTGGAGGTCATCGACGACCGGCCCGAGCGGCTCCGCGAGGTCGTCAACATCGGCCCGGTACGGCAGGGCCAGATCGTGGCCGCGTGGCGGGAGCAGAAGGCGATCGCCGCGCTGATGGTGACGCTCCAGGGGTTCGGCGTCAGCCCGCTGCTCGCGACCAAGATCTACCAGGTGTTCGGAGCGGACGCGGCCGAGGTGCTGCGCTCCGACCCCTACCGCCTGGTCGGGCAGGTGCGCGGCATCGCCTTCGCCACCGCGGACCGGATCGCGCTGGCGTCCGGGGTTCCGGAGAGCAGCCCGCAGCGGATCAGGGCGGCGATCCTCGACCGGCTGGAGACGGCGGCGGCCCGCGACGGGCACTGCTACCTGACCATGCGGGCGCTCGTGACCCGCACGGTCGAGCTGGTGGAGCAGGACGAGGACCTCGTCCGCGCGACGGTGGACGCCCTGGCGAGCGAGCTGCAGGTCGTGATCGAGGACGGTCCCGTGGTGTACGCCAAGGGACTGCACACCCGCGAGACCCGGCTCGCCGCCGAGCTGGGCCGGCTCTGGCGCGCCCCGTCGACGCTGCCGATGCGCCGCTACGACGAGGACCCGGCGCTCGACGACGACCAGCGGGCGGCCGTCACGATGGCGCTGACCAGCACCGTCTCGGTGCTGACCGGCGGCCCGGGCTCCGGCAAGAGCCGCACGGTCCGCGCGATCGCGGCGACCGTGCGCGCGATGGGCGGCACCGTCACGCTCGCCGCGCCCACAGGGAAGGCGGCCAAGCGGCTCTCGGAGCTGACCGGGCTGCCCGCGATGACGATCCACCGGCTGCTCGCGCACCAGCCGGACCCGGACACGCTCTTCGACGAGACCCCGGCCGCCGCGGACCTGATCGTGATCGACGAGGCGTCCATGCTGGACCTGCACCTGGCCACCCGGCTCTGCTCGGCCGTCCCCTCGGGCAGCCACCTGCTGCTCGTGGGCGACCAGGACCAGCTTCCGAGCATCGGCCCCGGCAGCGTGCTCGCCGATCTGCTGCTCGTCGAGGAGATCCCCCGGGTGAGCCTCACCCGCGTCTACCGGCAGGCGGACGGCAGCGGCATCGTCGAGGCGGCCCACCGCATCCGGTCGGGCGCGCTGCCGTACATCCCGGGCGGCGGCGGTTTCTGGTTCGAGGAGCTGGACGACCCGGAGGCGGTCGCGGACCGGGTGGTCCACCTGGCGACCGAGGCGATCCCCCGCAAGCAGGGGGTCGATCCCGGCCAGGTGCAGGTGCTCTGCCCGATGCGCAAGGGGGCCACGGGCACGGTCGAGCTGGGCCGCCGACTCCAGGAGCGCCTCAACCCGCCCTCCCCCGGGGCGGCCGAGCACTGGTCGGGCGCCTCGGTCTTCCGGGTCGGCGACCGGGTGATGCCGATACGCAACGACTACGACAAGGGTGTCTTCAACGGTGAAACCGGCACCGTGACCGCCGTCCACCTGGAAGATCGCACGGTGGAGGTCCTGATCGACGACGGCGACCTCGTCTCGTACGGCTTCGACGAGCTCGACGACCTCACCCATGCCTACGCGGTGAGCGTCCACCGGGCGCAGGGCAGCGAGTATCCCTTCGTCGTCGCCCCTCTCGTGGCCGAGTCGGGCGGCATCATGCTGCGCCGCCGGCTCCTCTACACGCTGATCACGCGGGCCCGCTCCTGGGTCGTCCTCGTCGGACAGCGCGAGGCTCTGGAACTGGCGGTGCAGCGGCTCGGCCACCGGCGCAACACGGCGCTCTCCCACCGCCTGGCCGCCGTCCTGTGACCCGCCCCCGCGGGGTCACTCGTCCGGCATCCAGGAGCCGTGGAACCCGGCCGGGACCCGGCGCGGCAGCCGTACGGACGCCACCGGGGACAGGTCGGCCGCGTCGAGGACCAGCAGCTCCGCCCGCGATCCCACGATCGTGAGGAGCCAGCCGTGGTCGTCGTCCCCGCCCGCCTCGGGGTCGGCGGGTACGAACACCGCCTCGCCCGTGGAGGCGCCGACCCGGTGGGTGCGGCTCGCCCCGGTCACGACGTCGTATTTCACGATCTCCTCCCCGGCCACCGCGTACAGGTGGCGGTTGGGCAGGCCGATGCGCCGGTCGTCGATCGTCGGGAACTCCACGGTCCGGTCGTCGATCCGCTCCTCGGTGACGGCGCCGGTGACCGCGTCGAGCGTCCAGCGGTGCAGCGCGCCGCCCGGGGCGCGGGCGGCGGGGTCGGCGGCGCCGCCGATGTGCCGCCAGAGCCGGGTGAACCGATCGGGCGCGTAGCGGACGGCGTCGAGGACCACGCGGCCTGCGGCGTCCTCGCGCGCGTTGCCGACGTGGAAGACGTAGCAGGGGTCGATCTCGAACCAGCGCACCGGCCCGTCGCCCTCGCGCGGCATCACGCCGAGCCGGGCGCCGTAGCCGTCGTCCCACCGGTACGGCATGCCGTCCCCGAGCCGGCCCAGGTCGAACACCACCGGCAGGTCCAGCCAGACCACGAAGTGCTCGGTGATGGCGAAGTCGTGCATCATCGTCGAGCCCGGCACCTCGACCGGCCGGCTCTCCACCAGCTCGCCCGCCGCGTCCAGCCGGTGGTAGGTGAGGTACGGCGGGGCGAAGCCGTACCCGAAGAAGTGCAGCTCGCCGGTGCGCGGGTCCTCCTTGGGGTGGGCGGTCATCGCCGTGGTGAGCCGGCCGCCGAAGTCGCACGGGCCGAGGGTCTGCAGCTCCCCGCCGATCTCGTACGGCAGGCCCTGCTCGACCAGGGCGAGGATCCGGCCCGCGTGCCTGATGACGTGCGTGTTGACCGGGGCCGCGGTCAGGTCGACGCCGTCCGGGCCGACGAACGGGACCCCGTCCATGTGCCGGCTGTGGACCCAGCGGTTGCGATACCACTCGGCCCGGCCGTCCCGCAGCCGGACGCCGTGGATCATCCCTTCGCCGACGAACCAGTGGCCGGGGTCCTGGCCGGGCAGCGGGTTGGGGCCGTTGCGCAGGTAGCGGCCGGTCAGCGCGGGCGGGAGCGTGCCGGTGACGGGCAGGTCGACGGCGTCTATCTCGTCGGGGACCGGGGCGAGGTCTCCCTGAAGGTACGTGGCGGTCACGATGCTCCGATCTTGGAATGCGGGCTGTTCAGGCGGCCTGCGCGGCGCGGGCGCGGGCCCGGGCGAGCGCGGCGTAGCGCACGGTGAAGACGGCGGGGATCGCGAAGCCGCAGATCTTCACCGCGATGATCGCGACGGTGGCGTGCGGGGCGAAGGCGATCAGCAGGGCCAGTCCGGCGGCGTTGCAGGTGAAGGCGATCGCCCAGGCGGCGGTGATGACGACGTTGACCCGGTAGAACATCGGGGTGCTGTGCACCGCGGCGGGCACCCCCTCGCGGGCGATCCCCAGCGTGAACGGCCTGCGGATGGCGAGCGTGGTCCACGCGGTGAGCGCGAGCCAGCCGACCGCGACGGCCGGGCCGTACTCGCCGAAGGGCGCGGGGGTGATCAGGAGTGCGGCGAGGGCGAGCCCGGCGAAGAACACCACCGAGCCGATCTCGAGCACCAGCGCGTCCCAGGCGCGGCCCTTGCGGCGGTCCATCGCCAGCAGCAGGGCAGACAGCGCGAAAGCGGCGACCGCGCCGTACCGGGCCTCGCCGTTCGTGCTGAGCACGGCGAAGGCGATCCAGGGCAGGAAGCTGCGAAGGTAACCGAGCACGGGGGACTCCTCGGGACGACATTCCATGAGTGACATGTCGAAAGTAGAAGCTCCGGTGTCGACATGTCAACTGTGGAATGTAGGCTTGCCTCCATGAGTCTTCGCCACGCCATGCTCGGGCTACTGGCTCGCGGGCCCGCCAGCGGCTACGACCTGTTGAAACTGTTCGAGATCTCGCTGTCCAACGTCTGGCCGGCGACACAGAGCCAGCTCTACGCCGAGCTGGGCCGGCTCGCCGACACCGGCCTGGTCAAGGTCGTGGCCGAGGGGCCGCGCGGCCGCAAGGAGTACGCCATCACCGACGAGGGGATGGCCGAGCTGCGGCACTGGATCACCGACGTGGAGCCGAACCGGTCCCGGCGCAGCGACATGCTGCTCCGCGTGTTCTTCCTGAACACCGTCGAGCCCGACCAGGCACGGCAGTACCTGCGCGACCAGGCCGCGGCGGCCGCCAAACAGCACGAGGGGCTGACCAAGATCCGGGAGATCATCGCGGACGGACAGGACGCGCTGTCGGTCTACGGGCGGATCGCCGTGGAGTGGGGGCTGCGCTTCAGCGCCATGCAGCGGGAGTGGGCCGAGTGGGCCGTCGAGGAGATCGACCAGCTTCCCTCACCGACGCCCGAGTGATGTGCTATGTCACATAACTGGACCAAGGTGATTTCGAACCAATAAACGGATCTTGTCGGCGATACGGGCATCAACGGAGATTTACCAGAGTTCCCCCCAGTCTCTGGAGGCTCTCCGTGCCACAACTACGAGCAGCCCTCATCGCCGCCGTCCTGGTCGTCGTGGGCGCCACACCCGCCCACGCGGCCGACGGCCCGGCCATCACCGTCGAGCAGGGCCGCACCCAGCCGGTCTTCTCGTACGCCGACGCCATCCGCGAGCACGTCTACGTCGAGTCGGAGATCGACAGCGACGGCGACGGGCGGCTGGACCGGGTCCGGGTCGACATCATCCGACCCAAGGAGTCCGGTCCCGGCCTCAAGGTGCCGGCGATCATCGACGAAAGCCCCTACTACGACAACTCCGGCCGCGGCAACGAGTCCGAGCGCAAGGTCTACGACGCGAACGGGAACCTCGCCAAGTTCCCGTTGTTCTACGACAACTACTTCGTGCCGCGCGGCTACGCGGTGCTCGACGTCGACATGATCGGCACCACCAAGTCCGACGGCTGTCCCGACGTCGGCGGGCGGGGCGACGTGCTGGGCGGGAAGGCCGTCATCGACTGGCTGAACGGCCGCGCCCCCGCCTACCACGCCGACGGAACGCCGGCGTTCGCCGACTGGAGCACCGGCAAGGCCGCGATGATCGGCAAGTCGTACGACGGCACGCTCGCCAACGCGGTCGCGGCGACCGGCGTGCAGGGCCTGGAGACCATCGTCCCGATCTCCGCGATCAGCTCCTGGTACCGGTACCAGCGCTCCAACGGCGTCATCTACAACTACAACTACATGTCCTACCTGGCGAGAGTCGTCGACACCGACCCCGCCGCCAAGTGCGCCGCCGTACGGACGCGGCTGGACGCCGACGCCGACGACAGGACCGGCAACTACAACGCCTTCTGGGCCGAGCGTGACTATGTCAACGGCACCGTCGGCGACGTCTCCAGGGTCCGGGCCAGCGTCTTCGCCGTACACACGGTGAACGACCTGAACGTCAAGCCCGACCACTTCTCCACCTGGTGGGAGGCGCTCGCCGACCGGAACGTGCCGCGCAAGATCTGGGTCGGCCAGTACCAGCACGTGGACCCCTTCGACTTCGAGGGACGCCGCGACCTGTGGGTGGACACGCTGCACCGCTGGTTCGACCACTGGCTGCTCGGCGTGGGGAACGGCATCATGGACGAGCCCCGCGCCGACGTGCAGGTCGGCCCCACCTCCTGGATCACGCAGCGCGACTGGCCGGCGCCGGCCGCGTCGACCAAGTTCCTCCGGCCGGCGGCGGACGGCTCGCTCGCGCTCTCCCCGGGCAAGAACGGCGAGACCGCGACCTTCACCGACGTCCGCCAGTCCGAGGACGCGATGGTGGCCGACATCGGCACCGCCAAGCCCGGACGGGTGGCCTTCACCACCGGCGAGCTGCCCCGGGACCTGCGCCTGTCCGGCACGCCGGTCGTGGACCTGCGCGTCGCGCTCGACAAGCCGACCGCGAACCTGACCGCGCTCCTCGTCGACTTCGGCGAGGACACCAGGGTCGACTGGCGGCGCGGGCAGGGCATCACCACGCTCACCGAGGAGAGCTGCCACGGCGAGAGCACGGCGGCGGACGACGCCTGCTACCGCAAGGTCGTCACCAACGTGGCCACCCGACCGCTGGAAATCGTCGCCCGCGGCTGGATCGACGCGCAGAACCGCGACTCGCTCACCGATCCCTCCCCCATGACCCCCGGGACGTACGCGCAGGTCAAGTGGAAGACGCTGCCGCAGGACTACATCTTCAAGAAGGGGCACCGACTGGGCCTGGTGATCGCCGGGACCGACTCCACCTACAGCGGCGAGGCCGCCACCGGGGCGAAGGTCACCGTCGACCTGCACAAGAGCAGGGTGCAGGTCCCGCTCGTGCTCGGCGTCGGCCACTCCCTGACCGACGGCGACATCCCGAAGGACACGGGCACGTGGCACGGCCCCCGGCAGATCGACCTGCCGGTGCCGGAGAACCAGCTCTACTGATCCCCTGAACACCCCCTGAGCCGCGCCGGGCCCACACTCCCGGCGCGGCTCCGCGCTTACTGCGGCCGGGCTCAGTCCCAGAAGTTGAACAGCACCTCACCGACCGTGCCGGGCCCCCAGTACCGGATCTGCTCCAGCTCCCCCGCGGACAGCTCGCCGAGGTCGGCGCGATCGATCGGCGTGCCGAGTTCGTCGGCACTCAGCAGGCGGTACGGCGTCCAGCCGGTCGGCTCCACGCCCTGAAGGTCCCTGAACGCGAGCGTCATGTCGCCGTCGCCCCGCGCCTCGGCGAGCGCGAGCAGCGGGAGCAACGCATGCGCCAGGATCTCGAACTCGCCGCCGCGCCGGCGGAGCCTGGCCGCGTGAAAGCTCCGCCCCGCGTCTGCCGCCTCCACGGACAGCACCCTGCCGCCCGTACGAAGGGCCACGGCGTGCGCGATCCGGGACAATTCGCGGGGCTCCGAGCGCACTCCTGCGTCCCCGAACCCGGTCGCTCCACGAGGAAGCCGGAAAGGCAGCGCCGCCGACCGCTGCCGACGGCAGATCGGCTCGGTGGCCACCTACTCTCCGGGCAGGTCGGGCGGCAACGTCGGCAGCGGCGAGGCAGTCCAGACCCGTTCCAGGAAAACGTCCCGGCGCACGATGGTCTCGCCCTCGCCGAAACGCGACCTGATCACGGTCATGTGCGACTTGGCGGTCATCCAGCTATGGCCTGAACTCGTGAACCACGTCGATCGTGCCGACGATGTGCGCGTTGAACTCCGGCAGTTCTTCGGCAGGCACCCACAGCTCGAGGATCTCGCGACCACCGGCCTGCCGTACGGGATAGCGAGCGAGGAAGTCGCTCTCGACCTGGAAGCGGGTGACGTAGCCGACCCCGGAATGCGGGACGTTCCAGTCACGTGCGATCTTGATCGCGTACTCCTCGTTCAGGACCGGGTAGAAGATCGGCTGTTCCGGCAGGCGCGGCGGCCACTCCCGCCACCCCGATCGTCGGACCAGCTCCAACTCCTGCCGCCCGGTCGGCCGCCAGAGCGTGGTGAGCGCCGTCGGTTGCACCGCCATGTCGGCCTCCCTCCCTCGTCGAGGGTCATCCTCCCGAATCGACGGCCGGCGAGTCAGCCCGTTTTCCGTCGCCCTGGTCTCGGACGAGACGCCGGGCGAACAGATGAGACGAAGGAGGTTACGGCAGTCGCGCCCACGGTCCGGGCGCGTGCTCGGATTTGGGGATCCAGAGCGACGGCTGCCGCTCTCGAACATGCGGGGAGCAGGTCGCGTTCCAGGGGAACGCCCCATCACCGTCCGGCCAGACCATCTCGGTGAACGCCGGCGGCACATGGCGGTAGAACCACAGCGCCGATCCGAACAAGGGCTGGTGCCAGCTCTCGTGAACGGGCCTGATGACGACGGGAATGCCTTCCAGCACGTCGTCACGTTCCTGTTCGACCGCTATCGGACGGCCGGCCGCGACGGCGTCGCCCAGGATGTCGGAGGCAACGCCTGCCATCGATCCCGGATCAGCCGGGGAAGCGCAGGAAAACCGGATCGACGTGATCGGCGAGCCATACGCCGTTGGCGCTGAGCCGGAACTCGTGCCCCGCGGCGTGCATCGCGCCCGCGTCGACGACCAGCACCACCGGAATGCCACGGCGGCCGCCCACCCGCTCGGCGGTCTCCCGGTCCGGGGACAGGTGGACGTGATGCCGGTTCATCGGCCGCAGGCCCTGTTCCCGGATGGCGGCCAGATAGCGGCCCACGGTCCCGTGGTACAGCGTCGCGGGGGGCTCGACTACCGGAAGGCCAAGATCCACCGGAACGGAATGCCCCTGGCTGGCCCGGATCCGCCCGTCCTGGAGCACGTATCGCTTTTTGTCGTTGGCGGCGACGACATGCGCCAACTCCTCCGGGGCGATAGGGAAGCCGTGCCGGGCGGCGGCCTTCAGGAGCACATCCACCTCGACCCAGCCGCCGTCGTCCAGGGTGATGCCGATCCGCTCAGGCTCGTGGCGCAGGTGCTTGGCCAAGTACTTCGACACGCGCACCATCCGCCGCTGCTCCATCCGCGTCACGCCCCTCCGTACTTATCCGGGACAACACTTATCCGGGACAACCGGAACACGATGCTTCCCGGTGACTCCGCCATTCGAGTCTCCCCGGAGTACGGCGCACGGCGTCAACAGGATTTCGGCCCTCGGAAGAAGCACCCACAGCCACACGGA
Organism: Microtetraspora fusca; assembly: GCF_001570365.1. Classification (GTDB taxonomy): domain Bacteria; phylum Actinomycetota; class Actinomycetes; order Streptosporangiales; family Streptosporangiaceae; genus Microtetraspora; species Microtetraspora fusca. The sequence continues at coordinate 95,730 of NZ_BBYK01000065.1, read as the reverse complement.
CAGCGACCTCTTGAATACACTCCCCCGCGACTCGACACGTCCGGACCATTCACCGACGCGTTCGGCGGCGATCCGATATCGCCTGGATGGATCTGCCGCTGTCAGGAGAACGGCTGTCAGAGATCGTCCTGTTCGGTGACGGAAAAGCCGCCGACGTCATGGTGGAGCTTTGCGACGGCCGGCAGTTCACCCTGCCGCTGGGCGGTGCGCTACGAGTGGTCGGCTGCCCCGGATTGAAAACCGAGGTGACGAGGTGGGACGACCGCTCCCTGGTCATCCGGTACTTCGGCGAGGGCCTGGCCGTCGCCGCAGCCCGGATCGAGGTCCCCGACTGGACCGACGAGCCGGAGGAGGCGTTCCATTCCGCCGTTCACAAGTGGCTGGCCACCCCCGGCTTTCAGGAGCTTCCCTATGCGCTGGAAATCGAGATCGAAGTAACACCGGCCAGGTTATGAGATCTCAATGCCTGGTACGGGGTCCAGCCCGTAGCCGTGGCACTGGCCGGGGTGGCGGCGGCGAGGGTTCCGGTAGCGAGGGCCCCGGCCACCGCCAGTGTCACGCCGAACCGTGCGGCTTTCTTTCGCATGACATCGTCCTTCCTCTATGGGCGGCGCACGCGCCGCCGTACGGACGGCCCCACGCCAACCATTGTTGATCTAGGAAGGTAGGCATCTATTTCGGCCTTGCCCGAAAGGTGTGTGCGCCCGGCGGCGGACCAGCACGTCCCGACACGCAGCCAGCCGACTCTGTCAGCCTGGCACCCGGCCAGCTATTGAATGTCTTGTTCGGGTTGATCGCGACGCAGGCGGCGCCATCGATCACTTGGGTAGGTCAGTGGTCTTGATCAAGCCCCACCTGGCCGCGCTGGGGGAGCGGGCCCGATGTGCCCCTTCGGGTGGAACAAGGCGACAAGACCTGATCAGGATGGGCGTGAGCCGCCATCAGGTTGGCGTCGAATGAAGAAAGCCCAGGTTGGCGATGCCGACCTGGGCTTTCAGCAAAGTGCGCCGCCAGGGACTCGAACCCCGGACCCGCTGATTAAGAGTCAGCGGTTCACCCTCTCCCCCCATGCCGACCGCCTCCACGCCGCACCGATTGATGCTGGCCTGTACAGCCATCACCCGGTTTGAGTGCCCTTCAATGCCAGCGCCTGACGCGCCGTTCCACAGCATCCGAGCGACCACCGAGCGACCCAGGGTCGGCCACAATCCACCCGCCGCCAAACATCGCAGTACACCCGCGGGGCCCGCTATACCAACGCACCGCTTGCACAACGCCACCGCCGAAGGCCGGTGCGAGAGGTTCAACGAAGCGTGCCATGCCGATAGGTCCGGAGTCTCCTGCGGTAGGACATTTCCCACCCCGGGTTGCGAGGCGCGTCGCCAGCAGCCCTCGGAGCCGGGCGAAGTCATGGCAGGATGGCCGAGCCGTTCCTGCCCTCCGGTCTGATTGTGTCGGGAAGTGCGAAGATGGTCATCATGAGCGTCAACCGGCGAGAAGAATCCTTGAACGAACTGGCCGAGGCGATCCGGAGGGTGGATATTCCGGACGCGCCGGCGATTGTGCGGGCGTCGGTGGAGCCTTACTTGGATGCTGACGGCGAGCAGGCACTGAAGGCCATGATCGTCCTTGCCGCACCCGAAGAGGGTGGTTGGTCAGCGGAGTTCACTCACGCACTGCGCAGACAGGTGAACAGGCTCGCCGCCGAACGTCAAATCAATGAGCATGTTTACGTCACCCTCTTCACTGAGGAGGAATTCGCAGCCCGGGAACACACCGACGAACCTCTGGAAGACGGGAGCACGAGCGCCATCGACCAGGCCCTTGGCCAGGACCGGCAGGACAGGTCGTGAGACGAGACTTCAAGGCCGACGACTACCTTCACCTCGCAGACACCCTTGCTGGCCGTACTGCGGGGCGTGGCCGCCCTCGCACCGCTTATCTGCGTCGGGCCACGTCAACCGCCTACTACGCGCTCTTTCATGAGTTGGTGCAGCATGGCGCAAAGCGAGCGGCCAGAACCGGACCAATCGAGCACCAGCAGGCGATCAGCCGGTGGTACGCCCACGGCAACTTCAAGAAAGCCGCCCGCTGGGTGGAAGACATTGCCGCAGGCCGTACGCCTCCCAACCCCGTGAAGCTCCTTCTCATCGAGCCCGCTATCAGAACGGTGCCAGGTGATCTCGAAGTCCTGGCGAGCGCATTCAGCGAACTACAGGAAGCCAGGCACGGCGCGGACTACGATCCTGCCTTCAACGCCACACGTCTGAGCGCCCTCGGTCACATCAACACCGCCCGCTCGGGCATCGAGGCCATCAAACGCATGGACAAGAACAACCTTCACCAGTTCGATATGTTCCTCCTGCTTGCCCTCGGCGGCGAGCGGATGATCAAGAACAGCTGACCCCACCCCCGCCTTCCTCCACCTCGGGTGCCATCTGATCGCTTGCGATCTTCCCGGTGCCAGGCTTCACCCAGACGTCGGTTCCGGCCTTCGACGCAGCAAATGATCACGCCGCGGACCAGGATTTCGGCTGGCGAGCAAACGACGAGCGACCATCATGATCAACATAATTGGGCAGAGCCTCGTGGAGAGGATCATCAAATGAAGAAAGCCCAGGTTGGCGATGCCGACCTGGGCTTTCAGCAAAGTGCGCCGCCAGGGACTCGAACCCCGGACCCGCTGATTAAGAGTCAGCTGCTCTAACCAACTGAGCTAGCGGCGCGGAAGCAGTTAGAGGTTATCGCAGGACCCAGATCCCTCAAAATCGGGCTACGCTAGAACAACGTTCGGTTCGATCAAGAGGAGCGGCGATGTGGTTCGCCTCGCCTGACGAGGTCCGGGGGCGGCTCGCCGCCGTGGATTACCTTGCCGACGACGGCATCGCCACGTCGGTGTTCCTCGCCGGCGCGCTCGGCAAGCCGCTGCTGGCCGAGGGCCCGGCCGGCGTGGGCAAGACGCAGCTCGCCAAGGCGGTGGCGCAGGCGACCGGGGCGCGGCTGATCCGGCTGCAGTGCTACGAGGGCCTGGACGAGGCCCGCGCGCTCTACGAGTGGAACTACAAGAAGCAGCTCCTGCGCATCCAGGCCGACGGCGAGGCGTGGGAGGACATCTTCTCGGAGGAGTTCCTGCTGGAGCGCCCGCTCCTCAAGGCGATCAGGAGCGACGAGCCCACGGTGCTGCTCATCGACGAGACCGACAAGGCCGACGTCGAGGTCGAGGGGCTGCTGCTGGAGATCCTTTCCGACTTCCAGGTCACGATCCCGGAGCTCGGCACGATCACCGCCACCCGCCGCCCGTACGTGGTGCTCACCTCGAACGCGACGCGCGAGCTGTCGGAGGCGCTGAAGCGGCGCTGCCTCTACCTGCACCTCGGCTATCCGACGCCGGAGCGCGAGCGCGACATCGTGCTCGCGCAGGTACCGGAGCTGCCCGGCCTGCTGGCCGAGCGACTCGCCCGTACGGTGGCCACGCTGCGCGGCCTGGAGCTGAAGAAGTCGCCGTCGATCGCCGAGACGGTCGACTGGGCGCGCACGCTGCTGGCGCTGGGCCGTACGGACCTGGACGAGGGCGTGATGGCCGCGACGCTCGGCGTGGTGCTCAAGCACGACTCCGACCAGAGCCGGGCGGCCAAGGAGCTCGGGCTGCCCCGGCCATGAGCGGGCGCCGACCGGAGGCGGCCGGTGGGAGGGCCGGCGGAAGGGCCGCACCGATCGAGGTGTACTCGCACTCAGAAAGGTAGGGCGGTGTGAGCGAGCCGCTGCTCGACCGGCATGTGGCGTTCGTGGGCGCGTTGCGTGAGGCGGGGCTGCCGGTGTCCCTGGCCGAGGGCCTCGACGCCGCCCGGGCGCTGACGGTGATCGACCTGGCCGAACGCGAGACGCTGCGCGAGGCGTACGCGGCCACGCTGGTGAAGCGCGCCCAGCACCGGCCCGGCTTCGACGCGCTGTTCGACCTGTGGTTCCCTCCGGTGATCTCGGACGGCCCGCCGGAACCGGCTCCCGACCACGCCGCGCGCCCGGTCCTCCCGAACGAGACGGCCGAGCTGCGGGACCGGCTCGCCGAGCTGCTCATGGGCGACCCGGACGATCCCGCGTTCCGCGCGTTCGCCCGGTCGATGGTGGGGCGGTTCGGCCGGGTGCCGGCCGCGGGGAACCGGCAGTCGTGGTTCTCGTACCCGGTGCTGCGCGCCCTCTCCCCGCAGACGCTGATCGCGCGGCTGCTGGACGCGATGCTCGCCGAGCGCGGCGGCGTCCCGGAGGCGCTCGCCCGCACCCAGATATCCCGAAATATCAGGAAGTTCGAGGAGGCCGTCGTCTCCGATGTCCGCCGCAGGATCGCCGAGGATTCCGGCATCGAGAAGATCGCCAGGACGTCGGTGCCGCCACCGATCGACCGCGTCGACTTCCTGCGTCTGACGAGGGACGAGCTGGCCCGGCTGCGCCGGGAGGTCCATCCACTCGCCCGCCGCCTCGCCACCCGGCTCACCGCCCGGCGGAAACAGGGACGGCGGGGACGGCTCGACGTCCGCCGCACCGTGCGGGCGTCGCTCTCCACCGGCGGCGTGCCGCTCACCCCCCGCCTGCGCCCGCGCCGTCCGCACCGGCCGGAACTGGTGATCCTGTGCGACGCGAGCGGCTCGGTCGCCGCGTTCTCGCACTTCACGCTGCTGCTGACGTTCGCGCTGCGCGAGCAGTTCACCAAGGTGCGGGCCTTCGCGTTCGTGGACACCGTGGACGAGATCACCGCGTACTTCCGCCCCGGCGTGGACGTCCTGGACGCCGTCACCCGGATGACGGAGGAGGCCGACATCGCCAGGTTCGGGCGGACCGACTACGGCCACGTCTTCACCCGGTTCGCCGAGCGGTACGCGGACGCGATCGGGCCCCGGACGTCACTGCTGATCCTGGGCGACGCCCGCTCCAACTACCAGGCGCCCGCCCTGGACGCGCTGCGGCGGCTCGCCGGGGAGGCCCGGCACGCCTACTGGCTGAACCCCGAGCCGCGCCCGCAGTGGGACACGGGCGACTCCCTCGCCTCGGCGTACGCCGCGATCGTCCCGATGTACGAATGCCGCAACGTCGCCCAGCTCGCGGCGTTCGTCGAGGATCTCGCCTAGCGGCGGCGCAGGGCGGTGCCGCGCAGGATGCGGGCGGCGGTGCGGGCGAGCAGTTCGACCTGCTCCTCCGTCAGGGAGCCGTCGGACCGGGAGCGGATCCAGCGGGCCACCTTGTGCGGGTAGGCGACGGTCAGTCCTTCGGCGGTGACCGTCCCTCCCCTGCCCTCGATCTTGCCGCTGTGGGCGGCGAGCACCGGCGCGATGGCGACGTCGATGCCGGTCTCGCGAGTGAGGAGCGCGGCCAGCGCCGACGCGGCGTCGATCAGGCCCTTGGCGACCGAGGTGCCGAACTTCTCGTCGAAGAACAGCCGCTCGCCGTACCGGGCGATGTAGGTGTCGGGCGACCACGCCTCGTTGTCCACGATCCAGACACCGCCGGGCCCGATGACGAGATGGTCGATCGACGCCTCTCCCGGTACGGCGCGGCCGTCCATGACGCGGTAGCCGTGCCGGGTCAGGGCGCGGCGCAGCAGGCGGCCGGTGCGGACCTCGCCGCGCCTGCTGCCCCGCCACACCGCCGTACGGGCGAAGGACCGCCAGGCGACCAGGAAATCGGCGAGCGCGGCCAGGGCGCCGACGACGAGCCCGGCCAGCAGCGTGTCGGACAACCCGAACCGGGCCGCGAGCAGGCTGCCGGCGGCGAAGCCCGCCACACCGATGACTCCGCGGGTCCACAGGCGGCTCTTGCGGCCGGCGAACCAGAAGGTGACATAGAGGTTCTGCGGCGACGCGCCGGTAAACTTCTCGTCGCGCGGCACGTAGATGGACCCGCTTGGCACCGGATGCTCCCCGAAAGACCAGGACTGCTCGTCCCACGCTAGACCGAGCAGGGGCTCCAGGTCTCGAAAACGGGGCTCCAGGTCAGGAAAAGTCGCACCTCTGCAACAAAGACCCATATCCCGGCAACGCGCTCGGAACCGACCAGTCGGTATGCTAGGCCCCGGGTCGCATCAGGGGAGGGTCGTCATGGCGCGCAGCGGAGTCGCCGCCGAGGAGCCCGTACGGCATCGCCTGCTCGCGGAGGCCACGCGCCTGTTCGCCGAGAGAGGCTTCGAGAGCACCTCGGTCCAGGAGATCGTCACGGCGGCCGGGGTCACCAAGGGCGCCATGTACCACTACTTCGCCTCGAAGGACGACCTCCTCCACGAGATCTACGGTCGCGTCCTGCGGATGCAGATGGAGCGCCTGACCTCGTTCGCCGAGGGGGACGCCCCCGTCGCCGAGCGCCTGCACGCCGCCGCCATGGACGTGGTCGCCACCACCATCGAGAACCTCGACGACTCCAAGATCTTCTTCCGGTCGATGCACCAGCTCGCCCCGGACACGCGCCGGACGGTACGGGCCGAGCGCCGCCGCTACCACGAGCGCTTCCGCGACCTGGTCGTCGAGGGCCAGCGGTCCGGGATCTTCCGTGACGACGTCCCGGCCGAGATGGTGGTCGACTTCTTCTTCGGCTCGGTCCACCACCTCGGCACCTGGTACCACCCGGACGGGGCGCTCAGCGGCGCGGAGGTCGGCCGCCACTTCGCCGACCTCCTCCTCGCCTCGCTGCGCCCGGAGTCCTGACCCGCCTCAGACGGGGGCGGGGACGTCCACGAGGTCGGCGAGCGCGGCACGGTGCTCGCCGGGGGCGCCGAAGGCGATCTGATCGGCCTTCGCCCGCTTGAGATACAGATGCGCGGGATGCTCCCAGGTCATTCCGATGCCGCCGTGGAGCTGGACGCACTCCTCGGCCGCGTGGACCGCCACGTCCGCGCAGTGGGCCTGCGCCACGGCCACCGCCACCGCCGTCCCGGGATCGTCGTCCGCGACGGCGCCGGCCGCGTTGCGCGCGGCGGCCCGGGCGCCGCCGATCTCCAGCCACAGATCCGCCAGCCGGTGCTTGACCGCCTGGAACGACCCGACGGGGCGGGCGAACTGGCGGCGCTCCTTGACGTACGCCACGGTGGCGGCCAGGCACCACTCGGCGAGGCCGAGCTGCTCCGAGGCGAGCAGCCCCGCGCCGAACCTGAGAGCCTCCCCCACGATCGAACGGGCCGCGTCCGACCCCTCGCCCCGGGCGACGATCCGGCCCCGGGCGGACCCGAGCGAAACCATCGCCACCGGCCGGGTCAGGTCCAGCGACGTCACCGGGGTGATCTCGACACCCCGCTCCCCGGTCTCGACCGCGATCAGGGCGCTCTCCTCCCGCCCGGGCAGGCGGGCGGGGACCAGCAGCACGTCGGCGATCTCGGCGCCCGCGACGCCCGTCACCCGGCCGCTCACCACCACCGCGTCGCCGTCCGCCGGTTCGTACGTCACCTCGGCGCCCGCCCGCCGGTACGGCGAGGCCGCGAGGGACACGGCGAGGGCCGCGGTGGCCTCCCCGGAGGCGAGCCGCCGCAGCAGTTCGTCGGCCACCTCGCCCGGCCCCGCCGTACGCGCGGCGAGCAGGGCGCGGGTGGCGACCACGGCACTGGTGAGGAACGGGACGGGCGCGACGGCCCGGCCGAGTTCCTCGAGCACCACCGCCGCCTCACGGGCCGACGCGCCCGCGCCGCCCAGTTCCTCAGGAACGAGCAGCCCCGCCGCGCCGATGTCGCGGGCGAGCGCCTTCCACAGGTCCCCGTCGTACGGCGCGGCCGACTCGATCCGGGCGAGGACGGCCGAGTGCGGGCAGGCGTCGGCGAGCAGGTCCCGGACCGCCGCCCGGAGCTCCTCCTCGACGTCGGTGTAGAGCAGCGTGGTCATCGAGGCAGGTCCTTCCAGGGGATGTCCTTGTCGGCGCGCGGCTCGGAGGGAAGGCCGAGCACCCGCTCGGCGATGACGTTGCGGAGGATCTCGGAGGTGCCTCCCTCGATGGAGTTGCCCTTCGCCCGCAGGTAGCGGTAGCCCGCCTCGCGCCCGACGAAGTCGACCGTCTCCGGGCGGCGGAAGGTCCAGTCGTCGTAGGCGAGGCCGTCCTCGCCCAGCAGCTCGACCTCCAGCCCGGACAGCTCCTGGTGCAGCCGGGCGAACGACAGCTTCATGCCCGAGCCCTCGGGCCCCGGGCGTCCGGCGGCGAGCTGCTCGCGCAGCCGCGCCCCGGTGAGGCGCAGGACCTCGGCCTCCACCCAGAGGCGGAGGAGCCGCTGATGCAGGTCGTGGGTACGCAGCTCGGGGCGCGAGCGCCACGTTTCGCAGACCGCGTCGATCATGGTGCGCCGGCCGGAGGCCCCGCCGATCGCGACCCGCTCGTTCATCAGCGTCGCCTGCGCGACCCGCCAGCCGTCCCCGACCTCGCCGAGCCGCAGCGAGTCCGGGAGCCGGACGCCGGTGAGGAAGACCTCGTTGAACTCGGCCTCGCCGGTGATCTGCCGCAGCGGCCGCACCTCGACGCCCGGCGCCCGCATGTCGCAGACGAAGTAGGTGAGCCCCCGGTGCTTGGGCACGTCCGGGTCGGTGCGGGCGACCAGGATCGCCCAGCGGGCGGTGTGGGCCACGGAGGTCCACACCTTCTGCCCGTCCACGACCCACTCGTCGCCGTCCCTGACCGCTCGCGTGGCGAGCGAGGCGAGGTCGGACCCGGCGCCGGGCTCGCTGAAGAGCTGGCACCAGACCTCCTCCCCCGTCCAGAGCGGGCGCAGGAAGCGCCTCTTCTGCTCGTCGGTGCCGAAGGCGAGGATCGTCGGCGCCGCCATGCCGAGGCCGATGCCGATGCGGCCGGGCCGGTTGTCCGGCGTCCCCCGCAGCTCGCTCTCCACCGCGGCCTGCAGCTCGCGCGGCGCGCCGAGGCCGCCGAGCCCCTCGGGGAAGTGGACCCAGGCGAGGCCGGCGTCGAACCTGGCGCGCAGGAAGCCCATCCGGTCCGTCGCCGAGGGGTCGTTGGCGGCGAGGAAGGCGCGGGCGTGCTCCCGCACCGCCGCCTCGGTCCAGATCGTGCCCGCTGTCATGCCCGGTCCTCCATGTACGTGCGAAGCTCCCGGTACGCCAGGGAGCGCTTGTGCACCTCGTCCGGGCCGTCGGCGAACCGCAGGCTCCGGGCGCCCGCCCACATCGCGGCGAGCGGGAAGTCCTGGCTGAGGCCGCCCGCGCCGTGCGTCTGGATCGCCTTGTCGAGGATCCACTCGACCGTCGCCGGGGTCGCGATCTTGATCGCCTGGATCTCGGTGTGCGCGCCACGGTTGCCCACGGTGTCCATCAGCCACGCCGTCTTGAGCACGAGCAGGCGGAGCTGCTCGATGCGCACCCGCGACTCGGCGATCCAGTCCTGCACCACGCCCTGCTGGGCGATCGGCTTGCCGAACGCGGTGCGGTCCAGCGCGCGGCGGCACATCATCTCGACCGCCCGCTCGGCGATGCCGATCAGCCGCATGCAGTGGTGGATCCGGCCGGGCCCGAGCCGGGCCTGCGCGATCGCGAAGCCGCCGCCCTCCTCGCCGATCAGGTGGTCGGCGGGCACCCGTACGTCCTCGAAGATCATCTCGGCGTGGCCGCCGTGGTCGGCGTCGTCGTAGCCGAAGACGGTCATCCCGCGCCGGACCGTCAGCCCCGGGGTGTCGCGCGGCACGAGGATCATGCTCTGCCTGCGGTGCGACGGCGCGGACGGGTCGGTCTTCCCCATCACGATGAAGACCGCGCAGCCGGGGTTCATCGCGCCGGTGATGAACCACTTGCGACCGTTGACGACGTACTCGTCGCCATCCCTGACGATCGACGTGGCGATGTTGGTCGCGTCGGAGGAGGCGACGTCCGGCTCGGTCATGGCGAAGGCGGAGCGGATCCGGCCGTCGAGCAGCGGCTCCAGGTATTTCTCGCGCTGCCGGTCGGTGCCGAACTGGGCGAGCAGCTCCATGTTGCCGGTGTCGGGGGCGGCGCAGTTGGTGGCGGCGGGGGCGA
>NZ_BBYK01000065.1:0-85344 GCF_001570365.1 Microtetraspora fusca | reverse complement strand
CCTGCTCGGCGAAGGCGGGCTCGGCGGGATAGACGCACTCGTCCATGAACGCGGTCAGCCGCTCGCGCAGCTCCAGCGTGACGTCGTCGAACCCGAAATCCATCGGTCAGACCTCCATGAGTCCACGAGCGACCAGCGGGGCCACCTGGTCTCCGACCTCGGCGAAGCCCTCGCCGACCGTGAGCCCCTTGGTGTACCGGAAGTGGATGCCCTCGGCGATCACCGCGAGCTTGAAGCAGGCGAGCCCGATGTACCAGCCGAGCCGGGAGAGGTCGCGGCCGGACGCGCCGGCGTAGTGGGCGGCCAGTTCCGGCGCGGCCAACTCGGGCGACGGATCGGCGGGCGCGGCGCCGCCCGGGCCGTCGAGCTCGGCGAACTCCCCGTACAGGAGGAACAGCGCGAGGTCGGTGAGAGGGTCGCCGAGGGTGGACATCTCCCAGTCGAGCACCGCCCTGACCCGGCCGTCCGCGATGAGAGTGTTCCCGAGCTTGAAGTCGCCGTGGACGATGGCCGGGCTGCCCGAGCGGGGCACGTCGCGGGCCAGCCGGGCGTACAGGTCGTCGATGCCGGGCACCTCGCGGCTGCGCGAGGCGTCGAGCTGCCGCTTCCACCGGCCGACCTGGCGTTCCAGGAAGCCGTCCGGCCGGCCGAAGTCGCCGAGGCCGACCTGCTCCGGGTCGATGGAGTGCAGCGTGGCGAGCACGGACACCAGGTCGCGGGCGATCTCCGGGGTGAGCGGCGGGTGGCCGCCCTCGACGTGCTCCATGACGTAGAAGGGCGCGCCGACGACGTCGGGGTCCTGACACAGGTGGTAGGTGACGGGCACCGGGACGCCGGTGTCGCGCAGCGCCGTCATGACCCGGTGCTCGCGGCCCATGTCGTGCGCCGTGGCGAGGACGTGCCCGAGCGGGGGCCGGCGCACCACGAGCGTCCGCTCCGCGTCGCGCACGACGTAGGTCAGGTTGGACTTGCCTCCGTGGATCACCTCCGCCCGCAGCGGGCCCCGGGTGAGGCCCTCCCGTTCGAGATGGTGGGAAAGGCGGGCGAGATCCAGGCCGGGCGGGTCTGCGTTCACGCCAGGCAGCGTACCGACCAGACGGTATGTATGTCGACAGCGGCCGCCCCCGCGGTCGCCGCTAACCTGCACGCATGACCGCGAAGATGCCCGAACCCGCCACACTCGACGGCGATGTCGTCCGGCTTGTGCCGCTCGCCCTCGACCACGCGTCCGACCTGTTCACTGCGCTGGACGGCGACGAGGAGGTCTGGCGGTGGCGGCCGGGCGCGATGCCCCGGTCCGAGGCCGCGATGCGCGAGCTGATCGCCGGCCTCCTCGACAGCCGGGAAACCACCCAGTTCGCCGTGATCTTCAAGGAGACCGGGCGCGCGATCGGCTCCACCGGCTTCTGGTACGTGAGCGGCTTCGACAACAGCCTCGAGATCGGCTCCACCTGGTACGGCCGTGCCTACTGGCGCACGGGCGTGAACACCGAGTGCAAGGTGCTGCTGCTCGACCACGCCTTCGGCACGCTGGGCCTCACCCGCGTCGTGCTCAAGACCGACATCCTCAACCTGCGCTCGCAGGCGGCGATCGAGCGGATCGGCGGCGTGCGCGAGGGGATCCTACGACGCCAGTACCGCCGGGCCGACGGCACCTGGCGGGACAGCCCCTACTACTCGATCCTCGACGACGAGTGGCCCGCCCACCGGGCCCGTCTCACCTCGCGCTGACGGGCACTCCGACAGCACTCAAGACAGGACGCCGCGGAGGAATTCGGTGAAGGCCGCGCGCAGGTCGTCGATCGACAGCGCGGCCCCGGCCCCGGCCCCCACGACGGAGTCGAACATGATGCCCTCGACGAAGGCCACCGTCTGGCGGCCGTGCCGTACGGGATCGGCGGAGCCGGCGGCGGCGAGCAGCGCGACGGCGGGCTCACGGAAGCCCGCTCCGGCCCGGTCGTAGATCTCGCGCAGTTCCGGCCTGCGGGTCGCCTCCAGGGCCAGCTCGTAGCGGGCGATCCTGACGTGCCGGTCGCGGTCGAGCGCGCGGTGCGTCACCTGGGCCAGGAGCTCCGCCAGGGCAGCCGGATCCACGGTCGCCTTCATCGCCGCGCCCCCTGCGTCCGCGTCCGGCATGAGGCCGGCGAAGAGGCCGCACTCCAGCTCGGTGAGGCGGGCCAGGGTGAGCCCGAGCAGCGCGGCCCGGGTGCGGGCGTGGTTGGAGGTCGACCCCGAGGGCAGCCCGGCCGCCTCGTCCACCGCGCGGTGCGTGAGGCCGCGCATCCCCCGTTCGGCCAGGATCTCGATGGCCGCGTCCGCGATGCGCGTCACCCGCTGGTTCGACATGCGTGGATACTACAGCCGTAGTCGCCCTCACTACAGCCGTAGTATGGTTCGGACTACAGATGTAGTGAGCGACGGAGGTCGTCATGGGCGATGCGTTGGTGATCGGTGCGGGGATCGGCGGGCTGACGGCGGCGGCCGCCCTGGCCGGGCGGGGCTGGACGGTGACGGTGTGCGAGCGGGTGCCCTCGATCGAGCCCGTCGGCGCCGGCCTGGCGATCGCGCCCAACGCGCTGCGGGCGCTGGACACGATCGGCATCGGCGACCGGGTGCGCGAGCGCGCGGCGCTGCAGGGCGTCGCCGGCGTACGCCGCGCCTCCGGCGGCTGGCTGTCCCGCACCAGCGTCGAGGCCGCCCAGGCGCGGTTCGGCGACCCGATCGTGCTGCTGCAGCGCGCGACGGTCGTGGAACTGCTCGCCGGCCTGCTCCCGTCCGGCGCGCTGCGCCTGAACACCGCCGTCCACGACGTGGACGCCTCCTCGGGCCGGGTGAGCACCGACGCGGGCGAGCTGCGCGCGGACCTCGTCGTCGCCGCCGACGGCATCCGCTCGGCGGTCCGCCGCGTTCTCTTCCCCGGACACCCGGACCCGGTGTACTCGGGCACGACGGCCTGGCGGTTCGTCGTCTCCGGGCGCGGGATCGCGGCAGGAGCGCTCACCGGGGCGGAGTCGTGGGGGCGCGGCCAGGTCTTCGGCGTCATGCCGCTGGCCGGCGACGAGGTGTACTGCTACGCCACCGCGACCGTCCCGTCCGGGACGGGCCACGCGGACCCGGCGGAGGAGAAGGCCGAGCTGCTGCGGCGGTTCGGGACCTGGCACGCCCCGATCCCCGCGTTGGTGGAGCGCGCCGATCCGGCGCGGGTGATCCGCAGCGACGTCTTCTTCATGGACACGCCGCTCCCCGCGTTCCATCGGGGCCGGGTCGCGCTGCTCGGCGACGCCGCCCACTCGATGACACCGAACCTGGGCCAGGGGGCCTGCCAGGCGATCGAGGACGCGGTGACCCTGGCGCACCACGTGAGCGCGGGCGGCTCCGTCGAGCGCGGCCTCGCCGCCTACACCCGCGACCGGCTGCCCAGGACCACCGCGATCGTACGGCGCTCCGCCGCGATCAACCGGCTGACCCGGTGGTCGAACCCGCTCGCCGTCGCCGTGCGCGACGGGGTGATGTCCCTCGCGGGACTGGCCGGGCCCACCGCCGCCCTGCGGCAGGCGGACGCGGCGTTCAACTGGTGGCCGCCGGCGTGACCGGAACGGGGGCCGCGGCCGGCTTGGTGGAGTGGTCCGGCGCCAGCCGGCCCAGGGTGATCGTGCCACCGATGAGCACGGCCGCCGCCAGCAGGGCCGGGATCACCTGTCCGGCGCCGGCCGGCAGCGACTCACCGAGGAGGATCGCGCCCGCGAGCACGGACGTGATCGGGTCGACCACCTGCACCCCGGCGTACGCGATGCCGAAGTAGCCCACGGCGTACGACTTCTGCAGCAGGACCACGGCGCAGATGAGCAGCACGGGGATGGCCAGGGTGAACCAGTGCAGCAGCTTGGACAGGTCGCCGTGCAGGCCGCCGCCGACGACGCGGACGAACGTGGACACGGTGGCGGTGACCGACCCGGCCCCGACCGCCATCGCCAGGGCCTTGCCCGGCCCGCGCAGGAACCGCGCCACACCGAAGCTCACCGCGACGATCACGGCGATGCACCCGATCAGGCCGAGGGCGTCCCGGTCGGAGAGCGACGGCGTGACGTTGTGCGCCGGCACCAGCAGCATCAGGCCGAGCAGCCCGGCCGCCACCGCGACGGAGCCGAGGATCTCGGCCCGATGCGGCCGGCGGCCGTGCAGCATGGCGGCGAGCGGCACCGCGAAGACCAGCGTGGCGACGCTGACCGGTTGCACGGCGACCAGCGGCGCCATGCTCAGCGCCACCGCGTGCAGGCTGGCCCCGATGAAGCCGATGATCCCGCCGATCCACCAGCGCGGCCGCTTGACCAACTGGAGGGTGGCGCCGTCACGAACGGCCTCGAACTGCTGCAGGGCCGCGCCCAGCGCGTATCCGAGCGCGCCGACCAGGGCGATGACCACACCCACCCAGATCATGGGCACCGGCCGGGGAATCGTTCACCGTGGGATCTCACCACGTCAGCTTAGGGACAAAATCAACTGTCCCCATCACTGACGCGGTCGAAATCACGATCTTTCAGGGCAAACGCAGAACAGGTGGCCCTCGGGGTCGGCCAGGACGACCCAGTCACCCGGCTGGAACTCCGGCTTGGTCGCCCCCAGCTCCAGGTACTCCTCCACCGCCTTCGCCACATCGGGGACGCGGAAGTCGAGGTGGAACTGCTTGTCCGGGCCGGGCCAGGAGCCGGGCCTGCGCTCGGGCACCCGCTGGAAGTAGATGGTGGTGGTGCCGTCCCCGATCCCGGCGTACTCCTCCTCGGCGTACTGGACCTCGAAGCCGGTGATCTGGGAATAGAACTCGGCGAGCCGCTTCGGCTCGGCGCAGTCGATGGTGAAGGCGATCAGTTTCGCGATGGTCGTCATGAGCCCTACCTTGCCCTCCATACCTGTCAGGTCGTGTCATGAATATTTCGCACTCAAAAGATCGTTGAGCTTGAATGGCTCGGGGAACCGGACAGACGAAACCCAGTCCGGCAAACGACTCCTTGGAGCGGGCATGGCCTGGGTGCCGCAGATGATCAGACGCCTCCTGGACAAGCCGGGAAGCGTGGACCTGGCCCGGTTCCAGGCGACCGTCGCCGAGGCCGCCCGGCTGGAGCCCGAGGTACGGGCACGGCCCGAGCTGCTCCCTCCGGCGGAGGCCGCCGTCGGCAGCGCCGAGTTCTGCGCGGTGGTGCGCGAGGCGGCCGTGCGGACCCTGGGGCAGCGGCCGTACGACGTGCAGCTCGTGGGGACGCTCGCGCTGCTCCACGGGCACGTCGCCGAGATGGCCACCGGCGAGGGCAAGACCCTGTCGGGGGCGCTCGCCGCCGCCGGGTTCGCGCTGCGCGGCAGGCGGGTCCACGTGATCTCGGTCAACGACTACCTCGCCCGGCGGGACGCCGAGTGGATGGCGCCGCTCTATCAGGCCCTCGGCCTCACCGTCGGCTGGATCGGGCAAGGCTCCACGCCCGAGGAGCGGCGCGCGGCCTACTCAAGGGACGTGACGTACGCGGCGGTCAGCGAGCTGGGGTTCGACGTGCTGCGCGACCGGCTGCGGACCGACCCGGCCGACCTGCTGGTCCCGGCGCCGGAGGTCGCGCTGGTTGACGAGGCCGACTCGGTGCTGGTGGACGAGGCCCGGGTGCCGCTGATCCTGGCCGGGGCGGCCGACCCGGGCCGCGCGGCGCCCGAGATGGCGACGCTGGTCCGGCGGCTGTCGCGGGGCTACCACTTCGAGGTCGACGACGAGGGGCGCAACGTCTTCCTCACCGCCAAGGGCACCGACACGGTCGAGAAGGCGCTCGGCATCTCCCTCTACGACCACCCCGGCACGGTGGCCGAGGTCAACCTGGCGCTGCACGCGCACGCGCTGCTCACCCGGGACGTGGACTACATCGTCAGGGACGGCCGGGTCCACCTGATCAACCCGTCGCGCGGCCGGGTCGCACTGCTGCAGCGCTGGCCGGACGGCCTGCAGGCCGCCGTCGAGGCCAAGGAGCGGCTCGCGCCGTCGGAGACCGGGGAGATCCTCGACTCCATCACGATCCAGGGCCTCCTTACCCGCTATCCCGAAATATGCGGCATGACGGGGACGGCGGTGGCCGTCGGCGAGCAGCTCCGCGAGTTCTACAACCTGGAAGTGGCGGTCATCCCGCCCAACCGGCCCTGTGTTCGCGTGGACGAGCCCGACCGGATCTTCGCCACCGCCGACGACAAGGTCGCCGCCGTCGTCGAGGAGGTCGCCGCCCAGCACGCCGCCGGCCGTCCGGTCCTGGTCGGCACCCTGGATGTCGCCGAGTCCGAGCGCCTCGATCTCCGGCTGCGCGCCCGGGGCCTCACGCCCGTCGTCCTCAACGCCAAGAACGACGCCGAGGAGGCGGCGATCATCGCGCGGGCCGGGGCGCGCGGCGCGATCACCGTGTCCACGCAGATGGCCGGGCGCGGCACCGACATCCGCCTCGGCGGCGCCGCGGAGGAGGACGGCGACGACGCCGAGGAGGCGGTCAGGCGGCTCGGCGGCCTGTACGTGATCGGCACCGGCCGCCACGACAGCAGCCGCCTCGACGACCAGCTCCGGGGCCGCGCCGGACGGCAGGGCGACCCCGGCGGCTCGGTGTTCTTCGTGAGCGGCGAGGACGCCCTGCTCACCGCGTACGCTCCGGACGCCCCGCTGCCCGACGCCGACCCGGACGGCGTCGTACGGAATCCGCAGGCCGCCTGGACGGTGGGGCACGCGCAGCGGGTCGCCGAGGGCGTCAACCTGGAGATCCACCGCAACACGTGGCGCTACACGCGGCTGCTCGAACGGCAGCGGGCCGAGCTGCTCGAACGGCGCGACCGGATCCTGCACGGGGACGCGGGCGCCCGCGCGCTGGAGGACGCCTGCCCCGAGCGGTACGCCGAGCTGCGCGAGTCCGCCGGGGAGGCGGCCGTCGAGCGGGCCGGCCGCCAGATCGTGCTCTTCCACCTGGACCGCTGCTGGGCCGAGCACCTCGCGCACATGGCGGACGTCCGCGAGGGCATCCACCTGCGGGCGCTGGGGCGGCTGAACCCGCTCGACGAGTTCAACCGCGAGGCGGTCCCCGCGTACCGGCAGCTGCTCGACGAGATCGGGCGGCGGTCGAAGGAGACGTTCGAGAGCGTGGACGTCACCCGCGACCTGGCCGGGCAGGGGCTGGCCCGTCCGACCGCGACCTGGACCTACCTGGTGCAGGAGAACCCGTTCGGCTCGGAGTGGGACCGGGTGTTCGCCCGCGTCGCCGCCGCGCTGAAGGGCCGGCGGCGCCGGCGGTGACGCTCAGGGCGGGTCGCGCAGCAGCGCGGCGGGCACGGGGATCGCGGGGAACGGGTTGTCCGGCGGCATGACGAGGCGGCGGGGCTCGCTCGCCCGTCCCGCCGCGTCCAGGTGCAGCAGCGCGGCGCCGATCCCGGCCGCGCCGACCATGTAGCCGGTGTCGGCGGTCACCTCCCAGGGCCGCAGCCGCCGGTACGCCTGGTACCACCGGTAGCCCCGCCCGTCGTGCCCGGTGGCGCGGGCGACGAGGTTGCCGGCGAGTGACCGGGCGAACTCGAGGTGCGCGTCGCGTCCCGTGGCCGCCCACAGGCCGACGAACAGCTCCACGAGCCCCGCCGTGCCGCAGCACTGGCAGGCCACGTTCCAGTACCCGGCGGTCTGCCGTCCCGGCACGCCGCTCTGGACCACGCCGTGCGCCAGCCGTTCGACCCAGTCGAGGTCACCGGGGTCCCCCGTCACGCGGTGCAGCTCGTAGAACATCCGGGCCACGCCCGCCGACCCCGAGCAGAAGCCGAGGTAGTGCAGGGCGCGCCCCTGCGGGACGTGGTGCGGCACGAGTGCGCACCTCTCGGTGACCAGGCTGACGGCGCGGACGAAGTCGGCTCCCCTGCGCGCGGCGACGAGGAAGCGCTCCTCGCCGGTGAGGCCGTACAGGCGGGCCAGCAGGAACGCGGTCCCCGCGGTGCCGGACAGGAACCCGGGGGTGACGGCGTCGGTGGGCAGGTCCGGGCAGGAGTCGCCGCCGAACCGGTGCCCCGGCACCGCCATCCCGGCGATGCGCTCGCCCGCCGCCACGGCGATCTCCTCGTACAGCGGCACGCCGAGCATCCCCGCCGCGTGCAGCAGCCCGAGGACGATGCCGCCGTCGCCGCGCTGCGCCGGGTCGCCGGTCCATCCGACGCCCCCGTCCATCGGGCGTACGGCACGGGCGAGGTGGTCGGCGCCCGCCCGCGCCGCCTCGCACAGCCGGTCGTCGCCGGTCGCCCACCCGGCCTCGGCGAGGGCGAAGACCACGCCCGCGAGCCCGTGGTGGAGGGAGAGGTCGGACAGGCCGCGCCAGTTGGCGGCCAGGTGGCGGGCGCCGGCACGGGCGTCCTCCAGGTATTCCTCGTGGCCGGTCGCGGCGGCGAGTTCGAGGAAGAAGAGGACGATCCCGGCGGCGCCCGAGTACAGCGAGAACCGGTCGCCGGCCATGGCGGAGCGCCCGTGCGGATCCGGGTTCGGCTCCCAGTGCCGGCCCCGCTCGGGGCCGCGCCCGTGGTCGACCGCGGCCGACCTCACCCAGCGCGCCGCCATGATGGCGGCGGTGATCGGCGTCTCGGCGCGCGGCCCTGGGCTCACTGGCGCACCATCCTCTCGCGACGGCGACCATTCTGATGAATCCCTACCAGGATAGTCATAAATCCCCGCCGTGCGGGGTTCAGCAGTCTACGGGCGGCGGGATCAGCCGAACCGTGGATCCGCGAGACGGCGGCGGGCGGCCCGGCTCCGGCCCGCCAGCAGCGCCAGGACCAGGACGATCGCCGACAGGGAGATCCCCGGGCCGAGCAGCGCGCCGAGCCGCTGATCGGCGTCGCGGTCCGGCGCCCAGGGCAGCGCCAGCACGGCGTACCAGCCCCACCCCTGCGGCGGACCGGTGAGCAGGAGCAGGGCGACCCAGACCTGTACGGCGGCGGCGCCGAGCAGCATCCGGATCCGCACGGCCACCCGGATGGCCCGCGGCAGCGGATCGACGCCCAGGGCGACCGCGAAGAACAGCGTGCCGGTCGTCACGAGGACCGCCAGCACCGCCAGCCGTACGGCGAGGCTCGACTGGGCGAGGTCGAACAGCCCGGTCAGGTACAGCAGCGGGTACGGCAGCGCGTAGCACACCAGCGCCGCCGCCGGATGGGACAGCGGCCCGGGGACGGCCCCGAGGCGGAGCGAGATCGGGGCGCCCAGGGCGAGCAGGGCGGGGGCCGCCGTCCCCGCCAGCGCGTACTGCGCCGCGTGCGCGGAGAAGACGGCCGGCCCGTAGGCGGCCACACCGCCCACCAGGGCGTACAGCAGGACCAGGGAGCCGGCCGCCCAGGCCAGGGTCGGCCCCGCGGGCCACGGCCCGCCGGACCGCCATTGCGCGACGAGGTAGGCGGCCAGCGCTCCCCCGACCGCGAAGAGCGCGATCGGATCCGGCCGGACCACGGTCAGGAGCCGTCCGGAGGTGAGCGGCGCGACGACGTAGCCGAGCAGCTCGTGCTGGTGCGCCAGGCCGCCCTCCCCCTGCGGTGGCGCGGTCCGCGACAGCGCCACGGCCAGGCCGAGCGTCGCGGCCATCACGCCGATCTCCCCCGCCGCCAACCGGAGGAAGGGCCGCGAGCCGCCGCCGCGCTCCAGGACGGCGATGGTCGCGCGGCGGTGCCGCCACCCGAACCAGCCGAGCGCGCCAAGTGCCGCGATCTTGGCGAGCACGAGCAGGCCGTACCGCGAGTCGAGGAGCCGACCAGGGTCTCCCAGGCGGATCCACGCGTTGACCAGGCCCGAGAACCCCGCGGCGGCGAAGCACCACAACGCGAGGGCGCTGAACCTCCGCACCGCGAGCACCGGCCCGCGCAGCCGCACGGCCACGCCGTACAGGCCGCCGACCCACAGCGTCACCGCGCCGATGTGGAGCATCAGGCTGGAGACCGCGAGGTTGTGGTCGGTCGCCGAGGCCGAGTGGCCCACGTACGCCGGAGGCAGCACGGCGACGACCGCCAGCCCGGTAAGCCCGGCGAGCACCGCGCGAGACCGGACGCGGAGCGGCGCGACCACGCCGAGCGCGATCGCCAAGGCGAGCACGCCGACCACGGTGAACGCCTGGCCCTGCGGGATGTGCAGGACGAAGGTGGGCATCACCCCGGAACGCAGCGTGTCGGGCACGGACATGGCCAGGAAGTCCGACAGCGTGAGGACCTCGACGAGCGCCGCGCTCGCCGCCCACCCGACCGCCCACCGCCAAGCCGGGCGGGCGATCCGGGCCGCGTCCTCCTCCGGTCCCAGCAGGGCGGCCAGCAAGGTGCCCACGGTCGCGGCGGCGCAGGCGTCGTGGAGCACGCGCGCCACCGGAAGGCCGACCATCGTGACCACGTCGGGGGCGGGCAGCCCCTCGATCGGCGGGCGCGGTGTGCCGCCGCCGAACCACAGGGCCAGCCCGAGCACGGCGAACGCGGCGACGGCCACTCCGGCAGCGGGTACGGCGACGGCCCGCATGGTGGGGGGCCCGTCGGAGGGCCCGTCGGAGGGCCCGGTGGAGGGCCCGGTGGAGGGCCCGGTGGAGGGCTCGGCGGGCGCTGCGGGCGGACCTTCCGGAAGAGCGGGCTCCTCGGGATGTGCGGAGGGAGACGTCACAGTTTCCTCGCCAAGGGGGGTGTGGCCGATTCCCGGCCGGGCGATCCACTCGGGTCCGAGTATGTCGGCACATGCCGCTCAGGACGAGGGTTTCGCCGCGAAACAGGTCCCCTCCGCGTGGATCTGATGGGTACGGGATGAAAGCTCCGGGGGAGAGACGGCCCGGCCACTCTCTGTGAGAACATTTGGGCGCCATGCGTGCCCGTCTCCCCCTGCGCCTCGCCCGCGCCGCCGCCTTCTCGGTCGTCTGCGTGGGTCTCGGCGTGTTCGCGCACAGGTTCGCGGGAGGGACCGGGCCGACGCCGGGCGCGCTCGCCGTCGGCGGCGCCGCCGTCATGGCGGTCTCGGCCGCGCTGGCCGGGCGCGAGCGGTCGCGCGCGACCATCACCGGCCTCCTCGCGGCGGCGCAGCTCTTCCTGCATCTGCTGCTCGGCCGCGCCGCCCTGCCGGACGGCCTACCGGCGCCGCAGCACACGCACCGCCTCGGCGTGGACGTCGGCATGGTCGCCGCCCACCTCGTCGCCACGCTGGTCACCGGGTGGTGGCTGGCGCGCGGCGAGACGGCGGTGTGGTCCCTGCTGCGCCGGCTCGGCGCGTCCGCGCTGCGCCTGCTGACCCCGGCGGCCGCGCCCGCCCCGCCGCGCGTCCCGCTCCCCCGCCTCTCGGCGGCGCCCGCGCCCCTGACCGGCCGGGTCCTCAAACACACGCTCGTACGGCGCGGCCCACCGGTTCTCCCCGCCTTCTGACATCCCTGACCGTTCACGAAGACGACCGGAGAACCTTCCATGACCATGACCACCGCGGCCCGTCGTGCCGCCGCCGTCACCGCCGGTGCCCTCGCGCTCACGCTCGGCCTCGCCGTACCCGCCCTCGCCCACGTCACCGTCAACCCCGGGACGGCGGTGAAGGGCTCGTGGACCAAGCTCGCCTTCCGCGTTCCGAACGAGCGGGACAACGCCTCCACCACCAAGGTCGAGGTGGAGTTCCCGACCGACAACCCGCTGCCCTTCGTCTCGGTCCGGCCGGTCCCCGGCTGGGACGTGAAGGTGACCCAGGGCAAGCTCCCCGCCCCCGTGGTGTCCGACGCGGGCGACACCATCACCGAGTCCGTCCTGAAGATCACCTGGACCGGCGGGAAGATCGGGCCGGGCCAGTTCCAGGAGTTCGAGGCGTCCGTCGGCCCGCTGCCCACCAAGGCGGACGAGCTGACCTTCCCGACCGTCCAGACCTACTCCAACGACGAGGTCGTGAAGTGGGCCGACCCGGCCAAGCCCGACGGCTCCGAGCCGGACCACCCGGCGCCGACCCTCAAGCTGGTCGCGGCCGGCGACGACGCGGCGGGCGGCCACGGGGCGGCCTCCCCGTCCGCCGCGCCGTCCGTCGCCGCGGTGAGCGAGGGCGACTCCTCGGACGGCACGGCCCGGCTGATCGGCGCGGTCGGGGTCGTCGTCGGCATCGCGGGCACCGCCGTCGGCGTGGCCGGGCTGCGCCGCCGTACCCAGTGAAAGCCTGAACAGGACGGCCCGCGCGGAATGTCCGCGCGGGCCGTTCCGCGTTCAGGCGGTCGCCGTGTCCGACCGGCTGAGCCGGACGACGACGCTCTTGGACGTCGGCGTGCCCGAGGTCTCGGCGACCGAGTCCAGCGGCACCAGCACGTTCGTCTCGGGGAAGTACGCGGCGCAGCAGCCGCGCGCGGTCGGGTAGGCGACGGCGCGGAACGCCTCGGCGCGGCGCTCCCCGTCGGGCCACTCGCTGGTCAGGTCCACCAGGTCGCCGTCGGCCAGGCCGCGCTCGGCCAGGTCGTCGGGGTGGACGAAGACGACCCGCCGCCCGCCGTGCACACCCCGGTACCGGTCGTCCATGCCGTAGATCGTGGTGTTGTACTGGTCGTGGCTGCGCACGGTCTGCAGCAGCAGCCGTCCCTCGGGGACGCGCAGCACCTCCAGGGCGTTCACGGTGAAGTTGGCCCGGCCGGTGGCGGTGGGGAAGCGCCGCTCGTCGCGCGGCGCGTTCGGCAGCGCGAACCCTTCAAGGGCGCGCGCGTTGAAGTCCCGGAACCCGGGGACCACCCGCGCGATCCGGTCCCGGATCGCGCCGTAGTCGGCCGCGAACTCCTCCCACGGCAGGTGGTCGTCCGGGCCGAACAGCTCGCGGGCCAGCCGGCAGACGATGTCCACCTCGGACCGCAGGTGCGGCGAGGCGGGCCGCAGCCGCCCGCGCGAGGCGTGGACCATGCCCATGGAGTCCTCGACGGTGACGAACCTGTCGCCGTCCCGTTCCGTACGGCCCAGCGTGGGCAGGATCAGCGCCTCCTCGCCGCACACGGCGTGCGAGCGGTTCAGCTTCGTGGACACCTGGACGGTGAGCCGGGCGCCGCGCATCGCGGCCTCGGTCACCTCCGTGTCGGGGGTCGCCGAGACGAAGTTGCCGCCCATGGCGAAGAACACCCTGGCCCGCCCGTCGCGCAGCGCCCGGATCGCCTCGACGGTGTCGAACCCGTGGTGGCGGGGCGGCTCGAAGCCGAACTCGTCCCTGATGGCGTCGAGGAACGCCGCACCCGGCTTCTCGTAGATGCCCATGGTGCGGTCACCCTGGACGTTGGAGTGCCCGCGCACCGGGCAGACGCCCGCGCCCGGCCGCCCGACGTTGCCGCGCAGCAGCAGGAAGTTGACCACCTCGCGGATCGTGGGGACGGAGTTCTTGTGCTGGGTGAGGCCCATCGCCCAGCAGACGATCACCGACTTGGCCGCCAGCACGTCGCGGACGGTCTCCTCGATCGCGGAGCGCTCCAGCCCGGTCGCCTCGGCCACCACGTCCCAGTCGAGGTCACGCAGGCTCGCCGCCCACTCCTCGAAGCCGTGCGTGTGCTCCTCGACGAACTCCCGGTCCACCACGGTGCCGGGGGCGGCCTCCTCGGCGTCGAGCAGCAGCCGGGACAGCGCCTGGAAGAGCGCGAGGTCGCCGTTGAGCCGGATCTGGAGGAAGCGGTCGGCCAGCGTCGTGCCGCGCCCGACCACGCCCGAGGCGCGCTGCGGGTTCTTGAAGCGGAGCAGCCCGGCCTCGGGGAGCGGGTTCACCGCGATGATCCGGGCGCCGTTCCGCTTGGCCTTCTCCAGCGCCGACAGCATGCGCGGGTGGTTGGTGCCGGGGTTCTGCCCGACCACGAAGACGAGGTCGGCGCGGTGCAGGTCGGCGAGCGACACCGTCCCCTTGCCGATGCCCAGGGTCTCGTTGAGCGCCGAGCCGCTGGACTCGTGGCACATGTTGGAGCAGTCGGGCAGGTTGTTCGTGCCGAACTTGCGGACCAGCAACTGGTAGACGAACGCCGCCTCGTTGGAGGTGCGGCCGGAGGTGTAGAAGAGCGCCTCGTCGGGGCTCGCCAGCGCGCGCAGCTCGCGTGCGATGACGGCGAACGCCTCGTCCCAGCCCACCGGGCGGTAGTGGTCGGACCCCGCCGGCTTGTACATCGGCTCGGTGAGCCGTCCCTGCTGGCCGAGCCAGTAGTCGGTGCGCCCGGCCAGCTCGCGCACCGAGTGCGCGGCGAAGAACTCGGGGGTCACCCTGCGGGTGGTCGCCTCCTCCGCTACCGCCTTCGCGCCGTTCTCGCAGAACTCGGCGGGGCTGCGGTGGTCGCCCTCGGGCCAGGCGCAGCCGGGGCAGTCGAACCCGTGCTTCTGGTTGACCCTGGCCAGGGTGAGCAGGGTGCGCCCGGCGCCCATCTGGTCGTACGACATGCGCAGCGAGTTCGCCACGGCCGTGACCCCGGCGGCCCAGTCCTTCGGGGGGCCGACCGTGAGGTCCTTCTCGTTGACGTCCTCGTCCGGGGCCTTCCTCGCCACGTCGCGCCTCCTCGTCGTCCCGAATGCGCCCGACATTCTGCCTATTGTCTACTACGTCCTATATCTCGGCCAAACATGCTCAGCGCCCAGCCGTCGACGCGTACGCGCAGGTCAGCGTGATGGGCCGTGCGGCCGACCAGCGCCGCGTTGCGTTCGTCACTGCCGGTGGCCCACAACCGCGCCTGCTCCGGAGTCTTGCCGAAGGCCGCGTGCCGAGCGGTGAGGCGGTCGAGCCGGAGCGCGTCGGCGACCTCCACGTACCAGACCTCGTCCAGGAGCGTGCGGACCCGCCGCCAGGGCTCCTCGTCCAGCAGCAGGTAGTTGCCCTCGGTGACCACCAGCGCGGTCTCCCCGGGGACGGGGATGGCCCCCGCGACCGGCTCCTCAAGGGCCCGGTCGAACGTGGGGGCGTACACGACGGGCTCGCGCCCGCCCCCGATCCGCTCCAGGAGGGCGAGGTATCCCCAGGCGTCGAACGTCTCCGGCGCGCCCTTGCGGTCGCGCAGGCCAAGGGCGGCGAGGACGCCGTTGCTCAGGTGGAAGCCGTCCATCGGGGCGAGCACCGCGGCGCCCGGCCGTTCGGCGTTCAGCGCGTCGGTGAGCGCGGCGGCGAGCGTCGACTTGCCCGCCCCCGGTTTGCCGGTGATCCCGAGAACGGCGGGACGGCCCGCGGCGGCGGACCGCGCGACCAGCGCCCCGGCCCGACGCACCAGCCCGGCCCACTCGTCCGCGCCGCCCGGGCCGCCCGCGCCGTCGGGTCGGTCTGCGACGTTCATGGCACCTCACCTCCGGTTCGTCGGGGTGACTGGCAGGCTAGCCGGTCGCCCGGGTGATTCCCCTCGTCGCACCCTCCCGTTTCGCGGGACATGACGGCAAGATGTGATCATTGGCGGCATCGAGGTCCTCGACCTCACCCAGCCGGTCGGGCTGGTGCTGATGAACGTCCTCGGGCACGTCGGCGACCTGGAGGAGGCCCGCTCGATCGTCCGGCGACTGCTCGCCGCCCTGGCCCCCGGCAGCCACCTGGCGATCGCCGACGGCACCAACGTGGTCAAGGGCAAGGAGTTCGAGGAGGCCATCGCGATCTGGAACGAGGCCGGCTCCGTGGCGTACACCCTGCGCTCTCCGGAGCAGATCTCGAGCCTCTTCGACGGGCTGGAGCTCGTGGAGCCGGGCGTCGTCTCATGCCCGCGCTGGCGCCCGGTCTTCCCCGAGCACCAGGCCCGCGAGGTGGACGAGTTCTGCGGGGTCGGCCGCAAGCCCTGACCCCGTTCACCCGCCGATCGGGGGCAGGATCCGCACGTCGTGCGCCGCCGCGCCCGCGGCGGCGAAGTGGAGCAACCGGGCGCCCTCCTCCTCGACCGCTTCCGCGTCCCGCCGCGACAGCGCCGCGAACGGCCGGACCTCCAGGACGGCGCCCTCCTTGCCCCGGTCCTTGCCCCGGTCGATCCGCCACGTCGCGGCGGTGAACCCGTCCACCAGCACGGTGCCGGGCAGGACGCCGTTCTTGATGCCCGAGCGGGTCCGGGCGCACGCCTCGGTGAGGACGCGGCTCCGGTCGGCGTGCGACAGCAGCAGGTTGTCGAAGTCGTAGAGGAAACGCGCCGGCGCGGGCGCGTCCGCGCCGGGTCGGGGCGCGTCCGGCAGGTCGAACAGCTCCCGGCCCCGCTCGTCGCGGAACACGGCCAGTCCCGGCCGCAGCCGGTCGATCACCTCGCCGAGGCGGGTCAGCCCCGACCAGGTCTGCACGTCCTGGACCGTGGCCGGTCCGAACGCCGCGAGATAGCGCAGGATCGCCCGCTCGACGGACGGCGCCGGGTCGAGCGGCCGCCCCAGCCAGGTCTCCGCCGTCGCGTGCCTCGTCTGACCGCTCGCGCCCCAGATCCCCCGGGGCGGCACCTGGACCAGCGGAACGAGGTCCCGTACGACGCGGCCCAGGGCGGCGGGCCGGCCCTCCGGGAACCGCTCGTGGAGCAGGGCGCCCAGCTCACCGGTGGTGCGCGGCCGTTCGTCCAGCAGCTCACGCCCGGCGGCCACAACCTTGGCGAGGTCCAGGCCGTCGAGGGACCGCACGTCACTGTTGGCGTACAGCCAGCGGTCCATGGCGGGTTGCACCACCGGGCGCAGTGCCAGGCAGTCGGCGGCGGTCACCAGGTGGATCGTCGAGCGCATGAGCGCGACGCGCACCAGCTCGCGCCCGGCGAGCGGCTCGGAGGCGTGCTCGGGGCGGAAGCCCTCGATCCGCGCCCACAACCCGGCGTACCAGCTGTGCGGCGTCTGCGCCTGCATGCCGACGAGCCGCTCCACCACCTCGGTCACCGGCAGGTCGTGGCGGCGCAGCAGGAGCTGCCGCTCCAGGGTCGCCCGGTTGAGCTCCCGCACGCCGAGCACCCGCGTCACGGCGGAATCTCCCCGCAAGAAGGTCGTCTGTGCCATGCGGGCGACACTAGACGCCTAATAGGACGGTTTCGGTCCTAAAAGCTCGCCTGACTGCTCGCCCAATGCGAACTCCGCCTCGGGGTGCCACCGCTCGCCGTCGAAGACCTCCAGCGACACCGAGCGGGCATGGGCGACCGCCGGAAGGCCGGCCGCGACCTGCCTCTCGACCGCGTCCAGGTCCTCGCCGTCCGCCACGGTCAGGTGCGGGATCACCTCGTCGAACTGCCCCCGGTACGGCGGGGCCTCGGGCCAGCGCGCCGCGACCGCCTCGGTCAGCGCCACGAACCGCGCCTCCGGCTCGGGGACGAGGTACAGGATGCCGGGGAAGCGCCCGCACCGGGCGAACCGCGCCTCGAACGCCGCGTGCCCGGCGAACAGCCCCCGCAGCTCCGCCATCACCCGGGCGTCGATCCTGGCGTGCTCCAGGAACGGGTACAGGACCGTGACGTGGGCGGGCACGCCGTACGCCGCCGACGGGTCGAAGCGTTCGCGCCAGGGGCGGACGATCGGCTCCGCCTCGGGCAACTTGACGATGAGGGAGGTCTCCCCCGCCGCGAACGGCGACGGCGTCCTGCTGGTGGTCACATCGGTCCTCGGAGATACGGCGGCGTGCCCAGAGCAACGATAGAAAGAAACAGGGATGCCGTCATGTCCACTCTCGGGGACAATCCCGGGACATGCGTCACTGGCCGCTCCT
Source organism: Microtetraspora fusca (assembly GCF_001570365.1). Classification (GTDB taxonomy): domain Bacteria; phylum Actinomycetota; class Actinomycetes; order Streptosporangiales; family Streptosporangiaceae; genus Microtetraspora; species Microtetraspora fusca. The sequence continues at coordinate 67,706 of NZ_BBYK01000065.1, read as the reverse complement.
CGACCTCCGCCTGACCACGCCGCGCCTCGAACTGCGGCTGCCCACCCTCGACGACCTCGACCGACTCGCGGGTGACGTCCCTCGGGTGGCGTGACTCCAAGCTGTTGAACCAAGCGCGGAGAGAGGCGGTGCCGGGTTCGCCTCGCCGAACAGTGACCGCTGCGCTGCGGTTGGGTGGTTCGCGCTGCTGAGCTGTGACCGCTGCGCTGCGGCGGGCAGTTGCTCCGGCGCGCCGTGATAGTTGCACTCTGGTGATTCCCCGCTTCGCGGTCTCGGGCGCGGTGGTACATGGCACGGTCCTACGCGCGCCGGAGCAACCGCCCGCACTCCGCTCCGCTCGCCACCGCCCCGGTTTCTCGCCGTCACCGCTCCGTCTCGTCCTCGGCCTCGTTCTCGCCGCAGGTCGGAAACCAGCTCGTGGTCGTGCACGGCGGGGATCGCCGCTGCGCTGCGGCGTGCGGGTCCTCCGGCGCGCCGTGACAGCTGGTCTCTGGCTTTCCCGCTTCGCGGTCCGGGCGCGGTGGTACAGGGCGCGGTCCTACGCGCGCCGGAGGCCCCACCCGCCTCCACTCCGCTTCCCCGCCGCCCCCCTTGACCGCGGGGTTCGGTCGGTGCCCGTCCCGACCACCGGTTCGCCTGGTCCGTGCCGGCCACCTTCGCGGAAAGATCGAACGGATCCGCCGAGGAATCCGGCCTGCACGGCCCATCGACCAAATCCGCGCACCTTCCTCGGCCCCCCTTACACATGCGTTCCTCCAGCCGCGGGACCCCGGGGAGTGGTGCCCCCTCTGAGTCGATATTCATCAAGGTCGTCATGCCTATCGTCGCGACCGTGGCGGCGGTGGGATGGACCTTGACGGCCACCGTTCCCGCAGTGGTCGACATCGAGCTGGCGACCGGTCTTACCGGCGCTCCCGGAACCCTGACCGTCCTGGAGTGCCACGACTTGAGGTCCAGCAGGCAGATATGTACGGGGAGCTTCGTGTACGACGCCACCGGCGAGGAGGTGGCGGTCGGCGCCTTCTCGTGGGCCGAGCCTGGTCGCGTCTATCCCGCCCAGATCACCACCGGACGCGACCGGGCTGGATTCCGGGGAATGAAGTCTCGCGAGCAGGGCAAAGCGCCCATGCCAGGGGCTTGCCGTGACCCCAATGGCATGGGCGCCCGGAGAAGAACGCTTGCAGTTCGCTCGGTCGAGCGCGTCGATCTGGGAGGCGAACGGAGATCAACTTCCTGCGGGAGGCAGGCCAGGGCCGTCGACGTCATCCCAGATCGGGTTGTCGACGACGACGCACGGCTTGGCTGGGCCATTGACCACGTATGCGGCGAACTGCCATGCCACCTCCGGCGTCTTTCGTCCGGAGGTCTGGTCCGTGTTCTCGCTGAACGCCATGACCAAGGTCTGCCCCTCCCCCACGTATCGGGGATCGATCTCCAGCCCTGAGAGACCCAGGCGAGCGGCCTTGTCGGACGCGGAGTCCTTCCACTCGGAGCCGCCCCCGACGATCTCGCCCCTCCCCTCCTTGCACCACTTGCCGGGCTCGAGGTAGGTGATGTCGGCGGGCACCCCCATCCTCTTCAGATCCTGTTCCAGCTCGTCGGCGTCCCTGAGCTCGTTGAGCTTGACGCTGATCGTGCCGTCGGCATGCTTGGTCACCGCGTACGCGGGCCGCTCCGCCCCGGTCAGCACCGGCACCATGATCGCCGCCGCCGCGGCCAGACCAGCCACCGCCGCCCCCGTGAGCAGGCGGCGACCGGTGCGACGACGTCGTTGGGCGCGCGCGGTGATTTCGGCTTTCAGTTCCATCAGTATCTCCTCCTCGAAACTCATGCCGGTGTTCCTTCCATGACGAAGGGCAGTGCCCGCAGCGTGCGGCGAGCGCGGTGCAACCGCACCTTGGCGGTCCCCGGCCGGATGCCGAGGGCCATCGCCGCTTCGGTGACCGTGAGCTGGTCGATGACAACAAGTTCCAGTACGGCGCGCTCCCCCTCAGGCAGGTCGGCCATGGCCATGAAGATCTGCCTGGCGGGCCGCTCCGCGTCGATGCGCTCTTCGAGCTTGGCGATGTCGTCGGAGTCCAACGGTCGCCGCCCGCTCACCCGGCTCGTCAGCCTCCATTCCTTGAACGACCGCCGCCGCTCGGTCGAAAGTCTGTTGCGCGCCACGCCGTACAGCCACGCGATCTCGCTTCCCAGCTCGGCCCGGTAGGTGTGGGCGGAATCGAGCACCGCCATGAACACCTCGGCCACCAGGTCGGCGACCGTGTGCGGGTCGTCGACGCGCCGCGCGAGGAAGCGGGTGACCGCGTCGACGTGCCGTCGGTAGAAGGCTTCGAACGCCACGTGATCTGTGGCGATCTGCGCCTGTTTGCGAAGCACCGACAATGCCCCCTTCGTCGATTAACACCCCTGTTTGGCGAGAACCTGCCAAACGGTTACAAGAAGGCAGCGCCGTTCGACTCTTCTCCGGCCCAGCTGAAGCGGGAACGGCCCATGTTCCCGCCGATCGAGACCGCCACACACGGCGGGACGCAGGGCGGGAGCGCGAGCCCCCACCCTGCGTCGCGGTCAGCCGACGGCGTACGCGCGTGTGATCGTCTGCGTGACGCTGTCACCGGCGGCATCCGTCGCCGTGGCGCGCAGCGAGACGAATCCCGGCGCGCCGTGGTTCTTGAGCAGTGCCGTCCATCCCGACGAGGTGGGAAGCGCAGGAACCGGACGCCAGGTCGCGCCGTCGTCGGACGAGACCTCCAGCTTGACGGACTTCACCGCGGCCTTGGGCGCTCCCGGGTTCCGCTCGATCCAGATGGGCAAGCGGGTGACGGAGCCCGGCCTGGCCCGGTTGGAGCCGTCGAGGCCATGCGGCGCGTAGCGCACCGCCATCAGGGGCAGCGGCTGCGGCTTGTCCGTGCTGGCAGAACGGAACGTCCAGATCGCGTCCACCGCGGTGGACAGTGCCGTGTGCGGCCCCTGCCTGCGTGCCGCGGCGGTGAGCGTGTACGTGGCCACGCCGGCCGGGAGTTCCGCCGTCAGACAGGTCCTCAGTTGCCAGGTCTCGCAGTCGGCCAGGTCGGCCTTGGCGATCACCTCGCCGCTCTTCCCGAGGGTGACCGTACCGGTGACGGAGGCGTCGGTTCCGGTCCGCCCGGCCACGCCGTCGGAGAAGAACCGCCCGGTGGAGAAGCCCAACTCGTTCCCGGTACGGGCACCGCCGGAAGTGGCGAACGCCGGTCCGGCCACGGCGGCGTTCCACACCTCGCGGTACGCCTTGGCCGCCTCGTACCGGTCAGTGCTGATCACCGAGTAGGCGCCCGACCGGAACTGGGTGTCCCAGGTGAAGCCGGGAGTGCGGAAGTGCGTCATGGTGCCGGGCAGATCGAAGGCGGGAGTCGAGGCCAGGGGCATGCTTTCGAGCCCTGGGAAGCGGGGGCCCAGGGCCGCCACTCCCCCGGCGGCCGTGCCGGCCGCCCGGTAGGTCGCGGTCACCTTCACCAGATCACTCGTCCGCGCGGTGTAGGAGGGATCGTCCGGGATGCCGCCGGTCCGGTAGTCGACCAGGTCGTACCGGTACGGGCTGGGCACGGCGTCCTTCTTGTACCAGATGCTCCGGGTCATGTACGTCAACCCGGGCTGGCGCACGGGAAGCATGTAGAAGTTCCGATTGGGGTCTCCCTCGGCGAGCCACCCGAAGCTCCAGGACCCGTTGGCCAGGGTGAACCCCATTTTGCGTTCGGGTATGGCGGTCGGCTCGTCCAGCGAGAACCGGACCTGCTTTCCCTGACGCGCGTCCAGTACCACCTCCTGGGCGGCATCGTCGACCTTCACCGGGACGTGCGCGGCCGTGAGCCCGAACGTTGACTGCTCGATCAGTTCCGCGTACAGGTTCCACTGGCCCGTGGGCAGCCGGACCTTGCCCGTTCCGCCCCAGAAGGGCACGTTGATGTGGTCGCCCGTCTCAAGGTTGTAGATCTGGCCGTAGCCGGTGGCGGGCTCGCCGTTCCGCGCGATCAGGCTGATGGTCACGTCGGAGGACTTCGGTTCCACGTACGTGCCGACCAGCGTCCGGATGAGGGTGTCGCCCGACCTGGCCGAGACGATCCCCGGATAGTCCCCCGGCGCCTTCCCGTCGACGTCGATCGTGAGGGTGACCGAGGCGTCCCCTCCGGCGGGCACCTCCAGCCGCTCGGCCGACAGCTTCAGCACATCGCCCTCGGCGGACAGGTCCAGGGTCACGGGAGCGTCACCGGAGTTGGCGTAGGTGATGGTCCTGGTCGTCTCGTGCGGGCCGGATTCCCCCCACGGGAAATGGGCCCAGATGTTGCCCGGAACGGCCGCGACCTGCTGCGCCAGCGCGCGCACCAGGTCCACCCGTCCGGCTCCCTGCTGGTACGACGTGGTGTCCGCGGTGGGCTTGGCGGTGCCGATCAGGGCCGCCTTCAGCCGTTCGCCGGTCCAGTCGGGGTGGCGCTGGGCGAGGATCGCGGCGGCCCCCGTCACATGCGGAGTGGCCATCGACGTGCCGCTGTGCGCGACGTAGGGGCCGTCGGCGGTGCCCTTGGCCGCCGCGGCCATGATGGCGACGCCGGGAGCGGTGATCTCCGGCTTGATCGCGTGGTCGCCCAGCCGGGGGCCGCGCGCGGAGAACACGGCGACCCGGTCCGACCGGTCGACGGCGCCGACGGCCAGGGCCGCGTCGGCGCTGGCCGGGCTGTCCACCCCGTTCAGTTCTCCGGTGTTGCCCGCCGCCGCGACGAACAGCGCGCCGGTCTGCGCGGACAGCGTGTTCACCGCCTGCTCCAGCGGATCCAGGTCCAGGGTGTCCTGCCCGCCGAAGCTCATGTTGATGATCTTGGCTTTGGCCTCGACGGCGGCCCACTCCATGCCCGCCAGCGCGGCGGAGTCGGTGACCCAGTCGTCGCCCACCTTCCCAATGACGATCTTGGCGTCCGGCGCCACACCCCGGTACTTCTCCCCGGCGCCCGCGATGATCGAGGCGACGTGCGTGCCGTGGCCGACCTTGTCCCCCATATCGGGGGTGTCGCTGAAGTTCCGCGCTTGGACGACCACGTCCTTCAGGTCCGGATGGTCGGCGTCGTAGCCGTCGTCGAGCACCGCCACTGTGACACCCTTGCCGGTCATGCCCTGCTTCCACGCCTCCGCGGCGCCGATCTGCTTGACACTCTCGTCGAGGGCGAACGAGCGGCGCCCGTCGAGCCAGAGCTTGGTCCGGCCCGCCTTCAGCGTCCGGGGGCCGGTGACCAGGTCCTGCCAGGTCTCGCCGGCATCGGCCTTGGGAACACGCAGGGCCGTCATGCCGAGATGGGACAGTCGCCGGGTCTGCCGCGCGGCTCGCGGCGCGGGCGCGAGCCCCTCGGCCGACTGGGTGATCACCGGGATGTCGGGCCGGTCGGCGTCGCCGTACCGCCACTTCAGGAGTTGGGTGACGTCGAACAGCCGCTCGTCAAGCACCCCCTCGGCCACCAGTGGCATCGCGTCGGAGGGGACGACGAGGAGATGGCCGTCACGGTGCTGCGCGGTGTAGCGCATCTGCCTGCCCGGCCCCGGTTCCACTTGGTAGCTCTTGCCGGTGACGATGACGCGGTCGCCGGTTATCAGGGTCACGCTGCCCGTCTGCGGTGTCGCTTCTCGCGCTCCCTGAGTGACGTGTCCTGTCGGTGCGGTGCCCGCCCCGGGCGGGGAAACCGGCCCCTGAACGGCTGCGATGCCGACCGTTCCGGCCAGGATCGCGGCCGGCAGCCCACTGCCTAAGCTCATGCGTACCTCTCCAGTCCGAAGAAAAGATCTACGTGCTACTCCCTTTGGACAGTGAGAGGGATTGGGTTACCGGCCCTCCGCTTCGAATCCGCGGCAGAGCCGAAGACCGCAAGGTCCCGCCGACGGCGTCTGTAACGTCCGGGGGATGCGGCCGCTGTCCGACAGGGCGCCTATGCCGTGCAACGCGCTTCAGGTGACTTCGGCGAACAGTTCGCGTCGCAGGTTGTCCGAGCGGAAGCAGCTCACGAACTCGTCGAATGGCAGACGGCGTGCAGTGCCTGAGGCGGCTCGGGGGTGACCAGCCGGGCACGGCGCAGGCGGGCCGCGAGTTCACCGAAGCCTTCGATGGCACAGGAACGAGACCGACCCGTACGGCGGTGAACCTGGAAGTTGGAACGGCGGAGCGGGAAGGCCGAGACGGCGGGGAAGCGGAGTGGAGGCGGGTGGGGCCTCCGGCGCGCGTAGGACCGCGCCCTGTACCACCGCGCCCGGACCGCGAAGCGGGAAAGCCAGAGACCAGCTGTCACGGCGCGCCGGAGGACCCGCACGCCGCAGCGCAGCGGCGATCCCCGCCGTGCACGACCACGAGCTGGTTTCCGACCTGCGGCGAGAACGAGGCCGAGGACGAGACGGAGCGGTGACGGCGAGAAACCGGGGCGGTGGCGAGCGGAGCGGAGTGCGGGCGGTTGCTCCGGCGCGCGTAGGACCGTGCCATGTACCACCGCGCCCGAGACCGCGAAGCGGGGAATCACCAGAGTGCAACTATCACGGCGCGCCGGAGCAACTGCCCGCCGCAGCGCAGCGGTCACAGCTCAGCAGCGCGAACCACCCAACCGCAGCGCAGCGGTCACGATTCAGGCAGCGCGAACCGGATACGGCTCCGTTCCGCCGCCATCACCGGTTGCGCCGGAGCAACCGCCCGCCGCACGAAGGGCCGGACGCCGTTCGGTCCTTGGCGATCGAGTGGCAGGCTCGATCGCCAAGGCGCCGGTTCTGGAAATCTGTCCCCGGACACGCCGTACCGCCGGTCACGCCAGGGCAGGATCGGCCGGCTCGGTCGCCAAGGGGACGGGGCTGTCAGGCCCGGCGGGCCACGGCGGCGATGAGGGGCTGGACGAGGCGGGCCGCCAGCGGGCCGAACGCCGCCAGGATCAGAACGTACGCCGCCGCGAGCGGCCCGAGATCGGGATGGGCCCCGGCCGCGACCGCGAGACCGGCGATCACGATGTTGAACTCGCCGCGCGGGATGAGCGCGATGCCGGCCCGGACCCGGCCTTCCCGTGCGATGCCCGCCTTCCGGGCCGCGTACGCGCCGGTGGCCAGCTTGGTGATCATGCTGACGACGGCGAGGAGCGCGGCCAGCCCGGCGACCGGCCAGATCGCGGCCGGGTCGGTCTGCAGGCCGAAGAAGACGAAGAACACCGCGGCGAACAGGTCGCGGAGCGGGGAGAGCAGCGCGCGGGCGTCCTCGGCCAGCTCGCCGGACAGGGCGATGCCCACGAGGAAGGCGCCGACGGCGGCCGAGACCTGCAGCTTCTGGGCGAGGCCCGCGACCAGCAGTGCCAGGCCGACCACCTTGAGCAGCAGGACCTCGGAGTTGGGGCTGCGCACGAACGCCTCGATGACGCGGCCGTACCGCAGGGCGACCAGCAGGACCACACTGACGGTGGCGAGCGCGATGGCGACGGTGACGGCGCCGCCGATGAAGCCGACCCCGGCGAGCACGGCGGTGAGGATCGGCAGGTACAGCGCCATCGTGAGGTCTTCGAAGACCAGCAGCGACAAGACGACCGGGGTCTCCCGGTTACCGATCCAGCCGAGGTCGGACAGGACCTTGGCCGTGATGCCGGACGACGTCGCGTACGTGACGCCGGCCATGGCGATCGCCGCGACCGGGCCCCAGCCGAGCAGGAGGGCCGCCACCGCGCCGGGGGCGGCGTTGAGGACCAGGTCGACCAGCCCGCCCTTGGCGTTGCCGCGCAGGCTGGTGACCAGTTCGTCCGCGTTGTACTCGAGGCCGAGGGTGAGCAACAGCAGGATGACGCCCAGTTCGGCGCCGACCGAGATGAAATCCTCGCTGGTCGCGAGGGGCAGGATGCCGCCGGTGCCGAAGGCGAGACCGGCGATCAGATAAAGGGGGATGGGAGAGATACCGACGCGGAGGGCGAATGCTCCGAGCACGCCCAGCGCGAGAACGACACCACCGAGTTCGACGAAGAGGATCGCTGTGTGCACCCGCTGCCCTACCCGTTCGCCATGATCTCGGCGACGGCCTCGGTGCCTTCTGAGCTTCCTACCACGACCACCACGTCTCCTGCCTCAAGCACGAACTCCGGTCCCGGGCTCGCGATCACCTGTCCGGCCCGCACCACGGCGACGATGGACGTCCCCGTCCGGGTGCGCACCCGCGCGTCTCCCATCGGCCGCCCCGCGTACGGCGTGCCGGGCGCGATCGGGAGCTGCTCGCTGACGAGCCCCTCGACCTCGCGGTGCAGGGCGTTGAGCCGTTGCACGATCCGCGGCGCGCCCAGCAGTTCGGCCAGGGCGTCCGACTCCTCGTCGTTCAGCTTGATCGCCTCGCACGCGCGGTCGGGATCAAGGCGGTCGTACACGATCAGGTCGCGGCGCCCTGTTCGGTGCGACACGACACCGATGCGCCTGCCCGCCTGCGTGACGAACTCGTGACGCAGCCCGATGCCGGGCAGCGCTGTCTGTTCGACCTCCACCGGTCTCCTCACTTCATGTCTGTCCGGGGCCTTTACCGTACCAATCCGGACAGCTGCCCGAGGTGCCGCGTTCGCCGGAAACCGAACCTTCCTCTGGAGCGGCGGTCTGACTAGGCTGCGGCGCATGCCCCCCAGCGAGACGTCCACCCATGAGCCCGAGATCACCGCGCCGATCGATCTCTGCACCGCGGACGGGCGGCTGAACCCGGCCGCCGTCGGCTGGTCGCGCACCCCGCTGCACCGCTGCAACCTGCGCGGCTGGGGCCGGACCAAGCGGTGGGAGTACTGGTGCGTGACGACGCCGACGCACCTGATCGCCGTCACCGTCAGCGACATCGACTACCTGGCGCTGAACAGCGTCTACTTCCTGGAGTACGGCGGGCGCGAGTACGCCAGGACCGGCATGGTCCCGTTCGCCCGGGGGGTGCGGCTGCCGGAGAGCCTGCTCGACGGCGACGTGGCGGTGCGCGGCGCGGTCACCGCCGAGATCCGCCACGAGGAGGGCGGCACCCGGCTGCGGGCCCGCTGCGCCACACCGGACGGGCCGCTGGAGGCCGACCTGCTGGTCGCGCTGCCGCCGGGCCACGAGACGCTCAGCGTGGTGATCCCGTGGAGCGAGCGCCGCTTCCAGTACACGTCCAAGCACACGGCGCGCCGCGCCGAGGGGACGGTCCGGATCGGCGCGACGACGATCGACTTCACCGGCTGGGGCGTGCTCGACCACGGCCGGGGCCGCTGGCCGTACGACACCCTGTGGAACTGGGGCGCGGCCTCCGGGGAGACCGACGGGCATGTGGTGGGCCTGCAGTTCGGCGGCAAGTGGACCACGGGCACCGGCATGACCGAGAACGCGCTGTGCGTGGACGGCCGGCTCACCAAGATCGGCGAGGAGTTGGAGTGGACGTACTCCACCGCCGACTACCTCGCGCCGTGGACGCTGCGGACGCCGGACTCCGACCGGGTGGACCTGACGTTCACGCCGTTCCATGAGCGGGCCGACCGGACCAGCGCCGGACTGATCGCGACCGAGGGGCACCAGTGCTTCGGCCACTACAGCGGGGTGGTCCGGCCCGAGGGAGGTGCGCCGATCCGGGTGGACGGCCTGCTCGGCTGGGCGGAACAGGTCCGCATGCGCTGGTAGGTCACGGCGGAGGTATGTCCCGTTAAGGAAGCCGTGACCGATGAGCAATATCCCGTAACTACTCTCCCACCCATGTCATCACACGTACGGCGGGCGCTCACGGTCGGCGCCGCCGCCCTGGCGGCCCTCGGCCTCGCCACCCCCGCGGCCCTCGCCACCCCCGACCACACGGTGAAGATCACCGTGATGGCCAGCTCAGACATCCACGGAAACGCCCTCAACTGGGACTACTTCAAGGACGCCGAGTACGACGACAGCGCGCACAACGACGTCGGCCTGGCGAAGATCTCCACGCTGGTCAAGCGGATCCGCGCCGATCGGGGCGCGGACCACACGCTGCTCTTCGACTCCGGCGACACCCTCCAGGGCACGCCGCTCGACTACTACTACGCCAAGGTCGAGCCGATCACGGAGTCCCGCGAGATCCACCCGATGGCCAAGGCCATGAACGCCATCGGGTACGACGCGGTGACCCTCGGCAACCACGAGTTCAACTACGGCCTGCCGCTGCTGGCCACCTGGATCAAGCAGATGAAGGCCCCCGTGCTGGGCGCGAACGCGGTGTCGGCGACGACCGGCCAGCCCGCCTACACGCCGTTCATCATGAAGACGATGAACGTCAAGGGCGACAAGCCGATCAAGGTCGGCGTGCTCGGGCTGACCAACCCCGGCGTCGCCATCTGGGACAAGGCCAACGTCGACGGCAAGCTCAAGTTCCTCGACCTGGTCGAGACCGCGAAGAAGTGGGTGCCGGTCATCCGCGGCCTCGGCGCCGACGTGGTCATGGTCACCGCGCACGCGGGCGACAGCGGCCTGTCCTCCTACGGCTCCGACCTCCCGGTGGAGAACGCGGCCGCCCTGGTCGCCGAGGAGGTGCCCGGGATCGACGCCGTCCTCTTCGGCCACGCCCACAACGAGGTGCCGCAGCGCTTCGTCGTCAACAAGGCCACCGGCAAGCAGGTGCTGCTGACCGAGCCGAGCAAGTGGGGCCAGCGGCTGTCCGTGGTGGACTTCACCCTGACCAAGCAGCGCGGCCAGTGGTCCGTCACGGCCGAGTCGTCCACCACGCTCAACGCCAACACGGTGCCCGAGGACCCGGCGATCGTCACGCTGATGAAGTCCCAGCACGACAAGACCGTCGGCTACGTCAACCAGGTGATCGCCCAGTCCAAGGAGGAGCTGTCCGCGGCGGAGTCGCCGTACAAGGACACCGCGATCCTCGACTACATCCAGAAGGTCCAGACCGACCTGGTGAGCAAGGCGATCGCGGGCACGCCGGAGGCGTCGCTGCCGGTGCTGTCGATCGCCGCGCCGTTCAGCCGCACGGCCGTCTTCCCCGCCGGCCCGGTGAGCGTCCGCGACATGGCCGGGCTGTACGTCTACGACAACACCCTGCTCGGCATCACCATGACCGGCGCCCAGATCAAGGACTTCCTGGAGTACTCCGCGAAGTACTTCGCCCAGGTGGCCCCCGGCGCGCCCGTGGACGTCGCCACGCTGACCAACGCGGGCGGCACGCCGGACTACAACTACGACCAGCTCTCGGGCGTCACGTACGACATCGACATCTCCAAGCCGGTCGGGCAGCGCATCGTCGGCCTGTCGTACCAGGGTCAGCCGGTCGCCGCCGACCAGCGCTTCGTGGTGGCGATCAACAACTACCGGCAGTCCGGCGGCGGCGGCTTCCCGCACGTCACCACCGCGCCGGTGGTCTACAACGCGCAGGTGGAGATCCGGCAGGCGCTGATCGAGTACGCCACCGCGTCCGGCACGATCGACCCGGCGACCTTCGCCGAGGCGAACTGGAAGCTGGTCCGCGCGGGCGTTCCGGTCTTCTGACCGGTCCCGGGCCTACGGCAGGACGCCGGCCTCGTCGAGGATGACCTGGGCGAGCGCGTCCGCGGCGTCGAGGCGGCCGAGTGACTTGGCCGCCCACGCCATCGCGGCGCGGTCGCCCGGGTTGCCCAGCAGGGCGTTCAGCTCGGCGAGGAGCAGGTCCGACCCCGGCCGGTCCTCCAGGATGGCCCGGGCGGCGCCTGACTCGGCCAGATAGCGGGCGTTCTGCCGCTGCTCGTCCCCGGCGGACGGCACCAGCGGGATGAGCACGGACGGCTTGCCCACGGCGGTCAGCTCGGCAATCGTGCCCGCCCCGCTGCGCGAGACCACGATGTCGGCGGCGGCGAACACGTCCGCCAGCTCGCTCCCGATGTACGGCACCGGGTGGTAGCGCCGCCGCAGCTCCGCGGGGAGGCGGGCGGCGGCCAGCGAGAGCTGGTCGATCCAGCCCGCGCCGCACTGGTGCAGCACTTGGGACCGGGTGAGCAGCGAGGGCAGGATCTCCTCGATCATCGTGTTGATCTGGCGGCTGCCCTGGGCGCCGCCGGTGACGTAGATGAGCGGCAGGCCCGGCGTGAGGCCGAAGTGCTCCCACACCGAGGCGGCGTCGCCGTGCACGAGGTGCGGCCGGATCGGGTTGCCGGTGACCACGGCGCGCTCGCGGGCCCGTCCCGGCAGGTGGTCGAGCGAGGACGGGTGGGTGAGCGCGATCCGCGAGGCGAACCGGGCCAGGATCCGGTTGGCCAGGCCGAGCGCGGTGATCTGCTCGTGCATCACCAGCGGCCGGCCGAGGACCCGGGAGGCCAGGCCGATCGGCACGCACACGTACCCGCCGGTGGACAGCACGACGTCCGGCCGGTAGCGAGCCGCGATGACGGCGGCCTGGGTCAGGCCCACCGGGATCCGGAACATGTCGGCGAAGTTCGACGCCAGCTCGCGGAAATTGGGCCGGCGGCGCAGCTTCCCGGCCTTGATCGCCCGGAACGGGATGCCGTTCTCGGCGCTGACTCGGGCCTCCAAGCCGTCGGCCGTGCCCACCCACAGCACGTCGAGGTCGTATCCCGCCGCCATGGCACGTTCCCGGACCGCCCCGATGGTGGTCAGCGCCGGGTAGGTGTGCCCGCCGGTCCCACCCCCCGTCACGAGCAGCCGCAGGCTTCGTCGGTCTCCGGCCATTCCCGTTCGTCCTCTCAACGATGTCCACACTTGCGGAGCATTACTTTTCCACGAATGCGGCCATGCCCCGACATCAGGAACCGAACGGCCCCCGCGACTGCTGCTCCCTGAACACGCTCGGGGCGACCCCCACGCGCCGTGTGAAGAGCCGGGTGAAGTATCCGGGATCGTCGTACCCGACCCTGCGGGCGACCGCGGCCACCCCGAGGTCGGTGCCGGCCAGCAGTTCCTTGGCCTGGTTGAGGCGGATCGTCAGCACGTACTCCTTGGGGCTGCACCCGGCGCTGCGCCGTACGGCGTCGCGGAGGTCGGCGACCCGCATGGAGAGGCGGCGGGCGTGTTCGGGCACCGACAGCGGCAGACAGGCGTCCCTGGCCAGGCTCTCCAGCACCGGGTTGCCGTTGGGATCGTGGTCGGCCCGGCTGCGGCGCAGGGTCACCAGCAGCTCGTGGACGGCGGCGGAGGTCTCGACCTCCATGTGGGGGCCGCCGCGGCGGCAGGCCGCGGCCATCTTCTTGACCACCAGGTGGGCGGGCTCGGCCGACGACAGTGGGACGACCGCCTCCTCCGGGTCGAGGAACCCCAGCTCACCGTACGCGGCGACGGACGGGCCGGTGAAGTCGGCGAAGCACTCCGACCAGCCCGGCTCGTACGGGCCGTAGTGGTGCTCCACGCCGGGGAACAGCCACAGGAGCACGGGGGCGGCCACGTCCACCGGCGGACGGCCGTCCCAGGAGAACCAGCCCTGGCCGGACAGGACGATCACGGCGACGTGGTGGTCGAGGACGCGGGGGCCGACGGCGGGCAGCCGCCCCCGCTGGGTGCCGACCGCCAGGCAGGCGAGCCCCAGCCGCCGGTGGACCGGACTCGGAGTGAGGTAGTGCCACCAGTGCTCCCAGGGCTCCTGCCCCTGCACCCAGTCGATGGGTCCAACAGGACGCCGCGAATTGTCCATGGTCGCCCCACCCCGCCCTCGGCAAGCTCGTGCCCCGGGGATCGTAATGAGACTGAATGACGATCCCGTCACGAACCGAGGGGGATCGTCCGTGGGGACTTTCACGATCGAGGGCGGCGTGTTCCGGCTGAACGGCGAGGAGTTCCGCCTGCTCTCCGGCGCCATGCACTACTTCCGGGTGCATCCGGACCAGTGGTCGCACCGGCTGGCGATGATGCGGGCCATGGGGCTCAACACCGTTGAGACCTATGTGCCGTGGAACCTGCACGAGCCGCGTCCGGGCGTGTGCCGGCGCCTGGACGATCTCGACCGCTTCCTCGACGCGGCGGCGGACGCGGACCTGCACGCGATCGTGCGGCCGGGGCCGTACATCTGCGCGGAGTGGGACAACGGCGGCCTGCCGTGGTGGGTGACCGGCCGGCTGCGGACGAGCGACCCGGAGTTCATCGCCCACGTGGACCGGTGGTTCGCCCGGCTCCTCCCCCGTGTCGCGGCGCGCCAGATCACCCGGGGCGGCAACGTGCTGATGGTGCAGGTGGAGAACGAGTACGGCTCGTACGGCACGGATACCGCCTACCTGCGCCACCTCGCGGACACCATGCGCGCGTCGGGGATCGACGTCCCGCTGTTCACCGCGGACGGAGCGGAGGACCACATGCTGACCGGCGGCTCCCTTCCGGGGGTGCTCGCCACCGCCACGTTCGGCTCCGATCCCGCGCGGGCCCTCGACACCCTGCGGCGCCACCGGCCGGACGACCCGCTGGTCTGCATGGAGCTGTGGATCGGCTGGTTCGACCACTGGGGGAACCAGCGGGTCACCCGGGACACAGCCGAGGCCGCCGCCGTGCTGGAGGAGGTGCTGGAGGCGGGCGCGTCCGTCAACATCTACATGGCGCACGGGGGCACGAACTTCGGGACCTGGGCCGGGGCGAACCGCGACCTGGAGACCGGCGCCTACCTGCCCACGATCACGTCGTACGACTACGACGCGCCCATCAGCGAGAACGGGGCGGCGACGGAGAAGTTCCGGCTCTTCCGCGACGTGCTGACGCGCTACAACCCCGCGCCGGAACCCCCGCCCACGCCGCCCGTGCTGCCCCCGACCACCGTGCGGCTGACCGAGTCGGCGGCGCTGCTGCCCGCGCTGCCCGCGCTGGCGGGACCGCCCATCGGCGGCCCGACGCCCCCGTCGTTCGAGGAACTCGGGCTCGACCACGGCCTGGTCCGTTACCGGGTGGAGGTCCCCGGGCCACGCGGGCCGTACCCGCTGGTTGTGGACGGCCTGCACGACCGGGCCCATGTCTACGTGGACGGCGTCCGCGTGGCCGTGCTGGACCGCGTGGACCAGAAGGAGCACCGGGCGGTGGAAGTGTCCGGCCCGGCCACGGTGGAGCTGCTGGTCGAGTCGCTCGGGCGGTTGAACTACGGCCCGCTGATGGGCGAGCACAAGGGCGTCACCGGCGGGATCAGGCACGAGCGGCAGTACCTCCACGGCGTGACCGCGGAGGCCGTCGCGCTCGGCGACCTGCGGTTCGGCAGCGCGGGCGAGGTCCCGTTCCGGTCCGGTACGGCGGCCGCCGTACCGGCCTTCTTCCGAGGCGCGGTCACGGTGGAGGAACCCGCCGACACGTTCCTCGCGCTGCCGGGGTGGGGGCACGGCTACGTCTGGGTCAACGGCTTCTGTCTGGGCCGCTACTGGTCGATCGGGCCGCAGCGCACGCTCTACGTCCCCGGCCCCCTGCTGCGGGCCGGGGACAACGAGATCGTCGTCCTGGAGCTGGACGCGGCCGGGGAACCCGTCGTGGAGCTGCGGCCGGAGCCCGACCTCGGGTGAGTCCGCGCGCCGCGGGCACGGTCACAGCTTGACGCTCCCGGCGGCGAGATCGGCCTTCCAGAAGCGTTGCAGCGACACGAAGGCCAGGATGACGGGGACGATCGAGATGAGGGCGCCCGTGACGACGGCGTCGCGCAGGAAGCCGGTGCGGATGCCGTGCCACTTGACCAGGCCCAGGGTGACGGGCCACAGGGCCTGGTCGTTGAGCACCATCATCGGCAGGAAGAAGTTGTTCCAGATCGCCACGAACTGGAACAAGAACAGCGTCACCAGCGCGGGCGCCATCAGCCGGATCCCCACGGTGAAGAAGATCCGCAGCTCCCCCGCCCCGTCGATGCGGCCCGCCTCCAGCAGCGTGCCGGGCACCGCCGCCTCCGCGTACGCGCGGGCGAGGTAGACGCCGAACGGGCTGACCATGCACGGCAGCAGCACGCCCCACATGGTGTTCAACAGGCCGAGCCGGCTCTCCAGGAGGTACAGCGGAAGCGTGATCAGCGGGGCGGGGATGAGGACCGCCCCCATGACGATCGCGAACACGACGCCGCGGCCGCGGAAGGGGTACTTCGCCAGCGCGTACCCCGCCATGGCCGCGAGCAGCGTCGCCCCGAGCGCGCCTCCCCCGGAGTAGATCAGGGTGTTCAGCAGCCAGCGGGAGTACAGACCACCGTCCTGCGACATCACCCGGTCGATGTTGCCCGCCAGGTGGAGGTCGCCGCCGAACCAGAGGCCGGGCGTGTCGAACAGGTCGGCGGCCGACTTGGTGGCGGACACGACCATCCACCACACCGGCAGCAGGATGTAGACGGCGACGACGAACAGGAACGCGGTGGTGAGCACCTGGGCTCGCATGGACGGTCTCATCGGTCACATCACTCCGCGTCGGGTGAGCCAGGCGGACAGCCGCAGGAAGAGGAAGGACAGCGCGCCGGCAAGCAGGGCGAGCACGATGGCGATCGCCGACCCCAACGCGTAGTCGTTGTTGTCCAGCGCGACCTGGAGCGACCACATCAGCGGCGTGTAGCTCTTGGAGACGGTGGTGGTGACGCCGCTCAGCACGGTCGGCTCGTTGAAGAGCTGCAGCGTGCCGATGATGGAGAAGACGCCGGTCAGGATGAGCGACGGGCGGACCATCGGCACCTTGATCGACCAGGCGATCCGCCAGGCACTCGCCCCGTCCATCGCCGCCGCCTCGCACAGCTCCCTGGGGATCGCCCGCAATGCCGAGTAGATGACCAGCATGTTGAAGCCGGTCCACGTCCACGTGACGATGTTGCCGATCGACCACAGCACCACGTCGCCGTCGAGCAGGTCCAGCCCGAACGGCGAGATCTCCGGTGTGTAGAGGAACGACCAGACGATCGCCGCGATGACGCCCGGCACCGCGTACGGCAGGAAGTAGACGAGCCGGAAGAACCGTTTGAACCGGGCCGCGTGGCCGTCGAGGAGCAGGGCCAGCACCAGCGCCAGGCCGAGCATGATCGGAACCTGCACGATCCCGAACAGCAGCAGCCGCCGCACCCCCGTCAGGAAGGTGTCGTCCCGGAAGACCGCCGCGTAGTTCGCCAGGCCGGAGAAGACCCGCTCCGGCGTCCCGAACCCGAGGCCGGATCGCTTCAGCTTGTACAGGCTCTCGTTGACCGCATAGCCGATGGGGAGCACGAAGAAGACGACGAACAGCGCCCCGAACGGCAGGAGGAAGATCAGCGCCGCCCGATTGGTCGCCCTGCCGATCACCGCCCTGCCACCCCGGCGGGCCGTCTCATGTTGCTGGACTGCCATGTTTTCGCTTTCTGGAGAGGAAACGTCCCGCACGGCGGCGCCGTACGGGACGTCTCACCGGAGGACCGGAGGCTAGCCTTCGGTGACGCTCAGGCCCTTGTCCCTGATGGAGGCCACGGCCTTCTCCTGAACGGTCTTGAGCGCGTCGGCCAGCGTGCCGCCCTTGCTCACCGCCTCGCCCACGGCGGAGTTGAAGGCGTCGTTCACGGCGGGGGTCGTCGGGCCCCAGGCGAAGGTCGGCGCGACCGTCTTGGCCGCCTCGGAGAACACCTCGAAGACCGGCTGGTCGCCGTAGAACGGCCGCGGCGACTTCATCGCGGGCAGCGAGGTGCCGTCGGCGGAGGTCGGGAACAGGCCGCCGTTGACCATCAGGTCGTCGAACGCGGTCTGGTCGGTGGACAGCCAGGTGGCGAACTCCACGGCCTCCTTGGGGTGCGCACATCCCTTCAGCACGGCGTTGGGTGAGCCGCCGACGTTGCCGGTAGCCGTCGTGCCGGGCTCCCAGGAGGGCATCGGGGCGACCGCCCACTTGCCCGAGGTCTTCGGGATCGAGTCCTCGAGCACCTTGGTCATCCACACCGCGCCGACCAGCGAGGCGATCCTGCCGTCGGTGAAATCCTTGAACCAGGCGTCCGACCAGGCGGGCTTGACGTCGACGAGCTTCTTGTCGAGCAGCCCCTGCCAGTAGTTCGCGACCTTGAGCGTGGGCTCGTCGGTGATGCTCACCTTCCACGCGTCGCCGGCGGTGGAGAACCAGCTCGCCCCGGCCTGCCAGGCGTAGCCGCTGAAGCCGTACATGTCGTCCGGGTTGAACGACGTGAGGAAGGCCTTGGGGTCGGCGGCGTGCAGCTTCGCGGCGGCGGCGGCGAACTCGTCCCAGGTCTTCGGCACGTCGATCTTGTGCTTGGCGAGGATGTCCTTGCGGTAGAACATTCCCATCGGCCCGGAGTCAACCGGGACGGCGACCTGCCGTCCGCCGAAGGTGACCGAGTTGACCGCCCACTGCTGGAACTTGGCGTTCGACTCCTTTGCGTACGCGGTGATGTCCTCCAGCGCACCCTCGACGAGGAAACTGGCCAGGGTCTCGCCTCCGACCTGGGCGAGGCACGGAGCGTTGCCCGCCTTCACCGCGCCGAGCATCTTCTGGTAGCCGCCCTTGGCGCCCGGCTCGATCTGGGCGTACTTCACCTGGATGTCCGGGTGAGAGGCGTTCCACGCCTCGGCGGCCTTGTCGTAGCCGGGCGCCCAGCCCCACCACTCGACGGTCACCGGCCCGCCGGCGGCGGCCGACGCCGCGGACGCGGCCGGGGCCGCGGGCTCGCCCGCCCCGCCGCTCCCGCACGCGGCGGCCATGAGGATCGCGGTCATCGCACCGGCCAGCCCTACGGCCGGCCTCGCCTGCTGTGTGACGCCCATGACGCCTTCGTCCTCCCTAGCCCAAGGTGATCCGGTCCGCCGCAACCTTCACTCCGGGGGCAGGGTCCGCTCCATGGACAAACAGCGGCCGATCCTTGCACTTTGCGCACGAGGACCTCGCGGTTCGCGAAGACGCGTGCGCGGACGTGCGGCCGAAGTGCCCAGAAAGAGCATCTTCACGCACGTAACAGGACATGATCTAGCATTGCCGGAGATATCGCACTGCGGGGAGGCGTCCATGGTGACCGAAACGGATCTGCGGCATCTGGAACGCTGTGTGGAGCTGGCGGTCGAGGCACTGGAGGACGGCGACGAGCCGTTCGGCTCCGTGCTTGTCTCGGCGGACGGCGCCGTTCTCGCCGAGGACCGCAACCGGATCGCGGGCGGCGACCGGACCCGCCACCCCGAGTTCGAGCTGGCGCGCTGGGCCGCGGGGAACATGGCGCCCGAGGAACGGGCGGCGGCGACCGTCTATACCTCCGGGGAGCACTGCCCGATGTGCGCGGCCGCGCACGCGTGGGTCGGCCTGGGCCGCATCGTGTACGCGGCCTCGTCCGAGCAGCTCGTCTCCTGGCTGACCGAGCTGGGCGTCCCGGCGGCTCCGGTGCGGGCGCTCCCGATCCAGGAGGTCGCCCCCGGCGTCGCGGTGGAGGGTCCGGTCCTCGAGCTGACCGAACGGGTGCGCGAGCTGCACCGCCGGTACCACACCGCCCGCTGAACCATCGCCGCCGTACACGGAACAGGCCGCGGCCGCCGGTTCGGCGGGCGCGGCCCGCGTGGGTTCCGGCACGACGCCTGAACCGGTCCGCCTGTGACCCAGTACGGCGGACCGGTTCGAACGGCGGGCGGGTCAGGAGTCGGTGCGGTACCGCTCGACCTCCGACCACGGCCCCCACATGCCGGCGAGGACCCGGTCGAACACCTCGCCGTGCCGGACGTACGCCGGCCGGGCCGGGCCGGGACGCACGCACAGGTCGTCCTCGTCGCTGACCGACCACGGCGCGACGTCGTGGCCGAGCGCGGCGGGCAGCAGCGACGCGACGCCGCGCGCGCCCAGCTCGCTGGTGAGCTGGCGACGCACCGGACGGCCGAGGACGTCGGCGAAGATCTGCGCCCACACCTCGGACCTGGCGCCGCCTCCGGCGAGCCGCCACGGGCGGTCGCCGACGTCGGCGCCGCTGGCCAGGACCCGGTCGAGCTGCACCCGGTGGTACTGCGCGACCCCTTCGATCACCGCGCGGGTGAGATGCCCGCGCCGGTGGACGCCCGAGATGCCGAGGAACGTCCCGGACGCGGCGGGGTGCTCGGGTGCGCCGTTCACGAAGGGAAGGAACAGCAGGCCCTCCGCGCCCGGCTCCACCGTGGCCGCCTCGCCCAGCAGCTCGGCCGCCGGCACGCCGCCGACCCGGCCGTGCGGAACCGACGCGGACGCGAGCCACTCCAGGTTGGCGGCCGAGGTCGGCGCGACCTCCATGGCGAGCATGGTGGCGGAGTCGGGCATCAGCGCGCTGAGCGTGACCTCGGGCGCCGGGGTGCCCGCGGGGACGACCACGCCGTTGATGGCCCACGTGCCGACGATGATCGTCACGTCGCCGAGGGCGCGGCCTCCGGCGCCCAGGGTCGCCGCCACGCAGTCCATGCAGCCCGCGATGACCGGCAGTCCCTCAGGCAGGCCGGTGAGTTCGGCCGCCCGCGCGCTCAGCCCGGCGACGATCTCGCCGGACTCGCGCAGCGGCGGGAACCGCTCCAGGTCGCTCGCGGGCAGCCCGACCAGTTCGAGCGCGGTCGCGCTGTACTCGCGGGTGTCCAGGGCCACCATGCCGAACGCGCTCGCGTCGCTGTAGTCGGCGCTCGGCACGCCGGTGAGCTGGCAGGTCACCCAGT
The DNA here is from genome assembly GCF_001570365.1 of Microtetraspora fusca. GTDB lineage: Bacteria > Actinomycetota > Actinomycetes > Streptosporangiales > Streptosporangiaceae > Microtetraspora > Microtetraspora fusca. The sequence continues at coordinate 47,184 of NZ_BBYK01000065.1, read as the reverse complement.
CCTTGCAGGACAGCGCCCAGCGGGTGGCGGCGTACGCCTCGGGGTCGGCGTCGCGCAGCCAGCGCAGCAGCACGCTGGGCTGGGCCGCCCACGGGATGGATCCGGTCTCGCGCGCCAGGCGGAGCGCGTCATCCTCGGCGATCTCGTCCACGACGTGCTGGGCCCGGCTGTCCGAGGAGGCGATGGCCGGGGCGACCGGACGCAGGGACGCGTCCACCGGGTACAGCCCGTTGCCGTGCGCGGCCACGCCGATGCCGGCCGCGACGTACCCGTCGGCGGCCAGCTTGCCGGCCAGCTCGGCGAGCAGCGACATGACGGTGTCGGCGAGCGCGACCATGTCCACGTCGTGCCGGTGCGCGGTCACCGCGGTGCGCGGCGTGCGGGCGTGGACCACGCCGATCTCGTTGCCCTCGGCGTCGAAGGCGGCGGCCTTCGACGCGGTGAGGCCGACGTCCACGCCGATGTAGCAGGGGGTCGGGTCGGTCACGGGGTCCTCCTGTCGCTGCCGCTGGATGTCGAGGTGGCCAGGACTCGGGGGCGGAAGCGGCGCAGCTCCGCCTCGTAGTCGGCGACCTCGGCGCGCGCCCGCGCCTCGTCCCACCCGAGATGCCGTACGGCGACGTCGGCGCAGGCGGGGGCGGCCGACAGGCCCATGTCCGCGCCGAGCCCGACAAGGATACGCCGCAGCAGGATGTCACTCAGCGTCACGGCCCCCTCCTCGCGGACGGCCATGACGACCTCGGCGGCCAGCGCGCCGGTCTCGGCGTCCACGACCTCCGCCAGCGACGGGTCCTCGGCGGCGAGTTCGAGCACCCGGCGGGCGCGCACGCCGTAGAGGGTGAGCAGGCGGCGCGACTGCCGGCCGGAGAGCGGCGAGGAGCGGATGAAGTCCTGGGCGAACGCCTTCCAGTCGGAGGTCTCCGCGCCGGGGAACGGCCGCTCCCGGGTGATGCACCGCCGCGGGCGGCGGCCGAGCACGCGCAGCACCTCGTCGGTGACGTCCTCGGCGAGCGCGCGGTGGGTGGTCAGCTTGCCGCCGATGACGGTGAGCAGCCCCTCGTACGCGGGGGCGTGGTTGAGCACCGTGTGCCCCCGGCTGATCTTGGCGTTGTCCGACACACCCTCGGTGTACGGCAGCGGCCGCACCCCGGCGATGCTGTACAGCACGTCGGACGGCGTGAGCCGGGCGTCGGGGAAGATCCGGTTCGTCTCGGCGAGCAGGTAATCGATCTCGGCGTCGCTGGCGACGACCTCGTCCAGGTCGCCCTCGTAGGTGAGGTCGGTGCTGCCCAGGACGTACCGGCCCTGCCAGGGGAAGACGAAGATCGGCCGCTGGTCGGCGGCGGCCTCGAAGAAGATGCAGGTGTCGGGGGCACCGGGGAACGGGTCCACGATGACGTGGCTGCCCTTGGTGCCGCCGTTGAGGCGGCGGCTCTTCACCTGGCCGTCGAGGATGCGGTCGATCCACGGCCCGGCCGCGTTGACGGTGAGGGCGGCCCGGATCTCGCTCCGCTCGCCGGTGGCGTTGTCCTCGATCCGCAGGCCGCGAACCTGGTCGCCCTCGACGATCAGCCCGGTGACGGTGGTGTAGGTGAGCACACGCGCCCCGAGCCGCTGGGCGTCGAGAAGCAGCTCGACGCAGAGCCGCTCGGCCCACGGCACCTGCGCGTCGTGGAACAGGGCCGCGCCGCGCAGCCCCTTGCGGGACAGCGTGGGCCAGCGGCGGGCGACCTTGCGCACGGAGACGCCGCGGCTGACGCCGCGCCCGCGGTTCATGGCCATGACGTCGAACGCCGCCAGGCCGAGCCTGATCAGGGGGCCGGGCCTGCTGTCCCCCTCGTAGAAGGGGATGAGCATCGGGTAGTCCCGGACGAGGTGCGGCGCGGTGCGGAACAGCAGGTGCCGCTCGCGGATGGACTCGTGCACGAGCGTGAAGTCGTAGCGTTCGAGGTACTTCAGGCCGCCGTGGATCAGCCTGCTCGACGTGCTCGACGTTCCCGCGCCCACGTCGGCGCGGTCGACGACGACGACGCGCAACCCGCGGGCGGCGGCGTCTCGGGCTACGGCGAGCCCGTTGATACCGGCTCCGATGACGGCGAGGTCGACGACGTCGTCACGTCCGGCGTGGTGGTGCGGCATGGGGTTGCTCCCGGGAATGGCGGGCGCGGGTCCCCGCCGCGGCACTGCCGATGCCGCCCGGGGACCCGCGCCCTGGAAGGGTCAGGACGCTGCGGTGCCGGCGGCCGAGCGCTCCTTGAAGAGCTCGAGGGCCTCCTCCGGCTTCAGACCGTCGTGAACGACCGCGCGCACGGCGGCGAGCATCGCCGCGGGGTGCTCGCTCTGGAAGATGTTGCGGCCCATGTCCACGCCGGCGGCGCCCTCCTGGATGGAGCGGTACGCCATGGTCAGCGCGTCCAGCTCGGGCAGCTTCTTGCCCCCGGCCACGATGATCGGCACCGGGCAGCTCGCGGTGACGGTCTCGAAGCCCTCCGAGACGTAGTACGTCTTGACGATGTGCGCGCCCATCTCGGCGCTGATCCGGGTCGCCAGCCGGAAGTAGCGGGCGTCACGGACCATGTCCTTGCCGACGGCGGTGACGCCGAGGACGGCGACGCCGTGCCGCTGGCCGGCGTCCACGAGCTTGGCCAGGTTGGCGACCGAGCGCGACTCGTGCTCGCCGCCGACGAACACCTGGATGGCCAGGGCGTCCGCGTTGAGGCGGACCGCGTCCTCGATGTCGAGCGCGATGTGCTCGTCGGACAGCTCGCGCAGGATGCTCGGGCCGCCGCTGGCGCGCAGCACGATGCCGGCGCTGGTGGTGGAGGGGATGCTGGTGCGCAGCGCGCCCCGCGTCATCATGATCGCGTCGGCGTCGGGCACGAGCGGCGCGATGTTGGTGTCGAGACGCTCCAGGCCCGCCATCGGCCCGACGAAGTAGCCGTGGTCGAACGCGAGCATGACCGTCCGCCCGGTGTCCGGCCGGAAGATGCGGGACAGCCGGTTCTGCAGCCCCCAGTCCTGCGCGTGCGCGCCCTTCACGTGGAAGCCGCCCGCCGGGGCCGCGGACGTCCCGAAGTCGCGGGCGTCGATCAGGCCGTCGGTGTCAGCCATGAGTGTTGTCTCCTGTTGTTGTGGTGGTCGCGGCCGCCGTTCGCGGCCGTCTTCTGAATCGGGAGGCCGTGCCCCCGGCACGGTCACCCCCGCCGGCAAGGAAGAGGACGAAGAGCACCAGGCCGCCCTTCAGCAGGTTCTGCGCGGCCGTGCTCCAGCCCACGAGGTTGACCAGGCCGTCGAGCAGGATGAAGAAGAGACCCGCTCCCCACACGCCCACCGGCACGGCCCGGCCGCCGGAGATGAGCGTGCCGCCGATGACGACGACGGCGACGGAGTCGAGCAGGTAGCGCGTGCCGAGGTCGGCGGAGGGCGCGATGTAGGCCGCGAGCAGGGCGCCCGTCAGCCCGGCGAGCGCGCCGCTCACCAGGTACGTGGTCGCGATGACGCGGGCGACCGGGATGCCGGCCCGCTCCGCGGCCCTGCGGTTCTGCCCGACCGCGATCAGGGAGCGGCCGTAGACCGTACGGCGCAGCAGCAGGATGACCAGCCCGGTCAGGGCCGCGACGGCCACGGCGAGGATGGGGATGCCCGCCGGGCGCACGTTGAGGAGCTGCCGCAGGCCGGGGTCGGGCACCGCGGTGAAGCCGTTCGCCAGGGACAGCGTGACCGACGAGGCGACGAGCCCGGCGGCCAGCGTGGCGATGATCGGCGGCACGGACAGTCCGAGGATGGCCACGGTGCTGATGACCGCGACGAGGACGCCGACGCCGATGCCCGCGAGGATGCCGACGGTCGCCGACCCGGTCGAGCCGGCCACCCCGACCGAGACGAACCCGGCGAGCGAGATGATCGGCGCCACCGACACGTCGATGTTGCCGGGGCCGGCCGTGATGACGAGCATCTGGCCGAGTCCCACGACGACGAGGTAGGGCGCCAGGGACAGCGCGAGCGACACCGTCTGGCCGCCGCCCTGGCCCGAGATGGCCATGATGATCGCCCAGACGAGCACCGCCGCGGCGAAGCCCCAGATCCACGGGCGCGAGACGATCGTGCGGATGTTCATCGCAGCACCTTCCCGACCACGACGCGGCCGGCGAGCACGGCCAGGACGATCACGCCTTGCACGGCGGACTGCATGTTCGACTGCACGTCGAGCAGGCTGAGGACGACGCTGACCAGCCCGAGCGTCACACCGCCGATGGCCACGCCCCACGGCACGGCGCTCCCGCCGAAGAAGGAGCCGCCGCCGAGGATCACCGCGGCCACGGTCATGAGCGTGTAGCTGGAGGCCGACGACACGTCGCCGCCTCCGGTCTGCGAGGCCAGCATGAGGCCGGAGAGCACGCCGAGCGCGCCCGCCACCGTGTACGCGATGACGCGGGAGGTGAGCGGCCGCAGCCCGGCCCGCTGCAACGCCACGGGGTTGCTGCCGAGGCCGCGCATCCGCACCCCGAGGGCGCTGCGCGAGGTGAGCAGGTACACCACCAGGGCGACGACCAGGATCGGCAGCAGCGGCGCGGGGAACCCGGCGGGCTGCCACGAGCCGAGCGACGCCAGCCACTCGGGGGTCGAGCCACCGGGCGTCGGCAGGATGAACAGGCCGAGCCCCAGCCAGACGAACGAGGCGCCGAGGGTCGCGATCAGCGACGGCACACGGCGCAGGTGGATGAGCGCGCCCAGCACCGCGTACGCGGCGACGAGACCGATCAGGGTCAGGGCCCCGAGCAGCGGCGACGTCACCAGCGTGGTGGCCGAGACGACCGTGACCAGGCCGACGAAGTTGCCGATCCCGAGGTCGATGTCGCCGACCGACATGAGGGCCATCTGGGCCTGGGCGGCGATGACGAGCGGCACGGTCGCCGACAGCACGAGCGTCAGGCCGCCCACGCTCAGCACGTCCGACTGCAGCGAGGCGCAGACCGTGATCATCACGGCGAGGGCGACGGCGCTGACCACGGCCGGCGCCGTGCGGCGCATCCTGGCCCGGGACGGCAGGGCCGACGCGAGGAGCTCACTCATTGCTCTGCTCTCCATCCGACTCCGCGAAGGAGACGGCGATGATCCGTTCCTCGGAGATCTCTTCGCCGACCAGCTCGGCGACCACGCGGCCGGCGCGGAACACGTAGACCCGGTCGCAGTGGGCCATCTCCGCGTTCTCGCTGGAGTACCAGACGACGCTCCGGCCCTGCGCCGCCTCCTGCCGGATCAGGGCGTACAGGTCGGTCTTGGTGTGCACGTCCACGCCGCGGAAGGGGTCGTCGAGCAGCACCAGCTCCGCCGTGGAGGCGAACGCCCGGGCGACGATGACCTTCTGCTGGTTGCCGCCGCTCAGCTCGGTGATACCGGCGTCCGCGCCGCCGCGGATCGCCAGCCGCTCGACCCAGTCGCCGACCGCCGCGCGCTCCTCGGCCGGGCGGCGCAGGCCCTGGCGTGCGAGGCCGCGCATGGCGGTGACGATGAGGTTCTCGGCGACGCTCCACAGGGGCAGCACGCCGGAGCGCTGCCGGTCGCCGGGCACGTACGCGCGGGTGCCGACCACCGTGGTGTCGCGCCGGACGGGGTGCCACAGGCGTTCGAGCACCTCCTGCTGGCCCTGCCCGGCCAGCCCGGCGAGGCCCACGACCTCGCCGGCGCCGACCCGCAGGGAGACCTCGCGCAGGCCGGGTCCGGTGGCGCCGCGCAGCTCGGCCACGACCGGCCGGTCGGCGGCGTCCCCCGCGGCACGGGCGGCGGCGCGGTCCTGCTCCGAGGGGACCGCGACATGCGCGCCCATCAGGGTCAGCACGTCCTGCTCGCCCAGCCCCTCGGCGAACCGCTCGGCGGTGACCGCGCCGTCGCGCAGCACGGCGACGCGGTCGGCCACCGAGAGGACCTCCCGGATGCGGTGCGAGATGAGCAGCACCGCGGTGCCCGCCGCGGTCAGCGTGCGGACGTAGTCGTACAGCGAGCGCGCCGCGTCGGGGCCGAGCGACTCGGTCGGCTCGTCCAGGATGAGCAGGTCGAGCCGGTCCACGAGGCTGGCCCGGGTGATCTCGACCATCTGGCGCTGGGCCAGCGACAGGTCCTCGACCCGGTCGCGCGGCGTCACGCCGTGGCCCGGGAACATCTCGTCGAGGCGGCGGCGTACGGCGTCGCTCGCGGCGCGCCGCCAGCCCAGGCGCGGGAGGCAGTGCCGCGACGACACCCAGATGTTCTCCGCCACCGTGAGATCGGGGCAGAGCGAGGTCTCCTGGTAGGCCATCCGCACCGCGCGGAAGTCCTCCGCGCGTGGTCCGGCCGCGCCGGAGACCTCCTTCCCGTGCACCAGGACCGCGCCCTCGTCGCAGGCCTCCAGCCCGGCGAGCACGCGCATCAGCGTGCTCTTGCCGGCGCCGTTGTGGCCGACGAGCCCGAGCACCTCGCCCGCGCGGACCTCAAGGTCCACGCCGGCGAGCGCCCGGGTGCGCCCGTACGTCTTGGTCACGCCCTTGGCGACGACGACGGGCTCGCCGGCCCGCGGTCCCCGGTTGTCCACGTGCATGCCCTCCTGTGCTTGCTCCAGGTCAGCCCGCGGCCGTCGGGATCGGCGGCTGCACCGGCTCGCCGCCGGTCTTCACGGCCTCGACCTGCTGGCGGAAGAGGTCGCGGGTCCACGGCCACGCGGCGTACTCGTCGGGCTTGAGCGCGGCGGCCCAGGCGTCGCGGTCCTTCTGCTCCACGAGGACGATCGGGAAGGTCAGCTGCTTCGGCACGTCCTTGCCGTCGAGCAGGTCGAGTGCCTCCCACAGGGCGGCGACGGACTGGCCCGGGTCGGACATGACCGCGACCGAACCGTTGTCGATCTTGTTGTCCTTCCAGTAGTTCAGGGCGCGGCCGTTGGTCTCGAACGTCACGGCGGGAACCGGCTTGCCGGCGGTGGCGAACGCCTGGGCGACGCCGTAGCCGTCGCCGCAGCCGATGACGCCGTCCACCTTGGGCACGCTGGACAGCACGCCGAGCACGGCCTTCTGCGCGGTGGCGCCGTCGCACATGCCGGTCACCGTCGCGGCGGTCTTCACGTCGGGGTAGCCGCCGAGGATCTTCTTGGTGGTGTCGAACATCTCGGCCTCGGGCTGGGAGCCGACGACGCCGCGGCTCACGATGACGTTGCCCTTGCCGCCGATGCCCTCGAGCAGCGGCTTGGCGGCGTAGGTGGCCCAGTCGACGAAGCTGTTCTGCAGCACGTGCGCGCACGGGGCGTCGATCGCGGAGTCGAACACCACGACCTTGACGCCGGCGTCGCAGGCCTGCTGGATGACCGGCTTGAGCGCGGTCGGCGAGGACGGGTCGATCAGCAGCGCGTCCGGCTTCTGCAGGAGAAGGCTCTTGATCTGCGCGACCTGCTCGGTGGCCGAGTTCTCACCCGGGGCGTTGACGACCTTGTACTTGCTGATCAGGCCGTCCTTCTGCGCCTGCGTGGCCGCCGCCTCGAACTTGGCGATCATCGTCTGCCGCCAGCCGTTGCCGATGAAGCCGTTGCTCAGCGCGATGAACGGCTTGTCGCCGCTGCCGCCGCCGGAGCTCGCCTTGTCGCCGGCGGCGTTGTCGCCGGAGCCACAGCCCGTGGCCAGAACCGCGAGGGCGGCGATGGTCGCCGCGGAGGCCGCGCGCCAGGGCCGGCGAGAGGTACGGATACGCATCGTGTCTCCAGAGAGAGCAGGTCCGCCGTAGCGGGAGGAAGTCGAAAGCCGCGGGAACGCATCACTCGCAAGGGAGCGGGATGTCATTACAGGCCTGTAGTGACAAGCAAACTAAGCCGACGTTACGGTGCTGTCAAGAGAGAGTTTCCTGAGCCACACGAGCTGGACGATGGAGGATAATCTTCACGACAGGATAGACAACCTGTCACGACAGGCTGGCCGGGCATGGCATGCTTCCAGAAGCTGCCGCCAAGGAGGGGACCCGTGACGATCACCTATCCGCGCCTCAACCGCGACGGGGCGGAACCGCTGTGGATGCAGCTCATGCGGGCCTTACGAGCGGAGATCGAGAGCGGCGAGCTGGGCCCGGACCAGCCGCTGCCGTCCGAGGCCGAGCTGAGCGACATGTTCAGCGTGTCCCGCACCGTCGTGCGCGAGGCCCTGCGCGAGCTCGTGCAGCAGCGCCTCATCTACAAGATCAAAGGACGCGGCGCCTTCGTCGCGGCGCGCAAGACGGAGCTGCGGTTCGTCGGATCGACGTCCGGCTCCGCCGACGACCTGCGGGAGTCCGGACGCCGGGTGACCACGCAGACCATCCACCAGTCGCTGGGCCAGGCGGACGAGCGGGAGGCCGCCCTCCTCCGGATCCCGCGCGGCGAGGAGGTCGTCCGGCTGCGCCGGCTCCGCTGCGTGGACGGCCAGCCGTGGCTGCTCGTCGACACCGCGCTGCCCGCCCGCCTGGTCCCCGGCCTGGAGCGCGCCGTCCTGGAGAACCAGTCCCTGTACGACGTGCTGCGGCGGCGGTACGGCATCGAGCCGGCGGCCGCGGACCGCTGGATCGAGGCGGTCTTCCCCGAGCCCGAGGACGCGGCGCTGCTGGAGGTCTCCACCTCGACGCCGCTGCTCGGCATCGAGTCGGTCGCCTGGCTGGACGACAACACGCGGTTCGAGGCGTACTACGCGCTCCACCGCAGCGACCAGACCCGGTTCTACGTCGGCATCCGATGACGGGCGCTCGGCCGGGTCACTCCACCTCCACCCAGCCGAGCGCCCGCTCAACGGCCTTCTTCCACCCGGCGTAGCCCTCCGCGCGCTGCTCGTCCGTCCAGGTCGGCAGCCAGCGGCGGGCCTCGTGCCAGTTCTTCCTCAGGTCCTCGGTCGAGCGCCAGAAGCCCACGGCCAGCCCCGCGGCGTACGCGGCCCCGAGGGCGGTGGTCTCGGCCACGACCGGCTTGGACACCGGCACGCCGAGGATGTCCGCCTGGAGCTGCATGCACAGGTTGTTGGCGGTCACGCCCCCGTCCACGCGCAACACGTCGAGGGCCACCCCCGAGTCGCGCTCCATCGCCTCGACGATGTCGCGCGTCTGGTAGCAGATCGCCTCCAGGGCGGCGCGCGCGATGTGCGCGTTCGTGTTGAAGCGGGACAGGCCGACGATCACGCCGCGCGCGTCCGAACGCCAGTACGGCGCGAAGAGCCCGGAGAAGGCGGGCACGAAGTAGACGCCCCCGTTGTCGGTCACCTGGCGGGCCAGCGCCTCGCTCTGCCCCGCCCCCGAGATGATGCCGAGCTGGTCGCGCAGCCACTGCACCGCCGAGCCGGTCACCGCGATCGACCCTTCCAGCGCGTACACCGGCGGCTCGGCGCCGAAACGGTAGCCGACCGTGGTGAGCAGGCCGTGCCGCGACCGCACCGGCTCGCGGCCGGTGTTGAGCAGCAGGAAGTTGCCCGTGCCGTAGGTGTTCTTCGCCTCGCCGGGTTCGAAGCAGACCTGGCCCACGGTCGCCGCCTGCTGGTCGCCGAGGTCGCCGGACAGCGGCACCTCCCCGGCGAGCGGCCCCCAGCGCCGGGTCATGCCGTACGCGTCGGGGTTGGACGACGGGAGGATGCGCGGCAGCATCTCGCGCGGCACGCCGAAGAACGACAGCAGTTCCTCGTCCCAGTCCAGCGTCTCCAGGTCCATCAGCATCGTGCGGCCGGCGTTCGTGGGGTCGGTCACGTGCGCGCCGCCGTCGGTCCCGCCGGTGAGGTTCCACAGCAGCCAGGTGTCGGTGGTGCCGAAGAGCGCCTCACCCGACCGGGCGTCCTCGCGCACGCCCTCGACGTTCTCCAGGATCCACTGGATCTTCGCGCCCGAGAAGTACGTCGCCGGCGGCAGCCCGGCCCGGCGCCGGATCACGTCGCCCCTGCCGTCGCGGTCCAGCGCGGCGGCGATGCGGTCGGTCCGGGTGTCCTGCCACACGATCGCGTTGTAGTACGGCCGCCCCGTCCGCCGGTTCCAGACCAGCGTCGTCTCCCGCTGGTTGGTGACCCCGAGCGCCGCGAGGTCGGACGCGGTCAGCCGCGCGCCGCGCAGCGCCGTCTCGATGACCGCCCGGGTACGCTCCCAGATCTCGGTCGGGTTGTGCTCCACCCACCCGGCGTGCGGAAGGATCTGCTGGTGTTCGAGCTGGTGCCGGGCGATCTCGTTCCCACCCTTGTCGAAGATCATGAACCGGGTGCTCGTGGTGCCCTGATCGACCGCTCCGACGAAGTCCGCCATGGCATGTCGTCCCCTCTGCCGCACGCCTCACCGGGTCAGATGCCCTCGTTCTCGGTGGGGACACGGCCCACCTCCAGCTCCGGGATCGGCAGGAACCGGGCGATCAGGAGCTGGTAGAGACCCGCGCCCACCACGCCGCCGATGAGCGGGGCCACGATCGGCACCCAGAAATAGAGCTCCCCGTACTGGTCTCGCCATGCCGTCGCGTACCCGGTGATGTACGACGCGAGGCGCGGGCCGAAATCGCGTGCCGGGTTGATGGCGAACCCCGCGGCGGCGCCCCACGCCATGCCGATCGCCACCACGATCAGCCCGATGATGAGCGGGAACAGGTTCGCCTCCGGCGCGACGTTCAGCTTGTCGATCACCGCGAAGATCAGGAACAGCAGGATCGCCGTGCCGATCACCTGGTCGCGGAACGCGCCCCACAGAGGCACCGGCAGCGACCCGTTGCCCGGCAGGGTCGAGAACACGAACTGCGTCTTCAACGTGAGACCCGGATCGACCTTGGTCAGCAGTTCGTCGTAGTTCCACCGCACGAGCAGCGCGGCGACGAACGCCCCCAGAGTCTGCGCCACCGTGTACGGCAGCACCTTGCGCCAGGCGAAGCCCTTGAACACCGCGAGCGCGAGCGTGACGGCCGGGTTGATGTGCGCGCCGCTGATCCGCGCCGCCGTGTAGACGCCGAACGCGACGCCGAGTCCCCACGCCCACGAGATGCTGTCGTGGTTCCCGAGACCGGCCGCGACGACCTGCGCGACCACGCCCGTGCCGAACAGGATCAGGATCAGCGTGCCCGTGAACTCGGCGGCCAACTCGGCGAGCATCCTCGGGGCCTTCGCGTGTGCGGCCACGTGTTCCCCTCCGATTGCGGCGGCCCCGGCGCCCTTTCCCTCTACTGATCTCCTCGTACGGCCCGGCGGACACCGCCCCCCACCCCAAGAATCCGTCCATATGGCATAAAAGTGAGAGACGAGAGACTCGGGAGCCCATGGGCACGGACGGACCCTTCTGGCGGGCCATCGCGGTGTACCGCGTCGCCTCGCTCGCGTACGCCGCGCTGCTGCTCGCGGCCTCGGGAGACTATCGGCGACCCGCCCTCGGGTGGCTCATCCTCGGCGTTATGGCGCTCTGGACGGCGGGGGCGACGGCCGCCTACCGCGTCGCGCGCGGCCGGGCGCTGCTGCTGATCGACCTGCTCGTCACCGTGGGCTGCCTGCTCGCCTCGCCGTACGCGCAGGGGCCCGAGACAGAGCCCGGCGGCGTCGTGCCGATCACGGCGACCTGGATCGGCGGCCCCGTGCTGGCCTGGGCGGTGCACGGAGGACGCCGCGCCGGCGTCGTGGCCGGTGTCCTGCTGTCGGCCGCCGACCTGTGGGTGCGCGGGCTGCGCGGACTCGACCTTCTCGTCCCCTTCAACGGGTCGGCCCTGCTGATCCTGGCCGGGGCCGTCGTCGGCCACGTCGCCCGGCTCACCGAGCAGGCCGAGCGGCGGCTCCAACGGGCGGTGGAGATGGAGGCGGCCGGCCGGGAGCGGGAACGACTCGCCCGCGGCATCCACGACTCCGTCCTCCAGGTGCTGGCCCTCGTACAGCGCCGCGGGCTGGAGATCGGCGGCGAGGCGGCCGAGCTGGGACGGCTCGCCGGAGAGCAGGAGGCGGCGCTGCGCGAGCTGATCCGTGCCGACCCGTCCGCGGCCGGCGGCGCGGGACTCTCCGACGTCGGCGCCCGACTGCGCCGGCTCGGCTCCGCCTCGGTGACCGTGGCCACGCCCGCGACGCCGCTGCTCCTGCCCGCGAGATCGGCCGAGGAGGTCGTGGCCGCGGTCGCCGCCGCCCTGGACAACGTGCGCCGGCACTGCGGCGAGGGCGCCCTGGCCTGGGTCCTCGCGGAAGGGGACGGCGGCTCCGTCACCGTGACCGTACGCGACGACGGCCCGGGCATCCCCGCCGGGCGCCTGGCCGAGGCGGAGGCCGCCGGCCGGCTCGGCGTCGCCCAGTCCATCCGCGGCCGGATCGCCGCCCTCGGCGGCGCGGTGGACGTCTGCTCCGTCCCCGGACAGGGCACCGAGGTCGAGCTGACCGTGCCCACGGCCTCCACGGGCCCCGCCCGGCCGTCCTACAGTTACGGTCGTGAACGGTCTGCGGGTGATGGTGGTGGACGACCATCCGATGTGGCGCGACGCCATCGCCCGCGATCTCGGCGAGGCCGGCTGCGACGTGGTGGCGACCACGGGTGAGGGGCGCCAGGCGCTCCGGGTCGCGGCGGCCGTACGTCCCGACGTGGTCGTCCTCGACCTGCGGCTGCCCGACCTGTCCGGGGTCGAGGTGGCTCGCGGGCTGGCCGCCTCCGCGTACCCGCCGCACGTGCTCGTGCTGTCCGCGAGCGGCGAGCAGGACGACGTCCTCGAGGCGGTGAAGGCGGGCGCCTCCGGCTATCTGGTCAAGTCCGCGAGCCGCGAGGAGTTCCTCCAGGCCGTACGGCGCACCGCCGAGGGCGACGCCGTGTTCACCCCGGGCCTCGCCGGGCTCGTCCTGGGCGAGTACCGCAGGCTCGCCGCGCAGCCGCCGCCCGACGACGGCCCCAGCCTCACCGAGCGCGAGACGGAGGTGCTGCGCCTGGTCGCCAAGGGGCTCTCGTACAAGCAGATCGCCGAACGGCTGGTGCTCTCCCACCGCACCGTGCAGAACCACGTGCAGAACACGCTGAGCAAGCTGCGGCTGCACAACCGGGTCGAACTGGTCCGTTACGCGATCGAGCGCGGGCTGGACGAGGAATAGGAGCCCGAGGTCACACGCCGTCCACCTTGTACGGGTCGTGCTCGGACAGGAGCTTCTCCAGGCGCGCCTGGTCCACCCGGTTGGACATGCTGTCGAGCTCCTGCCGGTCGCGCACGCACTTGGCGAGCGCGAACGCGGTTGTCACCGTGTACATCACCCCGACCGCCAGGAACGCCCGCACCCACGGGCTGACCGGCAGGTACGCGATGCCGACCGCGACGCTGGTGAGCGCGAGCCCGAACGAGATGACGCATTGGGCGTAGTAGGCGGCCGTCATCGTGGGCTGGATGGGCTTGGTCTTCATGCCTACGATGGTCCGCCCCGCCCCGGCCTCCACGCCTGAGTACGACTACCCGACTCCGCCTGAGTACTTCACGCGGGCGTGGGCCGTTCCCGGCCTTCTGTCTTGGGGAGGCGGCTGGATATCGTGTCCGATGTGTCAGGACCCCGTACCCCTCTCCCCGCCGCCGACCTGGCCCGGATGGTCGTGTTCGCCGCCTTCATCGCGGTGCTCGGCATCTTTCCGGGGGTCTACGTGGGAAGCTCCGGCGTGCCCATCGTGCTGCAGAACGCCGGCCCGCTGCTGGCGGGCGCCGTCCTGGGCGCGCGGCGCGGCGCGGCGTCGGTCGTGCTGTTGCTCGCGCTGACCGCGATCGGCCTGCCGCTGCTGTCCGGCGGCCGCGCGGGGATCGGCCCCTTCCTCGGCCCGAGCGGCGGTTTCCTGCTGGGCTGGATCCTGTCGGCGCTGGTCGTCGGCCTGATCGTGGAGCGCGCGGCACGCCCCGAGCTGCCGGTGCTGCTCGTGGCGGGCGCCGCCGGGCTCGTCGCCGACTATCTGATCGGCGTCCCGTTCCTCGGCCTCTACACCGGCGACCTGCCCGCCGCCGCGACGCAGTCGCTGGTCTTCCTGCCGGGTGACGCGGCCAAGGTCGTGGCGGTTTCGCTGGTCGCCGCCGTCCTGCACCGCGCCCTGCCCGGACGCCTGGCCGGATCGGCGAAGCGGGCCGCATGACCCTCGCCACGCCGCCGCTCCTCGGCCCGGCCCGGGTCCCGTACGCGCTGCTCGCCCGGGCGCACGGGGCCGCGCGGCGGCTGGCCGAACGCGGGGCCGGCGAGGGCGCGCGGATCGCCGTCGACGTCCCGGACCCGTGGGACGCGCTGGCGTGGTTCCTGGGCGCGGACCTGCTCGGCGCGGCCACGCTGGTGGTCGAGCCGGCGTGGACGCCGCGCGAGCGCGCGGCGGTGCTCGCCGACGCCCTCCCGCACCTCGTGGTCACCGGCACGCCGGACCCGGCCGCCCACAGGATCTCGCCTGCCGGAGACGACGACACCTTCTTCTACCTGCCGACGACCTCCGGCAGCGGCGCCCGGCCCAAGGTGCTCATCCGCACCCGCGGGTCGTGGCTGCGCAGCTTCGCCGCGCTCGGCCGCCTTCCCGGGCCCGTGCTGATCCCCGGGCCGCTCAGCTCGTCGCTGTTCCTGTTCGGCGCGCTGCACGCGCTGTGGTGCGGCCACGACCTGCGACTTCTGCCGCGCTGGGATCCGGAGGCCGCCGCCGGGGCCGCCCGTGACGCCGCCACCGTCCATCTGGTCCCCGCCATGCTCGCCGCACTGCTCGACGTCCTCGACCGGCGGCCCGACCTGCGGGCGGCCTGCGCGCTGCGCACGGTGGTCTGCGGCGGAGCGCACCTCGGCGCCGAGACGCGGGAGCGGTTCGCCCGGCTGCTGCCGGACGCCGAGCTGGTCGAGTACTACGGCTCCGCCGAGCACTCGCTGATCGCGATCCGCCGCGGCGACGACGGCCTGCGCCCGGTCCCCGGCGTGGGGCTCGACCTCCGCGACGGACTGCTGTGGGTGAACTCTCCCCTCGCGTACGGCGGCCGCCTCCGCGACGGCGTGCTCGAACCGGACGGCGCCGGATGGTCCACCGTCGGCGACCGGGTCGAACTGGACCCGTCCGGCTGCCTCCTGGTGCGCGGCCGGGCCGGGGCGGTCGTGTCCAGCGGCGGCAGGCTCGTGTCCGCCGAGGAGGTCGAGGCGGTGCTGCGCGGCGTCCCCGGGGTGGCGGACGTGCTCGTCACCGGCACCCCGCACCCGGCGCTCGGCGCGATCGTCACCGCCGTCGTCGAGGTCGGCGCGGGCACGCGTCCGGCGCTGCGCGACCTGCGCGCGGCCGTCCGGACCGCGCTCGAACCGGGCAAACGGCCGCGCCGCTGGCTGGCGACGCGCGCGCTCCCCCGCACGCCGTCCGGCAAGCCGGCCCGCGCCGCGATCGCCCGCCAGTTGCGGGACGGCACCCTCCCGGCCGAGCCGCTGCGATGAACGACGACCTCACCCCGGTTGTCGTCGCGGCGCGGCGCACCCCGATCGGCAACGCGAACGGCGCGCTGCGCCGGTACGCCGCCGACGAGCTGGCCGCCCCGGTGCTGCGCGCCGTGCTCGACGACGCCGGGCTGGACACCGTGGACGACGTCGTCCTCGGCAACGTCTTCGGCCCCGGCGGCAACCCGGCCAGGATGGCGGCCCTGCGCGCCGGGCTGGGCGAGAGCGTCCCCGGGCTGACCGTGGACCGGCAGTGCGCCAGCGGGCTCGCCGCGATCGTCCTCGCCGCCGCGATGATCCGCGCCGGGGAGGGGCGGGCGTACCTCGCCGGGGGCGTGGAGAGCGCCTCCACCGCGCCGATCCGCGCGTGGCGTCCCGACTCCCCCGGCGAGCCGCCGCTCCCCTACGCGCGGGCGCCGTTCGCCCCGGCCGAGATCGGCGACCCGGACATGGGCCCGGCCGCCGACCTGGTGGCCGCCGAGGCGGGCGTCTCGCGCGCGCGGCAGGACGCCTTCGCCGCGCGCAGCCACGCCAGGGCGGTCGCGGCCGTACGGGACGGCCGGTTCGCGGCCGAGCTGGTTTCGATCGACGGCGTCGAGCGGGACGAGCGGCCCCGCGCCGGGTTCACCGTGGAGCGCCTCGCCCGGTTCCGGCCCGCGTTCACCCCGGACGGCACCGCCACGGCGGCCAACTCGTGCGGCATCAACGACGGAGCCGCCGCCGTGCTCGTGGTGAGCGAGACGCTCCGCCGCCGGCTCGGACTACCGGGCCTGCGGCTGACCGCCTCGGCGACCTCGGCCGTCGATCCGAACCGGCTCGGCCTGGGCGCGGTCCCGGCCATGAAGGCGGTGCTCGACCGCACACCGGACGTCGTCGAGTTCAACGAGGCCTTCGCCGGCCAGACGCTCGCCTGCCTGGACGCCGCCGGCGTCGACGAGCACACGGTCAGCCCCGACGGCGGCGCGATCGCGCTCGGCCACCCGTGGGGCGCGTCCGGCGCGGTGCTCGTGGTGCGGCTGTTCGCCACCCTCGTCCGGCTACGCGGCGCGGGCCGCGGCCTGTCCGCGCTGTCGGCGGGCGGGGGCGTCGGCGTGGCCGCGATGTGGGAGGCGGTGCGGTGATCGAGTTCGAGGGTGTCGGGCACCGCTACGGCGAGCGGGTCGTGCTGTCCGACGTGGAGCTGCGCCTGGCCGAGCGGCGGGTCGCGTTCGTCGGCGCGAACGGCTCCGGGAAGTCCACGCTGGCCCGCATGATCAACGGCCTGGTCCTGCCGACCTCCGGACGCGTCCTGGTGGACGGGCTCGACCCGGCCCGCCAGGGCCGCGAGGTGCGGCGGCGGGTCGGGTTCGTCTTCACCAACCCCGACAGCCAGATCGTCATGCCCACGGCGGGCGAGGATGTGGCGTTCTCACTGCGCCGCTCCGGGCTCTCCCGCCGGGAGCGCGCCGAGCGGGCGGCCGAGATACTGGCCGAGTACGGCCTCGCCGGCTACGCCGACCACCCCGCCCACCAGCTCTCCGGCGGCCAGAAGCAGTTGCTCGCGCTGTGCGCCATGCTCGCGCTCGACCCCGCCGTGCTCGTCTGCGACGAACCGACCACGCTGCTCGATCTGCGCAACAAGCGGCGGTTCGCCGAACTGCTGACCGGTCTGAAACAGCAGGTCGTGATGGTGACCCACGATCTCGACCTGCTCGACGGCTTCGACCGCGTCGTCGTGCTCGACGGCGGCCGGGTCGTCGCGGACGACGAGCCGGGGCCGGCGCTGCGCCACTACCGCGCGCTCGTGACATGACGGCGGACGGATGGTACGAGCCCGGGTCGAGTCCGGTGCACCGTGTGCCGGCCGGCTGGAAGTTCGCCGCCCTGCTCGCGCTGGCGGCGGCGGTGTTCGCGCTGCGCTCCCCCGTCTGGCTCGGCGGGATCTGCGCCGCCGTCGTCCTCGCGTACGGAGTGGCGCGGGTCTCGCTCCGGCGCTGCGCGGGGGTGGCCCGCTCGCTCGGGGTGCTGGCGGCGTTCGTGTTCGCGGTGCAATGGTGGCTGCTCGGCGCGGATCAGGCGCTGGTGGTGTGCCTGCGCGTCGTGACCGCCCTGGCCGCGGCGAACCTGTTCACGATCACCACCAGGATCGACGACGTGGTGGCCGCGGTCGAGCACGGGCTCGGGCCGCTGCGGCGGTTCGGGGTCCGGCCGGACCGGATCGGCCTGCTCGTCGGGCTCACCCTGCAGGCGGTGGCCGCGCTGTCCGCGATCGCCGCCGAAGTGCGGGAGGCCGCCAGGGCGCGGGGCGCGCAGCGGTCGGTCACCGCGTTCGCCGTGCCGTTCCTGGTCAGGACGCTGCGGCACGCGGACGAGCTGGGCGAGGCCCTTGCCGCCCGCGGGGAGGGCGACCGCTGACGGGTGTGTGTCTCACCCGCGCAGCGTCCGCCAGACCACGGCCGGGCGAGCCAGCGCCGAGGGCGGGTCGAGCAGCCCGGTCACCCGGGTGAAGGCCTCCGCGACCCGCCAGTCCCGCGCGGCCGCCCGCCGCATCCTGCCGAGATAGGCGTTGAGGACGCGGCTCGCCACGGTCTTCTGGTCCCCGGCCTCGCGCAGGGCCAGATCCGCGCCGGTCGAGAGCCGCCACGGCGGGTCGAGCGCCTTCGCGACGGCGGCGAAGTACCGGCCGGCCAGGTCCCCGGTCCCCTCACGCAGGCAGTCGCGCAGCGCGAGCGCGTCCAGTGCCCCCACCGACATGCCCTGGCCGTAGATCGGGTTGAAGTGGCAGATCGCGTCCCCGGTGACCAGGAGCCCCTTCGGGAACCGGCCCAGCCGCTCGTACCTGCGCCGGACGCTCGTCGGCATCCTGGCCACGCCGATCTCACCCAGCGGCTCGCCATCGCGGGCGGCCGCGGCCACGTCGGGCGGGAGCACCTCGTCGACCCAGGCGAGGAAGCCCTCGGGGTCGGCCGGCGGGCGGACACCGGCGCTGCCGCCCAGCGTCACCAGCCAGCGGCCGCCCTCCACCTCGCAGAGGGCCGCGCCCTTGAGCGTTCCGGGGGACGCGCCGACGAGGACCATGCGGTCGCCCTCCACCGCCCCATCGGGAAATCGCACGTACCGGGTGGCGTAGGCGACCTCGACCCTGATCGTGTCCTCCTCCGGACGGTCGAACCCCAGCGCGTCCAACCAGGCGGGGGTGCGCCCGCCCCGGCCCATCGCGTCGATCACGAGGTCGGCGGGCAGCTCGCGCTCCCCGTCCGGCCCGGCGACACTCGCCCCGACGACCTCGCCTCCCCTGGTCAGGACGCCGGTGACCTGGACGCCGTCCTCGATCGCCACGCGGTCCAGCGCCCGTACCCGTCGCAGGATGTGCCCCTCCAGGAAGGGCCGGGTCGCCGACACCCCGATCTCCCCGGTCGGCGCCCGGGCGAACTCGCTGCCTCCCATGATCATGCGGACCTGCGCCGCCGCGTACGGCACGGCCCCCGCCGTGATCATCTCCTCGGTCACGCCGGGAAACAGCTCCTCCATGATCTGGAGGCCCCTGGCGAGCAGGGCGTGGGCGTGAAAGCTCTGCGGCACGCCCCTGCGCGGCCCGTCGACGGCCAGCGAGTCCCGCTCGACCAGCGTCACCCGGTCATAGAAGTCGGTCAGCACCCGGGCGGCGAGCAGCCCGCTGATTCCCGCTCCCAAGACGATGGCATGGTCACCGGCCCGTGGCGTCATGAGACGGATTTTGCCGGAAAAATCATGAAATATCGAGATCAGTTATCCCGCCGCCGCGGCGAATCGGCGTACGCATTCAGCGCCGAGAAAGGAATCGGAATCATTACCTCAGCGGACGCGAGCACCCTCGCGGGACAGGCTGCCGCGAACACCGAAACAGCACACGGTCACCTCATAACGGGCCCCCAGAACGCAGAGTTTCGGACGAAGCCGCATTTCACGAAATCTCACGCCAAATGCGCCATTCGAAATGTGGGCAAAGCCGGGTCATGCCAGCCAAACCGCGTTGTGGCGCGGCCGGAACGGAGGAACGTCAGGGACGTCCGCGGCCTCGTCACCCCGTACGGCGTTGACGTGCTTGCCAATTTCGGCAAGCCGGTCGCGGAGTCTGCGGCGTTCCCTGCGCTCATCGAGATTCGCCCACTCGCTCACCTCGCTGCCACCGCCACACCCGTCTCAGGCGGCGACCAGGCCTCGCGAGCGGACGACGAGCGACCGCCGTGATCAGGATGGAGAACGAAACCAGGAAAGCCCAGGTCGGTGATGCCGACCTGGGCTTTCTCGCTGGTGCGCCGCCAGGGGCTCGAACCCGGCCTCCGATTAGGGAGTCAGCGGTTCATCCGGCTGCCGGCGGAGCGGTGCGGGAACGGAGGTCGTTCACTCCGCTCCCGCACGTTTCGGCTACTTCAACCTGATGGTCGTGAAGTGGCTGCTGCCGTCATCGAGCTTCAGCTCGAACTGGCGGCAGGTGTCGGACCAACCGCGGTCGGTCTTCCACACGTAGTTGTACTGGCCGTCACCGTAGCCGAGCTTCGAGTTCCCGGGGCTGCTGGTCGACTCGGCCGGGCCGGTCGCCTTTCCGGTGGCGCAGGTCACCGGCCGGGAGACCGGGTATCCGGAGGCGATCACACCGGTGCCGTGGTCACCGCCGAGGCTGAACTTGATCGGTACGGCGCTGCCGGCCTTGCCCTCCATCGTCTCGGGGAAGGAGGCGTGCCAGGGGTAGACGACCTGGTAGGTCGCCTTCTGGTCGGCGACGTTTCCGGCGTTGTCGGCGGCCTTCACGGTGAACGCGTGGAAGCCGACGGTGGAGGTGTCGAGCGGGCTGCCGTCGGGCACGGTGCCGGTGCAGGTGGCCACCCCGGACAGGTTGTCATCGCACCGGTACGACGCGGTCGCGGCCGTCCCCAGCGTGAAGACAGCGCCATCGGCGGGCGTGGTGAGGGAGATCGTCGGCTTGGTGAGATCGACGGTCATCTTCACCGCTCGGTCACCGGCGATCGACACGCCGCGCTCGGTCGCCGTCCGGCCCTCGGCCGTGGTGGTGAAGTCGCAGGTGGAGTGCGGGAGAACCGTACGCAGTCGGCCGTCGGCCCCGGTCGTGCCGAGGTCGCGCAGGCCGTTGCCGCAGTCGGCCCGCACCGGAGCGCCCGCCAGCGGCTGGCCGGCGTCCGAGGTGGCGGACACCGTCACCGCGTTCAGCGCGTTGTGCGCCACCGCACCGCCCACGACGTCAAGGGTGATCTGCAGCCGCTCGGGGCTGATGTTGTCCATCGTGTCCGTCGGCTTGTGGTACTGCGGCTCCGTGACGTACGTGCCGCCGGTCGGACCGCAGACAGCCGGCGGGGCCGGCGGCCGGTAGTCGAGCCAGATGAACAGCGAGGACGGGATGCCCACGTCGTAGAACGCCTGGTGGTCGCTCTGTCCGAGCCTGCAGTTGCGCAGCCCGTCGAAGCCGACACGCGCGGCCGCGTCGTACGCCTCCTGGACCACGAAGTTCGACTGGCCGTTCGGGGTCAGTGCCCACAGCCGGGCCGGCTCGTACGGCGTGCCGACCATGTCCATCTGCCACTCGCCGACGAACCGGGCCTTCTCCGCCGCGGTCAGCGTGTTGACGTACGCCTTCGCGCCGAGGAGACCGCCCTCCTCACCGCCGAAGCCGCCGATCCGCAGTTCCTTGTCCAGCGGGTACTGGCTGAGGACCCGGGCGATCTCCAGCGAGACGCCGTTGCCCGAGGCGTCGTCGTGGGCGCCGGGCGCGCCCAGCACGGAGTCGATGTGCGCGCCGACCATGACGATCGGAGCCTTGGTGCCGTCCGGGTCGCCGACCGCGTGCCGGATGCCGATGACGTTGGTGCCCATCGGGTTCACGTACTGGTTGGTCGTGATCCGCAGCGTCAGCGGGCCCTTGGCCAGAAGATCCGTGATCCAGGTGTAGTGCGCGCTGCCGCCGCCCATCACCGGGATATTCGGCTGGGCCGTAGTAAGGGTGAACGACGGCGGCGCGGAGTTCCCGGTCGGGTAGGCCAGGATGACCGCGACCGCACCCCGGCTCACCGCGTTGACCACGGCGGTGTTGCGGACCGAGGCGGTGGCGTTGTAGTCCATCAGCACGATCTTGCCCGCGACGTCGTCGGGGAAGTCCGCGGCGGACTGGCCGGTCTTGGCGTAGACGACCTGGCCCTCGACGACAGCGTCGTTGCCGGTGAACTTCGCGCTGGTGGAGGCGGCCATCTGCCAGTTCGGTCCCCCCGGCAGGTCGGCGTTGGGGGACGTGACCTTCGCGACGCTCTTGGTCGAGACCGGGCCCCATGACTGGAGGGTCACATCGAAGCCGTAGGACTTCAGGATGCCGCCGATGTACTCGGCGCCCTCCCTCTCCTGCGGGGTGCCGTTGAGTCGGGGGCCGATGTCCACGGCGAGGTGCCGGATGTGACTGACGGAGTTGGCCGAGTCGAACTGGTCGACGATCTCGCGGTCATAGTCCTTCAGCGGTGCGCTCGTCGCAGCGGACACGTCGGCCGACACGTCCGCGCCGGACGCGCCCTGGGCCTGGGCGCCGCCGACTGCGGCGGACACGGTCCCGAAGGCCAGCGCGGCCGCCAGGCCACCGGCGATGGTAAGTCGTCTGAGGAGTGGGGGGTGGTTGAGCGAACTCCTCACGGAGAACCTCCTGGTACTGGCGGACAACGGTGTCCGCATGGTTCCGCCGCCGTTCGGATCACGAGGGCGGGACAAGGTTCGCGATTAGTATCAGTCGGGCAAAGAAGGGGTCAAGAGGGCTATAGCTCCTGACACGGCTGACAGCCGGCGGTCACCTCGCCCCTGCTCGAACGCCGGAAAAGCGTGCGCGATGCGCCGCAGGCAGGGCTCACCGAACGAAGAAAGCCCAGGTCGATGATCGCGACCTGGGCTTTTCACCTACCGGGATCTCTGCCAGGCATTCGGGGAGCCGGACGAGCTGTCGCCGTCGGCCAAGACGCGCGAGTTGTACGGCAGGCTCGCCGGCCACGCCTCGTAGCCCAACGCCGCGATGGGACATCAGGGCACGTATCGGGTCGTGATCAATGAGCGGGTTCTCCCCTCGTGCTGATCTTCGATCCGCTTGCAGAGCTCGGCGTCGTGGTCGACGGGGCGCCCCCCTTTGCGGCCCTTCGTTCTTGTGCGCCACCAGTGCGGTGTCGGCCCGCGGGGTCAGATGAGGGCGGCGACCAGCAGGGCGAAGGCGGCGATGATGACGGCGACGCGGACGTAGTGGAAGCGGTCCCAGCGGTTCATCTGCTCCTTCCAGTCCTCGGGTCGGTTCTCGAGGGTCCACGTCTTGCCCCGGTTGTTGATCGGGACGAGCAGCAGAATCGACATGATCACGCTGAGGATCAGCAGCGCGCCGGCGGTGACGACGAGGCCGGTGCCGTGATGGTGCCATCCGGCGATGGCCCAGACCGCGACAAGGACGAGCGAGGTGATGTACCAGACCGGCATCACGGCGCCGAGCATCCGGCCCCCGTGGGAGCGGCCGAGCTGGCCACTGTCCTCGGGGAGGGCGTTGAAGATCCGGTTGATGACGAAGGCGACGGAGAACTCCACCCCCACCATCAGGCCGACGACCACGGTGGTGAAGACCTCGAGTGCGTTGAGCATGATGACGCTCCAAGCATCTAGTGTTGCTAGCTGATGAGGCAACGCTAGTACTGCTGCCGCTTGCTTGTCTAGCGATGCTAGGATCGAACCATGTCGGTACAGGAACGCAAGCAGCGCGAACGGGCGGAGCGCGAGCGCCTCATCGTGGCGACAGCCCGCGAACTCGCCGAGCAGCAGGGCTGGGACGCGGTCACCACCCGCCGGCTCGCCGAGCGCATCGAATACAGCCAGCCCGTCCTCTACAGCCATTTCCGCGGCAAGCGCGAGATCATCGGCGCCGTCGCCCTCGAGGGTGCCACCGAGATGGCCGCGGCGCTGCGGGCCGCGACCTCCGCCGCGGACGGACCTCGCACCCGGGTCACCGCCCTCGCCCGCGCCTACCTCGAATTCGCCGCACGCAACCCGGCGGTCTACGACGCCATGTTCGAGCTCGACGGCGGCCTGGCCTTCGCGAACGAGGACACCCCACCACCTCTGAAGGACGCCTTCGCCGCCCTGCTGGAAAGCCTCGGCGAGGTCGCCGGGGACGGCGTCCACCCGGCACTGTTCACCGAGGTGTTCTGGGCGGCCCTGCACGGGCTGGCCACCCTGACCCGGGCGGGACGGCTGCCGCCGGAGCACACCGAACCGAGGGTGGAACTGCTGGTGGCCCGGCTCGCCATGGTCTGACACCATCCTGGCGGGTACCCAGCCGAGGCCCTCGGGCCCCGCCGCTGCCCCGTTTACCTACCGCTCAATGCCATGCCCTGACACTACGTTGAAAGCGCGGCGCCGGCGTCGTGGGTCGCGCGCGCGGCGATCAGGTCGGGCAGGTGCGCGCTGGTCCACTCGCAGGCTGCGGCCAACGGGCGGAACAGCGTGCGGCCGAGTGAGGTGAGCTCGTACTCCACGCGGGGCGGGTTCTCGGCGTAGGCGGTGCGGGAGACCAAGCCGTCGCGCTCCATCGAGCGCAGCGAGGCAGCCAGCGTCTTCGGTGTGATGCCCCGCAACGGCACCTGGAGCTCAGAGAAGCGCCGGGGACCTTCGGCGAGACAGGCGATGATCTTCACGGTCCACTTGCCGCCGATCTGGATCAGCGGCCTGACAGGTGCACATCCCGCGAACATGTCGGGTTCCAGCGGCCGGGTCACCGGTCCATCGTAGGCAACTATCGTTGCGGAAACCGGCACCCCCCGATCTACCGTCTGCGCAGCGGCCGGCGACCTCACCGCCGGCCCTGTCGAACGGAGCATCCGTGATGAACGTCGATGTGATCGTTGTCGGAGCCGGGCCGACCGGGCTCATGCTCGCCGCAGAGCTGGGCCTCGCCGGAGTGCGGGCCGTGGTCGTCGAACGGCTGACGCAGCGCAGCGGACAGTCCAAGGCGCTCGGCATTCAGCCCCGCTCCGCGGAGGCGCTCGAACTGCGCGGCCTCCTGGAACCGCTCATGGACCGGGCGATCCAGCGGGTGCCCGGCGGGCACTTCGCCGGGCTCCGGCTGGACTTCACCGCCTGGGACACCCGGTATCCGTACATGATCGGCATCCCCCAGGGGCGCGTCGAGGCACTGCTCGAAGAACGACTCGGCGAGCTGGGCGTCCAGGTCCTGCGTGGGCATGAGGTGACCGCGCTCTCGCAGGATCCCGACGGGGCCCAGGCGACTCTGCTCGGGCCCGGCGGCGAGTCACGGCTCACGGCCCGTTTCCTGGTGGGCTGCGACGGCGGGCGCAGCACCGTCCGCGAGCTGCTGGGCATCGGCTTTCCCGGCCTGGACGGGAAGCTGTCCTCGGTGGTCTGCGACATCACGATCTCCGACCCGGACGGGGCCGTGTCGGAGACCTGGAGCCTGCCCGTCATGACGCCCGACAGGAACGGCAAGGGCTACATCGCTCCCATCGGCGGCGGCGTCCACCGCTTCCTGTTCTACGGGGCCGAGCAGCAGGGGCTCTCCCGCGACACCCCGATCACCGAGGAGGAGGTGGACCGGGCCCTGCGCAACGCGTTCGGACCCAGGGTTCGGGTCACGGGCATCCGGTGGGCCTCCCGGTTCACCGACGCCTCGCGGCAGATCGAGCGGTACCGCCACGGGCGGATCCTGCTCGCCGGAGACGCCGCGCACATCCACTCGCCCATGGGCGGGCAGGGGCTCAACCTCGGCCTGCAGGACGCGTTCAACCTGGGGTGGAAGCTCGCGGCGGAGATCGGTGCGTGGGCGCACGAGGGGCTGCTCGACACCTACCACGCCGAACGGCATCCGGTCGCCGCGCGTGTCCTCGCCAACACCCGCGCCCAGGCCGTCCTGCTCGTCCACGACGCGGAGAACCTGGCCCTGCGCGACATCGTCGAGGAACTGCTGCGGGTGCCGGACGCCAACCGGATCGTCGCCGGGATGATCTCGGGGCTGGATATCCGCTACGACCTGCCCGGCCGCCCCCACCACCTGCTGGGGCGTCACTTTCCCGACCTCGACCTGGTGACGCCGTCCGGGTCCGACCGTGTGGCGCGGCTGCTGCGCGACGGCCGCAACCTGCTGCTGACGACGGCCGCCGAGGCGCTGTTCGCCGAGGCCGCCGAGCCGTGGTCGGCCCGGATCGGCCGGGCGCATGTGAAGGGCGAGCTCGGTGCGGACGCGGTGCTGGTACGGCCCGACGGCTATGTCGCCTGGGCGGGTTCCGCCGCCGACGTCTCCGGCCTCGCCGACGCCCTGGCACTGTGGGCGGGCGCGCCCGCGCGGTCGTCTTCGCCGGTGGACATCCCTGAGTGATCCAGGGAACAATCTCTGAACCTCATACGCGGTAGTCCTCTGCTGCATTATCGGCATGCGGACCACATTGAGCTACCGCTCATCTGCCTATTGGCAACGGCTGCCAAGACACTTACGATCAACCAGCGCTATTTACCTCGTTGAGCTTTGTGCCCCGTTTCGGGGATGTGACCTCGGATGCCGAAGCCAAGGGAGAGCCCACGATGACCGTGATCATGCTGTGGGCGCACACGCGCTCCATCTCAACGGCGTTCCTCCGCATGATGATCGAGCGCGGCGACGTGCTGGTCCTGCACGAGCCCTTGATCGCCCTCACAGAACTGGGCGAGGTGCCGGTTCCCACCCCCGAAGGGGGCTCGGTTCCGGCCCGTACGGAGAAGGAGTTCCTGGAGCTCGTGACCAGCCTGAGCCGGGTCCGCCCGGTGTTCGTCAAGGACGTGTTCGACTACCGGTACGAGTACTTCTACGACCATCCAGACGAGATCGCCGCAATCACACACACGTTCCTGGTGCGGCATCCGCGCCAGACGATCAGCTCCCACTACGCGATGAAGCCGACGGTGACCAGCCAGGAGATCGGCTACGAGCGGCAGTACGAACTGTTCGAGGCGGCATGGGCGGCCACCGGGCGCAAGCCCCTCGTGATCCGCTCCGAGCGGCTGGTCAGCGATCCGGTCTCGGTGGTCGAGAGCTTCTGCGCCTACGCCGGGCTGCCCTTCCTGCCGCACTCGCTCAGGTGGAGCCCCGGCGAACGGCCCGAGTGGCAGCGGTATCGCGCCTGGCACATCGACGCCATCCACAGCACGGGTTTCAGCGGCCACCGCAACGACTACGCCGTCACAGTCGACAACAACGCCCTGCTGAAGTCCTACTACGACCACCACTATCCGTTCTACGAACTGCTCGTCCAGCACGCCGACTGATCGGAGCCGGGCGGAGGGTGGCGAGACCCCGGGCATTCCTGCTCGCCATCCACTACCGGGCGCAGACTCAAATGATCATGATATGACCAGGATGTCCTGGCTCCCGGTCAGCACGGTGGCCTAATCGGACGGGGTTTCCGCCCATAGATCATCAATTAAAGCAATGTGCCGGTTCGCAACCGGCAGGCGCGCGGTCAGCGGCATGAGCGGACGTCTATTGGTCCGCACAGCCGCCGGTCAGGTGGACATAACGTAACCCCGGGCTGAAGGTGGCGACGTGATCTGCGGTGCCGTGGTGCGCTTTCGAGGGGGTGAAGCGACCTTCGCTGACTGCGACGTCGTAGGCGCCGCCGTGAGGATACTCGGCCAGGATCCCGGTCACCTGGTGCTCCGCTGCCCAGGCGAGTCCGGCGTCCAGCGTGTCGAACACGCCGGAGGCGTGTCGGGATTGATCACCGTGAAAGATCCAGACAGTTGGCCTGAGCGGACTGCGCTGGTCGACGCTGGGCCTGCGGCGCAGGCCCTCGGGCGTGAACGAGAAGGCACCAGGAAAAGGGCCTGGCCGATGACGTACGGCGAGCACCACCGGTTCGGGGTGGACGCCCCGCAAACCGGCCTCGGGTGGGGTGCTCGCGAAGGCATTCCACAGATGAAGGCAAATCAAATCGTCGTCGCGATTGGCGGTGACGTAGGCAAGGGTCTTGGAGTAGAACTGGTTGGTTCCACCGATCCACAGCGACGGCGGCCCGAACGTCTCAATGACCTCGGACAGCGTGCGGTCCTGCGTCACCCACTCGCCGATGTCGGCGCTCAACTGCTGAAGCTCCGCCGCCGACAACGACCTCTCCAGCTCCAGCCAGCCGAGACGATGAGCGATCTCGGCGTAGACGGAGGCCGTTGCATCACGTAATGCGTCGGCGGGAAGGATGTCGCTGTAGGCACCCACGACGCCCGTCGCGGCGAATGCGTCGCGCTCGCGTAGTCGATCGCACTCCGTCCACCACCGCGTCAAGTTCCCGTCCACGGCGGCCATCGCCTCCAGCAGAAGCCGTTCCGCCATCTCATCTCTGCCGTACACGCCAGGGCGACGAAGCACACCGTTCACCTGATTCAGGTGGTGCTGGCGAGCCTCACCCAGAACGGGATCGGAGTCCCCTCCACTGCTCATTGCATCCGATCATGGCACACCAACGCGATCCGAAGTATCGGGTTACGAGCCGAACGGATACCTCTGGGAAGGCGTCGCGCACGTGCTCGTCATCACCGAAGCCACCGCCCTGGAAGGCCGGTTCTCGTACGCTCTCAAAGGCGGCATGTTCTGTGCGCATGGAAGGGACCGAAGCGCACCGGGTATCCGGATGGGACTGTAAGAACAACAGAAAGAAGAGAGACAGAGCCGTTGATTGGACAGACCCCTCACTGAGCGTGCCGTTGTGACGAACCCTTTCCAGTTGGAAAGCATGGCCGCATGCACAGGCGACAGTGGTGTCCTCGATGCGGTCAGGGATGGGTCAAGCCCTACCGAGTACGGGGCGTCGAGATCAGCTTCCTCCTCTGCGAGGAATGCGACGCCACCTGGACGCCTGAACAGCAACCCGAGCGCGGCACCTTTCGCGATCTCAGCAACCGACTGAACGAAGCCTTCGGGACCACCGGTCAGAACATCAATTGGTGGGCGCGAATAGAAGAACCGCCAGAGCAAACCTGATCCGGGGCGCGCCTCTCCTCTCCCTGCGGACGAGCAACACCCTAGCGAGAATGCGGTCAGCTCTGTCCCCTGCCTCTCCATGTATACCCGGCGACTTCCGTTCCACCGACCCGGGTGAATTCCAATCCTCCTATTCCAAAAATACGCGGGGAAGAACGTTCGGCCTGCTGAACCGGCAGGCCGAAAGGACCGCCCGTACGGGGTAGCCGTCTGGGTACTCGGCCGCTCCCGGCGGCCCCAGGACGAACCCCGGGAGCGGCCGCACCGGCGCTGGCGCCCACCCCCCTTCCTACTTCCGGTGCAGCGCACGACGCGGTACACGGGGCGGGACAGGGCGCGGAGCAGAGGCAGAACACGGGGTGGGGCACGGAATTCACGCGAAGTCAAACAACAGGATCAGAAATTGACAGAGCGCTTGGCGGCATGCCCACGGGTGCGCACTAAGCCGCCGGCCCGCTCACATCTTCAAGAATTGACAGAACACTTGGCGGCATGCCCTCGGGGGCGCCGGAAAATCGCCGACCGTTACCGGCCGCCCGGGAATTGACACACGCCCGATGGTTGCCTACGGTCCGCTCGTCAGCTTTTCCAGACCGCATCCGAAGGTATTCATGACTACGTTTACGTTGCCGAAATCCAGGCAGCAGTTGATTCTTGCTGTTCTCATGGTGTGTTCACTGCTGATCTGGCTGGACAACACCGTCCTGAGTACCACCCTGGAGACCCTCGCGGACCCGGTCCGTGGGCTGAACGCCAGCCCGGCCGAGCTGCAGTGGGCCACCGGCTCGTACACGCTGGTCTTCGCCACCTTGATGTTCACCGCGGGTGCGCTGGGCGACCGCTTCGGCCACCGGGCCGTGCTCGCGACGGGCCTGGTGGTCTTCGCCGCGTCCTCGGTGTGGGCAGCGTACGCGGGGGACGCGGGGCAGTTCATTGCCGCGCGGGCGGCGATGGGCGTCGGCAGCGCGCTGATCATGCCGGCCAACCTGGCCATCCTCATATGGACGTTCACCGGCCCGGCGCGGTCGACCGCGATCGCCATCTCCTCGACCTCCGCCGGTGTCGGCATGGCCGTGGGCCCGGTGCTCGCCGGTGTGCTGCTCGACCACTTCTGGTGGGGCTCGGTCTTCCTGGTCAACGTCCCGGTCGTGGTCCTCGCGCTGATCGGCATCGCCCTGCTGGTCCCGAACTTCCGCAGCCCCGTCGTGCGACCGCTGGACCCGGCCGGGATGCTGCTGTCCATCACCGGTCTCGCGGCGCTCGCCTACGGACTAACCCGCGCGGGTCAGGTGGCGGCCTGGGGCCGTACGGACGTCTGGGCGCCGATCGTCGTCGGACTGATCCTGCTGGCCGTGTTCGTCCGCGTCGAACTGCGCAGCAAGATGCCGAGCTTTGATCCCCAGCTGCTCGCCCAGCGCGCGTTCGGCGGCGGCAACGTGGCGCTCGGCCTGCTCCTGTTCGCCATATCCGCGGTCACCTTCTACAACGCGTTCTTCCTGCAGGGCGCGCGCGGCTACTCGCCGATCGAGGCGGGCCTGGCCAGCCTCCCGACCGCGCTCGGCGCGATCTTCGGCGCGCCCGTCGGCGCCCGCCTGGTGCACCGCTGGTCGCTGCGGCTCGTCGCCGTGCCGGCGCTGATCGTCGCGGCGCTGACCATGGGCGCGTACGGGCTCTTCGGACTGGGCACGCCCCTCGTATGGATCGAGGTCGTGCTGCTGGTCCAGGGCCTGTCCATCGGCATGGTGCTCGGCCCGGTGACCGCGGCGCTGATCAGCACGCTGCCGCTGGAGCGGGCCGGTGCCGGGTCGGCCGTCACCAACACCGTGCGCCAGACCGGCAGTGTGATCGGTATCGCCGTCGGCGGCACGATCATGTCGATCGTGTACCGACGCGCGATCGAGCCGTCGCTGGACGGTGTCCCCGGACCGGTACGGGAGCAGGCGCGGGTCTCCGCCGAGCAGGCACGGCGCGTCGCCACCACGTCCCACCTGCCCGCGCTCGGGCACGCCGCCGACGACGCGTTCGTCCACGCCATGCATGTCGGCGCCGTCTGGATCATGTTCATCGCGCTCTTCGGCGCGGCCGTGCTGCTGCTCGCCCTGCGCGCGATCCGCAAGCCCGCGGCTGCCGGGGGCGCGCCGGTTCCCGCGCGGGACGGCGGCCCGACCGCGGACGAGACGGCCCCCCGGGCTGGGGCCGAGGACCTGACCGCCCGCGAGGGCGACGACGTGGGCACCCGCTGACGCCATGGGAACCAGACAGAAACTCCCCGAGGCGCGGTCGGACAGTCAGGCCACGTACCTGCCCGACCGGCACATGTTCGCCCTGTGGACCTGGGCCGACGGCGCCGTGGGGGCGGCCCCGCCAGTCGGTGACGTCGAGACCGTCCCCCTGGTCGTCCCGACGCCGGACCTCGGCAGGCTCAAGGTGTCCGACGTCGACTGCGTGCTGATCGAGCCGGACCGGCTCGTGGCCGTGCCCCTCGACTCGCCCGGCCGGTCGGTGGACGTCTGGCGGTCGTGGATCGCGGGCGGCGAGTCGGCTCTGCCGATCGCCGCGCACGCGGTCCCCGACGCCACAGGTGTCGCCGTCACGACGCCGGAGCACGCGAGCGGCGTCTTCCGCCGCACCACCGCGGTGGGGGCCGAGATGCGCACGGCGCTCACCGCCAACCTGCGCCCGTATCAGGTACGCGGGGTGAGCTGGCTGCGCGAGACCATCGAGACGCACAGCGGCGCGGTGCTGGCCGACGAGATGGGACTCGGCAAGACCCTGCAGACCATCGGCTGTGTCGCCGGACGGGCCGAGAAGGGGCCGCAACTGGTGGTCTGTCCCACGTCGTTGGTGGGGAACTGGGCGCATGAGATCGCGCGGTTCGCACCTGACCTGCGGGCCACGATCTGGCGCGGCGTGCCGCTGCCCGCGGTGGACAGCGGCACGGTGGTGCTCACCGGCTACCCCACGCTGCGGACGCACAGCCCGGCCCTGGCGGGGATCCAGTGGAGCACCGCGGTCTTCGACGAGGCGCAGGTCCTGAAGAACCCCCGTACGCAGGTGTCGAAGGCCGCGCGCACCATCGCGGCCGACGCGCGGATCGCCCTGACCGGGACGCCCGTCGAAAATCACCTCGACGAGCTGTGGGCCCTGCTCAATCTGGTCGCACCGCACCTGTTCGGGAACCGGGCGCAGTTCCGCCGTCGTTTCGTGCGGCCGATCGCGGACGGCTCCCCGGCCGCTTCCGCCCGGCTGCGCGGGGCCATCGAGCCGGTCGTGCTGATGCGGAAGAAGTCCCAGGTCGCGGGGTCGCTCCCGCCGAAGATCCACGCCGATCTCATCTGCGACCTCACCGAGGAGCAGGAGAGGCTGTACGACCGGCTGCTGGAGCAGGTCATCGACGACGGCTTCGGCAGTGGCGCCCAACGGCAGACCAAGGTGCTCGCGGTCCTGACCTCGCTCAAGCAGGTCTGCAACCATCCGGGCCTGATCACGGGCGACCTCGGTGAGCTGTCGGGCAGGTCGGGAAAGCTCGACCTGTGCACCGACATCGTGGCCAACAACCTGGAGAACGACTCTCCGACCCTCGTCTTCACCCAGTACCGGCAGACCGGTGAGCTGCTGGTCCGGCACTTCGCCGAACAGTTCGGGGTGAGTACGCCTTTCTTCCACGGCGGCCTGAACCAGGAGCAACGGGCCGACATCGTCCGCCGGTTCCAGTCCCACGACGGTCCGAAGGTGCTCGTCCTCAGCCTGAAGGCCGGAGGCACCGGGCTTACGCTCACGCGCGCCGCCGACGTCATCCACTTCGACCGATGGTGGAACCCGGCCGTGGAGGCCCAGGCGTCCGACCGGGTCCACCGGATCGGTCAGACTCGCACGGTCACCGTCACCACCCTGACCACCGGGACCACCGTCGAGGAGCACATCACGGCCATGCACAATCGCAAGTCCGCGCTGTCGGACATCGCCGACATGTCCAGCGTCGCCGAGCTGACACGCCTGGACGACGACCGTCTCATCGAGGTCCTGCGCCGGAAGCGAGTCAACTGACCATGGCCGACCACGACTACGGTTACACGAAGTGGGGCAAGGACTGGGTCCGGTTCGCCGAGTCGTTGCGCCAGACCCGTCCCGATCCCCAGCTGCCGAGTGCGCGGCGCATGGTGCGCGACGGGAAGGTGCAGATCACGTTCGACGGCCGGACCGTGCGCGCCGCCGTGCACCGAGGTCGCGGCACCACAGTGGTCACGATCGAGGTCGCGCCGATGTCCGCGGGGGCGACGGCCGAGATCTCCCGTCAGCTGAGCGGCATCCAGCCCCTGCTCACCGACGATCTGTACCGCGCGATCGCCGACGCGGGCCATCCGCCCGCGCCGGTCCTCGACAGCGTCGACTGCTCCTGCCCGGCCGCCACCCCGCGGTGCGTCCATGAGCTGGCCGTCTACTACGACATGGCGCGGCGCATCGACGACGATCCCCGCATCGCTCTCGACGTGCAGGGCTTCTTCCGCACTTCGGCGGGCGGCGGCCAGGCGCCCGCCGAGGCGACGGCGCAGCGCTGGATCGCGCTCAACTCCCTTGATCCGGCTGCCTACTTCACGGTGGCCGAGTGACCCGGCCGGCCTGAGAAGGAGCGGTGCGTGCCCACCCGGAGGGCACGCACCCTCACCACCCGCTGAGCCCCCTGTGATCTGCCTTGTCATGCCAGCCAGATCGCGTTGCGGCGCGGCCGGAACGGCGGAACGTCGACGATGTCAGCCTCGGCACAACGGACAGCGTTGACGTGCTTACGGATCTCGGCGAGCCGATCACGGAGCCTGCGGCGCTCCCGCCGCTCATCGAGATTCGCCTCCTCTCCTACGAACTGCCCGCGGCCGTAGGCGGCGAGGTGGGAGTAATAGTCACGATGGAAACGCATCTTCCGTGGGTGGGGGCGACGTCCCTCAGTCTCGGCAACCTGGAGCTCACCGGCCGGATACCGCAGGTCGATGACTGTGAAGGACCGCCATGGGACGGGCCGACAGGTTTCCCGACGCCTGACTTCATCCGAGCGTCGCGAACGAACGTGGTGAACGGTGCGAGACATGAGCGACCTCCAGCACCGCCGAGCACCTCTCGGCGGCCCTAGACAAAGCCACTCCGCGCCGATCGCACGGGCGTGATCCTAACCTCACCCTCGATTGATGGACCAGCGAACGCCCGACTGCCCGGCCACACCCCGCCTCAACTGTTCGCCCAGCCTCCGGCATAACAAAATGATCATGACATGACCAGGATCTCGGCTGGCGAGCAAACGACGAGCGACCATCGTGATCAACGACGGGCGCGGGGCACAGCTGAGGCGATCGCCAAATGAAGAAAACCCAGGTCAGACGTACCGACCTGGGTTTCTTGCTGGTGCGCCGCCAGGGACTCGAACCCCGGACCCGCTGATTAAGAGTCAGCTGCTCTAACCAACTGAGCTAGCGGCGCCTGACCCCATAAGAGTAGCGAAGATTTGAGGTACTTCGTCCACGCGTGTCAGGCACCCACACTCCGAAAGCCCTACGGGGCCGGGGATGGGACGTTTCGATCTGTCATCGCGGGTAGTCGGATGCGCAACGAACGGAGACGAAAAGATGACACTGGATCTGTGGACGTACCGGGACAGCCTGGATCGTACTGGGCAGGACCTCGACGTCTCCGGCTACGACGTCGAGGCCACGGACGGAAAGATCGGATCCGTGGACGACGCCACCTACGAGGTCGGCGAGAGCTACCTCGTGGTCGACACCGGCCCGTGGATCTTCGGCAAGAAGGTCATGCTGCCGGCCGGCGTGATCACGCTGATCGACCCTCAGGAGAAGAAGGTCTTCGTCAGCAGGACCAAGCAGGAGATCAAGAACGCCCCCGAGTTCGACGAGGCGGCCTACAAGGAGCCGACGTACCGCGAGCCGGCTCGGCGACTACTACGGGCGCTTCCCCTACGCGCTCTGATCCCCCGAGGACGGACACGAGGGCCGTGCCGCGCAAGCGGCGCGGCCCTCGTCGTCGAACGGCGCCTTCATGCGGCCCCTTGGCCTCGGATCTGGCCTCTGGCCTCGGATCCGGCCTCGGATCACCGTCCCCGCCAGGTGGCGTGCCGCACCCCGCGACGAGCGCCGGGCAGAGCGCGGCAACCGACGCCCGTACGGCCCTCGGTGAGCCTCCTGCGTCGATGTGAACCATGAAATGTTCTTAAGTAACGCCCACATCGGCGGACAGTGAATGCGGGTTCAGGGCCAGGTCACCCCCACCGAGGGCGTGACCGGGGCGATGACGCCCAGCCGTTCGAGCAGCGTCACGAAGGTCGACGCGTACGGCGAGGGCGCGGCGACGGCGGCCACCCTGCTCCAGTCGACCTGCTCGCGCATCGCCCGGACCATGGGGAGCATCGCCCCGTAGTCGCAACTGTGCTCCGACATCGGCATGATCCACGAGATGACGAGGTCGGTCGCCTCCAGGACCTTCAGGTTGAGCGCGGCGACGTTGATCAGATCGGCGCGGGCGATCATCTCATCGGTGACCGGACGGTTGGCCAGCGAGAAGATGAGGTCCACCAGAACGCCGCCCTCGTCGTACGCCTTGACGAGCCAGTCCTCCGGCGGTTTGACCGTGCGGAACCCGAGATCCTCCAGGGTCTTGAGCGCGAGCCCGACGTCCTCCTCGACGAGCGCGAAGTCGACGTCGTGCAGCGAGGGAGCGGCCCCTCGCGCGTATCCGGCGCAGCCGCCGGCCAGGGCGAAGCGCACCCCCGCGTCGCGCAGGCCCGCTCCCGCGCGCTTGAGGGTGTCCAGGATGGCGTCGGTGACGGCGTGCGTGTGACTGCCCACTCGGCTCGTCTGCCCGTCCGAGTTCGCCGCAAACAATCCGGGGTAGGCGGTTTCGATGACCGAAACCCTCAAGGAAGCCGCACGGGCGTACGAAGGCTCGGCCGACCGCCCGCTCGCGTCGTACGGCCGGATCCTCCTGGTCTACAGCGGCGTCGTGGGCGCGGTGGCCGCCGTCGCCTGGCTGACCGGACGGCGCGCGCCCGAGAAGATCGGCCTGCTCGACCTGGGCCTGATGGGGATGTTCACCCATCGGCTGTCGCGCACGCTGGCCAAGGACCCCGTGGTAAGCCCGCTCCGCGCCCCCTTTACAAAGTATGTCGGAGTTTCCGGCCCGCCCGAGCTGCGGGAGGAGGTGCGCGGCTCCGGGCTGCGCCACGCGCTCGGCGAGCTGGTGAGCTGCCCGTTCTGCCTCTCCCAGTGGGTCGCCACCGGGTACGCCGCGGGCATGGTCTTCGCGCCGCGGGTGACCCGGCTGGCGGGCGCGACGATGACGGCCGTCGCGGTCTCCGACTGGCTCCAGCTCGCGTACAGCCGGATGATGAAGCAGGCGGGCGAGGACGGGCCGGAGTGAGCACCCGCCCCCGCCGGCTCAAGGAACCGCGTCACCGGACCGCCTGGGTGGTTCGGCAGCGGGGCAGGACCTCCTCCGCGTAGAAGGAGAAGAAGCCGTCCTGCTCAGGCCCGACCTGCTGGATGTAGATCTCGTCGTACCCGGCCTCGACGTACTGGCGGATCACCGCGATGTGGTCGTCGGCGGACGGGCCACAGGCGATCTTGTCGGCCACCGCCTCCTCGGTGACGAGCTGCGAGAGCTGCTCGAAGTGGCGCGGCAGCGGCAGGAGCTGGGACGCCTCGCCGGGGATGCCGTTGGTCGGCCACAGCCGGTGAACGTTGTGCCGTGCCCTGGCCGCGTCCTCGGACCAGCACACCTTGAACCCGGCCGCGGTGGGCTTGCCCTGGCCCCCGGCCGCGCGGAACACCTGGATCATGTCGGAGGAGGGCGCGGTGGAGATGTACCCGTCACCGATCCGCCCGGCGAGCTCGGTGGACTTCGGCCCGAAGCCGGAGATGTAGATCGGCGGCGGCTTCTCCGGCAGTGTGTACAGGCGCGCGGTGTCCACGTCGTAGAACTCGCCCCGGAAACTGACCAGCTTCCCCGTCCACAGCCGGCGGATGACCTCGATCGCCTCCTCCAGCATCCGCCGCCGCTCCGACGCCGGCGGCCACTGGTCGCCGTGGATGTGCTCGTTGAGCGCCTCGCCCGTGCCGAGGCCCAGCCGGAACCTGCCGTCGAGCATCACCTGGGCGGTGGCGGCGGCCTGGGCGATGATCGACGGATGGATGCGGATGATCGGGCACGTCACCGCGGTGGTCACCGGCAGCGACGTGGCCTCCGACAGCGCGCCGATGACCGCCCAGACGAACGCGCTCTGCCCCTGCGCGTCCACCCAGGGGTGGTAATGGTCGGAGATCCACAGCCCCTCGAATCCGTGCTGCTCGGCGAGTCGCGCCTGGCGCAGGAGTTCTTTCGGGTCATGCTCCTCGCACGAGAGGAAATATCCGAATTTGGTCATAGCCGCCACCTGCCCGAACAGGGCGGACCAAACGCCGCGCGCGACCGGGGCGGCGAAATTCAATTAAACGGGGAGTTAACCAGAGAATTCGCCGGGCAGTGAAGTGCAATGGCTACTTTGCTTTGGCTCATCGCCGTTGTACTCGTTATCTCCGGAATCTACGTGATCCTGGCCCGACGGGACATTCTCTGGGGGATCGTCCTCATCGTCATCGGCTTCCTCATCGGCCCCGGCGGGGTCAGCATCTTCCATCCATGATCGGGTGGGCGTGGGATCACGGCGGCCGGCGGGTCCGGCCGCCGTCCCGTGCCCGGCCCCGACGGCGGTACGGCGTCACGCGCCGTTGAGACGGTAGACCGTGTACGCCATGCCGATCACCGGCACGGCAACGTTGCGCACCTGGATGCCGCCGGGGGTGAGCCCCTTCTCCGTACCGAGGTGCGCGTGACCGTGGATGATCAGGTCGGCGCCCTCCTCGTCGGCCGCCTCGGCGAGCAGGTAGCTCCCGAGGAACGGATAGATCTCGGTGGGCTCGCCCATGAGGGTGTCCTTGACGGGCGAATAGTGGCTCAGCACGACCCGGTGGTCGCTGTCCAGGCCGCTCAGCGCGTGCCGCCAGCGCTCGGCGATGTGCCGGGTGTGCCGGACGAACGCCTTGGTCTCCGGCTCGCCGAACTCGCTCGCGCACTTACCGGCGAAACCGCCGCCGAACCCCTTGCCTCCGACCACGCCCAGCGTCGTGCCGTTCATCGAGAGGATCGTCGCCTCGTCGTCGAGCACGACCACCCCGGCGTCCCGCAGGATCGCGGTGATCGCCTGCTCGCAGTCCGAGTGGTAGTCGTGGTTGCCGAGCACGGCGACCACGGGGATCGGCAGGTCGCGCAGTTCGTCGGCGACCACCCGCCCCTCGGCGATGGTGCCGTGCCTGGTCAGGTCACCGCCCACCAGCAGGACGTCGGCCCGATCCTCGATGCCGTGGAGCTTGGGCCGGAAGCGCCCGCGCAGGTCCTCCCCCATGTGGATGTCCGCCACGGCGGCGACTCGCGTCTGTGTCACAGAGGCTCCTCCTCTCCCGGCTCGCGGACCTCCACCAACGTGATCTCGTTGTGCACGGAAAGACCGGGAGCGGCTTCACGGGCGACGTCCTCGATCAGGAGACGGCGCTCCGGCGCGCTGACCCGGCCCCGGAGAAAGATCTTGTCTCCCCGCACGTCGACCCTGATCCCCAGCTCGACGGTCCGCTCGTCCTCCGCCAGCGCCCGTTGCACCCGGGCCGCGACATAGTGCGGCGCGTCCATGGGCTCCCCCTCCGATCAGACTCTCCAGCGCCTGCCCGCCCAATTCAGGGTGAAACGGGTCGTCGCGCCTCAGTGGCCGGGCTCGCTCGCGGCCCGGCGCAGCAACGTGATCACCGCCTGCTCCGCCGCGCCGTGCGTGGCCAGCCCGCCCTCCTCGACGTCCGCGCCCAGCGATTCGAGCGGGATGAACCTGCCCCGCTCGTACATCTCGATGAGCCGGGGATCGACGTACGACGAACGGGCGACGGACGGGGTGTTGCCGAGGTACTCGGCGACCTCGGCCATGACGCGGGAGATCGCCCTGCGCCGGCCCCTGGTGCCGCGCACCCGGCGGGACACCGAGAGGCCGACCGCGGCCAGCACGGTGGCGTGCCAGGTGCGGAAGTCCTTGGCGGAGACGTCCCTGCCGAACGCCTCCTTGAGGTAGGCGTTGATGTCGTCGCTGCGCACGTCCACCCAGCCGCCCTCGGAGCGATAGCGCAGCAGCTCCC
Organism: Microtetraspora fusca; assembly: GCF_001570365.1. Taxonomy (GTDB): domain Bacteria; phylum Actinomycetota; class Actinomycetes; order Streptosporangiales; family Streptosporangiaceae; genus Microtetraspora; species Microtetraspora fusca. The sequence continues at coordinate 8,617 of NZ_BBYK01000065.1, read as the reverse complement.
CCTTGCGGCCGAGCAGGGCCTGGACCACCTCGCACACCTCGGCGTCGGCCAGCACCTGCTCGCGCCGCTTGCCGCCCTTGGCCGTGTACGCGCAGACCACCCGGCCCTCGGCGCAGCGGACGTGGGAGGTGCGCAGCGTGGCCAGGCCGTAGGAGTCGGTGTATTCCTCGCCGCCGACCCGGAAGAACCCGGTGTCCAGCATCCGCGCCGCCGCGGCCAGCACCCGCTCGCGGGTCAGCCCGTCGCCGCGCAGGTCCTCGGCCACCCGCCGGCGGAAGTCGGGGAGCCGCGCGGCGACCTCCAGGACGTGGTCGAACTTGGCCCGGTCCTGCTGCGCCCGCCAGGCGTCGTGGTAGCGGTACTGCCGCCGCCCGGCGGCGTCGGTGCCGACGGCCTGGATGTGGCCGTGCGGGTCGGCGCAGATCCACACCTCGCACCACGCGGGCGGGATGGCCAGCGACCTGATCCGCCGCAGCGCGGCCCGGTCCCGCACCGGACGGCCGGAGGCCCAGGTGTAGCGGAAGCCGCGTCCGTGCCGCCGCCTCCGGATCCCGGGCTCGTCCGGATGGCTGTTGCGCAACTCCAGTCCGAGCAGTCCGCCGAGATCGGCCTCCTCCGTCATGTCAGCAGGTCCCGGGCCTGTTCCACCACCTCGTCCACGGTCACGTCGCCCACCCACGACACGCGGTGCCCGCACGGCTCGCCGTACGGGTCGGTCCCGTCGGCGCCGCAGACGGGGCAGGCGGTGGTCCACGAGATCAGCGGCCGGTGGTGGCTGCGGGAGAGCGGCCCCGCGTTGACCAGGTTCACGCACAGGAAGACGCCGACGGTGGGCGTGCCGGTTGCGGCGGCCAGGTGCCGCGGCCCCGTGTCGTTGGCGATCAGCAGGTCGCAGGCGGCGTAGAGCGCGGCGAGCCCGCCGATCGACAGCTCGCCGATCACGGGCACGGCGGGGACGCGCATCGCGCGCACGACCCGCTCCACGACCTCGCGTTCCGGCTCGGTGCCGGTCACGACGACGGGACGGCCGAGCCGGTCGGCCACGGCGGCGAAGCGCTCGGGAGGCCACCGGCGGCGCGCGTCGTTCGCACCGGGATGGACGGCGACCAGGCCGCGTGGCAGGGAGCCGACCGCCCTGCTCAGCTCGGCCCAGTCGGCCCGGGTGACCGCCACCCGGGGCTCCAGGGAGCTGCCGCCGTGCGCGCCGACCAGCCGGGCCACCTCCAGGTAACGCAGCGTCTCGTGCTGGTAGGGGACGTACGGCACCCAGCGGTCGAGCGGCGCCGCGTCCGGCGTGCGCAGCCCCGCGGTCACGCGGGCGCCGAGCCGCCGCAGGAACGGGTTGGAGTTGCGGCCCCCGCCGTGCATCTGGAGCGCGAGGTCGAAGCGTCCGCGCAGCGCGTCGTAGAGGCGGCCGGGCGCTCCGGCCCCCTGGTCGGACGGCACGGAGACGCCGCGGATCGGCGGCAGCACGATGACGTCGTCCACCGGTCCGGGACGGCCGCGCAGGAAGCGGTCGTGCCACTCGCGGGCGAGCAGGGTCAGCCGCGCCGCCGGATAGGCCCGCTTCACCGCCTCCAGGGCGGGCAGCGCGAGCAGGAAGTCGCCGAGAGCGTTGGCCCGGAGCACGGCGATCTGTTCGACGCCTTCGACGAGGAGGTTCGTCATGGCGTCACGCGATCGCGGGACCCGACGTCGGCCACGCCTGTTTCCGGTAGGGGCTGGGACACGTGGACGCGGCTACCCGGAGCGCGTTCCGGCAAACCCGCCACCTGCCGCGCGTTTCGCCCCGGTTTCGCGCTGTTTTCACTCCTTTCCGCTGGGTAGCCGCTTCTCATGACGGAAGACATCGTGGCCCGATTCGGTGATCTGACCGCCGTGGTGGTCGGAGACGTCATGCTCGACTCCTGGCTCCGGGGAAGCAGCACCCGGATGGCCCAGGAGGCGCCGGTGCCCGTCGTCACCCTGGAGGGGATCGACGACCAACCGGGCGGCGCGGCGAACGCCGCCATGAACCTGGCCGCCCTCGGCGCCCGTGTCCACGTGCTCGGCGTCACCGGCGCCGACCCGGCCGGCGCCACCCTCAACGCGTCCCTGATGAGCCACGACGTGGACGGGCTGACGATCTGCCGGAGCCGGCGGACCGCGGTCAAGCGTCGCCTCGTGACCGGAAGCCAGATCGTCGCCCGCTACGACGAGGAGGACAGGTCCCCCATCCCCGAGAGCGCGGAGCGCGAGCTCGTCGAGCGCATCCGCGAACTGGCGCCCGCCGCCGATGTGGTCGTCGTCTGCGACTACGGCGCGGGCGTCTGCACCGAGACCGTACGGCGGGCGCTGCGCGACGCCCGGCTCGACCTCGTGGTCGACGCGCACGAGGTGGGCCCCTGGCGCGAGTGCCGCCCCGCCGCCGTGCTGCCCAACTTCCGCGAGGTGCTGCGGCTGCTGGGCGAGCCGGGGCGGGAGGGGGACCGCGTCTCCTTCCTCGTCGCCCGCTCCCAACGCCTGCTGGACGAGACCGGGGCCGAGCGGGTCGTCACCACGCTCGACGGGGAGGGCGCGCTGCTGCACCGGAGGGGGCGGGAGCCGTACCGGACCCATGCCACTCCGGCGCCGGACCAGATGAGCACCGGCGCAGGCGACACCTTCACCGCGACGTTCGCCCTCGCCCTCGCCGCGGGGGCGGGCGAGGAGAACGCCGCGGACCTCGCGCAGGCCGCGGCCGGCGTCGTGGTGCGCCGTCCCGGAACGGCGGTCTGCGACCGGGACGACCTGCTCCGCGTCCTGCGGCACGGAGGCGCGGTGCCCGCTCAGCGGCTCGCCGAGCTGATCGCCGAGGAGCGGGCGCTCGGCCGGCGGATCGTCTTCACCAACGGCTGCTTCGACGTGCTGCACCGGGGGCACGTGGCCTGTCTGGAGGAGGCGGCGCGGCTCGGCGACGTGCTGGTCGTAGCCGTCAACGGCGACGACTCCGTGGCCCGACTGAAGGGGCCGGATCGGCCGATCAACGCCTGCGAGGACCGGGTGGCGGTGCTCGCCGCGCTCGGCTGCGTCCACTACATCACCGTCTTCGACGGCGACACGCCCGAGGAACTGCTGCGGCTGGTCCGCCCGGACGTGTACGTGAAGGGCGGCGACTACCACCCGGACCTGCTGCCCGAGGCGCCGCTGGTCAGGGAGCTGGGCGGCGAGGTCCGGGTGCTCGGCTACGTCCAGGACCGGTCGACGACGGCGATAGTCAACCGGATCCGGGGGTAGGTGGGCCGCATGTCCGAGGAACCACCCCGTAGCTATCCGCAGGAACCCCGCTCCACGCCCGAACAGGAGTCCGAGAAGGGGATCCCCCGCGTCCCCGCGACTCCGCGTGACGTCATCCACATCCTGATCGGCGCTTTCCTCCTGGTGCTGTGCTTCGGCGTCGCCCTCACCGGCGCGCTGACCCGGGTGTGGTGGGTGCTCGCCGCGGCGGGCGTCCTCGCCGCCATCGTGGCCGTCGACATCTTCTTCGCCCTGCGCCGCCAGCGCCGGCTCGGCGTGGGCCCGCGGTCGAGAGGGTGACCGGCCGCGCCCGGGGTCGGGCACGGCCGCGCGGGAGCCCGGGCGGAACGCTCCGCCCGGGCTCCCGCGTGCCGCCCGCCGGCGCGCTCAGCGTTGTCGCGCCCGCGCGGTCGCCCGGCGGTTGGCCTTCTCGATCGCGTCGACCAGCTCATCCTTGGACATCTTGGATCGGCCCTTGACGTCCAGGCGGGTGGCGGTCTCGTAGAGGTGGTGCTTGGAAGCGGAGGCGTTCACTCCCCCGGCGGTCTTGCCGGGCTTGGGCGTGCTCTTGCGCGCCTGCGTGTCCGACGGTCCCCGCTTTCCCTTCTTCTCCCAGTGGTCCCCCACCTTCTCGAAGGAGTGCTTCAGCGCGGAGTACGCGGTCCGGTGCGCCCGCTGCCCCTCGCCGTACGTCTCGACGGCGGAGTCGTGGGCCTTGATCCACGTCTCCTGCGCCTCCTTCGGCGAGCGCTCCAGGGTGGACGGGAGTTCCTCGCGGCCTGGCATTCGTGCGGCTCTCCTCTCTCGGACTCTGGCGGATCGCCTTCCTACGGATTAGCCCTATCCACCCGACGGCTCCCAAACATCGGCCCCGCGCGGAGCCGCGAGGCGGAGGGAGGATCCCCGTGACCGACGTCCCGATCGTCGTGACCGGCCTCATGGGGGCCGGAAAGAGCACGGTCGCCCGGCTGCTGGCCGACGCGCTCGGCCGGCCGCTGCGCGACAGCGACGACGAGTTGCTGGAGCGGTACGGCATGACGGCGGCGGACATCGCGGCCGATCTCGGGGCGGCGGAGCTGCACGCCCGCGAGGCGTCCCTGCTGCTGGAGGCGCTCGCCGGGGACCCGTCCGTGGTGATCGCGGCGGCGGCGAGCGCCGTCGAGGACGCGTCGGCGAGACGGGCGCTGGGCCAGGCGTTCGTGGTGTTCCTGGACGCTCCGCCCGCGGTCCTCGCGGAGCGGAGGCTCCGGGGGACGCACCGGCCGCGCTTCGCCCGCGAGCCGGCGGAGGCGCTGACCGAGCGGCGGAAACGGCGGCTGGCCTACTTCAGCGAGGTGGCCGATCTGACCGCGGACAGCTCCCGGCAGGCGCCGGAGGAGATCGCGGCGCGGGCGCTGGCCCGGTTCGCGAAGATGAAGCGGTCCGGGCGGGCCGAGTAGTCCGAGTAATCCGAGTAGTCCGGGTGGTCCGAGTAGTCCGGGTGGTCCGGGTGGTCCGGGTCCCGCCGGGCACCGCCGACGACGAACCACACGCTCTTGCCGTAGCGGCCCGGCCGCACGCCCCACTCGTCGGTGAGCGCGCCGACGATGAGCAGCCCCCGCCCGCCGGTCGCGTCGGGACCGGAAAGCCGTGGCCGGGGCACGCCCTCCCCCGGATCGAAGATCTCGCCGCGGATCCCGGCGCCGTCGCCGGCGAGGCGGAGGGTGAACGCGGCCCCGCCGTGCCGTACGACGTTGGCGGCCAGCTCGCCGACGACGAGCACGCAGTCGTCGACCAGCGCCTCCGCGCCCCACGAGGGGAGCTCGCGGCGGACGAGCGCGCGGGCGGCGGCCACACCGGCGCCCGTCGCGGGCAGCAGGCACTCCGCCGTGCGCGTCGACGCCTCCGGCGGCTCCTTGGCGATGGGAAGAACCACTTGCGCCTCCTTAGTCGTGGGAGCGCTCCCATGAACCACGATACGGCGGCCTTCCGGCGGCGTGAATCGATAACCGCGAGGTCGGCATAGTTAAATCACCCTAGGAAATACAGGGAATCCCTCACCGGACCGGGAAGAGCAGCCATTTCCACTGATGGGAGTGTCGAGAACGCCGACCGACGACACGACGAACGCCGGACCCCCCACCTCTCGGTGACGGCGTCGCCGACTGAAATTAGCTGAAACGCCGCGACCGAATTAACTAACGAAAGAAAGGAAACGACGACCGCCGGCCGTTCCAGCGGCCGTCGATCGGGCCATCCGGGAACAGCCCGCGCAGGGCCACGACTGCGGCGCCCCGCGCCCACCCCTCCGGACGCAGGGGGCGCAGGACGAGCGGGCACTGGGACGCCCCGCCGTACGCCCGGGCGGCCAGCGTCTCCCTGATCTGGTGCTCCAGCAGGTCGCAGGCGGCCGCCTCGTCCCCCGCCACCACGATCCGCTCCGGGCCGACCAGGTTGACGACGGCGGCCAGGGCGAGCCCGACGGCCCGGCCCGCCCGCGCGAACACGGCACGGACCTCCTCGTCACCCGCGCGTGCCAGCGCGGCCGCCGCCTCCGGCGTCACGTCCCGTCCCGTGACCGCGCGGCAGGCCGCGGTGATCGCCTCCCTGGACGCGTACGCCGCCAGGCACCCCCGACCGCCGCAGCGGCAGCGCGGGCCGCCGTCGGCGACCGGCAGGTGTCCGATCTCCCCCGCCACGCCGTACGCGCCGGTGACGAGGCGCCCGTCCACGACGAGGCCGCAACCCACCTCGGCGCCTAGCGTGACCAGCGCGAACGGCGAGGCGCCCACGCCCTCCCCGAACCACTGCTCGGCCACGGTCAGCGCCCTGACCCCGTTCTCCAGCGTGACGTCGAGGCCGGTGGCACCGGCGAGGAGCGCTTCGGGCACCGGCCCGGCGTCCCCGGAAACGGAGACTCCGAGGCGGCGGGTGCGGGCGCGGTACTCCTCGGACGCGCCGAGGAGCTCGCCGACCAGTGCGGCGACCTCCTCGACCACCGGCACGCCGTGGCCCCCAAGCGGGCGGCGGGCCGTGTTTCTGATCTGCGCGCACAGGTCGGTCACCACGCCGACCAACTCGTCGCCGGAGATCCGCACCCCGGCGAAGAACTCCCGGTCCGCGCAGACCGCGAGCGGGCTGGCCGGACGCCCCACCCCGGACGCCGCGTGCTCCACGCCGGGCAACTCCACCAGGTAGCCCGCCTCGATGAGCGGGCGGGCCGCCTTGGTGACCGCCGCCGACGACAGCCCCGTCAGGCGCGCGATGCCCACGCGCGATATCGGCCCCCGGGTCAGCACCACCCCGAGCACGGCGGCCGCCGCCGGACCGCCCACGGGCGACCAGGCGAAAGGAGCGCTGTGTGACATATCGTGTACGCTAGGCGATATTAATTAACGGCGTCAAGAATTGGGCCGACCGGCCGCGGCGTCCCGCTTCTCCCAGATCTCCCCTCTTCGGGACGCCGGTCGGGTGGCGTCGGGCCCGATGTACGCCCTCGATGCGGCCGCGCCGGAAATCCTGGCCAACCTCACTCGGACGTAAATGCATAAATCGGAATTAGGGGGAAGTAGCGGACATAGAATGGAAGGTGTTCGTCTCATCCCCGGAGGGGGTGCGCAACATGTCGCACAGCACGGACATCGGGCAGCATCCTGACATCATGCAGATGCGTGCCCGGTACGAGGCAGCCGCCGCGAATCCCACGGCCCAGCTGACGGACGGGCTCACGCTGCTCGCCGGGATATACCTGGCGGTGTCACCCTGGATCGTCGGCTTCAGGACCCTCCCGAACATCACGGTCAACAACCTGATCACGGGGATCCTGGTCGCGCTCCTGGCGCTGGGCTACAGCTCGGCCTACGGCCGGACCTACGGCCTGGCCTGGGTCGCCCCCGTCGTCGGGGTGTGGACGATCATCTCTCCGTGGGTGATCAGCGGCCCGAACAACCGTCTCGGTGTCATCATCAGCAACGTGGTGGTGGGCGCGATCATCCTGCTGCTGGGGCTCGCGAACATGTCGACCGGCATGACCGCCGCCAAGCGGTACACGCCGCGGTTCGGCGCTGAGACCCACACCCACCCCCGCTGACGGGTCCGCCGAGGGCGCTCACCCGTACGGCCCCGCCCGGAAAACCGATCGGTCGTCCGACGACCACCAGCCGGGAACGCGGGCACGGGGAGCGCCCCGGCGCCGGGACAGCGGTGAGATCCAGCGGGCCGGCGGGTAGGTCGTGTCGCATGACCACCACCGACCCGCTGCGGGATCTCGACCCGTTCGACATCTTCGACGCCGAGGCCGCCCGGCTGGACCGCTTCTTCTCTTCGCTCGACGACGAGGGATGGCGCAGACCGTCCCGGTGCGCGGGCTGGTCCGTACGGGATGTCCTCGGGCACCTCGCCGGGGAGGAGCTCTACAACCACGCCTGCCTGGACGGGGACCTCGACCGGCTCTTCGCGATGATGGAGCGCGAGGGCGTCGGCGGAGGCTACAACGGCTTCAACGAGTGGTGCGTGGAGCAACGCCGCGACCGGCCGGTCGCGGACGTGCTGGCGGAGTGGCGCGGTAAGAACGCCGAGACGCGCGAGCGGATGCGGGCGCTCGGCCGCGACGCGACGCTGACCACCGCCGCGGGGCCGTACCCCGTGGGCCTGCAGACCTTCCACTACGACTCTGAGTACGCCACACACGGCGACGACGTGGGCGCCCCGGTCTCCGAGGAGGAGGCCGGGGCGCGCATGCTGTGGCGGGTCCGGTTCGGGCTCTTCGTGCTCGACGAGCAGGGGTCCGAGGCGCGGGCCGAGCTCTCCGACGGCCACGTGGACGTCCGCGCGGACGACGCCGCCGCGCGCCTGCCGTACGCGGATTTCGTCGACGCGACGGTCGGCCGGCTGCCCGCCGGGCATCCGCTGGACCCGGAGCTCGTCTCCGCCCTGCGCTGCCTCGCCTAGGTCGTGGCCGTCGATGGGGCCCCGCATCTGCGGGAGCATGTAGTCCTTGACGTAGTCGCCGACCTGCGGCGCCCCGGTGTACGGCACCCCCGCCCCTGTGTAGGGGTTGATCTCCGGCCCTCCGGTGTAGGAGGGGGTGTACCACTCGTACAGCGAGTAGTAGAAGCCCGCCTTGAGCCCGTCGGCGTCGCGTGCCGCGGTGAACGACTTCTTGGCCACCGTCACCCCGGATGACCCGGGTCTGCCGGATGACCCGGGTCTACGCGACAGTGGCCAAGCGCATCACGGCCGGCCGCCTTCACCGCAAAAAACGGGCTTAGATTTCCAACCGCCCCTAACCTCGGCTTTTGACGCCCTCTAAGGGCACAGCGCAGAGGTCATCAGTGTCATGGCCGCCTTATGGGGGTCGCCGGAGAAGGTGGTGATCGACAAC
>NZ_BBYK01000064.1:28640-121645 GCF_001570365.1 Microtetraspora fusca | reverse complement strand
CCCGCAGGACGTCGAGCTCGTCCGGACCCTCGGCCTGCTGCCCTGCCTCGGCCCCACGGCAGTGAATGTCCTGGAGACGATCCCCCAAGTGGCGGCCGACCTGATCTGGCTGGCCGATCGGGCGTCACCCCTCACCCGCACCCGGGCCGTAGCGGCGATGTGCCGCATCGGCGACCCGATCGCCATCGGCTGGCTGCTCCGCCACGCCACCGACGGCCGTGATCCGATAGGGAGCGATACAGTACAGATCGCCGAAGCGGTCTCCTTGGCGGACGCCCTGGAGGAGGCCGCCGCCATCGACAACGAGACCATCCTCACCGCCGCCCGGCTTCTGCAGGTACTGTGCTCCTCCGACGGCTATCCGGCCCGCCCGGACGAATACCACGACGTCTGCCGGGCGATCGCGGCCTTCGCGGTACACGCCGCCGAAGCGAGGCCGGAGCTGGACCTGCTCGCCGCGCTTCTCACCCTCGCCGAGGAACTGCGCTCCGGCCCCGCCGCCCTCCTCCCCTGGCCGACCGGAGAACCCGCCGCCACACTCACCCGGCTGGACCGTCTGATCGCCTCCCCGCACTGGCCACCGGTCCTGGCGGAAGCGGCGCGTTCCGCCGATCAGGTGACCCGCTGGCGGGCAGGCTGGGCGACCCGCGCCATCACCAGGCCGCTCTCCGATCCGGCATCGCCGGGCGAGGCAGTGCACGACCGGCTGGCCATCCGTGTCGCCGTCCCCGATCCCGTCCGGTCTGGTCCGGTCGAGACCCGGCTGCTGGTGAACGGCCGGCCAGTGATCGCGGAAGCGTTCCACAAGGGCCTGCCGTACCAGCCGGAGGATCTGCTCGGCGCTCTGGAGGCCACCGACCGGCCTCACGAGGTACGGCTGGCCGAGGCGTACTGCACCGAGGGCTGCTGCGGAGCCCTCTACGTCACCATCGCGCGCGACGGCGACACCGTCGTCTGGCACAACTGGCGCGATCCCGACGGAACGGTCACGCTGCCGGCGTTCCGCTTCCACGCGGAGCGGTACGCCGCGACGATCGCCCAGGCCGGACGCGACCACGGATGGGAGTGGCCCGCCCGCAGCCTGGCCCGCGAGCTCGACCGGCGCCTACGTGACCAGCCGGAACCGCTCACGGCCTGGCAGTGTGATCTCGGTCGCGTGTCCGCGCGGAACGAGGAGCAGGACACGGTCAGCATGAGCTTCTGGCATCCGCGCCATCCGTCATCGTGGGATGCCGACGATCCGTGGCTCCAGTTCGAATGGGTCATCCCGCTCGACGGCACCGACCTCGACGCCCAGGTCGCCCATCTGGCGGACCGCCTCCGCCACACCGACCCCAAAACCTATGCCAGAGTCGTCGGCAGCTCGCGAGAGTACGCCGACCGCCTCGGCTTCCCCTGGCCGTACTGAGCAGTCGATCGCTGGGTCCGGTCCGGCTCTCATGAGACGAACCGGACCCCGCTGCTCCGGCGACCCGCTCAAGACGGCGCAACATCCGAGCGATCGTCTCGGCCTTGGCTACGAGCCCCGTCGCCTCGTACAAGGCATCGTGGTAGCCGACCACTCGCAGCGAGGGGACGAGCAGACATAGGCCAGCCAATCGGGAGATGTCAGCAGGTTTCATACACACTCACTCACCGGCGCGGCGCGAATGCTGAAGTAAGCCGATTGACCCAGGCGTCGTTCGTGTGATGGATCCTGCCCCAACCTCTTTCGGGTGTCCTAATTCGCGATCTCGTTGACCTCGGGCGATGTGCCGATCTTTGATGGTCCTCTACGCCTTCTGCCGGCCGCCCCGGATGGTGCGGCGGAGCTGTATGTGCCACCACGCTCTCAGCACCACGAGCCGAGAGTGTGCCGCAAGCTGGTCGCTGCTCACAGGAAGAGGTCGGATGGCTCTCGAGCCTCGATTCCGTCGCGTCGCGGCGCTGCATCGCCGTTTCGTCAACCGCGAAGACCAGCGAGCGATCTTCGACGAAGAGCTCGGGAAGGTCGGCGACGGACCGCGCGTGCTGAACGTCACCGGCGTTGGGGGGATCGGCAAGTCGCGTCTGCTCCGGGAGTTCGAGCAGCGAGCCCAGGGCAGCTGCATGGTGGCCACGCTGGATCTCCAGGTTCCGGCGCACCGCCAGCAAGAGGATGCCCTGGCCGTGCTGCGTATGCAGTTCGGCCGCCAAGGCGTCCGGTTCGACCGGTACGACATCGCCTACGCGGTGCTGTGGCAGCGGCTGCATCCGCATCTCGGGCTGAGCCGCCGGGAGCTTCCCTTCGTCGAATCCAGCGAAGTCCTCACAGAAGTGCTGGACACCGCCGCCGGCGTCCCGGTGTTCGCCACTGCGGTAGGGCTGATCAAGCTGCTCGACCGGGGAGCGGGTGCCCACAAGCGACGGCGCCACCTGCGAGCCGATGAGACGCTCGGCCAGCTCGACCAGCTGCCCGGTGCCGATCTGGTCGACGCGGTCACCTACCTGTTCGCCGAGGACTTGCGTATCGGCCGCAAGGGCAGGCCGTACGTTGTCGTCATCGACGCCTTCGACGCGCTTGGGCATGCCGCCTCGGATGTGTGGCTGCGCGATCTGGTGGCTCAGCTCGACCGCGGGCTCGTTGTCATCGCGAGCAGGGAGCCGTTGCCCTGGCCTCAATACGCCTCGGAATGGGGGCGAGTCATCCGCCAGCTTCCGTTGGAGGGGCTCCCGATGGATGCGCGGATGGAGTTGCTGGCGGACGGCGGCGTCACCGACCCTCGGGCGCGTCAGGTGATCGCAAAGGCGAGCGTCGGCGTGCCGTTCTACCTGCATCTCGCCGTCGACAGTGAAAGTAGACGGCAGGTGGTCTCCCAGGACGAGATCATGCAGCGCTTCCTCCAGCACGTCGATCCGGACGAGCGCCGTTACCTGGAGCTGCTGAGCGTCGCGCGTACCTTCGACTTCGAGTTGTTCACCCGGCTGGCCCAGGCCTTCCATCTTCCCGCCGGGCAGATCGCCTGGGAGAGGCTGACGTCGTACTCCTTCGTGTATCCCGCGCCGGAATCGCGGTTCCAGCTGCATCAGCTCATGACCAGTGTTCTGCGGGTGCGGCTGTCGGCTGCGATCAGCCAGGAGGCCCACAAGGTGCTGCATGACCTGTGGAACGAGCGGGCTCGCGGCACCAATGCTCCAACGACGGCGCTCCGGGAAGCGGCTTATCACGGCCTCGGTGCCGGGGTGCTGTCCAGCGATCGGCTGCTGGACTACGCCGACCGGATCGCCACCCTGGGCGGGTCGCAAGGAGTATCCGGTCTGGTCGCCGACCTAAGGGATTTCCTCGAGCAGGGCGAACCCGACGAGGCTCTAGACCAGACGGCGCGGTGCCTGGCCTCCGAGGCGGCGGTCCTGCTCGGGGACGCCGAGAAGATCAACGCGTTGACGCCGGAACGATCGTGGTCCCTGATGAGCCGGGCGGGCGCGCGTCTCGCCGTCGCCGCAGGGCACGGGCGGCGCATCGGCGGGCAGACAGCCGAGGCGTTGCACATCTACGCGAGCGTCTGGGAGGGGCGCGAGGGACCAGAGCGCCACCCCGCAGGCCTGTGGAGTGCGGATCTCCACATGGCCCAGGGCAGATTCCGCCGGGCGTTCCTCTTGGCTGACGAGGTGACCGCCAGCAGTCCTGCGGATGCCCACGTCCTCCGGGGTGACCTCGCCCGGCTGCTGCACCTGGCGTCCCGCTTCAGTTACGACTTCGAGAGGGCCGAGCGGCATCTCCGCGATGCGGAAGCGCGCTACCGCCAAGCGGGAACGGTCATCGGGGCGGCCCTGGTCAAGACCAACCTCGCCGAACTGCTCGCCTGGACGGATCCGGTCTCAGCCATCGCGGTCGCGCGCGAAGCTGTCGAGGCCAACACCGACCTCGGCGCTCTACACGAGGCCGGCAAGGCGTTCACCGCCCTCGGCCAGGCCCAGCTGGCCATCGGGCACTTCAACGACGCCTCTACATCTCTGGATCACGCTTGCCGCGCCTTGGAGAAGGCCGGCTATCGGTCCGGTCGCGCCAGGGCGGAGCTCGTCCGAGCCAGCCTCCACGTTCGCCTCGGCCAGGCCGATCAGGCGATGGCCTCGCTCCGGTGGGCGGTGGATGAGCTGGTGACTGTCGAGGTCTATCCGACACTGCTCATGGTGGCCGAATATCTGCTCGGAATGCTCCAGCGCACCGATGAGACGATCAGCGCGGCTGCCCAGCAGGCCCGGAACGACATCGAGCCGTTGGACTCACTGGAGGCGTTGGAGGCACGGATGAACGATCACCTGCGGGGGCTGCTCACGTGATGCTCGACCTCTACAACACGGCTGTCCAGGCCAGAAACGGCGCCAGCGGCTTCTACAACGACAACATCCGAGTCGACACCCCGAGCGGACCGGTCATCGTCCGCATCCCGATCGCCGGGGCCGACACCATGGACCTTCGGATCTGGCCCGAGCAGGACGTCCTCGCCGCACTGATTCCCCAGGTCGCCCGCGTCCCTCGGCTACTGCACGCGTCGCAGGAACCGCAGTTCCAGGTTCACGAGTTCATCGCCGGAGAGGTCCTCGATAACATCGCGCCGCGAGGCAGCCGGGTGCCACCTGCCGTACTGGGGGATGTGGTCGAATTGTCCGTCCAGCTCACCACGGTTCCATTGGATCGGCTGCCGGAGCTGCCGCCGTCATGGCCCGCCGACGCCGATACACCCGCCTTCGCCAGGCGACTGTCCGATGTGACCGGACAGGTCTACGACACCTTCCGCGAGCCCTATCACTCGCTGTTCACCGCGCTCGACATCCCCGAAGACCCGCTGGCCCCGGTCCTCGGACGCTGGTCAGAACTCACACCGCGTCCGTTCGCACTTGTCCACGCGGACGTCCATCGAAAGAACATGATCTTCCGTGACGGGCATGTCGTGTTCCTCGACTGGGAGCTTGCCTTGTGGGGCGATCCCGTCTATGAGCTCGCCGTCCACTTTCACAAGATGAGCTACTACGACGACGAGCGGCAGGCCGTCCTCGACGGCTGGGTGAAGAACATGCCTGCCCGCTATACGCAGGGCTGGGAAGAGGATCTGGACATCTACCTTGCGCATGAGCGAGTGAAGTCCGCCATCGTCGACACCGTGCGGTACACGCAGCTCATCACAGGCGGGCGACTCAGCACAGCCGAGGAGGATCGGCTGATCGGCAAGCTGACCCGCAAGCTCAACGCCGCAGGAGCGATCTGGAAGTGGAGCGAGTCCACCAGCACGGCCTACGTCGAAGCCCGGGTTCGGCAGGATGGCGCGCTAGCAAGCCGCAAAAAGACTGGCAAATAGTTCGTAAGCTGGTCGGCGGGCTGTCCTGACAGGACATGCATGCCGTGACCTGCGCCTTAGCCGGGCGGTAGCCATATCCGACCGTGACGTCCTGCAACAGCCCCAGGCTCGGGCGTACAGCGGCAGCGTCGCGCACCGTCGCCGCTGATTGGCCAACAGGACCGTGCGCGCGTCCGCCTCTTGCCCCAGCCGTCGATAGTCGGCGGCGAGCTGCTCATGCAGCTGCGGCACGTACCCGTCGCCCTCCGCACTCAACCAGGCAAGGCGCCGGGCGGCGGGCAGCATCGGGTCCAACGCGTCGTAGACGAGGCCGTCCTGCCGCCGCTGCGACCACGTCTCAGGGGCGGCACGAAGCACGCCGATGCGGGCTTGCCGCAGGTCGACGATCCCCTCAGGCGCCTTCCGCGGGCGCAGATATAGCTCTCGTCCTCCAACTGCCAAGCAGCCAGGGCCCTACCTCCCGGAGCGGACAGCGTGGCGTCGTTGAGGTAGAGATGCCGGCGGTGCTCTCCGGTCTCCCTCTGCAGGGTGGCACTCGGCGGGTGGCACGTAGGATCCCTGCCGCCCGGCACGGGCCCGAAGCAGAGCGGTGTCACTCTGACGGATGGCCCAAGATCAGCACCACCGCATCCAGCAGTCTCTGCCAATCGGCTTCCCGCAGGTCTCGCCGCAGCACACCACCAACAGCCGCCAGCGCGTCGACGAGCATGGCGTGGACCGCTCGATGGTCTTCCTCCAGCACGGCGGCGAGGCGGCCGACTTCGCGCCGAAAGCGGCGGCTCTGCGAGAAATGCACCAACGACGGCGGCAGAGCCGCGATCGCCTGCTCTGCGGTCGGATCGGCAAGGGCGATCACCAACCGGGTCCCCAGCGCGTCAGCGAGCCGGTCGAGTACGGCGACAGTCGGGTTACCGCGGCCGTTCTCCAAATTCGCCACATAGGGCACCGACAACCCGGCCTCCGTGGCCACCGAGGCGACCGTCCGGCCGAGGGCCGCGCGGCGGCTCCGCAACCTCCGGCCAAGTTCGACGTGATCCATAGGACTATCTTGACAGAATAAAGATGACCGCGCTTCTATCTTGCAAGAATAATTCAAGGAGGGAAGCATGCTGCAGGCCTTACGAGTGCGCGACTTTCGACTGCTCTGGACGGCGCGATCAATCGCCACCCTCGGCACCGGCCTGCTTGACGTCGCGGTTCCCGCACACGTCTATGCCGTCACCGGCTCAGCACTCGCCACAGGCCTCAGCCTGGCCTTCAGATACCTGCCCGCCCTACTCCTGGGGCCGTTCGCCGGGGTCATAGCCGATCGATGGGACCGTCGCCGCGTCATGATCACCACCGACCTCATGCACGCAACGGCGATCTCCGTAGTACTCCTGCCCAAAACGCCCGAGGCGATCTGGCTCATCTACATCGCGTCGCTCGGCCAAGGCACGGCCGCGGTGATCTTTCGCCCAGCCGCCCAAGCACACACCCCCACCGTCGTAGGCGTCGGCCCACTACTCAGCAGCGCGAACGCGCTCGGCGCCTTCACCACTGGGGTGGTCGGACTGAGTGCCCCACCCATCGGCGGCCTGCTGTTCGCCACCTCCGGCATCAACGCGGTCATCAGTGCCGCAATCGCCGCCAGCCTGCTGTCCGCGACCGCCATCGCCCGCACCTCAACACGATCCCGCGCGCACGGCCCCACCCACAAAGTGCTCACAGACCTCGTCCAAGGGTTGCGCCACCTTCGCCAAGCCGCAGCAACACGGGCACTGCTGGCCACGAACAGCGCGTACCTGCTCGCGAACGCAGCCCTCACCGCTCTGCTCATCCCTTTCGGCGTGACCCGCCTGGGTGGAAGCGTCCAGGTCGGCTACCTCCTGTCCGCGCTGGGCCTCGGCTTTCTCCTGGGAGCCCCCATCAGCCGACGACTCGTCGACCGCTACACCCCCAGAACGATCATCGCCCTCAGCCAGTCCCTCGTCGCCGGCACGTTCTTTCTCATGTTCAACGCCGCGTCACTCCCTGTCGCGCTGACCGCCGCGGTTCTTCTCGGGATACCAGGAGTCACCGTCCTGGTCGCCACCCAGACCTGGCTGCAACGAGCCACACCGAAAGGGCTCCTCGGCCGGGTCAGCTCCGCCTTCGTCACCGTCGAAGCCGCCGCAAGCATGGCCGGGGCTTTCGCTGGACCCAGCATGAGCGAACTGATCAGCCTTCCAGCGGCACTCAATGCAGCTTGCACAGTCACCCTCCTGTCCGCCCTACTCACGCTTTGCCTGATGCCCCGAGGCAAGCACCCGCTTGCCGCGGCAGCAGCTCCGGCAGACGCCGATCACCAGCACCCCTCCCAGCTCGCGTAACAACCACGGGCGGCCGCCCACCCCAACACCCCGGGATAAGACTCAGGGGCAACGAGCAACCTCGCCACAACCACCCCAGGCACACCAATGCGAGCGCCGATGATCCGCCCTTTTCCTCTTTCCTCCGTCGCCCGAATGCGGGACCTCGCGGCGACTGCCGTGCCTGCACACACCGCCGGCCTGCTCGCCTCCGGCACCCGTGAGATCAACCTGGGAGAGAAAGACACCAGGCGGTCGAAGCCGAGGCCCCGTTCCGGCCCTGCGTGCGGGCGTAACTCCCCAATCGCACAACCCGGCGCTACCACCGGGCTGTGCGGGCGCGTTACTGATCCCGTACTGCACACAGTCTCGGCGGCCGCATGGCCCATCCTCGGCGCCTTTACGATGTAGATCACGACGACGATGGCCCGTGCCCCCGGAATCCATTTGAACAACCGCCGCCGTACACGCCCGTGGCCCCCTGAAACAGGCGGCAGCCTGCGACAACGACAGGCACCAGGGTGTCAGCAACTGACGCCTCGTCCGAGCAACAAACGAGCAACGAACAAACAGAAAGCCGTGATCACATTTCTTGTGATCACGGCTCCGACCTGCGAAAACGCGGTCGGGACGACAGGATTTGAACCTGCGACCCCTTGACCCCCAGTCAAGTGCGCTACCAAGCTGCGCTACGTCCCGTTGCCCGGCTGCCCGAGCGACACCAACCTTAGCGCAGATTCCGCCCACGTGCGTACACGTAGCCCCTCGCCGGGCCTAAGCTGTCGATCATGGGAAGAAAACCGCTGGTAGATCACGAGGAACTGGCTCGGCTGACCGCGGCCGGGTGGTCGAACGCGGACCTCGCCGCCCGGTTCGGCGTGACGGAGTCCGGCATCCTCCAGGCCAAGAGAGCGGCCGGTCTTTCCAAGCGGATGACCGACCACAGCCGGGCCCTTCCCTGGAAGCTGCGCCGCGAGCACAACCAGTCGGGCCCTGCCACCAATCTCCGCAATCTGTCCGCCGTGGCACAGGGCCGTACGATCCCGAAGGAGAAGCTCAACACGGCGCTGCGCTGGGCCAACCGTCTCATCGAGAACGACCTCGACATCGCCTACGATCCCGAGCGCGGGTTTCACGAGGTCCCGGCTTCGGCGGAGTCCCATGTCGCCGGCGTTCTGGCCGAGGCGCTGGCGGCCATCGACGCCTCCGAGTAACACGGCAGAGACGCCCGCGAGTAACCACGGCAGTGATGCCTCGGAGTGACACGACAAGGCCATCGAACCGCGCCCAGCGCTTCCCAGGCCCTCCCCGTTCGGTCTCCGTGCCGTACGGCACACGCGAAGAACCCGGCCGGGTCTACAGCGGCGACTGTGGCCGGGCGGTGAAGGAGCCGCGGAGGGACGCCGGCGCGATGCCCTGGCCGCGCACCTGAAGGCGGAGTCCACGGGCTACCGTGACGAGACCCACGCCCCACGCCGAGATCAAGACGTGGCCGCGCCGGGCGACCGAGCGTGGCGACGCCCGCGCCACGGGGAACTCGGCTCCGTCCCACGACCACGACCATCACGGCGGGCTCCTGCGCGCCGCCGGCGCGGGACGGGCCGATCGCGATGGCCTGCCTCGGCGACATCTCCCGGCTGGACACACCCCGCGCGGCCGAGCGCTGCGGCCGCCGGCGACGACTTCCGGGGAGACGCGCCGGAGGCCGCACGCTGGCGCGGTGAGCCGCCGCACTCGGTGGCCGCTCTCACCGCTCTCCGGCGTCCGCGTTCCTGACGGCAGCGGAGCCCTGTACGTCAATCGCGACCCCGGCGCAGGTGGTGGTCCTCGTCGTGGACGTGGATGTGAGGCTCGACGGTCGGCTCGGCGGTGTACACGGTGTCGGGTTCGACCACCTCGACCGTCTCCTCGGTGCGCGGACGTCGCGTGTAGAGACCGGTCAGCAGCGCTCCAACGGCGCCGACGCCGATGAGGATCCAGCCGATGACATGTAGGTCGATGCCGGGGACGTCCCACGTGACAGCGAAGGCGAGGACCGCGCCGACTGCGATGAACGCGAGGCTTGCTCCGAATCCCATGGTTTCCCTCCTCTGCGGGTGATGTCCCGGCTACCCGTAAAACCTGGCATTACGCGCGCTTTGCCGTCGCCCTCCTTCATCGCGTGCGCTTGAACCCCCATATCCAGGGCAGTGCGAAGCGACAACGCACTCATCTCTGGAGGCTTGTATGACCCCCGTTGCATGGCTGGTCGTGGCCATTGCCATCGTGGTGGTGATCCTGGCGGTGGGTTACGTCGTCATGACCAACCTCAATCGCAGACGCCGCCTGAAAGAGCGCTTCGGCCCGGAGTACGACCGTACGGTTCGGGAGCGGGACAGCCGGAAGGAGGCCGAGCAGGAGCTACACGCTCGCGAGCTGCGGCACTCACGGCTCGACGTCCGTCCCCTCAGCCAGGAGTCGCGCACCGCGTACGCGAGGAAGTGGAGCGAGGTGCAGGAGCGCTTCGTCGACGCGCCCGGCTTCGCGGTGACCGAGGCAGACGCCTTGGTCACATCCGTAATGACCGATCGTGGCTATCCCACCGAGGACTTCGAGCAGCGACTCAGCGACCTCTCGGTCGAGCACGCCTCGACGCTCGACCACTACCGCCGGGCGCACGAAATCAGCAGGCGCGCGGCCAGGCAGGACGCGACCACCGAGGAGCTGCGCCAGGCCATGGTGCACTACCGCGCGCTCTTCCAGGAACTGCTCGACGAGGTACCCGCCCGATCCGACGGCCATCGCGCCGTACGTTCCAGCACGAGGGAGGCTGACCGCTGATGGAAAGGGACCGCTACGACACCAGGTACGGCGCCGGCCGGGCCACCGCCGGAGAGGAGCCCGTCTGGCAGGACACCGGGTCCGAGGGTGGGTCCGAGCGGCACAGCAGGTTCGAGGGCCCCGGCCCCGTCTACTCCCCCGAAGAGGCGGAAGGCACGCAGGACGCCGGGCGGACCGGCGAGAGCGAGGACCGGACGGCCTCGGTGGCCCCGGAGGGCTTCGAGCCGCGCGGCCCGGTACGCCACGAGAACGTGATGCCTCCCGCCCACGGAGCGACCGACACCGGTCGTTCCGGCTCCGGCGGCGCGTACGCCTTCGAACGGCCTGAGGCCGGACGGAGCGAGATCCCCACCGGCGGCGAGCGTCCGGGCGACGTCGGCCGCACCACCGCTGAGAGCGAACCGGAGCTCGCCGGGATCGACGTGGAGCGGCGATGGCGTGACATCAAGGCCGCCTTCGTCGACGACCCGCGTGGCTCGGTCGAGCAGGCGGACGCCCTCGTCGAGGAGGCCGTCTCCGCCGTCACCGAGCGGCGCCGCCGCCTGACCGATCACTGGAAGAACCCCGACATCAAGGACACCGAGGAGCTGCGGCTCGCGCTCCGCGAGTACCGGACGCTGCTCACCCGGTTGACCGGAAAGTGAGGCCCGCATGTTAGCCGTCGTCGCCGCGATCGTCTTCGGGATCGCCTTCCTCCTCGATCTCCTCAAGGCCGGCATCGGCATCGGCACCACCGCGCTCATCGCGCTCGGCCTGTGCCTGCTGGCGCTGCACCAGGCCGGTGTCGGTACGGTGAGCGCCTGGCGCGGGAGCTGGCGATCCCGGGCGCGGCGCTGACCGCTGGCCCGTCATCGGGCGACCGGACCTTCCCGGCCTCCTCGCACCCCGCCGGTCCGCCTCTGCCCGATCCGTCGAGCCCGAGGCCCGGATGTGGGCCTGTCGAGGATGCTGCTCCCGGCGAGATCGACCTCAGCAGATCAGGTGGCCCGCCGGTCCACCCCCGATCGGGACGGACGTCAAGCCCGGTCCGTTCCGATCGTCCGTCTGCGGATCCCGCTCCCGTGAGGTCGCCGGCCACCGGCCCCTCAGGTCCTCATCCTCACGACGCTCAGTGTCCTGCAATCCCCCGAAACACTTACAAACCCGGACAAGGACGTAAAGAAGTGAAGGGGGCGGATCCTGATGCACGAGAAGCAGAAGGCGCGCGACGTCATGACTCCCGATCCGGTGGTGCTTCCCGAGGACACCCCTGTGGTTCGGGCCGCCAAGCTGATGCGCGACCAAGCGATCGGCGACGTCCTCGTGACCAGGGGTGACCGGCTGCGCGGCGTGGTCACCGACCGCGACATCGTGGTGCGGGCGGTCGCCGAGACGCGGGACATCAGCGTGACCCCGATCGGCGCGCTGTGCTCGACGCACGTCGTCACCGTGGACCCGGATCAGGACGCCGACGACGTGGTACGGCTGATGCGCGAGAAGGCGATCCGGCGGGTCCCGGTGGTGGAGAAGGGACACCCGATCGGCATCGTCTCCCTCGGCGATCTGGCCGTGGAGTGGGACCCCACCTCGGCACTGTCCGACATCTGCGCCGCGCCGCCGAACGAGTGACGACGCCCAACGAGTGCCCCGGCCCTCCCCCAGCCCGGGGCCTCCCAGACCGGGGACCTCTCGCTCTCAAGCTGGACCTCCCAGGCCGGGACGTCCCAGGCCATGGACCTGCCGCTCCCAGCCCGGGGCGTCCCAGGTCGGGAGCCGGGCTCCTCCTGCCGATGTGGGGATTCCGACAGTGCCGGCGGGCGACTCTCCACGCTGAGGTCCGCACTTCATGGGCCTCGCGCTGAGGGTCGCGCTTCACGCGCCAGGCCCCGAGGTCAACGCGTTGACGGGCACGGCAGCGCCCCGTTCCAGCCGCCCCTCACCGGCTTCAGGCTCTGACTGCCCAGCCCGGGGCTTCCCAGGCGGGTCCGCCGGCGGGCGGGCGCTGCCAGCGGGCGGGCGCGGCCGGCGGGCCACGGACGCCGGCGAGGGCGCACGGCCCAGCCCCTTGCCGGGGTGCCGCGCGTACCGCGGCTTCCAGAACGGCCCATCGCGCCACGCCGAGGACCGGGGCCCAGCGCGGTCAGGGGGTGACGGGCTCGCGGGCGGGCTTGCGCGGGGTGGTCCGGGCGGCGAGCTCGAACTCCTCGCGCGGCCGCTGCAGAGCGCCGAGCGACACGATCTCCCTGCGGAAGAACAGGGCGAGCGTCCAGTCCGCCAGGATGCGGCTCTTCCGGTTGAAGGTCGGCATCCGGGACAGATGGTACGAGCGATGCATCAGCCACGCGACGATCCCGCGCAGCTCCCGGCCGTAGATCTGCGCGACGCCCTTGCGCAGCCCCAGCGCCGCCACCGCGCCCGCGTTCCTGTGCCGGTACGGCTTGCAGGGCCGGCTCCTGATCGTGGCGAGGATGTTGTCCGCCATCCGCCGGGCCTGCCGTACGGCGTGCTGGGCGTTGGGCGGGCAGAACTCGCCGGGGCGGGTGAGGTCCGGGACGGCGGCGGTGTCGCCACCGGTGAACGCGAACCGGGCGCCCTGGATCTGCAGGAACTCGTTGGCGAGGACCCGGTCCCGGGAGTCGAGCGGCAGATCGCCGGATCTGACCAGCGGGTGCGGCTTGACTCCGGCGGTCCACACCAGCGTCTCGGCGTCGAACTCCTCGCCGTCGTCCAGGACGATGTGCCCGTTCTCGGCCGACAGCAGCCGGGTGCGCAGCCGCACGTCGATGCCGCGCCTGCGGAGCTGCTCCGCGGTCCAGCGGCCCATGTCGAGCCCCACCTCGGGCAGGATGCGGTCGGTCGCCTCGATGAGGAACCAGCGCATGTCCTGTCTGCGCAGGCCGTGGAAGTACTTCACGGCGTCGCTGACCATGTCCTCCAGCTCGCCGAGCGCCTCGATGCCCGCGAATCCGGCGCCGACGAAGACGAACGTGAGCGCCCGCCGGCGGAGCCGCTCGTCCGAGCTGGACGCGGCGACGTCGAGCTTGCCGAGGACGTGGTTGCGCAGGTGGATGGCCTCCTCCACGGTCTTGAACCCGATCCCCCGCTCGGCGAGGCCGGGGATCGGCAGCACCCGCGAGATCGACCCGGGAGAGAACACCAGGTAGTCGAAGCCGAGGACCCGTTCCCGCCCCTCGTGCGGGCGGAACTCCGCGATCTTCTCGGCGAGGCTGACCCGCAGGATCGTGCCGTTGAGGATCTCGCACCGCGAGAGCACCCGGCGCAGCGGCACGACGACGTGCCTGGGCTCGATGCTCCCGGCCGCGGCCTCGGGCAGGAACGGCTGATACGTCATGTAGGAGTCGTAGTTGACGACCGTGATGCGCGCCTCGGCGCGGCGGAGTTTGCGCTGCAGCCGCAGCGCCGCGTACATGCCGACGTAGCCACCGCCGACCACGAGTATGCGGGGAACAGTCATGCGGGGCTACTACCCCTGTCAGACGCTGAAACGCATCGTGACGGTAGTCCCGTTGCTCCCCGTTTCGACATAGATGTCGGTGCTGAGCTTCCGCGCCACCCACAGCCCCATGCCGCTGATGGCGTTCTCGGGCGGGGCGACCCGTCCGGGCGGGCCCTCGGGATGCCAGTCCTTGCCCTCGTCGTGGACGTCCACGACCAGGCCGTCACGGTCGTCCCACAGGCGCAGCCGGGCCTCGGGGGCGCCATGGGTCACCGCGTTCGTCGCCACCTCGTTCAGCGCGACGACGAAGTCCCCGACGGCGTCCTCCCGCATCCCCTGGCTGCGTGCCTGTACGGCGGCGAACTCCCGCACCTCGGGCAGGTCGTCGAGGGAGAACGTGAGCTCCTTGGCCGTGTCGGGCGCGGACGGTGGGACGTCATCCTCACTCACGGGGTAACGCCTCCCACAGGCCAAATCTGCACCGTCAGCCGCACGACACGGGAACTCGAACATACCCCGGGATGGCGGCGCCCCCACGCCGCCGTCCCCGGGGCGGGGCCGCGGGATCATCCCGCGACGAGTTCCGACCGGAGCTGGTCGAGAACTTTCCGGAGGATCCGCGAGACGTGCATCTGGGATATGTGGAATTCCGCCGCGATCTCCGCCTGCGTCAGGTTGCCGTAGAACCTGAGCAGCAGGATGTTCTTCTCCCGCTCGGGCAGCTCGTCGATCAGCGGCTTGACGGCCTCCCTGTCCACCAGGGTGGCCAGCGCGTCGTCCTCCTCCGGAAGCACGTCCCCCAACGCGGCCGCGTCGTCGTCCGCGCCCAGGGGCGCGTCCAAGGACAGCGTGCTGTACGCCGCGGAGGCGTCCATCGTGAGGAGCATGTCCTCCTCGGAGATGCGCATCTTCTTGGCCAGCTCGGCGACCGTCGGGAACCGGCCGAGCTCCTGGGTCATGTCCGCGACCAACCGGTTCAGCTCGGAGCGGCGCTCCTGGTAGAGCCGGGGCACCCGGACCGCCCAGGTCCGGTCGCGGAAGTGCCGCTTCACCTCTCCGGTCATGGTGACCATGGCGTAGCCGCGGAAGCCGTGCCCGAGGCTGGCGTCGTACCCGTTGATCGCTTTCATCAGCCCCACGTAGGCCGCCTGGAGCAGGTCCTCCAGCGGCTCGCCGCGGTGCAGATATCTGCGCGCGACGTCCCGTGCCATGGGCAGGTGCATCTCCACGACCATCTCGCGCAGGCGTTCGCGCCGCTCCGGCGGCAGGTCCTCGCGGGCGAGCTCGGCGAGCAACTCCTCGGCGGTCGGCCGGTCCTGGTCGTGCGTCCGCTCGGCGGGGCGGGCATGCTTCGCCCGCGACGACGGCGACGCCTTGCGTCCGCTCGCCGCTCCGGCCTGCTGGGGGATGGTCGCTACTCGAACCTCGGCAGCCATCTTGGAAATCTCCTCGTACTCGCATCGCGAGCGACGCCGAGCCGGGACCAGCCCATGCAGACGGCGCGCCTCGCTACAACATCGAGACATGGCCCTCTGCTGGACCTCTCCTCCGATATTCCCTCAAAGTTGGAAGTATCACCACCCCCTGAGCGCCAGTAAAGTTGCCGGACAGGCCTCGCACGGCGAGGCCTCCGTCCGTCTAGGAGGCGTGAGGTGCCAAAGCCTGGGGCGCTGTCCCTGCACTCCACGGTGCATGCCACGCCCGTGGGCGGCGTCGTCGCGGTCCATGTCACCGGGATGCTCGACGCCACGACGCGGGAGGAGTTCTCCGGCTATCTCGACTCCGTCGCCGACGATCAGGGCCCGAGCATGGTCCTCGACATGGCGGGGGTCACGTTCATGGATTCGCGGGCGCTCGGGCTCATCGTCCACCACTGGCAGCGCGCGACCGCGGCCGGCGGCGACTTCGCCCTCGTCAGCGTGCAGTACCCCAGCTCCAAGGTCATGTGGGTCACCGGCCTCTCCCAGCGGCTGCCGATCTACGACACGCTGGACGAGGCGCTGGCCGCCTTCACGGCGGCCAGGGAGCAGCGCGGATAGCTCACTCCGCGCGCCCGTCCCGGTGTTTGTTCTGGTGCTCGGTGACGAGCAGCTTGGCCAGGTCGGCGACCTTGACCTGATGGTGCTGGGACACGCGCCTCAGCTCGTCGAACGCGGCCTCCGCCGAGCAGCCGCTCGCCGACATGATGATGCCCTTGGCCTGGTCGATGATCGAACGGCCGGCCAGGGCCTCCTGCATCTGGGCGGCCCCCGTCACCACGTCGTCGTACTCCCAGATGTTGGACAGCACCACGGTTACCTGCTCGGCGAGCATGGTCATCAGGGACCCGCCTCCGGCGAAGGCGCCCGGCCGCACCGCGTACAGGCAGATGACGACCACCGCGCGGTCCACCTCGATCGGCAGCGCCAGCACCGAGCGCACGCCGTGCCGTACGGCGGTGGCGGCGTAGCGGGGCCAGCGCGGGTCGCGCATCGCGTCGGCGATCAGCACCGGCCTTCCGGTGGCGAGCGCCTCCCTCGACGGGCCCTCGCGCAGCTCGCGTTCCCTGTCGGTCAGGGCGATCACCTCGCTGTGGGAGGCGGCGAGCAGGACCCTCCCCTCCTGCCACAGCTCGGCGGTGCCCGCCGCGCATCCGGGGACGCCGCGCGCCACGGCCTCGGTGACGCCGCGCAGCACGCTCTCGTACGAAACACCCTCGGTCACCCTGCCCAGAGCGGCGAGATCGCGGGCGAGACTCGGAGTCGTCTCCATGACAGGAACCGTCATTCCCCTACTTTCTACCTTCATACGGACCCCGTCGATCGGCGGAGCCCGGTGACGTACCGTCGAAACAGGAGAGGGGGCGAATGTTGACCAACCTACCCGAGCTGGAGCGCGAGCTGAGTGGCATGGCCGCCCGCATCGCGGCGCTCCGCGAGACGTCCGCGCCGGGTCCGGCGCTCGACGAGTTGGAGGCGGCGGAGGAGTTGCTCCGGTCGGCGCTCGCGGAACTCGGGAGGAGCCGCAGGCGCAGGGAGGGCGGCAACCAGCGCGAGCACAAGCTGCTGCGCCAGACCTTCCGCGCGCTTCCCGTCCCGGTGATCGTCATGGACACCGGCGGCGTGGTGCGGCGGATCAACAACGAGACCGCGCGCCTGCTCGGCAGCCCGGCCGGCTACCTGCTCGGGCGGCCGTTCCCGCTGCTGGTCGACGTCTCCAGCCGCGCCGCCTTCCGCTCCCACCTGACCGCCGTACTGCACGGCGAGGAGAGCGCCACCTTCGAGACCCGGCTGGCTCACCAGGGCCGCACGCACACGGTGCGGCTCGTGCTCAGCAGGCTGCGGATGCCGGGCGACCCACGGGAGATGGTCGCGGCGGTCGCGCTGCCGACCGACGTGCGGCTCCCGGAGGCGTCCGGCCCGGACGAGCGGGTCCCCGACGACTCGGCCACCATGGCCGCCGCACGGCGTCACGACCTGCTCGCCCGGCTCACCCGGCTGCTCCTGGACGAGGAGAGCCTGCGCGAGCCGGTCGCCCTCATCCGCGCGGCGCGGCTGCTCGGCGCCGAGACCGCGGACTGGGTGATCGCCGACGTCTTCCGCGACGGCTCCCTGCACCGCGCGGCCGTGGTCCCACCGGCCAGCGAGCCGGTCACCCGCCTGCAGCGGGCGGTCGAGGCGCTCGACCCGGCGGGCGCGCCGGTCGTGGGCCAGGTCCTGGAGACCGGCAGCGGGACGGTGCACGAGATGCTGGCCGACGACGGGCTCCTCGGGCCCGGCGTCCTCGACGAGATGCGCGCGGGGTCGCTGCTCGCCGTGCCGATCGGGACCGGCCGGGAGGTCCTCGGCGTCCTCACGCTGGTACGGCTCCGCGACCGCGTGCCGTTCGGGCTCGCCGACCTCGGCATGCTGGAGGAGGCGGGGGCACAGCTCGGCCTGGCGATGCGGGCGCAGCGCGGCTTCCAGCGCAGGTCGGAGGCGGCCGAGACGCTCCAGACGGGGGTGCTCCCCCGTACGCTGCCGGACATCCCGGGATTCGAGACGGCGGCGGTCTACCATCCGGGCTCCGGGCCGCGCGCGATCGGCGGCGAGTTCTACGACGTGTTCCCGGTCAGGGACGGCTGGGGGTTCGTCATCGGCGGCGCGGCCGGGCGGGGCGAGGAGGCCGCGTCGGTCACCGCGATGGTGCGCGGCGGGCTGCGCGTGGTCAGCGTGCGCGAGGACGACCCCGGCGAGGCGCTGCGCAAGGTCAACGACGCGCTCGTCGTTCAGAACACCGGCTTGTTCGTGATGGCGGCGGTGGGTTTCGTACGCGGCCGCCGGGTACGGCTCGCCTCGGCGGGGCACCACCCGGCGGCCCTGCTCCTCCCGGACGGCGGCGTCCGCTTCGCAGAGGGGGGCGGCGTCCCGCTCGGGTTCGAGGAGGGCGCGGTCCCCGCGACCGAGGAGCTGACCCTGGCGGCGGGCGAGACGCTCCTGCTGTATTCCGACGGCCTGGTCGGCTCCCGCGGACCGGGCGGCGAGAGCTACGGCGAGGTCCGGCTCACCGAGGTGCTGGCGCGGTGCGCCGGCCAGCCGCCGGGCATCGTCGTGAAGGCGATCGAGGAGGACCACCGGGAGTTCTCCGGCGACCGCGTCCTCGACGAGATGACCGTGCTCACCCTTCGTCGCTCCCGATGACCCGCGCCGCTCGCAGAGCCTCCCAGTCCGCCGGCTCGCCGCTCCCTTTGGGCGTTCCGGCGCCTCCCGGAATGCCCCCGGTCGCCGACTTCGCCGCGCGGGCGCAGCCGATCACCCGCGCTCCCTTTCTGACCAGCGGCGACGCATGTGTCCCCCGCACCTTCTGGGGAAGCCCGCCTCCCTCGGGGAGCGAAGGGGTGAGTCGCGTCGAAGACCGACCCTGTGGGATTTCCACCGATTCGGGGGTTTAGCGCGAGTTGGAGCGCGGTAAACTCAGCGAAGTAGTCGGTGCCTAAGACGCAGGCACACCCTTTTTCCAAGCTCTCTAGCTTGAGGTGTGCCATGAATATCGCCATTGTTTCCGCGCAGGCCCTGACGTCCGACACTCCCGCTATCGCCCGCGAGCTCGCTCGCGGTCACCGGGTGACGGTTTACACCCGTTCCGCCCCCGGCCAGCCGTCCAAGGGTGTCGCCATCGAGCAGGTGGCGGCGGGGCCCGACGTCGAGCTGTCCGAGAGCGACCTGCTGCCCTACATTCCCGACTTCAGCGCCGGGCTCAAGCGCCGCTGGAGCAAGGAGCGGCCGGACATCATCCACGCGCACTCCTGGGCGGGAGGCCTGGCCGCCATCGCGGGCTCCGAGGGACTCGGCGTACCGGTCACCCAGACGTTCCACGGGCACTTCCACGAGGGCCAGACGCCGGTACGGCGGTTGGAGTGCGCGATCGGCCGCCACGCCCGCGCGGTGATCGCCACCTGCGCCGACGAGGAGTCCGAGCTGATCCGGATGGGCGTGCCCCGCCGCAACATCTCGGTCGTCCCGAGCGGGATCGACGTCGAGCGGTTCCGCCGACAGGGACCGGCGTTCCCGCGCGGCGACCATCCGCGTCTCCTCCACGTCGGCCTGGGCAGCGACCCCGGCGAGATCGCCGTGAGCGGCGCGGCGACCGCGATCGCCGCGCTGGCCGCCATCCCCGACACCGAACTCGTGGTCGCCGGTGGCGACGACCTCAGCATCGAGCGGCTCCGGACGATCGCCAGGAACCACGGGGTCGGCGACCGCGTGGACCTGCTCGGCCCGGTCCCGCACACCGCCATGCCCAAGCTGATGCGCAGCGCCGACCTGGTGCTCTCCCTCGCCCCGACCGTGCCCACCGGCCTCGCCGCCCTGGAGGCGATGGCCTGCGGCATCCCGGTCGTCGCGTCCGCCGTGGGCGCGCACCTGGACTCCGTGGTCGACGGGGTCACCGGCTTCCTCACCCGGCCCGGCCGTCCGGCCGAGACCGCGGTCCGGATCCGCGAGCTGCTCGGGGACATGACCCTGCGTACGGCGATGGGGTACGCGGCGGCCGACCGCGCCCGCTCGCGGTACTCCCTGGAGCGGATCAGCATGGAGCTGCTCCGCGTCTACGAGCGGACCTGCGCCTGAGCCACCGCCTGCCCGGCCTCCCGACTGACGTACGCCATCCGGCCCTCGGCCCAGGGAGAACCGGTGGCGGATACCCGCGGAAGCGGTCTTACCGGGTTCTCCATCGGCTTTCGAGGCCGCGCGACTCCGTTCCCGCCCGCTCGGATGCCCAAACGGCATGTTCCTGTAATTGACGTGAGTTCGGTGCTTTGATGCGTTCATGTCACTTCATGGACCTGGCTTAGCCATGGCGGCGGCGATGGTGATCGCCGCCGCCACCGCGTGCGCGAGCGCGGAACCCGCGTCGGTCCTCACCGCCGCCGGCGAATCCGCCACCGAAGTGCCCACATCCCCGGCCGCCGCCTCCGCGTCCGGCCGCCACCGCGAGGGCGAACCCGCCGCCGGAGCGGCAGGAGCGGCCTCCGATGCGGCGTCCTCCCGATCGGGACCACGGGCCGCGACCGTGGACCGCCGGCCGAGACCGGTGCGGGAACGCAGCGACGCCAACGTGCTGCCGCCGGAGCCCTCCACCGGGTCCTCCCCCGGGTCCTCCGCTGCGTCCTCCACCGGGTCCTCCCCCGGGGAGGCCGCGCTTCGGCCTCCTTCTGGCCGCGTCGGCCGGGACGGCTCCTTCACGCTTCCGGACGACCGGGTCACGATCTATCCGGACCACACCTTCCCGTACGGATCGAGCGCGGACAGCGCCTGGCCGGACGGCTCCCTCGGCCACCCCGACGACCGGCTGCGCGGCCAGGACGACGGCTACCCGTACGGGTACACGGACGGATACCGGGGCGGCTACGGCGACTGGTACGCGCACGGCTACGGCGACACCTACGGGAACGAGTACGCGGACGGCGACGCGCAGGGCTATGGGAACGGCTACCGGCGCGGCGGTCCCGGTGGCGCCGGAGGGTCCGACGCCTCGGGCTCGAACACCGCCACAGGTACGTACGGGTCGGGTTCCCACGGCTCCACGGGCGCGCGTTCCGGTGTCTCGGGGCGTTCCGATGAGTCCGGCGGTTCCGATGCTTCCCGGGCCGGCTCCCCGCTCCCGGTGGGCCAGTCGGACAGCTCTTCCGTGATCCATCCCGCTCCCGGCACCGGGTCGGCGGGAACGGCCACCGGCGCGGCAGGGGCAGGGTCAAGCGCGACCGGCACAGGAGCCACGACAGGCACAACCGGCACCACAGGCGTCACGGGGGCCGGGGCTGGAGCGGGAACCGGCGCGGGAACCACGACGGGTACGGCGGGCGCCGGGGCCGCGGGTGTCACCGGCGCTGGGACCGGAGCCCTGGCAGGGCAGACGACCGGCCCCGAGTGGGGCGCGCCGATCCTCGTCGAGGACTTCAACGGGACGCGGATCGACGAGAGCAAGTGGGGCGTCTACGACTCGCCGAACGCCCGGACCAACCCCCGTACCTCGCGGGCGACGAGCGTCTCCGGCGGGATGTTGCGCATGACCGGCGGCATCTACGGCGGCAAGGACCTGTCCGGCGGCGTGGCGAGCACCCTGCTCCAGCAGTACGGCCGGTGGGAGGTGCGGCTGCGGACGGAGGCGGGCGCGGGCTACTCCGCGGTGGCGCTGCTGATGCCGGAGGACGTGACCCCGTCCAACTACGCCGAGGTCGACTTCGTGGAGGTCGGCGACATTCCCCGCCGGCTCAGCGGCGTCTTCGTCCACGGCAACAACGGGCAGCGGGCGGCCGGATCGATGCGCGCCGACTTCACCCAGTGGCACACGGCCGCCGTGGACTGGCTGCCCGACCGGCTGACGTTCTGGCTGGACGGCAAGATGGTCTGGAACTACACCGGCCCGCTGGTGCCGAGGAACCGGACGATGGGCCTGGCCCTCCAGAACGACGTGATCTGCGACGGCGCCCTCTGCCGGAACGCGGCCACCCCGGCGACGGTCACGATGTACGTCGACTGGGTGCGTGTCTACCGGGCTCCGCGATGAGGGCGGCCGCCTTCAGCGACAGGTGAAGCAGCAGCCGGTCCCGGCCGTCGGCGAGGTCGAGACCGGTGAGCTGCCCGGCGCGGCCCAGCCGGTAGTACAGCGTCTGGCGGTGAACGCCGAGCGCGGCCGCCGTCTCCTGGACCTGGCCGGCCCGGTCGAGATAGGCCTCGACCGTGCCCGCCAGGTCGCCCAGCGGGGCCGACTCGGCGGCCAGCTCGGCGACCTCGCTCCTGGGCAGCCGGGCCAGGAACCGGTAGACGCCGAGGTCGGCCCAGTCCGCGACCGGCCCGACCCCCCGCACGTGCTCGGCGACCCGGAGCGCGAGCACCGCCTCGCCCCAGCTCTCCCACGCGTCGCCGGGGTCCTCGCGGGTCCCCCCGACGCCGGCGGCCGTGCCGTACGCGCTCTGGAGGGTGCCGGCGACGGCGCGGGCCTGCGACGCGGGCGCGAGGACGGCGGTGAGGGGATCGGGACCGTCGCCGGGCTCGGCGAGCACGCCGCGCGGGAGCCGCCACAGCGCACCGGCCGCCCGGTCCGGCACGGTTCGTACGGCTATCGCCACGACGGGGCCGGTGACCTGGAGCGAGGCCGCGGCCCGGGTGGCGGGGTCGGCGGAGAAGAAGTCCCACAGCCGGGCCCGTCCGGTGCGCGCCTCCCTGGCCAGGACGGTGGCGGCGCGTTCGATCAGCGGCGCTACGGAGGCGAGCCGTGCGTCGGTCAGCGCGCCGGAGTCGAGCAGCCACAGGTAGCCGTAGGTCACGCCGCCGTGCCGCAGCGGCACGCAGACGCGGTCCAGCATCCCGCGCAGGCCGGGGATGCCGGGAATGCGGACCGGGACGGTGGAGGTCGCGATGCCGTACGCCTCGAAATGGGCCCGGACCTCGTCGCTGGCCCTCCTGCGCAGGATCGACTCCTGGCGGACGGCGTCGATGTCGCCGCTCTGGGCGCCGTACGCCAGGAGCTGGAACGAGCGGTCCTCGATCGTGACCGACGCGTCCAGCGACCGGGCGATCTCATCGACGATTTCCTGCATGCCGTCATTATTGTGCATTTGTCTGAAAATGCTGTGACTCCTGTCCGTGGACCGGCTCTGAACTGCGGATCTACGCTTGAGCCATGCTCGGTTCCCTGCTTCTCGCGGCCTCGCGGAATCCGCTGGCGCGGCGCGCCGTCTCGGGTCTTCCGCCCACCCGCCGCGTCGTCGACCGCTTCGTCGCCGGCGAGTCCGCCGCCGACGCGGTCGCCGCCGTACGCCGCCTGACCGACGCCGGCCTGACCGTCACGATCGATCACCTCGGCGAGGAGATCCGTGACACGGAGGCGGCCGCTGTCACGGCCAAGGCGTACGTCTCCCTGCTCGACGCGCTCGCCCCGCTCGGCCTCGGCCGCCGCGCGGAGGTGTCGGTGAAGCTGTCGGCCGTCGGGCAGGCGCTCGACGAGTCGCTGGCGCTGGAGCACGCGCGGCGCATCTGCGCGGCCGCCCGGGACTGCGGGACCACCGTCACGCTCGACATGGAGGACCACACCACGGTCGACTCCACGCTCTCGGTCCTGCGCGCCCTGCGGGAGGACTTCCCCGACACCGGGGTGGCGATCCAGGCCTACCTCTTCCGCAGCGAGGAGGACTGCCGCGACCTCTCCGGCTCGCGGGTGCGCCTGGTCAAGGGCGCGTACCGGGAGCCCGCGTCGGTGGCGCACCAGAGCAAGGCCGAGGTGGACCGGGCGTACGTGCGGTGCCTGCGCATCCTGATGGCGGGTACGGGATATCCCATGGTGGGCACGCACGACGACCGGCTCATCGCGATCACCGAGACGCTGGCCGACCGGTACGGCCGGAGCCAGGACAGCTACGAGTATCAAATGCTCTACGGGATCCGGACGGACAAGCAGGAGGCGCTCGCGGGCGCCGGTGCCACGGTCCGGGTCTACGTGCCCTACGGCGACGACTGGTACGGGTACTTCATGCGCCGCCTGGCGGAGCGCCCGGCCAACGTCGCCTTCTTCCTGCGGTCTTTGAGGGGTAAGTGATGGACGCGATCAGCAATGTTCCGGTTCCGGCCAACGAGCCGACGTACGGCTACGCGCCGGGCAGCGCCGAGCGGGCCTCCCTGGAGGACCGGATCAAGGAACTGAGCGGCGCGCCGCTCGAACTGACGATGACGATCGGCGGCGAGCAGCGGCTCGGCGGCGGCTCGCCGATCGACGTGGTGCAGCCGCACAACCACGCCTCCGTGCTGGGACGGACGTCCGAGGCGACCGCCTCCGACGTGCGGGCGGCGATCGACACGGCGCTCGCCGCGGCTCCGGCCTGGCGCGCGCTGTCGTTCGACGAGCGGGCCGCGGTCTTCCTGAAGGCCGCCGACCTGCTGAGCGGCCCCTGGCGGGCCACGCTCAACGCGGCCACGGTCCTCGGCCAGTCGAAGTCCGCGCAGCAGGCCGAGATCGACGCCGCGTGCGAGCTGATCGACTTCCTGCGGTTCAACGTGGCGTACGCGCGGCAGCTCCTGGCCGAGCAGCCGGTGTCGTCGCCGGGCGTGTGGAACCGGATGGAGTACCGGGCGCTTGAGGGCTTCGTCCTGGCGATCACGCCGTTCAACTTCACGGCCATCGCCGGAAACCTGCCGACGTCCGCGGCCCTGATGGGCAACGTCGTGGTGTGGAAGCCGTCGCCGACGCAGCAGTTCGCGGCGCACTTCACGATGCGGCTGCTGGAGGCGGCCGGGCTTCCTCCGGGCGTCATCAACATGGTCACCGGCAACGGCTCGGCCGTCTCCGAGGTCGCGCTGACCCACCCGGAGCTCGCCGGCATCCACTTCACCGGCTCGACCGGCACGTTCCAGCACCTCTGGCGCACCGTCGGCGAGAACATCACCGGTTACCGGAGCTACCCGAGGCTGGTCGGCGAGACCGGCGGCAAGGACTTCGTCCTCGCGCACCCGTCGGCGTCGCCGGATGTGCTGTCCACCGCGCTGATCCGGGGCGCCTTCGAATACCAGGGGCAGAAGTGCTCCGCGGCGTCCCGCGCGTACGTGCCGCGGTCGCTCTGGTCGAGGATGCGGGACGACTTCGTCGCCACCGCCGAGTCGCTGACCGTCGGCGACGTGGCGGGCGACCTGTCCACGTTCATGGGCGCCGTCATCGACGCCCGCGCCTTCGCCAAGCACCGCGAGGCGATCGACCGGGCCAGGTCGGTTGACGCGATCAACGTTCTCACCGGCTCGTACGACGACCAGGTCGGATATTTCGTGAAGCCGACCGTCCTGGAGTGCTCCGACCCCACGGACGAGATCTTCGTCAAGGAGTACTTCGGCCCGATCCTCGCGGTCCACGTCTACGAGGACTCGGCGTTCGACTCGGTGCTCGACCAGATGGAGAGCGTCTCGCCGTACGCGCTGACCGGCTCGATCATCGCGCAGGACCGGTACGCGATCGCGTCGGCGTCGGAGCGGCTGCGGTTCGCGGCGGGCAACTTCTACGTCAACGACAAGCCCACCGGCGCGGTCGTCGGCCAGCAGCCCTTCGGCGGCGCCCGCTCCTCCGGCACCAACGACAAGGCCGGGTCGATCTTCAACCTGATCCGCTGGGTGAACGCCCGCACGATCAAGGAGACCTTCGTCCCGCCGACCGACCACCGCTATCCGCACATGGGCTGACCGTCGAGCGCGCCGCGAAGGGACCACCCTCGCGAGCCGTCACCCTCGACAGCCGGCCCCACCGAAGCGGGCCCGGATCTCCCTGGGGATCCGGGCCCGCTCCCGTTCCCGGCCTCCCTCGGCTCGATTCTCGACGCTCGCACGATTCCGGACACTCCGACCGAGGGACGGCGGTGGCGGAAATATCAGCCAGGTTTCCGGCCAGACAGACACCATGTGCTTATGGAGCTCATTCCAATCAGCGAGGCGAAGGACCGACTCACTGAACTGGCCGACCGCGCCGCCCGGGAGCACGACCATTTCACTCTGACCCGGAACGGGCGCCCGCATGCGGTGATCCTTTCTGTGGCCGAGTGGGAGTCCATACAGGAGACCCTGGAAATCCTCGCCGACGCCGAGATGCGCGCCGATCTGGTAGAGGCCGCCGCCGCCGAGGCGCGCGGCGACGTGACCACAGAAGAGGAGATGGCCGAGATCATGGCGACTCGCCTCGGCAAGGCGAGCGCATGAGCGAGCGGTACTCCGTCCTCCTCGCTCCACCGGCGCGTTGCGCCCTCGCGTCCGGCCTACCCGAAGGTGTTGCCGCCGCCTGGGAGCTGATCACCCGCGCCATCGCCCAGGAGCCATGGCGCGTGGGCAAGCCCCTGCAAGAGCCGTACGACGGGGTGCATGTGGCGCGACGCGGAACCTATCGCGTCGTCTACCGGATTGACGAGGACAAGCACACCGTGACCATTCAGGCCATCAAACACCGCCGGGACGCCTACCGCAC
The DNA here is from genome assembly GCF_001570365.1 of Microtetraspora fusca. Taxonomy (GTDB): domain Bacteria; phylum Actinomycetota; class Actinomycetes; order Streptosporangiales; family Streptosporangiaceae; genus Microtetraspora; species Microtetraspora fusca. The sequence goes on along the minus strand of NZ_BBYK01000064.1, from coordinate 95,294 downwards.
GTAGCTGCCGATGTCCGGGGAGGGGCTCCAGCTCAACCCCGAACTGGTGCGGGCGAGAAGAGGTGGCAGGCCTTTCATACGCCGCCCCGATGCTGCCTTTGTTCGCCGGCAGGCGGAGAACGTTCGAGGCGTCGCCGACCAGGCTTACCAGTGCCCCTCTCGCATGGTCTCCCTGACGAAGTCAGGGTCGTACACGATCGGCTCATCGGTGGCGATCTTGTCCATCACCTCGTCCAGGGTGGGACTGGCGGCCTCTTCGTTCAGCAGGTCCCGCACGTACGCGGTCAGAGACTTCCCCTCGCGCTCGGCCCGCGCCTTGAGCGTCTGCTCGGTCGCATCCGGAACGTCCGGGATCTGAAGGGTGCTCACGCAGGCACGTTAGCCAGCAATCCGCATCCGATCTCCGGAATCCTCCGAACGAGAAAATCGTCCCTGGGCGAAGGCCCAGCTCAGCATGCGCTGCTCGGCCGCGTCGTCATGGAACGTCTCGACCAGGATGTACTCACCCAGATCTTCAACGTGCTTAGAGTTCACCCCGCACGGCGTTCAGCCGGCCACGGGCCCCGTCGGCGAAGACTGAGACTCCCGCTCTGTCCAGCGTGCCGATGATCTGCATTGTGCTCATGGGAGGACGGCGTTTCCCTTCCGACATCCGATGCAGCACCCTCATCACCTCATCGGGACCGCGGCTCAGCAGCGAACAGAGGTAGGTGTCAGGATCGGCCACCGACACCCCGGGAACAGCACGTTGGCGTCGACGAAGACCCTCGCCACCGGCATGTACCCCCGGGGAGATCAGTAAGGGAGATCTGCCTCTTCGGCGATCTCTAGTGTCGGCGGAGCGGCGATGGAGAGGCTCACATGAGGAGGTGGGCCCGGACGGATGCCGTCCGGGCCGGGGAGTCAGCCGCGCTCGGGCACGGCCATTTCGCCGAGGAGGGACCAGTCGTTCTGCGGGACCGTGGTGTTGACGATCCGGGGCGTCTCGGCAAGGTACGACGGCAGGGTCCGCTGGGCCTCCCTGAAGTGCTCCGACTGGACGTGCGCGCCCCCGGCCGCGTCGTCACGGAACGCCTCGACCAGGACGTACTCGTTCGGGTCCTCGACGCTGCGCGACCAGTCGAACCACAGGCAACCCGGCTCCTCGCGGGTCGCCCGGGTGAAATCACCGCTGATCTCGGGCCACCGGTCGGCGTGCTCCGGCAGCACTCGGAACTTGGCGGTAATGAAGATCATGCAATCCGTCCCCATCAATAGCGGCATCGGCGGCGAGCCGATCTGAACCGGCCTGACCATACCAATTCGCGTACGGCCGGGCCGTCCCACGACGCCCAAGGACACCGGACGGCCCGGCAAAGGGACCGAGGTGGTCGGGTCCTGGCGTTCGCCCCCATGGTCGTCCGCGCTTGTCCCGGCCGGTAACCACAGGTTGAACCCGGCGCGACGAACGGCGGTCGTTCCGGCCGGGGACCACCGGTCGAACCGCAGCCGCTCGCGTCCCGGGCGGCCCCGTCCGGATGCCCCCGTCATTCGCCCTGACGCGACGAGCGGCGTTCGTCCAGGCGGGGACCCAGCTTGAGCAGCGGCGTTTGTCGCGGTGGGGAGCCGCCGGGATACTGACCGGATGTTCAGCGAGAGCATGGTCACCGTCTCCGCGCAGCCCCCTGTCGAGTTGTTCGTCGCGCGGACGGCCGGGCCCGCCGAGCGGACGCTGCTCGTGATCCACGGAGGCCCCGACTGGGACCACAGCTACCTGCGCGCCCCTCTCGGCGAGCTCTCCGGCCGGCATCGGGTGGTCCTGCCGGACCTGCGGGGCTGCGGACGCTCCAGCCGCGGCCTGCCGGACGACCAGTACACGCGCGACGCCGCCGTCGGCGACCTCGTCGCCCTGTTGGACGCGGTCGACGCCTCCCGGGCCGACGTGCTCGGCTTCTCCTACGGCGGCCTGCTCGCCCAGCGGCTGGCCCTGGCCGCGCCGCACCGGGTCCGGCGGCTGGTGATCGCGTCCAGCAGCGTCCTCCCTGTGCCTCCCGACGCGTTCGCGCGCCGGCCGGAGCGCGAGGAGCGGCGCGCGGACGAGACGCGCGTGTGGTCCGATCCGACGCTGTCCGGCCCGGACACCTGGCCTACCGGCCGAGTCAAAGGGGCGCGGGATGAGGTGTCAGGAGGTCAGGGCGGGCAGGAGCACCTCGTCCAGGACGGCCCGGGCCGCCGCGTCCTGCCCGTCCCCGTTGTACGCGCCCGCGGTGACGGCCACGACGAGGTCGAGATCGGGGAAGAGGAAGAGCCGCTGGCCGCCGTTGCCCGCGGCCATGGCCCGCCAGGAGGGCGGCTCGCCCGGCCGTCCAGGCCGTTCGCCCGGCCCCACGTGCCACAGGTAGCCGTAGGAGAAGCCGTCCCAGGTCGGCACGTGCGGCCGCAGCATCTCCGCGGTCCAGGAGGCGGGGATCGCCTCCGCGTCGAGCACGGCCTGGCCGATCCTGGCGAGGTCACGCGGGGTGAGCCGCAGCCCGGAGGCGGCCGACGCCACGCCGTCCTCCCCCGCCATCCACTCGAAGGACGTGATGCCGAGCGGCGCGAAGAGCGCGTCGCGGGCGAACTCCTCCAGCGGACGGCCGACGCCACGGGCGATGAGCCCGCCGACCAGGGCGGCCGCGCCGCCGCTGTAGGACCACCGCTTCCCCGGCTCCTCGACGATCGGACGTTCCAGGACGAACCGGTAGCGGTCCTCGGCCATCTCCATGGCGATCTCGGAGTTCTCCGGCCCGGTGTACGGCGCGCTCTCGTCCCAGTCGAGGCCGAGGGTCATCGTCAGGGCGTGCTCGACGGTGAGCGCCGCCCGCCCGGGGTCGGCGGCGAGGTCGGCATGCTCGGGGAAGTGCCGCAGGATCGGCTCGCCCGGCTCCGGGACCAGGCCCGCGGCGAGCGCGACGCCGTACAGCAGGCCGACGACGCTCTTGGTGACCGAGCGGACGTCGTGGCGGGTCTCGGGGCCGAAGTCCACCACGCCGAGCGGCGTGTTCCAGGCGTAGTCCTCGCCCGTGCCGTAGCGCTCCAGGACGAGGCGGCCGTGCCGGGCGACCACGACGCCGTGCAGGCCCGCCGCCCGGCCCTCCTCGACGAGGGCGTCGAGCCGCTCGGCGAGGTCGGGGGCGAAGCCCGCCGCTCCGGGGTCGATCCGCTGCCACATGGGATGCCTCCGATTCGTGGAAAACAGATCAGGTAGAGAAATTTCGCGACCTGATGTCCAATCCGGGCCCGTCCATCACAGCGCGGCCAGGAACTCCCGTACGGCGTCGGCGAAGCCGTCGGGGTCGTCGTCGTGGACCCAGTGACCGCAGCCGGGGAACTCGCGCAGCACGGTGCCGGGGCGGCGCTCGGCCATCTCGACGGCCATGGCGGTGGGCATGACGAAGCTGTCGCGCCCGTGGACGAGCAGGGCCGGGCAGGTGGAGGCGAGCCAGTCGGGCCACCAGTCGCCGATCAGCGCCCGCTGGGACTCCATCATGTCGGCGCGGTCGAAGAGGAAGCCCCAGCCGTCGGGGTGCTCTGCCGCGCTCTCCAGGAAGTAGCTCGCGTCGGGGATGCCCCGCGACTCGATCTCCCGGCGCAGCTCGACGAGCGTGGCCGTGCGCCGGGGCCAGCCGGTCACGTCCAGGACGGGGTTCGGGGCGTCCGGCTGCCGGTTGAGCGCGCCTCCCTCCTCGACGACGAGCGCGCGGACCAGGTCCGGGTGCCGGGCGGCGAGCCGGAACGCGACCACTCCGCCCATGGAATGACCGAGCACGGTCATGGGGCCGAGGCCGAGGCCGCGCAGGAACGCGGCGGCGTCGGCGACGTAGGCGTCGGGCGTGAAGTCGCCGTCCCGCTCGCTGTGGCCGTGGCCGCGCTGTTCCAGGGCGATCACGCGGTGGCCGGGGGCGAGGGCGGCGGCGAGCGGCGTGAACATGCGGGCCCGCCCGAAGTGGCCGTGCAGTGCGAGCACCGGCTCCCCCGGCCCGCCGAAGTCGAGGTACGCGAGGCGCAGTCCGCGCACGGTCGCGTGGCGTTCGACCGGCATCGCCGTCCTTCCTCTCCCGGTTGTCCCCGATCTCCGCGCCGTCCTGTGCGCGCGGCCCAAGCGGCCCCGGGGAAGCGGCAAGCATAGCGAGCCATCGCGCGGCGCGTCCGAATCTCCGTCAACTAGGGCGATTTATCCCTCAAAATCCTTCAACATCAGCTCTTAACAGCAAAGGTCATATAACACGGTGATATCAGGCTGTTGACGGCGATATGTCGCCGATCAAGACTTCTTCCACTCGCGTGCGCCCGCCGGGCTGACCCCCTACCCGGACGGGGCACGCCGGAGAAGGAGTCTCTGATGAGGAGTCCTCTGGACCACAGGAGGGCGCGCCGTATCGCGGTCACGCTCGCCCTGCCCCTGGCACTCACCCTGAGCGCGCTCCCGGCGCTCGCCGAACCGTCCCCCTCCCCCGGTGAGGTCGTCCCCGACCGGCAGTCCACCACCGCCCAGAACGGCGTCGCGCTGATGCGGATCGTCGTCCCCGACCAGGCGGACGTGGACCGGCTGAACGCGATGGGCGTGGACCTCGCCGAGTACAAGAAGCCCCTGGACAACGGCATCGAGGTCCACGCCGTGCTCAGCCCCGACGAGGCGCGCCGCCTGCGCGACGAGGGCTTCGACGTCCAGGGCGTGATATCCGACCAGACCGACAACGCCGAGAACCTGGCGGAACGGACCCAGGCGCTGCGGTCGGCGGCCGCGGCGACGGCCGCGACCGACACGCTGACCCCGCTGCGCGCCGAGTGGTTCACCAGCCTGGACGACCAGCGCTTCCTGTCCGTCGAGGTGAAGTCGAGCGCCACCGACGCGCAGACCGTGCTCACCGTCACCTGGGACAGCGGCCCCGGCACCGCGCCCGGCTCCGGCGGCACCGCCACGATGTCGCGGTTCACCGACGCCGGGCAGTACATGTACCACCGCTTCAGCACGCCGCTGTCGATCGCGCAGGCGCCGACCACGGCCACGATCACCAGCAACCGCGGCGGCTCCGTCACGGTCCCGGTGACCAAGTGGCTGGGGCAGCCGCGCAAGCCGCCGGGCAATCACTACGTCGCGGACTTCGTCGACCACTACATGGACCCGACCGAGGTCACCGACCGGATCACCTCGCTGTCCCGCGAGTTCCCCAAGATCTCCGAGATCGTGGACCTGCCGTACAAGACGAACGGCTACCGCCGGGCCGCGCAGGCGCAGTTCGGCACGGTCGCGGCGAGCACGCTGTACGTCAGCTCCAAGGCGTACGGGCACGAGGGCGGCAACGACGTCAGCGTCGCGCTGGCGAAGCCGCAGGCCGCCTCCTCCCCGCTCGGCGTCTCCGTCACGGGCAAGGCCATCGTGGTCAACCTGGGCACGGACGCCTCGGGAGCCGTGGTCAGCACGGCCAAGCAGGTCGTGGACGCGATCAACGGCGACGCCGCCGCGTCCGCGCTGGTGACCGCCGCGACGTATCGGGGCAACGCGGGCACGGGCGTGGTGGCCGCCGCACCGGCGACGCGGCTGACCGACAACCTGAAGGCGCCCGCCTCCGTCTCGCGGGAGCCGTTCCAGATGAAGGCGCTGCGCATCGGCAAGCAGCGGGACGGGGCGAAGACCGGTGTGTTCCTCTACTGCCAGGAGCACGCGCGCGAGTGGGTGACCCCGCTGACCTGCGTGGAGACCGCGGAGCGGCTGCTGCGCAACTACGCCCGGGACGCCGAAACCAAGAAGCTGGTGGACGACCTCGACATCTTCATCCTGCCGACGGTCAACCCCGACGGCGCGCACTACTCGTTCTACGACTACAACATGCAGCGCAGGAACATGACGAACCACTGCGCGCCCAGCTCCGCGGACCCGGCCTCGCGTAACTCCTGGGGTGTGGACCTGAACCGGAACTTCTCGGTCGGGTCGATCTTCGACGGGTACAGCGGCGCCTCGACGAGTTGCACCAGCGACACCTTCGCCGGTCCGGGCGAGTTGTCCGAGCCCGAGGCGAAGAACGAGGTGTGGCTGACCCAGAGGTTCCCGAACATCAAGTTCGCGATGAACACGCACTCCTACGGCGGCTACTTCATGTGGCCTCCGGGGGCCTACAAGACGGCCGGGCGTGAGCTGCTGCCGCGGGTGGACTACGGCACCGAGAACTTCTTCTGGAACGCCTCCAGCCACATCCTCTCCGCCGTGCAGACGTGGCGCGGCACCGCGATCTGGCCCGGACGCACCGGGCCGGTCCCGGACGTCCTCTACTCGGCGGCCGGGAACAGCGCCGACGAGCACTGGTACAACCGGGGCATCATCGGCTGGGACTTCGAGGTCGGCGCGGACGTCTACGACCCGGCGACCAAGCGGTTCCAGGCCGTGGGCTTCCAGCCGGCGTTCAGCGAGGGCCACGAGGAGGCGATGGAGTTCTCCTCCGGGCAGGTCGCCATCCTCGAGGTCGCCCGCGCGTACGCGAACGACCACCGGCAGCCGTCGTCCGAGCTGAAGGTCACCGGAAGGACCGCCGACTCGACCACGTTCACGTTCACCGTGGACGAGCCGGCCAACATTTACTACACGGTGGACGGCAGCCGGCCCACCCTCTCCTCGCCGAAGCTGACCGCGTCCGGGATGCGCGAGGGGGCGCAGCAGATCACCGTCAACGCGACCACCGAGGTGCACTGGTTCGCCGCGGACATCGCCGGCAACACCGAGAAGAACTACAAGCCGGACGGCAACGGCAAGAACTACAACAAGGCCAGGGTCGTGGTCGGCGACGGCCGCTGATCCCCTACCCACCGGATCGGGTGACCCTCGGGCGGCCCCTCGCCGGCCGCCCGAGGGTCCTCCACGGGTCACCCGGAGAAGGGGCCCCCGCCGGGGCGGTATCCCGGTACCCCGGTATCCCGGGCAAGCCGATCCCGCCGGGGCACCCGGGTGAACCGGGGACTCCCCCGAGGGCCCACAGGTCTCCCGGCCGCTCCGCATGGGCGGCCGGGATTCCGCGTTCACGGGCACGGGTACGCGAGCGGGTCGGCCTCGTGCACGAGGATCGCCGCCTGGACGCGGTTGGCCAGGCCGAGCTTCGCGAGCGCGTGGCTCACGTGCGCCTTGACGGTCGCCTCGCTCATGGACAGCCGGCGGCCGATCTCCGCGTTGGAGAGCCCCTGAGCCAGCGCCCGCACGACCTGACCCTCCCGGTAGGTCAGCGCCGACAGCCGCCTGCGCGCCGCCTCCGCCCGCGACGGCCCCATCTCCGTGAACGAGCTGATCAGCCGCTTGGTGACGCTGGGCGAGAGCATGGCGTTGCCGGCGGCGACCGTGCGGACGGCGGACGCGAGATCCCGGGGAGGCGTGTCCTTGAGCAGGAAGCCGACCGCCCCCGCGCGCAGCGCCAGGTGGACGTACTCGTCGAGGTCGAACGTCGTCAGCATGATCACCTTGGGCGGGTCGGGCAGCCTGCCGATCTCCGCCGCCGCGGTGAGGCCGTCCATGCCGGGCATGCGGACGTCGACGAGCATGACGTCGGGGTTGAGCCGGGTGGCCTCGCCGACCGCGGCGGCGCCGTCGCGTGCCTCGCCGACCACCGCGATGTCGCCGGTGGCCTCCAGGATCATGCGCAGGCCCGAGCGGACGAGGGCCTCGTCGTCGACGATCAGGACGCGGATCACGCGGACCACCGCCCGGCACCCTGCATACGAGCCCCCGTGTGCTCCGTCCGGTCGGTCGGCAGCCGGGCGAGGACGTGGAAGCCGCCGTCGGGCAGCGGTCCGGCGGTGAACTCGCCTCCGGCCAGCGTGACGCGCTCGCGCAGCCCCGTCAGGCCCAGCCCGGCGCCGGGCGGCGGATCGGCGGAGACCTGGGACAGGCCGTTGCGGACCGCCACCTCCAGCGCGCCGGGCAGGTAGCGCAGGACGACGTCGGCGGAGACCTCCCCGGCGTGCTTGTGAACGTTCGTCAGGGCCTCCTGCACGAGCCGGTAGGCGGTCCGCTCCACCATGGCGGGCAGCGGGCGGGCGGCGCCCTCCTCGTGCCGCTCGACCGCGATGCCGAGCGACCTCGACTGGTCGAGGAGCCGGTCGAGGTCCGCGAGCATCGGCTGCGGAGCGAGCGGGACGGCGTCGCCCTCCGGGTCGGGCATGAGGCACGCACCGGGCGTCCCGACGTGCGGCGGGCGCAGCACGCCGAGCACCTCCCGCAGGTTCACCAGCGCCTCCCGTCCGATGTCCTGGATGAGGGCGGCGGCCCGCGCGGCGCGCTCGTCGCGGGTCCCCACCTCCAGCGCGCCGGCGTGCAGCACCATCAGGGACACCCGGTGCGCGACGATGTCGTGCATCTCGCGGGCGATCCGGGTGCGTTCCTGGGTCCGGGCCCGATCGGCGCGCGCCCGCTGCTCGTGTTCGAGCCGCTCGGCGCGCTCCCGCAGCGCGATCATCACCTGCGCGCGGGCGCTCACCCACAACCCCATGACCAGCGGCAGCACGACCAGCGTGGTGAAGGGGATGACGACAGCCGCGACGCTGAACGGCAGGCCCCGCACCACGACGTCGACCACCGTGGAGGCGGCCATGGCCGCCGTCGCCGCCCCGGCGTAGGCGGCGATGCCGGCCCGCCCACGGGCCCCCACACCGACGCGGTAGGACGCGACCGCGACGGCCGGCCAGAGCCCGTACGCCATCCAGCCCGCGGCGGCCAGGACGGGCAGCGGCCATCCGAGGCGCCGCGGGAGCGCCGCCGCCACCACCGACGCGGCCACCAGCGCGACGCGGCCCAGATCGTCCGGCAGCACGGGGAGGGCCACCGCGCCGTCCACCGATATCCACGAGGCCAGGAGGACGGCGGCGGCGCGCACCCAGGGACCCGCCTGACCGAGCAGGCGGTCGATCCGCCGCATCGCCCGATCGCCGATCGGAACCCCCGTGCCGTACGCCACGCCCCGAGCCTAGGCGGCCGCGCGCCACGCGCCCACGACGATCGTCGCGGGGCTCCCCCTACCAAAGTCGAAGAACTCCGGTGATCTTTCGGCCGATGCGCCCCCGCACGCGCGCCGGAAGCGTGGTCGCCATGTCAACGATGATCCTTCGCGGCGCGCTGGCGGCCGCCGTCGCGCTCCTGACCGTCGCGACGCCGGCCGCCGCGGCCGTCTCCTCCGCTCCGCACGCGACCGCCGCCGCGCCTTCCACGGGGCCCGCGGCGGAGCCGTCCCGGGCGTCCACGACGGCCTTCGCGCTGCCCGAGCCGACCGGCCCGCACCCGGTGGGCACGACCACGCTGCACCTGGTGGACGGTTCCCGGCCCGACCCGTGGGTGCCGTCGGCGAAGGAGCGCGAGCTCATGGTGACCATGTGGTACCCGGCCAGGGCGGCCGGCGGGCGGCGAGCGCCGTACATGACCCGCGAGGAGGCCACCCTGGTGCTGAAGGGGCTGGGGACGCCCGCCCGCCCCGAGGACGCGGCCCGGCTGAGCCGTACGCGCACCAACTCCTTCCTCGACGTCCCGCCCGCCGGCCGCAGGCGCGGGCTCCCCCTCGTCGTGCTGTCGCCCGGCTTCTCGGTACCCCGCTCCTCGCTGACGAGCCTGGCCGAGGACCTGGCGAGCAAGGGGTACGCCGTGGCCGGGATCGACCACGTCAACGAGGCGTTCGGCACGTCGCTCCCCGGCGGGCGCACCGCGACCTGCGCCGCCTGCGACCACGAGGACGACGACGACTTCGGCGACAAGACCACCCGCGGCCGGGCCGCCGACGTCTCCTTCGTGCTCGACCGGCTGCTCGGCCCGCGCCCGGCCTGGGACGGCGCCGACCTGATCGACCCCTCCCGCATCGCGATGGCGGGCCACTCGATCGGCGGCAACAGCGCCTCGTGGACCATGCTGACCGACCCCCGCGTACGGGCCGGGGTCAACATGGACGGCACCTTCCACGTCCCGATCCCGGACACGGGGCTCGGGCGCCCGTTCCTCATGTTCGGAGCGGGGCGCTTCCACGAGCCCGGCGGCATCGACTTCTCCTGGGACCGCGACTGGCGCCGCATGACCGGGTGGAAGCGCTGGATCACCGTCCGGGGCATGGAGCACGTGTCCCTCTGCGACTACCCGCTGTTCGCGCCGGCGCTCGGCCTGAAGCTGGACGCCACACTGTCCGGGCCGCGCACGGTGAAGATCTTCCGTGCGTACGTCGGCGCCTTCATGGACCTGCACCTTCGCTCGCGGCCGCAGCCGCTGCTCGACGGGCCGTCCCGGCACTATCCCGAGGTGCGTTTCTGGCGGTGACGCGCCCGCCTGGTGGGCTGTCCGCCGGCGGGGACCGCGGGTTCCTTCCGGCGACGTGACCGACCCGGCCGAGCTTCGCCCGCTAGACGTCCGCGCCGGGCTTTGCGCGGCGGGTCCTGGCGGAGGCGTCGAGGGCGGCGGCCTCCTCGGGGGTGGGCGCGGAGCCGCCGAGGTGGGCGGGCTGCCACCAGACGCCCGGCGGGATCTCGGGATAGGTCCGCTGGGCCCGGTCGAGCAGCTCCGCCATGCGCCGCCGCAGCTCGGTGGTGAGGTCGGCGAGCGGCGCGTCCGGCCCGGGGAGCATCGGCTCGCCGACCAGGATCGTGACGGGCACGTGCCGCTGGAGCAGCCTGCGCGGGCGGCCCTTGGTCCACAGCCGGTGCGGCCCCCACACCGCGACCGGGATCAGCGGGACGTCCGCGTCGGCCGCCATCCGGACCGGGCCGTTTTTGATCTCCTTGACGGTGAACGACCGGCTGATCGTGGCCTCGGCGAAGTTCCCCACGATCTCGCCGTCCCGCAGGGCGCGGACCGCCGCGCCGTACGCGCCCGCCCCGGCGGAGCGGTCCACCGGGATGTGGTGCATCCCACGCATCAGCGGCCCGGCCACCGGGTTGGCGAAAACCTCCTTCTTCGCCATGAACCGGACGAGCCGCCTCGAGGGCCACGCGGCGAGCCCGGCGAAGATGAAGTCGAGGTAGCTCACGTGGTTGCTGGCCAGCACCGCGCCGCCGGTTCTGGGCACGCGCTCGGCGCCCTCGATGCGGATCTTGAGATCCAGCGCCTTGAAGAGCACGAGCGCAGTGCGGATCACCGGGGGATACACGATCTCAGCCATGACCGAACGGTAACCTACGCCACCGTAACCTCTCGATCCGGCCCCTTACGACGGCCCCGTCCGCCGGGGCGGGGCCGTACGGATCAGTGCGCGCGGAACGCCTCCTCCAGCCACCACGCGCCCCGCTCGCGGGTCACCTTGGCATGCACCACCAGGGGTGCCTCGCGCGGTCCCTTCAGCCACTCGGCGACCCCCGCCAGGTCGGCCCGCTCGCGTACGGTCACCGCCTGGCAGCCGAAACCCCTGGCGATGGCCGCGATGTCGGCGGCCGGGAAGGTGACGGTGTCCAGCGGGTGCCCCTCCGGCCCGAAGTGGTGGACCTCCGCGCCATACGCCTCGTCGTCGTAGACCACGACGATCATCGGCAGGCCGAGCCGTACCACGGTCTCCAGCTCGGCGACGCCCATCAGGGCTCCGCCGTCGCCCAGCGCGGCCACCGGCAGGCGGTCCGGGCGTGCGAGCGCGGCGCCGATCGCGGTGGCCAGGCCGAGGCCGATCGACTGGAACGCCTGGGTGAAGCAGAAGCCGTTCGCGTCCGGGACCGACAGGAACATCGTCGGATATCCCATGAAGTTCCCGGAGTCCACGGAGACGATCCGCTCGGCCGGCAGCAGATCGTCCAGCTCGATCGTGAGCGTGCGCGGGTCGATGCGCCCGCCCCCGCTCTCGTCCTGGTACGGAACGTCCCGCCAGCGGATCTCCCGTGCGATCCGCGCGGCGAGCTCGGGGCTCCGGTACCCGTCGCGGGGCGCTCCGAGGGCCTCGGTCACGGCCCGCGCGGTCTCCGCCGCGTCGCCGATCACGCCGAGATCGACCGGCCGGTGCGCGCCGAGCGCGTCCTGATCGATGTCGACCTGGACGACGGTCGCGTCCGGGCCGATCAATGAGCCGTGCCGCGTGGTCCACACGTTCAGGCCGCAGCCCCAGCCCACGACCAGGTCGGCGCCGCGGATCAGCTCGGCCGCCAGCGGAGAGGCGAAGCCGCCGCTCACGTCCAGGTCCCACCGGCTCCCCCGGAACAGCCCGCGCGAGACCGCCGACGTGGCGAGCAGCGCGCCCGACCGCTCGGCGAGCGCCTCGATGTCCCAGCGCGCGCCGCGCGCTCCCCGACCGGCGACGAAGACCGGACGCTGCGCGGCGGCGATCAGGCGGGTCAGTTCGGTCACGGAGTCGGCCGGGGCCGGCCCCGTCTCCGCCGGCTCGGCGTGGTCGGAGAACGCCGGGTCGGACGGCTCGCGCCCCTCCTCCCCGAGGTCGCGCCACGCGCGGTCCCGCAGGTCGCGGACGGCGGCCCAGGCCCGGCTCCCCTGCTCCCCCGCGTCGGCGATCCGGCTCGACCGCAGCTCCCGTACGGCCTGGGCGACGTCGTCGGGCAGGACCGCGCCCTGCACGTCGAGGGGGAGGTTGAGCAGGACGGCGCGGCGGCCGAGCAGCGCGGTGAGGTAGGCCAGGACGGTGTCCTCGACGACGCTCTCGGCCGAGTCGACCCGGGCGGCGAGCGCGCCCACGGCCGACACCAGGCCCGGCTGGTCGATGCGGAAGTTCGACCGCGGCGCGGTCGCCTCCCCGGCCAGCACCAGCAGCGGCGTGCGGCTCTTGGCCGCTTCGGTGATGCCGGTCAGCGCGTTCGTCAGGCCCGGCCCCTGGTGGACGCTGAGCACCGCCACGGTGCCGCTCATCCGCGCGTACGCGTCGGCCATGGTGGCCGCGCCGCCCTCGTGGCGGGCGGCCACGAAGCGCACGCCGTGCTCGGAGAGCGCGTTGGTCACGTGGAAGTTGCCGCTGCCGACGACGCCGAAGGCGGTGTCGACTCCCAGCGAGGCGAGGACCGCGCCCACGGCCTCGGCGACGTTCACCGCTCCACCAGGGCGAGGACGCGGGCGGGGCTGCCGGAGCCGCCGACGATGGGGAGGGGACCGGCGACGACGACAGCCCCCGTCGGGGGCAGCCGGTCGAGGTTGCGGAGCTGGGTCAGGCCGTACTTGCCCGCGCCGAGCATGAACGCGTGGCAGGGGAACGCCGGGTCGAAGGAGTGCGCCGCGCCGGCGTCGGTGCCGACCGTCTCCACCCCGATCCCGATGATCGGCGTGCGCTCGGCCAGGTGGCGGGCGCACTCGACCGAGATGCCGGGGGTGTGCGGGCCGTTCTCGTCGGCGTTGAGGATGCTCTCCTGGTCGTGCGCGCGGGCGTCCCAGCCGGTGCGGTAGAGGAGCCAGCCGCCGTCGGGCAGCGGGCCGTGCTCGGCCTCCCAGGCGGTGACGTGCTCGACCTCCAGCAGGAAGTCGGGGTCCTTGGCGGCCTCGGCGGTGAAGTCGAGAACGGCGGCCGGGGCGAGCAGCCGTCCGGGCGCGACCTGCGCGACGTCCTCGCCGTCCCGGCCGGTGACCCAGTGGACCGGCGCGTCGAAGTGGGTGCCCGTGTGCTCTCCCGTGGTGATGTTGTTCCAGTACCACGCCGGTCCCCGGTCGTCGTACCGGCTGATCTCCTGGAGGCCGAACGGGACGGTGTTGCCGAACGGTTCGGGCAGCATCAGGATCGGCGTCGACTCCGACAGCGGCGCGGTGAGGTCCACCACCTCGATCCCGCCGCCTCTGATGCCCTCCACGAGATCCCGCAACACCGACATGCGCCCCGCCTCCCATCCGTCGCAGATCTCCAGAATCCTCCTACAAGCGCCGTCGTGAGCGCCAGATCACCCGCGCTTCCGCCCGGTCCGTACGGACGGGGGAAATCGAGGCGTGCCGTCCCGTGTGACCGGGCAGGCGTAAAGGGGACGGCCCCCCACACGAGGACGGCGGCATGAAGAAGCTCATCAACGATGTCGGCTCCGTGGTCACCGACACCCTGCGCGGCGTCGCGGCGGCGCACCCCTCGCTCAGGGTGGACATCGAGAACAAGATCATCTTCAGGCGGGACGCGCCCCGGCCGGGCAAGGTCGGCCTGGTCTCCGGAGGCGGCTCGGGCCACGAGCCGCTGCACGGCGGCTACGTCGGCTACGGCATGCTCGACGCCGCCTGTCCCGGCGAGATCTTCACCTCGCCCGTCCCGGACCAGATCGTACGGGCGACGACCGGCGTGAACGGCGGCGCCGGCGTCCTGCACGTCGTCAAGAACTACACAGGCGACGTGCTCAACTTCGAGATGGCGGCCGAGCTCAGCGACGACGAGGGCGTGGAGGTGGCCCGGGTCCTGGTGGACGACGACGTGGCCGTGCGGGACTCGCTCTACACCGCCGGACGCAGGGGCACCGGGGCCGCCGTCTTCGTGGAGAAGATCGCCGGTGCGCTGGCGGAGGCCGGGGCCCCGCTGACCGAGGTGGTCCGGGTCGGCAGGGAGGTGAACGACCGCAGCCGCTCCTTCGGCGTCGCGCTGAGCGCCTGCACCACCCCCGCCGCCGGGAGGCCCACGTTCGAGCTGGGCGAGAGGGAGATCGAGCTGGGCATCGGCATCCACGGGGAGCCGGGCCGCACCCGCGCCGCGCACCGGGAGGCGCGCGAGCTCGTCCGCATCGCGATGGACGCGATCGACGACGACCTCCCGCTCTCCGGCGAGACCCTGGTCATGGTCAACGGGATGGGCGGCACGCCGCTCATGGAGCTGTACATCGTCTTCGCCGAGGTGGCCGCGTACCTGAAGGAGAAGGGCGCGACCGCCGCGCGCCGCCTGGTCGGGAACCACGTCACCAGCCTCGACATGCTGGGCTTCTCGGTGACCACGTGCGCGCTGACCGACGAACTCACCCGGCTGTGGGACGCTCCGGTGGAGACGCCGGCGCTGCGCTGGGGCCGCTGACCGACACCCGACCCTCAGGAGTCCCCCTTGGACACGCGGTTCTTCGTCATCTGGATGGAGGAGATCACGGCCGCCGTACGGGCCGGTCGCGACCATCTCACCCGGTTGGACGCCGCCATCGGCGACGCCGACCACGGGACCAACCTCGACCGGGGCTTCGCCGCCGTCGCCGAGGCGCTGGCCGCCCGTCCGCCGGACACGCCGGGCGGCGTGCTCGTCCTGGCCGGGTCCACGCTGATCCGCAAGGTCGGCGGGGCCTCCGGCCCCCTGTACGGCACCGCCTTCCGCGATATGGGCAAGGCGCTCGGCGACGCCGCCGACGTGTCGGCCGCCGAGCTCGCGTCCGCGTTGGAGGCGGGGCTCGCGGGCGTACGCAGGCTGGGCGGCGCGGAGGAGGGCGACAAGACGATGGTGGACGCGCTGGCCCCGGCCGCCCGGGCGATGGCCCGGACCGTGGACGCGGGCGGCGATCCGGAGGAGGCGTTCGCGGCCGCCGCGGCGGCGGCCGAGGAGGGCGCGAAGGCGACGGTCCCGCTCGTGGCGCGCAAGGGGCGGGCCAGCTATCTCGGGGCACGCAGCGCCGGGCACGAGGACCCGGGGGCGGCCTCGACGGCGCTCATCGTCGGCGCGCTCAGGGCCGTCGCGACCCGCCGCTCGCCGCGCTCGGAGAGTCGCCCCTGAACGGGAGATCACGACCGTGGGGCAGACTCACGGGAACACGGAAGGAGCGCACAGGAGACCGCGATGGTGGGCATCGTTCTCATTTCACACAGCGGCGGCCTGGCCTCAGAGGCGGCCGAGCTGGCCAGGAGCATCTGCGGCGTGGACGTGCCGGTGGCGGCGGCGGGAGGCGCGGACGACGGCGGGGTCGGCACGAGCGTGGACAAGGTCATGGCGGCCGTCGCCAAGGTGGACCAGGGGGACGGCGTGGTCCTGATCCCGGATCTCGGCAGCTCCGTGCTGACCGCGCGGCTCCTGGAGAGCCCCGGTTCCGTCGTGATCGCGGACGTGCCGTTCGTCGAGGGGGCGATCTCGGCGGCGGTCGCGGCGGCGGGCGGCGCCCCACTGGAGGGCGTGCTCGCCGCCGCGGCCGAGGCCCGGTCCTTCCGCAAGCTGTGACCCCGGACCTACCGGCGCCCGCCGCGAACCGTTCCAACGCGCGGAACATGCCTCCGCGCGGTCACCGCCCGGGCGCATTCGGCGTGGAGCCGGTTCAACCGACGTTCTTGGCGACGACCACCGCGATCTTGGCCGCGGTGTCCTCACTGACGCCACCTGAGGTCACCACGAGGGCCGAGACGTCCCCCTTGCTCGCGACACAGATCGCCGTCGCATCCGTGTCATGGATGCACTTGGCGCCGTTGACGTTCTTCGGCTCCGCCCCACCACCGACGTTGGAGAGCATCGAGGACCAGGTCATGTCGAAGGCCTCGCCCCTGCCCGCGAGAGCCATGGCGAACCCATTGCCCTCCTCCGCGACATAGCAGTACGAACCGATGCTGCCGGCCTCGGAAACGTCGTTCATCGCGCCCCCTCCGAGGCTGCACGCGAACCCGGTCACACCACCCTTGCTGAGGGTGAGACCGTCGATCGTCTGCGGCAGCTTGTCGGATCCGGGCGAGCCCTGACCTGCGACATCGTTGACCTTGTTCGCCAGGAACAGGCCACCGGCGACGACGCCCGCGATACCCAGGACCGCGATGATTCCGACCACCACAAGCGAGATCAGGCAGCCCTTGGACAGGCCGCTCTTCGGACTCGCCGCCGGTGGCGGCCCCCAGCCGTGCTGGACGGGCCCCGGTTGTCCCGGTTGCTGACCCCACACGTGCTGGGCAGGTCCGGGCTGCCCCGGCGGCGGCCCCCATACCTGGTCAGCAGGTCCGGGCTGGCCCGGTGGCGGTCCCCAAACCTGCTGGTCAGGTCCCGGCTGACCCGGTGACGGTCCCCAAACCTGCTCACCAGGTCCCGGCTGACCCGGTGACGGTCCCCAAACCTGCTCACCAGGTCCCGGCTGACCCGGCTGCTGACCCCAGACGGGAGACGGGCCGCCGTCCGCACCGTCCGACCGACCCGTCGGTTGCTCGCTCATCCGTCTCTCCGCCCTTCGCGTAAGGAAAGGCCGCCCCCTCGGCAAGGCCGAGTATGGCAAGACGCCCACACGGCGAGCAATGTCGCCGACACCCCTTGGCCCGGCGTCCCGGATGCGGGCCCACACCGGGCTCCGTTGCGGGCAGCCGCAACGGGACATCCGAGGTAAGCGTTACGCCTGGTAGGCGCCGCGAGCGCTCATTTCCACTGGAAGTACACGAACAGCCGGCCGTGGTTCTTCGCGTCCTTGTCGATGCGGTGATAAAGCGCCTTGATCTCCTTCTGCTCCAGGAACCGCAGCACCTTCTTCTTGAGCTGGCCCGATCCCTTTCCGGGGATGATCTCCACCTGCGTCGCCTTGATCCGTACCGCCTCCTGGATCACTCCGCGCAGCGCCCGGTCGATCTCGCGGCTGTTGTTGTAGATGTCATGGAGATCAAGCTTGAGCTTCACGAGATCGAGTGTACGGCTTGGCAACTTCCACCCAAAGAGCCACATAAAGTCGGCATAAATAGTGATCTATACCTATTTTTGATCTCTAGTTAGACTCCCAGTCAGGTCCAGTCGCCTTACGGGGCGGCCGGCCACTCGTCGCCCAGGGGGAGGGTCGTGTGCCTTCCCGCGCGTTCAGGGCGGCGGTGCACGACACCCACCTTCCGGGCGGCGATCAGCGCAGCGCCCTCATGGGAGGTGTTCGTGTCAAGGAAGACCCCGTCCACCTACTTACGCCTGGCCGCCGTCGCGAGCGGTCTCACTCTCGTCGCGGCGACGATCCCCGCGGCATCCGCGACGGCGGAGCCGACCCCCGACCCCACCGGATCCTGGTCGGCCACCGCGCTCAACGCGGATGATCGCGTCCAGGGAGCCAAGTCGCCGAGCGGGCGGCTGGCCAAGAGCGACGCGCAACTGCTGGAGTCACGCTCGTCGGCGCCGGTGAACGTCGTCGTGAAGCTGGACTACGACTCGCTCGCGGCGTACCGGGGCGACCTGCCGGGCCTGCCCGGCACGAGCCCGTCGGTCACCGGAAAGTCCCTCGACCTCAAGAGCGCCGACGCGGCCAAGTACGGCAAGCACATCGAGGAGGTCGAGAACGCCTTCCTCGGCGAGCTGTCCAAGAAGATCCCCGACGCGAAGGTGGGCCAGCGGCTCCACACCGTGTACGGCGGCGTGGCGCTCACCCTGCCCGGCGAGAAGGCCGCCGAGCTGTTGAAGCTCCCCGGGGTCGCGGCGGTGCAACAGGACAAGCTGGAGCAGCCGCTCACCGACTCCAGCGCCTCGTTCATGGGCGCCGACGCGATATACAGCCGGCTCGGCGGGACGAACTCGTCCGGCAAGGGCGTGATCGTCGGCATCCTCGACTCTGGCGTCTGGCCCGAGCACCCGTCGTTCGCCGACCCGGGCAACCTGCCCTCTCCCCCGCCGAAGGCCGACGGCACCCCGCGTACCTGCTCCTTCGGGGACAACCCGCTGACCCCGGCGACCGACGTCTTCGTCTGCAACAACAAGCTGATCTCCGGCCAGCCCTTCCTCGCGACGTACAACGCGCTGGTGGGCGGCGAGGTCTACCCCGACAGCGCCCGCGACTCCAACGGCCACGGGACGCACACCGCCACCACCTCGGCCGGCGGCCCGGTCGAGCACGCGAACCCGCTCGGCATCGACCGCGGCGCGATCCACGGCGTGGCGCCGGCCGCCCACGTGGCGGCGTACAAGGTGTGCGGCGCCGGGGGCTGCTACCAGTCCGACTCCGCGGCCGCGGTGGCCCAGGCGATCGCGGACGGCGTCCGGGTGATCAACTTCTCGATCTCCGGCGGGTCGGACCCCTACAGCGACCCGGTCGAGCTGGCGTTCCTCGACGCGTACGCGGCGGGCGTCTTCGTGGCCGCCTCGGCCGGTAACGCCGGCCCGGGCGCGAACACGACCGACCACCGCAGCCCGTGGGTCACGACGGTGGCCGCCTCGACCCAGTCGCGCACCTTCCAGTCGACGATCACCCTCTCCGGCGGCGGCGCGACCGCCACGATCAAGGGCGCGTCGATCACCTCGGGCGCTGCGACGCCGCTGCCGATCGTGCTCGCCTCGGCCCCGCCGTACAGCGACGCGCTGTGCGTGCGCACGCCTCCGGCCGGGCTGTTCACCGGGAAGATCGTCGCCTGTGAGCGGGGCCCGAACCGGGTGCTCAAGAGCGCCACGGTCAAGAAGGGCGGCGCCGCGGGGATGATCCTCTACAACTCCTCGCCGCTCGACGTGATGACGGACAACCACTGGGTGCCCACCGTCCACATCGACAAGCCGGAGACCGACGCGCTGCTGGCCTTCGTCGCCGCCCACCCGGGCGCGACGGCGAGCTTCACGCAGGGCGAGAAGGCGACGTGGCAGGGCGACGCCATGACCACGTTCTCCTCGCGCGGCCCCGGCGGCGACTTCCTCAAGCCGGACGTGACCGCGCCCGGCCTGCACATCCTCGCCGGCCAGACGCCGACGCCGGAATCGGAGGTTGAGGGTCCGCCCGGCAACCTGTACCAGGTCATCGCCGGCACGTCGATGTCGTCGCCGCACGTGGCGGGCGCCGGGGCGCTGATGGCGGCCCTGCACCCGGACTGGACGCCCGGCCAGATCAAGTCGGCGCTGGAGACGACGGCCACGACGAAGGTCACCAAGCAGGACCGGACCACCCCCGCCGACCCGTTCGACTACGGAGGCGGCCGCGTCGACCTGTCCAAGGCCGCCGACACCGGGCTGACCCTGGACGAGACCGCGGGCAACTACGCGGCCTCGGCGACCGACCCGATGAGCCGGATCGACCTCAACCTGCCCTCGGTGAACGCGCCGATCATGCCCGGTGTGATCACCACGAAGCGCACGCTCGTCAACGCGACGAACAAGACGGTCGTCTACCGCGCGAGCGGCACCACCGTCAGCGGGGCGAGCATCACGGTGTCCCCGTCGGTGTTCAACGTCAAGCCCGGCAAGAGCGCCACGATCACCATCGTCATCGCCGCGCCGGACCTGCCCGAGGGGCAGTACTTCGGCCAGGTGGACCTCAAGCAGGTCAACGGCGACCGGGCGCAGCACCTGCCGGTCGCGTTCTACCGCCAGCAGGGCGCGGTGCCGATCGACCAGACCTGCGCGCCCGACACGATCGCGAAGAACACCGGCGTCTCCACCTGCACCGTGTCCGTGAAGAACAACACCCTGCAGGACGCCGAGGTCACCGCGGTCAGCACGCTCAACACGAAGCTGAAGGCCACCGGGGCCACCGGCGCCACCCTGACCGGGAACCGCCTCGTCACCGCGAAGACCACCCTCGCGGGACGGCAGCCCGACCGGCCGGTCATCGCTCCGGGGACCAACCCGGCGGGCGGCTGGCTCCCGCTGGCGAGCCTCGGCATCACACCGACGCCGATCGGCGACGAGGAGGCGATCAACTTCACCGTCCCGGCCTTCGTCTACGCCGGCAAGACGTACACGCGGCTCGGGGTCGTCTCGAACGGCTACACGGTCGCGGGCGGCACGACCGGCGCGGCGGACATCGCGTACGTTCCGCAGACGCTGCCCGACCGGACCCCGCCCAACAACGTGCTCGCGCCGTACTGGACCGACCTGGACGGCCGCGGGGCGCCGGGCGTGTACGCGGGGACGCTGACGGACGGCGTCCACCGCTGGGTGGTCATCGAGTGGCGCGTCCGCCTGTACGGGGACAGCACCGTACGGGCCTTCCAGCAGTGGATCGGGGTCAACGGCACCGAGGACATCAGCTTCGCCTACAACCCGGCCGCGCGGCCGCCCTACCCGGGCGACGACTCCGGCCTGACGGTCGGGGCGGAGAACGCCGACGGCACGGCGGGCAGCCAGATCACCGGCGCGCCGACGAGCGACTACCGGATCACCAGCACGCCGGGCGCGCCCGGCGGCACCCTGACCTACTCGTTCACGGTCCAGGGCTCGTCCGCCGGCACCGGCGAGGTGACGACGGCGACCTCGACCCCGCAGGTACGCGGCATCACCGTGGAGGTGGACAAGATCACCATCAAATGAGGCCGGCTCGCGGTCCGGCCGCCCGGCCGGACCGCGAGGCGGGAGGCGAGGACGGTCCGGGGGCGTCCGCGAGACGCCCCCGGTTCCCGTCCGGTGAGACGAGGAGGGGCCCGGCGCGTGCCGGGCCCCTTCCCCTTTCCGATCGGGGCGGTCAGCCGCGGATGTAGCCGACCAGGGCCTCGTTCTCCGTCTCCAGTTCGTCGATGCTGCTCTTGACGACGTCGCCGATGCTGACGATGCCGACGAGCCGCCCCTCCCGTACGACCGGGACGTGCCGGACGCGGTGGTTCGTCATGGTGCGGCGGAGCTCGTCCACGTTCGCCTCGGGGGTGCAGGTGTGGACCACAGACGTCATGATCGCGGAGACGGGGAGGTCGAGGACCGCGGCGCCGCGGTCGGCCAGCCGGCGCACGACGTCGCGTTCGGAGACGATGCCGGTGATGGTCAGGCCGTCCTCCGAGACGACCACCGCCCCGATGTTCCGCTCCCCCAGGACGGCCAGCAGTTCGGTGACCGTGGCGTCCGGCCGCACGGTCACCACGTCCGTACCCTTGCGCCGCAGAACTGTTCTGATCAGCATCGGCACCACCTCGGCTCCGGCCCGGCATGTTTTCCCTCACCATTGCCCTGGACGGGCTCCCCCTATGCGCGTCGTGGATCAGGGACGCGCGGATCACGGCGGGACGGGGCCCCTGGCGGAGAGCGCCCCGACGTGAGTGGAGGAGAATCGGGTGACCACCCGAATCAGTAATGTGTGAAATACCACTATTGCCCGCCACCCGGAGACAACGATGACGGACAAGCTCAACACCGGAAGCCACGACCTTCCGGTCACCGAGGCCCTCGCGGAGTTCATGACGACCGGCTGGGCCGACACCGCCCGGACCGACGTGCAGCCGCTGCCCCTCGCCGCGTACACCGCCAAGCGCCGGGCCGCGCTGGCCGCGCGCTTCCCCGGGGAGCGGCTGGTCGTCCCCTCCGGGACGCTCAAGGTCCGCAGCAACGACGACGACTACCGGTTCCGCTCGCACAGCGCGTTCACGTATCTGACGGGGGCTCAGGAGCCGGACAACGTGCTGGTGGTCGAGCCGTCCGGCGCGGCGCGGCTCTTCATGAGGCCGAGGTCGCCGCGCTCGGAGGGGCAGGAGTTCTACCGCGACCGCCGGTACGGCGAGTTCTGGGTGGGCCGCCGGCCCGACCTCACCGAGGCCGAGGAGCTCTACCAGATCGAGTGCGTCCACATCGACCGCCTGCCCGACGCGCTCTCCGGGCCCGCACGGGTGCTGCGCGGCGGGGACGGCTCGATCGACGCCCTGGTGTCGCCCGGAGAGGGCGACGGCGAGTTCGCCGCGTTCCTGGCCGAGATGCGGCTCATCAAGGACGAGTGGGAGGTCGCGGAGCTGCAGCACGCGGTCGACGCCACCGCCCGCGGCTTCGAGGACGTGGTCCGGGCGCTGCCCGCCGCGATCGCCCACCCGCGCGGCGAGCGGTACATCGAGGGGGTCTTCGGGCTGCGCTCCCGGTTGGAGGGCAACGCGGTCGGCTACCAGTCGATCGTGGCCTCGGGCGCGCACGCCTGCGTGCTGCACTGGATCCGCAACGACGGGCGGTTGAACCCCGACGAGCTGCTGCTCCTGGACGCGGGCGTGGAGAGCGACAACCTCTACACCGCCGACATCACCCGCACGCTGCCGCTGTCCGGCCGGTTCAGCCCGCTGCAGCGGCAGGTGTACGACCTCGTCCTGGCGGCGCAGGACGCGGCGATCGCGACCCTGCGTCCGGGCGTCCGGTTCCGCGAGTTCCACCAGGCCGCGATGCGCGTGATCGCCGAGGGCCTGCACGACTGGGGCGTACTGTCCGACCCCGACCTGGAAAGCGGCCTCTACCGGCGCTACACCCTCTGCAGCAGCGGGCACATGCTCGGCCTGGACGTCCACGACTGCGCGGCGGCGCGGGCGGACGCCTACCTCGACGGCGTGCTGGAGGAGGGTCAGGTGCTCACCGTGGAACCCGGCCTCTATCTGCAGCCCGACGACCTCACGCTGCCGCCCGAGCTGCGCGGCATCGGTGTGCGCATCGAGGACGACCTCGTCATCACCGCCGACGGCGCGCGTCTCATGTCGGTGGGCCTGCCCAGGCGCGCGGACGAGATCGAGGCGTGGATGGGCGGGCTGCTCGGCTGACCCCTCCGGCCCGGCCGGAAGCGGCCCCCGCAACCACCTGGCCGGCACGGGACCGGTCCGCTCCCGTGCCTGCCGGGCCGACGACCTCGGGCGGCCACAGGAGGCCTACGATTTACGCGTTGGTCACAATGCTCGAATAAGGTGAGGCCGTGCGCTCCCCCCTGATCTTCGCCGGCCACACCGACGAGGTCCTCGACATGGTCGGGGGGACGCTCACCGACGCCGAGCGCGCCCGGGCCGACCGCTTCACCCGCGAGCGGGACCGGCTCGACTTCGTCGCCGCCCACCTCCTCGTACGGCACTGCGCGGCCGAGTTCCTCGGCACCCGCGCCTGCCTGCTCACGCTGGTGCAGAGCTGCGAGCAGTGCGGCGGGCCGCACGGCCGGCCGCGGTTCGCGGAGGAGCCGGACCTGTCCGTGAGCATGTCCCACACCAGGGGGTACGTGTGCGCCGCGGTGGGACACGGCCGGGTCGGCGTGGACGCCGAGCACGCCACGGAGGGGCCGGCCGACCAGAGCCTGGCCTCCATCGCGCTCACCCCCGCCGAGGCCCGCCTGGTGGGACAGGACAACCGCAAGCTCATCCGGCAGTGGGTGCGCAAGGAGGCCCTGGTGAAGCGGGGCGAGCTCACCCTCGACCGACTGCGGGAGACCGACCTGTCCGGCCTGCCGCTCGACGACGGCGCCGCCCTGGAGTGGGAGGGCCGGCACCTGCTCGAATGGACGGCGGGCAGCGTCATCGCGGGCGCGATCACCGACAGCCCCGCCCGGCTGCGGCTCCTCGGCGGCCGGGCCGCCGCCGCCCGGGTGTGACCCCCACGCCCCGGGTCGCACCGCGTGCGCCGTCGTCGCAGGACACGCCGCGGCGGCGTGATCTTATGCTGGTCGGCATGGACGACCCTCGCTGGCTCAGCTCTCAGGAGCAGCGGGCCTGGCGCGCGCACCTGACCGTTCACCGGCTGCTGTCCCACCAGCTCGACCGCGAGCTCCATGAGGCCGGTCTGTCGCTGAACGACTACGAGATCCTGGTCAACCTCTCGGAGAGCCCCCGGCACCGGATGCGCATGAGCGACCTCGCCGACGCCACCGTGCAGTCGCGCAGCAGGCTCTCGCACCAGATTTCGCGCATGGAGGCGGCCGGGCTGGTGACCAGGGAGCACTGCGAGGACGACCGGCGCGGCATGTTCGCCGTGCTCACCGGTCTGGGCTGGGAGACCATCCAGCGGGTCGCGTGGGACCACGTGGCGAGCGTGCGCCACCACTTCATCGACCGGCTCACCGCCGACCAGGTCACCGCCCTGGAGACGATCTACGCCCCGATCGTGGACCACCTCCAGCGGGTCCGCGCCGGAAAGGCCTCCTGACCTCTGCCGCCCGCCCGGCGTGTGCCATACGCCGGAAATGCCCGGCCGCCCTGGGTCATGGTGCCAAACCGATACGTCGCGACGCTGCGCCGGGCGGGGCCCCGATCGCTACGATCCGCCTGTGACAAGACTCCTGACACGACGCCTGGCAGGCGCCGTCTGGCTCGCCCTCGCCGTCCTCCTGGTGCCGGCGTGCGGCGGGTCGGCGGAGGCCGGCCTGCCCGCCGGACCCGACCTGATGAAGAAGGCCGCCACGGCGATGGCGGCGGTCAAGACCGTCGGGTTCACCATCGAGACCGAGGGCAAGCCGTCCGTATCGGTCAAGCACGCCGAGGGCAGCCTCACCAAGGAGGGCGACGCGAAGGGCACCCTCCAGATCGACATCATGGGCTCACTCCAGGAGCTGGAGTTCGTCCTGGTCGGGGACGCGGTCCACTTCAAGGGCCCGACCGGCGGCTTCCAGCGGATGACCCGCGAGGAGCTCGCCGCGATCTACGACCCCTCCGCCGTGCTGACCGGGCTTCCCGCGCTGCTGTCCGGCGCCACCGACGCGCGGACCGAGGGCGTCGAGAAGATCGCGGGCACGGAGGCCTACCGCGTCCCGGTCACGCTCTCCCAGCAGATCCTGGCCAAGCTGATCCCCGGCATCGCGCAGGGCGTCAACGGCACCGTCTGGCTCGACAAGGCCACCGGACGGCTGCTCAAGATGGACCTCCCGCTCACCGGAGGCAAGGTCGTCGTGAACCTCGCCGACTACGACGCGCCGGTGACGATCAAGCCGCCGGTGTCCTGACCACATGACCGCCTCCCCCTCGCCGGACGCCGTGCCCGCCGCCGCCCCCGCGTCCGCCGCCCGCAGGATCGCGCTCGGTGTCGGCGGCACCGCCGTGCTGCTCGCCGCGCTCGACGCGTACGTCGTGGTCACCGTGCTCATCGACGTCGCCAGGGACGCCGGGGTCCCGCTGAACCACCTGGAGCGGGCCACGCCGATCGTGACCGGGTTCCTGCTCGGCTACGTCGCCGCGATGCCGCTGCTCGGCGGGCTGTCCGACCGGTACGGCAGGCGGCCCCTCATCCACGCCTGCCTGGCCGGGTTCGCCGCCGGCTCGCTGGTCACCGCGCTGGCCGGGGACGTGCCCATGCTGGTGGCGGGCCGCGGGCTCCAGGGCGTCGCGGGAGGCGCGCTGCTCCCGATCACGATGGCGCTCATCGGCGACCTGTGGGAGGAGCGCTCCCGCCCCGTGGCGCTGGGCGCGGTGGGCGCCGCGCAGGAGCTCGGCAGCGTCCTCGGCCCCCTGTACGGCGTGGCCCTCGCCTCGCTGATCCCCGCCGGTACGGCCTGGCTGGGCCTGCCGACCGGCGGGTGGCGGCTCATCTTCTGGGTCAACATCCCGCTGGCCGCGCTCGCCGCGGTGGCCGTCCAGCGCGGCGTCCCCGGCGGGCGGGCGCCGTACGGCGGGGCCAGGGTCGACGTCACCGGCGGTCTGCTCCTCGCCGCGGCCCTCGGGCTGCTCGTCGCCGGGCTGTACAACCCCTCGCCGGACCGCGGCGTGCTCCCGCCGTGGGGCGTGCCGTGCCTGGTGGCCGGGCTGGTCGCGGCGGCGGCGTTCGCCGTCTGGGAGGCCCGCTCTCCGGTCCGGCTGCTCGACCTGTCGGGGACGGCGCGGCGACCGGTGATCGCGACTCTCGGCGTCAGTTTCCTCGCGGGCGCGGCGCTGCTGGTCACGTTGGTAGACGTGCAGTTCACCGCGCAGACCCTGCTCGGCCTGGACACGGTGGGCGGCGCGCTCGTCCTGACCCGGTTCCTCGTCGCGCTCGCCGTCGCCGCGCTGCTCGGCGGCCTGCTGGCGGGGAGGTTCGGCGAGCGCGCGATCGCCGCGTGCGGCCTCGCCGTCGCCGCCGTCGGCTACGTGCGGATCTCCCAGTGGCCGCTGGACCTCGCCGCGGCGGGCTCGCGCATGGACGTCGACCTGGTCGTCGCGGGGCTTGGGCTCGGCCTGGTCGTCGCGCCGGTGTCCTCGGCGGTGCTGCGGGTCGTGCCGTCCGCGCGGCACGGCGTCGCCTCGGCGGCGGTCGTGGTGGCCCGGATGATGGGCATGCTGCTGGGGGTGGCCGCGCTGTCCGCGTGGGGCTTCCACCGGTTCCAGTCGCTCACCGCCCACCTCGACACGCCGCTCCCGATCGGGGTGGACGCCGCCGAGTACGCCCGGAGGCTCGCCGAGTACACGGCCAAGGTGCACACCGCGCTGCACACGGAGTACAGCGAGATCTTCCTGATCACCGCGGTGCTGTGCGCCGCGGGCGCGCTGTGGGCCCTGCTCCTCCCCGGACGGGCCGCCAGGCGGCCGTAGCGGTCCCGAGACGGCCGGGCGTCCTTCCCGGACCGCAGGGGCGCCGGTCCCGTGCGCACGGGACGCGGCACGGCGCAGGATGAGCGTGATCGCCCCGTCCACAAACCCCCGGGGCCCGTTCCACTCATCCGAGGAGCCCCATGCGCAAGGTCTACTACGGCTTCACGGTGGTTCAGTTGGTCACCGTGCTCGCCCTTTTCTATCTCGTCACGTTCGGCGCGTTCGAGCGGCCCGCACCCCTGCCGGGAACAGAGGGCGCGTTGATCGACTACCACATCATGGTCGGCGAGATGGTCGTCCCGCTGCTGTCCCTGCTGACCACGATCGTCGCGGCGATCGCCCGGGCCGGTGCCCGGCTGGTCACCCTGTCGATCACGCCGTTCGCACTGATCGCGGTCCAGCTCTTCGTCATCTTCTCGCTCGCCGAGATGGCCGGGCACACCGACGAACGGAGCACCACGGGCGGGCTGATCGTCCTCGGGTTCCACTCCCTCGTGGGCGTCACCATCCTCGGCGTCGCCGCCGTCCTGGTCCACCGGGCACGGGCGCTCGCCAAGGGAGCCGTCCGCGCCACGCCCTCGGCCGTACACGCCTGACGCGGCTCAGGAGCGCAGGTAGGCCAGCACCGCCAGGACACGGCGGTGCTGGTCGGTGTCCTCGGCGTACAGGCCGAGCTTCTGGAAGATGCCGCGCACGTGCTTCTCGACCGCGCCCTCGGTGACCACGAGCTGGCGGCTGATCGCCGGGTTGGACCTGCCCTCCGCCATCAGGGCGAGCACCTCGCGCTCGCGCGGGGTGAGCGAGACCAGGGGGTCGTCCCTGCGGCGGCGCACCATGAGCTGGGCGACCACCTGCGGGTCGAAGACGGTGCCGCCCCCGGCGACCCGGCGCAGCCCCTCCATGAACTCCTCGACGTCCACGACCCGGTCCTTCAGCAGGTAGCCGACCGCGCCCCGGGCGTCGGCCAGCAGGTCGTCGGCGTAGGAGACCTCGACGTACTGGGAGAGGATCAGCACCGGCGCGCCGGGCACCTTCTGCCGGGCCTCGACCGCGGCCCGCAGCCCCTCGTCCGTGAAGGACGGCGGCATCCGCACGTCCACGACGGAGACGTCCGGCCGGTGCTCGACGACGGCCCGCACGAGATCCACGCCCGTGCCGACCGCCGCCACCACCTCACAGCCGAACTCCTCCAGAAGGCGGACCAGGCCCTCCCGGATCAGGACGGCGTCATCCGCCACGACTACGCGCACGGCACCTCCGCGACGATCAGCGTCGGCCCACCGGCCGGCGAGTTGACGGTCAGCTCACCCTCGACGACGCGGACCCGGTCGGCCAGGCCGGCCAGGCCGTGCCCCTTGGCGACGTGCGCGCCGCCGACCCCGTCGTCGCCGATGGTGAGCAGCAGCGAGTCCCCGACCCTGGTGAGGGTCACCGAGCAGATGGTGGCCCGGCTGTGCTTGGCCACGTTGGTGAGCGCCTCGGCGGTCAGGAAGTAGACGGTGTTCTCCACCAGCGCCGGGAACCGCTCCTCGACCTGCACGTCCAGCTCCACCGGCACGGTGCAGCGGCTCGCCAGGGCGGCCAGCGCAGGGGCCAGCCCCCGGTCGGCGAGGATCGGCGGGGCGATGCCGCGTGAGAGCGCCCGCAGCTCGTCGAGGGTCTCCCGGGTCGCGGTGATGGCCTGGCCGATGGTCTCGTGCGCCGCGCTCGCGTCCCGCTGCAGCTCCCGCTGCGCCCGGGACAGCTCCATCGCCAGGTGCACCAGGCGCTGCTGCGGCCCGTCGTGGATGTCGCGCTCCAGCCGGCGCAGCGCGTCCGCCTCGGCGTGGACGGCGGCGTTGCGGCCCTGGGTCAGCCCCTCGATGCGCTCCTGCAGCTCCGCCACCCCGCTCAGCAGCGTCCGGCCCAGCGACGCCTGCAGTACGGCGCAGCCCCGCATGACCGGGACGAGGGTGATCGCGAAGACGAGCCCGACGATGACGTAGAAGACGCTGTCGACGGCGTATCCCGTGCCGAACCCGAGCAGCTCGGGGAGCTGGTGGTTGCCCGGGATGCTGGAGGTGATCGAGCCGTAGAGGGGGTACAGCAGGCCGAAAAGCGCGGTCGCCCACCAGACGATGGTCACGACGAACGTCACGATCGCCACAGGGAAGATCAGGAACGCGTGCAGCGCGTCCAGCCAGGACTGGCCGCTCAGGATCGGGTTGGCCGTACGGCGCAGCCAGCCGGCGCCCGCGGGCGCCTCCGGGTAGCGCGGCCGGGACACCGGCTTGCGGAGCACGCCGCTGATCCGCACCCGCTCGATGTCGCCGAAGGTGCGAACCCCGAGCAGGGTGAGGGCGAGCAGCGGGATGCCGATCACCGTCACCGCCATCCCCAGGCCGGCCGAGATTCCGACGATGAGCACGCAGAAGACGGCGACCGCGAGGGGCAAGCCCAGCAGCAGGTAGGCGGAGTCGGCGCCGAGCCGACGCAGAGATCGTCGCATGTCAATAAAACTAGGGATTCCCAGGCCGGCGGACGAACCTGCCCACCGGCGTCCGGTTGGTAGGGCCAGCCCTACCAACCGGCCCGGCACGCCCCGCGGCCGTCGGCCGCGGAGCGCACCGCGGGGTCACTTGCCCTTGCGCTTCTCCCGGATCTTCATCGTGACCTCGATCGGAGATCCGGCGAAGCCGAACTCCTCGCGGAGCCGGCGCTCGATGAACCGGCGGTAGGTCTCCTCCAGGAAGCCGGAAGTGAACAGCACGAACTTCGGCGGCTCGGTGGACGCCTGGGTCGCGAACAGGATCTTGGGCTGCTTGCCGCCGCGCACCGGCGGCGGCGTCGCCTGCACCAGCTCGGTGAGGAACTGGTTGAGCCGCGCGGTGGGCACCCGCGTCCCCCAGGAGTCGAGGGCGCGCTCGATCGCCGGGGTCAGCTTCTCGACGTGCCGGCCCGTCTTGGCGGAGATGTTGACCCGCAGCGCCCACGGCGTGCGGACGAGCTGCCGGTCGATCTCCTTCTCCAGGTAGTAGCGGCGGTCCTCGTCGACCAGGTCCCACTTGTTGAAGGCGATCACCATGCAGCGGCCGGACTCGATCACCAGGCTGATGATGCGCAGGTCCTGCTCGGTCAGCGTGTCCGAGGCGTCGATCAGCACGATCGCCACCTCCGAGCGCTCCAGCGCGGCCCGCGTACGCATCGCCGCGTAGAAGTCGGCGCCCTTGAGCTCGCGGTCACGGCGGCGGATGCCGGCCGTGTCGACGAAGCGGTACGTCCGGCCACCCAGCTCGACCAGTTCGTCCACCGGGTCGCGGGTCGTGCCGGCCATCGGGTCCACCAGGACCCGCTCCTCGCCCGCCACCTTGTTCAGCAGGGACGACTTGCCGACGTTGGGCTTGCCCAGCAGGGCGACCCGGCGCGGGCCGCTCTGCGCGCCGAACGTCTGCGGCGGCGTCTCGGGCAGCGCGTCGAGCACCACGTCGAGCAGGTCGCCGCTGGCCCGGCCGTGCAGCGCCGACACCGGGTACGGCTCGCCCAGGCCGAGCGACCAGAGCCCGGCCGCCTCCAGCTCCATGAGCTGGTTGTCCACCTTGTTGGCGGCCAGCACGACGGGCTTGCCGGAACGCCGCAGCACGGCGCCGACCGCCTCGTCGGAGTCGGTCACGCCGACACTGGCGTCCACCACGAACAGGATCACGTCGGCCAGCTCGGCCGCGATCTGCGCCTGCTCGGCGATGCGGAGCGCCATGCCCGTGGCGTCCGGGTCCCAGCCGCCCGTGTCCACCAGGGTGAACCGGCGCCCCCGCCAGGTCGCCTCGTAGGTGACCCGGTCCCGCGTGACGCCCGGCACGTCCTCGACGACCGCCTCGCGGCGGCCGATGATCCGGTTGACCAGCGTGGATTTGCCCACGTTGGGGCGGCCGACCACGGCCACGACCGGCAGCGGCCCGCTGTCGGGCGCCTCCTCGGTCTCGTCTGCGGCGAGATCGGCGAGCTCGGCCTCGATCCAGCCGGCCTCGTCTCCGTATTCCCCCGTCACGTCCCTGCTCATCGCTTCCTCTCCCGATCCGGAGAGGATCAGGTTCGCTTCGTGCCCTCCTGCCCGTCGGGGCCGGGGATCCCGGCCCTTTCGGCGATCAGGCTCGTTCCTTTACCAGCCGCAGCACCTCGGCGATCACCTCGTCGAGGTCCAGCGGCGTCGTGTCCAGTTCGACGGCGTCCGCCGCCTTGGCCAGCGGGTCCGCCCGCCGGGTGGAGTCCAGCGTGTCCCGCCGCGCCATCTCGGCCTTCTGCGCCTCCACCGTGGTGCCGGTCAGCTCGGCCGTACGGCGGGTGGCGCGGGCCTCGGCGCTGGCGGTCAGGAAGACCTTGACCGCGGCGTCCGGGGCCACCACGGTGCCGATGTCGCGCCCCTCCACGACGATGCCGCCGGAGGCGAGCGTCCCGGCGATGATCTCGCGCTGCAGGGCGACCATTCGCGCGCGCACCTCGGGGACGGCGCTCACCGCGGAGACGGCCCCCGTGACCTCGGCCCCGCGGATCGGGCCGTTCACGTCGACGCCGTCCACGGTGACACCCGGGGCGTCCGGGTCGGTGCTCATGACCAGCCGCGGCTCGGCCGCCCGGCTCGCGATCGCCTCCGGGTCCGCCAGGTCGATCCCCTGCTGGAGCACCCACCAGGTGACCGCGCGGTACATCGCGCCGGTGTCGAGGTAACGCAGCCCCAGCGCCCGCGCGACGCCGCGCGACGCGCTCGACTTACCCGACCCGGAAGGCCCGTCCATCGCGACGACCAGACCCGACACGATCGCTCCTCTGCCTCAAGAGCGCGTCAAGATGCACTCCGACGTTGTCCGCCCCCGAGAGTACCGGCACTCGCCGATCCCCCGCGCATCGGCGGCGATCGCCGGCGATCACGAGACGGCCACGACGCCGGGGCATCGGCCCCGTGTCAGGGCACCTGCCAGCCGCGGGCGCGCAGCTCCTCGGCCAGCCCGGCCGCCGCCTCCGGCTGGACGTACAGCTCGGCGGCGCCGAGAGGCAGCCCCGGCGCGTGCTCCAGCCGGATGTCCTCGATGTTGACCCCGGTCTCGCCCGCGGCCTGCACCAGCCGGGCCAGCTCGCCCGGCCGGTCGCCGATCACGACCTGGACGACCGCATAAGTACGGGCCGGTCCGCCGTGCTTGCCGGGGATCCGCCCGGTGCCCACCACGCCGCGGGTCAGCAGGTCGGTCACCTCGGAGACGGCCGCGCCCTCCCCCGCGTGGCCGCGCAGCGAGCGCGCGGCGGCGGCGAGATCGGCCGCCACGCGTTCGAGCACCTCGGCCACCGGTACGGCGTTGCCGGACAGGATGCCGGTCCACAGCGCGGGGTCGCCCGCCGCGATGCGCGTGACGTCCCGCACGCCCTGCCCGGACAGCCCGAGCGCCGTCTCCGACGCCTCGGCCAGCCGCGCGGCCACGGCCGCCGCGGTCACGTGCGGGGCGTGGGAGATGACGGCCACCGCGCGGTCGTGCTCGGCGGCGTCCACCGTGACGGCGTTCCCGCCGCACAGCGCCACCAGCTCCTGCACGGTCCGTACGGCGTTCGCCGACGTGTCGGGAGTGGGGCACAGCGCCCAGGGGCGGCCCAGGAACAGGTCGGCCCGGGCGGCCGCGGGTCCCGACCGCTCGCGCCCGGCCAGCGGGTGGCCCGGCACGAACGCGGCCAGGTCACACCCGAGCTCGTCCGCCTGGCTCACCGGGAGCGCCTTGACGCTCGCCACGTCGGTGTAGCAGCGGGCGGCGCCGTTCTTCTGCAGGTCGAGCAGCTGCGCGGCGACGAACTGGGGCGGCACGGCGATGACCGCGAGGTCGGCGGTGGCGCCGGGCGTCCACTCCTCGCCCGCGCCGAGCTCCCGCGCCAGCCGTACGGCGGCGGGGTCGCGGTCGGCGAGGTAGACCCGCACGTCGCGCTCGCGCAGCGCCAGCGCGACAGAGGTGCCGATCAAACCGGTGCCGACAACGACGACGCTGCCGATCGTGCCGTCCTGGATGGGAGTCATGATGCTCGCCCTACCGTGCCGTGTCGTAGGGGCCCCGGCTCGCCGGAGGCCCTTCAGGTCCCTGTCGCCAGGTTCCGTCGTACCCGAGGCGCTTTGTGCCGCCCTCTCCGGCTGCGATACCTGGCCCAACTTATGGTGCTCGCTTCACCCGAGCGGCGTGCCCGCCTCTCGGGGGCCCGGGCCGGCCTCGTCGGCCCCCGGACGATCTACTGGGCGATGTCGACCCTGAGGGCGACCGCGCCCCGGAGATAGACGTGCTGGATCTCCTGCCGGGGCCGGTCGGTGGCCACGTGGGCCATCAACCGGACCACGCGCGGCAGGGCACCCGGCACGTCGATCTCGCTCGCGCAGAGCAGCGGCACGTCGTGGAAGCCCAGCTTCCGCGCGGCCAGCGCGGGGAACTCCGCCGTCAGGTCCGGCGTGGCCGTGAAGATCACGCTGATGACGTCGTCGGTGGTGAGCTTGTTGCGCGCCATCACCTCGGTCACCAGCTCGGTCGTCCCGGCCAGGATCGACTCGCGATCGTTGCCGTCGACCTGGATGGCTCCCCGGATCGCCCGCACCATGTCATCCCCTTCTCGTTCCACCGCGCTCCCGCGTCGCCGCTGGGCGCGCCGGCCTCTGTCGTCCGGTCAGGCTACAGGCCGACCGCCGCGTAGAGGTCGCCGACCTCCTGCAGGCTGAGGGTGCGGACCGTGCCCGGCTTCAGCCGGCCCAGCTTGACCGGGCCGAACTCGATGCGGGCCAGGTCGATCACCCGGTGGCCGGTCTCCTCCAGCAGGCGGCGGACGATGTGCTTGCGCCCCTCGTGCAGGACCACCTCGACCAGCGCCTGCTGGCCGTGCTCCTGGACGACGCGGAACTCGTCCACCTTGGCCAGGCCGTCCTCCAGCTCGACGCCCTTGCGCAGCACCCGGTGCAGGTCGCGCGGGACCGGGCCGGGGACCTTCGCCCAGTACTTCTTCTTCACGCCGTAGCTGGGGTGGGTGAGCCGGTGGGCGAGCTCGCCGTCGTTGGTGAACAGCAGCAGGCCCTCGGTCTCGGTGTCCAGCCGCCCGACGTGGAAGAGACGCGGGGCGAGATCCTGCACGAAGTCCTGCAGGCACGGCCGTCCCTCGGGGTCCTCCATCGTGCTCACCACGCCGATCGGCTTGTTGAGCGCGAAGTAGACGAGGTCGGACGCGGTCGGGATGCGCTTGCCGTCCACGTGGATGACCTGCTTGGACGGGTCGACCCGCGCGCCGAAGCGGCGAACGACCTGCCCGTCGACGGTGACGCGGCCGTCGCCGATCATCTCCTCGCAGGCGCGGCGGCTGGCCACGCCCGCCTGGGCGAGGACCTTCTGCAGCCGGGCGCCGCCGGGCACCTCGGTGGTGTCGCGCTCGTCGGTGTAGCCGGGCTCGTAGAAGTCCGGGTCGCGGCGCGGCTGCCTGGCGCTCTTGAACGGGTTCTCGCCCGCGGCGGCCTGGCGGCCGCCGGGCCGCCCGGCCGGCGATCCGGCCCGGGAGTCGGGGCGCCCGCCCTCGCGCAGCTCGCGACGCGAGCTGTCCCTGCCGTAGCGGCCGCGGGAGCCGCCCCGCTCCCCACCGCCGCCGGTGCGGCCGATGGTCTGCACGTCGTCGCGGCGCTCACGGCGTTCGCGGCGCTCGCCCTCGGGGCGGCCGAACCGCCCGCGCGATCCGGACGGGCGCCCGTCGCGCTCGCGGGTGTCGTCGCGCCGGACGTCCCGCGGCTCGCGGTCGCGGAAGTCACGGTCACGGCCGTCCCGGCCGCGGAAGTCACGCTCGCCGAAGTCGCGGCCGCGTGAGCCGCGGTCGCGGTCCCGGAAGTCACGGTCGCGATCGCGGGAGTCGCGGGAGTCGCGGGAGTCGCGGGAGTCGCGAGAGTCGCGGGAGTCGCGGGAGTCGCGATCGCGGAAGTCGCGATCGCGGTCGCCGGCCGGCCGGCCGAACCGCCCCCCGCGGAAGGAGTCCCGCTCGCCCCGGCCGGCCCCGGCGGGGCCGCGGTCGCGGGAGAATCCGCGGGAGCCGTCGCGCTCGCCGCCCCGAGCGGGCTGGCGGTCGTCCGCGCGGAAGGACCCGCCGCGGTTGTCGTCGTACCGGCGCTCACGGTCGCCGTATCTGTCAGAACGGGGTGCCTGGGAACGGAACCCGCCGCCGCTTCCGGCGCGGGACCCACCCTGGGATCCGCCTCGCGCTCCGCCGCGCCCGCCGGTGTTCCGGCTCCGACCGCGTCCATCACCGGACGGGGTACGCCTGCTGTCCACTACTTCTGCTCCTCTAGGGTTTCCACATCGTCGGGGAGGAAGGGGGCGAGCTCCGGCAGTTCGCCGAGGTCCCGCAGGCCCAACCTCTCCAGGAAGTAACTCGTCGTCCGGTAGAGCACGGCCTGGCTCTCCGGATCGGTGCCGGCCTCCTCCACGAGGCCGCGCGCCACCAGGGTCCGCATGACCCCGTCGCTGTTGACGCCGCGGACCGCCGCCACCCTGGCCCGGCTGACGGGCTGGCGGTAGGCGACCACGGCGAGGGTCTCCAGTGCGGCCTGGGTGAGCCGCGCCTGCTGGCCGTCCCGGACGAAGCGCTCCACCACGGGGGCGTAGTCGGCCCGGGTGTAGAAGCGCCAGCCTCCGCCGACCTCCCGAAGGTCGAAACCCCGCCCGGCGGCGGTGTATTCCGCGGAGAGATCGCGCAGGACGGCCGCGACCTCGACGGTCGGGCGCTCCAGGACCTGCGCGAGCGTCACCTCGGCGACCGGCTCGTCCACGACGAGGAGGATGGCCTCGATCGCCGATCGGAGGCCGGGCCCGGCCAGGGCCGTCGCGTCCTCGACGCGCTCGGACTCACTCGGACTCATCGTCGGTCCTCTTGCCCTCGTCGTAGTCGTCGCCGACGGTCACGTCCCCGTCGGCGGCGCCGGTCCAGGTCACGTACAGCTCGCCGAGGGGCTCCAACTGCTCGAAGGAGACAGCGGCCTCCCTGAACAGCTCCAGGACGGCCAGGAAACGCGCGACGACCTCGTACGTGCCCGCGCAGTCGGCGGTCAGCGACCGGAAGGTGGCCGTGCGGGCCAGCCTGAGCCGCTCGACAAGGATAGCGGCCTGTTCGCGGACGCTGGCGAGCGGTTGGTACATGTGGTGCACGGACACCGTCGGCGGCGCCTTGGGCGTGAAGACCTTGACGGCGATCTTGGCCAGCCGTTCCGGGCCGATGCCGAGGATCAGCTCGGGCAGCAGGTTGGCGAACCGCTGCTCCATCGGGACGATCCGGGGGAAACGCAGCGCCTCGTCGGCCATCCGCGCCGAGAAGATCTTCGCGACCTCCTTGTACGCCCGGTACTGCAGGAGCCGGGCGAACAGCAGGTCACGCGCCTCCAGCAGGGCGAGGTCCTCCTCGTCCTCGACCTCACCGGTGGGCAGCAGCCGGGCTGCCTTGAGGTCCAGGAGGGTCGCCGCGACGAGCAGGAAGTGACTCGTCTGGTCGAGGTCCCACTCCGGCCCCCGGGAGCGGATGTAGGAGATGAACTCGTCCGTGACCTTGTGCAGGGACACCTCGGTGATGTCCAGCTTGTGCTTGGAGATCAGCCCGAGCAGCAGGTCGAAGGGGCCCTCGAAGACGTCCAGATGCACCTGGAACGCGTCGGTGGCGGGCTGCTCGGTCACGCCGCCCATTGTCCCGTACGACATCACTCCCCGGGGACGGATCGGCCCGCCGCGCCGGGGTTTCGGGACGGGGTCAGACGCGGGCGGGCCAGCGCGCGAGCAGCTCGCGAGCGAGCTCCCGGTACGCGGTGGCGCCCATGGAGCCGGGGTCGAACTGGGTGATCGGCTCGCCCGCCAGGGTCGCGTCCGGGAAGCGGACGGTCCGGTTGATGACCGTGTGGAAGACCTTGTCGCCGAAGCCCTGCATGATCGTCTGGAGCACTTCCCGGGCGTGCAGCGTGCGCGGGTCGTACATGGTGGCGAGCAGGCCGTCGATCTCCAGGTTCTTGTTGAGCCGCTCCTGGACCTTGCCGATGGACTCCATCAGCAGGGCGACGCCGCGCAGCGCGAAGAACTCGCACTCCAGCGGGATCATCACGCTGTGCGCGCAGGTCAGCGCGTTGACGGTGAGCAGGCCGAGCGACGGCTGGCAGTCGATCAGGCAGATGTCGTAGTGCGGCAGCAGCGGCTCGAGCGACCGCTGCAGGGCGTACTCCCTGGCGACCTCGTTGACGAGCCTGATCTCCGCGCCGGACAGGAAGATGTTGCTCGGCAGCAGATCCATGCCCTCGACCGTGGTGTTGAGCAGGACGTCCTCGGTGGTGACGTCGGGCTCCTCCATGAGGAGGTCGTAGATCGTCATCTCGAGCGGGCGCGGGTCGATGCCGAGGCCGACCGAGAGGGCGCCCTGCGGGTCGAAGTCGACGAGGAGGACCCGCTGCCCGACCTCGGCGAGCGCGGCGCCCAGGTTGATCGTGGTGGTGGTCTTGCCGACGCCGCCCTTCTGGTTCACCATCGCGACGATGCGCGCCGGGCCGTGGGTCTCCGGCGGGCTGGGGTCGGGGAAGACCGGACGCACGCGGCCGGTGGGCCCGATCTCACCGCCCGGGGGTCCCGCGGTCCACGTCGCATCGGTGGTCGCAGTCACCTTGATGAACCTCCCTGACGGTCACGAACTCGACCGAATTTAAAGGCTTGGCACGTATGCGGCAAGGCGCCGCGCCCTTACACGCGATATTCGGCCGCCTTTCAGCGCAGGGCGCGGGGGTGGGCGGCCGCGTAGACTTCGCGGAGCTTGTCGACCGTGACCAAGGTGTACACCTGGGTGGTGGTCACCGAGGCGTGCCCGAGCAACTCCTGCACCACCCTAACGTCAGCCCCTCCGTCAAGGAGGTGGGTTGCGAACGAATGTCGCAACATATGCGGCGAAACCCCGGACAGCCCGGCGCGCTCGGCGGCCTGCTGCAGGACCTCCCAGGCTCCCTGACGGGTCAACCGGCCGCCCCGGGCGTTCAGGAACAGGCCCGAGGTCCCCCGGCCGTGCGCGGCGATCTGGGGCCGCGCCCTGACCATGTACGCGTCGAGCGCCTGGCGGGCGAACCGCCCGAGGGGGACGATCCGCGTGCGTCCCCCCTTGCCGCGCAGCCGGACCTGGTCCTCCGCCCCGGCGCCGAGCGACACGTCGTCCACGGCGAGGCCGACCGCCTCGGAGATGCGCGCGCCGGTGCCGTACAGCACCTCCAGGAGGGCGCGGTTACGGAGGGCGAGCGGCGAGTCCTCGGGGCCGGACGCGGCGATGAGCCGTTCCACCTCGCCGACCGTGATCGCCTTGGGCAGCCTGCGGAGCTGGCGCGGCGGGCGGACCTCGTGCGCCGGGTCGTGGCCGGCCACCCCCTCGCGCAACGCGAACCGGTGCAGGCCGCGCACGGCGGACACGGCCCGCGCGGCCGAACTGGCGACCAGCGCGGGGTGCTCGTCGTCGCCCTCCCGCAGCGCGGTCAGGAAGGCGACGACGTCGGACTCGCCCACGTCGGCGAACGTGTCGAGCCCACGCGACCGGAGATGGTCGACGTAACGCCGCAGGTCACGCCGGTAGGAGGCGAGCGTGTTGGCGGCCAGGCCCCGCTCCACCGCCAGATGGGCGAGGTAGCTGGACAGCACGGCCTCCGTCTCGCTCAGGACGTCCCCCTACGGACTCAGGCCTCCGGCGCGTCGGCGGGGCGGAGCCCCTTGAAACCGTCGGCGGAGGCGGCGTACGCGGCGAGGATACCGGCGATGGCGGGGGAATTGTGGATCATTCCCGTCATCGCCTTCTCCACCGCCTCCCCCAGGGGAACCCACTCCACCGGCATGCCGATCTCCTCGTGCCGGTGGACGTAGTCGTTCTCCTCCTCGGGGATCGGCGACAGGTCGCGGGCGAGGAAGATCCGGATGCGCTCGTCGCACATGCCGGGCGAGGTGTAGATGTCGACCAGCGTGTGCCAGGTGCGCGCCCGGTAGCCCGCCTCCTCGGCCAGCTCGCGGGCGGCGCAGTCCACCAGCGGTTCGCCCGGCACGTCCCTGATCCCGGCGGGCAGCTCCCAGAGCAGGCGCCGCACCGGGTGGCGGTACTGACGGATCATCAGCACCCGGTCGTCCTCGTCGATGGCGAGCACCGCCACCGAGCCCGGGTGGACGACGTAGTCACGGTCGGCCGTCTCGTCGCCCGGCATGCGGACCGTGTCGGTCCGTACGGAGATCACCCGGGCGGTGAAGCGCTCCTTGGAGTCCGTGACCTCCCACGACTCCTGGACGTCCTCGATCCTCACTTGTTCCGGCCCGCCTTCACCGCGGTCCCGCGCGCGTCGGCGTACGCGAGCGCGGCGCCGACCAGCCCCTTGAACAGCGGGTGCGGACGGGTGGGCCGTGACCGGAACTCGGGGTGGGCCTGGGTGCCGATGAAGAACGGGTGCTGGTCGTTGGCGAGCTCGGCGTACTCGACGAGGCGGCCGTCCGGCGAGAGGCCGGAGAACACCATGCCGACCTTCTCCAGGCGCTCGCGGAAGGAGTTGTTCACCTCGTAGCGGTGGCGGTGCCGCTCCTCCACCTTGGCCTTGCCGTAGAGCTGGCGGGCGAGCGAGCCCTCGGCCAGCTTGGCCGGGTAGAGGCCGAGCCGCATCGTGCCGCCCATGTCGCGCTCGCCGGAGACGACGTCCTCCTGGTCGGCCATGGTGGAGATCACCGGGGCGGCGGTCTCCGCGTCGAACTCGGTGCTGCCCGCGCCCTCGACGCCGGCCAGGTTGCGCGCCGCCTCGATCACCATGCACTGCATGCCGAGGCAGATGCCGAGCAGCGGGACGGCGTTCTCGCGGGCGTGCCGGATCGCGCCGACCTTGCCCTCGATGCCGCGCACCCCGAACCCGCCCGGGATCAGCACGCCGTCGACGCCGTCGAGCTCGCGCGCCGCCCCCTCCGGGGACTCGCAGTCGTCGCTCTTGACCCAGCGGATGTTGACCCGCGCGTCGTTGGCGAAGCCGCCGGCCCGCAGCGCCTCCGTGACCGAGAGGTAGGCGTCCGGCAGGTCGATGTACTTGCCGACCAGGGCGATCGTGACCTCCTTGGCCGGGCGGTGCACCCGGCGCAGGAGCTGGTCCCACTGCGTCCAGTCCACGTCGCGGAACGGCAGGCCGAGCCGGCGCACGACGTACGCGTCGAGCCCCTCGGCGTGCAGCACCTTGGGGATGTCGTAGATCGAGGCGGCGTCCACGGCGGAGACGACGGCGTCCTCGTCCACGTCGCACATCAGGCTGATCTTGCGCTTGAGGCTCGTCGTGATCGGCCGGTCGGAGCGGCAGACGATCGCGTCGGGCTGGATGCCGATGCTGCGCAGCGCCGCCACGGAGTGCTGGGTCGGCTTGGTCTTCAGCTCGCCGCTCGGGCCGATGTACGGCAGCAGCGAGACGTGGAGGAAGAAGACGTTGTCACGGCCCACCTCGTGGCGGACCTGCCGGACGGCCTCGAGGAAGGGGAGCGACTCGATGTCCCCGACCGTGCCGCCGACCTCGGTGATGACCACGTCGACGTCCGGGCCGGCCATGCCGCGGATGCGGTCCTTGATCTCGTTCGTGATGTGGGGGATGACCTGGACGGTGTCGCCGAGGTACTCGCCGCGCCGCTCCTTGGCGATCACGTTCGAGTAGACCTGGCCGGTGGTGACGTTGGCCGAGCCGTGCAGCTCGGTGTCGAGGAACCGCTCGTAGTGGCCGACGTCGAGGTCGGTCTCGGCTCCGTCGTCCGTGACGAACACCTCACCGTGCTGGAACGGGTTCATCGTGCCCGGATCCACGTTGAGGTACGGGTCGAGCTTCTGCATCGTGACCCGCAGCCCGCGGAGTTTCAGAAGGCGCCCGAGGCTCGAGGCGGTAAGCCCTTTGCCGAGACTGGAGGCGACGCCGCCGGTGACGAACAGATGCTTGGTGTGTGCGGCGCTGCGCAAAGTGGCTCCCGTGGTCGTTGTGATCCCCGGCCGTCCAGATGGACGGCCGTCATGCCCACGGGCTCTCAGAATAACAAACCTTGTCCACTACGTGCACGAACCCGCCATAGCCCGCACTTCGACCGAGGAGTAACTTGTCCCGTTATGTCGATCGTGAAGCGCGCCGTCGGCCATTTGCTCCACCGCGGGTGGGCGTACGCGAAGGCGGCCGGGGCCGTGAGCCCGCTCTCCCCCGCGGGCTATCGGTTCCGCCGTCTCGGTGACGGAGCGTGCATCTCCTTCCCCCTCGGCGCGATCTTCGGCGAGGCGTGGATCGAGATCGGCGACCACACGCTCGTCGGGGAGCGCGTGTCGATCTCGGCGGGCATGGGACCGGGCGTCGACCTCGGCCCCGACTCCATCGTCAGGATCGGCCGCGGCTGCTCGATCGGCAGGGGCAGCCACATCGTCGGCCACCAGTCGATCGACATCGGCGACGACGTCTTCACCGGGCCGTACGTGTACATCACCGACCAGAACCACGTCTACGACGACCCCGAGACGCCGATCGGGCGGCAGTGGCCGCGCAACAAC
Organism: Microtetraspora fusca; assembly: GCF_001570365.1. Classification (GTDB taxonomy): domain Bacteria; phylum Actinomycetota; class Actinomycetes; order Streptosporangiales; family Streptosporangiaceae; genus Microtetraspora; species Microtetraspora fusca. The sequence continues at coordinate 53,797 of NZ_BBYK01000064.1, read as the reverse complement.
CCCGTCTCCATCGGCTCGGGCTCCTGGCTCGGCGCGGGAGCGATCATCCTGCCCGGCACCCGGCTCGGCCGCCAGTCGGTGGTCGCCGGGGGCGCGGTGGTGCGCGGCGAGTTCCCCGACCACTCCGTCGTGGCCGGGGTTCCCGCCAAGCTCGTCCGGACGTACACGCCGGATGAGGGCTGGCACGCCCCGCGCGGCCCGGAGGCGGCGCAGGACGAGCCGTCCATGCGCCTCCTGGCCTCGAACGAGTGACCGGCTTCGCCGAGATCAGCGCGTACGCGGCAGGACCTGGATCGTGTCGCCGACGGCACGCTCACCGGTCGCGTCCGAGGGGCGGTTGACCAACTCGCCCTTCACCGCCATCGCGGTGGAGCCGCCGCCGTCCAGGTTCAGCGCCTGCACCGCTCCCAGGGACTTCATGAAGTCCGCCGCCTCGGCGAGGGTGAAGCCCTCGCTGCCGCCGCTCAGCCGGCCGTCCACGGTGACCAGCAGCAGGCGGCCCTGCCGGTCGAGGCCCGCCATCGTCCGAGGCTGGCGGGTGTTCGACCAGGCGTACCCGAAGGACAGGTCGGCCGGGTCGACCGTGCCCTCGGCGGCGGCGTCGATGCTGATCTTTCCGTTCTCCACCAGGGTCGGGGCGCCGCTGACGATGGTGTCGTCCGCGCCGAGCTTGATCTGCCGGCCGTGGGTGTCGCGGACGACCTCCTTCACGGTGATCTTCCCGCCCGTGGCGGCGTGGCCGCTGAGCCAGTCGGCCGCCTGGCCGACGCCCTGGAGCACGGTCTGTCCGGGGGCGACGACGCCGCCCCGGTCGCCGATCGCGACCACACGGCCCTTGGCGTCCAGCGACACCTGCCTGCCGGGACCGGCCGGCAGGGCGCGCCCGTACTCGGAGGTGAACTCGACCAGGTCGTCGGCCATGGTGCAGGTGACGTCCTGGCGCGGCTCAGCGGTGGGGCTTCCGCCGTCCTGACCGCAGTCCCGTACGAGTCCGGGGGTGCGGTTGATGCCCCGGACGGCGTAGGTTGAGCCGCCGACACGGGCGGTGACGGTGGTGGTCAGGTCGGCGATCCGGCTGTGCCGTCCGCCGTCGGTGAGGACCAGCGCGGCGCGCGACCCCACCGCCATCGACGCCAGCCTGCCGTCGTGGGCGCTGACGCCCGCCTGGATGCCCTGCGCTCCGTCCGCGTCGGAGGTGACGAAGAAGCCCCCGTTGACCCCCACCAGCGATCCGAGCTTGGCGGCCACCGAGGAGGTCGTCTCCCGCTGGGCGACGTTGCCGTCGTGGGTGGCGGTGACCGAGCCGTCGAAGGCGCGCGGGTCGATGACGGCGACGTGGATGTTCTCCCGGTCGGCCGGCTGGTCCGCGTCGTAGCCGGTCCACTCGACCGCGGTGCGGAAACCGGCCGCGGTGACCTTCGCCGCCACGCTCTTCGCCTCATCCTGGGTCGGGTGGGAGCCGACCCGGACGCGTACGCCCATCGGGCCGTGCGGCGTGTCGCTGTAGTCCGGCCAGTCGATCCTCGTCAGGTTCGGCTCGAAACCCGCGGCGCGCAGCTTGTCGGCGGTCTGCGCGGCCCACGCCTCCGTGCCGACCGCGGCCCAGGCCTGGGCGCCGGTGAAGCGGGCCGTGACCGGGGCCTGCACCGTGACGGCCCAGCCGGGCGCCGCGGTGGGATCGGTGATGACGCCGGTACGCACCTCCACGCCCGGCGCGACGGTACGCGTCGTCCACTGCGCGGTGGGGGCGGCCTTCGCGGCCGACGTGGAGGGGGCGTCCGCGGCGGCGACCGTGGTCATGGACAGCGGTGCCGCGGCGACCGCCACGGCCGCGACAGCGAGGGCAAGCCGTGCTCGGCGGTAGTTCATTGCACATCCTTGTGACTCGGTGAACGGCCGAAGACCCCAGACATATGGGGGCTTCCGCCCGAAATGACCAAGTCGGGAGTCCACCGTGGCCGGGCGAACGGCAGGATCTGATCACGGGTGCGCACGTGGACGAGTGGATGAACGCTTGGTGGTGGCGACGAGCCGCCCGCCCCTCCCCACGCGGGCTTCGCGTCTCCCGGCCGCACAAGGACCGTGATCGACACACCCGGCAAAGAGCACCGCCGCTCACAGTTGCCGTCTCCCCCGCGTCCCCGGCGCCGGATGACCGCCGGCTCTGGACCGAACATCGTTCTGGGGCGTAGGTTCGCGACATGCGCACCAGGCTCACCGAGCGCTTCGGCGTGGAGTTCCCGCTGTTCGCCTTCAGCCACTGCCGCGACGTCGTGGCCGCGGTGACCAACGCGGGCGGGTTCGGCGTCCTCGGCGCCGTCGCCTACTCGGCCGAGCGGCTGGACGAGGAGCTGACCTGGATCGACGCCCAGGTCGGCGGCCGGCCGTACGGCGTGGACGTGCTGGTCCCCGGGAAGATCGACGCCGCGGCCGCCGTGCCCGGAGCGCGCCTGCCCGACCTCATCCCGGAGGCACACCGCGACTTCGTGGACCACCTGTTCCGCAAGTACGGCGTCGGCGGTCCCGGCGAGACCGGCGTTGTCGGGGCCGGAAGCCCCGAAGACGCGGGAGACGTGGGCCGGAGGGTCACGCACGAAGGCGCGACCAGGCTCATCGACGTCGCGCTCAAGCACCCCATCGACCTGATCGCCAGCGCGCTCGGGCCGCCGCCGCCGGAGATGGTCGAGCGGGCGCGGGCGGCCGGAGTCCCGGTCGCCGCGCTGGTCGGCACGGTCGAGCACGCGGCGCGGCAGGTGGCGGCGGGCGCGGACATCATCGTCGCCCAGGGCACCGAGGCGGGTGGGCACACCGGCGAGGTCTCCACGATGGTCCTGGTCCCCCAGGTCGTGGACGCCGTCGCGCCGGTCCCCGTCCTCGCCGCGGGCGGCATCGCCGACGGCCGCCAGGTCGCCGCGGCGCTCGCCCTCGGCGCGGAGGGCGTGTGGTGCGGGTCGGTGTGGCTCACCACGGACGAGGCCGAGACGCCCCCGGCGGTGAAGCGCAAGATGCTCGCCGCGACGTCGCGCGACACCGTCAGGTCGCGCTCGCGCACCGGCAAGCCCGCCCGGCAGCTCAGGTCCGCCTGGACGGAGGAATGGGACGGCGCCCCGGAGAGCCCCGGCCCCCTCGGCATGCCGCTCCAACTGCTCCTCGCCGAGGAGGCGATGGCCCGGGTGGGACGCGCCGCCGAAGCGGGGGCTCCGGGAGCCCGCGAGCTGGCGAACTACTTCGTCGGACAGGTCGTCGGCCAGATGAACCAGGTCAAACCGGCCCGCCAGGTGGTCTACGAGATGATCGAGGAGTACGCCGACGCCGTCGAGCGGCTCCGCGCGATCACCGATTCCTGATCGCCGTCGGCCCCCGATTCGTCATCGACGTCCCGGGCCGCGTTCGTCGGAGTGATGTTCGCCGCACTCACCGGGCTCGGCCGGTCACGGACCTCCGGGGGGTGATTCCGTACCGAGTCCGGCCTGGCGGGCCCGGACGATGGCCTCGGCCCGGTCGGCGACCTGCAGCTTGGCGAAGATCGCCGAGATGTGGTTGCTGACGGTCTTGACGCTGATCAGGAGACGCCGGGCGATCGCGGCGTTCGCGTGACCGGCGGCGATCAGATCGAGGACCTCGCGCTCGCGCGCGGTCAGCTCGGGGAAGGGCTCGGCGGCCGGCACGGGCCGGGACGCGCCGGCGAAGAAGTCGATGATCCGGCGCGCGACGCTCGGCCCGAAGACGGCGTTCCCCGCGGCGATGGAGCGGATCGCACGGACGATCTCGTCCTGCTGCGCCCCCTTGACCAGATATCCGGAGGCGCCGGCCCGCATGGCCCCGAAGACCGACTCGTCGTCCTCGAACATGGTCAGCACCAGGATCCGGGTCGCGGGCGCGCTCCGCAGGATCGCCCGGGTCGCCTCCACCCCGTTGATCCCGGGCATGTGCAGGTCCATGACCACGACGTCGGGGGCGGCGAGCAGCGCTTCGCGCCGGGCGGCCTCACCGTCTCCGGCCTCGCCGACCACGTCGATGTCGGGCAGGGAGGCGACCAGGGCGCGCAGCCCCTCGCGCATCAGCGGGTGATCGTCCACGACGACGATGCGGATCGTGCCGTCGGCGGTCATGCGCCCTCCAGTGGTAGCAGGGCGTGGACGAGTCCCCCCTGGTTGGTCGGTCCGGCGGTGAGCGTGCCGCCCAACTCCGCGGCGCGCTCGCGCATCGAGCGCAGGCCCACGCCGTGGGACCAGGCGCCGGAGGCGCCGCTCCCGTTGTCGCGGACCTCCAGGTGCAGCGCGCCGTCGGCGCGCAGCGAGACTTCGCAGGCACTCGCCCGGCTGTGGCGCAGGGCGTTCGTGACCGCCTCGGTGGCGATCCGGTACGCGGCGACCTCGACGGCAGCGGGGAGCGGCGGCAGGTCGTCGGGAATGTCCACGGTGACCACGAACCCGGCCTGGTCGCGACGCCAGGACTGCTGGGCGCGCTGCCGCAGCGCTCCCACGAGCCCCAACTCGTCCAGATCGGGCGGGCGCAGGTCGTAGACCAGCCTCCGGATGTCCGCGATCGCGTCGGTGAGGTCGCCGCGCAGGTCGAGCAGCAGCCGCCCGCAGTGATCCGGATCGCTCCGCAACAAATTGTGCGCGGCGTCGGCCTTGAGGGTGACCGCGGCCAGCGCGCTGCCCAGGCCGTCGTGCAGGTCCCGGCGCAGCCGCCGCCGCTCCTCCTCCCTGGCCGCCACGATGTGCCTGCGGGACTCGCGCAGCCGCTCCGACAGGCGTACGGCCTGGAGAGCGAGGCCGACCGGTGCGGCCAGCAGGTCGAGGGCGCGCCGGTCGGCGGCGGGCAACCGCGTCTCGCCCGCCCGGAGGCCGACGAGCAGGTCGGCCTTCTCTCCTCCGGCCACCTCGAGGGCGACCACGTGCCAGGCGGGCGTGGGGAGGCCGCACGCCGCGATCAGGCGGCCGTCCGATCTGACGGCGGCGTAGGGCAGCCGCAGCGCCTCGCAGACCGCGTTGAGCACGCCGTCCAGCCCCGTCGCCAGGCGCGTCCCCACCCGCGCCACCGCCTCGGCCGGATCGCGCCCCCGGCCGTACACGAGCCGGTCCACGAAGGACTGCAGGGCGGACCTCGCCGGGGCGAACGCCACCGCGATCACGCCGGTCGCCACCAGCGGGCTGGCCGACAGCCACTCCCGGGCCAGCGGGGCCAGGCCCGCGACGATGCCCAGGTACGCCCCCACCACGCCCACGGTGAGCAGGCCGTACACCAGGGAGCGGTTGACGATCAGCCGGATGTCGTAGAGCTGGTGGCGCACGATCGCCACCGTGGCCGCCGCCGGGACGAGCGGCAGGGTGAGCAGGAACAGGACCGGGCCGTCAGTGGTGACGATGCGCTGCAGGTTCAGCACCACGAACAGCACCACCGCCCACAGCAGCCACATCACCTGCAGCCGCTCCGCACCGTCCGACCGCCGGGCGCGCAGGCCGAGCGCGACGAGGCTGCCCAGCAGCACCAGAGCCGCGGCGGCGGCGAACACGGGCACCAGGCCCGCCGCCACCCGTCCCATGGCCGCAGGCAGCAGCGGGCTGTGATCGGCCGTCGGCTCGACCGCGTCGCCGCCCGGCTGCAGCGTCACCGCCGGGGCGAGCAGAGCCAGCGCGAGCGTCACCGCCGCCAGCGGGCGCCACCGGGGCGACAGCGGGCGACCGTCGGGGAAGAACTGCAGGATCAGGGGCAGGCAGACCACCGGCGCCGGGATCCACACGGTGATGCCGACGAAGTCGATGGCCCGCTCCCACCCGGGCGACAGCGCGAAGAGGCCCGACAGCAGGCCCAGGCAGGCCACGCTCACGGTGTAGCAGACGCCGTAGGCCACGAAGAGCAGCCCGATCCGATGCCGCGGCCGGTGGGCCAGCACCAGCGCGCCGAAAGCGGTGAACATCACCGACATCGCGGTGTTGGTCAGCAGGTATGACCCCGCCGCGTCGGCCACGCTGAGCCCGCCCGCGAACCACGACCCCCAGGCCGCGGCGTCCAGGAGACCCGTGACCGCGACCACCGCGACAGGTCCGGCTCGTTTCACCGCCATGCGCCAATCATCGGGGGCCGCCCGCCCCGATGACCATGGGTGCGCACTCCCATCTCGTCTGGGGGCATCCGGGACCGATCCGGGGGCCGGCGCCCACGACGGCGGGAGCGAGCGCCCTCCATGCTCCGAAGCGCAGGAAACCGCAGGAAGAACGACATCCCTCGGAGGACACCATGCAGCCCGGCACCCGGCCCGACCCGGCGACGAGCGACCGCACGCCGCCCACCGCGCCGCCGCGCGACGTGCGCGGCTTCTGGCGCGTCCTTCTCGCGGTGATCGCACCGCTGCCCATGCTCGCGCAGGCCGTGTACTACCTGCTCAGCCCGGTCGACGGAGGGGCCTCCTTCGCCGAGACGGTGACGGCCTACACGGCCAATCCGCAGCTCCTGGACGTCCTCAGGTTGGTCGGCGCCGTCTTCGTCGTCGGACTCCCGGCCGCCACGTTCGCGGTCATCTGGGCGGCCCGTCGCGGCGCCCCGAGGCTCACCTCGTTCGGCGCCTTCATCTCGCTGTTCGGCTCCTTCTCCGGGATCGCGCTGATCACCGGTGGCGGCCCGCTCGCGTACTACACCGTCCGATCGGGACTCGACGTGGGCGCCATGACCAAGCTCTCCGATGACGTGCTGGAGAACGATCCGGTGCAGATGGTGGCAGGCCTGCTGTTCATCCTGGGCATCGTCATCGGCCTGCTTCTGCTGGGCCTCGCACTGTGGCGCAGCCGTGTCGCCCCGGCCTGGATGGGAATCGCCCTGGCGGTGGGCGGCTTCACCCACCCGTTCCTCCCCGGCCACGTGGCCCAGGGCGTCGGCCTGCTGGTCGCCGCAGCCGGCTTCGCCGGGGCCTCGTACGCGCTGCTGCGGATGCGGAACGACGACTTCGACCTTCCCGCCTTGCGTCCCGCCACGAGCAAGTAAGGCTCCGTTGCAGGCTCCGTTGCGTCCGCACACGAGCGAGTGAGGCCTCCTTGCGTCCCGCCGTACGCAAGCGAGGCCTCCTCGCGCCCCGCCACACGTGCGTGAGACTCCTTGCGCCCCGCCACACGCGAGCGGGACCTCCTCGCGTCCCGCCACACGCGAGTGGGGCCTCCTCATCTCCCGCCATACGCAAGTGAGGCCCCCGCCGTCCACGGCCTCTCGCCCCCGAAACCCTTCGTACACCGCTCACCCGGACTCCCAGCCGTGCCTCGGGGCCACGGATCGCCACTTCCCTCAGCCCCTGTATGGCTCGCCTCGTCCAGGGCGGCCGACGGCCTCGTGCCTGTCGCCGCGACCTTCCTCGCGCCGCGCCGCACCCGTCCTCCCGCTCGCCGACGAGCGCGAGGATGGCCGCGCCGGGCTGTCCGCCCACCGGGGATGATGGTCCCCTGCCGGATTTCCGCGCCGCACCAGGCACCGGCACGCGGACACGTTCGTTGGAGGGGTGATGTTCGCCGCACTCACCGGGCTCGGCCTGTCTACCGCCGCGGGGCTCAATGCCTACATCCCGCTGCTCGTCGTCGGGCTGGCCGCCCACTTCACCGACGCCGTACGGCTGCCGCAGGGCTACGAGTGGCTCTCCAACGGCTGGGTCCTGCTGATCGTCGCCGTCCTCCTGGTCGCGGAGATCGTGCTCGACAAGGTGCCGGTCGTCGATCATGTCAACGACATCATCCAGACCGCCGTACGGCCCGCGTCCGGCGGAGTCGTCTTCAGCGCCACGGCGGCCGCCGCCGAGCTGGACAACTCGGCCTGGATGGCGGAACATCCCGCCGTCGGCTGGGTCCTCGGCATCGCCGTCGCCCTCGTCGTCCACGCGGTCAAGGCGAGCGCCCGCCCAGTGGTGAACGTCACGACCGCCGGCGTGGGCGCCCCGGTGGTCAGCACGGTCGAGGACGCGGGCGCGCTGGGCATGAGCCTCATCGCGATCTTCCTGCCGGTGCTGGTCATCGTGGCGGTCGCGGTGCTCGCCTTCGTCGGCTGGCGCCTCCTCCGCCGTGTGCGCCGCTATCGCGCCTCCCGCCGGGCCTCCCGTACAGGCGAGCCCGCCTGAGACCGGCTCGCCTCCCGCACTGAACCACCCGCGCCCGTTACGGAACGTCGCCGGGCTACCGCGGAGCAGACGTCGGGCCGCCGGCGAGCAGGCGTCAGTTATCGTGCGTGACCGGCCACCCACGGCGGGTCGCACCCCGGACAACGCCCCGACCGGCCACCCGCGCCGGTCACACCCCGGACAACGCCAACGCCCTGACCGGCTGCCTGCGGCCGGTCACGCGCTCTCAGCCCATATCGGCGAGGCACCCGCCGGAAGCCGTGGTCGGCCGCCCGGCGGGGCGGCGTGCCGGAGCGGTCACTTCACCCCGGCCTCGCGCATGTCGCGGAGCTCGCGCTTGAGCTCCTTGATCTCGTCACGCAGCCGCGCGGCCACCTCGAACTGCAGGTCGGCCGCGGCCGTGTGCATCTGCTCGGTGAGCGACTCGACCAGGGACTCCAACTGGGCCCGGGGCATCTCCCCGGCGATCGCCTTGGCGTGCTGCCCCGCCGGACGCGACGCGAGCCCGGGCACCGGAGCCTTGCCGCGCGACTGCTGACGCCCCCCGCCGCCGAGCAGCTGGGCGGTGTCCGCGTCCTCCCTGGCCAGGCTGTCCAAGATGTCGGCGATCTTCTTGCGCAGCGGCTGGGGGTCGATCCCGTTCGCCTCGTTGTAGGCCATCTGCTTGGCTCGCCGCCGGTTGGTCTCCTCGATGGCCCGCTCCATGCTGGGGGTGACCTTGTCGGCGTACATGTGGACCTGGCCGGAGACGTGCCGCGCGGCGCGGCCGATCGTCTGGATCAGCGACGTCTCCGAGCGCAGGAAGCCCTCCTTGTCGGCGTCCAGGATGGCCACCAGCGACACCTCGGGCAGGTCGAGGCCCTCACGGAGCAGGTTGATGCCGACCAGCACGTCGAACTCGCCCATGCGCAGCTCGCGCAGCAGCTCGATCCGCCGGAGGGTGTCCACCTCGCTGTGCAGGTAGCGCACGCGGATGCCGTTCTCCAGGAGATAGTCGGTGAGGTCCTCGGCCATCTTCTTGGTCAGCGTCGTGACCAGGGCCCGCTCGTCCTTCTCGGTGCGCACCCGGATCTCGTGCATCAGGTCGTCGATCTGCCCCTTGGTCGGCTTGACGACGACCTCGGGGTCGACCAGCCCGGTCGGGCGGATGACCTGCTCGACCACGTCGCCCTTGCACCGGCCCAGCTCATATGGCCCCGGCGTGGCCGACAGGTAGACCGTCTGGTCGATCCGCTCCAGGAACTCCTCCCACTTGAGCGGACGGTTGTCCATCGCCGACGGCAGCCGGAACCCGTGCTCGACCAGCGTGCGCTTGCGCGAGGCGTCCCCCTCGTACATCGCGCCGATCTGCGGCACGGTCTGGTGCGACTCGTCCAGGACGAGCAGGAAATCCTCGGGGAAGTAGTCGAGCAGCGTGTTCGGCGCGCTGCCCGCCCCCCGGCCGTCGATGTGACGGGAGTAGTTCTCGATGCCGGAGCAGGTGCCGATCTGGCGCATCATCTCGATGTCGTACGTGGTGCGCATGCGCAGCCGCTGGGCCTCCAGCAGCTTGCCCTGCTGCTCCATGCGGCTGAGCGACTCGGCCAGCTCAGCCTCGATGTCGCGGATCGCCCGCTCCATCCGCTCCGGCCCGGCGACGTAGTGCGAGGCCGGGAAGATGTACAGCTCCTCGTCCTCGGTGATGACCTCGCCGGTCAGCGGGTGCAGCGTGGCGAGCTTCTCGATCTCGTCGCCGAACATCTCGATCCGGACGGCGAGCTCCTCGTACTGCGGGATGATCTCGATCGTGTCGCCGCGCACCCGGAAGGTGCCCCTGGTGAAGGACAGGTCGTTGCGCGCGTACTGCATGTCGACGAGCTTGCGCAGGAGCTGGTCGCGCTCGACCTCCTGGCCGACCTTGAGCCGGACCATGCGATCGACGTACTCCTGCGGGGTGCCGAGGCCGTAGATGCAGGAGACCGACGCCACCACGACCGTGTCGCGGCGGGTCAGCAGCGAGTTGGTCGCGGAGTGACGCAGCCGCTCGACCTCCTCGTTGATCGAGGAGTCCTTCTCGATGTAGGTGTCGCTCTGCGGAACGTACGCCTCGGGCTGGTAGTAGTCGTAGTACGACACGAAATACTCGACGGCGTTGTTCGGCAGCATCTCGCGCAGCTCGTTCGCGAATTGCGCGGCGAGCGTCTTGTTCGGCTGCATGACGAGCGTCGGTCGCTGCAGGCGCTCGATCAGCCAGGCGACGGTCGCTGTCTTGCCGGTGCCGGTGGCTCCGAGGAGGACGTTGTCCTTGGTTCCCGCCTTGACCCGGCTCTCCAGCTCCGCGATCGCGGTGGGCTGGTCGCCGGACGGCGTCATCTCGGTGAGCACCTCGAAGGGCGCCACTTTACGCTGCAGGTCGGTTACGGGCCTCACGTCTGCATAACCTACGCCGGGCCACCGACATTTCCCGCCTCGGGTCCGCCCCCGCCGCCCTCACGACGACGGCGCCTCCGAGTCGACCACGGGGCGCGGCCCGGACGTGGGCCTGCTCCCCCGCCCCGCGTCTCCGGAGTCCGCGCGTCCGGCGGCCCTGGCGCGCAGGTCCCCCCACAGCTCGGCGACCCGGGCGTCGAGGTCCTCCAGCGGCCCCTCGTTGGCGATCACCACGTCGGCGACCTTCAGCCGGTCCTCCCTCGTGGCCTGCGCGGCGATGCGCGCCCGCGCGTCCTGCTCGGACATGCCCCGCAGCCGCGTCAGCCGGTCCAGGCGGGTCTCATCCGACGCGTCCACGACGACGACCAGGTCGTACATCGGCGCGAGCCCGTTCTCCGCGAGCAGCGGGACGTCGTACACCACGATCGCGTCCCGCGGCGCGGCATCCTGGAGCTCCTGCACCCGCGCGCCGACCTTCGGATGGACGATCCCGTTCAGCACGGCCAGCTTGCCGGCGTCGGCGAAGACGATGGCGCCGAGCCGCTCCCGATCGAGGCTGCCGTCCGGGCGGAGCACGTCCCCGCCGAACGCCTCGACGATCTCCTTGAGCCCCTCGGTGCCGGGCTCCACCACCTCGCGGGCGACCTTGTCGGCGTCGATGACGATCGCCCCGTGCTCCGCGAGGCGCCGGGAGACCTCGCTCTTACCCGACCCGATGCCGCCCGTGAGGCCCACCTTCATCACGCCCGCAGCCTATCGGGACCCCGCTATATCCGGCAGTCGCCCCATATCGGTCGTCGGCCCGTGATTCCGGACGTACGGGGGGTGAGGCCGTCAACGCGGCGAGGCCGTACGCCGCATATGGATCAGCGTGAGGTGGTCCTGCACCCGCTCCCGGCGCGTTTCGCGGTATCCCAGGCGGCGGTACAGCCGCAGGTTGCCCTCCGAGAGGTGCCCGGTGAACAGGTCGAAGGCGGCGGCCTCAGGGACCGCCTCGTGCAGCGCCTCCAGCAGGGCGGTGCCGATGCCGTTCCCCTGCCGGTCGGGGGCGACGACGAGACGGCCCACGAGGCACGTGGGGCCGGATGAGGGCGCCTCGTCCCGTCCTGGCCGTCCCCGGTCGCCCACCTGCCGGAGGGGGACAGGCAGCCTGCCGCGCACCGACCCGACGACACGGGCGCCCTCGACGGCCTTGAGCACCACGCCGGTCTCGATCGCCTGGCGAAGCTGCTCGTACGACTCGATGAGGGGGGCGATGAAGGGGTCGCCGTACATCTGGGCCTCGGTCACGTACGCCGCGCGCTGCAGGGTGAGGATCTCCCCCGCGTCCTCGGGCGACGCCCTCTCGATGTCCGTCACGGGGGCACCCTATCGATCTCGGCTCGCGGCATCGGGATGGGACTGAGCGGATCGGCCGGGCCACCCATGACGGGCGCGCGGACGCGGAGCCCGGACATGAGGAGCGCGGACATGAGGAGCGCGGGCACGAGGAGCGCGGGCACGAGGAGCTCGGCAGACGCGAGGAACGCAGACGCGAAAAGGCCCCGCCGAAGCGGGGCCTTTCCTGTGCTTACCTCATGTGCCGAGCGGTCAGCTCTGGCCTCCGGCCAGCTTCTCGCGCAGGGCGGCGAGCGCCTCGTCCGAGGCGAGCGCGCCGCCGGACTGGGACGAGCCCGTGCTCTCACCGGAGTAGGACGACGGGGCGGCCTCGCTGGCCTCCGCCTCCTCCGCGCGCGCCTTCTCGACCTGCGACTTGTGGGCCTCGAAGCGGGCCTGGGCCTCGGCGTACTGCCGCTCCCACTCCTCGCGCTGCTTGTCGAAGCCCTCGAGCCACTCGCCGGTCTCGGCGTCGAAGCCCTCCGGGTAGATGTAGTTGCCCTGATCGTCGTAGGTCGCCGCCATGCCGTACAGCGTGGGGTCGAACTCGACGTCGGCGCCCAGCGCGCCCTCGTTCGCCTGCTTCAGCGAGAGGGAGATGCGGCGGCGGTCCAGGTCGATGTCGATGATCTTGACGAAGATCTCGTCGCCGACCTGAACGACCTGCTCCGGGATCTCCACGTGGCGCTCGGCCAGCTCGGAGATGTGGACCAGGCCCTCGATGCCCTCCTCGACCCGGACGAACGCACCGAACGGCACCAGCTTGGTGACGCGACCCGGCACGACCTGGCCGATCTGGTGGGTGCGGGCGAACTGCTGCCACGGGTCTTCCTGCGTCGCCTTGAGCGAGAGGGAGACGCGCTCGCGCTCCATGTCGACGTCGAGAACCTCGACGGTGACCTCCTGGCCGACCTCGACGACCTCGGAGGGGTGGTCGATGTGCTTCCAGGAGAGCTCGGAGACGTGGACCAGTCCGTCGACGCCGCCGAGGTCCACGAACGCACCGAAGTTGACGATCGAGGAGACGACGCCCTTGCGGACCTGACCCTTCTGCAGGGTGTTGAGGAAGGTCTGGCGGACCTCGGACTGGGTCTGCTCCAGCCACGCACGGCGGGAAAGAACCACGTTGTTGCGGTTCTTGTCCAGCTCTATGATCTTGGCCTCGAGCTCGCGGCCGACGTACGGCTGCAGGTCGCGGACGCGACGCATCTCGACCAGGGACGCCGGCAGGAAGCCACGGAGGCCGATGTCGAGGATGAGACCACCCTTGACGACCTCGATGACGGTGCCGGTGACGATGCCGTCCTCGTCCTTGATCTTCTCGATCGTGCCCCAGGCGCGCTCGTACTGCGCGCGCTTCTTGGACAGGATGAGGCGGCCTTCCTTGTCCTCCTTCTGGAGGACAAGGGCCTCGACGTGCTCGCCGACTTCGACGACGTCGGCAGGATCGACATCGTGCTTGATCGAGAGTTCACGCGAAGGAATGACACCCTCGGTCTTGTAGCCGATGTCGAGCAAGACCTCGTCTCGATCGACCTTGACGACGGTGCCCTCAACGATGTCGCCGTCGTTGAAGTACTTGATGGTCTCGTCGATCGCGGCGAGGAAGGCCTCCTCGGAACCGATGTCGTTGACCGCTACCTGCGGGGTGCTCGAGGTGGCCTCAGTGCTGCTCGTCATGTGTGGAATTGCTCCGAACCGGACAGATGTCGTTGTGACCGAGGCGCAATGGGCTTGTTTTCCGTTCAACCAAGGCGATGGATGACCGGGCGTGAACCCGCTCCGTCCGAGGCGCACGCGAGCCCACAGCGCAGCGATCAGCATATGAGACGACGCGTCCCAGGTCAATCCGGCCGCAGCACTAGTAAGCGATGACCTTTTTCGCAGCCTTTGAAATGATATTACCTCGAAGCCTCTTCGGTATGGAGATGTGCTCAGGATCCCCATCTGACGTGTAGCGCGCCTCTGGATGCTCGTCCAGCCAGTCCAGCCAGTAGGCCGAACACCAGCGGCGGCATTCTCCCTGTTTGCCGTTGGACTGGATGCGCCAGATCGCGGTGCGGTCGAAGCTTTTCGCGTACGGCGGAACCGACGGCTCGGCTCCCGCGAGGAAGACGCCGTCGAAGCGGTAGCTCGTTCCGTCCCACTTCCCCTCGCGGGCGATCTTCGCCTTCCGCGGGCGGGAGCCGTACGGCAGGGCCATCGTGGTGGACGACGGAACGCCGAGCTTCTTCAGCAGCCGCTCCTGCCTGACGATCTGCTCGGCCACCCCCTTAGGGGACAGCCGGCGCAGGTCGGGGTGCGTGTAGGTGTGGTTGCCCACTTCGAATCCGTGGTCCACCAGCCACTTGACCGCCGCCTCCTGCTGCGCCTGGTCCGGCAGCCCGAACGGCGCGCGGTTCACCCAGAAGGTCGCGACCGGACGGAAGTCCGGGTACTTCGCCGCGACCTCGTAGATGATCCCGACCGCGGTGTCGCGCTTGGGCTGGCTGTCGGCGTCCAGTGCGAAGTGCGAGGGGTGTCCGTCGTCGAAGGTGAGCACGACCGGATGCGCTCCGGCCGGGATGTCGATCCTGCCGCTGACGAACTCCGCCGCCGTGATCGGCACGTAGCCCGCCTTGGCCAGCTTCACCAGTTCGGCCCGGAGCTGGGCGGGCGTCCGGTCGATGGACGCGATCCGCTTCGTCAGCAGCCGGTGATACATGATCACCGGCACCAGGCCGAGCTCGTTCGCGCCGACCGCGCGGGCCGACTCCACGGTCGCGACGACCGGCGGAGGCGGGTCGGGTTGACTCGCCGGCGCGGGCACCGCAGGCTCCGCCCTGGTCGGGATCCTCCTCTCCCCGGACTCGTCGTCTCTCGCGGAGAGCAGCAGCGTCAGCGCCACCAGCCCCACCGCGACCACCGTCGCATTGGCGACCACTGTCACCCGAGCAAGTTTTCGCACAATAATTTGACCTTACTGCGGCAAAATCGCAGAAGGTCATCTCTGGCCGACTTTCCGGGCGAATAGCGGGCAATCTCACGCAACGGGGAGGTGCTAGTGGCCGGCGTCCTCCCAGGTCGGGCCGACGCCCACGGACACGTCGAGCGGGACGCGGAACTGGAACGCGCCGCACATGTGCTCGACCACGACGCGCTTGAGCTCTTCCAGCTCGCCCGGGACGACCTCGAAGACGAGTTCGTCGTGCACCTGGAGCAGCATTCGTGAGCGCATGCCCTCGATCGCCCGCTGCACGTCGAGCATCGCCACCTTGATGACGTCCGCCGCGGAGCCCTGGATCGGCGCGTTCAGCGCCATCCGCTCCGCCATCTCGCGGCGCTGCCGGTTGTCGCTGGTCAGGTCCGGCAGATAGCGGCGACGGCCGAGGATGGTCTCGGTGTACCCGTCCTTGCGGGCCCGGGAGACGACCTCCTCCAGGTAGTCGCGGACCCCGCCGAACTCCTGGAAGTACTCGTCCTTGAGCGCGCGCGCCTCCGCGACCGGGATGCCGAGCTGGCCGGACAGCCCGAAGTCGGACAGGCCGTAGGCCAGGCCGTAGTTCATCGCCTTGATCCGGGCCCGAAGGTCAGCGTCCACCTGCTCGGGCGGGAGGTCGAAGACCCGCGCCGCGGTCGCCTGGTGGAAGTCGTGGCCGGACTCGAAGGCCGCGATCAGCGACTCGTCGCCGGACAGATGCGCCATGATCCGCAGCTCGATCTGGCTGTAGTCGGCGGTGAGCAGCGTCTCGTAGCCCGCGCCCACGACGAAGCCCTTGCGGATCCGGCGGCCCTCAGCGGTGCGGATCGGCACGTTCTGCAGGTTGGGCTTCTCCGAGCTGAGCCGCCCGGTCGCCGCCTTGATCTGGTTGAACGTGGTGTGGATGCGCCCGTCGTCGCCGATCTCCTTGATCAGACCCTCGACGGTGGTGCGCAGCTTCATCTGGTCGCGGTGCCGCAGCATGATCGTCGGCAGCTCGTGGTCGGTCTGGCCCGCCAGCCAGGCCAGCGCGTCGGCGTCGGTGGTGTAGCCGGTCTTGGTCTTCTTCGTCTTGGGCAGGTTCAGCCGGACGAAGAGGATCTCCTGGAGCTGCTTGGGCGACCCGAGGTTGAACTGCTCGCCCACCGAGGCGTGGGCCGCCTCCACCGCCTGCTTGACCGCCGCGCCGAACTCGGCTTCGAGCGCGGCGAAGTACTGCCCGTCGGCCGCGATGCCGGCCCGCTCCATCGAGGCGAGCACCCGCATCAGGGGCAGCTCGACCTCGGTGATCAGGCGGGTGCCGCCCCGGCTCGACAGGCGCGCCTCCAGTTCGTCGGCGAGGTCGCGTACGGCGTGGGCGCGCAGCGCCAGCTCGGCCGCGGCCGCGTCGTCCTCCTCGAAGAGGCTGGTCTGGCCGTTGGCCTCGGTCACGCTGCGCAGCTCGCGGTGCAGGTAACGCAGGACCAGGTCGTTGAGCGGGAACGAGCTCTGCCCCGGCAGCGCCAGGTAGGCGGCCACGGCCGTGTCACAGGTCAGCCCGCGCAGGTCCATGCCGAGCTCCCACAGGGCGAGCAGCGGCCCCTTGGCGTCGTGCACGGCCTTCGGGCGGGACTCGTCGGCGAGCCACGCGTTCAGGGCCGCCTCGTCCTCCGGCGTGAGCTGGGTGGGGTCGATGTAGGCGGCGCCCGTCTCGCCGGCGACGGCGATGCCGTCCAGCCGCCCGGTGCCGCTGCCGTAGGAGCCGCGGAACTCCAGGCCGGCGCGGCCCTCGGGCAGCGCGGCCAGCCACGTGCCGACCTCGCCGGGGCCGAGCACGGTGACCTCGACCTCGAAGCCCTCGCTCGCCTCGGGCTCGGCCGTGCCGAGGGTCTTGAAGAGCCGGTCACGCAGCTCGCCGCGGATCTGCAGCGCGTCGAGCAGCTTGTTGATCTCCTCGCGGTCCCACTCGCCCATGGTGAGCGCGTCCGGGGCGGCGTCGAGGGGGACGTCGCGCCGCAGCTCGGTCAGCATCCGGTTGTGGATCACCTGGCCGAGGTGCTCGCGAAGCTTCTCGCCGACCTTGCCCTTGACCTCGTCGGCCCGGCGGACCAGCTCGTCGAGCGAGCCGTACGTGGAGATCCACTTGGTGGCGGTCTTCTCACCCACGCTGGGGATGCTCGGCAGGTTGTCGCTCGGGTCTCCGCGCAGCGCGGCGAAGTCGGGGTACTGCGCCGGGGTCAGGCCGTACTTGTCCATCACGGCCTCGGGCGTGAACCGGGTCATGTCGCTGATGCCGCGCCGCGTCATCAGCACCGTCACCCTGTCGTCGACGAGCTGCAGCGCGTCGCGGTCACCGGTCACGATCAGCACGTTCATCCCCGCGCCGGACGCCTGGGTGGCGAGCGTCGCGATCAGATCGTCGGCCTCGTAGCCCGCCAGCGACAGGCGCGGGACGCGCAGCGCGTCGAGCAGCTCGAAGATGAGCTGCACCTGGCCGCGGAAGTCCTCCGGTGTCTCTGCCCGGTTCGCCTTGTACGCCTCGAACGCCTCGTGGCGGAAGGTCGGCTCGCTCCGGTCGAAACAGACCGCGACATGGCTCGGCCGCTCGTCGCGCAGGACGTTGGTCAACATCGAGGTGAAGCCGTACACCGCTTCCGTGTGCTGACCGTCCGTCGTCATCAGATTCGCGTCCTTCAGGGCGTAGAAGGCGCGGTAGGCAAGGGAATGACCGTCCAGGAGCAACAGGCACGGACGGTCGGGGGTCGCTTCGGTGTTCGGCACATCCGCAGCCTAGTCTCCATCTACGACAGAAACCGCAGGCTCTTGCGTACAGGAGGCATCCCCTTGACCCTGACCAATCCCGACGACTCCGTGACTTTCCTCAACCAGATCAGCCGCGGGCACCTTCCGGATCGGATGGGCATCGAACTCCTGGAGGCGACCGCCGAGAAGGTCGTCGGGCGGATGCCGGTGGAGGGCAACACCCAGCCGTACGGCCTGCTCCACGGGGGCGCCTCCTGCGTGCTGGCCGAGTCGGTCGGCTCGATGGGGGCGGCGCTGCACGCGGGGCCCGGACGGGTCGCGGTCGGCATCGAGATCAACGCCACGCACCACCGCTCGGCCACGTCGGGCCACGTCACGGCGGTGGCCACCCGGGTCCACGGGGGCCGCAGCCTCGCCACCTACGACATCGAGATCAGCGACGACGAGGGTCGCCGGGTCTGCACCGCGCGGCTCACCTGCATGCTGCGCGACGCCGGCTGACCGACGGCCGTCCCCCGGCCCGATCGGAACGGATCGCGCCGTTTCTTTGCACGACGGGCGGTGCCGTCGCTAGCCTGGTCCGGCTCGGAGCCCGTGGCGAGCTGAGTAGACAACGTGCGGAGCCGGGGAAGCTGCGCACGGTCCCAAAGGCCGCCACGGGCTCGTCGAGACGGAACGGCGCCGCCCCGCTCTCCCCCACCGGCCACGGCTCCGGAGACGCCCGGATCGCGTCGAGGAAACGATCCGGATACGCCTGATCGCATGCCGGTGCGCCGACGCCGGGCACGGATCTATCGTGCGGTAATGCCGTGGTTTGCCCGGGCCCGACTGCTCGCGGTCGTCACCGTGACCGCAGCCGCCCTCACGACCGGATGCTCGGATCCTCCGGCGAAACCGGTCGCGACCGCCCACACCTACATCCTCCCGACCGAGACCGCCCGCCCCGGCGAGAGCGTGCTCCGCCCCTCCCTCGTGACCGACGGCGCCACCCGCTTCTGGCTCATCGGCTTCCAGGACGGCATGTCGAGCCTGATCGGCAGCCACGCCGAGTGGAACGCCAAGGGGAAGTTCGTCAGCGCCAGGATCGTCGTGCAGAACGTCGACCGGACCAATCAGAAGTTCGAGGCCAAGCGCCAGCTCCTCGTCGCCTCGGACGGCCGCGTCTTCCACGTCGACTCCTTCACCCAGGCGATGAAGCGGCAGCCCGACGAGATGATGATGGGCAGCTTCGTCCGCACGGAGTTCGACCTGTGGTTCGACGTGCCGAAGGACGCGCAGATCACGAAGGTCCGGCTCTTCGGCGAACCGCCGTTCGGCTCGGTCACGCCGTCCAAGGGCGTCGAGTTGCCCGTCCGCTGAGCGTGCGCACACGGAAGGCCGGCCGGTGAGCGTCCCCCGGCCGGCCTCCGCCGCGTCGCGCCGTCAGTGCTGCCCGAGCGCCCCGCCCAGGTACGCCTCGCGCACCTGCGGGTCGTCCAGGAGATCGGCGGCCGGGGCGGACTTGACCACCCTGCCGGTCTCCAGGACGTACGCCCGGTGGGCGAGCTGGAGCGCCTGCTGCGCGTTCTGCTCGACCAGCAGGACCGTGGTCCCCCGCGCGTTGATCTCCTTGATGATCGAGAAGATCTGGGCCACCAGCATCGGCGCCAGCCCCATCGACGGCTCGTCGAGGAGGAGCACCTTGGGCTTGCTCATCAGCGCGCGGCCGATGGCGACCATCTGCTGCTCGCCGCCCGACATCGTGCCGCCGGCCTGGTCCTTGCGCTCGGCCAGCCGCGGGAAGAGCTCGAACACCTCGGCCAGGTCCTTCGAGAAGTCGCCGCGCCGGGCGTACGCGCCCATGAGGAGGTTCTCGGTGACCGTCATGCCGGGGAAGACGCCGCGGCCCTCCGGAGACTGGCCGATGCCGACGAGCACCCGCTTGTGGCCCGGCAGGCGGCTGATGTCCTTGCCGTCGAAGAAGACGCTGCCGGACGACAGCCCGCGCAGGCCCGAGATGGTCTTGAGCGTCGTGGTCTTGCCCGCGCCGTTGGCGCCGATGAGGGTGACGATCTCGCCCTCGTCGACCTCCAGCGACACGCCCTTGAGAGCCTCGATCTTGCCGTAGTGGACGTGGATGTCCTTGATCTCAAGAAGCATCTGCGGGAGCTCCCAAGTACGCCTCGATGACCCGCGGGTCGTTCTGCACCTCGGCCGGGAGACCGTCGGCGATCTTCTGCCCGAAGTCCAGGACCGCGATGCGGTCGCTGATGCCCATGATCAGGGCCATGTCGTGCTCGATCAGCAGGATCGTGCGGCCCGCGTCGCGGATGGCCTTGATGAGCTTCTGCAGCTCGATCTTCTCCGCCGGGTTCATGCCGGCTGCGGGCTCGTCGAGCAGCACGAGCTTGGGCTCGGTCGCGAGCGCCCGGACGATCTCCAGCCTGCGCTGGTCACCGTAGGGCAGGTTCTTCGCCGTCTCGTCGGCCCGGTGGGCGATGCCGGCGAACTCGAGCAGCTCCATCGCCCGCTCGCGCCCGCGCTTCTCCTCGCGGCGGTGCCAGGGCAGCCCGAGCGCCGCGCCGACCGCGCCCGTCCGGTGATGCGCGTCCGCGCCCACGAGGACGTTCTCCAGGGCCGACATGTTGTGGAACAGCCGGATGTTCTGGAACGTGCGGGCGACACCGCTCTTGGTCACCTTGAACCGCTTCATGCCGCTGATCTTCTGACCGTCGAAGACGACCTCGCCCGAGGTCGGCCGGTAGACGCCGGTGATCGTGTTGAAGACCGTGGTCTTGCCGGCGCCGTTCGGGCCGATGAGCGCGAAGATCTCCCCCTCCTTGACGGCGAGGTCGACTCCGCCGAGCGCCTGCACGCCGCCGAAGCGCATGGTGACCTGGCGGAGCTCCAGGAGCGTCTTCGCCGGCTGGCTCGCGTTTTCCGGCTGGCTCACTTGGCCACCTCCTCGGCGGGCCGGTCGTCGCCGGCCTCGTCACCGCCCGCGGGGGGCGTCTCGGGCTTCGTGACGGCTCCGCTGACGGCGCGGCGACGGCGGGGCGGCAGCAGGCCCTCCGGACGCAGCGCCATCGTCAGCACGAGCGCCGCGCCGAAGATGAGGATCCGGTAGTCGGCGAAGCCCCGGAAGCGCTCGGGCAGCCAGGCGATCAGGAACGCGCCGATCATCACGCCGGGCAGGTTGCCCGAGCCGCCGAGCACCACGGCGGCCAGGATCGTGGCCGACAGGATGAACGGGAAGTTGGGCGGCTGGATCGCGATGACCTTGCTGGCCCAGATGACGCCGGTGAGGCCGCCGATCATCGCCCCGATGAAGAAGGCGAGCAGCTTGAACTTGAACGTCGGCACGCCCATCAGCTCGGCCGCGTCCTCGTCCTCGCGGATGGCCTCCCAGGCCCGGCCGACCCGGCTCCGTTCCAGCCGCTTCGCGAAGATGACGACGAGGATGATCGCCGCGAGCAGCAGGTAGTAGTACGGCAGCGGGTCGAGGAAGAACTCCACGCCGAAGATGGGCTGCGGGTGCGGGATGTTCGTGATGCCGCGCGAGCCGCCGATGTACTCCGTGTTCTGCGCCGTGATCCGGACGATCTCGCCGAATCCCAGCGTGACGATCGCGAGGTAGTCCCCGCGCAGCCGCAGCGTCGGCGAGCCGAGGATGATGCCCGACACCGCCGTCATGAAGATGCCGACGACCAGCACCGGCCAGAAGTCCCAGCCGTACTTGGTGCCGAAGATCGCCATGGTGTAGGCGCCGATGGCGTAGAAGGCGACGAAGCCGAGGTCCAGCAGGCCGGCCTGCCCGACCACCACGTTCAGGCCCACCGCGAGCAGGACGTACGTCCCGATGGGGCTGAACAGCAGCGACGCCCAGTGCGAGTGCGGGGACATGAACGACCCGATGGCGTCGCTGGGCGCGACGATCGCGAGCGCGATCAGCAGGGCGTACACAGTCCAGCGGGCCCAGCGGGGGGCGGTCGCCCACCAGTCGCGCACGCCGTCGGTGTAGCCGCCGACCGTCCGTCTGAGGGCCGTCAGCGGGTTTCCGTCTCGGACGTTGGAGTTAGCGTTCATGCGCGCGCTCGCTGGAGGGATTCACCGAGGATGCCGGTGGGACGGAACAGGAGGACGAGGACGAGGACGGAGAAGGCGATGACGTCCTTCCACTCTGAGCCGAAGAAGATCGAGCCCCAGTTCTCGATGAGACCGAGCATGAGCCCGCCGAGGAGCGCCCCGCGTAGGTTGCCGATGCCGCCGAGCACCGCCGCGGTGAACGCCTTGACGCCGAGCAGGAAGCCGACGTTGAAGCGGAGGTTCTCGAACTCCATGGCGTAGAGCAGCGCGGCCACGCCCGCCATGGCGCCGCCGACGAGGAAGGTGGTGCGGATGATGCTGTCGATGTTCACGCCCATGAGCACGGCGGTCTCGGGGTCCTGGGAGGTCGCCCGGATGCCGCGGCCGATCCTGGTGCGGTTCACGAAGACGTCGAGCAGGACCATCATCACCACGGCGGCGACGATGATGAACAGGTGGTCGTTCCTGATGTCGGTGTTGCCGATCGAGAAGACCGTCTCACGGTCGAAGAGCCGCGGGACGGGGACCTGGTTGCGGCCCTGCGAGGGACGGTCGAACACCTCGGGGATGATCACCAGGGCGAAGAGCTCCTGGAGGAAGATCGAGGCGCCGATCGCGGAGATGAGCGCCGCGAGCCGGGAGGCGCCGCGCCTGCGCAGCGGCCGGTAGGCCACCCGCTCCAGCACGACGGCCGCGCCGCCCGAGGCGGCCATGGACGCCAGCAGGAGCAGGAGCATCGTGCCGACCAGCGCGATCCCGCTGAGCGGGCCGGTGATCCCCATCAAGTTGATCACGAACAGCGCCGCGAAGGAGCCGATCATGAAGATTTCCGAGTGGGCGAAGTTGATCAGGCGCAGGACGCCGTACACCATCGTGTAGCCGAGGGCGATCAGAGCGTAGATGGCGCCGCTGGCCAGACCTCCGACTGTGGACGGCCCGACCTGGCTGATGAAGTCGTTGAGCACGGTGGTCGCTTTCGAACCGGGGCAACCGGGGTCGCCGGGCAGTGAGGAGCGGGAGCGGGGTCACTCCCGCTCCTCAGCGTTCTCAGGTCGCTACTCGTCGCCTCAGCTCAGCTGAGCCTTCGAGGTGTCGCCCAGCCAGGTCACCTTGCCGTCCTTCACCTCGTAGATGTGAATGACGCTCGCGGCGATCTCACCGTTCGGGTTGAACTTGATCTGCTTGGAAACACCCGGGAAGTCGATCGTCGAGAGGTACTCGTTGATCTTCTCGGAGGTGGTGTTGCCCGCCTCGATCGCCTTCAGGAAGGCGGTCATCGCGTCGTAGCCCTCGGTGGCGTAGATCAGCGGGTCGGTGCCGAACTTCGCCTTGTAGTTGTCGCTGAAGGTCTTCAGCTCCGGCACGTCCGAGCCGAACGGGATGAGGCAGGGGCAACCGAGGACCGCGCCCTCGGCGGCGTCCTTGCCCGCGCCCTCGACGAGCGCCTGGTCGACCGAGCCGTCACCGGAGGAGACGACCGCCTTCACGCCGCCGTCGCGGAGCTGCTTGAGCAGCCGGCCGAGCGGGGCGTAGTAGCCGCCGAAGAAGATGACGTCCGGCGCGGACGCCTTCACCTTGGTGACGGTCGAGGAGTAGTCCGAGCCCTCGGGGTCGATCTTGTCCCGCTCGACCTTGACGCCCTGGGACTCGAAGCCCTTGGCCACCGCGTCACCGAGGCCGGCGCCGTACTCGGCGGCGTCGTCGATGACGAAGGCCTTCTTGGCCGACTTGGCCTTGACCAGGAACTCGGCGACGGCCGGGCCCTGGACGTCGTCGTTGGCGACGACGCGGTGCCAGAACTTCCAGCCGTTGTCGGCCAGCGCGGGGTTGGTCGCCGAGGCCGAGATGCTCGGAATCTTGGCCTGCTCCAGGATGGGGCCGACGTTGCGCGACTCGCCGGAGAAACCGGGGCCGACGAGGGCGGTGATCTTGTCCTGGGTGATGGCCTGCTGGACCTGGGTGACGGCCTGGTCGGGGTTGCCCTGGCTGTCGTACTTCACCATCTCGACCTTGACCTTGGTCGACTTGGCGTTGAACTCGTCGACGGCGAGCTGGGCGCCCTGGGACGGCGGGATCATCAGCGCGGAGTTGGCCCCGGTCAGGTCACCCATGAACCCGATCTTGAGGGTGGTGACACCGTCACCGTTCTGAGCACCGGTCGGCGAAGCCTCCTCAGTGCCGCTCCCACAGGCCGCGAGGCCGAGGACAAGCGCTGTACCGGCAGCGACGACGCCACCGAGGCGAGCGATCGTGGATCGCAAGGTTG
Organism: Microtetraspora fusca; assembly: GCF_001570365.1. GTDB lineage: Bacteria > Actinomycetota > Actinomycetes > Streptosporangiales > Streptosporangiaceae > Microtetraspora > Microtetraspora fusca. Next base: position 29,878 of record NZ_BBYK01000064.1, on the reverse strand, counting down.
CCTTCCTTTCGCTTGATCCCCCCATGGGGATCGGATACGCGTCCGCCCCAAGACAGCGGTCAGCCCAGGGGTCGTGAGCGGTAGTACAACCTCGCGAAGTCACAGGTCGGTACAGAGGCCATCACGGTTATGGCTTTGTTATGTAAACCGGTCCAGCCCAAAATCGATCTGGTAACAAACCTGGCAAAAGATGTTAATTACGCTTTTTATCGGGGCTGGACAGTCGCCAAGATAGTGCTTTTGTCCATGTACGCACCCGTCTGCGGCGAACGCCCGGCGCCGCAGAAAGCGCCGGGCGGAGCCGTCCCCGTCGTCAGCTCCCGGCCGCGTCGTCGACGACGATCTGGGCAACCTGCCGCATGCTCAGGCGGCGGTCCATCGACGCCTTCTGGATCCAGCGGAACGCCTGCGGCTCGGTCCAGCCGTGCTGCGCCATGAGCAGGCCCTTGGCCCGCTCGACGAGCTTGCGGGTCTCCAGCCGCTCCGAGAGGCCGGAGACCTCCTTCTCCAGCGCGGCGATCTCCTCGTGGCGGCTGACCGCCATCTCGATCGCGGGGATGAGGTCCCCCTTGGTGAACGGCTTGACCAGGTAGGCCATGGCCCCCGCGTCCCTGGCCCGCTCCACGAGGTCGCGCTGCGAGAACGCGGTGAGGATGAGGCAGGGCGCGATGCGCTCGGAGACGATCCGCTCGGCGGCCGAGATCCCGTCGAGCACGGGCATCTTCACGTCGAGGATCACCAGATCGGGACGCAGCTCGATGGCCTTCTTGACGGCCGTCTCACCGTCGCCGGCCTCCCCCACGACGGCGTAACCGTCCTCTTCGAGCATCTCCTTGAGATCGAGGCGGATCAGGGCCTCGTCTTCCGCGATCACCACTCGCCGCTGCGTAGTCACGCACAAGAGGTTACCGATGTCCACTACAGTAGGACCACGCCCGGGGCGTGTGGTTGATCGTTCATCCGCTAAGCTCCGAGCGACGGGTTCGGACGCGTCACATAGAGTCCGGATTGAAGCCCCGGTACCCCAATTGGCATGAGGGAGCGGATTCAAAACCCGTACAGTGTGGGTTCGAGTCCCACCCGGGGCACCTTTCACCAGTCACCGAGCCGGAACACCGGTTCCGCCCGGCACGGCCGCGCCTCCGGCTCTCCCGTACGGCCGCCCAGGCGCGGCGCGTACGGTCAGGCGAGGCTCTCGACCCAGGCGCGGTGCAGGCGGGCGACCCGGCCCGCCCCGC